>JAGRPP010000018.1 GCA_019449415.1 Geothrix sp.
CGCAGCATCGCGACGCCCGCCGCCCCTCGCCCGGAGGGATGGAGCCAGGCGGGCGCTCCGCGGCGTCACCGCCCTTGAACGATGTCCCGCATCGCCCTGCGGGCGCTTCCTTGCGGCGCATCCCGCCTGGCTCCATCGCGGCGGCGCGGGGTTTTGTTGCGACCTCTAAGGATGGACCTCCGGGTTGAGCACACCGCACTCGGCGGGGATCCGGACATAGAACATGGAGAGGCCCTCGCTCCCGATGGAGGCCAGCAGGCGATCCGCCTCCTCGTCCGAGGCCATGAACGAAACTTCCACCGGCAGGTCCCCCGCCAGCTCGATGAAGTGGTCCGCGTGGATGAGGCCGTGGCGACCGAATCCCGCAATGGCCTTCACGGCCGAGCCCCCCTTCAGCCCCAGCCCGCGGGCGTGCTTCAACAGCCACTCGTAGACCAGGATCCCGTGCCGGGTGCGGTCCTCCTGGACATAGAAGATCAGAAAGGTGCCTCTCATGACGCCTCCTCAGGCTTTCACGAAGACCTTCACCGTCAGCAGGCCCAACAGCGTCATGGACAGGGAACCCGCCAGGTGGATCGCCATGTGACCAGCAGCCCAGGCGTATTCTCCGCGGGTCAGGAGGTGCACCGCCTCGGCGGAAAAGGTCGAGAAGGTGGTGAGCCCCCCCAGAAACCCCGTGATGATGAGGAGCCTTGCTTCGGGCGCCAAGCCCGGGTGCTGGGCGAACACGGCAACGGCCACGCCCACAAGGTAGCCCCCCAGCAGGTTCGCCGCCACCGTACCCAGGGGAAGGGTCGGCACCAGGGGATTCAGCAGCGCGCCAAGGCCCCAGCGCAGCCAAGCCCCCAGCGCCGCGCCCACGCCGACCGCGAGAAAAGAATGAACGCCCATGCCTGTGTCCTCCAGGATCCACAGGCGTCATCAGCCATCCAGGCGGTTATGGGGCGGACGCCATCGCCGGAATCAGCCTATCACTTGGCCAGGTCGCCTGCCTTCACGAAGCGCACCAGCCCCTTGCTGCGCGCCACGAGCTTCTCAAGGGCCTCCACGGTCTCGGGGTAGATGTGGCCGATGATGAGGACGGATCCGTCTTTCTCCGCCAGCTTGATGGCCCGGTCCCACTGTTTCTCCATCTCGGGGAAGGCCTTGTCGTCATCCAGGAAGACGCGCCGCTGGACGGTGGGAATACCTAACTTCTCCGCCACATCGAAGGCCACGCTGTCCTTCTCCGTGCGGCTGTCCACGAAGAAGTACTTTCGGGCCTTGATCTCCTGGAGCACCCAGCCCATGCGCAGGCGGTCCGGCGTGATGCGGCTGCCCATGTGGTTGTTCACGCCCACGCGGTGGGGGACTTCCTCCAGGGCCATGCGCACCCGGCGGCGGACCTCCGCTTCGGGCAGGTTGTAGAGGATGGCGTTGGGCCCGGGGTCCCGGCTGGGACCGGGGTAGCCGATGGGCTCCATGGGCAGGTGCAGCATGACCTCCTTGCCCAGGCGGTAGGCGATGTCGGCGCTCACCCGCGTGTGCTCCTGGTAGGGCAGGACCGCCACGCTGAAGGCCACAGGCAGACTGCACAGCCGCGTCACCAGCTCCGGCTGCACATAGCCGAGGTCGTCGATCACCAGGGCCAGCACCGGCAGGGGCCGCGCGGGCTCCGGGCTCGGGGGTTTGGCGGCTTCCGGGGCGGGGGTCACCTTCGGCTCGGCACTTTTCTTCTCGGGCTTTTTGGGCTCGGGCTTCGGCACCTCCCGCTTGACCGGCGACTCCCGCTTGCCACAGCCCTGCTGGCCCAGCAGCAGGCCCACGCCCAGGCCCAGCAGCAGCGTGAAGGCCCCCCAGGCCACCAGGGCCAGGGTGGAGGTGCGCTTCCCCTTCCCTCGAGCCAACTAGGAGGCCTTCGCCACAGGCTTCGCGTCGGACTTCGCGGCGGGCGCCGGCGCCTGGAGGGCGGCCAGCACCTTGGCCAGCACATCGTCCGCATCGGCGAGCCGTAGCACCTGATCCGGCGCCACGCCCTGGCGGTCGAGTTTTTCGCCGCCCGCGCCGAGCCAGCGGCGGGAGACCAGTTCCACGGCCCCACCCTGCTTCAGCGGGAAGCGGCTCCGCTCGACGCCCAGGCCCAGGGTCTTCTCGCCGAAGACCTTCGCCCCGCCCTTCTTCAGGCAGGTGGCAAGGACCTCGGAAGCTCCGAGCGAGGAGCGGCCCATCAGCAGCGCCAGACGCGCGAAGGGCGTGCCGGAGCCGACCACCGCCACCGGACGGTCGGGCTTGCCCGCCTCCTGGAGGGTGCCGAAGGTCTCCTTGGCCCCCAGGAGGCCGGCCACGGCCGCGGCTTCCTCCATCGATCCCTTGGCGCACTGGCGCAGGTCCAGAACCAGCGTGTGGCTGCGGTCCACGGAAGCCAGCAGCTTCTTCAGCTCTTCGGCGCGGCCGGGGGCCAGGTCGGGCAGGGTCAGCAGAGTCGCGCCGGCGCCCTGCTTGAGGGCCGCGGGGGCCGCGGCGAGGCGCTGCCGATGGAGCGTGGTCTTGGCCAGGTCGCCCGTGGCGTTGGAGTAGCGGTAGAGATCCAGCGTCGAGCCGTCTTCGCCACGCAGACGCCGTTCCAGCGCCCAAGAACTGAGGCGGCCCACCGAATCCCCATCGACCTTGCGGATCACATCCCCCGCCTGGATGCCGGCCTTGGCTGCGGGTCCACCGGGCACCACCGCCAACACCGTGGCGTAGAGGTTGCCGCGCTTCATCACCGTGAGCCCGGCCTCGGCGGGGCCGGGGTCCGGCAGGCGCAGATCCTCCGCCGACAGGTAGGCATTCAAAGGGTGGGAACGCTCCAGCACGGCCTGGACGCCGCCGGAGACGACCTTCTCCATGTCCGGGGCATCCACATAGTTCTGCTGCACCAGGGCCAGCACATCCTGGATGTCGGACAGGCCCGCGAGCGGATCCTGCGGCACGGGCTTGGCTCCGGGCTTGGCCACCACCTTGGGCGGCGTGCCCTGCTGGAGCACCGGCAAGGTGAACGCAGTCACCAGGGGAAGCGAGAAGACGGAGAGCCAGGTGCGGGCGTGCATGGCCTCAGTGTAGGGGCTTATTCCGCCCGGCGGCTACGCCTTCAGATCGAGGGTGGCCTTCAGGCGCTCGTCCTCGGCTTTCAGGACCTTGAGATTGGCCTTGTACATGAGGTCGAAACCCATGCCCTGCACCGCTTCCGAGGCCAGATCCACATTCGAGGCGCCGGGGACTCCCGGGGCGGGATCCTCGGGCGCGCCCTGCACCCGGACACCGCCGCCGGGTTCGGCCACGAACCCCACGCGCTTCGCCCGGAAGCCGTCGGACTGGAGGTTGGCCACATTGTTCGCCTGCACGGCCAGCCCCGCGCTGGCCGCGCGCAGTCCCGAGAGGGCGATGCCGAATCCATCCATGGAGCTGGTATCGGCCAGACCCGGCCTAACCTTGAGCGCCCCGGAACCAGTCGCTGCCGGACTGGAACCCCTTCTGCTTGACCACGATCTGGGCGTGTCGGGCCAGGGCCAGGTCGATGAGCCGGGTCAGCAGCTCCGCATAGGGCACGCCGCTGGCCGCCATCATCTTGGGATACATGGAGATGCTGGTGAAGCCCGGGATGAAGTTCAGCTCGTTGAGGAAGACCCGCCCCGTGAGCCGCTCCAGGAAGAAATCCACCCGCGCCATGCCGTAGCCGTCTGAGGCCGCGAAAGCCCTGGCCGCCAGCTTGCGCACCAGATCGGCCAGTTCCTCGGGGATGTTCGCGGGGATCTCCGTGCGGCTCTTGCCGTGGAGGTACTTGTCCTCGAAGGTGTAGAACTCGTCGGCCACGATCACTTCGCCCGGCTGGGACACCTGGGGCTCGTCGCCCCCCAGCACCGCCACCTCAATCTCGCGCACATCGAGCCCCTGCTCCACCAGCACCCGCCGATCGAAGGTGAAGGCCCGGTCCAGGGCCGCCGGCAGGTCTTCGGCGCGCTTCACCTTCTCCACGCCGATGCTGCTGCCCAGGTTGGCGGGCTTCACGAAGAGGGGCAGGCCGAGTTTGGCGCATTCCGCGAGGCAGGTCGCGGCTTCGCGCCGCCACCGCTCCTCCGTGAGTCCCACATAGGGCACCACGGGCAGTCCTTCCGATTCCCAGAGGCGCTTGGTGATCCACTTGTCCATGCCCGCGGCCATGGCCAGCAGCCCCGCCCCCGTGTACGGCCGGTGCAGCAGCTCCAGGTAGCCCTGGATCTGGCCATCCTCGCCTCCCGCGCCGTGCAGGGCATTGAAGAAGACATCCGGCAGCGCCGTGGCCTCCGCGCCCTTCTCCAGGGGCAGGAAGGGGTGGTCGCTCCGCTTCGGCAGCTCGCCCGCCGCCAGCCGCGCAAAGGGATCGCCGAGGACGGCCCACACGCCATTGCGGGCGATGCCCATGGGCCGCACCTGGAACCGCACCGAATCCAGATGTTCGGCGATGGCCCGCGCCGTGACGATGGAGACTTCGTGTTCGGGGGATTCCCCGCCGAAGATAAGGCCGACGCTCAGTTTCTCGCTCATGGTCCCACTTTAGCACTCGGTCACGGCCCCTCTCCGGCCGGGAATCCAGGTCCGGAACGACGCAGATCACATTTAAGAATTGTTGATTGTTTTACTATGTTATTTCTTCTTCCCGGGGACGGCCCCCCACGGGAAGACACCATGAGCGAACTCCTCAACAACCGGGAACACCGGATCGCCACCCTCAAGGAGATCATCCTGCACCTGCACCGGGGCGAGGCTCCCGAGCAGGTGAAGGCGCGGTTGGCGCACATGGTGGGCGAGGTGGATGCCAACGAGATCGCGGCCATGGAGCAGTCCCTCATGGCCGACGGCATGAGCCCCGAGGAGGTGAAGTCCATGTGCGACCTCCACGCGGAGGTGCTCCAGGACGCCGTGGCCAAGCCCGCCGCCCCCCGGGAAGTGCCGCCCGGTCATCCCGTGGATACCTTCCGCCGGGAGAACCGGGCCGTGGAAAGCGCCCTCGGCAGCGCCCGGGAGCGGGTCGCGGCCCTGGAGTCCGTGGCCGACCAGGCCTACCCGACCACCGAGCGCCTGGCCGTGCTGGGAGCCTTCAACGCCCTTATGGATGTGGACAAGCACTACCAGCGCAAGGAGCACCTGGTCTTCTCCGTCCTGGAGCGCCATGGCAACACGGGGCCCTCCAAGGTCATGTGGGCCAAGGACGACGAGGTGCGCGACCTGCTCAAAGGGGCCATCGAAGTGCTGCGGGAGGAGAGCCTCAGCGGCGCGGAGCTGAAAATCCTCGTTCCCACGGTGCTGCGTCCCGCCCTGGCCGCGCTGGAATCCATGATCTACAAGGAGGAGACCATCCTCCTGCCCATGTGCCTGGGCCTCTTCACCGAGGAGGAGTGGGGCGAGGTCTGGCGGGACAGCCCCCGCTACGGTTGGTGCCTGGTGGAGCCCGCCGCGGGGTACGCGCCCCCCGTGGCCGCCCTGCCCGAGGATCCCATCCACCTGCCCGAGGTTTCAGCCGTGGCCTTCCCCAGCGGCTCCCTCAGCTTCCAGCAGCTCATCGGCATCTTCTCGAGCCTGCCCGTGGACATCACCTTCGTGGATGCGAATGACCGCGTGGCCTTCTTCAGCGAAGGCCCCGACCGGGTTTTCGCCCGCAGCCGCACCATCCTGGGCCGGGAGGTGAAGCACTGCCACCCACCCAAGAGCGTGGATGTGGTCGAGCGCATCCTGAACGACTTCAAGGCCGGCCGCCAGACCGTGGCGGAGTTCTGGATCCAGATGCAGGGGAAGTTCGTCCACATCCGCTATTTCGCCGTGCGCGACGAAGCCGGGGCCTACCTGGGCACCCTCGAAGTGACCCAGGACCTCACGCGCCTGCGGGCCCTGGAGGGGGATCGCCGCCTGCTCGAATACGACGCGCCGGCCCAGGCCTGAGGTCCCCATGAACATCACGCCCGAAACGAAGATCGGCGCCTTCCTCGAAGCCCACCCCGAGTTGCAGGAGGCCCTCATCGCGCGGGTCCCCGAGTTCGCCAAGCTGCGGAACCCCATCCTCCGCAGGACGGTGGCGAAGCTGGCCACCGTGGAGCAGGCGGCCCGCATCGCGGGCCTCCCCACCGCGGAGCTCGTGCGCTTCCTCCGGGAGCTGACCGGCGAAACCCCAGCAACCCTCGGCCGGACCAACGAGGCGTTGGCCGAGGACCCCCGGCCCGAATGGGCGCAATCCGCCTCCGTGCGCTCCACCCTGGATGCCGACGGGCTCCTGGCGGCGGGCGAGCACCCCCTGGCCCGCACCCGCCGGGCTCTGCTGACC
Source organism: Geothrix sp. (assembly GCA_019449415.1). Lineage (GTDB taxonomy): Bacteria > Acidobacteriota > Holophagae > Holophagales > Holophagaceae > Geothrix > Geothrix oryzae. The sequence continues at coordinate 6,314 of JAGRPP010000018.1, forward strand.
CTGGCGCCCGGCGAGGCGCTGCAGCTCCTGAGCCCCTTCCGCCCCGAACCCCTGCTGGAGCAGTTCCGGCAGGAGGGCCTTCCCTGCTGGTGCGAGACCGAGGGCGCGGGCCGCTTCCGCACCTGGATCCTCAAGCGCTGAGGCGCCCGGGGGGACCTTTGATCCTGGGGTCAGCCAGGATGCGCTAGGCTGAATCCCCATCCTTGTCGGAGTGACCGTGCGGTCGGCCATTTATCCAGGCTCCTTTGATCCCGTGACCCTCGGTCACTGGGATCTCATCCAGCGGGCGGCGAAGCTCGTGGACCGGCTCGTGGTGGCCGTCCTCCACAACCCCGCCAAGTCTCCCGCCTTCAGCGTGGATGAACGGGTCGCCATGCTGAAGGAACTGACGGCCACCCTGCCCCAGGTGGAAGTGACCACCTTCCACGGCCTGCTGGTGGACTTCGCCAAGGCACAGAACGCCCAGTTCATCGTCCGGGGCGTGCGGGCCTTCAGCGATTTCGAGTACGAGTTCCAGATGGCCCTCATGAATCGGAAGCTGGCCCCGGAGTTGGAGACCGTCTTCCTCATGCCCAAGGAAAAGTACAGCGCCGTGAGCAGCCGCTTCGTCCGCGAGATCGGCAGCATGGGCGGAAACTTGTCCGAACTGGTGCCCGAGATCCTGCGGACCCGCATCTCGGAGCGGCTCCTCAAAGGGTAGATCTCGAGGGGGCAGCCGGAAGCCGCCCCCTCGAGCACCCTCACTTGAAGGCGTGCACGACTCTCACATCGGCGATCTTCCCCGCGGAGTGACAGAGGAAGCACTGCTCCTGCCGCACGAACTTGCCCCCCGCCGTGACGCTGGCCCGGCTGCCGTAGAAGGTGCCGCCGTTGGTCTGCATGTGCGAGATGGCCAGGGAGCTGTCGTGGCAGTTGGAGCAGGCGGCCACATACGGCGAGTTCACCAGGGTGGTGCCCGCAGCCGCGGTGGTGGCGCCGGTATTGGCGTTGTAGCTGAAGCCGGTCCCGAAGGCGAAGCCGGAACCGAAGGCGGCCGCATAGGGGGACCAGTAGACGCCGGGGACCGGCTCGCTGCCCGTGACGACCACATTCACCGGCGTGGGGACCGTGCCGGTGGCGACGGTGGTCCAGAGCAGGTCCGGAAGCTCGCCCGCGTTGGTGGAGAGGCCGAAATCGTAGGTGCCGGGAATGTGGCAGGCCTCGCAGTTGTTCAGGACGCCCGGATAGGTGGTCTTCCAGTAGGTGTCGCCCGCGGAGGCTTCCCAGGAGAATTTGGCCTGCCGCTTGCCAGCGCCGTGGATGGCGTGGACGAAGTCCTTCATGTTCACGCCCCAGCCGTTGTTCACCCGCTGGCCGTTGTGGCAGAACTCGCAGGTCTGGGGATCGTTACGCTGGCCCGCATGGAAGGCCTTGGTGGTGAACACGCCCATGGCGCCGTGGCAGTCCAGGCACTTCGCGTTTGCCACGATGGTGCGGCGGGCGGTGTTCGCGGGCCCCGTGGTCGTGCTTCCGGCATTGAGCGGGAAACCGGCGGGCAGAGCTCCGCTGATGACTTTCGAGACATTGGGAGCCGGCACGCTCAGGCCGCCCTGTCCAGTGCCGGGCGAGCCCGCGACCCGTGGGATGTAGGGGTATCCGGGCACATCGGTCTGGGTCAGGGGCTGGGTGAGCGTCAGGGCGTAGGTGTAGCCGATACCGCCCGTGACCATCCCGGCGCTGGTGGGGATGTTCACGCCGGTCATGGTCAGCGTGTAGTAGCCGCTCGCATCCGGGGTGGCGCTCAGAGTGCCTTGGGCGGAAGCCGCCAGGGCCGCCCCGCCCATGTCCAGGTTGTCGCCGCGCCAGATGTTCTTGAGGTAGGTGCTGGCAGTGGCGTTCCAGTCCGCCGGGTTGGCGATGCCATCCTGAGGCACGGAGAAGGCGATGTAGAAGCTGGGCCCTCCCACGAAGTTATCCATCATTTCAGTGACGGAGCCCGCGGCGTAGGTGTTGAAGACCACGGGCACCCCATCCTTGAGGAACCGGAAGGTGAAGACCGGCTTGGCGGCGGCGTTGAGGGTCACGCTCTTCAGATCCCAGGTCACCTTGCTGGCCCCGGGAGGCAGGTTGTTGGTGAAGGCCCCGACGAACGAGGCGTTGGTGTTGTTGTTGGTCCCGCCCGTATTCCAGATGTTGGCGGGATCCGGCGGCACCACCGGCAGGTGGTTGAGCTTGATGCCCGCGGCCCCGTGGCAGCTGGAGCAATTGACATCCGAAGTGGCCGCGCCACCGGCATGGTTGGCACCCGTCGTCCAATCCACCCGGTCATGGCATCCGCCGCAGGCGAAGCGGCTCGGGTTGTTGAACCAGTTGTCGCCCTGCGGCGTTGTTGCGCTGGCGCTATGGCACTTCACGCAGTTGCGGTGATCCTGGGGATAGGTGACCTCATTGAACCCGATGCCGCCGTAGGCGTAGCCGGTCTTGGTCAGTTCCTCCCCCATGTGGATCCGGTGGATGAAGGAGGGGAAGTCTCCTGAAGCGTGGCCGTTGAGCTTGCCCGTCTCGCCAGACACCGTGGTGGCGGTCACCGTGGCCTCGGCCCGCCCGTACTTGCGCTGGTCGTTGTGGCAGATCACGCAGTAGCGGGTGTCCTGGCGGCCGCTACCGTGGAACTCGAACTTGGCATGGCAGCTGAAGCAGGAGGACACATCGACGATCTCCCGCTGCTCATTGGTGGCCGTGACTGCGGCGCCCGTGGCGGGGATGAAGTCATAGGCCGCGTTGGCCGGATTCAGGATGGGTACCGAGACGACGCCACTGTTGGAGGCATCCGGGGTGTTGGTGCCCGTTCCGCGGGCGGTGCCGCCGACGAACACGGTCAGGCGGTGCGTCAGGTTGGGGTTGTAGCTCACATCGCCCAGGTCGGCCTTGATGTTGGCGCCGGTGTAGGTCGCGGCATCCAGCAGGGCCTGGGTCTGGGTGATGTCCCGGCGGAAGGTGTAGCGGTAGGAACCGTCGCCGTTGTCCACCAGGGTCCCGATGTTATCCGTGCTGGGCCGGCTGGGAACCCAGGTCGCGGGGGCCGCAGCCGTCGGGTTGGCCGTCACGACATAATTGACCCAGATGCTCGGGCTTCCGTTGGCGCCAGGCACCAGCTTGGCGAGCCCGAAGGCCATGTTGGCATAGCTGGCGAAGGCTGCCGAAGAGGCCTGGCTCTTGAATCCGAGCCCCTTGACCGGCACATTGTGGCCGTCGGTGACCGTAAAGGTCACCACCGGCGGGGAGCTGATCTGCATGCTGGTGACGGTGGCCTTGAGGGTCAGGGCGCCCCATTCGTCGGGCGTGTAGGTGGTGGCATCGATGGCGTATCCCGCGCCCGGCGCGCCGTTGGAACCGTCGGACCCGTTGGTGCCATTGGACCCGTTCGTTCCGTTGAGGCCGTTCTGTCCGGCCGATCCCCGGCAACCGGCGATCGCCAAGGTCAGGGAGGCCGCCACGGCCAGCGCCCAGAACCCCTTGCGTGTGATGAGTTTCATACGACCTCCTTCGAACATGGCTGATGTCGCTGGATGGCTTGACGGGAACTCTCGAGGGTCGAGGCAACGACCTGGATCGGTTGGGTCGGCGCATTGTATATATTATTAATACAAATCATATCAATACTTAAATCAACCATACAACATGATAAAACCTCTCTGGTCCGAGGCCTGGACTGGCTTCAGGTGGCATTGAAACTAAATTTAGGCTTTATGGAACCGGGCGGAAGCCCCCCCCTGTGAAATAACGACACGACCCTCATGAGGGGGGGGGGCGCCTTCAGCTGATCTCCGCCAGCCTCAGCCGCACCTGTTCCCGCTTCAGCCAGGCCGCCTGCGCTTCGCTGAGCCCCTGGGCCAGGGTTCGGTCGGCGGCCTCCCGGCAGCGGGCCAGGAGGCGGCGGTCCCGCACCAGATCGGCCACCTGGAACTGGGGAAGCCCCGCCTGGCGCACGCCGAAGAACTCCCCGGGTCCCCGCAGCTCCAGGTCGCGCTGGGCGATGCGGAAGCCATCCTGGGTCTCCACCAGCGTCTGCAGCCGTTCGGTTTCGGAACCGCTGATCATGAGGAAGTGGCTGCGGTGGGCGCCGCGCCCTACGCGGCCCCGCAGCTGGTGGAGCTGGCTCAGGCCGAAGCGCTCGGCGTGGTCCACCACCATCACCGTGGCGTTGGGCACATCCACCCCCACCTCGATGACCGTGGTGGCCAGGAGGATCTTCGCCCCGCCCGCCACGAAACGCCCCATGCGGGCCGCCATCTCATCGGCCTTCAGCCGGCCGTGGACCACCTCGATCCCCTCGTCCGGGAAGATGCTCCGCAGCAGGGCCTCCATGGCCTGGATGTCGCGCAGCTGCACCTTGCCTTCATCGGAGGGGTCGATGCTCGGGCTCACCACGAAGGCCTGGCGTCCCTCGGCCAGTTCCCGCCGGACCTGCTCCCAGGCCCGCTCGGCGGCGTCCGGTTTGTGCAGCTTGGTGGTGATGGGCTGCCGACCCGGCGGCAGCTCGTCCAGCACACTCTGGTCCAGGTCGCCGAAGACGGCCAGGGCGAGCGAGCGCGGGATGGGCGTGGCGCTCATCACCAGCCAGTGGGGGTCGCCCCCCTTCTCCTTCAGGGCCTCCCGCTGCTTCACCCCGAAGCGATGCTGCTCGTCCACCACCACCAGCTGCAGTCGGTGGAAGGCGACGGCCTCCTGGAACAGCGCGTGGGTGCCGATCACATAGCGGGCCTCCCCGCTGGCGATGCGGGCGAGCGCAGCCCGTTTTTCACCCGCCTTCATGCCGCCGAGCAGCAGCTGGAGGGAATCGGCCCGATCGCCCAGGTAGCGCCGGAAACTGGCCGCGTGCTGGCGGGCCAGCACTTCCGTCGGCACCAGCAGGGCCCCCTGTCCCCCGGTCTCCGCGACCATCGCCATCGACAGCAGCGCCACCAGTGTCTTGCCGCTGCCCACATCCCCCTGGAGCAGGCGGTTCATGACGCGGCCCGAGGTGAGGTCGGCCACGATGTCCTTGAAGGCCCGCCGCTGGGCCCCGGTCAGGCGGAAGGGGAGGAACGACCTGAGGCGCTCGCGCAGCTCGGGCGAGGTGGGCACCACCAGGCCCTGGCGCTTGAGGCGGCCGGCCCGGCGCAGGGCCACGCCCAGCGAGAAGGCGAAGAGCTCCTCGGCGGCCAGCCGCTGGTGGGCCGGCGAGTCGCCGGATTCCAGCAAGGCGGGATCGCTGTCGTCGGGCGGATCATGCAACAGGCGGAAGGCGGCCAGGGGCTCGGGAAGGTCCTTGGACAGCTCCAGCGGCAGCCATTCTTCCGGCGGATGGGCCCGCCCCAGAGCCTCCTGGGCCAGCTTCTGCCGAACCCGCCCCGTGAGCGGCCCCAGCTTCCGGTACAGGGGGAGGTAGCGCCGGACCCAGCCGATGTCCTCCTCCCGACCCATCTGCTCGAACTGCGGTCCGCGCATCTCCAGGCCGTGGCGCCCCACGAAGAGCGAGCCGAAGGCCAGCACGCGGTCTCCCACCTTGAGCGCACGGGCCAGGTAGGGCTGGTTGAACCAGATCAGGCGCAGGGTGCCCGTCCCATCGTCGAGCAGCGCCTCGGTGAGGGCCATGCGCTGCACCCGCGTGGTGCTCTGCCGCAGGTCGCGCACGGTGCCAAGCACCGTCACCAGGCCGGGATCCGCCGCTTCGAAGCCCCGCATCTCGAGGCTGCCCAGGGGCCGCAGGCTACCGCGGTCCACATAGCGGTAGGGCAGGCTCCACAGCAGGTCGCGGAGGCTGTCGATGCCGGCCTCCTGCAGCGCCGCCGCCCGCGCCGGTCCCAGGCCCCGGAGGACCGTGACCTTGGACGACAGTGGGAGGGGAGCAAGCGACATCACGGAAGGTTCAGCCTAGCCGTACCCCCATCGCATCCACCATCTTCGCGACGACGAGATCGCCGTACCAGGCGCCGTGGCGCGGGTCCTCCAGCTTCCGGAGTTCTGCCAGGAGGCTGGGCAGGTCCCGCACGCCCTGGGCCACCAGACCCTGGAGCTGCCGCCGGGTGCGCCCAGGACCCACCGCCGGGTGATCTTCCGCGAGGCGCGCCAGCGCCGGGGCCAGGTGGGGAAGGCTGGGAATCCGGCAGCCGCCCAGGGCCCCCCATCCTCCTTCGAGGAAGCGGATCCAGAGGTCCCGGGCGGCCTCGATGACTTCCCCGTCCATGAGGATCCGCTGGGCGAACAGGGGCGGCAGGGCCGTGGGCGGCAGCTGGCCCACGCTGCGGTCCAGCAGTACCAGGTCCGGGAGGGTGTCGCCGGGCAGTTCCGCCAGCACCCAGAGCAGGCAGGCCTGCTCCCAGGGATCGGGACCGAACCAGAGCACGGGCTCCGGGGCGCGGGCCGGATTCTGGGGGGCGCCGAGTCCCCGCGTCTCCGGCCCGGTGACGCCCCACCAGGCCGCGCGGAGGACCGGAAGATGCGCGGGATCCGAGGTCCAGGGGCCCACGGCGGGGGAGTCCCGCCACACCTGGAGGGCTCCGGGCAGGCCGGAGCGCCGGTGCACGGCCGCGGAGACATCCCCGCAATGGAGATGGATCAGACCTTCGTGGGAAGCCACGCGTCCGCCGCCGTCAGATCCACCATGGGTTGCTCCGGGATGAAACCCAGCATACGACCCGGGCGCACTGGATCAATTCTACATTTTTATCTTCTTTTTCATACTATCGGGCGGTGCCCAGGGCCATCCCGGCCATGGCTTTGGCCAGGGCCTGTTCCAGATCGGCCCAGAGGTCCTCGGGACCTTCCAGCCCCACGGACAGCCGCATGAGCGACTGGGAGACGCCGCTGTGTTCCCGGGCCTCCGCGTCCACCACGCGGTGGGTGAGCGCCGCCGGGTGCTGGATCAGCGTGTCGACACTCCCCAGGGAAACGGCGGGCGTCATGAGCTTCACCTCGGCCATCACGATGGCGGCGGCCTCGAAGCCGCCCTTCAGCTCGAAGGCCATGAGGGAGCCGGGCCCCTTCATCTGGCGGCCCAGGAGGCCCTTGGGGTCCTGCCCCTGAAGGCCCGGGAAGTGCACGGCGGAGACGGCAGGGTGCTTGGCCAGCCGCTCGGCGATGACCTTGGCGCCCTCCTGCTGGGCACGCACCCGCAGGGGCAGCGTGGGGAGGCTGCGATGCAGCAGGTAGGCGGCCAGCGGGTGTAGCACATTGCCCGTGATGACGCGCACCTTGCGCAGCTCCGTGGCCCAGTCGCTGTTGGTGGCCACGAGGCCCGCCAGCACATCGCCATGGCCGCCCAGGAACTTGGTGGCGCTGTGGAGAACCAGCGTCGCGCCGTGCTTGATGGGGTTCTGCAGGATGGGGGTGGCGAAGGTGTTGTCCACCAGCACGGGCACCTTGCCCGCCTGTCGGACCACATCCTCCAGATCCACCATGGCCAGGGTGGGGTTGGCGGGGGTTTCCACGATCACCATGGCGGTGTCGGGGCGGATGGCGGCGGCGATGCCGTCGGCCTCGGCCCAGCTCACTTCCAGACCCAGCATGCCCGAGGCCAGCAGGTGATCCGTGCCGCCGTAGAGGGGCCGCACGGCCACGATATGGCCGCCCCGCTGCTTGGCGGCCATGAGGCAGGCCGTCACCGCCGCCATGCCGGAACCGAAGGCCACGCACTCCGCCGCGCCTTCGAGCTGGGCCAGGCCCTGCTCATAGCGGGCGACGGTGGGGTTGTAGAGGCGGGAATAAACGGGGCTGCCGATGGGCAGGCCCCCCATGGCCATGGCCTCCAGGCTGCGACCGCCCTCATCGAGATTCTGCACCGGGTAGGTGCTGCTGAGGTCGATGGGCATGGCGTGGATGCCCTGCTCATGCAGCACTTCGCGGCCGGCATGGACGGCCTGAGTTTCCAGCGAGGTCGAGGCGATGGGCTTGGACATGGGGATGCTCCTGTCCCCAATGTAAGTTTCATGAATTCGGCAATCTCTCGAATTTATTTCGTAGAATAATGTCATTCATGAACCTAGACCGAATCGACTGCGACATTCTTCATCTTCTACAGAAGGATGCTCGGCTATCCAACAAGGAACTGGCTGCCGCCGTGGGTCTGGCGCCCTCCTCCTGCCTGGCCCGCGTGCAGCATCTGCGCTCCGAGGGCGTCCTCCGGGGCGCCCACGCCGAGGTGGATCCCGAAGCCCTCGGCGTCGGCCTCCAGGCCCTCATTGCCGTGCAGCTGCGCCAGCACAGCCGGACCCAGGTGAAGGCCTTCTGGAAGCATGTCCTGGGGCTTCCCGAGGTGCTGGCGGTCTTCCATGTGGCCGGCACGCACGACTTCCAGGTGCATGTGGCTGTACGGGACGCCCATCACCTACGGGACCTGGCGCTGGATGCCTTCACCACGCGGCCCGAGGTGGCCCACATCCAGACCAGCCTCATCTTCGAGTGGGCCAAGGGTCAGGTGATGCCGAACTACCGGGCCTGAGCGTCCGGATCGGCGATCTCGGTCCCCCATTGGGTGACGGCCTCCACGACCTGGCGGAAGCCCTCCCCCTTGCAGGTGAGCTCGTACTCCACCCTTACCGGAGTGGTGGGAAGGACGCGGCGAACCAGCAGACCCTGACACTCCAGTTCCTTCAACCGGGCCGAGAGCACCTTCTCGCCGATGCCCTGCACCCGGGTGACCAGTTCGTTGAAGCGCAGCGGCCCCTCCTGGAGGATCCAAAGGATCTGACCCGTCCAGGGCTTGGCCAGCACATCGATGGCCATGCGGAAACAGCGGCAGCGATCGGTCTCGGGGAGGTCCATGGACAGTCCACGACCCAGGGTGGGTCCCCTAAAAGCTATCCCAAAGAAAGTCGCTTGACAAGGGGAAGTCTATCGCCCATTATTGCTTTCATAGGGAAATAGGCTTCCCAAAAGAAAGCAATTGCCGGGCGCCTCCGGCTTCCAAGTTCAGTCACTGCCCGGACTCCGGTCCGGCAGGGGTGGGTTCGCCCGCTCGTCATCCCCAAGGAGTTCCCCATGCGCGCCGCGCTCGCGCTGGCCCTTGGCCTGTCCCTCCAGGCCCAGGACACGGCCTACCCCGAGATGGGCCCCCTGCCCACCCGCAACATGTTCACCCTCCTCCAGGCCCCCATGACCTACCAGCCCCAGGCCCCCCGGCCCATCGGCGCCGGGCGCTGGCAGGCGACCCTCACCCATGTGCGGGCCAATGTCTTCGAGTTCTCGGACCTGATCAAGGAGCGGCCCCCCTCCTGGTTCCAGGGCCGCCACCGCATGGACCGCGCCTCCCTGGAAGCCCTGGCCGCCGAGTATCCCAATGCCCCCTTCGTGTTCTATTTCGACGAGGAGATCGCCCGGACGACCCTCCAGATCCGGCATGGCCTCACGGATCGCACGGATGTCTGGATCGAACTGCCGGCGGAACGCCATGGGGGCGGGGACCTGGACAGCCCCATCGAGACCTTCCACAAGGCATTAGGCTTCGCCCAGTGGGGCCGCGCCGAGGTGGCCCACAACCAGGCCGTGGTGGCCACCATCCGCCACGGGCGGCTGGAGTTCGTGCGGGAGGGCTCACAGCCGACCCGCCTTCAGGACCCGCTCCTCGGGGTGATCCACCAGATCCACCAGGGCGAGGCCACAGGTCTGAGCGCCACCTTCACCATCAAGCCCCCGCTGGTGACCACCTACGGATCCTACAAGGCCGGGTGGGATGTCGAGGGCGGCCTGAGCGGCTGGTGGGACTTCGCCCCCACGCAGACCCTCTATGCCGGGGCTGCCTACACCCACCGGGGGCGCGGCAACGAGGCCTACAACGATCTGGATTACACCTCGGACCTGGGGGCCCACCTCACCTGGCAGGGGCGGCGGAACCGGGCCGTGCAGCCCTTCGTCCAGCTCTACTTCCTGAGCGGGTTCAGCACCCCCCGGCCCTTCGCCAAGCTCCACGAGGGCAGCCTTCAGCACGACCTGGGCGTGCATGTCCACCTCGACCGGCGCGCCACCCTGACCTTCCGCTACATCAACAACATCACCCACCACGAGAACACGGACGACGCCTCCTTCGCAGGCAGCCTCACCTGGCGGTTCTGAGCCCCGCCTTCGCCGCCAATCGCTGCAGGGTATTGAAGCCGCGGAAGGTGGCCCGCACTCCGAGGGCCCGCTCGAAGACCGCGTTCGAGAAGGTGGATTCGCTCTGCTTCATCCGGCAGAGCCACCAGACCTCACGGCCGCGGACCTGGAAGTCGTCCACCGGCGTCCGCAAGGCCGCGAGGGCCGCGGTTTCCTTCGGCCCCAGCGGTGCCTTGAGGAAGGCCACATTCATCGCCTTCGCCACGGCCTGGTCGGCTTCTCCGAAGGGACAGCCTGCCACCAGGGACGCCAGTTCACCCTCGGAACGCAGGAAGACGATCACCTCGTACCCCAGGGCCTCCTCCAGGCCCGCTTCCAGGCGCCTGGCGAGGGCGGCCTCGCCTTCCCGACCAGCCTCGAAAAACAGGTTCCCGCTGGCGATGAAGGTCTCGACGCCCCGGAGCCCGAAGCCCTCGAACAGATCCCGCAGCTTCGCCATGGTGACCGTGTGGCCCCCCACATTGATGGCGCGGAGGAAGGCGAAGGTTTTCCCCATTCCCGCCCCTATCGGCCCTGCCCCAGGGCGCCCCACTGGGCCGCCAGGTGGGGTTGGCCGCACCGCAGGGCCAGGGTCTCCGCCCGCTTCGGCAGGCCCGTCCAGGGATGTTCGGAGAACCGGCTGCGCACCAGGTCATCGGCCAACCCCGTATCCCCAAGCCGGACCAGGGCCTCCACCAGCGGCTCCAGGGTGCCGCGCCAGTAGTCCCCGGTCTCCGGGGTCTCCTGGATTTTGCCGTCCCTCTTGAACACGAATTCCGTCTTTCCCTGCGCCGCTTCCCAGAGCTTGTTGGATTCGATCTGGGGCAGCAGCAGATCCCGGATGGCCATCCAGTCCTTCCGCTGGCGGGCATCCTTCACATAGGCGTCGCGCACGGGATAAGGCGGCCACGCCAGAGGAGAGTAGGTGGGCAGCGGAACCAGGGTGTCCAGGAGGGGGCGGATCGGCTTTCCCCCATCGGTCCGCGTCAGTCCCAGCCAGATCTGCCAGAGGTTCCAGGTCCCCGGGTTGCGTGCCAGAGCCCGCTCCACTTCGGGGAGCGCAGCCCGGCTCATGGCCCGCATGAGAGGGCTGTGCACCGCCGTCTCGTCGGGCACGATGGACCAATTCACCATCTCGAGCCAGTCACCGCTGCGGAAGGTCCTCCCCAGCAGGTCCGCCAACTCCCCCCAGATGGCCTGGTCCTCCTCCGGCCCCAGCTGAACCGGCGGTTTCTCTTCCTGCGAGTCCTGCGCCTTGGCCTCCTCCTTCGCCTCTCGCTCCCGTTGGAACTGGGCGAAGTCGAACGGCTCGTCCGCCGACCGGAGGGGGTCCACCTTCCCTCCGGTGCGCACCAGCGTCCGCCTCGCGGCCCTGGATCGCAGCTCCGCGCACAGGGCCTGCCGCGCCTCGAGGTGCTCCGGGTTCCGCCGCGCGAACTCCCTCAGAATCTGGATGGTGGAGCGGATGCCGCTTTCCTCGACAGCCTTGGCCAGCGCCTTGGCCTCGGGGACGCCGCCCCCCGTGGCCACCACCCGCGGCCCCGCACCGAACAGCACCCACTGGGGACGGGGTCCCGCCAGGTATTTCTGCCTCAGGAGCGCCTCCACCTCAGCCGCCTTCGATCCGTAATAGGCCAGGCCGAGGTCCAGCTCGAGCCAATCCGGATCGGCGTTCAGGGCGTCGACCTTGGCTTTCCACTCCCCCTTGGGACCGTCCACTACCACCAGCAGACCACCCTTGATCTCGCGCAGCCGCCGGTCCAGCACCTGAGCGGTGGGGCCTCCGGAGGAGGGGGCCTGCGCCAACAGGACGGCACTGCAACCGACGAAGGCCAGGCCGAGGGTCGAACGCATCAGAGCTCCCGGGGAATCCCGATGAGGATAGCGACCCGGTCCGGAGCCTGGGAAATCATTCCGTCCCGGCGCGGAGCTCCTTACGCCCCGCGAGCGCCCGGTCCGCCAGTCGGCCCAGATCGCCGCTGCCCTGGCTGTTGGCGAGGTTCTTGGCCAGGGCCACCAGCACGGCTTCGCGGACCTGGCCCGGCACGGCGGGCAGCAGATCCGCCACGGAGGCCACGGCAAGCAGGTGCGAGGCATGGTTGAAGCTCGGGTCGTTGAAGGTGGCAGCCGCCGCCAAGGCCCGGAGGGCTGCCTCGGCCTGCCCCAGGCGGCAGAGGCCCTGGGCCTGGCCCATGGCCTCGGGGGCTTCCGCGTCCAGAACGGCATTGAGAAGGCCCTCGGCGCTGGGCGCGGCGGCGGGTCGGGGCTGCATGCGCTCGTCCACCTCGTCGGTGGGAAAGAGGTTCACCAGAGCCGCCGCCTGGGCCCAGGTGCGAGCGTCCTCCGCATGGGTTTCGGCCAGCATGGCCAGGTACACGAAGATCCAGGCCGTCTTGCCCTCCAGGTCGCGACGGGCGTCGCGCACCTTCTCCGCGGCCGCCAGGGCTAGCGCGGACAACAAAGCTTCAGCAGGAGTTCCCCGTTTCAGCCGGTCCGTGAAAGCCGCCATGAGCCCCACCAATCCCAGATCGCAGATCTCGCGGACGGCGGCCTCAAGTTCCCGGACATCCCCTTCTCCGGCGGCTCCCCGCGCGGAACCGGGAACCACGCGGGGTTCGGCGCCCTCCAGCCGCCTGGCCGCGCGGCGACACCAGAAGGTGTCCTCCTGCGTGGCGGCCAGCCAGGCCACCAGCCCGAACAGGCGCCGCCCCGTGGCCCGGGGGCGCTCCAGGCGTTCGTGGAGATCGCCGAGGTGCCACGCGAAGATGCCCTTGTGCCCCACATTGGCCATGTCCGCCTCGACCAGCGCTCCGAGGCGCTGGAAGTCCGCGGCCTCCGGCAGGTCGAAGCCCTGGGTTTCGGCGTACGCCAGGCCGGGCTTCCGTGCCTGGATGAAGGCCTCCAGGTTCCGCCAGCTGCCGCTGCCCTTGGCCGCGGCCACCTGCGCGGCGGCGGCGGCGGAGCGCCGCCCCTCGTGGGCCGCCATGTGCAGCTGCGTGGCCAGGGCCCGGAGGAAATCCGCCTCGTCCAACAGGGGCCTCAGCCGCAGCACGGACCTCAAGCCCAGGATGCCGTGCGGCACATGAGGCTGGTAGGCGTCCCAGTCGATGCGGGGAATGAGCGCCTTCACGGCCTCGCGCACACCGTCGCGCACGCCGTCGGGAACAGCCGCCTGGGCCGCGAAGGCCTCGAAGAACCCCGCCGTGGGGGTTTCCAGCTCCTGCTGCCAGCGGGCCTCGACGGTCATGCGCCCTCCAGCGGCAGGCCCCAGGCCGCGGCCACAAGGCGGGCCCAGTGGTGAGACCACGCGCGTTTCCATACCAGGCCGCCTTCCTTCATGTCGGAGGCCTCGAGGCGTTGGCGAAGCTCACAGTGCAGGGGCTCCGCAGCGGGTCCGAGCGCCGCCTCGGCCAGCGCCAGCAGCGCCGCGCGGGCCTCCCGCTCCTGGTCGTGGTGGGCCAGATAGCCCGCGGATTCCGGGGAGGGCGCGGCGGCCCGGAGGCGCTGCCAGGTTTCAAAGGCAGCCTTGGCGGCGGGATCGTCCCGCAGTGGCGCCTTCACCTGAGCCCAGCCCTTGCCCAGATCCAGCTCGGGACCCGCCCTCAGCAGGGACTCCCGGAGCTTCACGGCCTTGGCCACATCGCGGTCCAGGTGCTTGAGAGCCACGAAGGTGCGCGGCTTTTCGCGCTGATCGCGGCGGTCGAAGAAGGCGTTGAGAGCCGACACCACCAAGTCCATGGGCACACCGGCGGCCTCCCAGGCCAGCACCTGGCGGTAGTCGTCCGTGGACAGCAGCCCGGCACGACCCCAGGCCCGGAAGGCCCACTCGCGCTCCAGCCAATCCTTTTCCTCTCGCGTATAGGGCATCAGGGCTTTTCCGGCACCAGCCAGGTGCCGTCCTTCAACTGCAGTGCCCCGTTCTCCCACGCCAGCACCTCGTCGGGCACGATCTCGGCCTTGGCAAAGCCCCGCAGGCGGAAAGATCCGGCCCCCAGGACCTTCCCCTTCCGGTCCCAGACTTCCAGCTGCCAGAGGGTGCCCTGATGGGGGCCGACCTTGAGGAAGACGCCCCGACGGCCCTCGCCGGCCCACTGGGCCTCGGCGGGCACCACGGCGGGCCGGGCGGGGACGCCCCGGCAGGCCACCAGGAGCCCCAGGGAGAAGGTTGTCATCACCAGGATCTGCGAAGGTCGCGCCATGCCGACATTCTACCCGTTAGACTGGAGGTCGAGGGGCACATGGTCCTGATCCGCGAACAGATCCGATACAAGAGCCGCAAAGAGGTTGAAAAGCTTCGCGAGGCGGGCCGCGTGGCGGCCAACGCCCTGCGCCTGGCGGCCCGTTCCGCCAAGGCGGGCGTGAGCCTGCTGGAGCTGGACCGCATCGCCGAGACCTACATCCGCCAGCAGGGCGCCACCCCCAGCTTCAAGGGCTACCACGGCTTCCCCGGCACCCTCTGCACCTCCGTGAACGACAAGGTGGTGCACGGCATCCCCAGCAAGTACATCCTCCAGGAAGGCGACATCATCGCCATCGACTGCGGGGCGAAGCTGGACGGCTACCACGGCGACACCTGCCTGACCGTGGGCGTGGGCCAGATCACCGAGGAAGCGCGCCGCCTCATCCAGACCGCCCAACTCGCCATGTTCGTGGGGATCGAACACTGCCGCCCCGGCCAGCGCCTGGGTGACATGGCCACCGCCGTCCAGACCTTCGCTGAAGAGCGCGGCTATTCGGTGGTCCGCGAATACATCGGCCACGGCCTCGGCCGGGACCTGCATGAGGATCCCCAGGTGGTGTTCGCCGAGCAGCGCCCCGGCACCGGTTTCCGCATGGAACCGGGCATGACCATCACCATCGAACCCATCCTCAACATCGGGTCGTACAAGTGCCTGGTGGAGCCCGACGGCTGGACCGTGCGCACCCGCGACGGGGCCCTGTCCGCGCAGTTCGAGCACGACATCGCCATCACCAAGGACGGCCCGGACATCCTCTCGATCCCCGATCCCGAATTCGAGCTGGAAGACGGGCTGTAGGGCCTTCAGGCACCGGCCTCCGGTGCCCGGTAGAGGTTCTTCCGCTGGATCTGCATGAAGGGCGTGGGGTCGGCCACGGGTGCCCATCCCAGCTTGGCGTACAGACCGTGCGCATCCCGGGTGGCCAACATCAGCCGGCGCATGCCCTGGACCTCCGGCAGATCCATGAGGGCCTTCACCATCGCTCGGGAGAGGCCGAGGCCGCGGTGCTCCTCCAGCACGAACACATCGGCGAGGTAACCAAAGGTCGTGTGGTCGGTGGCCATCCTCGCGAAACCCACCTGGGCGCCACCGGGGCCGTAGGCCCCCACGCAGAGGCTGTGGCGGGCGGCCTTCTCCACCACCTCTCGGGGGATGCCCGGGGACCAGTAGCTCCTGGACAGGTAGCCGTGGATCACCTCGAACTGCAACTCGGAGGGATCCAGGGAAATCCGGTAGGTTCCAGGGGGGAAGGTCATGACATCCTCGCCAAATCGTTTCAGCGTCAGCCCTCGGCCCACCGCCGGACGGCGTCCGGCAGATCCGGCCTGGGACCCTCGTAGTTCATCTGCTTGAGGACCTCGGCCACGGGGACATTGCCGCTCTTTCCCCTAAAGAGGGCCTTCACCACGCCTTCAGCCGCCAGCTCGCCACCGCGCTTCAGGAAGCGCTGCTCCAGGAAGACCCACTTCTCGTCCCAGCCCAGCAGCCGCGTGTGCAGCTCATATCGCTCGAAGGGATCGAGGCTGCGGCGATAACGCATGGTGATGGCGCCGACCAGGGGTTTCCAGCGGTTCCGCAGCATGGCCCGGCCCAGTTTCGTGCGGAAGCTGAGGTCGAAGCGGCCCAGATCCATGACACTCAGAAAGCGCCCGTTGTTCATGTGGACATTCACATCCAGGTCGTTGGGCCACACGCGGAAGCGGAGCACCGAGGCGCCCAGCGGCTCCAGGGGCGCGCGGCGCCAGAGCGTGAAGGCTTTCCAGAGGGTGCGGAAGAGCAGAACCATCCGATCAGCCTAGCGGCTCGTTGCGCTACCGTGGAGCCATGGCTCTCGCGATCCAGGCCCCCGCCAAGCTCAACCGTTTCCTCGCCGTGCTCGGGCGGCGCGCCGATGGATTCCACGAGCTGGAGCTGGTCACCACCGTGCTGGAGGGCGTGGCGGACTTGACGGATTCGCTGGAGGGCGAACCCGCCCCCGAGCTGACCCTGGCCATCTCCGGTCCCATGGGCGAGGGGCTGGTGGCCGACGAGTCCAACCTGGTGATCAAGGCCTGGCGCCTGCTGGAGGAAGCGGCCCGGCGCCCCCTGCCCGCCGCCTTGCGCCTGGTGAAGCGCATCCCCCATGGGGCCGGACTCGGCGGCGGCAGCAGCGACGCGGCGGCGGCCCTGCGGCTGGGAAACCAACTGTTCGCCCTCGGCCTGCGGGAGGACGAGCTACTGCGCATGGCGGGGCGCCTTGGCAGCGATGTCCCCCTGTTCCTGCTTGGCGGGACGGTCCTCGGCCTGGGCCGCGGCGAGCGCGTGTTCCCCCTCCGCCCCGTACCCCTTGAGCCCCTGTTGCTCGCCCACCCGGGCCTGCATGTGAGTACCCCGAGCGTCTACCGGGCCCTCCAGGATGTGGGCTACCCCTTCCCCGAGGCCCTGGCTTCGCAACCCGGGGGCACCGCCCCTCCCTGGCGGAACGACCTCACGGGTGCAGCCCTGTGGGTCTGCCCGCCCCTGGCCGAGGTGCGCGACGCCCTGCGCGATACCGGCGGCGAGCCACTGCTGTGTGGCTCCGGCAGCTGCTGGGCTGCCCGGTACGACACCCTCCAGGCCCGGGATGCCGCGGCCGAGCGGATTTCCAGTGAACGGCCCGACTGGGGATTCTGGCGCGTCTGAACCCGCCACTGACAAGGGCCACTGATTGGATGGCCGCCCCCCTGGCCCAGGTCTCTTTGGCTGTGCCCACAGAGGTCGAACCCGGGCATGATGGTCGTTCCGGAGGAATCCATGTCCGCTCCAGCCCTCCGCATCCGCGGCCTGCGAAAATCCTTCCCCAAAGTCCTCGCGGTGGATGGCGTGGATCTGGAAGTGGCCCGGGGCGAGGTCTTCGGCCTGCTGGGCCCCAACGGCGCGGGCAAGACGACCACCCTGGAGATCATCGAGGGCCTGACCGAGGCCGATGCCGGCGACATCGAGATCCTCGGCCTGACCTGGGCGAAACAGGGGCAGGAGATCCGCGCCCGCATCGGCGTCCAGCTGCAGAGCACCAGCCTCTTCAACAAGATCACCCCGCGGGAATCGCTCGACCTTTACGGCAGCTACTACCCCAAGCGGCGGAGCACCGAAGATCTCCTGGAGCTGGTACAGCTCCAGGAGAAGGCCGATGCCTACCACATCACCCTCAGCGGCGGTCAGCAGCAGCGGCTGGCCCTCGCCCTGGCCCTGGTGAACGACCCCGAGCTGGTGTTCCTCGATGAGCCCACCACCGGCCTCGATCCCCAGGCCCGCCGCAGCCTGTGGGATGTGGTGCGGCGCATGAAGGGCGAGGGCCGGACCGTGGTGCTGACCACGCACTACATGGATGAGGCCGAGGCCCTGTGCGACCGGCTGGCCATCATGGATCACGGGAAGGTGATCGCCACGGGCACGCCCGCCTCGCTCATCGCGGATCTGGCCATTCCCAGCGTGGTGGAGCTCACCTTCGAGGGTGCCGCCCCCGACTCCGCGGCCTTCGCCGCGCGCCTGGGGCAGGCCGTGGAGCCCCGCGTCGATCTGTGGGAGATCCCCACGCCCGATCCCAAGGCCCTGCTGCCCCGGCTGCTGGAGGCCGCCGAGGCCGCCGCCGTCCCCTTCCAGCAGGTCCACATCCGCCGCGCCACGCTGGAGGATGTGTTCCTGCACCGCACGGGCCGGAGCCTGAGGGAGTGACCATGCTGCTCTGGAGGCAATTCGCCATGGAATGGCGGCTCTACGGCCGCGACCGTGTGGCCATGTTCTGGACCTTCGCCTTCCCGGTGATCCTGCTCATGGGATTCGGAACGATCTTCCGGGATGGGGGCGGGCCGAAGCTCTCGGTGGTCCGGGTGCAGTCCCCGAACCCCTCCGCCCACGATGCGGCCCTGGACCAGGCCCTCACGGACCTCCAGCTCAAGGTCCAGACGCTGCCGAAAGCCGAGGCCGAGGCCCGGTGGACGCGCGGGGAGACCGCCGCCCAGCTCGAACCGGACGGCGAAGGCTACCGCCTGCGGCTGAACAGCTACCTCATGGCCCAGGCCGGGGCCACCGCCGGGCTCGTGAACCAGGCTTGGCTGGTGGCCCAGGCCCGTCTGAGCGGGGCCCCCGAGCCCCAGCGCATCCCGGTCCAGGTGGAAAGCCCCGGCCACAAGCGCTCGACCAACTACGCCTCGTTCCTGCTCCCGGGCCTGCTGGGCCTGAACCTCGTCAGCATGGGGCTCTTCAGTGTGGGCATGGTGAATGTCTCCTACCGGGAGAAGGGCAAGTTCCGGCGCCTGGCGGTGACGCCCCTGCCGAAGTGGGTCTTCCTGCTGGGGCAGGTGTTGCACCGGCTCACAGTCACCGTGATCCAGGCGGCGATCCTGCTGCTGGTGGGCCGCCTGGCCTTCGGCATCCAGAACCAGGGCTCCTTCCTCGACCTGCTGCTCATCATGACCCTGGGCACGGGCTGCTTCATGGCCTTCGGGTTCGCCCTGAGCGGCTTCGCGGAGACCTCCGAAGGCTACGCCGCCATCTCGAACCTGGTGTTCTTCCCCCTCATGCTGCTCAGCGGCGTCTACTTTACGCTGGATGCGGCCCCCGCCTGGCTTCAGCACACGGTGGCGATCCTCCCGCTCGCGCCCTTCCTCCGGGCCCTCCGGGCCGTCTTCAACGATGGTGGGAACCTCGTGGGCCACGGGACCGGGCTCGCCATCGTGGGGGCCTGGGCCCTGGCCGCCTTCGCCCTAGCCGTCCGTCGGTTCCGCTGGGCCTGACCGCCAGCACGATACCCACTCGATATTTGTGCAGTTCGAAAGGCCGCCGATAACGAGCCCATGCAGCCGCTGCGGGAGCCCCAGGATCCGGCCGAAGCCCTTGTCATGGTACGCCGGTACCTGGGGGCCACCTACCACATCGCGAAGGCCGCGGCGGGGGCCCAGAACCTGCAGGAGCTCTTCGGCCGGGTGCATGCCATCGTCCGCGATCTCATGCCGGCGGAGAACCTCTACTTCGCCCTCTGGGACCGGACCTCGGGCCTCGTCTCCTTTCCGTACTGGGTGGATGCCCTGGACCCGGTCCCCGAGCCCAGGATGCTCCGCCGGGGATTGACGGAGTATGTGCTCAGGACCGAGCAGCCCCTGCTGCTGGATGACGAGGTCCTGGCCCGGCTCGAGGCTGCCGGCGAGATCGAACCCATCGGCACCGGCTCCCTGGACTGGCTGGGCGTTCCCCTCATGGGCGAGCGGGGCGTCTTCGGGGCCCTGGTGATCCAGATCTACGAGGGCCATCGCCGCTACACGGCCCAGGAAAGGGATCTGCTGGTCTTCGTCTCGGGCCAGGTGGCCCTGGCGCTGGAACGCCAGCGGGCCGAGGCCAACCAGCGCATCCTGACGGCCGCCATGGACCAGTCCGCCGATCCCGTGTTCGGCATGGAGGAGTCCGGGCGCTTCATCTTCGCCAACCGGGCCGCCTGTGAGTCCTTGGGCTACGCCCAGGAGGAACTGCTGCGCCTCAGCGTTTCGGATGTGGATCCGGGCGTGTCGGCTGAAACCTGGCCGGGCCGGTGGGAGAAGATCAAGCGGTTCGGCCCCAACCGGGAGGAGACCTTCCACCGGCGGAAGGACGGGAGCCTCCTCCCGGTGGAAATCAGCAGCGGCTTCCTCGCCTTCGAGGGCCACGAGGCCATTTTCACGAATGTCCGGGACATCACGGAGCGCCGGGCCTCGGAACAGGCCATCCGGGCCAGCGAGGAGAAATTCTCGAAGGCGTTCCAGGCCAGCCCCGACGCCATCAACATCAACCGCCTCGACGGCACCTATGTGGATGTCAATCCGGCCTTCACGGCCCTCAGCGGGTGGAGCCGGGACGAAACCCTCGGACGCACCACGGTGGAGCTGGGCCTCTGGGCGAATCTGGCGGACCGCGACCGGATGCAGCAGATGCTGCAGACCGAGGGGCACTTCGTGGGGCTGGAAGCCCTCTTCCACATGAAGGATGGCTCGCTCCGGACCGGGCTGGTCTCGGGCACCCTCATCCAGATGGCCGGCGAGACCTGCCTGCTGACCATCACCCGGGATGTCACCGAGCGCAAGGCCATCGAGTCGGCGCTGCGGCAGAGCCAGGACAAGTTCTCCCGCGCCTTCCACGCCAGCCCCGACGCCATCAACATCACCCGGCTGGCCGATGGGACCTATCTGGATGTCAGCGAAGGCTTCACCCGCCTGACCGGGTGGACCCCCGAGGAGGCCATCGGCCAGACGGCCCTGGAGCTGGGCCTCTGGGTGGACCCCGAGGACCGCGCCCGGGCCGTTAAGTTCATCCGCGAGCGCGGGGAGTTCACGGGGCTGGAAGCCCTCTTCCGCCGGAAGGACGGGACCACGCTCGTCGGGCTCATGTCCGGCAAGGTCATGGAGGTGGATGGCCTTCCCTGCCTGCTGTCCGTCACCCGGGACATCACGGAACGGAAGACGGCCGAACAGGCCCTGGGGGCCACCGAGCGTAGGCTACGCACGGTCCTGTCCAATTCCCAGGCCATCATCTACCAGCTGGATCCCACGGGCCGCTTCACGCTCTCCGAGGGGCTGGGCCTGAGCGAGCTCGGCCTCCGCCCAGGCGAAGTGGTCGGGCGCTCGGCCATCGAGATGTACGGGGCCGAGTCTCTGGTCGCCGACCAGATCCGCCGGGCCATGGCCGGGAAGGGTTCACGGGAGGTTACCCAGGGGGGGGACCGCCTCTTCGACAACCTGATCACGCCCGTGTTCGACGAGGGGGGGCGCCTCGAATCCATCATCGGCATCGCCACCGACATCACGGAGCGCCAGCAGGTGGAGGGAGCGCTCAGGGCGGAGCGGGGCCTCTTCGTGGGGGGCCCGGTCATGGTCATCAAATGGAGCAGCGCGGAAGGGTGGCCGGTGGAGTACATCTCCCCCAATGTCCAAACCATCTTGGGCTTCCCGCCGGAAGATCTGATCAGCGGCCGCCTCTCCTACGATGAGCTGGTGCACCCCGAGGACCTGGAATCGGCCCATGCCACCGCCGCCGCCTTCAAGGCCCGGGGCCTCACCCACTATGAGCAGCAGTACCGGCTCCGCACCGCCACCGGACCGTATCGCTGGTTCTACGACTTCAGCACGGCGGTGGCGGGCCAGGGTGCCACGCCTGCCTATCACCTGGGCTACCTGTTGGACATCACCGATCGCCGCCAAGCCGAGGAGGCCCTTCGCCAGACCCAGAAACTGGAGAGCCTGGGGGTCCTGGCCGGCGGCATCGCCCACGACTTCAACAACCTGCTCACGGTGGTGCTGGGCAACCTGAATCTCACGCAGATGCACCTGCCGGACACCTCCCCGGCACGCCCCTACCTGGCGAACATGGAAGCCGGCGTGCTGCGGGCCACGGAGCTGACGAAGCAGATGCTGGCCTATTCGGGACGAGGGCACTTCATGGTGCGGCCCCACGACCTCAACGCTGTGGTCCGGGACCTGACCCACCTGCTGGAGGTATCCATCTCGAAGAAGGTCCGCCTCCGCTGCGATCTGGAGCCCGGCCTTCCGGCCATCCTGGCCGATGTGGCGCAGCTTCAGCAGGTGGTCATGAACCTGGTGACCAACGCTTCGGATGCCATCGGCGATCGGGAGGGGGCCATCCACATCTCCACCTCCCTGGAGGACCTCGATGAACGGGACCTCCGGAGCCGGTACCGGATCGAGGCCCCCGTTCCCGGGCGTCATGTGGTGCTCGAAGTGGAGGACACGGGCAGCGGCATGACTCCCGAGGTGATGGAGCGGATCTTCGATCCCTTCTTCACCACCAAGGCCACGGGCCGCGGCCTGGGTCTCTCTGCCATGCTGGGCATCCTCCGGGGCCATGGCGCCGGGCTTCGCATCACCAGCGAGGTGGACCGGGGCAGCACCTTCCGCCTGTGCTTCCCCGCCGCCAGCGAACCGGCCTCCCCAAAACCGACTGGGGAATCATCCGCGGGCGCCCCGCCGATCCGGGGGCTCGTCCTGCTGGTGGACGACGAGGCGCAGATCCTCCAGACCACGGGATCGGCCCTGACCTCGTTGGGACTCGAGGTGGTGACCGCCACCGACGGGCTGGAGGCCCTGGAGCGGTTCCGGGAACATCGGACGAGCCTCCGCCTGGTGCTCATGGATCTCACCATGCCGCGCATGGACGGCCGGGAGGCCTTCCAGGCCATGCGCGACCTCGACCCTCGCATCCCCGTGGTGTTGAGCAGCGGCTTCACCGAACAGGACTCCCGCCTGGCCTTCCGGGACGGAAGCCCAGCGGCCTTCCTCCAGAAGCCCTACCAGCTCAAGGATCTCCGGGCCGCGATCCAGAAGGCCCTGGGCGACTGAGCCTGGGTCTTAGCTACACTGGATGGCTGGAGAACCCCATGCAGTCTTCCAAACGCGCCAGGACGGCGATCTTTCTGACGGTGTTCGTCGACCTCCTGGGTTTCGGCATCGTCATTCCCATCCTGCCCCTGTACGCCCAGGCCATCGCCGACCATCCCAGCCACTGGATGGAGAGCGTCAACCACTTCCTCGGCCTCGGCGGGGGCAGCACAACCCCCGGCGCCTTCTGGGCCGGCGTCGCCTTCCTCAGCTTCAGCCTGATGCAGTTCATCGCCTCGCCCATCCTGGGCCGGATCTCGGATGTGTCGGGCCGCAAGCCCGTGCTCTGGATGAGCCTCGCAGGGTCGGCCGTCGGCTACATGATGCTCGCCCTCACCAGCCGCTTCGAGTGGATCCTGGCGGCCCGGATCCTCGACGGCATCACCGGCGGCAACATCTCCGTGGCCCAGGCGGCCATGGCGGACACCTCCGATCCCAGCGAACGCTCCAAGGTCATGGGCATGATCGGGGCCGCCTTCGGCCTGGGTTTCGTGCTCGGCCCGGCCCTGGCAGGCGTCCTCAGCGGCAGCGCCTTCGGCCATCACCTGCTGGAGACCCGCGGCTGGCACCTGCCCTTCTTCGTGGCGGCCGGCCTGTCCCTGACGGCTTCCCTGATGGTGCTGCTCTGGCTGCCCGAGACCCTCACGCCCGAAGTGCGCGCCCGGGCCCGGGCCTCCGAAAGCCGCGGCCACGCCCTCGTGAAGGCCCTGAAGCGCCCCGGCATGCCCCAGCTGCTGGGCGTATCCCTGCTCGCCATGGCCGGCTTCTCCATGATGGAAGGCACCTTCGCCCTCCTGGTCCACCAGCGCTTCAACTTCCACCAGCGGGAGGTGGGCTACCTCTTCGCCGGCATCGGCGTACTGCTCGTGATCTACCAGGGCGGCCTGGTCCGCACCATCTCCAAGCGCGTCCCCGAGCGCGCCGCGCTCATCACGGGCCTGGTGCTGATGGGCGCGGCCCTGCCCCTGATGCCCAGGGCGGACTGGATGTGGCCGTTTCTGCTGCTGCTCATTCCCCTGTCCTGGGGCAGCGGCATGGGCAACACCGCCGGTTCCGCCCTCGCCAGCCAGCTGACGCCGCCCGAGGATCAGGGCAGCCTCTTCGGAGTCATGAATGCCATGACGGGCTTGGGCCGCATCATCGGTCCCGCCGTGGGCACCTTCACCTTTGCCCGCTGGGGCGGCCACAGCACCTACGCGGTGGCCGGCTTCACGCTGGTCCTGGCCCTGGCGCTCGCCCTCACGCTCTCCCGCAAGGAAACCCGATGATCCTGCTGAATGGACGATCCCTCACCGCGCCTCTGCTGGCGCGCATCGCCGCCGGCGAAGCCGTGTCCCTGGACGAAGGCGCGCTGGCGCTCGTGGCCGAGAACCGGGCCGTGGTGGATCGCATCGTGGCCGAAGGCCGCACGGTCTACGGCATCAACACGGGCTTCGGCCAGTTCGCCACGGTGGTCATTCCCCCGGACCAGCTCCAGCTGCTCCAGCTCAACCTCATCCGCAGCCACGCGGCCGGCGTGGGCGAGCCTCTGCCGAAGAACCAGACCCGGGCCCTCATGGCCGCCCGCATCAACTGCCTGCTGAAGGCCCACAGCGGCATCCGGCCCGAACCCATCCGCCTGCTGACCGAATGCCTGAACCGCGATGTCGTGCCCGTGGTGCCCTGCCAAGGCAGCGTGGGCGCCAGCGGCGATCTGGCCCCCCTGGCCCACATGGCACTGCTGCTCGTAGGCGAGGGCCTGGCCTGGTCGAGAGATCAGCACATCCCCGGTGGCGAGGCCCTCGCCCAGGCCGGCCTGAAGCCCGTGATCCTGCAGGCCAAGGAAGGCCTGGCCCTCATCAACGGCACCCAGCTCATCACCTCCCTGGGCAACCTGGCACTGGAGAAGTTCACCCGGCTGGCGGGCCTGGCCGACGAGATCGCGGGCCTCAGTCTGGAGGCCCTGCGCGGCACCCGCGCCGCCTTCGATCCCCGCATCCACGCCGCGCGGCCCCATCCCGGGCAGATCGCCGTGGCCGAGCGCATGCGCGACCTCCTGGGCGACACCAGCGCCATCGCCGAAAGCCACCGGGACTGCCACCGGGTCCAGGACGCCTACAGCCTGCGCTGCATCCCCCAGGTGCATGGCGTGACGCGGGACGCGCTGACCTTCGCCGGCGCCATCCTGGAGCGCGAGCTCAACAGCGCCACCGACAACCCGATGATCTTCACGGACACCCAGGAATCCCGCTCCGGCGGCAACTTCCATGGCCAGTACCCGGCCTTTGCCTGCGATGTGCTCGCCATCGCGGCGGCGGATCTCGCCAGCATCTCCGAGCGCCGCCAGGAACGGCTCGTGAACCCGGCGTACTCGGACCTGCCGGCTTTCCTCACCCAGAATGGCGGCCTCGAATCCGGCTTCATGATGGCCCATGTCACTTCGGCCGCCCTGGTCAGCGAGATGAAGGGTCTCGCCCACCCAGCCTGCGTGGACACCATTCCCACCAGCGCGGGCAAGGAGGACCATGTAAGCATGGGGCCCATCGCCGCCCGCAAGCTGCTGCGTGCCGTGGATGCCCTGGAGCAGGTGCTGGCCATCGAAGCCCGCATGGCCCTCGAGGGTCTCCGCATCCTCGGGCTGGCCCCGGCGGCCGGCCTCCAGCCGCTGATGGACCGCCTGGCGAAGGCTTGCGCCCCCTGGGCCGACCGCGCCATGTTTGAGGAAATCCACGCCACCCTCGGGGCTCTCCGGGCCCACCAGGAAAGCCACCCATGACCCAGCCCACCCCCTGGCGGACCGCCTGTGAGCAAGCGCTGCGGCGCTTTTCGGACGCGGACGCGATCCGGTTCTGGGGCATCGGCCACGAGGTGGAGGGCACCTACCAGCCCAT
The DNA here is from genome assembly GCA_019449415.1 of Geothrix sp. Lineage (GTDB taxonomy): Bacteria > Acidobacteriota > Holophagae > Holophagales > Holophagaceae > Geothrix > Geothrix oryzae. The sequence goes on from JAGRPP010000018.1 coordinate 31,889, forward strand.
CTTCAACTACCGCTTCGAGCACACCTATGCGGCCGTGCTCCTGGCGCGCTGGCTCGCGCCCGCGACGGGGGCCGATGGGGAAGTGGTGGAATGCGCCGCCTGGCTGCACGATGTGGCCAAGCGCCTGAAGGATCCCCACGCGAAAGACACCCATGCCCAGGATGCCTCGGCACGGGTGGAGGAGATCCTTTCGGGCACGGACTTTCCGCCGGAGAAGATCCCCGCCGTGCGGCACGCCATCGAGCACCATGTGGGCCTGAAGCTCACGAAGCGCCTCGAACCCCTGGAGACCGCCTGCCTCTGGGACTGCGACAAGCTCAGCAAGATCGGCGCGGCCAGCCTCATCCACTTCGGGTGCATCAGCGGCGCCTTCCAGCCCATCACCACCGAGGAGATCCTGCGCCGCGGTGTGGCCTGGCTCGATCTGGCGCAGACCATCACCGCCAGCTTCAACACGGAACCCGCCCGGGAGGAGGGCCGCCGCCGGCTGGCCTTCCTCCGGGCCCACTATGATCAGCTCAGCCGTGAATGGTCCGATCCCATGAAGGTGACCCCCGCATGAACGACTTCCTGCAGCTTGCCCAGAGCCTGACCTTGGCCCTCAAGGCGCTGCAGATGTACACCGCCGCCCACCCGAGGACCCAGGAATCCCTGGCGGCCTCCCACCTGGTGCTGGACCGCTGGCTCACCACCCAGGAGCGGCTCCAGTTCATCGTCTCGGGCGCCAAGGCATTCGCGGATGGCGTCGTGCAGGACGCCCGCAACCCCCATGTCGCCGCCCTCGTGCGGTCGGTCTCGGAGCGGGGCGTCGGCGGATTCGTCTTCGAGCGGGGCGTGACGAAGGAGGAATACCTCACCTTCCTCCAGGGTCTGGTCACCAAACCCCAGAAACTCGAGGAGGTGGGCGGGTTGGAGGCCTTCCTCTGCCATGCGGGCGTCCTGCGCATCCGGGTCTCCCAGATCCGCTACCAGGAAGTGCATGAAGGTGAAGAGGGCGCCCGGGAGGACCAGGCCCCCGCCTTCAACCCTGCGCCGCCCTCCCCGGCCGAAGACCCCCTGATGAGGGCCATTCGCGAGGCATTGCTCTCCGCCCTCGCCCCTCCCGGCAGCGGCCCCCGCGCGCCCGGCAGCCGGGCGGGCCTGGGGGCAGGCCCTGGCCCTTCCGGCGAGGGTGGGGCCGGGTTCCTTCGCGGGCTCCAATCCAGTGAGCTGGGGGGACCCGACCCGGCCAGCGAGGGAGGGGCCGGGTTCCTGCGTGGGTTCCAGGCCGCGGACCTGAGCGGGCTCGGCCCCCTGGGATACGAGCTGGGCCTGGGGGACGGCCAGCCCACGCCCGCCCAGCTCGGCATCCTCCGCCAGGTCCTGATGGGCATGGAACCCGAGGTGCAGCTGAGCCTCCTGGCCGGCTTGGCTTCGCTCCCGGACCACCCCGCCGGCCTGGCCCTGGCCGTGAAGGCCCTGGCGGGCGAGATCCTGGCCGTGGCCACCAGTTCCATCCTGGCGAAGGGTGCCTCCTGGCTCCACCTCCGGGGCCCGCTGGAGGACATTCTCCGGCCCCTGCCGGACCGGGAGGCCCTGGTGCGGGCCCTGTCGTCGCACCTGCGGAGCTCGGGTCTGGATGCCAGCCAGGCCGAGGCCCTCCTCCGGCGGCTGGACTGGGAGGCTCTCTCTATCGAGGCCAAGCTGGTGAAGGTGCTTGAAGAGGGCCATCTCTTCGAGCTGACCCTCGATCAGCGCCTGGCCTTCCTGCGGGAGCTCCTGGATCTCCATCGCTTCGACGCCTTCCTCCGAGTGCAGGAAGTGCTGCTGGAAACGCTGCGGAACGACCGGGCCGAGATCCGCCTGAACGCCGCCCAGACCCTGGCCGGCGTGGCCCGCTGGGTCCAGGATCCCGGCCTTCCCCCCGGCGGCGAGGGCCCACTGGCCGAGGCCCTTCGCGCCCACTTCGCCTGGGAGCCGGATCCCCCCGTCCACCGCTGGACCGCCGGAGGACTGGAGGCGATGGCCTCGGCCCTGGTCCGGCGCGGGGACCTGCGGCACCTGATCGCCGACATCCAGGCCCTTGAGGGCCTGTGTGCCTTCCTGGAGGAGCAGCAGCCCTGGCGGAACCAGGCCCTGGAAAGCCTGCGCGGCTCCCTTGCGGAGCCCGACCTGCTGGCGGCGGCGGCGAACCACATCTTCGACCCGGACCGGCATCGCGTCGTCCAGGAGGTGTATCCCTATCTCGAGTTCGTGGGCGCGCCCATGGCCCGGCACCTCGTGTCCATGCTGGGCGACGAGAACGAGCGCACCCGCCGCGGCCGCCTGGTGGAGGCCGTGCGGAACCTCGGCCCCCTGTCCCTCCCCCCCTTGACCGAGGCCCTGAGCTCCCCGGCCTGGTACCTGGTGAGGAACACCCTCGCGCTGCTGTCCGACCTGGGGAACGCGGGCTCCGTACCCGCCATCGCGCCCATCCTCCGGCACCCGGAACCGCGCGTCCGCCGTGCGGCGGTGCGGGCCCTCTGGAAGCTGGGCGGGCCCGCGTCGGAACCTCACCTGGTGGCGCGCATGAAGGACACGGACCCCGAGACCCTCCAGGAGATCCTCTTCGCGCTGGGCCAGCTGCGCTCGGAGGGCAGCGTGGCTCCCGTTGCCGAGATCGCCCAGGACAAGCGCATCCTCGAGCCGCTCCGGGTGCAGGCCATCACCACCCTGGGCCAGATCGCCTCCCCCAAGGCCCAGCCGGCGCTGGCCGACCTCGTGCGGCGCCGGGGCTTTTTCGCCAGCGTGGAACCCCACGACATCCGCCTCGCCGCCGCCCGGGCCCTGTGGGCCCTGGGAACCACCGAGGCGCAGGAGCTCCTCCGCCACATGGTCGAGGCCGAGCCGCGGGGCGAGGATCGGGAGGCCCTCCGGGAGATCCTCAAGCACCCGGTGACGCCGTGACCCACCTCGAGGCGCACCCCGATCCCCGCCAGCTCCTCGAGGCCTTCGAGGCCTTCACGGCCGCCTCGGAGCATCTCCAGGCGCGCTACGAAGCGCTCCAGGTCCAGCTGGGCCAGCTCCAGGGCGAGCTGCAGACCGTGCTGGAAGCCGTCCCCTTCGCCATCTGGGTGCTGGGGGAGGATGGCTCCCTCCGCTTCACCAACCGCCCGCAGGGACTCGACGGCCGATTCCTCCAGGGCCCCATGCCCTGGGAACCCGGCAGTCCGGGCGGGCAACGGCGCTTCAAGACGGCCGAGGGGCGGGAGCAGATCTTCGAGGAGGAGCGCCGTTCGGCCCCGCACGGCGGCGCCATCGTCACCCTGCGGGATGTCACCGAAGCCGTGTTCCGCGCCCAGCAGGCCACCCGGGAGGACCGCCTGGCCGCCATGGGGCGCATGGCCGCCGAGCTCGCCCACGAGATCCGAAACCCCCTGGGCAGCCTGGCCCTCTTCTCCGGGATGCTCGTGGAGGATCTCCAGGAGCAGGAAGGCCCCCTGGAGCTCGCCCGCAAGATGCAGGAGGGCGTGGGCCGCCTGAACCGCGTGGTGGGGAACACGCTGGCCTTCAGCCGGGACCTCCAGCCCAAGCGCGTGGCCATCCCGCTTCGCGCCTTCTGGGAGGAGGCGCTGCGGAACGCGACGCTGGCCGAAGGCGTGCCCTGGGACAACCAGATCCCCGAGACCGCCACCTGGGAGGGGGACTCCGATCTGCTGCGCCAGGTCGCCCAGAACCTGCTCCAGAACGCCACCCGGGCCCTGGAAGACGCCGAGCACCCCCGGCTCACCCTGGCCGCCTTCGAGGAGCCCCTGGAAGGGCGCCACTGCTGGCACCTGACCCTGATGGACAACGGCTGCGGTATCCCGGCGGAGACGCTGTCGCGGGTGTTCGACCCCTTCTTCAGCACCTTCGGCGGGGGCACGGGCCTGGGCCTCGCGGTCTGCCATCGCATCGTCGTGGCCCATGACGGCCTGCTCTTCATCGAAAGCCAGGTGGGCCGGGGTACCACGGTCCATCTGCGGCTGGCGGCGGCCACTCTTCCGTGACGGATGTCACAGGGCATGCGAAAATCAAGGCTTTCGCGGAGCGCCCCCATGTCGTCCCTGGTCCACCTTGATCCTGGAAAACAGGCGCCCGAGATCGTCAACGCCATCATCGAGATCCCCACGGGCTCGCGCATCAAGTACGAGATCGACCACCACACGGGCTTGGTGCATGTGGACCGCGTGCTCTTTTCGCCCTTCCACTACCCCGCCGAATACGGCTTCATTCCCGGCACGCTGGCCGATGACGGCGATCCGGCCGACATCCTGGTGCTCATCAATGGCTCGACCTATCCCGGCGTGGTGATCCGCGCCCGGCCCATCGCCCTGCTGCGCATGACGGACGACAAGGGCCACGACGCCAAGGTCCTGGCCGTGGCCACGGACGACCCCACCTACGCCCATGTGACCTCCCGCACGGACCTGCCGCCGCACTTCCTGCTCGAGGTCGAGCACTTCTTCCTCACCTACAAGGATCTGGAGCGCAAGACCGTGGCCAGCGATGGATGGGGAGGCAAGGCCGAGGCCCACGCCTTCGTGCAGGCTTCCATCGAGGCCTACAACAAGCAGATGAAGTAGCGGGCGATGGAAGATCCGACCGGGGCCCCGGGCCTCGTCTGCTTCGATCTGGACGGGACCCTGGTGGATCCCCTGCTCGGGGTCCGCAACTGCCTGCGGAAGACCTGCGAGGCCTTCCACCTCGAGATGCCGGACGAGCCGACGATCCGCAACTGGATCGGCTTCGGCATGCGCGAGTCCCTGGCCACACTGAAGGGCCTGGAGGCTCCGGCGCGGCTGGAGGCCGCCCTCGACTTCTACTGGGAGCGCTACCGCGAGGACGGCGTCTTCGAGCACGAGCTGTACCCCGGCGTCTTCCACCTCCTGCACCGGCTGAAGCGCCAGGGCCACCGCATCTATGTCGTGTCGGCCAAGCCCAGCCTCTTCGCCCGCCGCATCGCCTACCAGTTCGACCTGAACCTGATCTTCGACGACATCTTCGGCAGCAGCCTGAAGGGTCGGTGGCAGCCCAAGACCGAAGTACTGGCGGGCCTTGCGGAGCGCGGAACCATCCACCCGGGCGGGGTCTTCATCGGTGACCGGGGCGTGGACATGACCGCCGCCCACGACCATGGCCTCGAAGCCATCGGCGTGGGCTGGGGGTATGGCAGTCATGAGGAGTTGCAGCAGGCCGGGGCGGACCACCTCTTCGACACGGTGCCGGAACTGGATGCCTGGCTGCGGCTGCGCTTCCCCCAGGCCGAAGTCTTCGACGCCTTCAGCCGCTCGGAGTAGGCCTTCAGCCGTTGGGAGTCGCCCAGCGCGTGCCCGCCGGCACCTGGGGCTTGAAGACGCCGGGCTGGACCGAGACGGGAGTCTTCGGATCCAGCAGTTCCAGCCGCTGCTGGGCCCCGGTGGGATCAGTCCATTCGAGGGTACGCAGCAGGCCCTTGCTGCCCGTGGCCTTCAGCCCGGGCAGGCCCGGTTCCCGGGGCACCAGCTTCACCGCGTCGCTCCCGATGGATTCGGCACGATAGAGCTGGTTGATGCGGGCGGGATCCAGGAGGAGGCCCAGCAGGGGGAAATCGCGCACGGCCCGGGCCAACTCCACCCGCTGGGCCGTGCGGGTGTCGGGGTCGTACTGCACGAGGTGGCGGCCGTCCGAGGTCACCCTCAGGCCCGAGTCGTAGGCCACGCGCAGCTTCCCGCCGCGGGCCAGCAGCAGCTCGCCTTCCCTCGCCAGCTTGCCGAAGACCGCGCTGTCGCTCTCCTGGCGGAACCGGCTGGCGAGGATCGGCACCTTGGGCAGGGCCGTCCACCACGCGGGCAGGGCCGCCGAAAGCGGGGTGATCAACACGGCGACGAGGGCGAACGCACGCATCTCAGCCCTGCTTGAGCTCAACGCTGAGCTTGGCGGTGCTGCCCTTGGCCGGAGCCGGACGATGAATCTGGCCTTCCGCCACCATCTGCCCCTTGAGGCGCACCTGCACGAAGATCTCGACCTCCTGGCCGTCGGTCTCGGATGGAACCTCCAACCGCAGCACCGAAGGTGCGCCCTGGCGCCCCACCTGCGTCAGCTCACCCATCAGGGAGGAAATGGCATCCTTGGAATCCACGGTCTTGGGCCGGGGCGCGGGGCGCCGGGCCTCCACCTTCAGCGAGGCCAGGGCCGCCAGCGGATCCGCCTTCGGAGCGGGACGGGCCGCGGGATGGGCCATGGGTCGAGCGGGGGCGGACGGAGTTGTAGCTGGAGCTGGAACTTCAGGAGCCGGTGGCATCTCGGGTGCAGCCGGAACGGGTTCTGAGGCCGGCAGGGCTACGATCTCGGGGAGGACTTCCATGTCCTCTTCATCCAGGACCAGGGACGAAGGAGGCAGATCATCCGCCTCATCCCCAGACAGGAAGGTGATGCTGTCAGCCGCCGCAGGCAGCTCCGAGGCTGAGGGGGCATCGAGGAACTGGGGCGCCTCGATGTAGAGGCCCGTGTCATCGTCCTCATCGGGCAGCGGCACGCTTCCGGGGGCCGAAGGCTGGGCGGCGGCCTCCATGTCGAGCAGATCCGTGACGGAGGGCAGGTCCGACAGGGTCAGCGCCTCCACGCCCGGCTGGGCCAGCGAGGCCGGCGCGGGGGCCTTGGGCGCCTGGGCTTCGCCCAGCACATGGGTCTTGATGTGCGACAGGGCGAGCTTGGTGACGCCGCGCAAGGTCTCGAACACGCCGGTGCCATCCGAAGCCACCGACTGGAAGCTGGGGAGTCCCCGGGCATTGAAGACCGATTCCAGCTGCTCGACGGAGACCACATTCTTCAGGTCCCGCTTGTTCCACTGAAAGACCACGGGGATGTCGTGGAGGTCCAGACCCAGCTCCCGGAGGTTCTCCTCCAGGTTCTGCCAGCTCTCCCGGCAGGCATCGAGCATGGGCACCTGGCTGTCCACCACGAAGACGATGCCATCCACGCCCTTGAGCACAAGCTTGCGGGTGCTGTTGTAGAACACCTGCCCGGGCACGGTGTAGAGCTGGAGCTTGGTCTTGAAGCCGCCCACCATGCCCACATCCATGGGCAGCAGATCAAAGAACAGGGTGCGGTCCGTCTCAGTGTTAAGGCTCACCATCTCGCCGCGCGCCTTCTGGCTCGTCTTGCCGTAGATGGTGTTGAGGTTGGTGGTTTTTCCACACAGGCCGGGCCCGTAGTAGACGATTTTCGCCGTCATCTGCCGGGTGGCGTGGTTGAAGAACACCATTCCTGAACCTCTTGGTAGAAAAAAGTTTAGCCCGGAAATCCATCCGGGCTCAATGCAAATGCAGGATTTCCCGACCCTAGTGCATTTCCTTCAGAAAGGCGAGCACCTGCTGGTCGTGGTCCTTCGTGCGGATGTCCCGGATCACCTTGCGGACGACGCCCTGCCGATCGATGAGGAAGGTGACCCGCTTGGCGAAGCCGAGCAGGGGCATTTTCACGCCGTAGGCCTCGATGATGCGCCGGTCCGGATCCGCCAGGATGCTGAAGGGCAGGTGGAACTTCTCCGCGAAGGCCCGGTGGCTCTGGCTGGTATCCACACTCACCCCCAGGATGACGGCGCCCGCGGCCTGGATCGCCGAAAAGCCGTCCCGCAGGCTGCAGGCCTGGGCCGTGCAGCCCGGCGTGTCGTCCTTGGGATAGAAGTAGAGCACCACCGCCGACTTGCCCTGGAAGTCCGCCAGGCGCACCAGGGCCCCGTGCTGATCACGCGCCTCGAAGGCCGGAGCCTTGGCCCCTTCCGCCACCTCGGCCGCCGAAGCCAGCCCCAGCATCGCGATGATCCCCATGCCAGCCCTCCATCCCCGATCCATGCGAGCCTCCAGGAAGATGGTGGAGTGTGGCACCATCGGCTCTTCGATGGGAGTTCTGGCCTTGGACAAGACGGTTCGCATCGCCCTCATCCCCGGCGACGGCGTCGGCCCGGAGGTCCTGGCCGAGGCTGTTCCCTGCCTGGCCTGGGCCCGGTCCCGGGGGCGGAACCTCGAGACCCTGCCCCTCCCCTACGGCGCGGACCACTTCCTCCGCACGGGAGAGACCCTCCCTAGCTCCGCCTTTGCCGAGCTGCGCGATGGTTGCGACGCCATTCTCTTCGGGGCCGTGGGGGACCCGCGGGTGCCGGACGGCCGCCATGCGGAGGAGATCCTGCTGCGCCTCCGCCAGGGCCTGGACTTGACGGTGAACTTCCGCCCCTGCAAGCCCCGGGTGCGGCGGAGTGGCCCGGCCCTCGACATCGAGGTCTTCCGCGAGAACACGGAGGGTCCCTACTGCCTGCAGGGTTCCACGGAGCCGGGCCGCGCCATCGACCTGGCCGTGCACACGGAACCAGCCGTCCGGCGCCTCCTGGAGGCCGCCTTCCTCCGCGCCCGCGCGCGCGGCTGCACCCTGACCCTGGCCCACAAGGCCAATGTACTGAAGCACGGCCATGGGCTCTGGGTGCGCGTCTTCCAGGACCTGCAGAGAACCTTCCCGGAGGTGCCCGCCAAAGGCATGCATGCGGATGCCCTGCTCTGCGCGCTGGTGCAGGATCCGGGCCCCTTCGGGGTGATCGCCGCGGACAACTACCTGGGCGACCTCATCAGCGACCTCACGGCGGCCTTCGTCGGCGGCATGGGCGTGGCGCCTTCCCTGAGTTGGGCCCCGCACCGGCCCCACCGCTGCTCCGCCCTGGCCGAACCGGTACACGGCTCGGCTCCCGACCTCGCCGGGCAGGGCCTGGCCAATCCTGTGGGCATGCTCCTTAGCACCGCCCTGCTCTTCCGGCACCTGGGCTGGGAGCCGGAGGCAGGCGCGCTGGAAACGGCTGTGGCGGACGCCCTCGAAGCCGGCGCCAGGACCCGGGACCTCGGAGGCAACCTGGGCACGGTGGCGATGGGCGCGGCCATCCGCGACCACCTACCCCGGTAGGCAGCCTCAAGGTTTCCTCAGCGGTGTCTCGTCAGCGGCGTTTCGTCAGCAGCTGCGCATGACGCCCACGAGGAGCCCCTGGATGTCGATGCGCTGGGGCGGATAGCAGCGGGGCTGGAGCTCGGGATTGTGGGGGATCAGCCACACGCCCTTGGCGTCCCTCCGGAATTCCTTGAGGGTCACTTCCTCACGGTCGATGAGCGCCACCACGCGATCCCCGTTGCGGTACTCGCCCTTGCGCTGCAGGACCACCAGGTCACCGTCCAGGATGGCGTCATCCACCATGGAGTCGCCCCGGACGCGCAGCACGAAGAGCTCATCCCGCTGGCGGTGGATGCTGTTGGGCACCTCGATGGGCAGGGCCCGGCTCTCCGGCAGGATGGGGGAACCGGCGGCCACATCACCGCAGAAGGGGAAAATCTTCATAGCGGGTACCGGCTCAGGGCGCTCGCTTCGCGGCGCGGGCCCCTCGGCCCCGGTACCCGCGGCCACCACGAGGTTATTGCCCTTGCCGTGGCTGCGGACCAGGAAGCCCTTGTCCATGAGGTGCTGGACATGCTTGTGGATGGTGGACACCGCACTGGAACCCACCCCCTTGGCGATTTCCGCCAGCGTGGGGCTGCGTCCTTCCGCCTGTACGAAGGTGCGGATGAACTTCAGCACGGCCTGCTGTCGCTTGGTGAGGTCACTGGCTTTCATGGCTCCAAGGTAAGAGCCGATCCCGGGGTCGTCAATCCCTTTTTTTTCGCTTTATTTCAGACCCGCCGGATCCTCCCTTCCATTACCTTTCCTGGATGGCCCTGAGAGCGTCTGCCATACTGGACGATGGCGTGGCGGGCCAAGCATTTACGCCCTCTTCGTCGCCATTGCCCCGATGAGAAAGGAGTCCTATGACTGCCACCCTCGCCGCCCCTGCCACCTCCGGAGGAGCGAAAACCAGGATCAATGATTTTTCCATCCAGGTGGCCACGGTCAACGGATCGGGTTCACAGACGGCGAACACGGTTCTGCTGCGCGCCATCTTCCAGATGGGCGTGCTCGTCAGCGGCAAGAACCTCTTCCCCTCGAACATCGCGGGCCTGCCCACCTGGTTCACCATCCGCGCCAGCGCCAAGGGCTATGTGGCCCGCAAGGCCAGCAACGAGATGCTGATCCTGATGAATCCCGAGACCGCCAAGGACGACATCGCCAAGGCCGACCCCGGGGCGCTGGTGATCTACGATGAGCCCCTGCAGCTCGACAAGCTCCGCAGCGACCTGGCCTACATCCCCGTGCCTTTCCAGAAGCTCGTGACGGCCTCCTGCCCCGAGCCCAAGCTCCACAAGCTGGTGAAGAACATGATCTATGTGGGCGTGGCCGCCCGCCTGCTCGGCATCGACATGGAGGAGGTCAAGAAGGCCATCGCCAAGCAGCTGAAGGGCAAGGCCAAGGCCGTCGAGCTCAACCAGACCGCCTGCATGGCCGGCTACGACTGGGCCATGGAGAATCTCGAGGACCAGGACCACATCAAGGTCATCCGCGACAACAAGACCCAGGGCCTCATCATCGTCGACGGCAACGAGGCCTGTGCCCTGGGCGCGCTCTTTGCCGGCGTGACCGTGGTGGGCTGGTATCCCATCACGCCCGCCTCCAGCCTGGTCGAGACCTTCATCGAATACGCCGAGGAGTACCGCAAGGATCCCAAGACCGGCAAGTCCACCGTGGCCATCGTGCAGATGGAGGACGAGCTCGCCTCCGCGGGCGTCGTGCTCTCGGCGGGATGGGCCGGCGCCCGCTCCATGACTTCCACCGCGGGCCCCGGCATCTCGCTGATGAGCGAGTTCATCGGCATGGGCTACTATGTGGAGGCCCCGGGCGTCTTCTTCAATGTGGCCCGCACGGGCCCCAGCACCGGCCTTCCCACCCGCACCCAGCAGTCTGATGTGGAGCTCTGCGCCAAGGCCAGCCACGGGGATACCCAGCACATCAACCTCTACCCCGGGACCATGGAGGAGTGCTTTCAGTTCTCCTACGATGCCTTCGACCTGGCCGAGCGCTTCCAGACGCCGATCTTCGTCGTCACCGACCTCGACCTCGGCATGCAGAACTGGTCCTCCAAGCCCTTCGCCTACCCCACCAAGCCCTATGACCGGGGCAAGGTGCTCAACCAGCAGCAGCTCGCTGACATGCAGGACTGGGGCCGCTACAAGGATGTGGACGGCGACGGCATCTGCTACCGCTCCCTGCCCGGCACGCCCGGCGGCAAGGGCGCCTACTTCACCCGCGGGTCGGGGCACAACGCCTATGCCCAGTACTCCGAGAAGCCCGAGGACTACCTCGCCGTGGTGGATCGCCTGAAGCGGAAGTACGAGACCGCCAAGACCCATGTGCCCGGCCCCGTCTTCCGCAACCTGGGGTCCGACAAGGGCGTCCTGGCCTTCGGCTCCAGCGATCCCGCTGTCATCGAGGCCCAGGACATCCTGGCCGAGGCCGGCCTCAAGACCGACTACCTCCGCCTGCGCGCCCTGCCCTTCACCGCCGAGATCGATGCCTTCGTGAAGGAGAAGAAGGTCGTCTACATCGTCGAGCAGAACCGCGATGGCCAGATGGCCAACCTCTTCCGCGAGACCTATCCCGAGTACGCCACCAAGTTCAAGAGCGTCCTCCACTACGACGGCCACGCCATCGACGCCAAGTGCATCGTGGATCAGATCACCGCCTTCGAGCAGAAGTAAGGAGCCGACCATGACCACCGCCACCCCTTCCGCTCCCAATCCGCCGGCCACCCCGACCAACAAGCTCGGCTTCACCAAGCAGGACTATGTGGGCTCCAAGTCCACCCTCTGCGCGGGCTGCGGCCACGACGCCATCACGGCCCAGATCATCAACGCCGCCTTCGAGTCCAACCTCGAGGGCTATCGCGTCACCAAATACTCCGGCATCGGCTGCTCCTCCAAAACGCCCGCCTACTTCATCAACCAGGGCTGGGGCTTCAACAGCGTCCATGGCCGCATGCCCTCCATCGCCACCGGCGCCTCGCTGGCCAACCGGAACCTCATCAACATCGGCATCTCCGGTGACGGCGATTCCATGTCCATCGGCATGGGCCAGTTCGTCCACGCGGTGCGGCGCAACATCCCGATGATCTACATCATTGAGGACAACGGCGTCTACGGCCTCACCAAGGGCCAGTTCTCCGCCACCGCCGACAAGGGCTCCCACCTCAAGAGCGGTGCCGTGAACGACCTGCCCCCCATCGATCCCTGCACTCTGGCCATCGAGCTGGGCTGCGGCTTCGTGGCCCGTTGCTTCTCCGGCAACCCGAAGCAGCTGAACACCATCCTCAAGGCCGCCTTCGCGTATGAAGGCACCGTGGTGCTCGACATCATCAGCCCCTGCGTCACCTTCAACAACCACGACGCGTCGACCCGCTCCTACAAGCATGTGAAGGACCACGATTTCCCCCTCCACGACCTGGGCTTCATCCAGTATTCCGAAGTCGAGGATGTGGAGATCCCCGCCGGGCAGACCGAGATCGTCACCTTCCCCGACGGCTCCAAGGTCGCCATCAAGGCCACGCATGAGGGCTACGACCCCACGGATCGCTTCGGCGCCATGAAGGCCGTCCACGAATCCATGGCCAAGGGCGAGTTCCTCACGGGCCTGCTCTACATCAACCCCACCCAGCCCCCCCTGCCCCAGGTGCTGAACCTGGTGGACGAGCCCCTGAACAGCCTCGGCGAGGCCCAGCTGAAGCCCAGCGAGGCCACCCTCAACGAGATCATGCAGACCCTGATGTAGGTCCCGAATCAAAGGCTGGCCGGCACCCCGCCGGTCGGCCATTGACGCCGAATGCCGGCCCGTTAGACTAAAGGTTCATGGGCCTGTAGCTCAGCTGGGAGAGCGCTGCGTTCGCAATGCAGAGGTCGTCAGTTCGATCCTGATCAGGTCCACCAAATGAGCCCCCTGAGATATCAGGGGGCTTTTTGCATGCAGCCAGCACGCTCCCATGACAGGAGCGGGAGAGCAGCCTCCCCCCCGCCTGAAGGTCAGGCCGTCGCGCTTGGGACGCCTTTGGGGCTCTCCAGGGGCGTTCCCGGTTTCTCGGCGGCCACCAGGCAGTTTCCCAAGCCATGGCCGCCCTCCCCTGGCACCGGAAGGATGGAAAGGCCAGCCTCCCGCAGGTCCCCGTGCACCTCGGCCAGGGAGCGCCAGTGCACGCTCGGCGCCTGATTCCATCCAAACCCGACCGCCAGTTGCTCGCAGAACCTTGTCACCCTCGCCATCCCCCCGGCGCGGCCATCCATCACGCGAAGCAGCAGCCGGCCGCCCGCCGGGAGGTGCGCGCCGATGCGGAGCAGCAGAGCCCGTTGCCGCTCCGGAACGAAGTAATGGAGGACATCCAGCGCCGAAATCACGGTGCATTCGGGCCAGGCTTCCGTCCACAGATCGCCGCACACCACCCGGATCGCAGGCTTCCCTTCGGCCAACCGCTGAGCGAACCGGGCTTTGGGTCGGTCCCACTCGATGCCGAAGGTTTCGTTCCCCAGACCTCGCGCCTCCAGCAACATGCCCAGGAGGCCCACGCCGCAGCCCAGATCAAGGACCTTCGCCCCCGCAGGTATTAAGGGCAGGGCCGCTTCGTAGAGGTGATCCATCCGGACCTTCCTACCCGCGTACCCGCCCAGCCAGCGTTCGCCGGTCCTCCCCGCACGGGCCAGCCTCACCACCACCTCGGCGATGGACGCCTGGGTGCGATCCGACGCTGGAGCGATGGGAATGATGGGGTCGATGGCCTGCGGTCGATTCACGGGTGCATTCCTATCAGGGAGAAGGGCCTGCCCCATCCGAACATGGATCAGCCCCCTGCCGGGGAAGCGGAGGGCCCCCGGCGGCGGAACCTTTTGAACGCCTCGAACCAGAGGATGCTGGCGAAGCCTGCCGCGCAAGCCAGCAGAAGGTCTTTGCCGTGCGTGGGGGCGAAGTGGAACAAGCGCTGGGCCACGGGCCAGATCAGCACCAGGACCAGGAAAGCGCTCGTGCCCCCCATCACCCACCAGAGGGCGGGATTGGGGTTTCGCAGGCTGCCGAGAAGGCTGAGCGTCCAGGATCGGTTGGCCAGGATGATGGCCAGGAAGGATACCACCAGGGCGGCAAAGGTCAGGGCGCGGGCGGCCCCGTCGCCATGGCCCGGACGGGTGAGGAGGTACACCGTCAGGCCGGCCGCCAGGGCCGCAGCTCCCTGCAGCACGGCGAGCCCGATGGAGGTGAGGCTGAACAGCCGCTCTTGAGGATCCCTAGGAGGGCGTTGCATGACATCGGCTTCCGCCTCCTCGGCCTCGAAAACCAGGGAGCAGGAGGGATCGATCACCAGTTCCAGGAATACGATGTGCACCGGCAGCAGGAGCAGCGGCCAGCCGGGAAAGAACGCCGGCAGCATGGACAGCCCGGCGATGGGGATGTGCACGGCGAGGATGAAGGCCACCGCCTTGCGGATGTTGTCGAAGATGCGCCGCCCGAGCTTGACGGCAGCCACGATGGAGGAGAAATCGTCGTCCAGCAGCACCAGGGACGCAGCCTCTCGCGCCACATCGGTGCCGCGGCCCCCCATGGCGATCCCGATGTGGGCGGCCTTGAGCGCGGGGGCATCGTTCACGCCATCCCCGGTCATAGCCACCACCTCGCGGTTGGCCTTGAGGGCGGTGACCAGACGAAGTTTTTGCTCCGGCACCACGCGGGCGAACACATCCACCTCCCGGATCCGCTCCGCCAGCGTGTCATCGCTCATCTCATTCAGCTCGGGCCCCGTGATCACCTTCCCTGGATGGGCGAGCCCCGCCTGCCGGGCGATGCTTTGGGCCGTGGCAGGGTAGTCGCCGGTGATCATCACCACGCGGATGCCCGCGGTCTGGCACTCCGCCACCGCGGCCCGCACGGTGGGCCGCACGGGATCCTCCAGGCCCAGCAGGCCAATGAAGGCGAGTTCGAGATCGTGGTGGCCTTCCGGCAGGTCCGCCGCCCCGTAGCGGCCGCGGGCCACGCCCAGAACTCGCAGGCCCCGGGAAGCCAGGTCCGCAACCCAGCCCTCGATCTCAGCCCGCCGCTCCGCAGGCAGGTGGCAGAGGTCCACCACCGCTTCGGGGGCGCCCTTGGTCGCCACCATGACCTGCTCCCCACCGCAGTGCCAGGCGTGGGTCACGGCCAGGAGCCCCGGCGTAAGGGGGTATTCCTTCGCCAGGGACCAGTCGGGATGCAGGTGCTCCGTCTCCATGAGCCACTGCTTTCCCGCGGCGTGGAGGGCGCGCTCCATGGGGTCGAAGGGGTCCTTCTTGCTGGCCAGGATGGCGTATTCCATCAGCTCGTGGACCTCATCCGGGAGTTCGGGCCCGACCCCGGCCAGGTCCTGGGCATGCCCTTCCACACTCAGGCGTTTGAGGGTCATCTGGTTCAGGGTCAAGGTTCCGGTCTTGTCCACGCAAAGGACGGTGGCCGCGCCGAGCATCTCGATGGCGGGCATGCGCCGGGTCAGCACCCGGCTGCGGGAGATGCGCCAGGCGCCAAGGGCCATGAAGACCGTCAGCACGACGGGGAACTCCTCAGGGAGCATGGCCATCGCCAGGGCGATGCCCGCCAGCAGGCCCTCCTTCCATACCTGGGCACTGCCACCTCGGGTGAGGCCGTAGAGGATCACCACCAGGGTGCAGGCACTCAGTCCGACCAGGGCGAAGGTCCTGACCAGGCGGCCCGTCTCCTTCTGCAGGAAGGTCGCCTCCGGCTCCACCTGCTGCAGGACCTTGCCGATCTTCCCGAGTTCCGTGTGGGAGCCGGTCCCGAGGACTTCCACCACCCCCTGGCCCGCCGTCACCAGCGTTCCGGAGAAAAGGGACGATGAGTCCTCCCCGCCCGGAGCGTCCAGGACCTGGGCACCCACGGACGCGGCCTTCCGCACGGGGACGGATTCCCCCGTGAGCAGGGACTCGTCCACCGCCAGATTGATGCCGGCACGCAGGAGACCGTCCGCGGGAATCCGGTCTCCTTCCACCACCACCAGAATGTCGCCGGGCACCACTTCGCGGCCGGGGATCCGGCGCTGCTGGCCCCCCCGGATCACCAGCGCCCGCGGGCTGGAGAGATCGCGGAGGGCTTCCAGGGCGTGCTCCGTCCGCCGCTCCTGGACGATGGTGATGCCCATGACCGCGAAGACGAAACCCAGGAGCATCAGGGCATCCTGGGGTTCTCCCATCAGCAGGTAGAGGATGCCCGCCGCTGCCAGCATGAGGAACATGGGCTCGCGCACCACCTCGAAGACGATGGCCAGGAGCCCCCGTTTCTCGCGTGACGGCAGCTCGTTGGGCCCGGCGCGCTGCAGGCGGAGCAGCGCTTCCGCCTCGGTGAGGCCGGTGAACCCGTCGAGATCGAGGTTGGACGGCGGATGGGTGGGAGATGCAGGAGGCATGAGCTCGCCCTCGAGGGGCCTGGGCTGCGAGGCTCGCCGCGGGTCCTTGCCGACCGATGCCGGTCAATGCACCGCGTCGCGAGCCGGGGAGCCCGCCAAGCCATCATCAAACAAACGGACGCCGCTTGTCGCCCTTTTGTATGCTGAAGGCATGATTGGACGCCTGCGCGGAGAACTCATCCAGAAGCTGCCGAACCTGGCCCTCGTGGAATGCGGGGGAGTGGGCTACGCCGCGGCCATCAGCCTGTCCACCTACGGCTTGCTGCCGGAGGCGGGTTCCCAGGTGGTGCTGCACACCGAACTCCTGGTGCGCGAGAACGAGATTGGGCTGCTGGGCTTCGCCTCGCCCCAGGAGCGGGAACTCTACCGGATGCTGGTGAAGGTGGATGGCGTGGGGCCCAAGATGGCCCTGGCGGCCCTGGGTGCGCTGTCCCTCGAGGATCTGGTGCAGGCGCTGCGGGGCCGGGATGTGAAGACCCTCACCCGCGTTCCCGGCGTCGGCAAGAAGACCGCCGAGAAGATGTGCTTCGAGCTGTCCGAGAAGATGGGCGGCCTGACGGGCCTGGACGGCCTCGTGGGCACGCCGTCGGGCGATCCATGGGAGGGGAGCCTGCGCTCGGCCCTGACGAATCTCGGGTTCAAGGAGGAGATGGTGTTGCCGGTGGTCGCGGAGCTCCGCGCCTCCAAGCCCCCGCTGCCCGAGGCCATCCGCCAGGCCCTCAAGGCCCTGCAGCGATGAGCCCTCGCCTCCTCGCCACGCCCTCCCTCACCGGCCCGGCCCTGGCCGAACTCCAAGCCTGCTTTCCCGGGCTGCAGCTGGCACCCTTCCGGTCGCCGGAGTGGAACGCAGCCCTGCCCGAAGCCGAAGCCCTGGTCGTGGTGCTTTCCGAGCCCCTCACCGAGGCCGACCTGGCGGCCGCGCCCAGGCTCAAGGTGGTCGGCACCTACTCCGTGGGCGTGAACCATCTTCCGGTGGCCGCCTGCCAGGCCCGCGGCATCGCCGTGGCGAACACGCCAGGCGTGCTGACGGACGCCACCGCGGACCTCGCCCTGGCCCTGCTGCTGGCCTTGACCCGCCGCCTGGCCGAAGGCGAGGCGCTCGTGCGATCAGGGGCCTGGCAGGGCTGGGCCCCCGATCAGCTGCTGGGTACCGGCCTCGCGGGCAAGGACTGCGGCATCCTCGGTAGCGGCCCCATCGGTCTGGCCTTCGCGCGGCGGGTCCAGGTCCTGGGCATGACCCCCCTCTTCTGGAGCCGCGATGGCCACAGCGGCCAGGTGGACTACGGCACGGGCCAGGCTCCGCGCCTGCCCCTGGCGGACCTGCTGCCCCGCAGCGTCGTGCTGTCCCTCCACTGCCCCCTGACTGAACAGACCCGCGGGCTGCTGGATCGCGCCGCGCTGGAACGGCTGCCCGCCGGCGCCGCGGTCATCAACACGGCGCGCGGGGGAATCCTCGATGAGAACGCCGCCATCGACCTGCTCGAGTCGGGCCGCCTCGGCGGCGTGGGCCTGGATGTCTACGATGGCGAGCCGCAGGTCCATCCCCGCTGGCTGACGGCACCCCGGACCGTGCTGCTGCCCCACCTCGGATCCGCCACCGTGGAGACTCGCGAGGCCATGGCGCGCCAGCTTTGCGACGGACTCGCCGCTGCCCTGGGGTGATACCCTGGACTCCCTCACGAGGCATCCCATGGTACGCCCTTGGCTCAAGCTGCTGGACCCCGGCCTGACGGCCCTCAAGACCGCCATCGGGACCGGTTTCGACGAGCGTATGGCCCTGGCCCGCGCCTTGAACGGACGCGCCCGCCACGAGGAGGCCCGGGAGATCCTCGACCAGCTCCTGGCCGAGGACCGCTCCCATGCCGAAGCCTGGTTCGAGCGGCTCCTCTGCCTGAGCGACCACACCAATGAAGAAGAGGGGCTCGAGCTGCTGGGCCAGCTGGAATCCCTGCGGGACGAACACCCGGGCCACGCGGGCCACCTCCGCAACCTCGGGTACCTGCGCCTGCTGCTCCAGGATCTTGATGGCGCCGAGCTCGCGCTGCAACAGGCCCTCACCCAGAAAGGCGAGGATCCCAAGTCCCTTGAACTTGCGGGGCTGGTGCAGCTGCACCGCAACCACCCCGCAGAGGCCAAGGGCTGGCTGCTGAAGGCCCTCAGCCTGAAGCCCCGGGATCCGCGCACCCTCCGCCTCCTGGCCATCGCCATGGAGCAGCTGGGCGATTGGACCGGCGCCGAGGCCCAGCTGGTGGCGGCCCTCCAGGCCGAGGACGCCTACTACTGGGGCTGGCATGCCCTGGGTGAGCTGCTCCTCAAACGCGGCGACCTCGCCGAAGGCCTCCGCTGCATCCAGCGGGCCCGCAGCCTGCATGTCTGCGATCCGGCCAGCTACTTCATCCTCGCGGAGATTTTCAGCGAGCAGGGGCACCTGGAGCTGGCCCAGGGCCAGCTCCACACCCTCATGCTCCTGGCCCCGCCGGCCCCGGTGATGGCCGAGGCCCAGGCGCTGCTCGGCGAGCTGAAGCGCGACATGGGCGACCGCGATGGCGCGCTGTCCTATTTCTCCCTTGCCACCGAGACCGATCCCGACGCCTCGAACCCCTGGGCCGCCCTGGGCGACATGGCCCGTGAGGATGCGCGCTGGGAGGATGCCCTCCGCTGCTATCGCGAAGCCCTCATGCGCGAGCCCGACGCAGCGGACCTCCAGGTCCAGCTCGGCTACGCCCTCCTGGAGACGCGGCAGAGCCCGGCCGCCGAGCAGGCCTTCCTCCAGGCCCTCGAGCTCGATCCCAGTGAATACAGCGCCTACCTCGGCCTCTCCGAGGTCTACCGCTTCGCCAACCGCCGCGAGGACCAGGTGAAGATGGTGGAGCAGGCCATGGCCCTGGCCCCCGAGGATTCCGATGTCTGGAACGCCCGGGGCGTGGCCCTGGAAGTCACGGATCGCTGGAAGGAAGCCACTGAGGCCTACGAGAAGGCCCTCACCCTGGAGCCCCAGCACCGCAAGGCCGCCAACAACCTGGGCTTCGTCCTCGAGAAGCGCATGGACAACGGCGAACCGGAGCTGCGCAGCCGGGCCATCGAAGCCTGGAAGCAGCGCCTGCTCATTTGCAGTGACGAAGGCCAGAGCCTGAAGATGGCCACCGAGCACCTTGCCAGCCTCGGCGTCGGGGAAGAGACGCTGCGGGAATGGCTGAGGCCGGAATTCCTCGCGGCCGGCATGGAAGGCTGATTCGGTTTCGTCACGCCGCTGTCACGCGAGCTTTTCCAGATAGTTACGAAGGCGTCTCAAGGGCCTGTGGAAAAGCCTGTGGATTGGGGCCTTCCGGAGGGTCTAAATCCAGTCGAAAGACGGATTTCCCTAGCCCGGAAAGCGAAAATGCAATCTATTCATCTCGTTTATAATCAATACTTATATTGACGACATTAGCAGAATCTGCCGAGCGAACTGGGGCCGGGGTTTTCCACATTTTCGCTTTCTTTCGCATTGACAGCCAAGAAGCCCTTGAGCGGCGTGGAAAGAGGGGCGAAAGCGCCCCAGCACAAGCGTTTTGTCACACCAGCGCCTCAGCCTCCCGCAGCTGCACACTCACCAGCCGGGAGCAGCCGGCTTCTTCCATGGTGACGCCATAGAGGGTATCTGCCGCGACCATGGTGGGCTTCTGGTGCGTGATGACGATGAACTGCGTATCGGCCTTCATCTTCTGCACCATGGCGGCGAAGCGGCCCACATTGGCTTCGTCCAGGGGCGCATCCACTTCGTCCAGCACGCAGAAGGGGCTGGGTTTGAAGTGGAAGATGGCGAAGAGCAGCGAGATGGCCGTGAGGGCCTTCTCACCGCCGCTCAGCAGCGTGAGCGCCTTGGCGGTCTTGCCGGGGGGTTGGGCCGTGATCTCGATGCCGCACTCCAGCAGGTTCTTCGGATCCTCCAGGCTGAGGTGGGCATTGCCGCCGCCGAAGGCCTCCCGGAACACTTCCTGGAAGCGGCTGTTCACGAAGTCGAAGGCCTCGCGGAACCGGTCCTCGCTGGTGGCATTGATCTCCTGGATGGTGGACTCCAGGTTCCCGATGGCGGCGGTGACATCCGCCCGCTGTTCATTCATGAAGGTCAGGCGGGTCTCCGCCTCTTCCAGCTCCTGGATGGCCAGGGGGTTCACGCCGCCCAGGTCCATGCGTCGGCCGTGCAGCTCATTCAGGCGGGTCTGGTGCACCAGCTCGCCCTCGTCCCAGGCTTCGCGCTCGGCCTCGCTGATGCCGGCGAGGAAGGCGGGGATCTCCAGCCCAAGGGCCAGCTCCACTTCCTTGGCCAGCGCCTCCTGGCTGCCCTGCACCTGGGCGCCATGGATCAGTACTTCCTGGTGCTGGGCCCGGGCATTCTCCAGGGCCTCCTGGAACTCGCGGGCGCCCCGCTCCTGCACGCGCAGGGCCTCCTGATCCAGTTCCAGCTTCGGCTGGGCCTCCTGTGCCTGGGCCTGCACGGTTTCCCGCTCCCGCAGCAGCTCCTGGGATTCGGATTCCAGCTCCGCCAGGCGCTTCACGCAAGCCTCCACCCGCGAGGACTGGTCGGCGGATTCTGCTTCCAGGCGCTGGCGCTCGGCCTCCAGGTCGAACCGGCCCCGCTGGGCCAGCTGGAGGTGGCGCTCGTGGCCGTCGCGTTCCGCCCAGGCCGCGTCGCGGCTCCGGGCCACTTCCAGGCGCTCGTCGCGGCGCCCATCCAGCCGCTGCCGGGCCTCGCGGACGAGGCTCTCGGCCTGATGGATGGCCTCGTCCAGGGCCGCGTCGCCCACCTCCTCCGGGTGCTCCTCCAGGTCGCGCAGCAGACCCTGCAGCCGCTTGATCTCGGCTTCGATCTGCTCCCACAGGGCGTCGGCCCGCTCGCTGGCGGCGTTGATCTCGGAGAGCTGGGCCTGGAGCCCCGTCCTCTGGGCTTTCAACGAGTCCACGCGGCGGCGCAGGACCCGCAGATCCTCGTCGATCTCCACGGACCGTTCCCGGGCCGCCCGGGTCTCGTCGCCTCCGCTGGCACGCCGGGCCTCCAGGTCCTCCAGACGGTCCAGCAGGGCCTCGCGGGTGGCCTTGGCCTCCTCCTGCTCCACGCGCAGCTTGAGCGGCGAGGCGGCGGGGGCGGACACGCCCAACTGGACGGGGCCGAAGGGCAGGCGGATGGCCCCCGGCGACACGAAGGCCAGGTCCGGGTGGGCCAGGGCCAGGGCCGGCAGGGCCTCATCGGAACAGCGGAAGGCGCGGTCCAGCAGCCGACCGAGGGGCCGCTCCGAGCCAGTCCAGTGGAGATGGGCGCTCAGGGGTTCGCAGCCTTCGGGCGGCGCAGGAACCGCCTGCGCCCCGTCGAGGGCCAGCAGGAGATGGCCCGGGGCCTCGGCGGCCCGCTGCACCAGGGAGGCCTCCACCGCGAGGGTCTGGAGCCAGCTCCCCAGGAGGCGCTCCAGATCCGGCCGGACGGCCTCGTCTACTGTGAGCAGCTCCACCAGGGCCCGCGGTCGGGCCCCCTGTTCGCGGAGCCAGGTGAGGCCCTTCTGCATGGCCTCGTCACCGAAGCTCTTGGCCAATAGGTCCGAAAGTTGGCGCAGGCGCCGTTCCGCCGCATCCAGTTCGGCCTCGGCCCGGTGGTGATCCTGGGCCATGGCCCGCTGGACTTCCTCCAGCTGGTCCGCCCGGCGACGCTGGTCTAGCGCGGCTTCCTCGGCCTGTTCCAGCTGGGCGAGCAGGCCCTCCAGCGTCCGCTCCACCTGACCGGCTTCGGTCTGGAGCGTCTCCAGGCGCGGAGCGCGCACCGACTCTTCATGGTTCAGCCCATCCAGCCGACCTTCAAGCTGGGCGATCTGGCTCTGGAATCCGAGGCGCTGTTTCTGGCGGGCCAGGGCCTCCTTCTGGGATTCGGCCTTGCGCTCGCGCAGGGCCTGGAGTTCAGCTTCCTCGTGGCGCAGGGAGCCCTGGGCCAGGGCCAGGAGCTCCTCGGCCTTGGCCAGGTCGGCCTCCCGCTGGCCGAGGCGATCCGCGGCCTCCTTCAGCTGGGCTTCGAGGGCCGTGAAGGAATCTCCGGATTCCGCCAGCCGCGCCGCCAGGACCTGGATGTGCTCGCCCAGACGGCTCCGGTGCCCCTGGGCCTCGCTCCGGCGATCCTCCTGGAAGCTGCGCTCCTGGTCCGCCAGTTGCAGGCGCTGATCCAGTCCGAGGATGGCGCTGGTGCGCTTGGCTTGGGCCTGCTGCTGCTCGTCCACGGAGAGGCGCAGGGCCTCCACTTCCGAGGCCTTCTCCGAAACCTGGGCCGTGAGTTCCGCCACCCGGCGCTCGGTCTGATCCAGCTGGTCGAGGAGGCGCCGTTTGGCCGCCTCCAGCTCCACCACCTTGCCAGCCAGCAGGATGCGCTGGGTAACCTTGATCTCCTCGTCCAGCTCCTTGGCCTTCCGAGCCCGGGCCGCCTGGCGGCGCAGCGAGTCCATCTGCTTGTTCAGTTCGTAGAGGATGTCATCGAGGCGCTGCAGGTTCGCCTTGGTCTCATCCAGGCGCTTCTCGGCGTCGGCGCGGCGCAGCTTGTACCGCGTGATGCCGGCGGCCTCCTCCAGCAGCAGGCGCCGGTCCTTGGGCTTGCTGCTGAGGATGAGGTCGATCTGCCCCTGCTGGATGAAGCTGTAGGCCCGGGTGCCCATGCCCGTGTCCAGCAGCAGGTCCTGGACATCCTTCAGCCGGGCCTCCCGGCCGTTGATGCGGTACTCGCTGCCGGTGTCGCGGTAGAGCCGGCGGGAGATGGTCACCTCCCGGGTCGAGCCCGGCAGGGCCGGATCGGGCATCTCCAGGACCAGCTTCACCTCGGCCAGGCCCGTGGCCCGCCGCTGGGCCGTGCCCGCGAAGATGACATCGGCCATCTCCGCCCCGCGCAGCATGGAGGCCCGCTGCTCGCCCAACACCCAGGCCAGGCTGTCGGAGATGTTCGACTTGCCGCACCCGTTCGGGCCCACGACCGCAGTCATGCCGCCGGGGAAACTGAGCTTCTGGGCATCAGCGAAGGACTTGAATCCGTGGAGTTCGAGAGAGATCAGGCGCACGCGGTCAGCGCTCCGGGGGTGACAGTGGGGAACATCTCCCTCCATCATTCCATACCATTCGTGTTTGTCTGGCCCCCTTGGGAAACCGGGGCAGGCCCG
Organism: Geothrix sp.; assembly: GCA_019449415.1. Taxonomy (GTDB): domain Bacteria; phylum Acidobacteriota; class Holophagae; order Holophagales; family Holophagaceae; genus Geothrix; species Geothrix oryzae. Next base: position 55,412 of record JAGRPP010000018.1, read on the forward strand.
GTAGACTCGATCTCTCCCTCTGCCCCAGTCAGGAGTCACTTGTGGAGCCCCTCCAAGACCCCGTGCCCGACCCGACGACGGATGTCGGGCCGGAGGCTTGCCAGCCCGCCATCATGCGAGTGAGCCTGGGGGTGAGGTCGTGAGGCTGCCTTTCTTGCAAGCTCCGGAGACTTCCCTCCTCTGGCTGGAGGCCCACCGCCTCGCCGCGGGAACGCATCGGCGGCCCCTGGCTGGCCTCCCGACGGAGGACCAGCTGGCCCAGGCCCTGGCCGCCCTCCCTCTGGGCCCCACGCGCTGGGTCATCGACGACCTCTGGGCGCCCTCCGTGCTGTTGAGGGACCAGGCGGAGCTGCCGCGGGGCGCCGAGGCCCAGGAAGCCTTCTTCCGCTGGCGCTTCAGCCAGTCCCTGGCCCTGGAGGAGCCCCACTTCGTCCAGGCCATCGAGGTCGAGCCCGGAACCTGGCTGGCCTCGGGCATCCGCGAGGATCTCCGGGACTCCCTCCTCCAGCTGGGCCTGCGCCTGGATCGGAACCTCCACGCCATCACCCCCCGCTGGTTGCATCTCTACAACCTGCTGGCCCCCACCCTCGACCTGCCCGGCATGCTGCTCTCGCTGAGCCCCGCAGGCGGGAACCGCTATGCCGGCAGCCTGGTCGCCTGGGGCCGGACGCTCTGCCTGCTCCGCCAGTGGAGCGAACCCCTGGATCCCCAGGGCTGGAACGAGGAACGCATCGCCCCCAGCGCAGCCTTCCTCCAGCGGGAATCGCGGACGCCGCAGGCCCTCCATGTCTGGGGGGCGCCCAGCTGGCCGGACGCGGACATCCCCACCCGCATCCTGGATGACCGCTTCGCCATGGCAGAGGCGCCCTGATGGCCGTTCCCGTCCTTCACCTCAATCTGGCTCCCCGGCCGAGCCGGTGGCGGCAGCATCATCAGACCCTGGGTTGGGCGGCCCTGGGGCTGGGCACGGTGGCTCTGCTGGGCTCCCTCGGCCTCACCTGGCGGGCCTACCACCAGGCGGGCCGCGCGGGCCGGGACGCCGTGAGCTTCACCGAAGAGACCCGCCGCGCCGCCCAGCAGGAACAACAGCTTCAAACCTCCCTCCAGGACATGGACGCCGCCCGCGAACAGTCCCGCTGGAAGGTCGCTGAGCGCATCCTCCTGGAGCGGAGCCTGCCCTGGTCGCGGATCACCGCCGAGCTGGAGCAGTGCATGGTCCCCGACATGCGCCTGAAGGGCCTCCAGCGGGCCCGCAGCAGCGGCCAGCAGGTGGTGATGAAACTGAAGGCCGAGGCCCGCACCCAGCAGGCCGAAGTCGCGTTCGTAGACGCCCTGCGCGCCACGCCCGTCTTCGCCCAGGTAATCCTCGAGCGGGAATCCGAGCGGCAGGGCGGAGGCTGGGACTTCGAGCTGAGCCTCCCGGCCGCCACCGTGCCTCCACCCTTCCAGTTCAAACCCGTGAAGACCGCCCCCGCCAGAACCGCCGCTCCGGCCGCCCTCCCCGCGGGGCTCAGGCCCGCCATCGCGGCGCCTCCCGCCGCGAAGTCCGGTCCCCAGGGACCTGTCCCGGGGCGCCCCTCGCCGGCGTTGAGCCAGGGCGCGGCCGCCCAGGGTGCGGCTGAAAAGCTCCAGGTCCGCCCCGCTCCGCCCACGGACGAGGAGGAAGAGACCCGTCGGCCCCGGCGGCAGCCCCGTATCCCGAAGAGGCCCCTCCCATGAGCAGCCCCCTCCGCACGAGCCGCCTGCGCCTCGCCATGGGTGGCCTGGGGCTGGCCCTGGGCCTGGGCGTGGCCTTCTTCCTCCTGCCCGACGCCTCCCAGCAGCTGGCCCAGAAGCTGAGGGCCAAGCGGGAAGCCGAGCTGAACCGGAACCAGCAGGTGCAGCGGCTCAAGGAACTCCAGCAGCTGGCCGACCGGATCCGCCGGGGCCGGGAGACCCTCGCCGACCTTGAGAGCCGCCTGCCCCGGGGCTCCGCCGGCGAGCTCCAGTGGACCCTCAGCAAGCAGCTGCATGAGCTTGCCCAGAAGCACGGCCTGCGGCTGCAGACCATCAAGTACGGCCTGCCCAGTCGGGAAGGCTCCCGTGGCACGGACCTGGAAGCCATCGATGTGGAGTTCGTCGCCATCGGCGTCTACGCCAGCCACAAGGCCTTCATGCTTGAGCTGGAAGGCTCCGGCCTGCCCTTCGCCGTGCGGGACGGCCGCCTGGAGGAGAGCCCCGAAGGGGCCCGGCTCGACATCGTGCTCCGCGCCTTCCGCAAGGCCGGCACGCCGGATCGGGAGGAGGAGGCATGACCGCCCCCGCGCCCACCGGCGCTTTCGACTTCCAGGCCATGGCCCAGGAGCTGCGCACGAACCGCCGGACGCAGGCGGCCCTCGCCGGGTTCGTGCTGGTCATCGGCTACGCCCTTTATTCCTTCTTCGCGCCGGACGCCCCCCGGGCGCGGCGGACGGCCGCCGCCAGGACCGCCGTTGCGCTAGATCCCCGCCAGATGCAGGGGCTGCGTCGCCTGCCGGATCTCGCCGCCCTGGACAAGGCGGGGGAGCTTCCCCCCGGCGCCAAGGTGCAGCGCGACCTCTTCCTCTTCGAGGCGCCCCCGCCCCCGCCGACCAAAGTGAAGCCGCCCCCGCCCCCGCCGCCCCCCACGCCCGAGGAGATCGAGCGCCAGCGGCTGGCCCAGGAGAAGGCCGCGGAATATTCCGCACGGCCCCAGGACCTCCGCTACCTGGGGTTCTTCAAGGGCAGCCCCTCTGGTCTCGTCGGAGCCTTCATGAAGGGCGAAGAGCCCGTGACCCTGCTCCAGGGGACCATCCTCAAGGAACGCTGGAAGCTGGTGTCCATCCTCGATACCCGCGCTGAGTTCCAGAACACCAAGTACCCGGACCTGCGGCTGGTCCTGGAGGTCCGCGAGGCCTCCGGCGGCGCCCCCGTCAATCAATTCTGATCCGAAGGATGCCCCCGATGCCGATTCCCTCCTTCGCCCCCTTCCGGAACGCCCTGATCCTCGCGGGAGCCCTCCTGCTGACCCTCGGGTGCAGCCTGCACAAGGCCAATCGGGCCTTCGACGAGGGCCGCTACGACGAGGCCGTGGTCGCCTACCGCGATGTGCTGCGGAGCGACCCCTCGAACACCAAGGCCCGCATCGGCATCAAACGGGCCTCCCAGCGCGCCGCCGAGACCCATCTCGCCCAGGCCCGCCAGGCCGAAGGACGGGGCATGAACGACACGGTGCTGATGGAGGTCCGCAAGGCCCTGGTGCTGGATCCCGACAACCAGATCGCCCAGGACTGGCTCATCAAGCTGGAGCAGAAGGCCGCCCGGGAGCGGGCCGAGGCGGACGCCCTGGAGGATCTCGAGCTCATGAAGGCCAAGGCCGACGCCGGCAACGCCGTGCAGCTCAATCCCCGGTCCATCGAAGGCATCGACCTGAATTTCAGCCGCCGCACCAGCCTGAAGGAGATCTTCGCGACCCTGAGTCGTGCCTCGGGCGTGAACATCATCCCCCACAACTCCTTCCAGGATCAGACCATCTCCATCGACCTGCGGGGCCTGGCCTTCCAGCGGGTGCTGGACACGCTGATGTTGCAGAACGACCTGTTCTACAAGGTGATCGACAAGAACACCATCATGGTCTTCAAGTCCACACCCCAGAACCGCGAGGCCTACGAGAACCAGATCCTCAAGACCATCTACCTGGCGAACGCCGATCCCAACGATGTGCGGCAGGTCCTCAACACCATCAACCCGCAGCTTCGGGTGATCATCGACAAGCGCCTCAACGCCATCATCGTGAAGGCCAAGCCTCTAGAACTGACCATCGTCGACCAGGTGATCCGCAGTCTCGACAAGGCCAAGGCCGAAGTCATGGTCTACCTCGAGCTGATGGAAGTCACCGAGAACAGCCTCGAGCAGATCGGCCTGCTGCCCGTCATCAACGCCTCCGACAGTTCCGGCACCTACCGCATGGGCGCCACCACGGTGAACAACACCTCCGGCATGAACACCAACTCCGGGTTCACCAAGATCCACACCGCCGACATCCGCGTGCTGTTCCCCAACCTCGCCCTCGATTTCCTCAAGGGCAACGGCGATGCGCGCCTGGTCGCCAGCCCCAATGTGCGCGTGCTTTCCGGCGAGACCGGCGAAGTCAACATCGGCGAGAAGATCTCCACCACGCAGAGCCAGCTCTCCCTGCCCACCACCGGAACGACCGGCACCGCCAACGCCTCGTCCCTGCTCGGCGGCGTGGGCCAGACCTCGTTCTCCTACGAGGATGTGGGCGTGAAGATCAAGGTGGAGCCGCGCGTCCACCACAATGGCGAGATCACCCTCAAGATCGAGAGCCTGGTCACCACCCTCAAGTCCGGCTCCACCCCCGGCCGCCCCGACCTCGGCAAGCGCGAGATCAAGACCTCCGCCCGCTTACGCGATGGAGAAACGGCCATCTTCGGCGGCCTGCTGAAGGACGAGGAGCAGAAGAGCCTCCAGGGCATCTGGGGCCTCGCCGACATCCCGTTCATCGGGCGGCTGACCGGCAACACGCGCAACAGCAAGGCCAAGACTGATGTGATCCTCACCATCCGGGCCGTACTGGTGCGGAAGCCCGTGATCAGCGACCAGGACATGTCGGCCTTCAACCCCGAGGATGCGACTGCCCAGGCGGGCCCCTTCACGCCCAAGGCCGTCAAGAAGACACCTGCGGCCGATCCCGCCGCGACGACCCCCGCCACCGCCGCGCCGGCCGCTGGCCCCGCCGGCGGAACGGCCGCCCCGGCCACCAACCCAGCCACCAATCCAGCCGCACCTTCCAATCCCACGGCCCCTCCGGCGGACGCCATCCAGGACAAGAAGCCCATCGAGGAACCGCGTCCCCCCACCGCCTCGGACCTGGTGATCTTCATGTCGCCCGTGGCCTCGGAGATCAAGGCCGGTGAACGGGTGCAGATCAGCCTCACCGTCAGCGGCGGCAAGGGTCTCAGTTCCGGCTCCATGGACCTGCGCCTGCCGGCCGGTCTGCGGCTGAATGCGGTGACGCCTGGCGACTTCATCACCGGCGAAGGCGGAAGCCTGGAGCAGTTCCCGGGCAAGGACGGCGCCCTGAAGATCACCTTCAAGCGCAACGGTGCCGGCGTCGACAGCGGGCTTCTGGCCACCCTCGTGCTGGAGGGCCTCACCGCCGGGAACGCGCCGGTCCTCATCCAGAGCGGCCAGTTCCTGGTGGGCAACCTCCCCATCTCCGGGCGCTGGTCCAACGCCCTCGTGACGGTGCAGTGAGCCGCCAGCGCGGATTCACCCTCCTCGAGCTGGTCATCACGGCCACGGTGCTGCTGATCCTCGCCTCCGTGACGGTGCCCCTGGCCCGCAACGGCCTGAAGCGCCAGCATGAGCTGGAGCTGCGCCGCGCCCTGCGCGAGATGCGCTTGGCCATCGATGACTACAAGAAGCAGGCCGAGCAGCAGAAGATCAAGGCTCCGCCCGCGGAGGCGAACTTCTATCCCGAAAGCCTGGAGATCCTGGTGGAGGGCGTCCCAGCCGCCGGGTCCATCAGCCGCAAGGTGCGCTTCCTGCGCCGCATCCCCGTCGACCCCTTCACCGGCAAGGCCGAGTGGGGCCTGCGGAACACCAATGACGATGCCAACAGCACCAGCTGGGGCGGCGGGCATGTCTACGATGTCTTCAGCCTCTCGCAGGGAACCGGCATGAACGGCATCCCGTACCGGGAGTGGTGAGAATGCCTGTTGCCTCCGCCGGTGAACCGCGCTAGGCTTGCAGTTCGGCACATCCGGATCCCTCGGGCCCCGGGTTGTTCTTTCAAGCGGATATGGCGGAATTGGTAGACGCGCTAGTTTCAGGTACTAGTGTTCACAAGACGTGGGGGTTCGAGTCCCTCTATCCGCACCATTTTTTCACCGGCGCTGCCGGCAAAAAAGTGGTCGTTGAAAACCAATAGGCATCTGGCCTCCTCCAGATTCGACCCACCTTCGGTACGGGACTGAGGGTTCGGGTGACGGGCGATCCCCCGAAAAGGAGCCACCATGGCCCTGAATGTGGAACAGAAGAAGATCATCATCGACGACTACAAGCAGCACGAGTCGGATACGGGTTCGCCCGAGGTCCAGGTCGCGATCCTGACCAAGCGCATCAACGACCTGACCGAGCACTTCAAGACCCACACCAAGGACTACCACAGCCGCCGCGGCCTCATGATCATGGTCGGCCAGCGCCGCCGCCTGCTCGACTACCTCAAGAAGAAGAGCAAGGAGCGCTACGCCACCCTGATCGAGCGCCTCGGCCTCCGCCGATAGAGGCTGCTTCTTCTCTCAAAACGCCCGCGCAAGCGGGCGTTTTGCTATGTTCAGAAGATGGACCTGACACCCCTGCCCCGGCCCGAACACCCGGACCCCTACACCGTCCTCGAGCGCCGGTTCGTGTACGACTCGCCCTGGATCCGCGTCCGCGAGGACCGCTTCCAGCACCGCAAAGGCGCCGAGGGCCGCTACGCCGTCTGCGGCTTCCGCCGCACCGCCTGCGGCGTCCTGGCCCTGGACGAAGCGGACCGCGTGGTACTGGTGGGTCAGTGGCGCTATCCCCTGGAAGCCTATTCCTGGGAGATCCCCGAAGGCGGCGGCGACCCCGCCGAGAGCCCCTTCGAAGCCATCCGCCGCGAGCTGGCCGAGGAAGCCGGCCTCGCCGCCCAGGTGTGGGAACCCCTCTGCTTCTTCCACACGAGCAACTCCTCGACCGAAGAGGAGGCCTTCCTCTTCCTCGCCACGGGCCTCACGCCCACGGCGGGCCATCACGCGGAGGACGACGAGGAGCTGATGCTCCACCGCGAACCCTTCGCGGACTGCGTGCGGCGCGTGCTCTCGGGGGAGATCACCGACAGCCTGACGGTCCTGGCCCTCCTGGCCCTCCAGGCCAAGCGCAGCGGCCTTGGTGCGGACCTGGACGCGACCCTGGCGGAACGGTTCTTCCAGCGCCCCCAGGACCACCCCTCCGCGGGCCGGGCCCGGTGGGACCAGTTGGGGGCGCCATGATCCTCACCCTGCACCCCGAGACCCCCCAGGTGCGCCACCTGGAACGCATCGTCGAGCTGCTGCAGCGCGACGGCGTCATCGCCTACCCCACGGACACCCTCTTCGGCCTGGGCTGTCTCGTGTCGCGCAAGAAGGCCGTGGACCGCATCCAGCTGCTCAAGGGGCGCGATCCCAAGAAACCCATGTCCATCCTCTGCTCCGACATGGAGATGTTCTGCCGCTACACGCGGCACCTCGAGACGCCCACTTTCCGCATCCTGAAACAGATGCTGCCCGGTCCCTATACGGTGCTCCTGCCGGCCAGCCGCGAGGTGCCGCGGTACCTCCAGAACAAGCAGGTGGTAGGCCTCCGCATTCCCGACCATCCATTCTGCCGTGCCCTGGTGGCGATGCTCGGTGAGCCCATCATCACCACGAGCGCGGCCCTGCCCGATCAGCCCGTGCTGAACACCGCCTGGGAACTCGAGGAGGAACTCGGCCACGCTCTCGACCTGGTGGTGGACTGTGGGCAGCCGCTGGGGATCCCCAGCACCATCGTGGACCTGTGCGGAGAGGAACCCATCCTGGTGCGGCAGGGCGCGGGCCCCTGGCCGGTGTGATCACTTCGCCCGGTCGGCCGCCTTCTTCTTCAGGGTCTGGTATTCCTCCTCGCTGAGCAGGCCGTCGCGCTTGAGCCCCTCGATGCGGCGCAGGGCCCCCTCCAGGTCGAAAGCGGGCGGCGGCGGAGCCACCTGGACCGGCTTGGGAGCCTCCGGGCGGACCGCCGAAGGAGCCACCGGAGGAGCCGCAAGTCCGCCGAGGGTCCGCCCCAGGTCCTCGCACCAGCGTCCGAACCGGACGGGAATGGCCTCGGGGTTGGTTCCCTCGAGGGTGTCGTGGAAGGCACCGAGCAGTTCCCCCGTGTCCCCATCCACGAGCTTGAGGTCGAAGGAGAGGACGACTGCCCCCATGGACATGTAGTCATCGGCCTGACCCACGGCATCCACCACCCGGGCGATGAGGTGGAGGTCCCCGCTGGCCTGGGACACGGGAAGGCTCCCCTTCAGGCCGCGCCGGAGCCCCTTCTCCAGATGTCCGGGGAGGGCATCCTCCACCCGCTGCAGGAAGGCCTGGTCTTTCAGGGCCCGCTTGCCCAGCACCCAGGCGGCCGGCTCCCAAGCCTTGAGCCGGATGGACCGCCGGCGGAGGTCGAGCCCGGGTTTCAGCCATTGGAACCCGAGCGCCTTCGTGGACTGGAAAGTCACCCCGGGCCCGAACCAGTCGGGCTCCAGCCGGCCTCCGTCCAGGGCCGCGGTCTGCCCCGAGAGCAGGGCGGGAACGGTGAACAGCAGGGCAGCGGATCGGCGCATCAGCACTCCGGAAGGTTGACGGTGAAGTCCAGCGGGGCCTCGAGCACGGTCACCGCGAGTCCGCCCCGGGCGGTCTCCTTGTATTTGCTCTTCATGTCGGCGCCGGTGTCGCGCATGGTCCGGATGACCTTGTCCAGGCTCACGAAGTGGTGGCCATCCCCATAGAGTGCCATGCGCGCGGCGTTGATGGCCTTCACGCTGGCCATGGCGTTGCGCTCGATGCAGGGCACCTGCACCAGGCCGCCGATGGGATCGCAGGTCAGCCCCAGGTTGTGCTCCATGCCGATCTCGGCCGCGTTCTCCACCTGGTCCGGCGTCCCGCCCGTCACCTCGGCCAGCGCCCCGGCAGCCATGGAGCAGGCCACGCCCACCTCGCCCTGGCAGCCCACCTCGGCGCCGCTGATGGAGGCGTTCTCCTTGTAGAGCGCACCGATGGCCCCCGCCGTGAGCAGGAAGCGCACCACGCCATCGTCCGTGGCGCCGGGCACGAAGCGCCGGTAGTAGTGCAGCACCGCGGGGAGGATGCCCGCGGCGCCGTTGGTGGGCGCCGTCACCACGCGCCCCCCGGCGGCGTTCTCCTCGTTCACCGCCAGGGCGTAGAGGCTCACGAAATCCATGGCCGTGAGGGGATCCTTCAACCCGGCCTCGGGCGTCTCCGTCAGGCGCCGATGGAGCGCAGGGGCCCGGCGGGCCACCTTCAGGCCGCCCGGCAGCACGCCCTCGGTCGCGCATCCACGGCGCACGCAGGCCTGCATCACCCCCCAGATCTCCAGGAGACCAGCTCGGATCTCCGCCTCGGGGCGCCAGGTCCGCTCGTTTTCCAGCATGAGCTGACTGACGCTCAGCCCCGTCTCTCGGCAGCGCTTCAGCAGCTCATCTCCCGTGTGGAAGGGATGAGGGGGCTCCGGCCCCAGTGGGGCTGGGTTCAGAGCCCCCTCTTCCACCACGAAGCCGCCCCCCACAGAGTAGTAGACCTGCATCCGCAGCACGGTCCCGGCGGCATCCAGGGCCGAGAAGCGCAGGCCATTGGGATGGAAGGGCAGGCTCTTCCGCAGCAGGAGGAGGTGGTCGGGTTCGCGGAAGGCCACTTCGCGGCGGCCGAGCAGGGTCAGGCGCTCCGTCCCCCGGACCTTCGCCAGCAGGCCCTCCACGGCCTCGATGTCCACGCCCTCCGGAGTCTCCCCGAGGAGGCCCAGGATCACCGCCTTGTCGCTGCCGTGGCCCCTCCCCGTGGCGCCGAGGCTGCCGAAGAGCTCGACCTTGACCGCCGCCGTGGCCGCCAGCAGGCCCGCGCCCTCCAGGGCCAGGGCGAACCGCCGCGCCGCCCGCATGGGCCCCACGGTGTGGGAGGAACTGGGTCCGATGCCGATTCGGAACAGGTCGAACACGGACAGCGTCATGCCCTCATTGTCCCCGATTCCGCAATCAATTGGCCCGGTCAAACCCCAGGGTCAATCCACCCGGTAGTGGCAGCCCCGGCTTTCAGGGTTCTGCAGAGCCGCGTTGAGGATGAGGCGGGCACAGAGGATGCCGCTCCGCAGCTCCAGCAGTTCCCGGCTGAGGGTGGACTCGTGGTAGAAGCGCTCCATCCGGTGGGCCAGATAGTGCAGGTCCGCCTTGGCCCGCTCCAGCCGGGCCTTGGTGCGGACGATGCCGGCGTAGTTCCACAGGGTGCTGCGGATCAGCCCCCAGTCCTGGTCGATGAGGAGCGGATCCATCTCCCTGGAGGTCTCCGGCGTGCGCCAGGAGGCGAGGTCTCCGGGATCCGGCTCCGAAGCACCGGCCAGCTCACGGGCGGCCGCCTCGGCACCCCGGAAGCCCCAGACCAGGCCTTCGAGCAGGCTGGTGGAGGCCAGGCGATTGGCGCCGTGAAGCCCCGTGCAGGCCACCTCTCCGGCCGCGAAGAGACCAGGCAGGCTGGTGCGGCCATCCAGATCCACCAGCACGCCTCCGCAGAAGTAGTGCGCCGCCGGCACCACGGGAATGGGCTGGCGGTGCGGATCGATGCCTTCGGCGCGGCAGGCCGCCATCACCGTGGGGAAGTGCTCGTCGAGATCCAGCCTCGCCGCCAGGGGGGCCAGGTCCAGGAAGGCGCAGGGTTCCCCGCTGGCCGCCATCTCCTGGAAGATGGCCCGGCTCACCACATCGCGAGGGGCCAGCTCCAGCTGCTCGGGAGCGTACTTCGTCATGAATCGCTCACCCTTGCGGTTCACCAGCCGCGCGCCTTCGCCGCGCAGGGCCTCGGTCAGCAGGGTGCGGGGCTTGCCGGGCACATAGAGGGTCGTGGGGTGGAACTGGAGGTACTCGCAGTTCACGATGCGGGCGCTGGCCCGGTAGGCCGCGGCGAGTCCGTCGCCCGTGGCGCCCGGAGGATTCGTGGTGTGCAGGTAGAGGTACCCGAGGCCGCCGGTGGCGAGCAGGGTCCGCCGGGCCAGGGCCCCTTCCACTTCCCCCGTGGCCGCATCGAAAAGGTAGGCGCCGTGGACGCGGATGGGCTCGTACACCCGCACGGGGCTGACGCAGTGGTGGGGGCTGGTGATGAGGTCCACCAGGCAGAGATGCTCCCGCACCTGGATGTTCGGGTGCTTCCGGACGGCCTCGCTGAGGGCGGTCTGGATCGCCAGCCCGGTGGCGTCCTTGGCGTGGTAGATGCGCCGCGCGCTGTGGGCGGCCTCGGCGGTGGGATCGGGGGTTCCGTTCGTACCTAAGTCGAAGGGCACGCCCAGCCGTTCCCACAGGAAGGCGCGGCAGAGCCTCGGCCCCTCTTCCGCCAGCAGCCGCACCGCCTCGGGCCGGCACAGGCCCGCCCCGGCGGCTTCGATGTCGGCGGCCAGCAGATCCGCAGAGTCCCCCTCCTCGGGCGGCGCCAGCCCGATGATGCCGCCCTGGGCCCAGGAGGTGTTGCTGCCGCCCAGCTCATCCTTGGCCACCAGCACCACGGAGATGCCCAGGTCCGCCGCGCGCAGAGCAGCCGAGCAGCCGGCGATGCCCGCGCCCAGGACCAGCAGATCGACCGCTTTGCTCATGCCAGCTCCCAGGTGGGGCGGTCCAGGGCCCACAGGGGTCCGAAGAGCGCATCCTCGTCCGCATCGTCCATCATGCGCTTTCCATGGTCCAGCCGCCGGGCTGTCAGGTCCAGCGCCGCCTCGGCCCGCACCTCGCCCCAGGGCGTGACGACGCGGCCTCCACAGGCCTCCAGCCGGCCCAGGGCCTCCTCCCACAGGGCCACCAGGCCGCTCGGGTTCTGAAGCTGGAGGTGGTGGTAGCCTCCCGCCAGGAGGATGAGCCCCTGGAGCTGGTCCTTCAGGTCGCCCTCCGCCGCAGTCCACAGAGGTTCCAGGGCGTCGTGGCACTCGTGGTAGAGCCCATGGTTGAAGAGGGAAATGCCACAGGCCAGCGGATAGCGCCCGCCCAGGGGCAGCGGCGTGAGGGCCGCCAGCTGCCAGCCGCAGCGCAGGCTCACCAGGGGACCCCAGGCCCCCCAAACGGCGGCCGGACGCCATCCCTCGGGGCCACCTTCCGCCGTGTCCGGCCAGGTCCGGCGGTGGGCCTCCCAGGCCGCCAGCGGATCGTGGTGGCCCAGGGCACCGAGCATCCGGGCGGCATGGAGCAGCAGTTCTGCCTCTGGAACGCCCGCGGGGTGGAGCTTCCGCAGCCCTGGGGCTCCGAGGATGACCGGCCAGACCAGCACCTGGCGGGCTTCCGGATCGCGCAGCGCCGCCTCCAGGCGGTCCTGGAGGAACCGGTGGATCTCCAGGGGCAGGCGCGGCTGGCGCTGCCAGAAAGGGGTCTGGTTGCAGGCGTCGCTCATGATTCCACCACCAGCCGGAGGGCCAGGCCGCCCCGATCATTCTCGTCCACCCCGGCCCACTGACAGCCGGGAATGCGTCCCTTCAGCACCTTGCGCGGGTCGCCCTGCCGGTGCGCGAGGATCCATCGCGCCACCAGGCCCCGGTACTTCTTCGAGAAGTGGCTGATGGCCCTGCCGCGGGCGTCGAAGATCTCCACGGTGTGCCGGGGCCGCGCCCAGCCTTTGAGCAGGTCGGCCCCATCGCCGGGCAGCAACTCCCACAGGGGCCCGGCGGGGATCGTCGCCAGCTGGGCCGGGAGGGCCTCTCGCCAGTGGGCCCTCAGGCCGGGAATGGCGCCGGCCTTGAGCTTGTAGGGCGGCACGGGCTCGTCGCCGCGCACCAGGCCCCGCAGGTTGGACAGGACGAACACCTGGGCCCAGGTCTCCGGCGGCAGGGTGGCCGCGTCGAGCGCCTGAAAGGCGACGCCCGTGTAGCGAGCCAGCGCCGGCAGCACGGGAACGGCGCCCGCCAGGGCCAGGGCCTCCGCACGGGCCTTGGCCAAGGCGAGCTCCTTGACATCGAAGACCCTCCTCAGGACCTCGGGATCGTTCTTTTTCGCCAGCGCCACCAGCCGTTCCCGCACCCACCGCTGGGCGGGCGTTTCCGCGAGGCGCCCCTGAATCCCTCCGGGGGCTTTGTCTTCGGAGGGCGCGAGGAGGACGATCGGCGCGTCCTTCATCGGGCCTCCACCCAGGCTTCGAGGGTCGTGAGGCCGAACCCCGCGAGCAGGTCCCGCAGATGCGCTGCGTGACCCCGCAGGCCGGCGCTGTGCGCGAACCGGTGGCCGAATGAGGCGCCGGGTAGGTCGGGCTGGCCCTCGTCCAGCTCCCAGGGGTGCAGCACCAGGGGCGTGCCCGCATCCTCGGCGGCCAGAGTCTCCAGGGCCCGGCGCACGAGGCTGAAGGGCAGCACCCGCGGCCCCCAGCCCCAGAGCGGTGACCGGGGCGGCCCCGACCAGAGCACGGGAGGCGGCAGCTCCCACACCCCGTTGGGAAGGTGGTGGGGACGCCGGGGCCAGGCAGGATTCCCGATGACCGAGAGCGGCACGCGGCTGGAGTCGTACCGGAAGCCGAGCTCCGGCAGGTCCTGCCACCAGTCTGCGGCCACCCCCCGCAGACTCCACTCCGGGGCGCGGTAGCCCACCACTGGCTGACCCGACAGATCTTCCAGCAGGGCTCTGCCGTCGCGCACTGAGGCCCGCCACTCGGCGCGGCTCATCTCGAAAGCGCGCCGATGGGTCAGCCCGTGCAGACCAATGGCGTGGCCCTCCGCCACGATGCGCCGCAGCAGGCCGGGATGGCGTACGGCCTGGTCCCCCAGACAGAACCAGGTGGCCGTGGCGCCCAGCTCCGCACAGAAGGCCAGCGACCGTTCCGTGGCCAGCGGCAGCCGGCACTCGAAGCGGTCCAGGGCCTCGGGCTGGTCATAGGGTGGGCAGCAGAGCTGGAACCAGTCCTCCCAATCCAGGGAGAGCGGAAGCCGGTGGTCTCTCAGGTGAAGTTCCGCTCGGAAAGGCTGATGAACTCGAGGGAAAAGTCATCCAGCTCCGTCTGGAACTGCTTCAGCTGACCCTGGAAGAAGTTGTAGGCCATGAGGGCGGGAATGGCCGCCACCAGGCCGATGGCGGTGGCCACCAGGGCCTCGGAGATGCCAGGCGCCACCGTGGCCAGATTGGCGTTGCCCGTGGCGCCGATGCCGCGGAAGGCATCGATGATGCCCCACACCGTGCCGAAGAGGCCGATGAAGGGGCTGACGGCCGCCACCGTGGCCAGACCTCCCAGGGAGCGCTCAAGACGGCCCATCTCCACCACGCTGGCCCGCTGGAGGCTCCGCTCCACGGCCTCCATGCTCCGGAGCTGTGGGCGGCCATCCGCGCCCACCTGGCGCAGCTGGTAGGTCACCTCGCCGTAGCCCGCCACGAACAGGCCCACGAGGGGGCTGAGGGCGAACTTCTCGACCTGCTGCTTCAGCTCGCGCCAATCCGTGGCGCGCTTGAAGGCCCCGCGGAACTGCTCGGACACCGCTCGGCTGCGGCGGTAGAGCAGGGCCTTGCGGATGATCACCACCCAGCTCAGGAGGGAAAAGGTCGCGAGGATCGCCAGCACCGTCTTGGAAACCGGCCCCGCATGCAGCATGACCTCCAGCAGGTTGACCTCGTTGCCCGTGGGTGCCGCCAGGATCGCCATGCTGTCTCCTCCCCCGAATGATAGCAAGCTACACTGGATGCTTTGCGCGAGGACATCATGCAGGTGCTGGTCATCGGGTCGGGATATGTGGGGCTGGTGGCGGCGGCCTGCTTCGCCGAAGCGGGGCACCGCATTCTCGGCGTGGATGTGGACGCGGCCAAGGTGGCCACCCTCTCCCGGGGCGAATCGCCCATCTTCGAGCCGGGCCTGGACGAGCTCCTCACCAAGCACCTGGCCTCCGGCGCCCTGCGCTTCACCACGGACCTCAAGGCAGGCATCGGCGAGGCTGATGCCGCCTTCATCTGCGTCGGCACCCCGCAAAGCGAAGACGGCAGCGCCGACATGAAGTATGTGCTGGCCGTGGCGGGCCAGATCGGCGATGCCATGGCCCTCCGCGCCAAGGACGCCAAGCCGCTGATCGTGGTCGACAAGAGCACGGTCCCCGTGGGCACCGCCGCCCGCGTCCATGCCGAGATCGCCGCCCATACTGACCGCGCTTTCGAGGTGGTGAGCAACCCCGAGTTCCTGCGGGAAGGCTCTGCCATCGGCGACTTCCTGGAGCCTGACCGCGTGGTGGTGGGCTGTCGCTCGGATCATGCCGAGGCCGTGATGAAGGGGCTCTACCAGTCCTTCCTGGACCGCAGCGGCGGCAAGTGGTTCCGCATGGATCCCCCCAGCGCCGAGCTCACCAAGTACGCCGCCAACGCCATGCTGGCCCTGCGCATCAGCTTCATCAACGAGATCGCCAACCTGGCGGAGTGCGTGGGCGCGGATGTGGACCATGTGAAGACGGCCATCGGCGCGGACCACCGCATCGGTCCCGCCTTCCTCAACCCCGGCCCCGGCTTCGGCGGTTCCTGCTTCCCCAAGGACCTGCAGGCGCTGCTCAAGGTGGGCCGCGAGCAGGGCCACCCCCTCATGACCCTGGCCGCCACCGTGGAAGCGAACCGCCATCAGAAGCAGGTGCTCCTGAAGAAGGTGAAGTCGCACTTCGGCGTGCAGGCCGGCGTCCCCGCCCCGCTGAAAGACCGGCGCTTCGCCCTCTGGGGCCTGGCCTTCAAGGCCAACACGGACGACATCCGCGAAAGCATGGCCCTGGAGCTCATCGATGGCCTGGTGAACCTGGGCGCCGAAGTGGTGGTGCATGATTTCGCCGCCATGGAGGCCGTGAAGGCGAAGATCGGCGACAAGGTGCGCTACGCGGAATCGCCTCTGGCCGCCTGCGAAGGCGCCGACGCCCTGCTCATCGCCACGGAATGGTCCGAATACCGCGAGGCCGACCTGGAGGCGGTGGCCAAGGCCCTGAAGGCCCGCCGCATCTTTGATGGCCGCAACCTGTTCCGGCCCGAAGCCATGCAGGCCAAGCGCTGGACCTACCACTCCCTGGGCCGCCGGGCCGTGGAGGGGAAATGACCCGCATCCGACTCGAAGACATCGCCCATGCCCGCAGCGGCGATAAGGGCGACGGCTCCAATGTGGGCGTCATCGCCTACACGGAGGCCGGCTACCGGCTCCTCCAGCGGGAGCTCACGGCGGAGCGCGTCAAGCATCACTTTTCAATCATATGCAAGGGCAGTATTGAACGCTTCGAGGTGCCTAACCTCAAGGCCATCAACTTTATCCTGCACGACTCGCTCGGCGGCGGCGGCAGTGAAAGCGTGAAAACCGATGCCCAGGGCAAGACCCACGGGCAGGCTCTGCTTAGAATGGAACTCGATCTTCCCGGCGATGTATCCCTGGCCGATCTGAAACCCTGACACCGCACCACCCGACTCGGAGCGCACCCATGGGCAACCTCGGAATGATGGAAATCCTGCTGATCGGCATCGCCCTGCTGATCTTCTTCGGCCCCTCCCGCCTGCCGGAACTGGGCAAGAGCCTCGGCAAGGGCATCCAGGAGTTCAAGAAGGCCAGCAAGGAGTTGACGGATTCCGTGAAGGAAGATGTCACCTCCGACAAGGACAAGAAGTAGGCCTGAAGGCCCTTCATTGACCGGCCTCCCCAGGGAGGCCGGTCCCTTTTCCCCCTCATCTCACCCAGAGGACCATGCCGCTTCCGGCCGCGCCGCCCGACAAGATGAGCTTCTGGGAGCACCTGCAGGAGCTGCGGGTGCGCATCGTACGCTCGCTCCTCATCGTGGCCGTGTGCTTCGCGGCGACCTACGCCTTCCGCTTCAAGCTCTGGATTTGGGCCCAGAAGCCCTTCCTCGACGCCATGGCCCGCCAGACCGGCAAGGCCGCCGCCGAGCTCCAGCCCTTCGCCTTCACGGACCTCACTGAGCCCTTCTTCAGCATGATGCGGCTCTCCCTCTGGGCCGCAGCCTTCCTCGCCGCGCCGCTCCTCTTCTACCAGCTCTGGGCCTTCATCCGGCCCGGTCTGATGCCCAAGGAGCGCCGCCTCGTCATCCCCTTCGTGGTGGTGACCTCGGGCTGCTTCCTGGCCGGGTCGGCCTTCGCCTACACCCAGGCCTTC
>JAGRPP010000002.1 GCA_019449415.1 Geothrix sp.
GTCGCCGGCGCCGCCGGTGTCCACGCCCATGGCGATGTCGGGGCTCTGCTGGTCGATGGTCACCATCACCGCGCAGGTGGCGTAGTCGAAGCCCTTGATGTGGTGGTCGTAGCCGATGTCCTTCACCACATCCCGCACGAGGGCCGCCACGGGGATGTAGGTCTCGGTGGTGATCTCACCGGCCACCAGCACCAGCCCCGTGGTCAGCAGCGTCTCGCAGGCCACGCGGCTGCGGGGATCATCCGTGAGGGCCGCATCGAGGACAGCGTCGGAGATCTGGTCCGCCATCTTGTCGGGATGCCCCTCGGTGACGCTTTCGGATGTGAATAGGTTCAGGCCAGTCTTCATGGTTTTGGCTCCGCTTGACCGTTAGGGTTATCAGTTGCCAGACACGAAAATCATGTCTGAGAAATGCTGCATTCGCTCTTGGATGTGAACGGGCGTGACCGTTTCGAGTCGGGCGGTACCGAAGGCTTCAACCGTGAAGCTCGCCATCACGGTACCCATGAGTGTGGCTTTCTTCAGATTCTGAAGGTCGATCTCGTTCGTGGAGGCCAGGTAGCCCAGAAAGCCCCCCGCGAAGGTGTCGCCGGCACCCGTAGGATCGTGAACTTCCTCCAAGGGGAAGGCGGAGGCCATGAAGTACCCTTCCGGCGTGAATAGAGAAACCCCGTGTTCGCCCCGCTTGACGACCAGGATTCGCGGCCCAAATTCTTTGATTTTCCGGTATGCCTTCACCAGATTATGTTCACCGCTTAGGCTGCGTGCTTCGGACTCATTCACGAGCAAGATATCGACTTCTTTCAAGACTTCCAGCAAGGCGTTCTTTGAACCCTCGATCCAGAAATTCATGGTGTCCAGGGCGATCCAGTGGGGGCGCCGGGCCATTTGTTTCACCACATCCAATTGGAGTGCCGGATCGATGTTCCCCAGGAATAGAAAAGGGGCTGTGCGGCTGCGCTCTGGGAGAACCGGGCGAAAACCGGCGAACACATTCAGATGGGTCTCCAGTGTTTTGGCCTCACTGAGGTCGTTGCCGTAGGCGCCCTTCCAACGGAAGCTCTCTCCGGCCACCTGAACGAGGCCCTCCAGGTTGATGGGGCGTCCTTCAAAGACCTTGAAGTGCTCGGGTCCGAAGTCCTGGCCCACGACAGCCACGACTTCGACAGGCCGGAAATGGCTGGCGCTCAGGGAGAAATAACTGGCAGACCCGCCGAGAATGTTCTCCCGTCGGCCAAAAGGAGTGGCCAAGTCATCGAATGCGACGCTTCCAACGGCGAGTAGGCTCATGTGGTTCCTGTTCACCCTTCAAACCCATTTGGTTTGTTGAGTGAGCGCCGTTAATACCCCCGACTCCATGTCGGCTCCAAGCCTGGGGCAGTAGAAGTGCCTCGCAACGCTCCTCGGACGGCAAATGCTATCAGCTTTTTTCTCTGGGCCAGAAGGGTCTAGGGTGCCGAAGTGCTTAGGTCGAGATTAGTCAGATAAAAAGGGGCAAGGGCCTGGGGTTGGGCAAGATCTCCATCCTGCCCTAGCGTGCGAAGTACGGATCCAGGATCGCGGCCGCGGTGAGGATGAGGGCGAACAGGTTGATGTTCATGAAGACGCGGCGGTAGAGGGGGGCGTCCTGGCCGGGGCGAAGGAGGGGGAGGGAGCCGACGATGAGCCAGAGGGCGCCGAGGCCCAGCATGATCTCAGCGGGGCGCGAGACCAGCACCCGGAAGACGGGCAGCAGAGCGCAGGCCGCGGCGGTGCCGCAGATCCAGGTGAAGGTCAGTCGTGACAGCCGGGGGCGGCCGAAGACCGTCACCAGGGTGGGGAAGCCGGCGCCCTCGTAGCCCTCGGCATGGAGGCCCACCAGCAGCCAGAAGTGGGGCACCTGCCAGATGAAGAAGACAAAGGCCAGCGCCAGGACGGAGGGATCCGCCACGCTCCCACCCGCGGCGGTCCAGCCGATGGCGGGGGGCAGCGCGCCGATGAGCGAACCCGGCACCACGGCAAAGGCGCTGATGCGCTTCAGGGGGGTGTAGAACCCGTTGTACCAGGCCAGGGCCAGGGCCCCCAGCAGCGCCGAGGCCAGGTTGTGGGCCAGCAGCAGGGTCAGGAAGCCCGACACGGCGAGGACCACGGCCACGAGGGTGGCCCGGCCGGGGGAGATGTCGCCGTGGGGGATGGGCCGGCCGGCCGTGCGGGGCATCCGCGCATCATGCCGCCATTCCTGCACCTCGTTGAGGGCGCTGGAGCCCATGGCGAGCAGCAGGATGCCGATCAGGGTCGTGATGAGCCCGGCATCCGCGCCCCGGAGGAAGGCCACATAGCCGGCGGCGGCCGTGAAGGTGGAGGCCCCGGAAATGCGCAGCTTGGTCAGCTCCAGGAGGGTGGAGACCGGGCTGGGCTTGGACAGGGGAAGGGCGGCCACGCTCAAATCATCGCTCCTGATTCACTCAAAACCCAACCTGGCTGGACGGGGGTGTAGGGCTCCGGGGTGCAGGGCGCAAGTCCGGTCCCCCGGATCATCACAGGCTCTTGATGTAGCGCACGACCTCGGTGAGTTCCTGGTCGGTGAGCGGAGTCTTGGGCATGGCGGGCGGATAGCCGCGCACCACCTGATCCATGGGATCGGTGATGGCCCGGCGCAGGTAGGCCTCATCCACGGTGATGGACTTGTACGACCCGGCGACGAGGATCTCCTGCTCTTTGCCGTAGAGGGCCTTGAGGGTGGGACCCACCTTGGGCTTGCCATCCACGGAGTGGCAGGCGAGGCAGCCCTTGGCGCTCAGCACGGCGAGGCCCGGGGGCAGGTCCTTGAGGTCGGGATGGGCCTCGGCGGTGCGGATGCTCTTGCCCGGCTCGGGGGCATCCTCGCCGCCGAAGTACCAGGCCTTGAACTCGTCCTCGGGCACCACGATGACCTTGCTCAGCATGAGGCTGTGGTCCACACCGCAGATGACCGTGCACTCGATGTCGTAGGAGCCGAGCTTGGTGGCCTGGAACCAGGTGGTGTTGGTGCGGGCCGGCACGGCGTCGATCTTCAGGCGGAACGAGGGGACGAAGAACCCGTGCACCACATCGGCGCTGCGGACCTCCATCTTCATGGGCTTGTGGATGGGGGCGAAGAGCACCTTGCTCTTCTTGCCGTTGGGATACTCGAAGGACCAGCTCCACTGGCGGGCGGTGACCTTCACGGCCATGGCGTCCCGGGGCGCCTGGTTCATGTATTCGTAGTTGGTCCAGCCGTAGTAGAAGATCGACAGGAACAGCACCAGGGGGATGGTGGTCCACAGGATCTCGAGGCCGAGGTGACCTTCGATCTGCTCGGCCTTCGGATGGCGCTTCTTGCTGTAGCGCACCACGAAGTAGATCATCAGCGCCGTGATGAAGATCAGGAACGCCACCGAGAGGCCGAATACATAGAAGAAGACCGCGTCGGACTTCTGGGCCGAAATGGCGGCTTGGTTCATCCAATCCATGGGAAGCCTCAGCGGAAAGCGACGTCGGAGAAGAGCAGGGCGAAGAAGATCAGCAGGGTGCCCAGGGTCACCAGGATGACGATCTTGAAGAGCGGCCCTTCATATCTCAGGTGCATGAAGAAGTAGAAGACCAGGCCGGCCTTGAGGGGCGTCAGCGTGAGCAGGCCCCAGACGGCGGCGGTCTGGCCCAGATGGCTGACACCCACCAGGCAGCCCGTGAGGATCAGCAGGGCCACCCAGACCTTGATGAAGGTGCCGTAGCCGGGATGCTCCTGGGTGTGGTCGGCGGTGTGTGCGGCGTGTTCGCTCATGGTCGTGCCCTTACGCGGCGAGGTAGAACAGCGGGAGGAGGAAGATCCAGATCACATCCACGAGGTGCCAGTAGAGGCCGCTGTTCTCCAGGTGCACATAGCGGTCCGGGCGGATGCGGTCCGTGGCCACCCACCACAGCATGACGCCCAGAACCGAGAGCCCGGCGATGACATGCAGCCCGTGCAGGCCGGTCATCGTGAAGTAGAGGCCGAAGAAGACCTGTTCGCCCGGAGGCAGCGTCGCCAGGTGCGGGGAATTCGGGTAGAGGCCATGGTGGAACTTGGCGCCCCACTCGAAGGATTTGATCACCAGGAAGGTGGCGCCCAGGGCCAGGGTGGTGCCGAGGAAGGCCATGGCCCGCCTCTTCTCCGCGCGCTGGATGGCCACGATGGCGAGCACCACCGTGAGGCTGCTTGTGAGCAGCACCAGGGTGTTGATCACGCCCAGCGTGGCGTTCAGTTCCGAGCCGCCGTGGTGGAACTCCGCCGGGTAGCGGTAGCGCATGTAGGAATAGCCGATGAAAAGGCCGCCGAAGAGGATGATCTCGGTGACGAGGAACAGCCACATGCCAAGCCGGGCACCAAAATCGTCGCGGTGGACATGCTCACTCATTTGGTCTCCTGCTCGAAGTGGTAGGGGCCATGGGTGACGGTGGGGATGGTCTCGAAATTCTCAAGCGGCGGCGGGCTGGGGATGGTCCATTCCAGGGTCACGCCGCCCCAGGGATTGTCTTCGGCCTTGGGGCCCCGGAAGAGCGCGTAGAGCAGCGTCCCGAAGAACATCAGGAGGCCTAGGACCAGCAGCCAGCTGCCGACGGTGGCCACCACATGCATGGTGTGGAACTGCGGCAGGTGGACATAGTAGCGGCGGGGCATGCCCATCATGCCGAGGATCAGCATGCCGAAATAGAGCATGTTGAACCCGATGAACATGGGGAACCAGGAGGCATAGATGGCCTTCTTGGAATACATCCGTCCGACCATCTTGGGGAACCAGTAGGTCAGCGCGGCGAAGAACGCGAAGCCGGTGCCGCCGAACATCACATAGTGGAAGTGGCCCACGATGAAGTAGGTGTCGTGGATGTGCACATTGATGGCCAGGGCCCCCTGCATGACGCCGGTAAGGCCGCCGATGGCGAAGAGGAAGATGAAGGTGAGCGCGAAGAAGAGGGGGGGCTGGAAGTCGATGGAGCCCTTGTAGAGGGTGCTCACCCAGTTGAAGACCTTGATGGCGCTGGGGACGGCCACGACCATGGTGAGCAGCGAGAAGACCATGGTGGCCACGCTGCTCATGCCGCTGGTGAACATGTGGTGGGCCCAGACCAGGCTGCCCACGCCGGCGATGGCCATGCTGGAGAAGGCGATGGCCTTGTAGCCGAAGATGGTGCGCTTGGCGAAGGTGGGGATGATCTCGGTGATGGCGCCCATGGCCGGCAGGATCATGATGTAGACGGCCGGGTGCGAGTAGATCCAGAAGAGGTGCTGGTAGAGCAGCGGATCGCCGCCCTTGCTGGGATCGAAGATGCCGATGCCGAAGAAGCGCTCGAGGATGACCAGCAGCAGGGTGATGGCCACGATGGGGGTGGCGAGGAGCTGGATCCAGGCCGTGGAGTACAGCGCCCAGCACATCAGCGGCATCCGGAACCACTTCATGCCGGGGGCGCGCAGGCGGTGGATGGTGGTGATGAAGTTGATGCCCGTGAGCATGGACGAGAAGCCCAGCACGAAGGCGGCGAAGACTGCGAGGCTTACATTGGTGCCGGTCTTCAGGCTGAAGGGCGCGTAGAAGGTCCAGCCCGTGTCGGGGGCGCCGCCTCCAGTGAAGAGGGCCAGCACGGCGAGGATGGCCCCGGCCATGTAGAAGTACCAGGAAGCCAGGTTCAGGCGCGGGAAGGACACATCCTTGGCGCCGATGAGGATGGGCAGGAAGAAGTTCCCGAAAACCGCCGGCAGGCCCGGCACCACGAACAGGAAGATCATGATCACGCCGTGGAGCGTGAACAGGGCGTTGTAGGTCTGGGCGGTGATGAGCTTCTGGAAGGTGGTCAGCTGCACCAGGCGCATGACGAAGCCGATGCCCATGCCCACGAGGAAGAAGCTGACCATCGAATAGAGGTAGAGCAGGCCGATGCGCTTGTGGTCGGTGGTGGTGAGCCAGGCCATGAGGCCCTTCCGCTCACCCGTGTCCACCAGGAAACTGGGCTGTGCCGTGGACGCGTGGGTGCTCATTCGCCCTCCTCTGACTTGGTCTTGCGCCCCCGGCGGACGAGCGTGGCCACGAAGATCAGGGCCGCCAGGATGATGACGGTGGCGCCGATGGTCGTGGTGTTCAGGACATACTTGCGCCCTGCGGGGTCATAGCTGAAACAGAACTTCAGGAACTTGTTGATGGTGGGCTGGGCCTCGCCGCGGGCGGCCTCCTGGGCGGCCATCTGGAGATCGGCCGGCACATAGGTGGTGCCATACATGTAGCGGGTGACCTTGCCCTTGGGGCTGATGAAGATGATGGCGCCGGCATGGACGAAGTCGTCCCCCACGCGCTTGAACTTGAAGCCGACCGCGTCGGCCAGGGCCTTGGTGGTGGCGGCGGGGCCGGTGAGGAAACGCCAGGCCGTGGGCGGGAAGGGGCGCGTGATCTCACCCAGGTAGTTGGTGCGCTTCTGGGCCGCGATCTCGGGTTCGTCCCGCTCATCGAAGCTCACGGTGAGCACCTGGAAGTCCTTCCCAGGCTCAGCCTGGGTGCGGTTCAGCACCTCGGCCACGCCGCTGAGCTGGGGCGTGCAGATGCCCGCGCAGCGGAAGTAGTTCAGGGTGAGGATGGTGGGCTTGTCGATGAGAGAGCGGAGGGTGACGGGCTGGCCGTCCTCCGCCTTCAGGACGAGGTCCAAGGGGATCGTGGCCCCCAGCTTCTCGTCCACGCCCACTTCCTGGGGCGTGAAGGCGGGGGTGGCCTGGTCGGCCGGTGTCGATGCGGGTGCTGGAGCTGGCGCCTGGGCCTGGAGGGGGCCGCCCAAGAGGGCCGCGGCCAGCACCAGGCTGGTCCAAGGGGAACGGGTCAGGAGCTTCGACATGGCGGGCCTCAACGCTGCACCGGGGCGGCTGGTTTGGCCTCGGCCCGGGCCGATTCGTATTCGCGGCAGAGGAGGTCCACCGCCCGCGACACGGGGATGCGGTTGGGGATCACCTCGCCGGCGCTGGCGAACAGCTTCTCCAGCGCGGCGATGGCCTTGGGGTCGCTGACGCCGTGGTCATAGGCTCCGAGCGACTGCACCACATGGGCCAGGGCCATGCGGTCCTTCTTGGAGAGGTAGGCGTAGGAGACCATCGAGCTGCCCTTGATGCCCTCCTCCAAGGTCTTGTAGATATCTTCCACGCGGGTGCCGTTCTTCCAGGCCGCCTTGACGGTGAAGTTGCGGGGCTTGGGGGTGAGCCCCGCGCCGCCGGGGCCATCGCCCTTGCCATCCACGCCATGGCAGGTGGCGCAGGTCTGGGCGTAGACCGCCTTGCCGCGGGCCATGAGCGCGGGGTTCGGCGTCATCACGGTGGCCGGATCGATGGGCGGGATGACCTGCCGGGCGGTGGCGGGGTAGTCCGTGGGATCCAGCCAGCCCGTCTCGCCCTGCACGGCCTGGATGGGCGCGTCCGGCGTGGTGTGGGCCTGGTAGCGCAGGCCGGGCAGCACGGTGAAGGCGAAGAAGCCGGCGATGAAGATGAAGCAGATCACCACCAGTAGGGCGGAGCCCAGGCGCTTCAGCTCCTCGGAGGAGAGGTAATCGTGGATCTTCATAGGCGGAACTCCAGGCCCTCGCGCAGGAAGGGATCGCCAACGGGCATGTCCTCGCCCTTCTGCATGGCACCGCGGACCCAGAGGAGGATCCCGCCCAGGAAGAAGAGGGCGAAGCTGAGCTCGGGCCAGGAGAAGTGCGGCTTGGCGCCGAGCACGGGGAAGATGAGCCAGTAGATGTCCAGGACATGGGCGCCGAGCATGAGCAGGGCCACCCGGCGCAGACGCTTGGGGTCCTTCTTCGAATCGCGGGTCACCAGGGCGAAGAAGGGCAGCACGAAATGCAGGAGGGCGAGGGAGATGGTGATGGCGCGCCAGGCGCCGGCCAGGCGGATCTTGTAGTAGATGACCTCATCCGGCAGGTTGGCGTACCACATGAGCATGTACTGGGCAAAGCCGATGTAGGACCAGAACACCGTGAAGGCGAAGAGGAAGCCGCCCAGGTTGTAGAGGTGGTCGCCGCGCACGCCCTCGAGCCGGCCCTGGTCTTGGAGGTAGAGGACCGCTAGCGCCGTGGCGGCCAGGCCGCTAAGGAAGGCCCCGGCGAACACATAGACGCCGAAGATGTCGCTGTACCACTCGGGCGTGAGACCGGAGATCCAGTCGAAGGCCACCAGGGTGATCACCAGGGCGAAGATCGCCATGAAGGCCGGGGCGAACTTGCGGGCGCGGACATTGAAGGCCGGATCCTTGGAGGCGTCCTGCTTCAGCGAGCCGCCCACCAGCACGGCCAGGCCCAGGAGCACGAGGGCGAAGGCGATGAGGGTGCGGACGGAGAAGAAGGGGAGGCTCAGCCAGAAGGCCTTGCCGGCCAGGATGGGATGATGGGCGGCTTCGGGCCGGGCCCCGGGGTAGAGAACGGGGATGGCGGCCAGGGCGATGAGGCCCACAGGGATCGCGGGGATCAGCAGGGTGGCCAGGCGCTCGGGGATGCGGCGCACGGGCACGCTCCACTTGGCGCTCACCAGGTGCTCCAGGGCCACGATGAAGAGGGAACCCAGGCCCAGGGTGAACAGGAGCACGAACCAGAGGATCCAGTTGGCCCAGAATCGTTCGGGACCGGCGGCGAAGTAGGCGCCGGCCACGCCCAGGGCCCCGAGGGCCGTGGCCCCCCAGAGCAGGTTGGAGGTGGTGTTGTTCTGACTCATGGGGTTCTGGCTCATGGAATGGCCACCTTCAGGTCCTCGTCCTTGGCGTTCTGGGCGCGCTGCAGGGCCCGCACATAATGCACCACGGCCCAGCGCTGGGACTCGCTGAGGTCCGCGGCGTGCGAAGGCATGGCGTTCTTTCCGTTCACGATGGCCCAGTAGATCTTGCCGTCGGGATAATCGCGGAACTGCTGGGCCTGCAGGTTGGCGGGCTTGCCGCCGTACGCGGCGGTCAGGCTGCCCACGCCGTCGCCCACGGAGCCGTGGCAGACCTCGCAACGGTTTTTGTAGGCCTGGCGGCCCACGGCGAAGACTTCCCGGGTGCGCGGCAGGGGGTTCGCCAGGGTGGCGGCTTCCTCCTGGGTTCCGGTGGCCGTAGGCAGGTGGCCCCGGGCCACAGTGCCGGCCACCGGCCGCTGCATGCCATGGCCATCCTTGAAGAAGCTGGAGGCCTTCTGGGCGTTCAGGCGGGGCTGGTCCTGCATGTATTTCATGGGGGCCACCACCGGGAACAGCTTGATGGCGAAGTACATCACGAGTCCGGCGCCCAGGCAGGCGGTGAAGATGCCCCCGGCCGCCCGCAGGATGTAGTCGCTGGTGAGGAAGGGACTCCGGTCCGGTGCCGGCAGGATCTCCACCTCGGAGGCCCCGGCGGCCTGGAGGGCGGCGGCGGCGGCGGCGCTGTCGAAGGCCTCGCTTTCGGCTTCCAGGGCCAGGACATAGCGATCGCGGGTGATGCTCTTGATGGACTTGGAGGACAGCACCGGGTGCCCGAAGAAGGGCAGCTTGTTCAGGAGGAACAGCATCCCCAGGCCCGCGGTGAAGGTGGCGAAGAGCACCGTCACTTCGAACATGATGGGGATGAAGGCCTCCCAGGAGTCCGGAGCCTTGCCGCCGGTGATGATCGGGTAGTCGATGGCGCTGATCCAGTACTGGAACCCGAGGGCGGTGAGGGCGCCCAGGACCCCCATGACCAGCACCATGCCGCCCAGGGGCGAGCGGCGGAGGCCCAGGGCATCCTCGATGCCATGGATGGCGTAGGGCGTGTAGGCCTCGACGGTGCCGAGCTTGCTGGCGCGCACCTTGGGGATGGCCTGCATCAGGGCGTCAGGCGTCTCGAAAGTGCCGAGGACGGCGTAGGAGGTCTCAGACATGGTGGTCGTCTCCATGGTGAGAAGGTTCACGCAGCCCATCCGTGGGCTGCGCCGTGCCGGTTTCGCCTGCGGCAAAATGGCCCTCACTTCCATGCTCGGGCTGCGCACCCGGCAGGATCGCCTTCACCTCGGTGGTGGCGATGACCGGCAGCACCCGGGCGAAGAGCAGGACCAGGGTGAAGAAGATCCCGAAGGTGCCCAGGAGAATGCCGAAGTCGACCATGGTGGGCTTGTAGATGCGCCAGGCGGACGGCAGGTAGTCCTGATGCAGCGAGATCACGATGATCACGAAGCGCTCGAACCACATGCCGATGGTCACGCCGGTGGCCACCAGGATCATCCAGAAGTAGCTGGCCCGGGCCTTCTTGAACCAGAGGATCTGGGGGATGAGGATGTTGCAGCTGATGGTCACCCAGCCGGCCCAGCCGTAGGTGCCCGTGATGATGTTCATAAATCCGTGGTGAAGGTACTCGTTCATGGAATACCAGGCCGTGAAGCCCTCCATCATGTAGCTGTAGCCCATGATGCAGCTCATGGAGAGGATCACCTTGTTCATCACATCCAGGTGCCGCATGGTGATGAGGTTCTTCAACTCCATGGTCTCGCGCACCACCACCAGCACCATCACCACCATGGCGAAGCCGGCGAAGATGGCGCCCGCCACGAAGTAGGGCGGGAAGATGGTCATGTGCCAACCGGGCACCACGGAGGTGGCGAAATCGAAGCTCACCACCGAGTGCACGGACAGCACCAGGCCCGTGGCGAGACCCGCCAGCAGCAGGTAGGCCTTCTCGTAGTGCTGCCAGTGGGAGGCGGCTCCGCGCCAGCCCATGGCCAGCACGGTGTAGATGCCCTTCCGCAGCTTGCTGGTGGTCCGGTCGCGCATGGAGGCGATGTCGGGGATGAGGCCCAGGTACCAGAACATCAGGGACACGGAGAAGTAGGTGTTCACCGCGAAGACATCCCACAGCAGCGGCGACCGGAAGTTGGTCCAGAGGGCGCGCTGGTTCGGGTAGGGGAAGAGCCAGTAGGCCAGCCAGGGCCGGCCCACATGGATGAGGGGGAAGATCACGGCGCAGATGACCGCGAAGATCGTCATCGCCTCGGCGAAGCGGGCGATGGCGTTGCGCCAGCGCTTGCGGAAGAGGAAGAGGATGGCCGAGATCAGCGTGCCGGCGTGGCCGATGCCCACCCAGAACACGAAGTTGATGATGTCGAAGGCCCAGAACACCGGGCTGCTGTTGCCCCAGGCGCCGATGCCCGTGACGAAGGTGTAGCCGATGGAAAACACGCCGATGAGGGCGGCAGTCAGGGTGACGGCCAGGGCGAAGTACCACTTCCTGGGGGGCTTGGTTTCAGGGAAGGCCAGCACCTGGTCGTCAAGGCTGCCGGGCGTGACCTTGCCCACATAAAGCGACGGTTCGACCAGGCCCTCTGGGATGTCGCCGGCCGGGATGGCGGCATCAGTGCGCATGGGGACCTCCCACGGTGGCCTTGTTGGCGGGGTTCTTCAGGTCGGCCAGGTAGGAGATGGCAGGCTTGGCGCCCACTTCCTCCAGCACGCGGTAGGCGCGGCTGGCGGCCACCAGCTGGGCGACCTTGCTCTTGGGGTCCTTCAGGTCGCCGAAGACGATGGCGTCCGAGGGGCAGCCCGCCATGCAGGCCGTGGTGATCTCGCCGTCGAGGATGGCGCGGCTCTCGCACTTGGCGCGGATCTTCACATCGTTGATGCGCTGCACGCAGAAGGAGCACTTCTCCATGACGCCACGGGGGCGCACCGTGACCTCGGGGTTGTACGCCAGGGTCTCGGGCTCGGTCTTGTAGGCGGTGTACTCGAGGAAGTTGAAGCGGCGCACCTTGTAGGGGCAGTTGTTGGCGCAGTAGCGGGTGCCCACGCAGCGGTTGTAGGCCATCTGGTTGAGCCCGTCCGGGCTGTGGTTGGTGGCGTTCACCGGGCAGACATTCTCGCAGGGCGCGTTGTCGCAGTGCTGGCAGAGCATCGGCTGGTGCACGACCTTGGGGTTCTCCAGCTCGCCCTCGTAGTAGCGGTCGATGCGGATCCAGTGCATCTCGCGGCCCCGGGCCACCTGCTCGGGGCCCACCACCGGGACATTGTTCTCCGACTGGCAGGCGACCACGCAGGCCGAGCAGCCCGTGCAGGCGGCCAGGTCGATGACCATGCCCCACTTGTGATCGGGGAACTTCTGGTCCTCGTAGAGCGAGACCAGCTCGGGCATGTGGTGGTGGCCCTGGGGGTTGTGCGCGAACTCGTCCATGGTGAGGGAGCGGACGATGTCGCGGCCCTCCATGCGGTGGTGGCTCTGGGTGCGGGAGAGCTCCTTCGTCCCGCCGGCCTTGGCCAGGCGCGCGCCCTTGCGGACATTGGCGCTGGCGGGATCGAGGCCCACGAGCGGGTAGGCATTGGCGCCCACGCCCTTGGCCACGCCGCCGGTGCTGCGGCCGTAGCCCAGCGCCAGGGCGAGCACGCCCTTGGCCTGGCCGGGCTGGATGACCGCGGGCAATCGCAGGGTGGTGCCCTCCACGGCGAGGGTGACGAAGTCGCCCTCCTGGATGCCCAGGGCCTGCGCGTCCTGCACGGACACGGCCAGGGGGTTGTCCCAGGTCATCTTGGTGATGGGATCGGGGGTCTCCTGCAGCCAGCTGTTGTTGGCATGGCGGCCATCGTGGGTGGCGAAGCCGGGGAAGAGCACCAGTTCCAGGCCATCGGCCTTGGAATCCGCGGCGCGCTTGGCGGCGGCGGCGACCGAAGCGCCCTTGAAGGCGGGCGAACCGGCTTTCGATTCGGTCTTCACGAGGCCGTCGTGCAGGGCCTGCTCGAAGGAGGTGCCGAGGGGCAGGGTCTTCTGCCAGCGGGCCTGCAGGTAGGCGTGGTAGCTGTCCGGTGCGGAGGCGCCGAGCGCCTTCAGGGTGCCGAGGAGGATGTCCTCACCCTGGCGGGTGTCGTAGAGCGTGCCGATGGTGGGCTGCTGGAGCACCGCGGCGCCGGGGGTGCTGAAGTCGCCCCAGCTTTCCAGCCAGTGGTTCTCGGGCAGCAGCACCTGGCACTGGGCGGAGGTCTCATCCTCCACCTGGCCGATCCAGGCGCGGAAGGGCACCTTGGCCACGGCCTCCTTCCAGGCGCTGGCCTTGGGGTAGGTGAAGGCGGGATTCACATCCCAGAAGATCGCGGCGGCGTAGCGGCCCGCGGCCATGCCCTGCACGGCGGCTTCGAGATCCTTCACGCTGGCTAGCGGCTCGGCGGGACTGACGATGAGAGCCTCGGAACCCAGCAGGGCGTTCAGGAGGTGGGCGGCCTGGTGGACCTCGACGGGCATCTGGGCGCCGCAGAGGACCACGGCGTTCCGCCCGGCGTGCTGGAGATCCTTCACCAGGCTGGCCCAGGTGGCGGCTGGGATGTCCGCGGGCGCACCCGCGGACATCCCGGACAGGTCCACGCCGGCAGGCAGGGACAAGCCCTTGGCGCTCAGTTCCTTCGCCAGGGCGAAGGCCACGGCGCCGAGCCGCGAAGGCGAAACCGGAACCCGCACATCCGCGTTGGTGCCCGTGAGCGTGAGGGGGCCTTCCAGGACCCAGAGTCGGTTGATGGGATCCTGGGCGCTCTTCAGGCGGCGCTGGGCACCCCAGGCGGCCAGGGATTCGGGATCCTCGCCGTTCAGGAAGTCGGCCCCGAGGGACAGGATGACCTTGGCCTTCGTCAGCCGGGGCTGGAGGTCCACGGGCTGCCCGAAGCTGGCCTTGGCGGCTTCCTCGGCGGCATCGCCGGCGGCGGGTTCGTAGGCCAGGTGCTCCAGGACGGGCAGGGCGGCCTTGAGCTCCGCCAGGAGGGCCTTGCGGGTGGGCGAGGCCACGGCGCCGGACACCAGGAGCACGGGCTTGCCCGAGGCCTTGGCGGCCTTCAGCGCCTCGTTCAGGCGGGTCTCGGCCTCGGCCCAGCCGATGACCCGGCCCTCGGCCTTGGGCGTGCGGAGGCGATCGGGGTCGTAGAGGCGCAGCACATCGGCCATGGTGCGGGGGCTGGTCTTGCCCTTCACGCCGGGGTGCTCGTCGTTGCCCGTGAGGTGGATGGGACGGCCTTCGCGCGTCTTCACCAGCACGGGATAGACGCGGCGGCCTTCCTGGTGGGCGCTGGCGTAGTAGTTGGCCACACCGGGCACCACCTCCACCGGGCGCTTGGTGTAGGGCACCACGGTGCCCTGGCCCTTGCGGTCGCAGGCCACCGTGGCGGCCAGGGCGGCGCTGGCGGTGACCAGGCCCAGGAAGTCGCGGCGGGAGAAGCCGCTCTGGACGGGCAGGCCGTGGACATCGTCGTAGCCGGTGGGCCCGGCGCCCGGAAGGAACTCGTCATGGGCGGCCGCCTGGGCCTCCGGCGTTTCGGTGCGTTCCTCGAGGGTCCGCCAGAAGCGCGGGGTCTCGAGGGGGCCGTGTTCGGGAAGTCGTGTCTTCATCGGGTCATCCGCGGCGCTTGATGGCGTGTTCAGGGGGCGTGATGGGGATGGGGCGGAGGGCTGCCTTCGGCGGCGTCTCCGGAGGGGCGTCCTTGTCTGGCAGGAAGGCCAGGCTCAGGGCCTCGCGCCCCATCAGGAAGGGGCCGGCCACCAGGGCGGTCAGGCGGTCGAGGATCGGCTTGCGGTTCAGGTCGGCCATCGTTCGGACCTCCAGGCCTAGCGGTGGCAGGCGGCGCAGTTTTCGGCGCCCTTGGTGATCTTCGAGCCCGGCGGTAGCGCGGCGTGGGGATCCCGGTGGCAGGCCAGGCAGTTGCCCATGCGCATGCCCATCTCCCGGGTGATCACCTTCATGGTCTGCACTTCGCCGTGGCAGCTCTGGCAGGCGATGCCGGCGTTCACATGGGGGCGGTGGTCGAAGAAGACATGGTCGGGCAGGGTGTGGACGCGCTGCCAGGGCAGGGGCTCGCCGGACGCGGCGATCTTGGCCAGCTTCTGGATGGCGGGGCGGTCGGTCCGGGTGACCTTGTGGCAGCCCATGCAGAGATCCACGCTCGGAATGCCCGCATGACGGGACTTGTCCACGCCCGAGTGGCAGTACTGGCACTGCATCTTGAGGGTGCCGGCGTGGAGCTCATGCGAGAAGGGGATGGGCTGCTCGGGGGCGTAGCCCTTGGCGAACCGGTCCGGCTGGGTGAGCCAGCCCACCGAGAGGACGGTGGCGAGGATCGCTACCGCCGCGACGGGCAGGACGAAGCGGAACGCTCGGTCGAACTGGTGCATGCCCAACCTCATGAAAGTGCTGGCTCACGAAAGGGAATTGGCGATGTTCAAATCTAAAACCCGACAATCCCATAGACCAGGAGGGTGTCCCCCTGGAAGCGACGATCGGCAGTTTGTGTCGCAGATCACGATGATAGATCACGCGACCACGATTGTTTACCCATTTTTTCTGAGGAAGTTCCAAGCGTTAAGGGGATTTTGGGGTGGTTTATCTTTCTCGGTCCGGAGGGGGCGATTTCCTCCAGGAAGGGGCCCCGGAACTCCAGGTTCCCTAGGAACCCTGGGGGAACCCCATCCACGGCTTGAGCAGGCCCAGGTGGAAGAAGAGAGCCCCCATCCGTTCCACCGGCAGGCCCATCACCGTGGAAAAACTGCCCTCCACGGCCTCGATGAAGAGGGCCCCCACCCCCTGGATGGCGTAGGCCCCCGCCTTGTCCATGGGCTCGCGGGTGCCCACATACCAGCGGATCTGGGCTTCAGTCAGGGGCCGGAAGAAGACCTGGGCGGTATCGACGAAGCTGTGGGTGGTGTCGTTCTTCTGGAGGCAGAAGCCGGTGTGGACCTGATGTGCTCGCCCCTGGATCAGGGTCAGCATCCGCACCGCGTCCTCCACATCCACCGGCTTGTTCAAGGTGTGGTGATCCACGGCCACCGTGGTGTCCGCGGCCATGACCCAGCGGCCGGGGTTGCGCCGGGCCACGACTTCGGCCTTCAGCTCCGCCAGGCGCAGCACCAGGTCGCCGGGCTCCTCGTCCAGCAGGGGGGTCTCGTCCACCTGGGGCGGCTGGAGCTCGAAGGGGATGCGCATGGCCTCCAGCCAGTGCCGGCGCCGGGGGCTGCCGCTGGCGAGGATCAGGGGTTGCAGGGCGGCCTCGGGCAGGCCGGGCAGCGTTTCGGTCATCGGAGCCCCCGCTGGCTGAGTTCGAGAAGGCCCACGCGCATGTGGTAGCTGTCGACCTCCTGGCCCATCCGGAAGCCGAACCGGGGGTAGAAGTCGGCCGCGTCGCGGGTTTCCAGGACGAACCGCTGCACCTCGCCCACCCAGGGGTGCCGCAGGGCCCACTTGACCAGCTCCGAGGCGATGCCGAGGCCCATCAGGTCCCGGGCGGTCACCACATCGTAGAGCTTGGCTTCGTAGGCGTGATCAGACCAGAGCCGGGTGGCGCCCACCAGCCGCCCCCCGCGGTGCCCTTCCGGCACCAGCCGGGCGGTGAGCATCCGGGAGCAGGCCAGCAGCCGCCGCCACTGCCCGATGGTGCGGTCCGCGGTCCAGTAGACCTCTTCGGCCTGAAAGAAGATCTGAAGTTCCCGGGGGTCCACGCTCCAGGTCTCGTCGAAGAAGGCCACGGTGCCGTGGACGGTCGACAAGGGCTCCGGTACGAGGAAATCGCGATCCATCAGGCCTTCCTGGGTTGGGCCATCCATCCTAGCAGCAGGGTTCCCAGGGTCAGCCCGACCATGAGGACGGGTGCCAGCCAGGGGGACCGGGCGGGCGTGTGCACGGGCCGCCACTGGAGCTCCCGTGCGTAGGCGCCCTCGCTGAGGGGCTCGCCCCACAGCTCGAAGCGGCCATCCTCGCGGAAGAGCCCCGACTTGCCGGAGAGGGTGGCGCGCAGCAGGGGCACGCCCAACTCGGGGGCCCGCAGGCGGATCTGGGCCGCGTGCAGGTCCGTGGCGATGCTGCGGTCGAACCAGCCGTCGTTGGTGTGGTTGCTCAGCAGGTCGGCCCGGCCCAGGGCTAGTCCGCGGCGGGCCCGCTCGGGCATCAGAGCCTCGCTGCAGATGAGGGGGTGGACGCGCAGATTGCCTTGGGGGGAGGGCACCTCGAAGACGCAGTCCTGCGTCAGGGGGCCGGCCTCCTGGGAGATGAAGCCCAGCCGGGGGTCCAGCCAGCGCCGGAAGGCCTCGGGCCCCGGCGTGCGCTCCCCGAAGGCCATGGGTTCAGTCTTGGCGAAGATGAAGGGGGGCCGACCTGGCGCCTCGCCCCGCACCAGGTTGTAGGGGCCGCCCTCTGTGCCGAAGAGCCAGGCCACGCCGCGGGAGGCCGCTTCCCGTTCCAGCCGGGGATCAGGGCGGCGGTCGTCCCGGCCCAGGATGGCGCTTTCGGGCCAGAGCAGCAGGGTGGGGCGGCCGGCCCTGGGCCAACCCTGGGCCTTCAGGAGGGCGTCGCTGCGCCGCCACATCTCGGCTTCCATCCCCAGCCAGCGCTGTCCGGGCGGGAAGTTGGGCTGGATCATGGCCACATCCACGGTCCGCGCCGAGTCCCGAGGCAGCAGGTACCAGGCGCCACCCGCCAGGGCGAAGAAGGCGATGGCCAGCCCCGGACCGGCCATGGCCCGGCGGAGGGAGCCGCCTCCGGTCAGGGTGGCCGCCGCCCAGGCACCCCCTCCCCAGGCCAGAGCAGAGAGGCCCGAGGCGCCCAGGAAGGCCGCGCCGCGTGCAGTCCAGGGCAGCGCGCCGAAGGCCGCCC
Organism: Geothrix sp.; assembly: GCA_019449415.1. Taxonomy (GTDB): domain Bacteria; phylum Acidobacteriota; class Holophagae; order Holophagales; family Holophagaceae; genus Geothrix; species Geothrix oryzae. The sequence goes on from JAGRPP010000002.1 coordinate 17,584, forward strand.
CCCAGGTCCAGGGATAGACATGGAATCCCCAGGTCTCCCAGCCCAGCAGAAGAAGAGCCGCGACACAGGCGGCGGCTCCGGGACCGAGGCGCCGGAACGCCGTGCGGGAACCCACGGCCACCAGCCAGAGCCCCGTGGCTTCCCAAAGGCTCAGCAACACGGTGCCCAGCAGGGCCAACCCGAAGGGCAGCCCCCCCTTGCTGGCGAGGGTCTGGGGCACCCACAGATAAAGGAGGAGGAGGCCAGCCAGCAGGGTCAGCCAGGTCCAGGCCGCGTGGCGCCCTTTGTATAGTCCGTCCAGCAGCAGCAGGGGGAAGAGCAGGGCCATGACCGGTTCCAGCCCGCCGCCGAGGGCGCCGGGGAACCGGAAGGCCAGCACGAAGACCCCGGAGAGGATGAGGGCGCTGAGGGGGCGGAGCAGGGGGGGGGCCTTCAGCACCTGGACCTCCGGGCCACTTCGTAGCAGGCGATGCCGGCGGCCACGGCGGCATTGAGGCTTTCCACGCCCTGGATGGGAATGGCGAGGCGCTGGACGCCCCCGGGCAGGGCCACGCCCCGCCAACCGTGGCCCTCGTTGCCGACCCAGAGGCGCAGGGGCTCGGACAGGTCGGCTTCGCCCAGGGCCACGGCGCCGGGGCCGCCATCCAGGGCGTACCAGTGACCTGGATCGGGATTCAGGGTCTCCACCCGGCGCAGGGGCAGGAGGAAAGCGGCGCCCATGCTGCCCCGCAGGGCCTTGGGGTGGAAGGGGTCGGCGCAGCCGGGCCCCAGCAGGACCTCGTGGAAGCCGAAGGCCGCGGCGCTGCGGAGGAGGGCTCCCAGGTTGCCGGGGTCCTGGATGCCCCAGGCGCCGAGGACCCGGGGTGCCAGCGGCCCCGTGGGCTCGGGGCCCAGATCCATCAGCAGGGCGTGGTCCGGGGGACTGCCCGCATCGGCCAGCTCCCGCATGAGGGTTTCGCCCAGCACCTGCGTCTCCACACCCAGGGCGGCCTCCAGGGGGTGGGGTCCGGCCTGCTCGAGGCGCAGCCAGAGGGCCGGATGCAGCCGCCTTCCTGCGGGGGTCTGCCGGGCCTCGGCCCAGGCCTCGATGAGCTTCTCACCCAACAGCAGGGTGGCTTCGCGCCGGGAGCCACCCGCCTTGAGGCGGGTCAGGAGAGCCCTGAAACGGGGGTTGGCCTTGCTGGTGAGGAGGGGCATGGGACCTGGTTCCGGCGACATCTAGGTGTAAGTGCCAATCAGGTTGTTCACCCGAGCTGATCTGGGAAGCTGAAAGTGCGACCAAACAGCTCTCAGAGGTGCTCGGGTGAACCTCCACAGTTCAGCAAAGACATGCCCTGCCAGTCGAGCCTTATTGATCCGTCGGGTCCTGGATGAGGGGTGGACGGTCAAGGCTGCGGCCAATTCGATTGGTCTCAGCTCCCGCCGGGCCTACATGTGGCTGGCTCGATTCAAGGCTGAGGGCACCGCGGGGCTCAGAGACCGCTCCAGCCAGCCGCACCGGTTGGCGCGAAGCCACGAGCTTGGCCTCGTCGTCGAGGCCGTAGGTCGAAGGCGGCGGGGCCAAGCGGCGGTCCGGATCGCCTCGGAGTTGGGCGTGCCTCGCTCAACCGTGGGGTTCTGGCTCAGGAAGGCCGGGATATCGCAGGCCTCGGATCTCCAGGAGAAGGAGCCGCCGAACCGTTACGAGCATGAAGCCCCGGGCGACCTCCTCCACCTGGACACCAAGAAGCTGGCCAACTTCCACGAGGTAGGCCACCGCGCCAC
>JAGRPP010000019.1 GCA_019449415.1 Geothrix sp.
CGCCGTGGACACCTTCGGCACGGGCAAGGTGTCCGATGAGGCGATCGTCCGCGCGGTGCGCGAGGTCTTCAGCTGCACCCCCAAGGCCATGATCGAGGCCCTGGACCTGCGCCGGCCCATCTACCGCGCCACCGCCGCCTACGGCCACTTCGGCCGCCCTGAGTTCAGCTGGGAGAAGACGGACAAGGTGGAGGCGTTGCGCGCTGCTGCCAAGTAGGCTGTCAGCTGTCAGTGTAAAAAGATGCGGCCCTCCGGGCCGCGTTCTTTTTGTATTGGCTGACAGCTGATAGCCCGATAGCTACTCCGCCCGCTCCACGCGGTTCCGCCCACCCTGTTTGGCGCGGTAGAGGGCCTCGTCGGCCCGCTTCAGGAGTTCCTCGGCATCGGGCATCAGGGCTTTGCCTCCGCGGGCAGCCACCCCCAGGCTGATGGTCTTCCGGAGGGTCGCGTTGCCGAGGAGGTGATCCATGCCGGCGAATTTCTGCCGCAGGTTTTCCGCCACTCTCATCGCCGCGACGCCGTCGGTGTAGGGAAGCACCAGGGTGAACTCCTCGCCACCGTAGCGCGCGGCGAGATCCGTGGCCCGCAGGCTGGTGTTCAGCATGGCGCCCATATTGCGCAACACCACATCGCCCATGGGGTGACCGTAGGTGTCGTTCACGGCCTTGAAGTGATCAATGTCGATCATCACCAAAGCGAGGGGGACCATGGTGCGTCGTGCCCGCCGCACCTCCTCGTCCAGCCGGGAGATGAGGAGGCGCCGGTTCGCCAGGCCCGTGAGGGCGTCGGTGACGGACTGGGCTTCGAGTCGTACGTTCATCTCCCTCAATTCGTCCTGGAGCCGCTTGAGCTTGGTGTGGATACGCACCCGGGCGAGCAGTTCCTTCTCATGGAAGGGCTTGGTGACATAGTCGGAGGCGCCCCGCTCCAGGATCTCAGCCTTGCGGTCCAGGTCGTCCTCGGCAGTGAGCATGATCACCGGAATCTGCTCCAGGTCCTTGCGGCTGGCTTTGAGGCCCAGGAACTTCAGCCCGTCGAAGCCTGGCATCACCAGGTCGCAGAGCACCAGGTCCGGGGGGGTCTCCATGATGATCTTGAAGGCGGTGAGACCGTCCGCCGCCTCCAGGAAGTGCGTGAATTCGCCATCCCGCAGCAGGGCTGCCTTGATCTCGTTGCGGATCATGGCGTTGTCGTCGACGATGAGGACCCGGCCGGCCATCAGGTGTCCCGGTTGGCAGCTTGCTGCAGCCGCTCGCGCCAAGTCTGCCAAGCCCGCGGATCGAACGGGATGGCGCGGGCCAGGTTTCGGCGCATGGCCCGGGTCGCCTGGAGGGGGGCTCGCCACAGGGATTCAGGCAGGCGGGCCGCGGCGTCGGCGCAGGCGGTCCAGCCCTCGGGCGTCTGGCAGACCAGCAGCCACTGGTGGCCAGCCTCCAAGGTGAGCCGCACCCGGTCGTCCCAGTTCCAGTTCGCGCAGCCGCCCATCTCCAGATCGTCCGGCAGGAACCGGCCCTGGATGCCCCAGGGATTCGAGACGACGGAACCGCGGTGCAGGCTGGCGGGCAGGGGGGCCGAGGCAGGCGTGCGCAGGTGGGCCACCATCACCAGCCGGTCGGGGTGGGCCAGGGGGATGAAGGCCTTGGCGTTGTGGTCCACCTGGCTGGTGGCTGAGAGTTCCGGCAGGCCCAGGTGGCTGTCGAGGGTGGTGCCGCCCAGGCCTGGGAAGTGCTTCAGGCAGCCCCGGACGCCGGTGGATTCCAACCCATGGAGGAAGGCCCCCGCCGCGGCAGCCACCTCGGCGGGATCGGCGCTGGCGGCCCGGTCGCCGATGCCGGCCTCCGGGTGCCCGTCCCAGAGGTCGACCACTGGCGCGAAGTCCACGTTGAAGCCGAGCAGGCCAAGACCTTCGCCCCAGAGTCGGCCCCAGGCGGCACATCCCTCCGCGCCGCCGCGGGTCCAGATCCGCCGGAGGGGCGGCGTGGGGCCCACCCAGGGCCGCAGGCGGCTCACGGGGCCGCCCTCCTGGTCCAGGGCCACGGCCAGGGGCAGTTCCCCGCCAAAGCGGGCCTGGAGGCCGTCCACCAGGGACCGGCAACGCGAGGGGCCGCCTTCAGGGTCCGGATCCAGGTTCCGGGCGAAGAGGATGAGGCCACCCGGTGTGAACGGAAGCTCCACCTCCGGGGCATCCAGGCCGCGGAAGCCGGTCCAGAGAAGCTGGTGCGGACCGGTCATGAGGCGGCCGTCCTCCC
>JAGRPP010000020.1 GCA_019449415.1 Geothrix sp.
CCCACGCCCAGGAGGCCCAGGCCCGCATGGTGGGCATCAACGCCCGGGACCTCTCCACCTTCACCCTGGGCGAACCCACGGCCGCTCCCCTGCGCCGGGCTTTTCCTGATGCGGTGCTGATCCGCGAGTCAGGCCTCGCCACTCCCGAGGATGCCCAGACCTCTCTGTGGGCGGGCTTCGAGGCCGTGCTCATCGGCGAGGCCCTCATGCGCAGCCCGGATCCCAAGGGTTTCCTGGAGCGCGTCTTCGCGGACCTCCGCCAGGAGGCGCGATGAGCCTGCTGGCTAAGGTTTGTGGCCTCACCACCGCGGCAGACGCGACCTTCGCCGCAGCGCAGGGGGCAGATCTGCTGGGTTTCGTGTCCCATCCACTCAGCCCGCGGCACTGCGCGGACCTGTCGGTGGCGGAAGCCTTCGCAAACCGCGCGGTACTGGTGATGGTGGCTGACTGTGGAGAGGCAGTCCTCGAAACAGCCCAGCGCCACGGTTTCCAGCGAGTGCAGCCCTATCTGCCGGCGGTGGACCGCGAGCGGGGTATCGCGTGGTTGCGAACAGCAGGCCTCTTCGTCCTGCTGCCCTGGGCGGATGAACCGGGCCAAGCCGTGGTGCCCGCGGACCTCTACCTGTGGGAACCCAGCCCGGCCCAGACCGGGATGGCGGGGGGCTCGGGGCAGAGCCATCCCATGGCCTTTCCACCCCCCGGGCCTTTCCTGCTCGCGGGTGGCCTGGATGGCATCAACCTGGCGGACCGGATCACCGCGCTCCCCCTCGAAGTTCGTCCGCACTTGCGCGGCTTCGACGCGGCGAGCCGCCTGGAGGCCGCGTCAGGCGTGAAGGATCCAGCAAAGGTGGCCGCGTTCGTGGCGGCCGTGAGACAGGCAGCTTCGGCAGGAAAGGAAACCCATGACTGATTCGTTCGCGCTTCCCACACGCTCCGGCACGCAACAACTTGGCGGCTGCTATGCCCCGGAAACGCTCATGCAGCCGCTGCTTGATCTGGAAGCGGCCTTCTGCGCCGCTTGGGCTGACCCCGCGTTCCTGGCCGAGCTGAAGGCTGAACTCCGGCACTTCGTGGGCCGGCCCACGCCCCTCACACCCGCCCCACGATTGGCGGCGAAGCTGGGGCTCAAGGCCCTCTACCTCAAGCGGGAGGACCTCACCCACACCGGCGCCCACAAGATCAACAACGCCCTCGCCCAGGCCCTGCTGGCCCGGCGCATGGGCAAAACGGAAATCATCGCGGAGACCGGCGCGGGCCAGCACGGCGTGGCGACTGCCGCGGCCTGCGCGCGCCTGGGCCTGACCTGCACCGTCTACATGGGGGTCACGGACATGGCCCGACAGGCGCCCAATGTGGCTCGCATGCGCCTCTTCGGCACCAAGGTCGAGCCCGTGGAAGCGGGGCAGGGCACCCTCAAGGAGGCCGTCAACGAGGCACTGCGGGCATGGGCGGGCCGCTGCGACCGGGCCCACTACATCCTCGGTTCCGCCCTGGGGCCACATCCCTTTCCGACCATGGTGCGCACCTTCCAGACTGTCATCGGCGAGGAGGCCCGCGCCCAGGTGCTGGAGCAGTCTGGTGGCCCCCCCGAGATCGTCCTCGCCTGCGCGGGTGGCGGCAGCAACGGCCTGGGCCTGCTCTTGCCCTTCCTGGGCGACGGCCTACGCCGCATCGCCGTGGAGGCCGGCGGCCACGGCCAGGCCCTCGGCGAGCATGCCGCGCGGCTCGATGGCGGGCGCATGGGGGTGCTGCACGGCTGCAAGACGCTGCTGCTGCAGGATGAGCATGGCCACACCGCGGAGACCGCCAGCATCAGCGCGGGATTGGATTATCCGGCACTGGGGCCCGAGCTCGCGGCGCTTGCGCTCGACGGCAAAGTGGAGGTGCG
>JAGRPP010000021.1 GCA_019449415.1 Geothrix sp.
GATGCGCCGCAAGGAAGCGCCCGCAGGGCGATGCGGGACATCGTTCAAGGGCGGTGACGCCGCGGAGCGCCCGCCTGGCTCCATCCCTCCGGGCGAGGGGCGGCGGGCGTCGCGATGCTGCGTCAGGCTCGGATCGCGTAGTCCCCGCTACGCTCACCTCGCCTTCCTGGCCTCGCTCGCCCGGCGCCCCTCGCGCGGTGTCGTAGGGTTTTGTTACGACCTCTTAGCGAATGCCCACATGGCCCCGCACGGACTCGATGAGTTTCGCGGAGTCGTAGCCGAGGCCGTCCTTGAAGACCGTCACCACCTGCTCGATGTCCTCGATCCGGGTGGTGGGATCGCCCTTCACCACCACCAGGTCCGCCTGCTTGCCCGGTGCCAGGGTGCCGATGCGGTCGAGGCGGCCCAGGAAGGCGGCGCCATTCGCCGTGTAGATGCGGATGGCTTCCACGGGCGTGAAGCCGGCTTCCACCAGCAGCTCCAGCTCCCGGTGGTCGCCAAATCCGGGCAGCACGCCGCCCATGCCGGTGGGGTCGGGACCCGCCAGCAGCAGGCCGCCCGCCTTCACGAAGACCCGCTCGAAGGCCATCTCCTTCTTGAGCAGCTGCTCGGGCGTGCTGTTGGGAACCACGCGGACCTTGGCGCGGGCCGCCAGGTAGCTGGCCTTGGACTCGGCGGACATGGCCGCCAGCACGCGGGGCTGGAGCGGCGGCCGGCCGGGCACCATCATCTCGAAGACCGGCAGGGTGGAGGTGATGGCCACCTTCTTTTCCACCAGATCGCGGATGAGCTTCTGGACCTCAGCTCCCTCCGGGTCGGCCTTGAGCCAGGCGCCCCAGGAGGCTGCGACCGGTGGGCAGATGTCTGGGGTCTTGCCGGGCGCGAACTCCGCGTCCGTGTAGACGGGGCCGTGCTCGAAGTTGTCGATGCCCAGGGCCATGGCTTCCGGCCAGGTCACGGAGCCAAGGTGCCCGGTCACCTTGAGGCCCCGGGCGTGGGCGGCCAGGATGGCCGCGCCGAGATCGGCCCGGTGGATGTTCATGTAGGCCTTGAAGGAGGTGACGCCTGCATCGGCCCAGAAGTCCACGAAGCGCCGGGCCTCCTCAGGGCTCCGCAGGCCATGCATCTGCGGCGTCATGGGCTCGAGGCCTTCGAGGTAGGGGCCCGTCACATCCATCTTTGGCCCGGGCAGGAGGCCCGCGTCGATCTGCCGCTTGATGTTGAGGTCCGTGTAGGGCTCCAGACTGCCCGTGGTGCGGATGGTGGTGACGCCGCAGGCCAGGTAGAGGCGCGGCGCCGAGTGGGCGATCTCGGCGAAGAGCCGTCCCGGCGGCACGGCGGCGCCCTTCTCGTCGCTGTGGATGGAGTGGGTGTAGAACAGGTGGTTGTGCATGCCCACCAGGCCCGGCAGCACCGTGTGGCCCGTGAGATCCAGCACCTGCGCGCCCTTGGGCGTCGCCACGGTGGAGGCCGCGCCCATGGCCTCGATGCGGCCGTCGCGGAGGATCAGGGTCTGGTCCTCGCGGGCAGGGGCGCCGGTGCCGTCCACCACGCGGGCATGCAGCAGGGCCACCACCGGCGCGTCCACCTTCAGGAAGGCGCGGACTTCGGCCGAGGGCGAAGGCCCGGGCTGGGCCGCCAGAGCTGTTCCGAGGGCGAAGGCCAGGCTGGCGAGTCGTGCGTGAGCGGACATGCAAGCTCCTGTGGGGCGTGAGTGCCACGCTACTGCCGGGCTTTGGTCTCCGGCAAGGGGAATCGGGCTGGGCACCGTTCCTGTGAGCGCTCGTCAGGCTTTCAGGCGCAGCCCCACCAGGCGCCAGGCCTCGGCCAGGTTTTCCGAGGCCAGGGCCTGGCGGATCGCCTGCTCAAGGTCGAGGGGTGCGATCGGATCCCCCGGCTGCTGCGCCAGGCCCGAGAGGTCCGGCAGGCCGGGGCTGTTGGCCAGCTGGCCGAGGTCGTTGGCGGTGAGGACGCGGCTCAGCTTCAGGACTTCGGGCAGGCCGTCGTAGCCCAGGGGCTTCCCGGCGGGCTTGGGCACCTGGAGGAGGGCGGCGCCGCTGGCGCGGGTGTAGAACGCCCCGCCATTGCGGCCGATGAGATCCAGGGCGTCGGGGTGGAGGTTGCCACCCGTGAAACAGTCTTCGCGCACATGAAAGGCGAGCACTTCGCCGATGAGCATGAGGCCGGAACCAGGTCCGTTGCCGAGTTCCACCACCTGCTGCAGGCGGCACTCCATCTGGAAGGGGCTCTCGGCCACGAGGGCGGACTTCACGAAGCGGGCGGGGAGGGGTGTGAGGCCACTCTTGGGGAATTCGTCCACGCCATCGGGCCACTCGGCGCTGGCCACATTCATCTGGTGGAGCATGGCGTGGCTCACGGCGGCGATGACGAACTCGCCCGTGGCCACGGCGTTCAGGTAGGTGTGCTTCACGGTGCCGTCCCGGCCCCGGCGGTTGGGTGCGAAGGCCACCGTGGGAGGGTTCGAGCCGAAGGCGTTGAAGAAGCTGAAGGGCGACAGGTTGCGGATGCCCTCCTTCGAGGCTGTGCTGGCCAGGGCGATGGGACGGGGGGCCACACCGCTGCAGAGCAGCGCATTGGTCTCGATGGGATTCAGGTCTGACGGGAGAATCGTCCGATGGCTCATGGCGTGCTGAAGACCACTTGCTTGCGGCCCGCATCGGTCTCCTGGAGGAACCGGATGAGGCCCAGGTTGTAGGTGCGCTGATCGTCCCACATGGCCATGTGGCTGCCGTTCGGACAGAGCAGGAAGCTGCCGTGCTGGACCTGGCTGGCCACCCACTTCATGTGGGCGGGATCCATGGTGTCGTGGGCGGCGCCGATGACGAGGGTGGGCATGCCGAGCCTGGGCAGGTCGGCCTTGCGGTCCCACTTTTCCAACCGTCCCGAGGCGCCAAATTCGCTGGGACCCTGCATGAGGACATAGATGTCGTTGTTGGCATGCGCCGAAGACCGCTTGAAGGCATCGGGCCACTCCGGCAGGCGGCAGAGGTGCTTGGCGTAGAAGTGGGGGATTAGCAGCTCCATGTAGCGCGGGTTCTCATACTGGCCCTTGGCCTCGAGGTCCTTCACCTCCTTCACCACCGCGGGGTCCATGCCCTTGGCCAGCACCTCGGCCGCATAGCGGTTGTAGTCGGGGATGCTCATCATCATGTTCGAGATGATCAGGCCCTTGAGGTTCGCGCCGTACTTCAGCGCGTACTCCGCGGCGAGGATGCCGCCCCAGGAGTGGCCCAGCAGGTAGAAGTTGGAACGGTCGAGGCCCAGGGCCCTGCGGACCTGCTCAACCTCCTCGACGAAGCGTTCCGTGGTCCAGAGGTCGTGATCCTTGGGTTGGTCTGAACCGGCCGAGCCCAACTGGTCGTAGTAGATGAACTCGATGCCCTCGGCCGGCAGGAAGCCTTCCAGGGATTCGAAGTACTCATGGGTTGAACCAGGACCGCCGTGCAGCAGCAGCAGCTTGATGCGGGGGTTGTTCCCGAAGCGCTTGGTCCAGACCTTGAACGGGCCCTTGGGCGTCTGGATGGAGATGACCTTCACGCCGCCTTCGCGCACGGCCGAAGGATCCGCAAAATAGGAACGCAGGCTGGGTGCCTTCTGGGCAGAGGCTTCTGCCGATCCGAGCACGAGCGCAAGGAGAAGGACGAAAAGGCGTCGCATGGGTGCTCCAGGCATGGGGGATGCCCCAGTCTAGTCAGTCCCCGGCCTCGCCGGAGGGCGTCCCGGCATAGAGGTCGGGGAGGGTGCCGCCCACCAGGGACGCGGGCATGTCCACCAGCCGCTCGGGCACATGGGTGATGGTATTCACCAGGCGGCCCAGGCCCTCGATCTCGAGCACCACCTCGTCACCGGCCTTGAGCCAGAGGTTGTCGGTGACCTTGGAGCCGTTCAGCTCCAGCAGGCAGCCCGTTCCCACGGTGCCGCTGCCGATGACCTCGCCGGGGTGCATCTGGATGCCGTAGCTGGTGCGCTGCAGAATCTGGGCGAAGGTCCAGTTCATGCTGTCGGCGTTGCCATTGGACAGACGATGGCCATTCACGGTGCAGGTCATGGCCGCGTGGAGAACCTCGCCGCGGCCCGTCCGCTCGAGCTTCAGCTCGTCCTTGGTGACCAGCCAGGGGCCCAGGCTGGTGGCGAAGTCCTTGCCCTTGCAGGGGCCGAGAGAGAGCTTCATCTCCTCCATCTGGAGCATGCGGGCGCTCCAGTCGTTCATCACCATGTAGCCGAAGATGGCGTCATCGGCCTCCGCCAAGGTGGCGTTCTTCAGGGGCCGCCCCGTGACGATGGCGACCTCCAGCTCGAAATCGAGGCGCGCGAGGTGGTGGTCCTGCACCAGCACTTCGCCCGGACCGGTAACGGCCAGGTGGTTGGTGAAGTAGGTGACGGGGAAGAGGTCGAACTCGGGGATCATCTCCAGCCCGCGGTTGCGCCGCGCCGTGGCCACATGCTGGCGGAAGGCGTAGCCGTCGCGCATGGAGACCGGGCGGGGCAGGGGCGCCAGCAGGCGGATGGTGGCGGGATCGAGGAGGGCCGCGGGAGGCGGCGCCACGGCGAGGGCCCGGGCCAGGGGCATCAGCTCGTCCTGGCGCCGGATGAGAGTCAGCATGTCCACGGCCAGGCGGGGCTCGGCGGCCGCGAAGTCGAGGAGCCTGCCTTCCGGCATCACGGCGCCGATCTTCTCGATTCCAGCCTGCAGGAAAGTCACCAGCTTCATCGGATTCTCCGCAAAGACCCAGTGTAATGCCGGAAAAACACGACACTTGCATCGTCATTCGCGGCGGATGGGACGAAGTACACTTGGATCATGCGCGCCCTCCTCCTTGCCACGAGTCTCCTGCTGCCGGGAACCACCATGACGCCCTCCACCCCGACGACCGTTGCCCGCCTCGAGCCCCTGCGCCTGGGCCATCTGCAGGTGTGGAAGTTGCAGGACGGGCGAATCTCCCTCGCTGCCTCGCTCCTCAAGGGCACCGATCCCGCGGAGGCGTGGCGGCTGCTGGGCGGCCAGGACGCCGCGGACACCCCCGTGAACGCCTACCTCGTGCGGATGCCCGACCGGACCGTCCTGGTGGACACGGGCATGGGCAAGGATCCCGAGGAGGATTCGGGCCACCTGACGGAACAGCTCGCCGCCGCCGGCGTGACGCCCTCGGACATCGATCTCATCCTCATCACCCACGACCACTTCGACCACATCGGCGGCCTGCTGAAGGCCGACGGGACGCGAGCCTTCCCCAGGGCGGTGCTGAGGGTTTCGCGCCGGGAGCACGCCTTCTGGACGGAGGACCCCTCCCGCCTGCCCGAGCGCCTGCGGGACCGGGCGCCGAAACTGAAAGCCCTCTTTGGGGTCTACGAGAAAGCCGGGGCCTTCCGCCCCTTCAAGGACGGCGAGGAGCTTGCCCCGGGCCTCCGCGCCATGCCCGCCTTCGGCCATACGGGCGGCCACACCGCCTACGCCTTCATCTCCGAGGGGCGGGAGCTCTGGTGCATCGGCGACCTCATCCACTTCGGCACCGTGCAGTTCCAGCGGCCGGAGGTGGGCGTCGCCTTCGACCTGGACGGCGACCGTGCCGTGAAGGTCCGCCTGGAGCTGTTCCGCGAAGCGGCCCGCCGGCAAGTGGTTCTGGCGGGGGCCCACCTGCCGCAACTCGTCCGCCTCACGCCGAAGGGCGAGGGCTATGAAGCGGTGCCCGTGCTCTGAAGATCCTTTTCCTCGCGTTCTTCTTTGCGATGCTTGGTATTCAGGCCTTAGAGCAGCTCTAGCAGGGCCCCCGCAGTTTCCCTGATGCGGGCCGGAGGGGTGTTCAGCGGCGGCAGCAGGTAGAGACAGTCGCCGATGGGCCGCACCAGCAGGCCGTGGTCCAGGGCCCGGCGATGCAGCTGCCAGCCGAAGCGGTCGTCGGAGGCGTGAGCCTCGCCCGTGGCGGGATCCACCAGGCGGCAGGCGCCGATGGTGCCGAGGACACGGGCCTGGCGCACGGCCGGGTGGGTGGCGAGGTCCGTGAACGCGGCTTGCATGGCCTCGTGCAGGGCCGCGGCGTGGGCCAGCACGGGTTCCTCGTCGAAGAGGGCCAGGCTGGCGCAGGCGACGGCACAGGCCGTGGCATTGCCCGTGTAGCTGTGGCCGTGGAGAAAGGCCCGGCCGGAGGCGGGCTCCCCCCAGAAATGGCCGTAGATCTCCTCCGTGGCCCAGGTGAGGGACAGGGGCAGCGTTCCGCCCGTGAGGCCCTTGGAGAGGCAGAGCAGGTCGGGCGCCACGCCGGCCTGCTCGCTGGCCAGGAAGGTGCCTGTGCGGCCGAAGCCCGTGGCCACCTCGTCGAGGATGAGGTAGACGCCGTGGCCGTCGCACTGAGCGCGCAGTTCCTGCAGCAGTTCCGGCGGCCACATGCGCATGCCGCCGGCGCACTGGATCAGGGGCTCGGCGATGAAGGCCGCGAGGCGGTCGCCGTGGGCGGCGAAGAAGGCGTGGACCGCCTGGCGGGCGGAGGCCAGCCGCTCCGGCCAGCCGGTCAGGTCGGGCTGGATCTCGCGGCGCGGATCTTCTGGCACCTCCAGCCGCTCGCAGGCCAGCAGCAGGGGCCGGAAGAGGCCCGTCATGAAGTTTTCCAATTCGCCCACGCCCACGGCGCCCAAGGTGTCGCCGTGGTAGCCGCCCCGCAGGGCGCCGAACCGGTCACGGCCCCGCTGGCCGCGCTGAAGCTGGGCCTGGAAGGCCATCTTCAGCGCGACCTCCACGGCCGTGCTGCCATCGTCGGAGAAGAAGGCCCGGGTGAGGTTGACGGGCAACTTGGGCCGCAGCCGCGCCACCAGCTCCAGGGCGGGCTCGTGGGTGAAGCCGGCGAACATGACATGGTCGATCCGGGCGGCCTGGCGTTCCAGGGCGCTCACCAGGCGGGGATGGCCGTGGCCGTGGAGGCAGGTCCACCAGCTGGAGATGCCGTCCAGCACGCGCTCGCCGTTGGCCAGCAGCAGGTCGCAGCCTTCGCCGCCCACCACCGGCACCGGCGGATCCGCCTCGTGGGTCTTCATCTGCGTGAAGGGGTGCCAGAGGTGGGCACGGTCGAAGGCCAGGCGGTCGGACCAGTCGGGGGGCAGGGGCGTCGGCATCCGGATAGTCTAGGCCGGCCCGGTTCGACCCTCGGGGCTTTTGGGCCGCCGCCCAGGGTAGAGGCGTTTCGAACAGTCCGGGCAGATGCCGTGGGTGAAGTCGGCGTCCGTGTGCTTGGAAATGTAGGTCTCAAGCTGATTCCAGGAGCCATGGTCATCCCGGATCTTCTTGCACGAGGCGCAGATGGGGATGATCCCGTGGAGGGTCTTGATGGTGTCGACGGCCTCCTGGAGTTCCCGGGTCCGGGTCGCCACGCGCTCTTCCAGGGTGTCCTTGAGGGCGTTCAGTTCATGGAAGGAGGACCGCAGGGCGTCGGCCATCTGCTGGAAATGGCCGTTGAGCCGGTGCATCTCCTCGATGCCGCTGGGCGGGAGGGCGAGCGGCGTCCCGGCATCGGCCTGAAGGAGCAGGGGGAAGGCCCGGGTGGCCGCTTCCAGCTTGCTGATGGAGTCCGTGAATCTCCGGCTGAGGGTTTGGGCCAGGGCCGCGGTGCCGAGAATCAGGAGATACAGCGTTCCCAGGCCGAACAGGCTGATCCGCGTGAGCGAATCGAGCATGGGTACCAGGGGCAGTTCCACCCGCACCTTCCAGGGGAACTGCGGTGTGATGAGCCCCTCCCGCACGAGGAGGGAACTCCTCCAGCGCTGCATGCGGCTGGTCCCTGGCTTGAGCCTGGGGATCCATTGCCAGGCCCCTTCGCCCAGGAGCCTCGTTTCCGCGATGGGCGGGTGGAATTCAGACATGACCGCCAGCTCCTGTCGGGTGCTGCTGATGACCCGCTGATTCCGGTCCAGGAGGGTGAGCTGGGCGCCGCTCTGGCCGGCGAGGGTCTGCAGGAGCTCCCGGACATGGTCCAGGTTGGTGATCCCGATGCAGTAGCCGTCGTAGCGGCCCTCCCGGAGGATGGGCGCCAGGAGTGGCAGCATGGGCTGGGTGCGGCCGATCCGTCCCATGACCAGATCGCCCACCAGGGGACGGAGCGAGGCCCGCAGGGCCGGGAGGTAGGGGCGGTCCGCGAAATTCCTGCCGAGCACCGGGCGCCCCTCATCGTCGTTCAGGGGGCTGTAGGCGATCACATCCGCCCTGGCATCGAGCACGCCCACCCGCCGGAAGGCCGGGGTGGCCGCGCGGATGATCTCCGTTGCCTCCTGCAGGCGCCCGCGTTGCGCGTCTGGCTTGACGGCCAGGGCGGCCAGGGTGATCACGCCCTGGTGCTTGTCTTCGATCCACTCCCGCAGCGCCTGGCGGGCCACCTGGTCGAGCTCGGCGCTGTGGCGGACCAGTAGCTGTTCCTCTTGGTGGATCCCGCGCCGGACATAGACCACGAGGAACAGCAGCGCCGGGAAGGCGACCATGGCCACCATGGTGATGAAGAACGCGGGGCGGAGGGCCGGTCGGATCCCGGCCCCAGGCCGCGTCCAAGCACGCCAGGCCACATGGATGAGGTAGGCCAAGATGGTGTTGATGATCCCGTTGACGGCCTGCTTCAGGATGATCAGCCCGGTGGTCTGGACCGAGGTGTGGAGCAGGTAGTGGTAGAACACCCAGACCAGCGGCGCGCCCAGGACGGTCCAGAAGAGGATGTCCGCCAGCAGGAGGTCCCAGGATCGGCGCCGGACCAGCCAGCCGACACAAACGGCTTCGGCGGCAAGGATCACCAGGGCCCAGGGATGGTTCCAGAGCACCCAGGTGGCGCTGCCCGCCATCAGTGCGGCGGCCATGCCGGGGCCGAGGCCGGCATGGAGGATCGCGAACATCACGAAGGCCGACCCGAAGATGAAGTCGACATTGAAGAAGATTTCGACGCGCAGCAGGTTGGCCAGAAAACCCACTGCCCCGAGCAGCAGCGAGGCCAGGACCGCGTGGCGCGAGAGGGCGTCGGACATGAGCCCCTCATCGGGTGCTCGCGCGGGACAGATTATTTAATTCACGACATGGATGTGGATTGGAAGAAATCCTCGCAGGAGGCGGGCGTTCTCCTCCGCCGCGGCGGGATCTGTGCCATCCGCACCGGGGTTGAGCAGCACGGCCTCGATGCGCCAGCCGCGGAGCATGAGGGCCTCGGCGGACAACAGCGTATGGTTCAGCGTGCCGAGGCCGCCCAGGGCCACCAGCACGCAGGGCACCTTCAGATCCGTGGCCCAGCCGAGGAAGTGGGTCTTCGGGGCGAGGGGCACCATGAGGCCACCGACGCCTTCCAGCAGCACGCGGCCTTCAGCAGGGCGCAGGCACCACCGGGCAGCGGCGTCGAGGTCGAGGACCCGGCCTTCGCGCTGGGCCGCGGCCAGTGGGGACAGGGGTTCCTTCAGCTGCACATGGTCTTCGGTGGTGATGCCCGGACCGCGCACGGCGGTGGCGTCGGCGTCGGGGTGGTCGGGCCCGTCCACGCCCGTCTGGAAGGGCTTGCGGTAGGTGACGGGGCCGCGGGCCGCCCAGGCCTGCGCGATGCGGGTGGAGACATGCGTCTTCCCCACCCCGGTGCCGGTGCCGAGAACCCACAGGGGGTGGGGAAGGGAATCCAGATCGAGCATGGCTTCAGGATCGCAGGAAGGGCCGACGGCCGCCGGGAGCGGGGCCGGGCTACTTCTTCAGCTGGCTGAGCTGCTGGCGGGCCTGGGCGGCCTGCTCGCTGTTCGGCGCGAGGACCAGCACCTTGTTCCAGGCCTTGGTGGCCTCGTCGGGCTTCTGCAGGTCGTGGGCGTAGACCACGCCCAGGTTGAAGAGGCTCTGGACATGGGTGGGATCCAGCTTGGCGGCCTTCTGGAAGTTGGCGACGGCCTTGTCGAACTGGTTCAGCTGACGGTACATCACGCCCTGGTCGGTGAGGACATTGGGATCATCAGGCTTCAGGGCCAGGGCCTTGGCGTAGGCTTCCACGGATTTCTGCGGCTGGTGGGTGTCGAAGTAGTCGTTGCCCAGGCTCACCCAGGCATCGTGGTTCTTCGGGTCGGCGGCGACCATGGCCTGCAGGCGGGCCATCCGGTTCTGCGTCTCGGCGTTGGGCAGGACGGCGCCCGGCATGCCTCCGGGGGTTCCGGGGGCCACGGCGCCACCCAGGGAGGGGGCGGGCATGATCGGAGCGGCGGCGGTGGGGGCGGCAACCACGGGGCCGGCCTCCCTCTGGCTGCTGGCACCGAAGAAGTAGCCCACGAGGGCTCCCGCGACGAGTCCTCCCGCCAAGGCGAACATGATGTTCCGGTTCAAGCCCCACCTCCTGATGACCCAGCGGTCCCCTGTTATTGTCCCACAGGTCATGCTCCGGGCCGGAAGGCCGATGAAAAAAGGGCGCAGGACTCCCAAAAGGGGAGACACCCTGCGAGGATGATCCACCTCCCCCCGAAACGCACGCCGAGGTATTCGTGACCGAGCCCCGGGCTCCCATTGCAGGTCGATCGCGCGCGCTGATGGTGCTGCTGGCTGGCGTGGCCCTGTCGTTGGCGGGGTTCATCCTCGCCCGGGACGCCCGCCGTCGGCAGGTGGAAGCCGAATTCCAGGCCGCGGCCAGGGACCGGGCCGAGAGCGTGATCCAGGGGTTCCGCCATGGGCTGGAGGATGTCCTCGTCCTCCGGAGCTACTTCGAATCCAGCGACCAGGTGACTCGGGAAGACTTCGACGCCTTCACCTCGCTCATGCTCTCCCTGCACCCCTACATCCAGGCGCTCCAGTGGCTGCCGGAAGTGAGCCCGCGGAACCGGGCCGCCCTTGAGGCGGAGGCCCGGCGCAAGTACCCCGGGTTCCGGTTCTTCGACCGGGACGCCGCGGGGCAGGAGACCATCCTGCCGGCTGATGCCCGGTTCCACGGCGTCGCCTTCGTGAGCCCCTACAAAGGCAACGAGGTGACGCTGGGCTTTGCCGCCGAACAGCTGGCCACCCGGCAGCAGGCCCTGGAGCGGGCGCTGCGCACGGGCGAGCTCTCCGCCAGCGGGCGGATCCGGCTCATCCAGGAGCAGGGCAACCAGTCCGGGCTCCTGGTGATGGCCCCGGTGCGCGGTTCCCAGGGCGCCTCCCGCGGTGTGGTGCAAGGCGTCTTCCGGGCCGGCGACCTGGTGCAGAAGTCCCTGGCCATCCTGGAGCCGCGCGGCGTGGAGCTGCGGCTGCTGGACGCCAGCGCCCCTCCCTCCGAATCCGTCCTGCACGCGGAGCCGTCCCCGCTCCCTCCCGAAGGGGCGGCCAGACCCTCCCCGCTCCGGCTCACCCGCGAGTTTGAACTGGCGGGCCGGCGCTGGGCCGTGGTGGTGACGCCAGGGCCTGGGCACTATCTCCTCGTGGCCGGCTGGCGGGCCTGGGGCGTCCTCGCCGGAGGCTTCGCCTTCAGCCTCCTCCTGGCGGGCTATGTGCGGACGCTGCTGGCCGGCCAGGCTCAGATCCGGGCCCAGGTCGAAGCCCGCACCCATGAGCTGGCGGAAGAGGTGGAGAGCCACCGGAAGGATGCCCGGGCCCTGCGGGAGAGCGAGGCGCGGTTCCGGCAGCTGGTGGAGGTGATGGGCGAAGGCATGTGGGTGCTGGATCCCGAGGGGAACACCACCTTCGTCAATCGCCGCATGGCGGAGATGCTCGGGTACCCGCCGGCCGAGATGATCGGACGGCCGCTGACCGATTTCGAGTTCGAGGACGACATGCCCGCTTCCCGGCGCAACATGGCCCAGCGCCGGGAGGGCATCAGCGCCCAGCACGACTTCCGGTTCAAGCGGAAGGACGGCTCGGAAGTCTGGACCATCGTCACCGGCAATCCCGTCATGGACGATGAAGGCCGGGTCGTGAGCGTGCTCGGCATGATCACGGACATCACCGAGCGGCGACGGGCGGAGCAGGCCCAGCTCCAGAGCCAGAAGCTCGAAAGCCTGGGCGTGCTGGCGGGTGGCATCGCCCACGACTTCAACAACTTGCTGACGGCCATCCTCGGGAACATCAACCTGGCGCAGATGTGCATCCCGCGCCTGTCGCCCGCCCAGCTCTACCTGGAGAACCTGGAGAAGACCGTCCACCGCGCGACGAGCCTCACGCGGCAGATGCTGGCCTATTCGGGCAAGGGACGATTCGTCGTGGCTCCGCTGGATCTGAACCAGGCCGTGGAGGAGATGTCGCACCTGCTGGGGGTTTCTATCTCCAAGAAGGTGAGCCTCCGCTTCCAGCTTCAGTCGGGCCTGCCGGCCCTCATGGCCGAGGCCTCCCAGATCCAGCAGGTGGTGATGAACCTGGTGACCAATGCCTCCGAGGCCATTGGCGACGCGGAAGGCATCGTCTCCATCCGAACAGGGCTCCAGGTCTTCTCCGAAGCGGACCTGACGCGGAACTTCCCCGGCCAGGACATCGCCCCGGGCGCCTTCCTCACGCTGGAGGTCGCCGATACCGGCCAGGGCATGACGCCCGAGGTCCAGGCGCGCATCTTTGAGCCCTTCTTCACCACGAAGTTCACGGGACGGGGCCTCGGCCTGTCGGCCATGCAGGGCATCATCCGGGGGCACAAGGGCGGTATCCGGGTCTACAGTGAGCCCGGCAAGGGGACCACCTTCAAGGTGATCTTCCCGGCTGGAACCCGGGCTGTGGCCTTCGAGCCGGAAGAAATGGAAGTCGATGCCTGGCGCGGATCGGGGACCGTTCTGGTCGTGGACGACGAGGACGGCGTGCGCACCGTCGCCGAGGCGCTGCTCCGCTCCATGGGCTTCGAGGTGATCCTGGCCAAGGATGGGATGGAGGGCCTGGAGCGGTTCCGCAGTGCCGCCGGTGGTATCCGGGCGGTGCTCCTGGACCTCACCATGCCCCACATGGGAGGGGTCGAGACCTTCCGGGAACTGCGCCGCATTGACCCGGGCTGCCGGGTGGTGCTCACCAGCGGCTACAACGAGCAGGAGGCCATTCAGGATTTCCTGGGCAAGGGGCTGGTGGCCTTCGTCCAGAAGCCCTTCCAGAGCACCAGCCTGGCGCAGGCCATGAAGAAGGCCCTGGAGGGCTGAATCAGACTTTCAAGGCTTCCCGCAGGGCCGCCAGGAGGGCTTCGATTTGGGCCGCCTCCAGGTGTGCGCCGGTGGTGAGCCTCAGCCGGGCCGACCCCTCGGGCACGGTGGGGGGCCTCACGGCGCGCACATCGAAGCCGCGGGCCTGGAGGAGCGCGGCGAGGCGCACGGCCTCGGCATCGGGGCCGACGGGTACCGGAACGATGGCCGAGGGGTGAGAGGGCTGGTCCAGGCCCAACCTCAGGCGGTCTGCGAGGGCCAGAGCTTTCTCCCGGCGCCAGGATTCGGCTTGGGCGATCCGCACCGCCACTAGGGCCGCCCCGACCGAGGGCGGGGGCAGGGCCGTGGAGAAGATGAACCCCCGGGCGGTGTTCACCAGGTGGTCGCGCATCAGCTCCCCGCAGCAGATGAACGCGCCGAAGGAGCCCAGGGCCTTGCCCAGGGTGCCCATCACCAGGGGCACGCGGCCGTGGACGCCCTGCTGCTGCGCCAGCCCCGCGCCGCTGCTGCCGAGCAGGCCCGTGGCGTGGGCCTCGTCGATGAGGAGCAGGGCGCCGTGGCGCTCACAGAGCTCCACGAGGGGCGGCAGGTTCGCGGCATCGCCATCCATGCTGAAGAGGGCGTCCGTGGCCACCAGGGCCAGGGCGCCCGGGGAGGCTGCAGCCCGCCAGGCGGTGATCTGCCGCTCGAGGTCCGCCAGGTCCAGGTGCCGGTAGATGCCCAGGTGGGCCCCCCCGGCCCGGGCCAGCCGGCAGCCGTCCACCAGGGAAGCGTGGTTGAGGGCATCGGAGAAGACGGCATCCCCGGCGCCCACCAGGGCGGGGATGAGCGTGGCATTGGCCTGGAAGCCGGTGTTGAACAGCAGGCAGGTCTCCGTGCCCTTCCACTGGGCCAGGGCGCCTTCCAGCTCATCGTGCAACGCCGTGTTCCCTCGCAGCAGACGCGCGGCCCCGGTGCCGGTGCCGAAGGCCCGGGCCGCCGAGGCGGCGGCTTCGGCGAGGCGGGCGTCCCGCCGAAGGCCCAGGTAATCGTTGGAACAGACATCGATCCCCGCGATGGACTGGGCGGCGGGCTGGATGGCCCGGTCCCGGCCCAGGGCCCGGCGGCGTCCGGCCTGCTGCTGAAGGCGTTGCTGCCAGGCGGGCGGGATCACGGAACCTCGGGGGCCTTCGGGGCAGGGTAAGGGTGGGGGAATGTTAGGATCTGAGAGGGATCCATCGCGGGTCCCCCTTGGAGCGTGGCATGGATCAACAGCAGTCGTGGCAGGGGACTTCGGCCGGGGTGCAGCCCCGCATCGATTTTGTCCGAAGCGTCTACCTCTGGCTCATGGGCGGATTCGCGGTGGCGGCCTTGGGCGCCTTCAGCGCCCCCCTGGTGGCCACGGCCCTCGTGCCCGTGGCGGGTCGTTTCCTGGGCTGGGTGCTCTTCGGGATCCAGTTCGGAACGCTGCTGTTCGCCTCGTCGGTGAGCCGCCGCAAACCGTTGAATCGCCTGGCCTACGGCCTCTTCACCTTCGTCTCCGGCGTCATTGCGGGCATCGTGGCCCTGGTGATCGCCCAGGGGGCGGGCTTCATGCCAGTCTTCGGGGCCCTGGGCCTGACCGGCGTGGTGTTCCTGACCCTGACCGTCACGGCCTTCGTCTCGAAGAAGGACTTCAGCTTCCTGCGGAATTTCGTCATCGTCGGCATCGCCGTGATGTTCTTCGGCGGCTTGGCGGCGGCCATCTTCCACCTGGAGACCTTCAGCCTCATCATCTCCGGCGTGGCGGTCATCGCCTGCTCGGCGAAGCTGCTCTGGGACACCTCCGCCATGCTGCGCACGGACGATCTGGGCGATCCCGCGGGCTTCGCCCTGGCCCTGTTCGTGAGCCTCTACAACATCCTCATCGCCCTGATGAACCTCCTCGGCGGTCGGCGCCGTTAGCGCCTTCCCGGCATCTAAGGAATCCCATGCTCCGTGCCTCCCTGATCTCCCTGATCGCCCTCGGCGTCGTCGCCCAGGAGCCGGCCAAGGCCACGCCGAAACCCCTGCCCAAGTCGACGAAGGCCGTGGCCAAGGCCAAGCCTGCGGCCAAGGCCGCGTCCGCGCCGGCGACCTCGGCGGACAAGCCCGTGGTGCTGGCCCGCGTGGGCGGTGCCGCCATCACCGAGGCTGATTTCCAGTCGGCCTTCGCCCTCCTCGGCCAGCAGGAGCAGATGCAGGTCCTCATGGTCCAGGGCGGCAAGGAGGAGTTCGTCAAGCGGATGGCCGAGAGCAAGCTCCTGGCCGTGAAGGCGAAGCGCCTCGGGCTGGACAAGACACCGAGCTTCCAGCTGGCCCTCGAACGCGCCAAGGACGACCTGATGGCCCGGGAATTCCTGGCCAAGGAAGGGGACAGCCTCCAGAAGAAGCTGGCGGTGTCCGAGGCTGATGTGAAGGCCTACTACGAGGGCCACAAGGATCGCTTCAAGCAGCCCGAACTGGTCAGCGCCCGCCACATCCTGGTCTCCGTGAAGCAGGATCCCAAGGCCGAGGCCGGGCTGACGGACGACGAAGCCAAGGCCCGGATCGCCAAGATCCAGGAGGAGCTGAAGGGCGGCGCCAAGTTCGAGGATCTGGCCAAGAAGTACAGCGACGATCCCGGCAGCAAGGAGAACGGCGGGTTGTATGCCGATGCCGATCCCTCGGCCTGGGTGCCCGAGTTCGGCACTGCGGCCCGGACCCAGCCCCTGGGCGAAGTGGGCGCTCCCGTGAAGACCCAGTTCGGCTACCACTTGGTGAAGGTGGAGGAGCGCAAGCCCAGCCGCCAGGTGCCCTTAGAGGAGGCCAAGGCGGCCGCCGACCAGGCCGCCCGGCGGGATCGGCAGGTGACGGTCTGGAACGAGCTGATGGATGGCCTCCGCAAGGAGATCCCCTTCGAGCTGCTCAAGCCCGCGCCCTCCGATGCGGCCCCCGCGCCGGCTGCGCCGAAGCCGGCGGAAGCCCCCAAGCCCGCCGAGACCCCCAAGGGAGGTGCCCAGTGAAGGCGCTGAATCCGATGCTCGCAGCGGCCCTCCTGGCGCCGATGGCGCTGACAGCCACCGATGTGCGCGAGGAGATCCTCGTCATCGTCAACAACCACATCATCACCCGCCGCTCCCTGACCCAGGCCGTGGAGCAGCAGCACGCGGCCCTCTACCGCCAGTTCTCCGGGAAGGAGCTGGACGAGAAGCTGAAGGACGCCCGGGAGAAGACCCTCCAGGGCCTCGTGGACGCCTTCCTGCTGGAGGACAAGGGTGCGGAGCTGGGCTCCCCCATCACGGACGACTATGTCCGGGCCAGCATCGATGGCATCAAGAAGGAGAACAACTTCGCCACGGATGCGGATCTGGAGCGGGCCCTGAAGGGCAGCCTGGGCATCGGCCTCCCCGAGTTCACCAAGCGGCAGAAGCAGCAGGCCACCCAGCAGTTCGTGCTGCAGCGCGAGGTGTTCTCCAAGGTGGCCGTGGAGGACAACGAGCTGCGGGCCTACTACGAGGACCACAAGGACGAGTACCGCCTGCCCAGCCGGTTCCGCATCCGCGAACTGGTGCTGGCCAAGGGCGCGACGGCCGAGGAGCAGGCCGAGGCCCGCAAGAAGCTGGAATCCATCCAGGCAGAGCTGAAGGCGGGCAAGTCCTTCGAGGAGCTGGCCCGCGCCAACTCCACCAGCCCCAGCAAGGCCACGGGCGGGGACCTGGGCTGGATGAACAAGGGCTTCCTCCGCGCCAGCATCGAAGACGCCGCGGTCAAACTCAAGCCCGAGCAGGTCTCAGCGCCCATCGAGACCGACAAGGACCTCTACCTGATCCAGCTCGTTGCCCTCGAGGATGCGCCCGTGAAGGCCTTCGCCGAGGTCCGCGAGAAGATCGTGGAGAAGCTCCAGGAGCCCAAGGCCCAGAACGCCATCGAACAGTACCTGGCCGGGCTCAGGATGCGCGCGAACATCCGCTACCTGGTGCCCAAGGACCAGATTCTGAAAGGCTGATCCATTGCGACTCGATGCCTTCCTCAAGAAGAGCCTGCTCATCAAGCGGCGCGAGTTGGCCAACCAGCTCTGCGACGAGGGCATGGTGCGGGTGAACGGCACGCCCCGGAAGGCCAGCCACGAGCTGAAGGTGCAGGACGAACTGGAATTCCCGCTCTACAACCGCGTGCTGAAGGTGCGCGTCCTGGCGCTGCCGGAAGGCAATGTGCGGAAGGCCGACCAGTGGTCGCTCTTCGAGGTGCTGGAGGACAAGCGCCTGCCGTTGGACCTGGGTTACGGCGACGAGGACCCCTTCGCCCCGCCCCCGAAGGCGCCGCGCAATCATTGACAGCCGCTGTCGCATCGACCCGCCGAGGCTGATGAGGCACATGGAGATCCGATGTCCGATCAGCAGAGCATCCGGCAATTGAAGGAGGGCGATGCCTTCCTGGGCTTTCTCCTGGCCCAGGAAGCCGCCTACAAGATCAGCGCCAAGGGCAGCGAGTACCTCGAGCTGAAGCTGGGGGACGCCTCCGGCGACCTGAAGGCCTTCCTCTGGGATGTTCGCGCCATCGAGGGCGACATGGAGGCTATCCGCGCCGACGCGTTCCTGTGGGTGAAGGGCTCGGTGACGAGCTACAACGGCCGGCTCCAGCTGAAGCTGGACAAGGTGCGCTTCGCGGCGGATGCGGAGGTGGGCGACTTTTCCCGGTTCTTCCCCGTCAGCGCCCGGCCCGTGCCTGAGATGCTCGCGGAGCTCGACGGGCTCCTCGCCTCGGTGAAGGATCCCTGGATCGGCCGGCTGCTGTCGGACCTCTTCGTGGCGGATGCGGAGCTGCGGGCCGCCTTCGCCCAGGCGCCGGCCGCCAAGTCCATGCACCATGTCTGCCTGGGCGGCCTGCTGGAGCACACCTTGTCCGTGGCGGGCATGGCCGAGCGCGCCTGCGGGCACTACGGAGACCTGAACCGCGATCTCGTCCTGGCGGGCGTGCTGCTGCACGATGTGGGCAAGACGGCCGAGCTCAGCTACCAGCGGAGCTTCGGCTACACCGATGCGGGGAACCTGCTGGGCCACATCGCCATGGAGGCGGAGTGGATCAGCCGCGCCGCGGGCCGGATCCCCGGATTCCCCGAGGAACTGCGCCTGCAGATCCTGCACATCGTCCTCAGCCACCACGGCCGCCTGGAATTCGGCTCCCCCGTGCTGCCCAAGACGCCGGAAGCCCTGCTCGTCCACTACCTGGATGACCTGGACGGCAAGCTGGAAGTCATGTTCCGCGCCCAGCGGGACGAGACGGGGGGAGGGGCCTGGAGCCCCTTCAGTCGGGCCCTGGAACGCATGATCTACCGGCGACGATGGTCTGCGGTGGAGGCTGTCGAAAATTGAGCAGACTGGGGCCCGTTTGTCCATTTGTGGACATGGCCTTGGCCTTCACCCCCTCTTCTGGGCAGGTCCGACTCGGCAGAACCTAGGGGAAGTCCTGACAATTCAAGGCATGTGCTAAACCTGCCGGGGTAGAAAATTCCTGGCACGGCTCTGGCTCCTTGAGGTGGTCCGTTCCCTCGAGGTACCCCATGAAGCTGTCCCGCAAAGCCAAGCGCTACGACGATTCGGTCCTTCCGGGCGAATTCCAGGGCTTCGAGGCCTTCCACCAGGCCGACCTCGAACTGGACGGCACCCTGGATGGCTTCCTGCGCCGTGGGGACGGCTGCGTGCAGCTGGGCGAGATGGTGCTGGAGCGCAACG
This sequence comes from Geothrix sp., assembly GCA_019449415.1. GTDB lineage: Bacteria > Acidobacteriota > Holophagae > Holophagales > Holophagaceae > Geothrix > Geothrix oryzae. Next base: position 18,792 of record JAGRPP010000021.1, read on the forward strand.
CCCCGAAGAAGCTGAGCTTCGCCAAGCTGAAGACCAAGGCGGAAAAGCTGTCCGAGCAGGTGAACTACCTGAAGGAGCGCCTGGAAATCGTGGATCACGATCGGCGCGGGATGTACATCCAGCTCCGCAGCCTGCCGCCCTACAAGGACGACACCCAGATCCAGTTCAACGAGATCAGCATCGGCAAGAACAAGATCGTGGTGAAGCGCATCGCCTTCTACCGCAAGGAGGAAGTGAAGCAGCAGGTGGCCCTCCAGCTCTCGGAACTGGAGCTGAAGCGCCTCCTGTTCGATATTCGACAGGCCATCGCGTAGGGAACTTGTGACTCTTTAACCTTTGTCATTACTACAAAAAAGGCGCCCATGGCGCCTTTTTTGTATCCGCTGCGCCGTCGCGGCGCAGCATCTTCAGAGCATCGCCATCCAACTGCCGCTCTCCCCCCCGCGGATGGGACCATCCGGCAGGTCGCTCTCCTTGAAGAGGAAGTGGTTGCTGTTCCAGCTGCCGCAGCTGTCGCAGCGGTCGGCGTAGTCCTGGGTCTTGTGGCCGCAGACGGCGCACTCGAAACGCAGCTTGAGGACGCCCAGGTTCCGCAGCAGCTGACGGTATTCGTTCAGGGCGGCGTCCAGGCGGCCGCGGCGGCTGTGGATCTTGGCCATGAAGAAGAAGAGGATCGGGCTGTAGACCACCTGGCTGCGCACCTCCTGGAACAGATCCAGGGCCTCGTCCAGGATCTCCAGGCGGTAGAGCATCTTGCCCAGGAAGAACTTGGCGGTGGTGGCGTGCTTGGAGGTGGCGGCCACGCGGCGCAGAAGAGCCAGGCCATCTTCGGGGCGGCCGGCCTGGATGAAGTAGTCCTCGATGTCCTGGAGGAAGGTGCCTTCGCCGGTCTTGCGGAAGCCCTCGATCCAGATCTCCAGACCCTGGGCCTCCTGGTCCTGCAGGATCATGCAGCGACCCAGACTCAGGTAGGCGGGCACGAATTCGGGCTCGTCCTTGATGACCTGCTGGAAGACCTGGGCGGCATCCTTGAACTGATCCGCCTCCACCTTGGCCATGCCCACCTGGTAGGCCAGCGCTGCCCCCTGGGCCTTCTCGCCCTGGGAGAGTTCGCCCGCGAAGTAGGCCTGCAGCTTCTTGTGGGCCTCCATGGCCTCATCCCAGCGCTGGGCGTCCATGTGGAGGGCCCTCAGGCGCCGCCAGGCCCGCAGGGCCTTCTTGGGATGATCCGCGGCCAGCTTCTTCAGGACGCTGATGGAGGCGTCGGGATTCCGCACGGCCATCAGGGCCTCGGCCAGCTGATAGCGGGCCTCGACCTGCTCGGGGTCGTCCTCGCAGAGGGCCTGGAAGAGCTTCACAGCCTCCTCAGGACTGCCGGTCTTGATGAGGATCTCGCCCATCAGCATGCGCGCCGGCACATGCTCCTTGCGCTGTTCCAGGATCTTCTCGAGGATCTCCTTCGCTTCCCGCGGGAGGCCGTGGGCCACGAGGTCGCGGGCATCCTGCATGCGCTCGGAGATGCGCTTCACCAGGCGGTTGTCGGCCGAGTCGTTGAGGCCGCGCACCAGCCGGACCAGCTCCATGATGCCGGTGTAGAGGACATTGAGCAGGAAGCCCAGGAGGAAGGCCAGGAGGATGACGCTCTGGATCTTGATGCTCTCGCCGAAGATGACGACTTCCCGCACCAGCAGGTCGTGGTTGGTCAGGTACAGGTTGCCCAGTACGAACAGCACGAAGGCCAGGAGCACGAAGAAGAACACATTCACTAGACGCATGGGCCGACCTCGAAAGCTGGGCCTAGCATGACATGACAGTCGGCAGTCTTCATCGTACGGCGCATGCGCCGCACGATATCTGTGGTCCGTCCCCGGCCTCAGTCTTCAGTGGGACGGTCGACCCACTCCTTCGCCGCTTTGAGATCCGCCCAGACGGCCCGGCGCACATCCTGCGTGTACTGGCGCAGCACATAGGCGGGGTGGAAGGTGGGCATGACGGGGATCTCCCGGCCCCCGACCTGCACGCGCTTCCACTGGCCCCGCACCCGGGTGATGCCTTCGCTGATGCCCACCAGCTCGCGCAGGGGCGTGGCCCCCAGCGTGACGATGACGGCGGGGCGGACGAGCTCGATCTGCCGGTGGAGGTAGCCCAGGCAGGCGCGGGCCTCGTCGGGCGTGGGCGTGCGGTTGTCCGGGGGGCGGCACTTGACGACATTCGCGATGTAGGTCTCTTCGCGTTTCAGGCCGATGGCCCCGATCATCTTGTCCAGCAGTTCGCCGGCCTTGCCCACGAAGGGCCGGCCCTGCAGATCCTCGTCGCGGCCCGGGCCCTCGCCTACGAACATGAGCCTGGCGTGGGGATCGCCCTCGCCGAAGACGAACTTCAAGCGGCCGGGCCCCAGGGGGCAGGCCAGGCAGCCCTGGATGGCCTGCTGCAGGGCCGTCAGATCGTCGGCGGCGGCCACGGCTTCGGGAGGCGGGCAGCCGATGGGATCGGTCGGCGGTGCGTAGGCCGAGGGCGCGGGGGGGACCGGCCTGGGCGCCCGTTTGGCTTCGGGGCTGGCCGTGCTGCGGGCCGGCAACGACCGTGCGGGGGGCGCGGCGGACGGCATCGCGGCCTGGGGCTGGGCCGGGGCGGGTTCCACGGGCTCGCGGACGAGTCCCATCACCCCCAGATCCTCCAGGGTGTCCCGCCAGGCTCGGAGAGGCTCGTCCATGGCTTCCAGCCTAGCCCGGAACTTCCCCCCTGCATCGGGCATCCTAGAGCGTCGGAGCCCGTGCATGGAGCAGTCCCCCCAAGAAACCCCATTCGGCACCCAGGAGGCCTTCCACGCCGCCTTTGCCGAACTTTATCCAAGGCTCGTGAGCTATGCACGGCGTTACGGGGCGACCTTCCCGGAGGACATCGCCCAGGAGGCCTTCGTCATCCTCATGCAGCGGGAGGAGCGGGTGGAGCATCCCACCGCCTTCCTGTACGGCACCGTGCGAACCCTGTCCCTGACCGAGCGCCGCCCCATGAAGAACCAGAACCTCAGCCTGGAATCCGTCGCCGAGCCCGGCCTGGCCGGGGGCGCGGACGATCTGGTGCTGAACCAGGAGGTCCGGGAGCGGATGCGGCTGCTGTCGCCCACCTTCCGCGAAGCCCTGTGGCTGTTCGTGGTCGAGGGCCTCGCCATCCGGGAAATCGCGGACATCCTCAACATTCCCGAGGCCACCGTGAAGACCCGCATTCACCGGGCCAAGGCCCAACTCAAAGATCAGCTCAACCCCTCAGGAGGCGTGCATGTCCTGGTCTGACCCCGCTCGGCGATTCGAACCTGCCGAGGATGTTCAGTTGCGGGCCGAGCTCCGCGACCTGCTGGGCCTCGGCCCCGTGGCCGCCAGCGCCTCCGCCGTGCCCAGCGCCAATCCCAACATGGGGCCCAGTCCCGAATTGGCCGCCCTGGCGGATGACCTTCGCCGCGAGGCCCTGCGCCGTCGCCGCACCGAGCGCAAGCGCCCCTCCTGGGGCCTCCTGGCCGCCGCCGCCTTGCCGCTCCTGGCCGCCCTGGCCGGCATGGGCACCTGGGGCCTCCAGCAGAAGCAGCGGGCCGACGGCCTCGCTGTCCAGGCCCAGCAGCAGTCCCAGGAACTGGACCGGCTGGCCGCCGCCCACGCCTCGGATCTGGCCAAGGAGCGCCAGGCCAAGGAGGAAGTCCAGCAACAGCTTCAGCTGGCTTCAAAGAAGGGGGGAGGGCGGAAGGCGGATCCCTACCTGGTCATCCCCGTGGAAAAGCCCCTGAAGTTCCAGGGTGACGATTATCAGCGGGTCAAGCAGAAGCCCCAGCAATAGCCCGCGCCGCAGCGGCACGATCCTGGCAACCTGAAGGGCAAGGTGTGCCCATGGCCAGCAATCCATTGCTTCTCCTCATCCTCCTCCTCTCGGCCCTCGCCACGGTGTTGGCCGGGATGGGCGTGTTCAGCAACAACCGCCCGCCCGATCCCCGGCTGAACAACCTGATGAACGAGCTCGACGACATGAAGGGCATGCTTTCCCAGCTCCAGAAGTCCGTCCTGCAGACGGAGCGGAAGCTGGAAAAGGAGATCCAGACCAACCGGAACGAAAACCGGGAAGTGGTCGAGAAGCTGGCCGATGTGCTCGACAAGCGGATGAAGGAGCTGGTGGGCTAAGAGGTCGGATGACGGGGCCGCGTGTCGCGGCCCTCACCCTGCTTGGCTGTGGTTGGCGGGGGTCCAGCCGCGTTCGTTCAGGAGCTTCACGCCCTGGATGCGCGTGAGCCGGAAGGCCATCTCCTCCTGGTGGAGGTGGCAGAAGGCCAGCAGGTGATCCTCCTGGATGGTGCGCGGGGACACGCGGCGAAGCTGGGTGCGGTGGGCCGCCGGAGGCAGGTAGGTGAGCTCCACCATGAGGGTGTGTCCGCCCGCGTATTCGAGGATGCGCTGCACCTCTTCCGCCAGCTGGTCCTCGCCGCCCAGGTGCAGCATGGGGATGCGGCGCTGGACTTCCTGATAGAGGAAGGGGTCCTCGTCGTGGAGACGCTGGAGCGACGAGCGCACCATCTGCTGCACCGGCTCCAGGTGGTGGTTCATGCCCTTCTCGTCGACGAAGGCGAGGGCGGCCAGGGCCCAGAGGTAGAGCTTCTCGTCGGCATCCAGGCTCAGGGCCAGGAAGCGGCCGGGCTTGGGCATGAAGCCCGCCTGCTTGAGGAGGGCGTGGGCATTGCCGTCGCCGCGCACCTCCAGCACCGTGTCGGAGAGCGAGCCCAGCTTGAGCGGGGCCAGCTCGGGCCGCAGCTTCAGTTCATCGGCCAGATGCGGGGTGCGGGCCCGGACGAGCCTCACGCCTTGGTGTACTTCCACCTCGCCCACGCGGCGGGAGAGGTCTTCCAGCAGCTGGAGCAGGGGTTGGGGCAGGGTCTGCGTGGAGGCGCCCAGTCGCTGGCCCAGGTCATCGAGGGGGACGCCCGCGTCGAGGGCCCGCACCAGGGTGGCGTGGCTCACGCGGAAGGTGCCCATGGCGTCGAGGGCCTCCACATCGGCCAGCTGGGCGAGCTGGAGCAGGCGGTGGGGGTTCTGGAGCAGGGGGGTCAGCAGCTCGAGGGTGGGCTGCAGGACCATGGGCTGATCCAGCGCCAAGGGCTGCCAGTGGGCCGCGGTGGCCTTGAGGTCGCGCAACAGGTACTCATGGGCCAGGGCCTCGCCGTGTTCCGTGAGCTGGAGGTGTGCGAAGTCCGCATCGCCCCGGATGATGCCCATGCGGCTGAGGAAGGGCAGGAAGACTGACCGCGTGCGCTCCTCGTCCAGGGGGTGCAGGGTCTTGAGGAAGGCGAGGAAGGGCTGGACGGCGAGCACCTGGCCCCGGCGCTCCAGCAGGTGTTGCATGAGGAAGTGGCGATCCTCGGCGGGAGGCATGCCCCAGGCCTTGAGGTCGTGCTCGAGGAGGCTGGCGAAGGCCCGCTCGGCCACCCAGCGCGGCGGATGACTGGTCACGGCGGGGAGCAGCGTCTCCACGCGCCCATCGCGATTCCAGAGCAGGCCCAGCCGGTGCAGCAGGGTGAAGAGCAGCGTGGCGTCCTGCTCCTCCTGGAGCATGGCGTTGCGCTGCATGAGCTGGCCGAGCTCCTTCTTGGCGGGGAGGCCCCCCTTCAACACGCGCAGGCCGGGGACGCAGCGGAGCAGGACGCTCGTGAGGGCCAGGGAGAAGCGGAAGGGCTCGGCGGCCCGCAGCTTGACCTCGGCCGGGACCTGGAAGCTCAGGGCGCCGTCGTCGAAGTCGTCGAGGGCGTCGGCCACCCGCTCGGCCACGCCCCAGCCCTCGCCGTCGGGCAGGATGAGGCCGAGGTCACGCAGGGCCTCGAAGGTACCGGCCGTCGGCAGGATGCCTTCGCTGGCGAGGTGCTTGAGGGCGACCAGCGAGCCGCTGTCCAGATCCGCCAGGGTGTCCGACAGCCGCTTGTGGTCCTCCAGGTGGAAGACCATGGTCTTCAGCAGGCGCACCCGGCCCTCGGCACCATCCTCCCACCGGATGGGAATGGGCAGGCGCCGGCGTTCACAGATGGTCCTGAGTTGCTCATCCGAGCAATTCGAAAGGAGCTGGTAGTGCGTGAGCGTCATGGGCACCTGGGTACAGACGATCGTCCAGTGTCCCACGAATCCCCGGAGCGCTCACGCACAAAAAAAGCGCCCGGGGGGTCCGGGCGCCAGAGAGAACGGGGAGCCCCTACTGGGCCGTGAGGGTGCCCACGCTGACCGTGATGGGCGTGGGATTGGAGGCCTTGTCGGTCAGGACCTGGCATTTGGCGGCATCGGCACTGAGGGTGATGGCCGTGCCCTGGGCCAGGCCTAGTCCGGATTTCAGATCGAGGGCCACCCGGAGCAGCGGGCCGTTGAGGGAGGCCGGGGCCGTGGGATCCTTCTGGGCGATGGTGGCCTGGAGCACGCCGCTGGTGGCCTTGGCCTTCTGGATGGGGGTGCCGCTGCCGAGGGTGAACTGGGTGCCGTTCTGCATCAGCACCGCCGTGGTGCCGCCGGCGGGGACATCGACCCAGGTGGCCTTGGCGGCGTCGGTGCTGAGGGTGATGGAGACCCCCATGGCCGTGCCGGTGCTGGGGCCGACGAGGTCGAGAACCAGGTGCGAGCCGGAGCTGGAGGCGTTCTTCACCAGCTTGTAGGTGCCGCTGGCGGGATCGACATAGGCGAGGCTCGTGGCGGTGGCGGGCGGCGCGGGCGCGGGCGTGGAGGAACCGCCGCCACCGCCACCGCAACCCAGGAGGGTGGCCAGCGCCAGGACAGCGGAGCCGGAGAGGAGCTTGGTCATCGGGGTCATGGTCATCTCCATCACAGGCCGGCGAGCAGGAGGGTGAGGTCGGCGTCATCGACCTTTCCGTCTCCGTTGAAATCACAGGCCGCATTGGTGCTGCCGTAGTACTTGGCGAAGAAGAGCAGATCGCGGAGGTCCACCACCCCATCGCCGTTCAGGTCCATGGTCGTCACGGTCACCGTGGCCGTGCCGGTCGTGGTGCCGGGCCAGACGCTGGTGGCGGTGATGGTGTAGGTCCCGGCGGTGGCGGGGGCGGTGTAGGCGCCCGCCGAAGTGATGGCGCCCCCGCTGGCCGTCCAGGTGACGGCCTGGCTCGGCGCATTCGCCACGGCGGCGGCAAAGGTGAAGGTCCCGCCCGTGGGAAGGGTTTTCGTCGCGGGCGTCACGGACACGGTCACGGCGGCCGGGGTGTAGACATTGACCGTGGCGGTCGCCGTGGCGGTGGCCAGTTCGTTGCTCGCGGCCGTGACGGTGTAGATCCCGGGCGTGGCCGAGGCCGTGTAGGTGGTGGCGCTCCCGCTGGCGGTCTGGGCCGGGCTCACGGCCCCGCCGCTGGACGCGGTCCAGTTCACTTTGTTGTCCGCCGTGAAATTGGTCACGGTGGCCGTGAAGGTCGTGGTGGCCGACGGGTTCAAATTGAACGAGGTCTTGTCGAGGGTGACGGTGGTCTGGTTGGCCGTGGTCGTCTGCAGCTCCCACACGCCACGGCCGTAAGTCGCGGCGCGAAGGAAGCTGCCATCCGGTGCGATGTAGAGGTCGCGCACGGCGACCATGGGCAGGTTGTTGCCGTAGCGGGCCCAGGTGGTGCCGCCGTCCGTGCTCTGGTAGACGCCGAAATCCGTCCCGGCGAACAGGGTGTTGAGGCTGCCGGGGAGGTTCTGGACCACATGGACCGGGATGCCGAAGGGCAGGCCGTTGCTGGCCCCGGCGGCTCCGTCGATGGCGGCCCAGGTGGCGCCGCCATTGACGCTCTTGAACAGGTGGTGGGCGGTGGCGTCCGGCGCGACGGTGGCGCCGTAGACGATCTGGTCGTTCTGGGTGTTGAACCAGATGTAGCTGGTGTTGAGCTTCCCGGCCGTGATGTCGCCGGAGTCGGTCCAGGTGGCGCCATCGTTGTAGGTGGTCCAGAAATGGCCGCCGCTGCTGGCAGCCCCGACGGCGTTGGAGCTGCGGGAGCCGTTCACATTCCGGAGCGTCCGGCCCGAAGCTGAGAAGCCGGTCATGGTCATGGCGGACCAGTTGCTGCCGAAGTCCGTGCTCTTGTAGACCTTGCTGTTGACGAAGGTATAGACGGTATCTGGCGAGGTCGTGGGTCCGAGCGCGATCTTGGGGGCGAAGGGGGCCGAGCTGGAGTTGTTCGACTCGCTGATGCCCGTGGAGGAGGCCGTGAAGGGCGTGGCCCCGCCGTCCGTACTCTTGTAGATGCGCGTGTAGTAGATGGACCCCAGCATCAGGTCCCCGTTGGCCGGGTGGATCAGGGTGCCGAAGCCGTCCCCGCCGATCATGTCTTCGAAGACCCCGCTGGTCTGCAGGGCCGAGCCGCTGCCCTGGCGGACGCGCGTGCCGTTGTCCTGCATGCCCAGGGTGACGCGCCACTTGGCGTTCGACGGCGTGGCGGCCGTCGTAGAGCCCAGGTTGTAGACCATGTGGGTGCTGAGGCCCTTGTTGCGCCGGTTGTCGATGAACGAGAGGTCATCCGTGGCGGTGGGCACGGTGGCGCGCCAGGGATCCCTCAGGATCGCCAGGCCGCCGTCATTGGCCACATAGAGGGTGCCGTTGGACCAGGCCGTGGCGTGGTTGTCGGCGTGGGTGTAGGGGTGGCCATTGCCATACCAGTGCGTGAGCTGGGTCCAGCTGGTTCCGCCGTCCGTGCTGCGGTAGAGCGCCAGGTTGGAGCCGACCACGATCCTCAGGGGGTTCGTGGGGTCCACGGCGAGGCCGTGGTTGTACCAGCCCTGGCCGCCATCGCTGGTCATCTGCGGTCCGGTGCCCTGGAAGAGCCCGCCGATGGCGGTGGGGGCGGCCACCCAGGTCCAGGTGAGGCCCTTGTCGGTGCTCTTCAGCACACCTCGGGCCACCTTGGTGCTGGAGGCCGTGGTGTCCTCCACGATGCCGTAGGCCGTGGTGCCATCCCCGCCGGCGGCCAGGGTGATACGGCCCATGGGGAAGGTGACGCCGGTGATGGTGGCCAGCGTCCAGGTGGCCCCGGCATCGGCGGAGGCGTAGATCTGGCCGGCCGTGCCCTGGAGGGAACACGCGAGATCGGTGCCGGTGAACTTCTGGATGGACCAGGCATCTCCCGTGGCCGGGGCGCCGGCGGCCGGAGCAAAGGTGGCGCCGCCATCGTTGGAGATCTTCAGGCCATCGTTGGTGGCCCAGAGAATGCGCGTGGCCGACAGGGGGAGGATCGAATGCGAGCGGGTGGCGTTGCCCAGGCCGGCGGTGGCGGCGGTCCAGGTGGTGCCGCCATCGGGGGTCTTGTAGAAGCCGCGCCCTTCGGCGTCGAAGGGGTCACCGAGGCCCACATACAGGACATTGGCATCGGTCGGGCTCATAGCCATGGCGCCGATGGACACATTGCCGCCGGAGCCGCTGGCGGGCAGGTCATCGGTGATGGCAGTCCAGGTCCAGTCGCCCGCGGCGTTCAGGTCCGCGTTGGTGCATTTGAAGACGCCGCCGCCGCTGGTGGCGAGGTAGAGCGTGGTCGCCGTGGTGGGGTGGGGCACGACGGCCACGGGGCGGCCGCTGTCGATGCCGCTCCAGGTCGCGTCCACGAGATTGGAGGTGGGGCCGAGGTTGGTCCAGGAGAAGCCGCCCGTGCCGCTGGGGGTGGGCAGGATGGCCGTCAGGGCGCGGTCGGTGCCGGCCTTGGGCAGGAGGTGACCCCACTTCCGGATTTCCTCGGCGGCGGCGCGGTTCTTGAAATCCATGTAGTCGGGCGTGAGCTTGCCGCCGAACCAGTAGAGGTCCCAGTCGCGGCGGAGGTCGGCGCGATCGTGGCCGCTGAGGGCATCCGGCCCCACCCGGGCCGGGAGCGACCGGCGGCGGAGCACCGGGTTGGTGGGTGCCTGGGCCTCCAGGCCGCAGGCCACCACCAGGGCCAGAGAGGTGAGGATTCGAGTCATCGGCATGCCCATGGGGCGCTCCAAAAAATGAGAATCCCGGCGAGGCGGGGAAGGGCTTCGGGGGGTCCCCAACTATACGCTTCGAGGGGGCTTCTGATCGTCTGACTTTTCCTTAATGAACGCCTCGGAAGCCGGGGGAATCCGGCCCCTTCCCAACCCCTTCATTGACCCCTCCGGCCCAGGCTTCTAGGCTGAAAGGTTTGAGCCTGCTGACGCCGTGATCGCCCTCCGACCCGACAATCCCCTGATCGTCCAGAGCGATCGCACCCTGCTGCTCGAGGTGGCGCACCCTGATTTCGAGCAGGTGCGCGACGAACTGGCGCGCTTCGCCGAGCTGGTGAAGAGTCCCGAGCACATCCACACCTACCGCATCACGCCCCTGAGTCTCTGGAACGCCTCGGCTTCGGGCGTGGCCTGCGCGGACATCCTCGACACCCTGAACACCTGGTCCAAATACCCGGTGCCGCAGAACCTGCTGCAGGAGATCGAGGATCACGGCACGCGCTACGGCAAGTTGCGCCTGGTGGCCAAGGGGGATCGCCTGGCCCTGGAAATGGATGACCGGGGCCTCTTCTGGGAACTGGAGAACCAGAAGTCCCTGTTCGGCCTGCTGGCGGAGCCCTATCCGGATGAGAAAGGCATCTTCCTCCACACGGGGATGCGCGGCGAGGTGAAGCTGCAGCTCATCCGTTTGGGCCACCCCGTCCAGGACATGGCCGGCTACAAGCCTGGCGATCCGCTGCCCTTCGAGCTGTCGCCCATCACCAAGCAGAATGGCAAGCCCTTCGGCCTGCGCCACTACCAGCAGGCCGCGGTGGATGTCTTCCACGCAGGCGGAGGGCCCGACGGCGGCGCGGGCGTACTGGTGCTGCCCTGCGGCGCAGGCAAGACGGTCATCGGCATCGGCTGCATGGGCAGCCTGCAGACGCACACCCTGGTACTCACCACGAACGGCACCGCCGTGAAGCAGTGGAAGCAGGAGCTGCTGGACAAGACCACGCTCACCGAAGACCAGGTGGGCCTCTACACGGGCGATACCAAGGAGATCAAGCCGGTCACCATCGCCACCTACCAGATCCTCACCTACCGCCGGAGCAAGACGGGACCCTTCGAGCACTTCAAGCTCTTCGAGGCCGCCAACTGGGGCCTGGTGATCTACGACGAAGTGCACATGCTGCCCGCGCCGGTGTTTCGCGCGGTGGCGGAGCTCCAGGCCAAGCGGCGTCTGGGCCTCACGGCCACCCTGGTGCGCGAGGATGGCAAGGAAGAAGATGTCTTCAGCCTCATCGGCCCCAAGCGGGTGGATGTACCCTGGAAGATGCTGGAGAAGGACGGCTTCATCGCCACGGCCCACTGCCTCGAAATCCGGGTTCCCCTGCCGACCGACGAGCGCATGGAGTACGCCGTGGCGGACCAGCGCCAGCGCTTCCGCATCGCCTCGGAGAACAGCCTGAAGCTGGCGGTCATGGACGAGCTGCTGGCGGGGCACCCCAAGGACAACATCCTCGTCATCGGCCAGTATCTCGAGCAGCTCCGGATCATCGGCGAGCGCCTGGGGGCGCCGGTGCTCACGGGGCAGACCCCCGAGAAGGAACGCGAAGTGCTTTTCCGGCAGTTCCGCGAAGGCCAGCTGCGGGTGCTCATCGTGAGCAAGGTGGCCAACTTCGCCATCGACCTGCCCGATGCCTCCGTGGCCATCCAGGTGAGCGGCACCTTCGGCTCGCGCCAGGAGGAGGCCCAGCGCCTGGGCCGCATCCTGCGCCCCAAGGGTGAGCGCAATGTGAGCTACTTCTATTCGCTCATCAGCAGCGAGACCACCGAGCAGGAATTCGCCCGCAACCGCCAGCTGTTCCTCACGGAGCAGGGGTACCGCTACCTCATCGAAAGCCGCCGTTTCGACGATACGGGCCACCTCAACGAGCCGGCCGTCTGGAAGCGGCTGCTGGAAGAAACCGCAGGCTAGGGCCGTCACGACTCACGCGACTTGATGTCGCGTGAGGAGCCCAGGCGCCCTGCGGTTTAAAGGCAGGTTAGCGCCACAGCTCCGGGTGAAGCAGCGACTGGGTGCTCAGCCACTGATCCAGGGGCCAGGTGAGGAGGGCGGCGAGCAGGCCCGCCAGCACATCGTCCATGACCACGCCCCAGCCCCGGGGCAGGCGCTGGGCGGAATCCACGGGGCCGGGCTTCCAGATGTCGAAGAGGCGGAAGAGCAGGAAGGGCGTCACCAGTCGGGCGGCCCACAGGCTCCAAGGCTGGGACTGGGACTGGATCGTGACCGTGAAGAGCAGCGGCGTGAGCGCGAACCAGAGGCCCGCCCACTCGTCGATCACGATGAACGAGGGATCCTTCTGGCCCGTCTCCGCCACGACGCATCCCGCCGCCCAGGTAGCCAGCAATGAGAGGGCCAGGGGGGCCGCCAGCAGAAGCCAGGGCGCCCAAGTCTGGCCGCGCAGGCTGAGCACCAGCAGCAGCCAGGCCCCCAGCCCGGCCAGACTGCCCCAGGTGCCCGGGGCCGGCCTCAGATACCCGCTGCCGAACCCCGTGGCCAGCCACCAGGCGACCCGCGGCGCCTTCCTTCCTGAGGACTGAGGACTGAGGACTGAGGACTGCATTTCAGACATGTCTCAGCGCCTCCACGATGCGCAGCCGGGCGGCCTTGAGGCCCGGGAACAGGGCACTCACCTGGAGGGTCGCCTGCAGCCCCAGGGCCACGATGGCGTAGACGCCGGGAACGAAGTGGATGTTCAGCTCGTAGCCGTGGCTGGTGCCGGGAGGGGCGGGCATCTGGAGGTGGAGGGCGTTGAGCCCCGCCCGCAGCAGCAGCGTGGCCGCCAAGCCCAGGGTGCTGCCCATGAAGCCGAGGAAGGCCCCCTCCCACTGGAGCAGCTTCAGCAGCTGTCCGGGCTGAAGGCCCATGGCCCGCAGGACGCCGAACTCGCGCACCCGCTCCATGACCGACATCAGCAGGGTGTTGACCGTGGCCAGCAGCACCACCAGGAACAGCACCAGGCCCATGAAGCCGAAGATGGCGAAATAGAGCAGCTTCACCTGCCGGTAGAAGGAGGCCAGCTCGAACCAGGGCTTCACGGAGGTTTCCGGCAGCAGGGCCTGGATCCGCTCCTGCTCGGCAGCGGTGTCCTGGGGCCGCTTGAGCACGACGGACAACCGCGACCGGGCCGCGCCCGCGTCCAACAGCTGCCCCGCGGTGCCCAGGCTCGTGGTGAGGACGCGATCATTGAGTTCGCGGAGCCCGAGATCCTGGAGGCCCACGACCTCCACATCCACGGCGTTCAGCGCGCCGTCGCGGGTGGTGGACATCAGGGTGAGCGCGCTGCCCACCGAGGCGCCCAGGGCCCGCGCCAGGCCCGCGCCGAGGACCACTTCCCGGGCGGATGGATCGGCGGAGAGCCACCGGGAACCATCACCGCCAGGGGCTTTTGCACCATCCTTCAGCGAATCGAGGCAGGCCATGTGTTTCGGCTCCAGCACGGGATCCACGGCCGTGCCGAGGAAGGCCACGCTCTTCGCGCCGCTGGACAGCAGGCCCATGAACTGGATGCGGGGCAGCACCTCGGCCACGGCGGGATCCTGGCGCAGCTTCTGGGCCAGTGCCTCCCCCTCGGGCAGGGCCCGCTCCAAGCTCTGGGCCTCGTCGCCCTCCAGAGCGCCGGGGGGCATGACCTGGAGGTGGCCCAGGCCCCCGCGGATGGCGGCATCGGACAGCCCCTGGAAGGTCTGGGCCATGAAGCCTCCGGCCAGGCTCAGGGCGAGGAAGCCGGCCACCACCACCATGAGCGTGAGGGCTGTGCGCCGCCGCTGGCGCAGCAGGTTGCGGAGGGCCAGGCGCGCGAGGATCACGGGCGCACCCCAGGGCCACGGGAAGGCAGGACCCGTTTTTTCTTCATGCCGCCTCCACCAGCCGCCCGTCAGCGAGGCGGTACACCCGATGGGCGCGGGCGATGACGGCAGGGTCATGGCTGGCCACGAGGAAGGTCGCGCCCCGTTCAGCGGCCAGGTCGGCCATGAGGTCCATGAGCGGCCCGCCATGGGCGTGGTCGAGGCTGGCGGTGGGTTCGTCCGCCAGCACCAGGAGCGGGTCCGGGGCCAGAGCGCGGGCGATGGCGACCCGCTGCTGCTGGCCGCCGCTCAACTGGCCGGGGCGGTGGTGCAGACGGTCCGCGAGTCCCACGCGGTCCAGGGCGGCGGCGGCGCGGCGGCGGGCCTCCGTCTCGGCGATCCCCTGGAGCTGCAGGGGCAGCATCGCGTTTTCCAGGGCGGAGAGCACCGGCACGAGGTTGAAGGCCTGGAATACGAAGCCCAGTCGTCGCAAGCGGAGATCGCAGCGCTCCCGCTCGGGCAGACTGGACACCTCCTGTCCGTCCAGGAGGACGGCGCCCTCGTCGGGCTGATCCAGCAGGCCCGCCAGCTGGAGCAGGGTGGTCTTGCCGCTTCCGCTGGGGCCCGCCAGCACGGCCAGGCAGCCTTTCGGCACCGACAGCGTCACGCCGAACACGCCGGCGCGCTCGCCGCCGAGTTCATAGGCGCGGGTCAGGTTGCGGAACTGCAGCATCCGACCAGTGTAGCCTTCCCATTGATTCAGAACTGCATGGCCCAGGCCAGCTTGGCGAAGAGCCCCCGCTCCACCATCCGCTCGGTGGGGAGGATGGCGAGGGGATCCCGACGCCGTTGGCCGGACCAGCCCACATAGGCGTTGGTGAAGGCATTGGGCTGCCAGCCCAGGAAGGCCTTGAGGAACTTGTCCACGCCGTCGATCTCCGACCCGTCGTACCGCACCACGAAGGCCTGGGCCTTCAGGTAGAAGAAGCGTGGCATCTGATAGGTGGCCGTGGTGGTCAGCTTCCGGGCCCGGACGAGCCGCAGGTCGTCGGATTCGCGAGTCAGCTCCGTCTTCTGGGCCGTCAGGTCGTAACAGACATCTCCGACGGCGCCGCGGGAGCTGAAGCTGGTGGTGTGGATGCGCGCCGGGGCGCCGGTGGCCAGGTCGATGGTGCGCCCCTGGACGACCCTCGCCAGCAGCTGGGCCCAGCTGAACTTCTTCCAGCTCAGGGCCATGTTGATGTTGCGGGTGGCGTTGGAGGTCACCTCGTCATCGGCCCAGGTGCGCCCCGCGATGTCCCAGTCCACGCTCCAGGCCCAGCGGTCGGCGGTCTCCACATAGGCACTCAGGCCCACGGCGCGGTCGAAGGGATTGCCGTCCCACCAGGTGAGGCGCCGTCCACGCAGGCTGGCGTTCGCCTGGGAGAACCGTCCGCCGTTCCAGGTGCCTTGCCATCCGAAGGACCCGGTCTGCTGGCGGTAGCCCCGGAGGTCCGTGAACCCCGAGACCAGCACGAGACCGGGGCTGGTGGTCTGGTGGACGGCCGAGGCGAACCAGTGGCGGGTGTTCCAGTCCAGTTCGGCCGAGGTGGAGGTCCCGCGCTGGGAGAGGAGGCTGCCGTCTGCCTGGGGCAGGCGCGAGGTGGCGCTCATGGCACTGCCGATGACATGGAATTCGGAGCCGAGGTACTGATCCAGGTAGATGCCGCCGCTCTGACCGCCGATCAGTCCACCAGCGGCATCCGGCCCGCCCTGCAGGCGCTTGTCCGTACCGAGGAAGGACAGGCCCGAACCCCGGCCGTCCAGCTGAAGGCGCAGCGCCGCCGCCGTGTCGCGGGTGGGCAGCCCGTCCACGCCCCGGGCGCCGTTGGCGCTCAGCATGAGGCCGCCATCCTCATCCTTGGCGTGGAGCACGGTCCAGCTGGCCAGCGAGTCTTGGCCCGAGACCTTGAGGCCGTAGAGGGGGCTCTGGACGGAGCGGCTGAAGAACTGCCGCTGGGCGGAGGGTGGGGAGAGCAGGTCCATGCCCTCCAGGAAGAAGGGCCGCCGCTCGGGGTAGAACACCCTGAAGCGGCTGTTGATCTGGAGCGGGTCCACATCCGCGTCGGCCGTGGCGAAGTCGGGGCGGTAGGTGCCTTCGAAGGTCAGGGCCGTGGTGGCGTAGCGGAGATCCATGCCCAGGCGGGTCTTGGACTCCGGGCGCGCGGCCGGATCGGTTTCCAGGGACTGGGTGCGGGCGTAGGTGGCGAAGGGGATGAGCAGGAAGGGGGAGCCGGGCTTGTCCACCGGGGCACCGGAGACCCGGGCCATCTGGCAGATGTCGCACTGCACATCCTTGCTCATGCGGGGCCAGGAGATGCCGTAGCGCCGCTCCCGGGGGATGACGCGCAGGATGCGGAAGGCCCAGTCGCCGGGGCGGCGGCGCAGGCTGCTGTAGGGGATGCGCATCTTCACGACATAGCCGTCCGGCGTCAGCACGCCGGTGGAATCCCAGAGGCAGTCGTAGGAGGCGTTCTCTCCGGTGCTGTCGGTCATGATCTCGTCGATCTGGCCGCCCAGGGGCGTCACGAAGAAGCGGGCGATGCTCTGGCCCTTGCCGGAGGGATCCAGGTCCACGCCCACGAAGTCGAAGTCACCGTTGTTGGTGTCGCGCATGTGGCGGGCGGCGTGGATCTTCCCGGGTTCGGGGTCCTTGGCCTCCACGGCCACATAGAGCGCATCGGGGCCCCAGCCCACATGGACGATGGTGGGCCAGCGGTTCTCGCCCTTGTCGTCCGGCATGATCATGCCGAACTCGGTGAGAACCAGGGCCCCATTCCAGGTGGAGAGATCCGCGTCGCGGGCCATGGAGGGCGCCTGGGCCAGCCGGGGAATGGCGAGGCGGGGCGGGTTGGGCGCCTGAGAGGCCAGGATGGGCAGGCACAGAAGGGTCAGGGCCGGAACGCGCATGAAGGGATCCCCGAATCAAAGAAGGACTCGGGTGGGCCTACGAGGACTTTCGCAGGTCCGTTTAGGCACGACCTGGCTTTTCCTCCGTCGCCATGTTCAAGTGATCCCACCCCACGCCTGGACCCCCGATGATGGAAGCCCCCAGCCCCGCCGTGCCTGCCCCGGACGCCCACCGCGTCAACCGGGCCTTCGCGGGCGTGGGGGCGGCCCTGGGACTCGTCGCGTGGTACTACCTGTTCACCTTCCCCCTGGGACTGGCCTCCACCATCGTCATGAAGACGCACCCCGACTTGGGCCTCTTCCTGGGGTTCCTGGCCCTGCTCTCAGTGGTGCCAGGGGTTCTCTGGGTGGCGACCTCCGCCTGGGGTGGGCAGTGGCGGCGGGCGCTTCCCCTGGCTGCCGTGAGTTGGGGGGTCCTGACCTGGACGGCCCTGTGCGTCCTGGCCTTCATTCCGCTGGTGGTGGGCTGGGCGCTGATCGTGGATCGACTCGTCGGCTTGCCCAGCCTTCCCAACCCCATGACCTCGGTCGGCCTGCTGGGCCTGGTACTCGGAGCGCCCCTCTCGGAGGAAGTCCTGTGCCGGGGGTATGGCCTGGCGCGAATCCGTGAACTCGCCGGGGATCGGCGGGCCCTGCTGCTCACGGCCCTCGTGTTCGCGCTGCTCCACGGCAGTTGGGTCAAGTTGCCGGGAACCTTCGCCATCGGGCTCTTCCTCGGCTGGCTGGTCCTCCGCACAGGATCCCTGTGGCCCGCCTTCGTCGGACATGCCACCAACAACGGAGCCGTCTTCGCGTTGAGCCGGTGGGGTCCGGCCGCCGCCCTCGATGCCGGGCACGCGACCTGGCTCCTCATCGTCATGCTCGGGGCCGGGGGCCTGGCCTGCCTCACCTTCCTAGGATCAACGCGGGTCCGCGGGCGGATCAGCGGGCTGAGCGCCTCGCCTTGAAGGCGGTTTCGTAGGCGGCGGTGCTGGCCTCCAGGCCGCCCTCCTCGACCTCGCCGATGAGGTCGTAGGCGTGGGCTTTCACGATGCGCACCTTCTGGATGGTGTTGACCTTCGGCGCACCGTCCACCAGCAGCACATTGCCGTCGATGTCCGGGGCCTGGCCCGCGTGGCGGCCCTTGACCAGGAGGTCGGTCTCCTCGTGGGCGCCTTCCACAAGCACTTCGATGACCTGGCCCACCTTCTCCTGGTTCTTCTCCCGGGCGATCTTCTGCTGCAGCTCCAGAATGCGGCGCTTGCGGGACTCCTTGGTGCGTTTGGGAATGGGATCGCCCAGGCCGAAGGCGGAAGTCCCCTCCTCCGGGCTGTAGGTGAAGACGCCCACATGGTCGAAGCGGGCCTCCTTCACGAAGGACTTCAGCTCCTCGAAGGCGGCGTCGTCCTCGCCGGGGAAGCCCACGATGAAGTTGGACCGGATGGCGATGCCCGGCACGATGCGGCGCACCTTCTCGAGCAGCTTCAGGAACTGGGCGCGGCTGCCGCCGCGGGCCATGGCCTTGAGGATGGCGGCGTCCGCGTGCTGCAGCGGCATGTCCAGGTAGCGGGCGCAGTTCGGCGTCTCGGCGATGGCGTGGAGCAGGCCGTCTGTGAGGCGGTTCGGGTAGGCGTAGTGGATGCGGAACCAGCGCAGACCCTCCACCTGGCCCAGGGCGCGCACCAGTTTCTCCAGGGCATCTGGATCGCCGAAGTCACGGCCGTAGTCCGTGGTGTCTTGCCCCACGAGGCTGATCTCGAGGACGCCCTGGGCCACGAGGTTCCGGGCCTCGGCGACTACGCTCTCGACACTGCGGCTGCGCTGGCCGCCCCGGAGCTGGGGGATGACGCAGAAGGCGCAGGCGTGGTCGCAGCCTTCGCTGATCTTCAGGTAGGCGCTGGCCTTGGGTGTGGTGAGCATCCGGGGACTCTGCTCGGTGTAGAGGTAGTCGGGGTTGGGGTTCAGCTCGAAGGCGGCCCCAGCGCCGATCACCTCGGCGATCTGCTCGATGTCCCGGGTGCCCAGGCACGCGTCGATCTCCGGCATCTCGGCCATGAGCTCGTCGCGGTACCGCTCCACCAGGCAGCCCGCCACGATGAGCTTTTCGCAGGCCCCCTCCTTCTTCATGGAGGCGGCCTGGAGGATGGCCTCGACGCTCTCCTGCTTGGCGGCGTCGATGAAGCCGCAGGTGTTCACCACCAGCACCTGGGCCTCCTCCAGCACGGGGGTGATCTGGTAGCCCTTGAGCCGCAGGTGGCCCAGCATGACTTCCGAATCCACCAGGTTCTTGGGGCAGCCCAGGGACATGAAACCGACTTTGGTCAACGGACCTCCGACCACCTGCTGGTGGAACCTCATAGAATACCGCGCCCTGCCGATACCGTCAGCAGCGCGTGATAAACTCACCACCCCTCCGGAATGCCCATGAAGCTCACCCTCCAGGTAGATGGCGCCTTATACCCCGTGACGCTCACGGAAGACGGCGTGACCATCGGCCGGGGCGACCAGGCCACCATCCGCATCCAGGCCAATGCCGTGAGCCGGGTCCACGCCCGCATCTTCCTGAAGGACGGCCAGCCCCATGTGATGGACATGAAGTCCCTGAACGGCACCTCCCTCAACGGGGTGACGCTGTCCGGGCCCGAGCCGCTGCATCCCGGGGACACGGTGCTGCTCGGCGAGGCCACGGTGATGTGGGTGCCCGAGGGCGCCCCGGCCGTACCTCCGGTACCGGGCTTGGACATGACCCTCGCTCCCAAGGCGGGCATCTCGAGGATCTCGCTCGAAGACCGGGCCTTCGATGCCTCCGGTTCGATCCTCGTGCCCCACGCCAGCCTGGAGGCCATGCTGGCCCAGGCCAGCGGCCAGCACCCGGCGGGCGAGGCCGTGACGCTCTTCCAGCGCCTGGCGAGCATGGCGGGCACCCTGCTCCGGGCTGCCGGCCTCACGGAGCTGCTGGAATCGGTGATGGGCCTGGTCACGGCCCAGATCCCCTGCCAGCGGGGCTTCATCCTCCTGGCCGATGCTGGGGGCGAGCTGGTGCCCGAGCTGGTCTGGGAAGAGCAGCCGGGGCTGCACGCCAATCCCATCAGCCGCACCATCGCCCATACCGCCATGAAGGACCGCGTGGCCATTCTCACCACGGATGCCCGCATGGATCCGCGGTTCAGCGCCGGCGAGAGCATCAAGATCCACGGCATCACCTCGGCCCTCTGCGCCCCGCTCATCGTGGAGGATCAGGCCTTCGGTGTGATCTACCTGGAAACCAGCCTCAGCAAGGGCGGCTTCAAGCGCGAGGACGAGCACCTGCTGAGCGCCATGGCCAACTTCGCGGCCGTGGGCATTCAGCGCGAGCGCGAGGCCAAGTTCCGGCAGCGCCTGGAGCGCTACCACAGCCCGGCGGTGGTGGATCAGATCCTCAAGTCCAGCCAGAACAAGGAGGCGCCGGCGCTCCAGGCCCAGCGCTGCCAGATCAGCGTGCTCTTCGCCGACATTTCGGGCTTCACACGCATGAGCGAGGGCATGGAGCCCCTGGTGCTGGCGGGCATCCTGAACCGCACCTTCGAGGCCATGACCGACCAGATCTTCAGCCGGGGCGGCACCCTCGACAAGTACATCGGCGACGCCATCATGGCCTTCTTCGGCGCCCCCAGCCCCGATCCCGACCACGCACGCCATGCCGTGGAGGCCGCCACGGCCATGCAGCAGATCCTGCAGGCCCTGAATGCCGCCCGGCCGGAAGGCTATCCCGAGCTGAAGATGCGCATCGGCATCAACAGCGGCGAGGCCTTCGCGGGCGACATCGGCTGCGAAAAGCGCATGGACTACACGGTGATGGGCAGCACCGTGAACCTGGCTTCGCGCCTGGAGAGCAGCGTGGCCAAGCCCGGCCAGATCGTCGTCGGCCCGCGCACGGCGGACCTGGTGGGAACAGATCGGCTCCGCCAGCTGGAGGGCTTCGCCCTCAAGGGTATCGAGCAGGAGGTGCGGCCCTTCGAGGTGCTCTGGGCACTGGAAGGGACCGCGACCATCCCGGATCGGGGGTAGGACCCTGCGGAAGGAAAAGGCCCCGGGATCTGGCTCCCGGGGCCTTTTCCTTCGTGCCTTGAATGCGGTCAGTTCCTCTGGCCGGCGGGCCAGGTTCCGAAGGCGAGGATGCACAGGACGATGATCATGCCGATGCCCGGGATGAGGCAGAGCAGGGCCATGGCGCCGTTGTAGCCGGCTTTCTGGAAGATGCGCCAGAAGCAGAAGATGGGGAAGACCACCATCGCGAGGAGGACCACGAGCCAGACCATGCAGCCGGCGGCGGCCAGGCCCGCCAGGGCGGCGTCATTGGTGTGGGGCTGCAGGAGCCCGAGTAAAGGAAGCGCGGCCGGAATCGGCATGAATCACCTCGAGGTTGGGTTGAGGTGATTCTATGCGATCAAATCCGCGCCGCTACTACTCTTTGATGAAGTCCTTCCACAGCATGGATGGCTGGATGCCCGAATTGCGCTGGTATTTGCCCGAGTCGTAGCTGTCGTAGTCGCCGCTGACGGTGTGGTAGAAGATCTGGCAGATGCCCACGCCCGCGTAGATCCGCACGGGCTGGATGCAGCTGATCTCCAGGGTCCAGAAGCCGCAGAAGCCGATGTCGCCGAAACCGGCCGTGACATGGACGAAGAGGCCCAGGCGGCCCACGCTGCTGCGGCCCTCGAGCATGGGGACCATGCCGTGAGTCTCCGTGTATTCCAGGGTGCGCCCCAGGTAGAGCGTTCCCGGCTTCAGCAGCAGGCCCTCGGCGGGGATCTTCAGGAACTCGATGCCGTTGGGCTTGGCCATGTCGAGCTCGATGTCGGTGTAGACGGCCAGATCCTCGCCCAGGCGCAGGTTGTAGCTGTTTGGGTTGAGCTGGTTATCGCGCCAGGGATCGATGCGGATCCGGCCCTGGGCCCGGGCCTCGAGGATCTGACGGCCGGTGAGGATCACCGTCAGCGGTCCACTTTCAGGACTTCCGATTTCGCCAGCATGTCGCTGAGGCTGGTGCGCTCATCGCCCTTGACGGCCAGCACGATGAGGTTCAGGGCGAGGATGTTGCCGATCTGGCGCAGGATCGCGGGGCCCAGGTCGAGGCGGCCCTGGGGGTTGCCCTCGGGCACCACCCGCAGCTTCATAACCTTCTTGCCGATGCTGGCGCCGTACTTCGACACGCACCAGGGCACGAAGAACCAGTAGTAGGCGAGCTGGGCGACGATGTTGAGGGGCAGCAGGATGCAGCCCACATAGGGCACGATGCCCAGGATCGTGAAGGCGATGGAGAGGAGGATCGCCGGGACCACATCGATGAGCACCGCCAGCAGGCGCGTAACCAGATCGCCCCGCTCGCCCGTGGGCACGGCATCGTCGGGGATGGCCGGCAGGAGCGAGCCCAGGAAGGACTGCCCGGCCGGGCCGGCGGGCTGGGCGGCGTGTGGGGTGGGCCTGGGGGCAGGGGGGGGCGCCACCGGTGGGATGCCCTTGGGCGCGTTGGGGATGGGGCCGGTGATGATCTGGTCCGAGGCGGGGCCCTTCGGCGCCGGATCGCCAGCGGGCGGCTTGCCGGTATGGATGGCTGCCAATTCGTCGGCGGACATGCGCACGGTGCCCGTGGGGACAGCCGGGACCTCGTCCCGGTTGATGGCCACGGTGGCGCCCTCGGGCCGGGGGTCCTGGAAGGTGAGCTGGACCTGGCCCAGGGTGACGCGGTCTCCGTCCCGCAGCGGGGAGGACTGGACGCGGTTGCCATTGACCAGGACTCCGTTGCTGCTCTGGAGGTCCTGGACCTCGTAGCCGCCGCCCACCTTCCGGATCACGCAGTGGTGGCGACTGATGCTCGGGTCGGGAAGGCGCAGCGTGTTGTCCAGCTCGCGCCCCATGTGGACTTCCTCGTCCACGATCTCGAACTCTCGGATGCCCGCGCTTTCGTGCACCAGCAGCTTGGCCATAGAAACCCTCGGGGATGGTGGGATGGCGGGAAGTGTAGCGCACCCGCGGGGAAGGCGGGGCCTCGAACCGGAATCTCGGTTCTTTCTTGACGGGGTTCCGCAGACCCGCCAATCTTCCCCGGAGATCGCGAAGGTGCAGGCATGGTGCTTTTCAATGCGGCCACGAAGGAGTTGACGGCCAAGATCGTCTACTACGGCCCCGGCCTGTGCGGGAAGACCACCAATCTCCAGCATGTCTACGACACCCTGCCCGGCGAGGGGCGCGGCAAGATGCTGTCCCTGGCCACCCAGACGGATCGCACGCTGTTCTTCGATTTCCTGCCCATCGACCTCGGCACCATCCGGGGCATGAAGACCCGGGTCCAGCTCTACACCGTGCCTGGCCAGGTCTTTTACGATGCCACCCGCAAGTTGGTGCTGCGGGGCGCCGATGCGGTGGTCTTCGTGGCGGATTCCCAGGCTCCGGCCCTGGAAAGCAACAAAGAGAGCTTCCAGAACCTCATCGTCAACCTCAAGGACCAGGGCGCCGATCTGTCGAAGATCCCCCATGTCATCCAGTGGAACAAGCGGGACACGCCGAACGCCCTGCCCGTGGAGACGCTGGATCGGGAGATCAATCTCTTCGGGGCGCCCACCTTCGAGGCCTGCGCCATGCGGGGCGAAGGGGTCAAGGAGACCCTCACCGGCGTGGCCCGGCTGGTGCTGAAGAGCCTGGCCGACAAGTACGGCGGCGGCGTGGTCGAAGAGCCCCCCCCGATCCTCGCCGGCGCCGCCCCACCGCCGCCCCCTTCGCCGGCGGCGGACTCCACGAAGCCCCTGGAGGTCGAGGAGCTGTCCGCAGGCGAGCTGCTGGAGGAGATCGAGGAGATCCCCGCGGAAGCCAGCTCCACCCCCCATGTCGCCGCCCCGATCCACATGCCGCACAGCAGCGTGGTCGAGGTCCCGGTGGTCCTGGACCGCAGCCTCTTCAACGGGGAAAACCCCGTCGAGATCAAGCTGAAGCTGTACATCAAGTAGGGACAAAGAACCCTGCGCGTTTTTCGCATCCGCAGGGACGCGGTGCGCGCGCTTGGGGCACACTGGAGGTTTGATTCGAGGCCCTCCCATGTCCCGCCAGGTCGTCACCCGCTTCGCCCCGTCCCCCACCGGCATGCTCCACATCGGCGGGGTGCGCACGGCGCTGTTCTGCTGGCTGTTCGCCCGCAGGCACGGCGGCCGCTTCATCCTGCGCATCGAGGATACGGACCTCTCCCGCAGCACGGACGACAACATCCGCATCATCGAAGAGGGCATGGCCTGGTGCGGGCTGACCTGGGACGAGGGGCCGGTGGTGGGGGATCCCAGCCAGTGGAAGGGCCCCCACGGCCCCTATCGCCAGATGCAGCGCATGGACCTCTACCGGACCAAGATCCAGGAGCTGCTGGACAAGGGCCTGGCCTACCGCTGCCGCTGCTCACGGGAGGCGCTGGACGAACGGCGCAAAACCGTGGAGGCCGCCGGCAAGGTCTTCCAGTACAACCGCGGGCTGGATGCCGGGAAGGGCTGCGCCGAGGCAGGCCACGACGGGAGCCAGCCGGCCGCCATTCGCTTCCGCATGCCCAGGGGCGGCGACATCGTGGTGCCGGATCTCATCAAGGGCGAGACCCACTTTCCCGCCGACAGCCTGGATGACTGGATTATCGCCCGCACCGGGGATGGCCCCGGCGAGATCGGGGTGCCCACCTACAACTTCTGCGTGGTGGTGGACGACACCCACATGGAAGTGACCCATGTGATCCGCGGCGACGACCACCTGAACAACACGCCCAAGCAGATCCCGCTCTTCGAGGCCCTGGGCTACGAGCTGCCGGCCTTCGCCCATGTGCCCATGATCCTGGGCGCCGACGGCGCGAAGCTGAGCAAGCGCCACGGCGCCACCAGCATCACGGAGTACCAGGCCATGGGCCTGCTGCCCTCCGCCGTGCGCCTGGCCCTGGCGCGGCTCTCCTGGACCCCCAAGATCGACGGCAAGGCGGTGGAGAGCGCCGAGGAGGAGCTGCTCACGGACGAGCAGATGATCCAGCTCTTCGACCTGGCCGATTGCCAGAAGAGCGCCGCCCGCTTCGACATGGACAAGCTGCAGTGGCTGAACCAGAAGCTCATCCAGCGGGCCTCCTGGCAGGAACTGGAGCCCCACCTCCGGCCCTTCGTGCCCGCCATGTGGGACCAGAAGCCGGAAGCCTGGAGAGCCCAGGCCATCCAGTGCACCCAGAAGGGCAAGTCCCTGACTGACATGGCCGAGGCCCTGCGCTTCGCCTTCGAGCGTCCCGCCGCCTTCGACGAGAAGGCCGTGGAGAAGTTCATGACGCCGGCCATCAAGCCGGCTCTGGGTGAGGTCTGTGCGCTGACGGACTACGGCCACGACGCGCTGGAGGCAGGCATCAACGCCATCCTGGCCAGGCACGGCCTCAAGACCAAGGACCTGGCCCAGGCCCTTCGCGTGGCCCTCTGCGGCAAGCCCGTCAGCCCGGGCATCTTCGACACGCTCATGCTCGTGGGCCGCGACGAGGTGGTGGCGCGACTGGAGCGGTGGCTCTGATGGACCTGGAGGAATTCACCCACCTCACCCTCGCGGTGCTGGAGGACCAGGGCGCCGCCGTCTACGCCCCCACGATCATCGCGGGGGAGACCGTCCAGGTGATCCAGGGTATCCCGGACGGGATGGACCACCGGGCGGCCCTCCAGGAGACGGTGCTCCGCCTGGGGCTGGAGCAGTCCGACTTCTTCTTCGGCGTGCGCTCGGGCCCGGGCGAGATCACGACGGGCTTCCACTCCCCCACCTGCACGCAGTTCCAGCGCATCTCGGCGATGCGGCAGGGCTTCGTGGTCTCCCAGCTGGACGACTGCGCCTGGTGGACCCTGGGACAGGGCCGGGACCAGTAGCCGGAAGCTTTCCAGCCGCCTGAAATCTCCCATTCGCCTCCAGGCCCGGCTATGCTGGGTGCCATGATCCTCCGCCCCATCCTCGTCGACCCGCGCCCTAGCACCTCGAGTGCGGGGGGGAGACGCACGCGACGCTGACCCGGCCACCGGGTTCCGACATCCTCCCCCGCCCTTGTGCGGGGGTTTTTGTTTTGAGGAGCACCCATGAACAAGCACCCCGACCTGGCCATCCTGGGCTTCGGCACCATGGGGCAGGCCATCAGCGCCGGCCTGGTGGAGGCCTCCGGCTATCCTGCGGCGCGCCTCCGGGTGGCCACGCGGCATCCCGCCGGGGCGGCCCGCGCCCGGGCCGAGGCCCTGGGCATCACCCTTTCGGGCGACGCCACCGCCGCGGTCCGGGCGGCGGAGGTGGTGCTGCTCTGCGTGAAACCCAAGGAGCTGAAGGGCCTGCTGGCGGGCCTCGCCGCCGCCGGTGCCCTGGACCATCGCCCTCTGGTGGTCTCCATCGCCGCGGGCACGACCCTGGACTTCCTGGCCGCTCACACGCCCGAAGGCACCCCCCTGGTGCGGGCCATGCCCAACACTCCCTGCGCCATCCGCCGGGGCATGACGGTGCTGGCGGCGGGGCAGGGGGTCACCGGGACCCACCTGGCCCAGGCCCGGGCCCTGTTCGAGCCCCTGGGCCGGGTCATGGACCTGGATGAGAAGCACATGGACGCGGTCACGGGCCTCAGCGCCAGCGGCCCGGCCTTCATGTTCGTGATCCTCGAGTCCCTGGCCGAAGGCGGCGTCCAGTGCGGCCTGCCCCGGGCGGTGGCGTTGGAGCTGGCCGCCCAGATGACGCTGGGGGCCGCCTCCATGGTGCTGGAAACCGGCCGGCACCCCGCCGCCCTCAAGGATGAGGTCACCACGCCCGCCGGCTGCACCATCGCCGGTTTGATGGTCCTTGAGGACGGCCGGATCCGCTCCGTCGTGGCCCGCGGCATCGAGCGCGCGACGCAGGTGGCGGCGGGGCTGGGATGACCATTACCGGGGAGGGCCGGCCAGCGGGTATCTTTGAGGTTTGCATCCTGTGAGCCCCGATGTCCGCTGACCTGCCGATTCCCGAACCCAAGAAGCTCCACTTCATCGAGGAGATCGTCGAGGCAGACCGCGCCTCGGGCAAACACGGGGGGCGGGTGCTCACGCGCTTCCCGCCGGAGCCCAACGGCTACCTGCACATCGGCCACGCCAAGAGCATCTGCCTGAACTTCGGCCTGGCGAAGGCCTACGGCGGCGCCACCAACCTGCGTTTCGACGACACCAACCCCGTGAAGGAGGATGTCGAATATGTGGATTCCATCCGCGAGGATGTCCAATGGCTGGGCTTCCAGTGGAAGGGCGAGCACTACGCCTCGGACTACTTCCCCTTCCTCTACGACTACGCGGAATACCTCATCCAGCAGGGCAAGGCCTATGTTTGCGACCTCACCGAGGCGGAGATCCGCGAGTTCCGGGGCAATTTCCACACGCCCGGGAAGGCCAGCCCGTACCGGGATCGGAACCCCGAGGAGAGCCTGGACCTCTTCCGCCGCATGAAGGCCGGGGAGTTCCCGGACGGCTCCCGGGTGCTGCGGGCGAAGATCGACATGCAGAGCGGCAACATGAACCTGCGCGATCCCCTCATGTACCGCATCCGTCGGGCCCACCACCACCGCACCGGCGACACCTGGTGCATCTACCCGATGTACGACTACGCCCACGGGGTGTCCGACGCCCTCGAGACCATCACCCACTCCATCTGCACCCTGGAGTTCGAGGACCATCGCCCGCTCTACGAGTGGTTCCTGGAGCAGGATGTCGAAGGGAAGTTCTTCCAGCGCCCCCTCCCCCGCCAGATCGAGTTCGCCCGCCTGAACCTCACCTACACGGTGATGAGCAAGCGTCGTCTCCTTCAGCTGGTGCAGGAGGGCATCGTGCGGGGCTGGGATGATCCCCGCATGCCCACCATCTGCGGCCTGCGGCGCCGGGGCTACACCCCCGAGGCCGTGCGGGCCTTCGCCGAGCGGGTGGGCGTGGCCAAGCGCGACATGGTGGCCGATGTGGGCCTGCTGGAGTTCTGCATCCGGGAAGACCAGGAGAAGCGGGCGCCCCGCCGCATGGCCGTGCTGCGCCCCCTGAAGGTGGTCATCACCAACATGACGGACGCCGAGGCCTTCGAGGTCGAGGTGGCCAACCATCCGGACGATCCGGCCATGGGGACTCGCCGGCTGCCCTTCACCCGGGAGCTCTTCATTGACCAGGACGACTTCCGCGAGGAAGCCCCCAAGAAGTGGTTCCGCCTGGCCCCGGGCGCGGAGGTGCGCCTTCGCGGGGCGGCTCTCGTGACCTGCCGCGAGGTCCTCAAGGACGCCGCCGGGAATGTGGTGGAGCTCCGCTGCGAGTGGGACGCCGCCAGCAAGGGCGGCAACGCGCCCGACGGCCGCAAGGTGAAGGGCACGCTGCACTGGGTGAGCGCGCCCCATGCCGTGAAGGCCGAAGTGAGGCTCTACGAGCCCCTCTTCACCCAGGAGGACCCCATGGATGTGCCCGAGGGCCAGGACTGGAAGGCCCTCCTGAACCCGGCCAGCCTCGAGGTGCTCACCGACGCCCGCCTCGAACCCAGCCTCGGGGATGCCCGTCCCGGCGAGCGGTTCCAGTTCGAGCGCACAGGCTATTTCGCGGTGGACCCGGACGGCCGGCCCGGCGCGCCGGTGTTCAACCGGACCGTGGGGTTGAAGGATTCGTGGAGCAAGATCGAGGCGAAAGGCTGAGAAATCGCAGGCTGCACCTGAGATTCCCCTGACGCGGCTCCGCCGTGGGGAGAACCGGACCATCGATTCTTTTACCTGCGGCCCATGCGCCGGCTTTGGCTGGGGCTGTGACCCAGGTCGCATCGGCGCCGCCGGGGTTCTTTCCCTCCGTGTCGGGAAGGGCGTTGGTCTGATAGGCTCGATGGGTTGGGCCTCCCCGCGGGTGGCCCTGCCGGGAAGCCGCCCATGGACAAGCTTGCGAGCCTGCTGCACACCACGCCTGCCACCGCCTGGATGGTGGCGAAACTCGTCATCGTCTTCGGTGGCGTTTTTTCGCTGGCGGCCGTCTGGACCTGGGTGGAGCGCCGAGGCGCAGCCATGATCCAGGACCGCATCGGTCCCAACCGGGCGGCCCTCTTCGGGAAGATCAAGATCATCGGCCTCGCGCAGCCCGTGGCGGATGGCATCAAGTTCTTCTTCAAGGAGGACCTGGTCCCCCACGACGCGAACAAGACCCTCTTCTGGCTGGCGCCCTTCCTGGCCTTCGTGCCGGCCCTCATGGGCTTCGCCGTGATCCCCTTCGGGCGCAGCTTCGTGAGCGGCGGCCAGACCTACCACATGGCGCTGCTGGATCCCGGTAACGGCATGGGGATGCTCTATCCTCTGGCCATCGGCGGTATGGCGGTCTACGGCGTGCTGGTGGCGGCCTGGTCGAGCAACAACAAGTGGTCGATCCTCGGCGGCATGCGGGCCTCTGCGGCCATGGTGAGCTACGAAATCGGCATGAGCCTGGCCGTGGTCACCATCTTCATGACCGCCGGCGGCTACGACCCCTCCGACATCATCACTTCCCAGGGCCATCTGCCCTGGGCCTGGAACATCGTCCGCCAGCCCCTGGGCTTCGTGGTGTTCTTCACCTGCATGTTCGCCGAGACCAACCGCCTGCCCTTCGACTTCGCCGAGGGCGAGAGCGAGATTGTGGCGGGCTTCAACACCGAATACGGCAGCATGAAGTTCAGCCTGCTGGCCCTATCGGAGTACTGCCACTTGATGACGGCCTCGGCCCTCATCGCCACGCTCTACTTCGGCGGCTGGCAGGTGCCCTTCGTGAAGGACCCTGCGGTGATGCTGTCCGTGGCCAGCTTCCTGCTGAAGATGCTGTTCTTCGCCTGGGTCTTCGTCTGGATCCGGTGGACCCTGCCGCGGTTCCGCTACGACCAGCTCATGCATCTCGGGTGGAAGGTGATGCTGCCGCTCTCCATGGCAAACCTGGTCTTCCACGCCTGGCGCATGAGCCAGGGACACTGAGGAGTTCGCGATGGGTGTCCTGGTCAAGAAGGTCGAGCTGAGCTGGCTGGACCGCACCTATGTGTGGCCGGTGCTGAAGGGCATGGGCATCACCTTCCAGCACTTCCTCCGGCAGCTCTTCACTTCCACCGCGAAGCGCTACACGATCCAGTATCCGGACATGAAGAAGGAGATGCCCGCGGGCTACCGCGGTCTCCACGAGTTGAAGCGGTTCGAGGACGGCGCCATCAAGTGCGTGGCCTGCTTCATGTGCCAGGAAGCCTGCCCGGCCCGCTGCATCAGCATCGAGGCCGAGGAGTTCAGCGACCTGACCTACACCCAGGGCTTCGAGGAGAAGCGGCCGGCCAAGTTCAGCATCGACATGCTCCGCTGCATCTACTGCGGCATGTGCGAAGAGGCCTGTCCCAAGGATGCCATCTGGCTCCGCAACGACTACGAAGTGGCTGCCTACGACCGGCTCTCCATGAAGTACGGCAAGTGGGACCTGATGAATACCTACGCCGAGACCGACGGCAAGGAAGTTATCAGCCAGGATCCCACCCCCTCCGTGCCGCGCCGCACGATCGCGATGTAAGGAGAGGCCATGTTCATCACCTTCGCCCTCATCACGCTCCTGGGTGCCCTGGGGATGCTGCTCCAGAAGAATGTCGTCATGGCGGGCCTCTGCATGGTGGCTGCCTTCTTCGGCGTGGCGGGCCTCTTCGTGCTGCTGGCCAATCCCGTGGCGGCGGCCTTCCAGATCATCGTCTATACCGGCGCCATCATGGTGCTGGTGCTCTTCGTGATCATGATGCTGAACAGCCACGAGGAGGAGAAGGCCGAAGTGGCCCATCCCATCCAGCGCTGGCTCTCCTTGGCCCTGCTCGCGGCCATGGGCTTCGGCGCCGTGAAGCTGGTGTTGGCCTCCGGCGGTCTGAAGGACCTGGCGACGAGGGGCGGGGCGCTGCCCCGCGCCATGAACCTGCAGGCTGTGGGCTCGACGCTCTTCGCCGACCACCTGCTGGGGTTCGAAGTGGCGGGCCTGCTGCTGTTGGCGGCCATGATCGGCGCCGTGGCGCTGACCAAGCGGAATCTGTGAGGAGCCAGCGATGACCGGCATGGACGCGATCCTCCACGGCGGCCTCCAGGGATACCTGGTGGTGGCCCTCCTGCTCTTCACCCTGGGGTTGGCCACGGTGCTGCTGCGCCGCACCCTGATCATGCAGTTCATGGGCGTCGAGCTGATGCTCAACGCTGCCAATGTGGCCCTGCTGGCCTTCGCCCGCTTCCGGAGCGGGGATGCCCAGGCCACGGTGTTCTACCTCTTCATCATCGCCGTGGCCGCCTGCGAAGCGGCCATTGGTCTGGCGCTGATCATCGGCCTCTACCGTCACCGGGACACCACCGACTCGGACCGGGCCGCCAGCCTGAAGCAGTGAGGATGCGATGAACAAGTATTACTGGCTCATTCCGATCCTCCCCCTGCTGGGCGCGGCCTTCAACGGCCTGCTGGGCAAGCGCGCCGGCAAGGGCGCCGTCACCCTCGTCGGTCTCGGCGTGGTGCTGGGCTCCCTGGTGCTGGCCACCTCGGCCTTCTTCGCCATGAAGGGCATGCCGGACCATCGGCTCGCCCTGACCTACGGCGAGTGGATGGCCACCGGGACCCTGAGCGTCCCCTTCGGCCTCGTCATCGATTCCCTCAGCGGCACCATGATGCTGATCGTCACGGGCATCGGCTTCCTCATCCACCTCTACTCCGTGGGCTACATGCACGGGGACGAGGGCTACGCCCGGTTCTTCAGCTACCTGAACCTCTTCGTGTTCTTCATGCTCACCCTGATCATGGGCTCCAGCCTGCCGCTGATGTTCGTGGGCTGGGAGGGCGTGGGCCTCTGCTCCTACCTGCTCATCGGCTACTACTACGAGACGGACTTCGCGCCCCAGGCGGGCCTGAAGGCCTTCCTCACCAACCGCGTGGGCGATCTGGGCGTCTCCATCGGCATGCTGGTGCTCTTCGCCGCCTTCGGCACGCTGACCATCTCCGACATCCTGACCCAGTCCGGCCACCTGGCCCCCGAAGTGGGCTTCGGGGTCCTCACCTTCGCCACCCTGATGCTCTTCGTGGGCGCCACGGGCAAGAGCGCCCAGCTGCCCCTCTACCTCTGGCTGCCGGATGCCATGGCGGGCCCCACGCCCGTCAGTGCCCTCATCCACGCGGCCACCATGGTGACCAGCGGCATCTACATGATCTGCCGCCTGGCGCCCGTCTTCACCCTGGCTCCCATCACGATGACCGTGGTGGCCTGGGTGGGCGCGGCCACGGCGCTCTTCGCGGCCACCATCGGCCTCTTCCAGCGCGACATCAAGAAGGTACTGGCCTATTCCACCGTCTCCCAGCTGGGCTACATGTTCCTGGGCCTGGGCGCGGCGGGCTTCGCAGCCGGCTTCTTCCATGTCTTCACCCACGCATGGTTCAAGGCCCTCCTCTTCCTCGGCGCCGGCAGCGTGATCACTGCCATGCACCACGAACAGGATCTCTTCAAGATGGGTGGGCTGAAGACCAAGACGAAGATCACCTTCCTCACCATGGTGGCCGGCACCGTCGCCATCATGGGTTTCCCGGGCACTTCGGGCTTCTTCAGCAAGGACGAGATCCTCTACCTGGCCTACCTGAAGTCTCCGGCCCTCTGGGTGATCGGCGTGATCGGCGCCTGCTGCACCAGCTTCTACATGTGGCGCCTCATGGCCCTGACCTTCTGGGGCGAGCCGCGCGACCACCACGCCTACGAACACGCCCACGAGAGCCCGCTCACCATGACGGTGCCGCTCATGGTGCTGGCGGTGGGCTCGCTGCTCTGGGGCTTCTGGGGTGTGCCCGAGGCCTTCGGCGGCCACTTCCGGATCGGCGAATGGCTGAACTCCGCCCTGACCTACGGCCAGACCCATGGCGCCCACGGGCACCACGAGGGGCCGGCGGTCCTGCTGGCGGTGATCTCCACGACCCTGGGCCTGGTCTTCGGCTTCCTGGGCTGGTCGAAGTACAAGGATGGCCCGGCCTGGGAACTGGCCTTCGCCGCGAGGTTCCCCTTCGTCCACAATCTGCTGCTGAACAAGTACTTTGTGGATGAGGGCGTGGAGCTCTACCTGCTCCGGCCCATCCGCTGGTTCGGCAATGTGCTGTGGAAGCTCTTCGATGTGATCATCATCGACGGCGTGGGCGTGAACCTGCCGGGCGCGCTGGCCCGGGTGTTCGGGGACTTCACCGCCCTCTTCCAGACCGGCCGGGTGCGCAACTACGCGCTCAGCATGGCGCTGGGGGCCGCGGTCCTCCTCTATGTCTTCCTGAAGTAGGTGGGGCGATGACCTGGCTGAACTCCCATCCCCTCACCTTCCTGGTCTTCGCACCGACCCTGCTGGGTTTCGTGCTGATGGCCCTGCCGCACTCCCTGGGCAAGCTGGCCCGGCTGCTCGGGTTCCTGGGCGCCCTGGGCGTCTTCATCCTGAGCCTCGCCTGGCTGCTGGGCCACGGGTCCGCCGGCGCGGTTCTCGTCGAGCGCGCCCCCTGGTTCACCCTCGTGAACCTGCCGGTGGACTACGCCCTGACGGTGGACGGCCTGAACCTCTGGCTCGTCATCCTCACCACCTTCCTCGTGCCCCTCACCATGCTGGGCACCTGGAACAGCCTGAAGGACCGCATCGGCACCTTTGCGGCCCTGTTCCTCCTGCTCGAAACCGGCATGCTGGGCGCTCTGATGGCCCAGGACCTGTTCTTCTTCTACCTCTTCTGGGAGGCCATGCTGATCCCGATGTACTTCATGATCGGGGTCTGGGGTGGGGATGAGCGCCGCTATGCCGCCAACAAGTTCTTCCTCTACACCCTGAGCGGTTCGCTGCTCTGGCTGGTGGCGCTGCTCTACCTGGCCAACAAGGCGGGCGGCTTCAATCCCGCCGTGATGGCCCAGGCCGCCTCGGCGCTGCCCTTCGGCGTCCAGTCCTGGCTGTTCATCGCCTTCGCGGTGGCCTTCGCCATCAAGGTGCCCCTCTTCCCGCTCCATACCTGGCTGCCGGACGCCCATGTGCAGGCGCCCACGGCCGGTTCAGTGATCCTCGCCGGCGTGCTGCTGAAGCTGGGCGGATACGGCTTCATCCGCTTCGCCATTCCCATGTTCCCCCAGGCGGCGATGCACTACGCCCAGCCCATCGCCCTCCTCAGCGTCGTCGCCATCGTCTACGGCGCGCTGGTGGCCATGGTGCAGCGCGACATCAAGAAGCTGGTGGCCTACTCCTCCGTGAGCCACATGGGCTTCGTGATGCTCGGCCTCGCCTCCATGACCGTCATCGGCACCCAGGGCGCCATGCTCCAGATGCTCAATCACGGCATCAGCACCGGCGCGCTCTTCCTCCTGGTGGGCATGCTCTACGACCGGGCCCACACGCGCATGATCGCCGACTTCGGCGGCGTGGTGACGAAGATGCCCGTGTTCACCACCTTCTTCATGATCGTCACCCTGAGTTCCATCGGCCTGCCGCTCACCAACGGGTTCGTGGGCGAGTTCTGGATCCTCAACGGCACCTTCCTCTCCGGCTTCGGCTGGGGCCGGCTCTACGCCTGCCTCGCCACCTCCGGCGTGCTGCTGGGCGCGGTCTACATGCTCTGGATGTTCATGCGAGTCTTCTGGGGCCCGGAGAACAAGGACGAGGACAGCGGCACCCACCACCTGCACAGCGACCTGAATGCGCGGGAGATCGCGGTGATGCTGCCCCTGGTGGTGCTCATCGTGTGGATGGGCGTGCACCCGAAGACCTTCATGGTCGCCAGCGAAGCCCCCGTGGCCTCGCTGCTGCAGGACATCAAGGCTCCGGCACCCCGGACTTTTGTCCTGAGGCCGGCTGTCCATGAAGCCCCTGCACCCGCCGGGGCCCAAGCCCATGAAGCTTCCGCGGCTCCTGAATCCTCCGCCGCCCACGAGGTGCACTGATGAGCCTCACCCCCAGCCAGTGGGCGGCGCTGCTGCCGCTGATTCTCCCGGCCCTCGGCGCCTGCCTGATCCCCCTCATGTCCCTCGACAAGGATCAGGGCACCGCCAAGTGGATCCGGGCCGTCATGTACGGCACTGCCCTCTTGGCCGTGGGCGCGAGTTTCTGGTACCTGACCGACCTCTGGCAGACCGGCGCCCAGCCCAGTTTCTTCCAGCTCCGCATGGACCGCCTGGCCCAGTTCACCGGCATCTTCCTGCTGGTGGCCGCGGCCCTCACCATCCTCCAGAGCTGGGACCACTTCCACCAGGAAGGCTGGGTGAAGGGGGAGAGCCTCTCCCTGCTGCTTTTCTCCGTGGTGGGCATGATGCTCTTCGCCTCCACGACGCACTTCGTGGCCCTGTTCCTGGGGCTGGAACTCTTCAGCGTGCCGCTCTACGCCCTGGTGGGCACGGTGCGGGCGCGACCCCAGAGCGCCGAAGGCGGCATGAAGTACTTCATCACCGGGGCTGTGGCCTCCAGCTGCTTCCTCATGGGCGGTGTGCTGATTTACGGCCTGAGCGGCAGCCTC
The DNA here is from genome assembly GCA_019449415.1 of Geothrix sp. GTDB lineage: Bacteria > Acidobacteriota > Holophagae > Holophagales > Holophagaceae > Geothrix > Geothrix oryzae. Next base: position 53,992 of record JAGRPP010000021.1, read on the forward strand.
GATCTGACCACCGCCGCTGTCATCCTCAAGGCCCAGGGCCTGGCCCTGGATCCGCTGGTGCTGGCGGGCGCCGCCCTCCTGCTGCTGGGCTTCCTCTTCAAGGTCTCCGCCGTGCCCTTCCACCAGTGGACGCCGGACGCCTACGAGGCTTCGCCCCATCCCATCGCCGGCTTCATGTCCGTGGCCACCAAGGGCGTGGCGTTCATCGCCCTGCTCCGCATCTTCCCCGGCAGCCTGGCGCCCCTGAGCGCCGTGGGCGTGAAGATGCAGGCCGTGGTGGCCGTGCTGGCCGTGGCCACCCTGGTGGTGGGCAACCTCACCGCCCTGGTGCAGTCCAATGTGAAGCGCATGCTGGCCTATTCCAGCATCAGCCATGCGGGCTACCTGATGCTCGGCTTCGTGGCCGGCACCCCCGCCGCCCACACGGGCGTGCTGTTCTACCTGGTCATCTACCTGGCCATGAACCTGGGCGCCTTCGGCCTGCTGACGGCCTTCGGACTGGTGGGCGAGCACACCACCTTCGAGGACCTGCGGGGCCTGGGCTGGAAGCGGCCCGCCATGGGCTTTGCCGCCGCCGTGTTCATGCTGAGCCTGGCGGGCATCCCGCCCCTGGGCGGCTTCTATGGCAAGTACATGATCTTCCGCGAGCTGGTGGGCACGGGCCATGTGGGCCTGGCCATCCTGGGTGTGCTGGCGAGCCTGGTGTCCGCCTATTACTACCTGCGCTTCCTCGTGGCCCTCTTCCTTCAGGCCCCCAATGCCGAGGCGGAGCGCCTGGCCTCGGATCGCCCGGCGGTCCACGCCCCCCTGGCCGGCGCCACGGTGCTGGTGGCCGCGGGCATCGTCCTGGCCGGTGGCTTTCTCCAGTATTTCCTTGCAGATGGGTTCGCCCGGCGCGCCCTGGTCGAGGGGCTCGGCCTGATTCGCTGATTCTAGAATTTCCGCTTCAACCGGGAACCTGATCTGGCGGTCCATACATCGTTATGCGAAGGTTTAAGGCTGGGCCCTGCCCGGCCCTTTGAGATTCGGAGCGCGGCGCATGAAGCGGAACACCTGGATCGTTCTTGGCATTGGCGTCGCAGTGGTGGCGGCGGGAGCCGGCTACGCCCTCACGCGGCCCAAGGATGAAGTGAAGTGGCGCCAGGCCAAGCTGGACAAGGGCAACATCACTCAACGCATCAATGCCACGGGCGCCGTGAGTCCGGTGGTGCAGGTGGCCGTGGGCACCCAGGTGTCCGGGGTGATCTCGGCCCTCTATGTGGACTACAACAGCATCGTGAAGAAGGGCCAGCTCATCGCCCAGATCGATCCGACCATCTGGGAGACCCAGCTGAAGGATGCCGAAGCCGGCATGGACCGGGCCAAGGCGAGCATGGATGACGCCCGGCGCCAGTACGAGCGCGCCAAGCGCCTGGCGGCGGAGAAGCTGCTGGCGGACCAGGATCTCGAGGCCAAGCAGGTGGCCTACCAGACCGCCGTGGCCAGCTACGAGAACGCCAAGGCCTCCCTGGAGCGCGCCAAGGCCAACCTCGGCTACTGCAACATCACGGCCCCGGTGGATGGCGTCGTCATCTCGCGGCTGGCGGATGTGGGGCAGACCGTGGCCGCCAGCTTCAGCACGCCCAACCTCTTCCAGATCGCCCAGGACCTGTCGAAGATGAAGGTCCAGGTTTCCATCGGCGAATCGGACATCGACGAAGTGAAGGTGGGACAGCGCGCCTTCTTCACGGTGGACAGCCTGCCCGACCGGCAGTTCGGCGCCACCGTGAGCTTGGTCCGGCAGGAGCCGATCACCACCCAGAATGTCGTGAACTATGTCGTCGAGATGATCGTCCCCAACGAGCCCCTCCCCGGCTCCGGCGAGGAGGCCCAGGGCTCCGCCCAGGCCGCCGGCGGCCATGCCCCCCGTGGCTCGGCATCTGGCGAGGCACCCGGCGCGGCACCTGGGGCCGGGCAGGGCGCCCCTGATCCCGAGAAGGCCTGGGAGCGCATGAAGGACCGCCTGCCGGCGGGCACCACCAAGGCAGACTTCCTGAAGCGGTTCAAGGAGCGCCAGGCGGGACAGGGCAAGCCCGATCAGGTCCGCCCCATGGCCGCCGCGGCCCAGGCCCCCGTGGGCGATCCGAAGGCCCTGGCCCGGATCCCCGGCGGCGCCAGCCAGCTCGGCGGCCCGAAGTTCACCGGCACCCTGGCCCTGCGCTCGGGCATGACCGCCAATGTCACCATCGTCACCAACCAGCGCAAGGATGTGCTGCGGGTGCCGAACTCCGCCCTGCGCTTCAACCCCTCCGCCTTCATCAAGGATGAGAAGAAGACCGACGGCCCGCGCCTGGGCCAGCCCATGACGATGGGCGGCGGTCCCCGGCCCGGGGCCCAGAGCACCACCGGCAGCAAGGGGGGCCTGGTGGCTCGACGGGAGGATCGCATCTGGGTGCTGGAGAACGGCAAGCCCAAGGCCCTGGTGGTCAAGGCCGGCATCACGGACGGTCAGTTCACCGAAGTGACCGGCGAGGGCCTCCAGGAGGGCCTGCAGATCCTGGTGGGCGTCGAAAACACCAAGCAGGCCAACGGCACGGCGGCCACGCCGGGCGGCCAGGGCGGACGGCGCTAGCCGGGAGGATCCATGCGGTTCCTGGAGTTCATCAAGCTCGCGCTGTTTGCCATCACGCGCAACAAGATGCGCGCGTTTCTCACCATGCTCGGCATCATCGTGGGCGTGGGGGCGGTCATCGCCATGATCGGCATCGGCGAGGGCTCGAAGCGGGCCTCCATCGCCCTGATCCAGAACATGGGCTCCAACATGCTGACCATCTTCCCCGGCAGCGGCGGAAACCGCTTCGGCCCGTCGGCCATGGGCAGCGCGGACATCCTGCTGGAGAGCGACCCCCCCCTGATCCAGCAGGAGCTCGGGCAGAGCAGCGTGGTGGCGGCCTCGGCCCAGGTCCAGACCACGCGGCCCATCATCTTCCAGAACAGCAACTATGTCACCCAGGTCCAGGGCACGGGCCCCGAGTTCCTCCAGATCCGGGGCTGGGAAGTCGAGAACGGGCGCTTCTTCACCGATACCGAAGTCCGCGGCATGGCCAAGGTCTGCGTCATCGGCCAGACCGTGAAGGACAATCTCTTCCCCAATGGCGAGGACCCCGTGGGACAGACCCTGCGCGTGGGCGCGCTGCCCTTCCAGGTGGTCGGCGTGCTGGAGAAGAAGGGGGCCGGCATGTGGGGCGACCAGGACGACCTCATCGTGGCGCCCTACACCACGGTCATGCGCAAGATCATGGGGCGCGACAAGATCCAGCGCATCATGGTCAGCGCCCAGGAGGGCAAGGCCGAGCTGGCCGAAGCCGAAGTCACGGCCCTGCTGCGCCAGCGCATGAAGGTGGCGCCCAAGGATGACAACCCCTTCCAGATCCGCAAGCAGGACGACATCGTGCAGATGCAGAGCCAGCAGGCGGGCATCCTCACGGCTCTGCTGGCCGTGGCGGCCAGCATCTCCCTGGTGGTGGGGGGCATCGGCATCTCGAACATCATGCTGGTGAGCGTCACCGAGCGCACCCGGGAGATCGGCATCCGGCGCGCCCTGGGAGCCACCCAGCGGAGCATCCTCTGGCAGTTCCTCATCGAGGCCATCGTGCTTTCCGTGCTGGGCGGCGTCATCGGGATCGGATTCGCGTACACGGCCGTCTTCATCCTCCAGAAGTTCCAGGTGCCAGCCGTGACTGAATCCTGGGCTGTGGCCCTGGGCCTGGGCTTCTCCGGGGTGGTGGGCGTGGCGGCCGGCTTCCTGCCTGCTGTGAAGGCCGCGAAGCTGGATGTGATCGATGCCCTGAGGTACGAGTGAGCCGTGGCTGAGGCCGCCGCCCCCCATGACCCTTACGCGGCCCTGAGGGACGGGAGCTACCGCTGGTTCATCGCCTCCATGGGCCTCGTCACCCTGGGGCTCCAGATGCAGGGCGTGGTGGTGGGCTGGCAGGTCTACGACCGCACGGGGGATCCCCTCGCCCTGGGCCTGGTGGGGCTGTCCGAGGCGCTGCCCTTTCTGGCCCTGGCGCTGTTCGGCGGCCATGCGGCAGACCGGATGAACCGCCTGCGCCTCTGCATGGCGTCGACCCTGGGGCTGGCCCTCTGCTCGGCCCTGCTCTGGGGGTTCAGCTGGCAGTTCCAGGTCGGCCCCCTGGCCAAGGCCGTTGGGCCCATCTACGGGATCATCTTCCTCACGGGCATCATGCGGGCCTTCTACCGTCCGGCCAATGTGGCCCTGGGCACGGACCTGCTGCCCAAGGAACTCTACGCGAACGGCTCGACCTGGCGCGTGGCCATTTTCCACTCGGGCATGGTGCTCGGCCCGGCCCTGGGGGGTCTGGTCTATGCCTGGCGCGGCCCGGTGACGGCCCATTTCCTGGTGATGGCGCTGATGACGGGCGGGCTCCTGGGCATGTTCGCCGTCCGCTACGCGCCGCGGGTGGTGGCGCCGCGGGTGGGGTCCATCCTCCAGAGTCTGGGCGAGGGCCTGCGCTTCGTGTTCTCGCGGCGGCTGCTGCTGGGGGCCATCAGCCTCGACCTCTTCGCCGTGCTGTTCGGCGGGGCCGTGGCCGTGCTGCCCGTGTTCGCCAAGGAGATCCTCCAGGTGGGACCTCAGGGCCTCGGCATCCTGCGTGCCGCCCCGGCCGCGGGTTCGGTGCTCATGGGCATCACCCTGGCCCACCGGCCGCCCCTGCGCCGGGCGGGCCGGACCCTGCTGCTCTGCGTGGGGGGGTTCGGCGTGGCCATGATCGCCTTCGCCCTGAGCCGGAGCTTCCTCCTGAGCCTGCTGGCGCTGGCCGCCAGCGGGGCCGTGGACAATGTCAGCGTGGTGCTGCGGGCCACCCTGGTCCAGACCCTCACGCCGGAGCACATGCTGGGCCGGGTGTCCTCGGTGAACCAGGTCTTCATCGGCTCCAGCAACGAGATCGGGGCCTTCGAGAGCGGCCTGGCCGCCCGGCTTCTGGGCCTGGTGCCCTCGGTGGTCTTCGGCGGCTGCATGACCCTGCTGGTGGTGGCCGCCACCGCCTGGAAGGTGCCCGAGCTGCGCAGGATGGACCGCATCCAGTGACGAAAAGGGCGGCCCCGAGGCCGCCCTTTCCTGGAAACGGAAGATCGACTACAGCACGGCGAGCGCAGCGTTGTAGTCGGGTTCCTGGGCGATCTCGGGAACGAGTTCGGTGTGCACCACCTTACCGGCGCCATCCACGACCACCACGGCGCGGGCGAGCAGGCCCTTGAGGGGGCCGTCCGTCATGGTGACGCCGTAGGTCTTGCCGAAGTCGGCGCTGCGGAAGGTGGAGGCGGGCACCACATTGTCCAGGCCCTCCGCGCCGCAGAAGCGCTTCTGGGCGAAGGGCAGGTCGGCGCTGATGCAGAGGATGGTGGTGTTGGGCTTTTCGTTGGCGCGGGCGTTGAACTTGCGAACGCTGGCGGCGCAGGTGGGCGTGTCCAGGCTGGGGAAGATGTTCAGCACCACGCGCTGGCCGGTGAGGTCCTTGCCGGAGACTTCGGAGAGATCGGTGCGCACCAGCGTGAAGGCCGGGGCCGCGGAACCCACCTTCGGCAGATCGCCGGAGGTGTGGAGGGGAGTGCCTTTGAGGGTGATCTGGGCCATGAGAGCTCCTCGTTGAGAACTCTCAGTTTACGCTCCCGAAGTTACTTCGGCGGGAACTTGGCGAGGATGTCGCGAACCGCCCTCGGCACGACCTCATCGGCATCCTCGGGGTTGCCCAGGCCCGTAAGGGCGCCGGCTGCGGCGCCCTGCCAGATCATCTGGTTGCTCTTGAAATCCACGATCTCGATGACGATGCTGCCTTCCTTGTAGTGGTGCACCTGGCTGGTGGAGGTGCCGATGCGCCCGTAGATCGGCCGGTAGCCCCAGCCCCAGCCCACATGGGTGGTGGTGCGGTACCTCCGCTCCTGCACGATGGGGTAGTAGGTCACGAGGAAGTCTGGATCCGCCTTGGTCTCCATGGCGAAGCCCTTGGCCTGGAGCTCCTTCTCCACGGCGGCGCGCACCCGTTTGTCCATGAGGCTGGTGGTGCCGCCCGTGCCCTTCTTGGAGGTGTAGTAATCGAAGGTCCGGTAGCGCCCATAGGAGGCGGTCACATCGTAGTCGTAGGTCACCTGGTAGCTGCTGCAGGCCCCGAGCAGGGCGAGGGACAGCAGGGCGGCGGGCAGTCTGAGGGGGCGCATGGAACCTCCGGGGCACCATTATGGACGCCCGGAATGGGTGGAGGTTGAAGGCGGTGACTGGTCTATGGTGGTCTAAGGAGGGGGCGGTTCCCGGGGGGCCCACCTAAATGGTCTGTTCTGGGCTGTGAATTTCGTCGTCTTTCTTTGAAACACCTTGGGAATCACTCCATCCTGATGGGGATGGTACTCGACCCCACCCTCGACCCGGGCGCCTCCAGCCCCTTGTATCTGCAGCTGCAGCGGCGGCTTCGTGGCCTGATCCAGCAGGGCGAGTGGCGGCCCGGCACGCGGCTGCCCGCCGTGCCCGAGCTGGCCCAGCGTTGGGGCGTCCATCGCCTGACGGTTCTGAAGGCTCTGGCCGGGCTCAAGCGCACGGGCTGGATCCAGACCGTGCAGGGGCGGGGCAGCTTCGTGGCGCCGCGTCTGCCGGAGGCCCCGGGTCTGCGCTCCACCAGCGAGTTCCCGTTTGAAGGATCCCCGCTGCTGGTCCACGACGGGGAGCTGGGCTCCTGGCTGGGCGAGACCCTGGAGCGGGTCCAGGACAGGCACCTGGTGAGCTTTTCCGCAGGCTTCATCCCCTCCGACCTGCTGCCGGCCGAGCAGCTCCGGCGCATCACGGCCCAGGTGCTGAAAGACCTCGGCTCCGAGGCCTGGGTCTACTCCGCCCCCGCGGGCTACGCGCCCTACCTGGAAGCCGTGGGCCGCTGGTTGGCCTCCGAGGGCGAGCCCATCGACGAGGGCTGGGGCATCCGCGCCATCCCCGGGGCGCAGTCCGGCCTGGCCCTGGCCCTGGAATCCTTCACGGTGCCCGGTGACCGCGTGCTGGTGGAAAGCCCCTGCTATGTGGGCATCCTGGCCCTCATCCGCGCCCTGGGCCGCGAGGCGGTGCCCGTGCCCGTGGACCGCCAGGGCCTGGATCCCGAGCGGCTGGCTTCGGCCCTTCAGCGCAGCGAAGCCAAGCTGCTCTTCACGGTGCCCAGCTTCCACAATCCCACCGGTATGACCCAGTCCAAGGCCCGCCGCGAGCGGGTGCTGGCGCTGACGCGGACCCACGGCGTGATCCTCGTGACGGATTCGGCCTACGGCGACCTGCGCTTCTCCGGCAACTCCCTGCCGCCCTTCCGGCGGCTCGAGGGCGCTGACCATGTCATCCACCTGGGGAGCTTCTCCAAGTCGCTGGCGGCGGGCCTGCGCCTAGGCTACCTCATCGCCAGGGACGACCTGCTCCGGCGCATGGCCCCCATCCAGGAAGTGCAGACCATCGCCCAGCCGCCGCTCATGCAGGCCGTGGTGGCCCGCTTCCTCGACACGGGCGGCTTCCGCCGCCATCTGGCCCGCGTACGCCGCGCCCTCAAGGAGCGCCGCGATGCCATGGTCGAGGCCCTGGCCGAGCACTTCCCCGGAGGCACCCAGGTCTCCGAGCCGAAAGGCGGCATGCACCTGTGGGTGGTGATGCCCGAGGGCTACTCGGCTCTCGATCTGCACCGCGATGCCCTGCAGCACGGCATCGGGTTCGCCCCGGGCCCCCTCTTCTTTGCCGACGGCCGGGGCACCAACTGCCTCCGCCTGAACTTCTCCACGCACGACCCCGCGACCACCCGGGACGCCATCGCGCGCCTGGGTCAACTGATCCACCGGGCCTGACCCGGACCTGGCCATCCCCCTCCAAGGAGCACCCATGAGCACCGTGATGTCCACTCCCACCCTCGAGATCCGCCCCTCGGATCATGCCGCCAGTCCCGAGGAACGCGCCAAGCTCATGACCAACCTCCGCTTCGGGCAGGTGTTCTCCGACCACATGGTGGTGATCCCCTACAAGGAAGGGCAGGGCTGGGGCAAGGGCGTGCTGAAGGCCTACGGCCCCATCGAGATGTCCCCGGCCTCCTCCGTGCTGCACTACGGCCAGGCCATCTTCGAGGGCTTCAAGGCCTACAAGCAGAAGGACGGCAGTATTGCCTCCTTCCGGCCCGAGGCCAATGCCCAGCGCTTCAACAAGTCGGCCGCCCGCCTGGCCATGCCCGAACTCCCGGAGGCCCGCTTCCTGGAGGCCGCCAAGGCCCTGATCACGCAGGACCAGGCCTGGGTACCCGGCGCCGTGGGCGAGAGCCTCTACATGCGCCCCCTCATGATCGGCACCGAGGCCGCGCTGGGCGTCCACGCCAGCAACGAGTACCTCTTCCTCCTGATGGCCTGCCCCAGCGGCGCCTACTTCCCCGCCGGCGTGAAGCCGGTGACCGTCTGGATCTCCGATGAATATGTCCGCGCCGCGCCCGGTGGCACCGGCTTCGCCAAGTGCGCCGGCAATTACGCGGCCAGCCTCGTGGCCCAGAGCCAGGCCAAGGATCAGGGCTGCGACCAGGTGGTGTGGCTCGACGCCATCCACCGCGAGTACATCGAAGAGATGGGTGGCATGAACATCTTCTTCGTCTACCAGGAGAAGGGCGAGACCGTGGTCGTCACGCCCGAGCTCACCGGCACCCTGCTGCCCGGCATCACCCGCGACAGCCTGCTGCAGCTGGCCTGCGAGCAGGGCTTCCGCGCGGAAGAGCGCAAGATCAGCGTGGCCGAGTGGAAGGCCGCCGTGGCCGAAGGCCGCATGACGGAAGCCTTCGCCTGCGGCACCGCCGCCGTCATCACGCCCGTGGGCCAGGTGAAGTCCCGGCAGGGCGAGTGGACCATCCACAACGGCGAGACCGGCCCCGTGGCCGCCAAGCTCCGCGAAGCCCTCCTCAACCTCCAGCACGGCCTCGCGCCCGATCCCCACGGCTGGATGAAGAAGATCGTCGGCTAACCCCGATCGTCCAGCACGGAAACGCCCGCCGGAAGGCGGGCGTTTCTCTGGTGGCTGCCGGGGCTTCAGGGGTAGGAGAGCACGGTGCTTGCGGTGCCGCCGGCGCTCACCAGCAGCTGGGTGGCGCTGGTCTTCATGACCGGCGCGCCCCCCGAGGTGCTGCGCTGGGCCGTGACGCCGTAGGCACTGGGGTAGAGCCCGAGGAATCCGGCCTGATCCTGGGCCGCGCCCGTGGCCACGGTCTGGGAGCGGACGATGAGGACCTGGGAGCCCCCCAGGCCCGTCGCAAGCGTCTGCCGCAGCTCGCCCCAGGTGCCCTGGGTGGCGGTGGAGGCGGGGGTGATCGTGAGGGCGAGGGAACCGGGGGCCTGCGGGGCGCTGAAGGACAGGTCCGCGTTGTAGCTAGTGGGGCTCGTCGCGTTCACGGAGGTGGCCGCAGCGGGGTAGGCGCTGAGGGGGCCCGCGGGCTGGGCCACCAGGAAGCAGAGGCCGCCGGCGGGCAGGGCCTCGAGGGCGTAGTTGCCGGCGGCATCCGTGAAGGCGCGGCGCTGGAGTGTGGCCAAGCCGCTGCCATCCACCGTCTCCGCGAACACCTCCACGCCGGCCAGCGGGGTGGACCCGGCACTGAGGTGGCCCGTGATGCGGGCCGAGGCGCCCAGGTCGAAAGCGCGGCCCGTGGCCTGGAAGGTATAGGTCGAGGCACTGCCGGCGTGGGATTGCACCATCTGCTGTCCGCTCAGCATGATCTGGGCCGTGACATTCCCGTTGGCGGTCACGGTCACGGGGCCGCTCACCACCGTGGCGGCGGGCATGGCGAGGGATTGTTCGATTCCGCCACTCGAGATCAGGTAGGCCGCCACATGGGAGATGGACTGGTAGTTGACGGTGGCCCAGGTGAGCCGGAACTGCGCGTAGGTGGCGGCTGTCACGGACTTGGCCGGCAGGATCAGGGTGCTGCCTCCGCCCTGCAGGGCCAGGAGGTCGAAGGTGGCCTTGATGTCGCCGAGGGGGATCCAGGTGCCGCCGTCGACAGAGGCCTCCACCTTTTCAAGGCTCACGATGGCCTGGCTGAAGCCGGGAAAGCTGTCGGCGCCGAGGCGGAGGGTCAGGGTGCCGCTGGGGGAGGTCCGGTCGCTGCCGCCGCCTCCGCCGCCGCAGGCCAGCGTCAGTCCCAGGGAAACGAGGGCGACCAGGATGGGGCGTAGGCGCATCGGAGGCTCCGGAAAGGGGTCCAGGCTCCAGTCTAGACCGGGCCGCCCTTTCGGCAGCATTACCGACCCGTCGGTTGGATGAAGATGTGGGTCCAGCGGCGTAGTCTGAGGGCCTCTTTCCAAGGAGGAATCCATGATTCCGATCCGCTCTCTGCTGGTGGGCTTCGCGCTGGGCACCTGTGCGCTCTCGGCCGCTGGTCCGACCCACATTGGGGCTGCCGCGTGCAAGATGTGCCACAAGGTCCAGTTCGAATCCTGGAACGCCTCCAAGCACGCCAAGCTCAACCCCGTGCTGGATTGCGAGGCATGCCACGGCCCCGGCAGCGAGTACAAGGCCGTGAAGGTGATGAAGGACCCCGTCGCCGCGAAGAAGGCGGGCCTGGTCATGCCGGACAAGGCGCAGTGCGCCACCTGCCACGGCAAGAAGAAGGTGTCGGTCCTCACCGATGCGATGTTCGCGAAGGTGCATGCGCACAAGAAGAATGTGAACCGTCGAAATGATTCTCTGAGACGGGGATAGGCCGCGATTGGCCTCGGGAACAGATTCGGCGCGGGTTTCGTTCGGGTTCCGGGCGCGGGCCGCCTTGCAGAAAGTTTGCGCGGCGGGCTGCGCCGGGTGGCGCGAATCCGTCAAAAAGAATGGATTATGGGGCCACCCTGACCGCCAGACTCGCCGCTCGGATTCGCCGCCTCAAAAAGAATGGAACCACCATCCACATCACTCACCGGCATCCCCTGCGGGGGGGGTTACGTTGCCAGCGAAATTTCGGATCGACTCTTCAACTCGTGGGGCCAAACGCTCACGCTCTACTTCTAGCCATAGATCAATGTTTCGCTTCAGCTGGCGAACAGTCCTGGCGAGAACCAATCCCGTGAAGGTGGCCAGCCAAAGACATGGGAGCGCAGTCCACCAAAACGGGAGGAGCCCGATAGATAGCTGCGCCGCAGCCGTGAATAGAGATAAAAATATTGCATAAAAAATGAGAGTGCTGAGTTTGAAAATTGGGTCGAGATATTCATCATTGAAACCATCGACATGTTTACGTCTGCGCACATATCTCAACATGTATGCATCTTCATTAAATACGGATATCAGGCGGATAATCGCGAATGACTTGAATGAAAGCAAAAAGCTTCCCAAGGTTAGGAAGCCAGTGAAAAAGGGTGTCCGAAACGATTCGCGATAGAAAGAATGAACCTCGCTTGAATCAATAAATCGATACCCAAAGAGATTTGCAACAATACACCAAGCCCAAAGGGTGATTAAGAGTTCGATTTGAAAAGTGCGCACAGCCTCTCGCAACGAAGCAAGCGCCTTCTTGGTGCGACTCTTATTCGAATCTTGGGTCATCGGCGAATTTCCTGCTCAGCTCGTCGAAGATGGGATTGTCTAGAAAGTCTTTCAGCTTAATTTTAAGCTTCAATTTTTCTTGGTCAAGATCGGACTCCCACAAAACTGTCGGATTGAACCAATAATCAATTGGTTCATCTTTTCCGCCAATCACACCATGAATGATGGCGCTCGAAGGTCTTCTTTTTTCAATAAAACGTTTAATCTTCCGCGCAATTTGGAGTCCATGCGGCGAGCCCTGGAACTTTATCCGATCTTTACTGTGAATAACTTCAATATCTTTGGATAAAAGTTCATCAGCACTGGCATCTGGGTAATGATATTTTTCAAATTTAACATCAAGATATTTGATATCGTCGAGTGAAGCTACTAGCTCAATAAATTTTTTGTCAGAAACAAGCCTTTGGAATATAAACGTATCTTCAAGTCCGTTTTCCTCGATGTATGAAGTCACGGATTGACCCGATTTGGAATGTTCTAACTGCTCCTTGATGGCGGTTCGGAGCGACCTTCTATTGGAGACTCGGAGCCGCTGTTCGAAAAGCGACATCGACAGGGCACCCCTGTAGGAGGTCATAACACCCCTGATCACTCCATCCTTACAGCTTCGAAGCAATATGAGATTAAAATCGAGCTGTTCGCGCTCAATTGTCGCTGGAGTAATGGTTAATTCTCCGCCTTCATTAACGAATTCAAGTGCGATTTTTTCGTCACGAATAGAGAGTACCCCGGCTCTGAAGAAGTGGTTTTTGTCGGGATTACCCGCAACAACAAAGACTCGATATTTACCTGCCAAATTCCTTCTAGTCCCATTCAGCTTGGCAAACTCCGCCAAGAGATCTGAGGCGGTAATGCCAGTTGAGGGGGTCACAGAAAACCCGTAGGCCCGAATTTCCATGCAGTCTCCTAGGTTACCAATCCCCCTCCGGTGGATCCGTGTCGAGCAGGTAGCGGCCCACCCAGCAGACGCGGCCGAGGATGACCTGGTGGAGGGGGACGCCGTCCAGGTCGAGGATGGCGGGGGCGAAGGCGCGGTTGTCGGACGCGAGCACCAGCTGGTGGCGGTCCTGGTCGAGGCGCACCCGCTTCACCCGGGCGTCGTTGCTGTTGGGGGACCGTCGCACCAGGTAGATGGCGTTGTTCCGGGGCTTCAGACGGCCCCCCATGGCCGTGTTGATGAGGACGATCTCCTTGTGGAGGATCGTCGGCTGCATGGACTCCCCCTCGCACAGCAGGAAGAAGAGGTCATTCTCGGTTCCGCCCCCGCATTTGTTGAGGATGCGGGAGGCGAAGTCGCGCCGCAGGGCGTAGCGGCTGGCAGCTGGGCCGGGATCCTGGATCTCCCCGCCTGGTCCGCAGGTGGCGGTACCCACAATGAGTGGACGATCAAGGAATGCGTCAGAGAAGGACAGGGGAAGGGGTTCCCCAACGATGTCAGCGGACCACATGGGGCCTTCCCCATGGAAAAGCCAACGGGCCGATACCCCATGGATGAGTTGTAGTGCCAAACAGTCGGAAAAGGCGAAAGCAGATCCACCGCTCTCCCAGAGGCTGATTGTCGACTTCGACCTCCCTATGGGGTCGCCAAAAGCCTCGCCAGATAGGCCCAGGGCGAGCCTTGCGGCTCTTATCCGCTCCGACCTGGCTTCCTTGGTGATCAGTTGATTATTCAAACCAACCTCTTGTGCGGTTGAAATATTCGACTATCCTGGACCTGTTGAAGCTCTGAACTCAGAGCAATCGGAGACCCAGGATGCAACCGAAGAACCGCCGCCGCAAGCGGCTGGCCTATGGCCTGCCTCACAGTATGGAAGCCTTCGCCCGGAGCGCCGCCGATGTGCAGGTGCTGATGTCGGGTGGAATCAATCCAGACGGAAGCCTGAAGGCCCAGACCATCCGGGCCCTCTTGAAGCTCAAGGGCTACGACCTCAAGCCACTGGCTGAACTGCATGGGTTCCATGACACCTACATGCACCAGGTCATCGATCGCCAGCGCCACGATGAGCGGATTGAAGACCTAATCGCGGAGTGCTTAGGGCTCGAATCAAATCGAATCTGGGGCCGCACACAGCTGGAGCAGGGGGCATGAACTCCTTGGCCACCACCGTGTCAGGCGACAGGCTGTCGCCTGACTGTCGCCTGTTATCCGGGCGATCAGCCGACAGCCGAGAGCATTCAGGCGACAGGTCGAAAGCAGCGCCATCTTTGCCTTTGTCTCCTGGAGCACCGGTCGGCGCCGGACAGGTCGTGTCGCCTGATTGTCGCCAGATCGGCACATCAGAGGCTGCAGACCTAGCTGGCGTCAGCGAGCGGACCATCCAGCGCCTGGTGGTCTCCAAGAAGCTGCCGGCCGAGCCAGTGAAGGTGGAATCCGGGCGTAGGGCTGGACGCAGCAACTTCTCTATCAGCCCCGAGGACCTCTTCCGGGTCTACCCCCAGGCCCGCGCCGCCTACGAAGCCCGCCAGTCCGCCCAGACCTGCCCGGTAGTCACTCCCGAGCCCCGCATCAAGCGCGATCCCCAGCAGGTGGTCCTCCGAGCCAATCCGGAGGCCTTGCAGCGGGCTCGCCAAGTGCAGCAGGCCCGCCTGCGCCTCCTGGAGCAGACACGCCTCATCCTGCCCGAGCAGGGGGCCCCGCGGCGGTCGGTCAAGAAGGGCCTGCCTGGCGCAGTGCGCCAGGCGGCCTTGGCCTGGCTGCTGACCAGCCCCGAGGCCGAGGAGGTCCGCCAGGTGCTCGGGGAGATCCCCAGCACCAGCACCCTCAACCGCTGGTGGGCCGCCCTGGCGGCGGATCCCTCCGGCGAGGCCCTGCGCCCTCAATGGAGTGCCTGTGGCCGCCCCCGCAAGGTAGAGCAGGATCCCGGGCTGCTGGACAAGATCACTGGGGCATTCTCCCACTCGGGCAGCTATGCCCTGGCGGCCGAGCATCTGCAAAAGCAGGGCGTGGTCATCAGCGAAGCCACCCTGCGCCGGGTGGTCAGTGCCCTCGATCCCGCCATCCGCATGGGCCTGCGGTTCGGGGCCCGGAAGGCCCAGACGGACCTGGGGCCCTATGTCCGGCGCCGCCCGAGCCTGCCCTTCCAGTGCTGGTCCATCGACGGCCACACGGAAGACTCCATGTGGATCTGGGAGGATCTGCTGCCCGGGGAGCAGCCCAAAGGGTTCCGACCCAATATCTATGCGGTGCGGGATGTGGGCTCAGGCGCCCTGCTCAGCCTGACGGTGGGCTACAACCTCAACCGCTACCTGCCCTTCATGGCCATTGCTGAGGCCATCCTGCGGACGGGCGTCATCCCCGAGACCATCCAGTCGGACAACGGCCGCGAAGTCCGGAACCGCTTCTTCCTGGGCGACGAGGACATGGTGGGTTACTTCCCCCAGCTCGGAATGGGCTGGAAGGACGGAGAGGCTCTGTGGCGCGGCGCATTGCCCTACAACAGCCGGTCTAAGCCGGTGGAACGGGATTTCTTGAATGTTAAACAGCGGTTTTCCGCCCTGATCCCCACTTTCACCGGAGGAACTCCCAGCTCCCGCCCCGGCGATCCAATTGCCGAGGCCCTGCGCCGAGGTCAGATCGAGACCCTGGACAGCCTCAAAATCCGGCTGGAAGCCTTCCGGGCGGAAGAAATGGAGCGCGTCCGCGCTCTGCATGGGCACCGGATCCACCCCCATCAGGCCCTGGAGCAGGCCAAGGCCCGCCTTCTGCGGGAGCTAGGCCCAGACCACCCCCGTTTCATTCGCCCTGGCGAGGAATGGCGCGTGTTGCCGAGCCTCAAAGCCCAGAAGGTCCGAGCCTATGTCACCTGCAAGATCGAGGGCCAAGAGCTGCGCTTCAGCGCCCCCATCTTGCATGAGATCGACGCCGACAACCTGACCGTGCGCCTGTCTCCATGGGATGTGCGCCAGGCCTGGCTGTGTCGTGGTGGCGAGCTGCTGGACACCCTCACTTTCGTGCCCGATGGGCCAGAGTTGGGCGCTGCCGAGACGGATGTCGTCTCGCTCCGGATCATGCAGAACGCCAAGAAGGCCCAGAACGCGGTCATCAAGCGGGCGGAACTGGAGCGCGATCGCATCCGCACGGCCGAGGGCTTCCAGATCGGCCGCCCCACCTTGAAGACCGTCCCTCAGGCCCCCATCGAAGTGAGCGACTTGACGGACGACCAGGTCCACCGCGCTCATACCCAGCGGATTCAGCTGGGCCTGCCGGAGCCTGCCGCTTCCGCGTCCCCCGCCGAGTCCGAGGCGCAGCCCCTGACGCCCCAGGGCCGCGCCGCCATCAAGGATCGCCTGGACTGGTGCCGCTACATGCTCACCAACCCGGAAGACGCCGACGAGGCCGAGCGCCGCGACTTCCAGCGCTACCTCGACCAAAACCCCCTCGTTCGCCAGCAGCTGGGCATCCCCGCCTAGCCAACCCACAACCCATTCCTTCGGGAGGAGGACCCTTGCACCAGCAGTTTTGCCACACCGTCAGCAATGTCACCCGGCTTTTGGCCGGCGTGAGCATCGTCCAAGAGCGGGGGGCCGTCGAGGCCTGCCTGATGCTGGTGACCGGCCAGCCCGGCCTCGGCAAGACCGAGACCCTGGGCTGGTATGTCACCCAGCAGCCCTACGCCGTCTACCTGCGGGCCAAGTCCGGCTGGACCCGCCACTGGTTCCTGAACGACCTCCTGGCCGAACTCGGCGAGGCCCCGGCCCGCCTGACGGAGGACATGTTCAAGCAGGCCTTGGCCGCCCTGGCTCGCAAACCCTATGTGCTGGTGGTGGACGAGGTCGAACACGCCCTGGCCGACACGCGGGTGCTGGAGGCGATCCGCGACTTCAGCGACCTGCTGCGGCTCCCCACCGTGCTGGTGGGCATGGCCGAGGTCCGGAACAAGATCGCCCGCCATCCCCAGGTCCAGAGCCGCATCGCCACCATCGTCACCTTCCAGCCCGCCACCCTGGAGGACATCAAGGCCACCGCCGCCATGCTCCTGGAAGGTGGCGTCTCCATCACCGATGAGGTGGGCGAGCTGATCCACACCCGCTCGGAAGGCCGGATGCGCCTGGTGCTGAACGGCCTGGCGGCCTGCGAGCGGGTGGCGCGTCTCCGGAAGGTCAAGGTGGTGGGCCTGGCCGAGGTCAAGGATGTGGAACTGGTCCACGACTGGCAGGCTCGGAAGCCCCAGGCCCTCAAGCCCCTCGCCAAAGTGGCGCAGCCGTGACGGCCAACCGGATCCTTCAGGCCCTGGCGCCCGATCCCCAGCGCCTGGGCGACCGTGTTCCGTTGCGGGACCTGGCCAAGGCTCTGAACCAGAGCACGGAGGAAGTGCGGTTCAGCCTCTACGGGCTCATGGATCGCGGCCTGGTGCGCCGCTGCTGGAAGGGGGTCTATGCCATCACCCCCCGAGGCCAGGAACACCTGGCCGCCGGCAAGACCATCACCAGCGGCCCCAAGGGGCCCAGGATCCCGACGCCCTTCTCGCCCTCCACCCTGAGGTCAAGGCTCTGGCGGGCTCTGCGGCTGAAGCGGGTCGCCTCGGTGGATGAGCTGCTGGTGCTGGCCGCCAAGGGCACCGAGGGCAACGCCCGCGAGGATGCCCGGCGCTACCTGAACGCGCTGACCAAGGCCGGCATCCTCGACCCCGCCTACACCCGGAGCGGCCCCCAGCGCTTCCTGCTGCTGCAGGACACGGGCCCCCAGGCCCCCCAGTGGAACAAGCGCCAGAAGCGGGTCTTCGATCCCAACAACGGAGTGACCCATGACCTGGCGTGAACTCCTCGAAGCCGAGATCCGCGAGAAGGGCCAGTCCGCCGTCGCCCATGAACTTGGCTACTCGTCCACCACCCTCAGCCTGGTCCGCCGGAACAAGTACCCGGGCGGCACAGATCGCGTCGAAGCCAAGGTCCTTGAGGTTTTTGGCGAGGTGTCCTGTCCGTTCCTGGGCCAGTCCATTCCCGCTGATCAGTGCCGACGCACCCGCCTCGCCCCCGTTCCCACCTCCAGTCCCCGGGCCCTTCAGCACTGGTCGGCCTGCCGGACCTGCCCCCATTTCCAAGGAGACAAGCCGTGAGCCCCTTTCAACCCTCCGACCAGGTGGCGGCCTTCGCCTCGGCAGCCTACACCGCCAAGCACGCCACTTCACTGATCACGGACCAGACCAGCATCGAAATGGCCTGCGATGCCATCAAGGAAGCCATCATCCGGTCCCTGCCGCTGACCTCCACGGAGCTGGCGCTGGCGAACCTCATGCGGGACCAGGACGAACTGCCGCCGCCGACCCTTCCCCGGCTCCTGTTCGACCTGCAGGCCGGGATTTCCAAGCTGCGGGCCTCCGGGGCCCTGGTCGCATGAAACCGCTTTTCCACTCCCGGGCACTCGCCTGGGCCCTCTGTCCCCTGTGGCTGCCCGTCCTGGCTGCCCTCCACCTTCGGGACGCCTGGCGCCGCTGGCACCACCGCTACCCCGTCTGCCGTCTTTAACCCCACCTCAAGGAGCACTGCATGTCCACGAAAATCCCCGACGGCTTCCGAGAAGACGCCAAGGGCCGCCTGGTGCCTATCGAAACCATCAAGGAGGTCGATCTGGCCCGGGACGAGCTGGTGACCACCCTCGTCAAAGCCGCCGAGCAGCACTCCACCAGCTTGGCCGCTTTCAAAACCGAGGCCATGGGCACCATCAGCGCCTTCATCACCGAATCCATGGCCCGCTACAAGGCCAAGTTCGGCGGCGTGAAGGGCAATGTCACCCTCATTTCCTTCGACGGGCGCTACAAGGTGCAGGTCCAGATCCAAGACCGCATCGCCTTCGATGAGCGGCTCCAGGCTGCGAAGGCGCTGATCGACAAGTGCCTCAACAAATTGTGTGAGGGGGCAAATCCCGAACTAAAGGCCTTCGTGGACGATGTCTTCGAGGTGGACAAGGAAGGGAAGGTCAGCCCCACCCGCATCCTGTCATTGCGCCGCCGCAACATCGACGACAAGAACTGGAAGCGGGCGATGGATGCCATCAGCGAGTCCTTTTCCGTGACTGGCTCCAAGGCCTATCTCCGCTTCTACAAGCGGGTGGGCCAGTCGGATCAGTACTCCCCCATTCCCCTTGATGTGGCGGAGATCTGATGACCGCCCAGAATCCTTCCACGGTCCCCTTCCTGCCCGCGCGGCCCGTAGAGGCTGAACGACGCCTCTTGGCCGTCGTCTATGTGTCCGGATCGTACTCGGCCCCCACCCCCGCTGGGGTGGAGGGCCACATCCGGGCCGCCTCCGCCTGGACCACCTACCTGGTCGAACTGGGCTTCGCCCCCATCTGCCCCCACACCAACATCCAGCAGATCGGCCGCCTGGGCTACGAGGACATCATGGCGGTGGATTTCGCCCTGCTGGCCCTCTGCCGGGGGATCTTCATGCTCCCTGGCTGGGAGAAGAGCCCCGGGGCGGTTCGGGAACGCCACTTCGCTGAGCAAATGGGGATTCCCGTCTTCGATTCCGTGGAAGAGCTGCTGGCCTCAGACCTGCAGCGTCAGCCTCTCCCCTTCCACTCGTAGGCCGGCCATGTCCGAACCCGCCACCGCCGAACTGCTGCCCATCCTCGTCCGCGTCCAGAACCTTGACTACCTCTGGACGCCGGAGAAGGGGCTTGACCCCGCCGTGGCCCTCACGGTCTCCCCATTCATCTGGCGCGAGGCCCGGCGCTACGCCGCCACCGCCGCCAGGATCGGCTTGGAACTCGATGACCTGGTCCAGGAGGGGCAGCAGGGAGCACTTATCGCGGCCCGGCGGTTCGATCCCATCAAAGGCGCCCGCTACTTCACCTATGCGGCCTGGTGGATTCGCGCGCGGATCCTAGACGCCCTGCGCAAGCCCATGGTCCACATCCCAAATGAGACCTCCAGAGCCATGTGCAAGGGGGAGGGGCTTCCCTCTGTTTCAAGCCTCGACATCCCCATCCTTGAAGACGGCACCACCATCGCGGACTATCTGGCCTCTGAAGGCAGTGAGCACCTGGCCGATCTCCGAGTGGCTGCCGGGGAGATCCGCATCATCCTTCGACGGCTCCAGCCCAGGGAGCAGCAAATCCTCATCCGCCGGTTCGGCCTCTACGGCCGCCCCGAGGAAACCTTGGATGCCATCGGGACCAGCCTGGGCATGAGCCGTGAACGCGTCCGCCAACTGCAGGATCGGGCTCTCGCCCATCTGCGCAAACACATCCACCGCAAGGCGTGAGGGGAGAAATCATGCCAATGAACGAAGTTCAGCTCACCATCGAAGACGCCATCCGAGATCGCAAACGCCAGGAACGAGCCGAGGCCCGGAGCGCCAAAGAGCAGAGCAAAGCCCGAAAGCAGGCTACGGCCGGGGCGCCCCTTTTCAAGCAAGATGCTTCCGAGGTGCGCCATGGCTAAGGCTTGGCTGCCTGACGAAGTCATCCGCTGGCGATCCACGCCTCTGGGCGAGAGCAGCCACATCAAGGGCGGCCGATGCGTCGGCTCCTACTGGGAGTCGGGGGGGGGCAAATTCTTTGCCAGCTACCACCGCGTCGAGCGATTTGCCGGCCCTTTCAGCAACGCTTCCGACGCGCGGGCCTGGGTCGAAAGCAATGCCGTTGCCGAGTTCCAGGTGAAACGATGAGCCTCCAACACGCAGCCATCGACCTTCTCGATCATGCCGCCCAGGCCCTCACAGGGCTGGCGGATGGCTCCATCCTCCCCGGGGATTGCCGCTACGCCGGAGCGAAACTGGCCGCCGCTGCCACTCGCCTGCGCGTGGAGCCCTGCCGTCCGGAAGACATCCAGGCCTGCTTCAACATCATGTGCCAGGCCCGACCGCACCTGCAGTCCCTGAGGGACGCCACGCTGCCCGACCTCTACCGAGGCTGGATAGAAGCCGCCTGCTACGCCTACAACGCCGTCATCGACCTCCTGGAGGGCCTGCAAGCCTTCCATAAGCATGTCTCCCTCGACCAAACCGGAGTCCTCACGCTGGGCGACCGCCTACGCCGCCTCTTGCCCACAGGCTGGTGGGGCTCTCATGTCTAAAGAGGCCCGCATTCGCGAACTGCGCCACGAATTGGCCGAGCTGCGCGACCCAGGCCCAAAGGACAAGGAGGGCCACGCCCTGTTCCTGACGGTCCGCGACAGCTACATCAGCGACCTGGCGGAGCTGGGCGCCACCCCCGAGGCGCCCGCAGCCGCCCCCGTCACGCTCCGCCAGATCGTGTCCTTGAAGGTCCACCCGCCTGCCTCATCCCAACGACCCCTAACCCAGGAGGTGCGCCATGCCGACAGCCCCGGTAACGCCGGGGCCCCTGGCGCGCCTCAAGAGCCCGAGACCCCCATGCCCAAGCCACACCCAGCCGTTTCCACGGCTTCTCCGGAGGAGCTGCTCGATACCCTCCTCGCCAAGCTCAGCAACGCGACCGCCGAAGCCTTTACCGCCCTCGACAAGTCCGCCTTCATCAAGGCCCGAGGCCGGGTTTATCTGCACCGGAACGAGATCGCCAAGCTCGTGAAAGCGCATGGGCTGGAAGAGCCCCAGCTGCCAAAAGTGCCGACCAACCCGTGGGCATTTGCGCCCGGTAAGGTCACCGAGCGACCCACCACGCAAGACGCCCCCCCCCAGCAATTGGAGGTTCCCTCTGCACCGGATCCCGCCATGCCGCATGAGGCCGCGCCCATCCGCCCCATCGAGCCTCTTCACCCGGCGAGCGAGCAAGGCCTTCCTGAGGCCGCCGCCCGGATTCGCGCCCTGCGAGCCCAGGCGCTGGAGGTCCTGCCGCTCTGCCAGGGGCTGACCTATGAAGCTGGCCGAGTCGTCCACCGTGAGGTGGATCTCCTGGCCGATGTGCTGGCCATGGCGGATCGGCTGGCGCGGGAGGCCTCATGAAGCCCCGCGAGCGCCGCACCCACCCCTTCCTCCGCATCCTGTTCATCGATGTGGCCGACCTCTGGTTCCGGATCCTGCGTCCTCGGCTGCTGGGGGGCTTTCGATGAAGTTCCTCTGGATCGACACCGAGACCGGGGGCCTGGATCCCACTGTCCACAGCCTGCTCAGCCTGGCCCTGGTGGTGACCGAGCCCTCCGGTGACCAGGTCAGCACCGAGATCTTCTTCCGGCATCCCAACTACACCGTTGACCCTGAAGCCCTGGCGGTCAATCACATCGACCTGGTGCGCCACCATGCGCATGCCTGCGAGCCTGCCCACGCCGCCAGTCTCATCGCCGCTTTCCTCGGGCGCCACTTCCCCGGCGACGAGAAGATCCAGCTGGCTGGCCACAATGTCGGCTTCGACATCGCCTTCCTGGGCGTGTTCCTCCGCCAGCACTTCCCCGCCATCTATGCCCGGTTCAGCCATCGCGTCATGGACACCATGCCCCTGGCGCTGGCGCTCCAGGAGGCGGGTCTGCTGCCGGCGGGGAGCCTTGGGCTGTCGGCCCTCCTGGAGCACTACGGGATCCGCCTGGAGCCCACCTTGCGCCACACGGCCCTGGGTGACGCCAAGGCCACAGAGCAACTTTACCGATGCATGATCGCGGACCTTCGGACGGCGCCCCTGTGACCCGCCTTCGCACCGCTCCCCAGGTCAACAAGACCAACCGACTGCCCGCGGGCGTCTCCTGCACCTGGCGCCACCGGAAGGGCCGCCGGCCCTACTTCGAATTCCAGGTGCTCTGGGCCGACGCCAAGGGCTGCCCGAAGATCCGCCACTTCTATGTGGGCGTGGAGCCCACTCCCCTTCGACGCCAGCTGGTGCGCATGGAAGCCATCCCCTTCCGGCACGCCTACGAGCTGCAGCGCCTCACCCCCAACCCCAAGCGCACGAGGTAACCATGCAGGAACGCATCGTCCACATCGACACGCAGATCATGGCCGAGTCCCCCAACATCCAGCGCATCCATCGGAGCGGCCTCATGTCCGCCATCGTGGAGGCTGTTGGGCGCCTCCCGAAGCGGCCTGACACCATCGTCCCGCCCCAGCCCATCAACCGCCATGAGCGCCGCAAAGCGGCGGCGCTGGGACGGAGGGGGCGATGACGACCGCTAAAGGCCTCACGACTCGCCCAATCCTCCGAGATGACACCGGGCGTCTGGTTCGGATTCACCAGGTCATCGAGAGTCAGCACAAGGTTGTGCTCGAGCGCATGGATCGGGCGTCCCGTGAGCACCAGTTCATAACCCGCCACAAAGCCGAGGTGGACCATTACCCGTTGGTCCGGCCGAACGCCCACACCAACGGCCCCTGGAAGGCCCACCTCAATGCTCCCACCGCAGTCATCCCGGGCCACCTCATCAAGACAGACGATGACATCGGTCATCCGGTGGCCGTGCTTTGGCAGGGCGGCGGAACCGAGGGGAAGCCCCGCCAGATCGCCAACGCCCATCTCATCGCAGCCGCGCCGGAGTTGCTGGAGAATCTGTCCAACCTTGTGAGTTGGGCTGAGAACATGGGCCATTTCTCCGCCAAAGATCCGGTGTTCCTTGCCACCATCCGCGAGTCTAAAGTCGCCATCGCCAAGGCCCAGGGGAATGGGGCATGAGCACCCCCCTCCAAATCAAAATCATCCACACCCTGCGAGGCCAGATTCCGGGCCTAGTGAAGGACGATGTTTACCGGGACTTCCTGGAGAGCGTGGCCGGGAAGCGGAGCAGCAAGGACCTGACAGAGGATCAGGCCCGCCAGGTGCTGCGGGCCATGGAGCACCTTCGGGGCGGGCAGGCCGTGAAGGCCCGACGGCCCGCCGATCCGAAGGACGAGCCCAAGACCCGCCTCATCGGCCGCATCCTGCGAGAGGCCTACAGCGCGGGCTGGGACAGCCCAACCGAGCCGGGCCCCTTCGACGGTGGCGAAGTCGCCCGCCGGCAGCGCGTCCGTGGCCGCGTGCTGGACTGGCTGAAGACCAGCCACCCCCACCTGCACGGCACCCCCAAGCGTCTGGAGGCCTGGCCTATGGAAGCCCTCCAGCACCTCATGGAGCACCTAAAGGGCCTCGCCGGCGCCCAAAGGCGCTGGGGAAAGCGGTAGGATCTTGGCAACTCAACCAACGAGGAGAGAATGATGAAAACAATGACCGCCTGTTTGGTAGTTTCGGTCGCCCTGCTCGCGGGGTGCGCACCCATGATGACGCCTGATCCTGTCATCAAAGTAAGCCAGGATCCCTACACTGGAAGCCAATCCGTCGTTCTCAAGCGCGTCCAGGCCTACAGATGTAGCAACAATCAAGATGACTATAGAGATGTCACCCTTGGTGCCATCGCCATGAAGGGGAAAAACGGGCAAGTCACTTATCTTCTTGGGGCCACCTATTTGGGCAGTGGCTGGATGTTTATCGAGCGAGGATCATCCTTCCAAGCGTTGATTAACGGCTCACCTCGCATGTTTAACTCGGCGGAAGGGAGCCTGGGCTCCCGCGAAACCATGGGCGGATCAACTGTTCAAGAGATAGCAGCATGGGAGGTATCTCGCGCTGATCTTGAGGACATCGTGAACACGCAGGTGTTTCAGTTTCGTATCGTCGGCTCACGGATGAGTCTCGAGCGCTGCATGGACCCGCAGCACCGAGCCGCATTCAAGGGTTTTCTCGAAAAAACAAAAGACCTCTAGTGCAGATCCCATTTTTTTTGACGGACCCGCCTTGACCTAAATATGCAGCAAGGGATTAGTTCTAAGCCCCGCTCCGGCGGGGCTTTTTCATGCCACCGGCACCAGCATCCCCTCCAGTATGATCCTGGCCACATCCTCCCGGAACACGAGGACGCGACGGCCACCTCCAGGCCCCTTGCGCTGCCATATGCGCACCCTTGGGGCATCGGGTTGGCAGTAGGCCGCCCGGAATGCGTCGGGTGTCATGAGCACGGCCGCGGCAGCTTCCTTGGGGCTGATCCATTCTTCCGGGGGCAGCAGCTCGGCCAGGTCGTCAAAGGGCAGGCGAGGCGCGTTGGCCTGCAGCTGCTCCTGGCGAAAGTGTGCCCGCATCCCATATCCCCCACCTAAAGGTGGTCGGAAGCCGCCAACCGTGCAAACCGGCAAGGACAGGAAGTCCTATGAGACCAGGTCTTCCGCTGGTGATGGCCCTTCCTTTCTCCGACCTCTTGAGCACTCGCGGCGCGACCGTCCTCCCCTCCGATCGTGCGGACCTCGGTCCCGGCCCTGGCGCAATGCCAGGTCCGCCGCCCTCGGAGATCCATGTCGCTTCCTCACCCCCATGACCACCTGGTCCGTCACCTGCAGGCCAGCGCCGACCCTCGGGATCAGGCGCTGGCCGCTCTGCTGGTGGATCTGGATGGCATGAAGACCGCCGTCTTCGGGCACCCCTCTGAGCCCGAGGAGGGCCTGCTGACGCGGGTGAGCACCTTGGAGCGGTTCCGGGGCAATGTCCGGGCCTCGCTTCTGGTGGGCGTGCCCACCGCCTTGACGCTGCTCTTCGGCGCGGTGACGGCCTACCGGCACTTCCGGGATCTGGAGACCTCCTCGACCAGCCAGACCGCCCCGGGCGGCCCGGCCCCTGCTGGAAGGACGCCCGAATGATCGACCTCCTCCGCTCCATCATCAGCGCGCCCGGCTTCAAGGTGCCCGCGGCCCTGCGCAGCAAGGTGATCAAAGCTGTCCTCGCCCTGGTGGTGGCCCTGCTCAGTGCCATCACCTATCGCCTGAGCCATCAGGCCGCCCTGCCCGTGGCCGCCGACCAGCCAGGCTGGGAAGGCGCCCTTCTGGCGACCACCATCAGCTTCCGGGCCTGGGTGGCCCTTGGCCTGGCGGCTGCTTGCGTGGTGCTGGCCGTGCTGGCCTTCCAGCTGCTCGATCGCAGCGCCCTGGGCCAGCGGCTCTTCCACTGGGATACGGCGAAGGATTCGGGCTACACCGAGGCCAGCAAGACCCTCAGTGCGGGCGCGGTCTTCGCGGCCCTGCTGCTGGGTCTGTTCATCCTGGCCGGGGCGGTGCTGCGTTGACGCCCTTCCGATGGCGGCTCATCGCCATCATCCTTCTGGTCCTGGTGGCCTCCTGCGTCGCGACGGCAGCGGTCCCCTACGAGGGCACCTTCCGCGCTGTGGCCGGTACCCGCTGGATCGACCGAGCGGCGCAGGCCCAGGCCGAGAGCGCCTTCAACCCTCGGGCGGTGTCGCCTGTGGGTGCCCGGGGCATCGCTCAGTTCATGCCCGCCACCTGGAACGAGTGGGCCCCCGGAGCTGACCCTTTCGATGCCCCGGCCGGGATTCAGGCCCAGCACCGCTACATGCTCTGGCTGGAGACCCGCTGTGGCGGGCGGCTGGATCCTGCCTTGGGCGCCTACAACGCGGGGCTGGGCAATGTCCGTAAGGCTCAGCGTCTGGCCGACAGCCTGGGTCTGGTGGGACAGGAGGCATGGCTGAGGGCCTTGCCCCGTGTGACCGGACCCACCCATTCCGCTGAGACGGCGGGCTACCTCGTACGCAACCGACGGTTCCGGGCCCAGATCCGCCAGGGGGCGGCATGAATCGCCTCTCGGCCGCGCTCCTGCTCCTGGCCCTGGCCGCCTTGGGGGGCTTCTTCGGGGGCCTGGCCCTGGGGCTGCGGCATGCGCCCAAGGCGCTCCCGGCGCAGGTGCTGGTCGTGGGTGGGGACCGCACGGTTCCAGAGGCCGACCACTCCCTTCAGGACCTGCGCCCGGCGGCGAAGGGCAAGCCCCGGACCGTCGTGACTGCTCCCGTCGTGCCAGGGGAGCCCGCGCCGCCGCCGATCCCCGGCGCGCCGCGCCCCAGCTGGACCACGGACTGGACTTTGAACCTTCCGCAGGATCGCCCCTGCCCGTCGCCCACCCTCCATGTGGCCACCGCCCTGCGCCTGGAGGGGACCAAAGTCGTAGCCGATTCCACAGGCTGGGCCGAGTGCGCGGGCCTCCCGGTCTCCCTGGGCGGTGTCCGCCAGGTGGAGCGGCGGACGGAACTTCGTCTGCCAACGCTCCAGGCACATCCCTGGAGGACCGGACTCCTGTGGGCTCCGCCTCAGCGCGGCGAAGGCAAGCAGTTCGGCCTGGTGACCACCTACGACCTAGCTCCCCGCGTCTTCGTGGGTGGCTGGGGCTTCTCCGACCGCCAGGGATTCGTCCTTGGCCTTTCCTGGTGACCTGATGGCCGTCCACGGCAACACGAAATTCACGGAGGCGGACCGGGTGAAAGCCCGGAGGCTCTTCGTGGAAGAGGGTGCCACGGCGGATCAGGTGGCGGCAGTGATCGGCGCGTCTTCCCGTACGGTGCAGGGTTGGGTTCGGGACCTGGGCTGGCGGGATGCCCATGCCGCCTGGGTGGAGGTCCATGGGATCTCCCTGGAGGAGCTGGAGGACCGCGCCCTTCGGAAGCTGCTGGGCCGCCTCGAGAACGAGGCCGCCACGCTGGAGCCGGATGCGCTGCTGGCCCTGCTGACGAACATCAACCGTTTCAAGGCCCTCATCGCCAAGCAGCAGGGCTTCCGCCTGGTGGATGCCGCCCTGGTGGTGGGCGAGGACTTCCAGGCCTTCGTGCTTCGGGAGTTCCCCAACGAAGCGCCGCGCCTGCTGGAGGCCTGGAAGGCCTTTCTGGACGATGTCAGCCGGAGGAATGGATGACCGCCCATCGCGTTCACATTCCCCGGGCGACCCCCGCCAAGGCCCGCCGCAAGGCCGAGGAGCTGGAGCAGCTCATCGCCCGACTGCGGGAGATGGAGGACTTCCCGCTCAATGCCCGAACGGCTGAGGCCAAGTTGGCCCGACGGAAGGCTGCCCAGGCGAGTTTCCAAACATTCTGCAAGAACTACCTGCCCGACCTGATCCAAGGGGAGGGCTGCGTCCTGCATGACGCCATCGCCGCCGGCTGCCAGGCCCTGGGTGACGGTAAGGCCGCGCCCGTGTGCGATCCCGGTCCCTTCGGGGAGGTGATTGAACCCGCCGACCAGGCCATGGAGGCGGCGGAGATCCATGCCATGGCCGCGGCCGCCCCTCGCGGCCACGCCAAGAGCACCTGGGGCACCCTCGCGTTCAGCGCCTGGACGCTGCTCACGGGACGCAAGGGCTATGTGCAGGTGGTGTCCGACACCCAGGACCAGGCGAAGGGGTTCATTGAAGCCGTGCGCACCCTGGTGGAGGAAAGCCCCCGCATCCGAAGCGACTTCGGCGAAATCCAGACGGAAGGCCCGGAAGGGCTCATCGACTTGGTGGTGCCCGCAGGCCCCGAAGGCGAGAAAGCAGCCTTCCGCCTGGCCCGGCTGCAGGCCTTCGGCTCTGGCCAGCGCCTGCGCGGTCGCACCTTCCAGGGCCGTCGCCCTGATCTGATCGTCCTGGACGATGTGGAGAACGACGAGGCGGTGGAGAACCCTGACCGCCGCAAGAAGCTCCGCCGATGGTTCATCAAGGCCGTGCTGCCCGCGCTGGATCCCAGCTGTGGCGCTCTGGCCGTGTGGGGCACCATCCTACACGAGGACAGCCTGCTCTGGTCGGTCCTGCGCATGTTCGGCGGGGCCATCTGGCGCTGCTGGGACGAGGACGAGACTCCCCTCTGGCCTGAGCGCTTCCCTGCCGGCCATCTGCGCTGGCTGCGATCCACCATGGACGCGGAGGATCCCGGATCCTTCGCCCAAGAGATGGAGAACCGGGCCCAGGGCGATGATGAGAAGCCCTTCAAGGAGTTCAAGGAATACGAGGCCCTGCCCGAGCGCCTCACACTCCTGACCCACATCGATCCAGCCATGGGCAAGCGCCGGAGCGACTTCACGGCGCTGGTGACAGTCGGCTTCGCGCCGGACGGCCTCTGTTATGTGCTGGATGCGGTCATCAAGCGACTGGGCCCCATCGAGACGGGCCGCGCCATCCTCGCCCAGCGGGAGATCTACCCCGGGCAGGTACAGGCCGAAGATGTGGCCTACCAGGCCGCCCTGGTGGAGATCGTGGATCTCCTCGCGGCCATCGAGGGCGTGACGCTTCCGATCCGCCCGAAGAAGCCCATTGGCGGCTCGGACAAGCCCGCCCGCATCGCCAGCATGGCTCCCCACATCGAGACGGGGAGGGTCCTGTTCCCCAGGCTCAGCCCTCTCGCTCGGGGCAACGGGAATGTTGAGCCCTGCATGGTGGGTGGGGCCAGCGGCATCCGCAAGCTCCAGTCTCAGCTGCTCCAGTTCCCCAAGGCCGCCAACGATGACGGCCCGGACGCCCTTCAAGGCGCCGTGGCGGGCCGCTGGAAGAAGAAGGCCTTCGCCGGATCGGGCATCGGCCTGAAGCCCGGCCGTGAATCCTTCGAGGTGCGCCTGTGACCCGCCGCCGCCGTTCCCCACGCCCCGAGCAAGGGCGGGACAAGACCCCCAACCAGATGGGTGTGCTGAAGGACTCGGGCTATCAGATCCCCTGGCTGGGCCTGGGCCGCACCTTCAATCCCAACCTGGACACCGGCACCGAGGGCATCGGCACCTGGCGCGAGCTGCACGACGCGCTGCGCGATCCCAAGGCTGCCGCCTGCCTGGATCTCCGCTGCCAAGTGGTGGCTGATCTGCCCTGGGACCTGGTGCCCCAGCCGGGGACCTCGCCGCGGGCCATGGATCTGGTCCGCCGCGCCCTGAAGGGCCTGAACCTGGTGGAAGATATCGAGGAGATGGCGAAGGCCGCCTATTACGGCCTGGTGCCCCTGGAGGTCCACTGGGACACGGTGAAGGGCGAGCTGCTGCCGGTGGACCTGGAGAGCTTCGAGCCCATCCACCTAAGCTTCGATCCCGACCGCCAGCCCATGGTGGCCGGCGAGGTGGCTGAACCCGGCAAGCTGATCCTCCACCGGCACGGCAGCCACTTCCGCAACCCCTGGGGCCTGGGCCGGGGCCGCACCATCCCCCGCTGGGTGCGGGTCAAGGTGGCCATCGCTTACGCGACCTATCGGGACTATCCGCGCTATGCCCATGACCGCATGGTGTTCCGTTATCCCGACGGCACCCAGGATGAGGAGCAGGCCCGCTACATCCAGATTGCCAGCAAGCTCATGGACAGTCCCGGCGTGGTGATTCCCGAGGGGATGACCGCCGAACGGCTCCAGCTCGACAGCAAGTTCGAGATGGGCGTGAAGCTGCTGGAGGCTGCGGACTCCCAGATCGCCGTGGGGATCCTGGGCAACACCCTCACCACCAGCGAGGGCCGACACGGCACCCAGGCCCTGGGCTCCGTCCACCAGGAGCAGTCTGACCGGCAGGAGAGCGCCGATGCCCGCCGCATCGAAGCCACCCTGAACCGCACGCTCATCCCCTGGATCGTGTTCCTGAACCTGGGCCCCGACGAGGTTCCTCCGCTCTTCCGCCTGGAGAAGCAGGTCAAGGCCTCCATCAAGGACCGCCTGCTCTCCGTCACCACCCTCCGCAAAGAAGGCCTGAACCCCTCTGTGGTCTGGTTGCGGGAGACCTTCGGCATTCCCGCACCCCAGGACGAAAAGGACGAACTGGAGCCGCCCGAAGCTCCTGTGGCCATCCCGCTGCCGCCGGCGAAGCCTGGGGCGGCCACCGACCAGGAGCTGGAGGACCCCACTGAACTGGCGGACGCGGACATGGATCCCGCTGACGCCATGCTGGCCCGCTGGGCCGATGGCTATGTCCGGCGTCAGGGCGTGGTGGCCCAGCTGGTGGCCGCCGCCCTCCAGGAGGCCCAGGACTTCGCCCACGCCTGGACGGCGGCCCTGGCCGTCGCCAAAGATTTCCCCGTCAGCGCCGGGGAGGCGCTTTTCACGGCGATGCAGGCCGCCCGGAACCTTGGCGCCTTCCAGGCCGGGCAGGAGGGGCATGGCCTCGGGTTGGCTGATGGCCTCGCCATCGACTACGGGATGGTGCCGGACCAGGCCCTGGCCTGGCTGCGAGGCAAACTGCCCCTGACCTTCGACCAGGTGGAGGGGCTGAAGGACGCCGAGCTGCGGGCCCGCGCCTTCTGGGTGGCTGGCGTGGACCAGCTGAACCTCCTGACCGACCTCCAGGCCTCCATGGCCGACGCCTTGGCCGCCGGTACGCCCTTCGACGAGTGGAAGGCCACCTGGCTGACCCGGCTGTCGGGCCTGGGTGTGACCGAGGATCGGCTCCGGCTGGCCTTCGACACCCAGATCCACAGCGCCTACATGGGCGGCCGGATGACAGGCCTCCAGGCCAACCCCCTGGTGCAGAACCTCACCTATGTCACCGCTGGGGATGAGCGGGTGCGCCCCGCCCACCGCATCCTCGACGGCGTCACCCGACCCAAGACCGATCCCTTCTGGGACACCCACACGCCGCCCCTGGGCTTCCGCTGCCGCTGCCGTATCCGGGCTGCAGAAACCGACCGCAAGGTGACCCAGAGCACCGATCCCCGCCTGCTGACGCCACCGGAATCCGGCTTCGGCAAGGGGGCCCCCAGCTTCGCCCGCTACCTGGACACCCAGGCGCGGGAGGCCATGCCCTGGAAGCCCGTGCCCACGGGCAGCCCCGCCTGGTCCTGGCTGGATCGAACCGTCCCCAGCCCCATGGCCCCGGCACCCGCACCGCCGAGGATCTCTCCCACGGAAGGCCTGGTGACGGATCCCTCGGGCCGCGTGGTGGCCGCTCCCGGTGCCAACCAGCCAGTGCTGGATGCCCTCCAGGCGCCGGCGGAGATCTGGCTGGGCCCCGTGGAGGGCCCCGAAGGCCAGCTCGCCCTGCAGCTCAACTACCTGCTCCCCCTTCCCAACGACCAGGTGCTCCTGGTGCCCGTGCAGGGCGGCATTGTGCCGCGGGCCCAGGGACCCCAGGTCCTGTCTGATCCGGCCCCATGGCGCCGGGGTGTGAGGCTCCGATGAACCCATTTCGCCGCAAAGGCTCCTCCAAGGCCCCGAAGGGCCTTCCCCCCTGGCTTGGGTGGGCCAGGACCCTCCTCGCCGTTTTTAAAAGGGGTCTAAACGCACTCCGGCCCCTCCCGGGGGCCTCGGCGATCTGCCTGGAGGACCAGGAGGTCCCGGTGGTGACTTCGGGGGTCTTCAACGGCCACCGATTCACCGAGGCGGTGCTCAGGGAACTGGTGGAGACCTACAACTTCGCCGCCCAGCCTGCCCCCATCAAGCTCACCCACGCCGACAGGCAGAGCCCCGCGGCCGGCTGGGTAAAGGCTCTGCGCCTGGGTGAGTTCACCCCCCCTGGCCAGTCAAAGCCCAAGAAGGCCCTGCTGGCCACCCTGGCCCCCAATGATCTGGGGCGCGCCAAGGTCAAGTCCGGCGAGTTCCTGATGCGGTCCATCGAAGCCTGGCCGCCCACCCACCCGAGCAACCCCACGCCCGGGAAATGGAACTTCAAAGCCCTCGCCCTGCTGGGCACCGACAGCCCTGCCTGCCCGAATCTCGGGCCCCTCAAGTTGGCCGAGGACGCCAGCGAGGTGGAAGTGCCCGTCCTGGCCCTTGGCCTGGACGACGAATCCCTCCACAACCCCGGCGGCCCTCAGCCGCCCGCCCTGAAAGGAACAGCCATGGAGCTGACCCCCGAACAGAAGGCGGCCCTGGAAAAGGCCCCCGCCACCGAAGCCGCCCTCGCGGAAGCCCAGAAGAAGAACGCCGACCTGGAAGCCAAGCTGGCCACCCAAGCGCTGACGCACGACACCTCCGTGGTGAAGGCAAGCCTCGCGGAGCTGGTGAAGGACGCGAAGCTCACCCCGGCCCAGGCCGAGGTGCTGGCCCCCGTGCTGCTCGCCCTGCCCGCCGAGGGCGAGGTGAAGCTGGCCGACGGCAAGACCGCCAAGCCCCGCGAGGTTCTGATGGCCGTCCTGAGCGAGGGCGCCGCCCACGGGCTGAAGACGCCCCTCAAGGTGCCCGGCAAGCCCCCCGTGGAGCTGGCCGCCGGCAAGGGCGGCAAGTCTAAGGCCATGGCTGAGCTGGTGGACAAGTACAAAGCCTCCGGCAAGTCCCACGCCGACGCGGTGGCCTGCGCCGCCCAGGATCTCGACAAGGACGGCCAATAGACCGCCGGCACCGGGGGCCGGTCCTGGACTGGCCCCCGCATTCCGTCCCGGCCGGTAGCCGGGTCCCTCCTCGCAACCCTTTCCCGGAGTTCATCCATGTCCCAGTACGGACTGACCCTTAATGCCCCCATCGCGACCGATGTGACTGCCATGAAGGCGGCCTACGAGGACCCCGACACTGGCGTGGCCGTGGTCCCCAATGTCGCCAAGGCCAAGTGCATCGGCCTTTTCGTCGAAGACACCAAGGCCAGCGCCGGCCAGGTGGCCATCGCCACCGAAGGCGTGCAGCCCGCCGTGGCTGGCGGCGCCCTGTCCATCAATGACAGCGTCGCCACGGACAACCAGGGCCGCATGGTCCTGGCTGCCGGGGCCGGCGGCGAGAAGGTCTGGTGTGTCGGCTTCGCCCGGAACGCCGTGACCGCCGCAGGGGACACCGTCGACATCCTCATCCACCCCCACCAGGTCGTGATCTAGGCCTTCGGGCCTGGGACTGCACTGGGCCGCGAGGCCCTGACCTTCACCTTTCCGCCCCTTCAGACCTTCCTCAGGAGCCAAGCAATGCTGCACATCGCTGATGTCATCAACATGCTCCCCGGCACCTCCATCGCCTACAAGGGCGACGGGGGCATCGCCGACGAGCTGTTCAACACCATCCCGGTCGAACTCGAGGCCGGAACCTACACCCAGTTCGGCCGGGAGTTCGCCTTCCGCATGGAGGATCCCTCCATGTCCCGTCTCGGCGAGGCCAAGGAGATCGACTTCTCTGAGAGCCAGGTCCCCTTCCTGGCGAAGCCCTACGCCCTGAAGACGGGCATCGCCTACGACATCGAGAACCTGACCCCCGTCCAGGTGAACCGCATCCAGCAGGCCGTGACCGGGCTGACGGACACCCTCAACCGCTGGCGGGAGAAGCAGGCCTACACCCTGGTGGATTCATTCACCAAGGACGCCGTGGGTGCCAGTTGGGCCCTCGATGCCTCCGACCCCATCAAGGACGCCAAGACCCTCGGCCAGAAGCTGGCCATGCCCTCGAACTTCGCCGTCATCGG
This sequence comes from Geothrix sp., assembly GCA_019449415.1. Classification (GTDB taxonomy): domain Bacteria; phylum Acidobacteriota; class Holophagae; order Holophagales; family Holophagaceae; genus Geothrix; species Geothrix oryzae. The sequence continues at coordinate 87,512 of JAGRPP010000021.1, forward strand.
CAAGCGGGTCTTCGACAGGATGATCTATCACCCCAAGGTGGTGGCCCTCCGCGCCAACACCCGCCCCGGTTCCCTCACCAAGGAAGACCTGGCGGCCATCCTCGAAGTGGATCAGATCTTCGTGCCCACCATGAAGGCGAACACCGCCATCCGGGGCCGGGCCGAGACGCTGGACTACATCTGGGGTGACTGCTTCTTCCTGGGCCACAAGGCTCCCACCCAGGAGATCGGCACGGAGCAGATCACCTTCGCCGCCCTGCTGAAGGTGCAGAACTTCAACCTCAAGGCCGCCAACCGGGAATCCCAGGTCTACTCGTCCTCCGAGAAGGGTACCCTGGTCCGCGTCTGGGAGAACGAGGACCGCGGCTTCGCCGGCACCGCCATGGTGCAGGTGGGCCGCAAGTACGACACCAAGGTCATCGCCGCCGACCTGGGCCGTGGCCTCTCCGGCATCCTGGCCTAGCCATGGCCTGGTTCACCCCTGAGGCCCTGGCCACCCGGTTGTCCTCCCTGGAGCTGCGTCAGCTCTCCACGGGGGATGGCCGCGCCACGGCTCCGGACAACACGGTCCTTCAGGCCGCGCTGGACCGGGCCGAGGCGGAGGTGCGCGGCGTGCTCTCCGGCCGGGGCACCCTGGCCGCCGCCGCACCCACGGGCGCCCTCGCGGACATCACCCTCGACCTGGCGGTGGAAGGCCTCTTCCTCCGCCAGCCGGGGGAGGCCGCCAAGCTGCCTGAGGGGTGGGCGGATCGCCTCAAGCGATCCCGCCAGCTGCTGGACCGCTACGCCTCGGGGGAGATCCCCATCGCCACCCTGCCCGTGGGTCACCGTCTGGCGGCCCTCAACCCGGCTTCGCCCGTGGATGGGGCCTTCCTGTGAAGGCCTCCGAGATGCTCCGCAACCTCCAGGCCATGCTCGACCGGGCCAATGACCCGGCTCCGGTCCTCCGCGCCATCGGCGATCTCATGGTGGCCAGCGCGGACCGCAACTTCGAGGCCGAGGGCCGCCCCGCCTGGAAGCCCGTCGCTCCCGCGACGGCCCGCCGCAAGGCCAAGGCCGGGCACGGCAAGATCCTGATGTGGTCCGGCCGTCTGGCTCGCTCCGTCACCTTCAAGGTGGCGGGCCGGACCGTGGTCATGGGTTCCAACGAGCCCCACGCCCGGATCCATCAGGAGGGCGGGGTCATCCAGCGCCAGGGCCGGGAAGGCACCGTGCGGCTCCGCACCGACGCCAAAGGCCGCCTGCTCCGCCAAGGCAAGGAGGGCCGCAAGGCCCGTCTGGCTGTCTTCGCTTCCTCCTCGCACAAGCGGGCCGTGGAGCGGGCCTTCACCCATGGGGCCTACCAGATCCGCATCCCCGCCCGCCCCTACCTGACCTTCCAGCCTGGGGAGCCTGAAGCCTACGGCGCCCTTGTCATGGACTTCGTCCTTACCGGCCAGATCGGAGGCCGACCGTGATGTCCATTGAAGCCATCGAGCAGGAGGCCGTCACCAACCTGCTGGCCCTGGCCGATGGTGGCGAGATGCCCGAATTGGCAGGCTTCGCCATCGACAGCCTGGCCGGCCAGGTGGACCTGGAGAACGACCAGCTCCAGATCGCCACTCCCAGCCTTCTGGTGGCCGTGGTGGGCGCGGATCACGCGGGAGGGGCCGCGGCTGAGGCCGACACCCTGCAGCTGGCCTTCGTGGCTGTGGTGCCCGGCATGGATCAGAAAGTCCGCCGCCAGACCGCCATGGACGCCTTGATGGCCGTGCGGCGCTGGATGGACGAATTCGACACCCCCTACACCCCCACTTCAACCCGCACGGAGCGCCTCCACCCGGTGGTGGTCGCTGCGCTCTTCGCCAACCGGATCGGATGACCCATGCCGAAAGCCACCTCCCTCAACTCCACCCTCTGCCTGAACAAGAGCAACGACCCCTCCATCCCGGAGAAGGGCCTGGAGATGCCCGCGGGCGTCTCCGTCGCCGTCACCGCCGCCCAGGCCACCTACCTCGCGAAGCTGCCCGGCGTGGTGATCGACGACCAGGCCGCCAAGCCCTAGCCAGGACCCGATCCGGCCCCCGGCCTGGGAGCCCAGCGTCCTACTCCCCCCTGTTCAAATTCAAGGAGATCAAGCATGGCCACCGCCACTTTCAACCGGAAAGCCATCCAGGCCGCTCCGGGCTACCTCTACCTGGTTCCCACCCCGGCAACGGTGGTGGCCACCACCCCTGACACCATCACCAAGGAGTTGCTGGAGAACTTCCTGGTGGATGGCACCATCCGCAGCGCCCTCAAGGCTGGCATCAAGCCCTGGCGCGTGCTGGACGCCAACGGCCTCAACCTCACCATCAAGCAGGCGCCCGTGACGGTGAAGTCCGACGACGCCCCGGACGAGATCATCGGCTACGAGGATGTCGCGTTCGGTGGCGACACCACGGTGCTGGATGTGGATGTGAGGGGCTTCAAGGACATCCTCAGCGCCGCTGCTGCCCAGGTGCTCACCACCGTGGCCAGTCCCACTCAGGCGGGTCGGGAAACCCTGCTGGGCGGCGGCCAGCGCAATGTCACCACCTACCTGGGCCTCTACCGCTATGAGTCCAGGGAATTCCCCGGGGAATTCCGCCATGTCCTCATCCCGGCCATGGTCTTCAACCTCGATGGTGCCAGTCCCCTGGCCAAGGGGAAGGCCCGCGAGCTGAAGGTCAAGTTCCAGGCGCAGGACAGCGGCCTGCTCTACGACCCCGTCACCAGCAAGCCCGTGATCTGGGTCGAGGACTATGTCACCGCTGCGAAGACGGCCTAACCCATGGCTGACACGAAGAAACTCTCCCAGATCCAAATGGACATCGCCCTCCAGTTGGCCCCCCGGCTCACCGAGCCGGGGGTGTCCACGGAGATGGTGGCCACCTACCTCGCCTCGGCTTCCATCCTCATCAAGGCCCGTAAGGAGCCCGCCATGATGGAATCCCTCATTGAGCAGGCTGCCGAACTGCCCGCCGACAACGCTGCGGAGCTTCTCGCTGATTTTTTCGTGCAGTTCAAGAGCTGGAGCAAGCGTTCCCTCGGCTCTTTGGATCTGCCGACGCCGGAAGCGATGGCGAAGGTGGTTCTGACCGGCCGTCCGGAAGAGCCGCCCCCGGCCTCCTCGTCGCCCAGCTGATCGCCTCTGAGGCGGGGGGATGGGAGGCAGCCTCCCTCCTCCCCGCTGAGGATGCCCTCGCCTGGGCCGAGCGGATCCTGCGGGACCGCCGCTGGAGGGCCTGGGAACGAGCCCTCCAGATCCACGCCAGCGCCTTGCCCGCCTTCGCCCACGGCGGAAATGCCCCCGAACCGCCCCCACCCCCTGAGGACTGATGACTCAATACAAGGTCGAAGTCGAGTTCATTGCCCAGGTCGAGCAGCTGAAAGCGCAGCTCGCCCAGGCCATGTCCTCGATCAAGGGGACCGATGCCGCCGCCACCACCACCAGCTCCGCCCTGGATCGCATGGGCGGGGCGGGTGCGGCGGCGGGGCAGGGCATCAAGAAGGGGGCGGAAGATGCCAAGGGCGCTCTCACGGGCCTGGCGCAGGGAACGACTACTGCGACGGGTGAGATGGGCAGTGCCCTGACTGGGCTCATTGGCAAGGTCGGCCTGGTAGCCGCGGCCTGGAAGGCTGCGAGGGCGGTCTTCGGGTTCGCCGAGATGGGCATCGAATACAGCTCGCTGATGGAGACAGCCCAGCTGGGCATCGCCAGCCTCATCGCAGCCCAGGCCAAGCTGGTGGATGCCAAGGGACAGGAGTTGAAGGGCCAGGAGGCTCTGAATGCGGCGCTGGTCCTTTCCTCCGACCAGATGCAGAAGCTAAAGATTGCTGGCCTGGAGACCGTGGCCACCACCCAGCAGCTGGTCGTAGCTTACCAGCAGGCTGTGGGCGTAGGCCTCTCGGTCGGCATGAACCTGGACGAGATCCGCCAGGTCACCATCAAGATCACCCAGGCCGCCGCGGCCCTGGGCTTGCCCATGAACCAGCTGGCGGAGGAAGTCCGCGATTTGCTGCAGGGCAACATCAATCCGCGAAACACCCGGATCGCCACGGCCCTCCAGATCACCAACGAGGAAGTGCGGAAGTGGCAGGCGGCCGGCGGCCATACCCTGGCAGACGAGCTGAACAAGCGCATGGAGGCCTTCGGCCTGGCCGGAGACCTGGCGGCGAAGACCTGGTCGGGTGTCACCAGCAACGCCCTCGAAGCGGTCCAGACCATGGCCGGAGGCATGACCCAGCCGCTCTTTGAGCGGATCAAGACTGGTCTTCAGAAGGCTCTCGAAGACGCCTTTAACCTGAAGGAAGCCCGTATCAGCGATACCTTCGACGGCCTGGTGGAGGCCGGCAAGGTGGCCTCTGAGGCCCTGGGGGATCTCTTCCAGGAGGCGGTGGCAGGGCTGGTCCAGAGTGCGAAGGATCTATCCACCTGGTTCAAGGAGAACAGGAAGGATGTCATCGAAATGGTGGGCGCCGCCAAGGCGCTGGCCGAGCAGCTGGGAGGTGTGCTCAAGGATGTGGTCAACATCGCAGGGGCGGCAAATCAGGCCCAAGGTCAGTTCAGCATCCTGAAAACCCTGGTGGAGGGCATCGGCCTGATCGTTGCCGTCATCCGGGATGTGGTGTCTGTAGTGGCCTTTGGCCTCCAGACCGTGGGGGTGTTCCTGCTTCAGGGAGTGTTGGGCCCCATCCAGTTGGTGCTGATCGGCATCGGCGATGCGATGAACTATGTCAAAAAGGGATCTGGCGAAGCTGTCATCAAAGTGGCCGAGGACATGCAGAAGTTCCTCGACACGGGGCATGCCGGAGCCGATGCGTTTCTGAAGCCATTGCTGGAGGGCAAAGGTGCGGTCGCCCAGTTCGGGGACTCCTTGCTCGATGCAAAAATGAAGGCCGAGGCCCTGGGAAACGCCACCAAGAAGGCCGCGGAATCGACCACCAAGGTGCTTCCGAGGCCCAAGCCGTCCGAGGCGGCTGACCTCACTGGAGTCATCAGTGCGGCGGAGCACCAGGCCCGGATGGCGGCCATGCGGGCCGATGCCGAGGAGAGGGCCACGCTGGAGCAGCAGAAGCAGCACGCGCTGTCAGAAGCGAATAAGCAATACCTCAATGAGCGGGCCCGCCTGATGAAGGAAGCGGGCGAGGGCAAGTTCAACGGCAACCAGGGCATGCTGAACGAGGAGTGGGCGGCCAACCAGGCGCGGCTCAAGGCCAAGCAGGCCAGCATCGAGCAGCAGTACGCCGACAAGCGGGCCCAGATGGAGGCCGACCTCCAGGCGAAGCTCACGGCGGGCGAAGAGGGGGGACTCCAACAGCGATTGGAGGCTGTCCGGAAAACCATCGAGAAGATGCGTCACGAAGCCAAGGTCCTCTGGACTTCCGAGACGACGGACGCCCAGAAGGCAGCCCAGGATACGGAAATCGTCCGGGCTGAGCAGGCCCTCAAGGAGCGTGCCCGCCAGGATCAGATCCGCGCCGATCTGGGCAAACTGAAGCAGGAGCTGGCAGAACTGGCCCAGATCAAGGGTTACGCCCTGAGCTTCTATGAGCAGGAAGAAGTCCTGGTCCGCTTCGCTTCCCGGTCGAAGGAAGCGGCAGAAGCTGTGGGCAAACTCCGAGCCGAATTGCACATGGAGGAGTCCGGCACACAAGGCTGGTTTGCAGGCATCCGCAGCTGGCTAGGCCAGGCGGGGAACGCCTTCCTGACCTTCAAGCAGCTCGCCACTTCGGTCATGAGCGGTGTGGAGCAGTCCTTCGCCCGGGGCATCTCGGGGCTCATCTCCCATCAGATGACCCTCGGGCAGGCTATGAAGGCCGTCTGGCAGGGCCTGGTGCAGACGGTGGCCCAAGCTGTGGGGCAGATGATTGCCCGATGGGCTGCCATGGCTATCGCCAAAAAGCTGCTGGGGATCCAGGAGAACGCGGCAGACGGGAGCCGGACGGCGGCGTCTTTGGTGACGGCTACTGCCGAAACCTGGGCCGCCTACGCGGGCATCCCTGTTATGGGACCAATTTACGCAGCCGCCCAAATTGCCGCCATGTATGCCAGCATGGCCGCCTCCACAGGGCTGGCGATGGCAGCCGGCACCACGGTGACCGCTATGTCTGTCGGCGGTCTGGTCGAGAAGCCCCAGTTCACCTGGTTGGCCGAGAAGGGCGAACCCGAGGTGGTGGCCCCTCAGCGGTCCTTCATGGACTGGGCACGGCACCTCTTCGGGATGGGCGCCAACCTCCAGGCCAATGTGGGTCGCAATGACCGCATCGCCATGGACTACGCCCTCCAGGCTGGCGACTACTCCCGCGCTGCGGCCGAGGCCGGGCGGGGTAGCTCCACCTCGGCCGTGTCCCAGGCCGGGCCCATCCACCTCCATGCGCACCTCGATGGCCCGATCTATGACACTTCTCAGCGGGGCATGCGGGAGCTGGGCGGCATGGTCATCGACGCGGCCCGGGCCAAAGCCCGGGAGGTCGGGGTTGTGCTGGTGCCCGGCGAAGTCTTTAGGGGGGTCTAATGTCCCGCTGGTATGTGACCGCCATCGAGCGCCTGGGGCCGCCCAACACCCTCTGGCCTTCAGTCTTCGGCCCGGCGGCGGGTGCCGATCCCATCACCGCCAATGGCCTGCACACCAAGGACCTGACCCCCTACCTGCTGCCGCTGGCCGAATTCAGCGCCCAGATGGAGCGGGACCTCACAGGAGGCAGCTTCTCCAGCATCAAGCTCGATCTCGAGGACCGGGACGGCACCCTGGCTGACCTGCTGGGCCCCTTCAGCGCCCTCATGGCGACCTCCGGCCGCTACTACGGCCCGTGGATCAAGGTCACCGAGCGCTGGGGCGTGAGCAGCTCGGCGCAGCGATTCGTGGGCTACCTGGACGAGACCTCGCTCCAGTGGACCGCGGATGCCAAGCGCACCCAGGCCACGGCCCTCCACGCCAGCCAGCTGCTCAAGGAACGGAAGATCACCGACTATCCCGAGCTGCTGCGCCCCTGGCCCAGCGTGCCGACCAACGCCAGCCAGGAGTTCGCCCAGAGCACCGCCGACGCCCTGCTGGACGCCGCGGCGCCCGCCTACACCCCCCGGGTGGATGCCGTGGCGCTGGAGGCCGCCCTGTGGGCCGTGGGGCAGCTCTCGTGGATCGCCAGCACCTCGGAGTTGACGGTCTATCGGGTGACCTACCACCCCGATTCCGATCCCACCCACGGCAGCTCCACCACCACCTACCCGGTGCCCACGGCTCCGGCCGCCAGCGTCATCATCGGCGGCACCGCCTACGCGGTGGATCATCTGGAGTGGGATCCGATCAACGCCGAGGTGGTGACGGGCGATCCCTCCATGAACGGCAGCATCGCCACCAAGCACCCCGTGCGCATCGTCCTCCAGGGGGCTCCCGACCTGACCGGCCACCTGCACTTGGGCGATACGGTCACCTGGGGCATCCCCGAGGCCCAGCGTACGCACTACCTGCTGAACGGCTCGGTTATCACCGCGCCGGCGGCGGGCAGCGATGGGGCCAAGTCCATCCAGCTGAACACCGTGGAGCAGCTGGCGGCCGGGGACACCCTGACCCTGACCTTCACGGATGCCACCAGTGGCACTCCGCGCACCGCCACCGCCGACCTGCCCACGATCATCGACCTGGACGGCGAGACGGGCCGGGTCTTCTTCGCCACGGCCCTCACCCAGGGCTACTCCCATGTGAGCAAGGTCCGGCGGAACAGTCAGGACCCCGTGCTCTTCGATGGTCTGGCCTACGCCCGGGCCCTGGTGGCGCCCTTCGCCCTGGACACCAGCACCTTCGTACCCGCGCCGACCGACACCCCGGTCCTGGTCTTCCGGCCCTACGACGCGGCCACGCCCCCCCTGTACGGCGTCCACCACCTGCAGACCACCAACCAGGCCGGCGCGCTCCGGGCGGCCCGCCGCGGCTCCGACAATGGCCTGGGGGCCTTCCCCTCGGCGGGGATCTGGTCGGGCGCCTGGGGCGGGGCGTGGTCCTGGCAGGGCCTGCCCTCGGCTGACGCCACCCACCAGGTACTGGGCGATGTGCTGCAGTTCCCCGGTGGGGTGAATGCCTTCACGGCCCCCGTGATCTACATCGAGGGGGATCTCTCGGATAGCGCCCCCACGCCCCCCAATGGCTGGCGGCCCGCCTGGCGCAGCTGGAAGGCCCTGAATCAGCTCAGCCAGGATCCCGAAAGCACCTGGACGGGCAGCGCCGTGGCCTGGGCGCCCACCACGGCCACCGGAGACATCCCGGCCAAGCTGGTGGCCTTCGCCGCCTCCACAGCCACCCCGGGCCGCTACACCCGCACCAGTGGCGGCGCCTGGACCTTCCACCCGCACACCGCCGACGCCACCCTGGGCAGCGCCAGCACCCCCACCCTGACCGGCAGCCTGCCCTCGGGCAACTGGCTGGCCCTGGGCATGGGGATCTGGGCCCCCACCTCCCCGGCAGCCGACGAACAGGAGGCCCTCCTGGGCCTGGTGGCTACGGGCAGCAGCTACCCCTTCACCGAGGTCAAGGCCGTGCTCCTCAGCCAGGCGGCCGGAGGCAACCTCACCCTGCATCAGGCGGTCTCTCTGTGGGCCACGGGCACCATCCCGGCCGGGCCCTGGGCCCTGGGCGGCGGCCTGGTGGTGCAGACCTGGAAGCAGACCATCGACGGGCTGGACTACCCGCACACCGTGCTGCACAAGCTCAACGGCAGCACGGTCCTCACCACCGACCTCAAGACCTTAGAGGTGATCCCCCAGACCATTCAGCCCCTCCTGCGGCGCGGCGCGGCCGGTTCCCGGGTCATCGGCGGCTGGTACGCCCTGGCCCTGGAGACCTTCGCCGATGCCAACTATGCCCCCAGCCGCCGCCTGCGGTTCCTCCACTTCGATGAGACGCTGACCCTGGTCAACGGCATCCCCGAGGCCGACCCCAGCACCCCCACCGACCGGGGCGCCTACTTCAGCCGTGGCGAGATGGTGGCCAGCATCATGCCCGACGGGGCGATCCTCGCCAAGATGGTGCGGACCAGCAACACCGTCGATGAAATGGCCGGCCTGGTGGGCGGGCGGCTCTTCACGGTCGGCAACACCCTGCCCACCACCGTGGAGCGCCTGAAGCTGGGCGCCACCGTGCCCCAGGGCCAGATCCTCTCCATCGCCCACTCCGGCGACGGCATGACCGCCTCGGCCTTCCTGGAGAAGTTCGCCGCGGCCCAGCTGGCCAGCGCCGTGCCCGCCGCCGATGGCACCCTCTGCCTGGTGAGCCGCTCGGATGGCACGCTGCGCACCCGCACCATCGGCGCCCAGAAGGTGGGGGTGCAGGCCACCGAATGGGGCAAGCGCTCGGTGACCCAGGCCTGGGAGGGCTACCTCCGCAAGGTCCGCGTCACCTACACCGATCTGCTGGCGGGCAGCACCGCCTCGGTGGAAGTCAATGGCAGCTTCGACGGGGGCCGCATCCTCGATCTGGACCTCAGCGACATCCTGGCCTCGGCCACCATGAGCGTGGCCATCGGCCGAGCCGCGATGACCTGGATGGGCCGCCCCGTGCCCGTGATCAACGAGACCTGGACAGACCGCACCCTCGGCAAGGTGGGCGACCAGGCGCCGACCTTCTGGGCCGACTGGCGCGTGGGCGACCGCGTACCCCTCACGCCCTACACGCCGCCCGCCACCATCACCACCTGGAAGATCCTCCAGATGACCCCGGCGCCCGAAGGCCGGACCGTCAAAGTCCAGCTGCGCAAGCAGCCCCTCACCTCGCCGGGGGAATGATGAGCTATGTCTGCTACGGCTCCGCCCGAACCCGGATCACCCTTTACGGCCCGGATGGCGTCACGCCCCTGCAGCGGATCACCCTGCAGAAAGAGACGCGGGAGGCGCTTCTGCTCTCCTGGCCGCCCGAGGGCGTGGAAAGCAAGTTGGGCTCCGGGGCCAACTACGCCCGGCACTGGGCGCACAACGGCTTCCGGCCCGCCCTGGCCATCAAGTGGGACAGGGGAGTGCAAAGCTCGATGGAGACCTGGGCGAGCGGCGCCTGGGGCCCGGCCGCCGTTCTTTTGACCCCCATCGCCCTCAGCTACATCTTCAACAAGGCCATGGTGACGCCCTGCCTGGTGGAGCCCCACCTCGACAAGGACTACAGCTTCAAGGCCCAGCCCGACCCCGGGAAACCTTTCGCACTGAAGGATATCAAGAGCGTGGCCCACTCCGACCTGGAACTGGTGCTCATCGCCGAGGAGCTGAGCGACATCCCCGACTGGGCGGTCCTATGAGCTACACCGTCGTCAACACCGCGCCCGCCACTCGGGTCAGCCTGCTCGATGCAGCCGGCGTGCCCCAGGTGCGCTGGACCCTGCAGGCGCCCGAGCGCGAGGGCCGCGAGATCCGCTTCAAGCCCGAGGGCGTGCTGAGCGTGCTGGGCAGCGGCACGAACTGGCGCCGGCGGTGGGCGCACCAGGGCTTTCGCGAGGAGTTCGTCATGCACTGGGGGTACGGCCTCACGAGCACCCGCGAGACCTGGACCGGCGCCGCCTGGTCCGCGCCCGAATCGCGCCTGACCGCCGAGGCCCACACCGAGATCCTGGACTGGAGCGCCAGGCTGGCCGTGCAGGTGGAGCCCTTCGTGGGCGAGCCCCTGCCCAAGTTCCAGGCCAAGGCCTACGAGAAGGGCCCCAGCCTCGCCGACACCAAGGGCGTGGCCCACCCACGCCTGGAGCTGGTGCTGGCGGCTATGGTGCTCTCCAACAGCATCGTGCTGGCCAGAAGTTCTGGCGGCTATGGCCTCGGGCCCTACGGCCTCATGGGTTGGGGGCTCTGATGGCGGCCACTTACACGGTGAATTTCAATTTCGTCAAGCCTGCCCAGGGTGACGGGGAAGAGAACAGCCAGACCTGGGCCGATGGTATGAACGCCAATCTCGACCAGATCGACTCCCTCCTGAAAGGCCTGCAATCCCCCCGGGCCTCGGTATCGGTCACCACTCCCGTCCTCGCCCCTGGCGCCACCTGGGAGGGGACGATCACCCTACCCAAGGCCTCCGACCTCCTGCGGATCGCCACCGACCGCCCGTGCGTGGTGCGCGCCTATGGCAGCGCCGCAGCACGCACGGCGGACTCCACGCGCCCCTACACCCAGCCCCCTAGAGGGGGTACGGGGCTCCAGTTCCAGGGCACCACAATCCCCGAACTGCTCAGCTTCAGCTGCGATGCGAGTCTCTTCAACGACGACGGGGAAGTGGTCACCACGATCTACCTCAGCGTCATGAGCATGGACATCTCGAGCGGCACCATCACCATCACGCCGACCGTCGTCCCAAAGGAGCATTAAGATGCCCGCCATTTCATGGTCTCGAGCCGATGCAGCCGCCAACAGCAGCACCCCCGCTGCCGTTATGCAGGCTCTCGTCGCTTCTGCCGCGGCCCAGGGGTGGGCGGTCGATTACGCCAACTCCAACGCCATCGGGACGGGAAGCGCCGGAAGTCCCAAGTTCGACACGGTGGCCTACGCCTCGGGCGCCAGCGTGGGCATCATGATCCTCAAGATGCCCCTGGGCTCCCTCTCAACTCAGTGGCTGGTCAAAATCGAGGTTGCTTGGGGGACTTCTGCGGGGGCCTGGCTTTTGAAAGTCACCACTGCGACCTCCCAGTCGGGGGGGGTGCTGACAGGTGCAGGCAGCATGATCACCATGGGGAGCGCCTCGGCTGCCGCTATTTCGGTGGAATACTGGGTGGGCGTCCATGCGAATGAGTTTGTTATTTCGCTACCCAATACTTGGCTCATCGCAGTGGGTCGAAAGCGCACGCTGGCGGGGAGCTATCTGGATGACATCGGGTTGATGTCCTTCGCGTCATCCTCCAGCTTTGCCGCCGGATACCCGGCTCCCGTCTCGATGACCTTGGTGATGGGTGGGCTGTGCCTGGTCCGGAACATCGCCCAAGGGGAATATACCTCCGTCAGGGCGCTCAGCTGGGGACATGTCGGGGGCGGAACGGGCTACATATCTGCGGACACGATGACGGACAATTCCGCGGCCTACGGTTACCCGGTCGCTCCCTTCTGGATGGGGAATGGGCCCGGGGGGTTCCCAAGGACCTTCGCGATCTTCTGCCTCAATGACATGCCGGCCCCTCTGAATCATTTTGCGGTCACCGTAGATGGAGCAGATCGCTTGTTTTTCGTCCCGGCTACCTATGCTGGGATGTTGATCGGCAATGCGAAATGGGCCTTCGCGAAGGAATGAGCATGTCTACGCCGACCCGAACCCTCACGGACCTTTCCGGCCTCATGGGCGCAAATAGTCCCCGCAGGAAATGGCGGGCCATTTCATTCCACTTCGTCAGTTTCCGGAACATGCCTGCCTTTGGGCAGCAATATCCACTGCTCTGGTAACTCCGCCAGCGCTGGCTGGTGAGTCGGTAGGGGAGCTGGCCTAGCACTTGCAATTCGACAATGCGTGGCAGCCGACGGCATGGAACCAGCCACGGTCCCGGCCGTGCAGGCCGGCGGCCACCAGGCCCACAGCGGGGCACCCGCGCCACCGTCCGGCGTGACCATCTACCAGACGGACCTGCCCAGGCTCTGGCAGCCCGCCCCTGCCTGGACCGTAGTCAGGTCCATGCTCTGGCCCCGGATCCCTCCCGATCCCATGCCGCTCAAGGGGCAGCGCTGGCCGGTGAGTCGGTAGGGCCTTCATCTTGTTCAAGACCTATAGTGAGGGCCCCTTTCGGGGCCCTGCACTTGGGGTTATCTCTTCTTTTTTGGCGGCTTTACCGTTTCACGGATGGTGTGGGACGGGTCGGTCACCGCCTTTTGGGCCGGTACAAACCGGCCATTTCTGGCATCTCGAGTTCGTTTCGCCACGGGGGCTCCTCTTCTAAGTGGTTGAGATTGGAAGAAGGGCGCCCTACACTTCGATTTCCAGACCCATGCAGGGCGCCCAAAGTGACTTTGCAAGGTGTTCCGCGGCCAGGAGCGCCAACTCCTGGCCGTTTTACTTGATGCCGGCCCCCTTGCGGGCCTCACTCGTTGAATTGCGCATTCTTCACCTCCCGATACTTCGGCATAGGCCTTTACCACCCAACAGGAAGCCCGCTGGGAGAAGGATTTGGCGCCCATTCAAATCCTAGAGAGATATTTGCGCTAAGGGTATTTCTTGTCAAGCATACCAATCGGATTTTTCCACTGATTAAAAAGGTCATGCGAATTAAGCACTTCGGCTTAGCCCATAGACCGTGGTCCGGCATAATTTGCGGGTAAGTGGAGGGGGAATAGCGTGGAATCGGGCATTATGGCCTCCATGTGTGGACGCATGGTGGCCATTGCCCTGAAGAAGCTGGCTGCCCTTGAGGGCAAGGGGAGATCTGTCCGAGACCTTGTGACCACATACACCGATAGGTACAACTTGGCGCCCACTCAGCAGGCTGTAACGGTTCACCAGGAAGGCGGGGAGTGGATCTTCTCCGAGCGGACCTGGGGCATGTGGCCACCCTGGGCATCCAAGCCCCTGATCAACGCCATGGCCGAGACGGTGCCTCAGAAGCCAACCTTCCGGAAGGCCTTCCAGTCCGGGCGCATCCTGGTGCCCGTGAGTGGGTTTTATGAGTGGGCGACTATTGGAGGCCGCAAGCGGCCTTACTTCATTCATCCGGCGGATGGGGAGCACTGGTGGTTCGCGGGGCTGGGCGACGACGCCGGGGCATTCGTCGTGATCACCACTTCAGCCAACCAGGCCATGGCCGAGCTGCACCACCGCATGCCCGCCATCCTGGGCCGAGAGAACCTTCAGGCCTGGCTCGATCCTGCATCTGCGGCTGATGACCTACAGACGCTTCTGCGGCCCTGCCCAGACGACTGGATCGAGGCCTATGAGGTGAGCCCGGCCGTGGGGGACCCTAGGAACGAAGGGGCGGAGTTGATCAGGATGCTGGTGTAGGTGGAGGGGCACATGACTGAACAGAACCCGGGGACGAAGAGAGGGACTCCGTCACCGCTCAAGAAGTTCTGGGTGATACGGGTTCGTGGCCAATACATTCGCATTGAAGGGATTTCCGAGCATCTACCCCCAGGGGTCCCCACGCCCTTTGAAAATGCCAGGGCCGCCCATCAAGGCGCCCGATGTTTGGACATGGGGATGGGCCTTGTGGTTGAGATCGTCGTGAGAACGCGAGGGTGGTTGGTCTCTGTTGGCCGGGGGGAGATCCCAGGCATCAGGGTCCAATCGGCCAAACTCAGCGGCCCCATCGTACGGATGAAGAGGGCTTCACGCTGATCCGTCATAATCCTTGGAGGTTCCATACATTTTGAAGCTTTCAGGCCAATCCTTTTTGACGCGCTACAAAGAAGTAGGCGGGCTCCCGCCGGCGATTCGGTGGCTTCGAAGCCCCCCTCACTGCCCAAAAAGAAGCCGCCTTTCGGCGGCTTCAGTGGCGGAGAGAGGGGGATTCGAACCCCCGGTACTGGTTTACCCAATACACTCGCTTAGCAGGCGAGCCCGATCGGCCACTCCGGCATCTCTCCAAGGCTTTCCAGATTACCGTTGGGTCGGTTCCGGCACAAGGCTTCTTGCCGGGAGCCGCGTCCCGCCTTCAAGATGAAGGCACGGAGGGATGGCCGAGCGGTTTAAGGCAACGGTCTTGAAAACCGTCGTGGGTGTGAACTCACCGCGGGTTCGAATCCCGCTCCCTCCGCCACCTCTGCGCCTCGCCACTGCGGGGCGCATTTGTTTCAGGGTGGAGGTGGGGACTTTGAAGCCACCGGATCGCCACCCCGACCCTCAACTCCGCTGGTCCCACCCTTCCGCCGCCCGGAAGCTGTGGTAGCGGTCGTGGCCGAGGATGAGGTGGTCGGCCAGGGGCACGCCCAGGGATTCGCCGGCGGCGAGGAGGCGGCGGGTGAGCTGGGTGTCTTCGCGGCTTGGGGTGGGATCACCGCTGGGGTGGTTGTGGAAGGCCAGGGCAGTGGTGGCGCCGTAGCGCAGGGCCTCGCGAAAGAACTCCCTGGGGCTGATGAGGGTGGCCGTGGCGGTGCCCTGGCTGAGGATGCGCTCCGCCAGCAGGTCGCCTTTGGCGTTGAGTGCGAGCAGGCCGAAGCGTTCCTCGGTCCAGCCCTGGCAACGGGGCAGCAGGTAGGTCCCCGCAGCCCGGGGGCTGGTGATGCGCAGGCGCTCGGCGCTGCGGGAACCCCGGCGGGTGAGCTCCAGGGCGGCCCAGAGCTGCCCGGTCTTGGCGGGGCCGAGGCCCGGTTGGATCAACCAGTCGCTGAGCCCCAGGGCCAGCAACCCGGCCAGGCCGCCCGTGCGGCCGAGCACCGCCTGCGCCAGCTCCACGGCGCTCTGGCCTTGGCGCCCCGTGCCCCAGAGCAGGGCCAGGAGGTCGGCATCGGACAGCCCTTCGCCGTGGCCTGCCAGCAGGCGCTCCCGGGGACGCTGGTCAGGGGATAGATCGAGGATTCGCATGCAGGGCTCCGGTCGATGGGGACGGCGTTGGGTGGGTGCTGAGGTTCGGCCTTCCTTCTGGACGGCCGAACCTCAGCACCGGGTCCAGGCCCGGAGCAGGGGGCGGTACCGCAGGAGTTCCACTGCTCCCGAGAGCTCCAGGCGAAGGCAGAGGGCTTCCTGGCCGTGGTGGAGAAACCAGACATTCGCCGCGGCCCGGCGCTGGGGCATGACCGTGATGGGTCGCGGGCGTCCATCCCGCCATCCGCTGTCCGCCAGGCTCGGTGGGAGGGGGACGGCCGCGGGGCAGCCCCAGTCCACCCCGGCGGGGAGGCGTACGGAGATCCGCCCTTCGCAGGGGCCTTGGCAGGGCTCCAGCACCACCACGCGGCGGTGGGTGGAGGCCAGGCGGAAGGCCAGATGCAGGCTGCGGCACAGCTCCGTCCGCGCGGTCCGCAGGGGCGGGCAGAGGGGGGCCGGAAGGCAGGAGGCCATGGCTTGGACGAAGCGGGAGAGGAGGGACACTGGGGGCGGCATCAGGCCCTCGTCCAGGTCCGGCGGTCGCGGCGCCAGCGCAGCACCTGCAGGCGCCCGTGTCCCGACAGGCGCATGCACAGGGCCTCCTGGCCGTCATTCAGGAACCAGGCCCCCGCCAGTGCCGTGCGCCGGGGCGTCACCGTGAACAGCGCATGCGATTCGCCCGTGGCGGCCGCCACGCTGTCGGCATCCATGTCCGGGGGAAGGGGGATGTGGGCGGGCTTGCCCCACTTCACCCGGCGGCCAAGCTGCACCGGCAGATGCTCGCCGGCCCTGCTGGCCTTGCCGAGGGCCACGGTGACATTCGTGCCCCGGGCGCGGGCCAGGGTGAAGGCCTGATCCAGGCTGCCGCGAATCTCCTGGTGAGCCGCCGCGAGCTCGGCGGCACCCGTGTCCAGGTGGAAGAGCCCCACCGCGGCCAGCGCGGCGGCCACGCCCATGGCGACGGTGAGTTCCAGCAGGGAGGAGCCCTGCTGGGTGCTTCGGCGGCGGCCCGGGATCATGGCGGCCCCTACTTCTTGGCGACCGCGGGGCGCGGCGCGGGAGACAGGGCCAGGAAGGGCTTGAGCTTGGCGTAGGACTTCTCGCCGATGCCTTTGACATTCATCAGCTCCTCAGGCCGCTGGAAGCCGCCGTGCTGCTTCCGGAAGGCCACGATGCGCTCGGCGGTCTTCTGGCCAACGCGGGGCAGCTGCATGAGCTCGGTCACGGTGGCGGTGTTGAGGTTCACCGGCCGCTGGGGGGCGCGGGGGGCGCGATCCGGTGCGGCGGAGAGGGGAAGGGCCAGGGCGAGCGCCAGGGCCAGGGTGGTGAAGGGGTTGGACATGGTTGCCTCCTTTCAGGCAAGCCATACCAATCGAGGATTGTGCCGGTTTATAAGTTGTTTATTTGTATAAATAAAAAATTTAATCTGAAAAATTATGTATTAAATAAATGACAAAATTTCATAGAAATTTAGTAATTATAATTATTTCAATAATTATTTTTTGTTATAAATTTTATGATGAATTATTTAAAGTGACAAATTTAGAACCCCAAAAAATCCGTTCCGTGAACACCTGTCGGAACCGCTTATCCTGGATGAGTCCGAGGAGCGCTGCAGGACTCCGCCCGCATGGCGAGGGATCTCAGGCTCGGACGCTTCCGATTCTGGAACGGCGCTCACCTCACCCCGTCCGGGGTCGATGAGGTGGGTTGCCCCGCCCGTCGTTCCCGCCCTTCGTGGAGGTCCCATGACCGTCGCCACCCAAGACTTCATCGTCGCCGATCTCGGCCTTGCCGCCTGGGGCCGCAAGGAGATCGCCATCGCCGAGGGCGAGATGCCCGCCCTCATGGCCATCCGCAAGGAATACGCCGCGAAGCAGCCCCTCAAGGGCGCGCGCATCGCCGGCTCCCTGCACATGACCATCCAGACCGCCGTGCTCATCGAGACGCTGAAGGCGCTGGGCGCCGAGGTGCGCTGGGCCAGCTGCAACATCTTCAGCACCCAGGACCACGCCGCCGCCGCCATCGCCGCGGGGGGCACGCCCGTCTTCGCCGTCAAGGGCGAGACCCTGCCCGACTACTGGGACTACACGCACCGCATCTTCGATTTCGCGGATGGCGCCAACATAATCCTGGATGACGGTGGCGACGCCACCCTGCTGCTGCACCTGGGCGCACGGGCGGAGAAGGACCTCAGCGTGCTCAACAATCCCGACAGCGAAGAGGCCACCGTGCTCTTCGCCGCCATCCGCAAGCGCATCGCCGAGAAGCCGGGCTGGTACGCGGCGCAGCTGGCCAAGATCCAGGGCGTGACCGAGGAGACCACCACCGGCGTCCACCGCCTCTACGAGATGGCCAAGAAGGGCGAGTTGAAGTTCCCCGCCATCAATGTCAACGACAGCGTCACCAAGAGCAAGTTCGACAACCTCTACGGCTGCCGCGAGTCCCTGGTGGATGCCATCAAGCGCGCCACCGATGTGATGGTCGCCGGCAAGGTCGCCGTGGTCTGCGGCTACGGCGATGTCGGCAAGGGCAGCGCCCAGGCCCTGCGCGCGTTGTCGGCCCAGGTGTGGGTCACCGAGATCGATCCCATCTGCGCCCTGCAGGCGGCCATGGAGGGCTACCGCGTGGTCACCATGGACGAGGCCTGCGAGAAGGCCGACATCTTCGTGACCGCCACGGGCAACTTCCATGTGATCACCCACGACCACATGGCCCGCATGAAGCACAACGCCATCGTGTGCAACATCGGCCACTTTGACAGCGAGATCGATGTCGCGGGCATCGAGAGGTACCAGTGGGAGGAGATCAAGCCCCAGGTGGACCATGTGATCTTCCCCGACGGCCACCGCATCATCCTGCTGGCCAAGGGCCGCCTGGTGAACCTGGGCTGCGGCACGGGCCACCCCAGCTATGTGATGAGCAGCAGCTTCGCCAACCAGACCCTGGCCCAGATCGAGCTGTGGACGAAGAAGAGCGACTACCCCGTGGGCGTTTACACCCTGCCCAAGCACCTGGACGAGCAGGTGGCGCGCCTGCAGCTGCAGACGCTGAACGCGCGGCTCTCGACCCTGCGCCCCGACCAGGCCAAGTACATCGGCGTGCCCGTCGAAGGTCCGTACAAGGCGGATCACTACCGCTACTAGGCTGAAACGCTGCGCGTTTCCGTAAACAGGGCGCCAGAGGGCGCCCTGTTCATTTCGAGTGGAAATCCCGGTCAGGTCGGCATTTCCGTGGGCAGGGGCGCCACATTGGCGGGCACCGCCTCGGCCTTCATGACGGCGTGGCGGGTGACGGCCTCGCAGTCCAGCTGCGGCGTCTGCGTGAAGTGGGCGACGCCGAGGTCCGAGCGGATCTTGGCCAGCACCTTGGCGCGGGTGAGGTGATTGCCGCTGGCCCGGGCCTCCCGGCAGAAGTGGTAGGTGAAGGCGCCGTGCCAGGCCCCGTCGAGGAAGGCGTCCGCGGCGGTCTGGTTCTGCTTGCAGGCGGTCCAGAGGATGTGGTGTGACAGGCCTTTTTCCAGCAGCTTCTGGTGGGCGGGCCGGGCGTGGCGGTATTCGATGTCGCGGAAGGCCTCGAGGGACGGCGGCGGCAGATAGCGGGGCCGGCGGTCCATCAGCAGATCCGCGGCCCGGAGCCCCGTGCCGCTGTGGCAGGTGTCGAGCAACACCTCGAGGATCACGGTCGAGGGCAGCTGCACGAACAGGTCGTGGAGCTCGTCGTCCACGATGAGATGATCGCGGTCCCACTGGGGCCCGCTCGGGGCCAGGTCATGGGGGCAGAAGGCCTCGTCCGCCCGGTCGAATTCGTCGAGGTTCAGGTCGGGCACCTGCGTGCCGTGACCGGAGAAGGTGAAGACCAGATGGTCGTACCGGCCGGCCAGGGCGCCCTCCACCATGCGCTTCAGCTCGTGCATGATGTTGGCCTTCGTGGCGGCTTGATCGGACAGCCGGGTGATGTCGGAATCCTCGAAGCCCAGCAGATCCTTCAGCAGCGATGCCATGTCCTGGGCATCGTTGACGCAGCCGTTCAGAGTGGCCGAGGGGAAGTGCTGATACTGGTTGATCCCGATGCAAAGCGCGGTGCGATGGAGCATGGAAACCTCCTTGGCTTCGCTCGGGGCGCATGAGGCACGGGGAACTTGCTCGTCGTGGCAACGGGGGGACGCGCCGGATCAGGGGAGGACTGCGGCACACCACGCACATCCCAGATGGCTCCAGCACCTACGATAGGCCGCACGGGGGCTGGGGCAAGCGCCAGGCCGCGGTTCCATGGAATGATGAAGCCTTGTTGCGGCGGAGTCCCATGAGCGATGAGAAGAAGGAACCCTGGCTGAACCTGCTGGCCCTGACCACGGTGATCCTGGCCGTCTGCGCGACCCTGGCGACCTTCAAGGGCGGCGGCCACTCCACCCGCGCCGTGCTGAGCCAGAGCCAGGCGTCGGATCAGTGGGCCTACTACCAGGCCAAGGGCATCAAGGGAAACCTCTACGAGCTGGAGGCCCTCCGCCTCAGGCGCGAGCTGCAGCTGGCGCCGAAGGGCGCCGTGCCCCTGCTGGAGCAGAGCCTCGCGGAGGTGGAGAAGAAGACGGCGAAGTACGAAGGCGAGAAGGCGGAGATCCAAAAGGAGGCCCGGCGCTTCGAGGCGGTGAAGACCGAGGCGCAGGGTCATGGCACGGCCTTCGGGTTGGCGGTGATCTTCCTCCAGATCGGCATCCTCCTCTCCTCCATCGCCGCCCTCCTGAAGCAGAAGCCGGTCTACTACCTGGGTCTCGCCGTGGGGCTCGTGGGCCTCATCTACTTCATCAACGGCTTCTTCCTCTTCCTCCCAGCCTGATGTGGGCCCTCACGGTCGCCGCCGTCATTGAACGGGACGGGCGCTTCCTCTTCGTCGAGGAGCCCGACAAGGTCACGGGCCTGCCCGTGATCAACCAGCCGGCGGGCCATGTGGAGCCGGGCGAAGCGCTCCTCGACGCCGTGCGCCGCGAGGTGCGCGAGGAGACGGGGCTGGATTTCACGCCCCAGGCCATCGTGGGCTTGTATCCGTTAAGGGCGGCCAACGGGAAGGACTACTTCCGGGTGTGTTTCACCGGCACGGTGCCCGCTGGATGCGAGGCCACGCCCGAGGATCCCGACATCCTCCGCTGCCACTGGTTCACCCGCGCGGAACTGGCTGCCGCGCCGCTGCGCTCGGGCTGGGTGCTGCGCTGCCTGGACGACGCCCTCGCGGGCCGGCGGTTCCCCCTGGACCTCGTGGCGGCGATCCGGAACGAGCGCTGAAGCCCGGCCTGAGCTCGGTCCTCAGCGCTTCCGGTACCAGGCCGCGGCCACCAGGGAGGTGAAGAGGCCCGTGATCCAGGTGCCCAGGGCGCCCGCGAAGGCGCTGCCCAGGGGCTTCTGCATGGGGGCCTGGGCCTTTACCACGGCTTCGATCTGCTCGGGGCTCAGGCCCTGCTTGGCCATCTGGAGCCGGCCCAGGGCCTCCAACTCGGCGAAGTAGCTGGGAAACACCACCATCGTGAAGAGCAGGCTGGCCATGAAGATGATCATCGAGGCGATGACCGAAGCTCCCACGCCGTTCTGCACCTGGCGCAGGTAGCCCGCGGTGGGGGCCGTCCTGCGGAGCATCCACACCAGCACCACGATCTGGAGGGGGATGACGAGCCAGAAAAGGAAGAGCAGGTTGGGGTGCCGGTACCAGCCCGTGAAGCCCATGGTGAAGGTCCACAGGGCCACCAGGACACCCAGCAGGGCGCCGGCCCGGAGGGGAGTCAGCAGCGCTTCGTCGGGAGCCGGTGCGGGGGTGGGGGTGCTGCGCGGATCGGTCATCGCTGCTCCAGCAGGTCGGCCACGGCCATGGCTCCGGCGCTGGCCGGATCGCCCGTGAGGGCGCGGCGCAGGTAGCCTGCCTGGCCCAGATGAAAGGCCAGGTGCGTGGCCAGGTGCATCAGGAAGATCCCCGTGGGGGGACGGTGGAGGCCCACCGGGGCCGGGAAGGGGGCCGACTGGACCTCTGGGGTCAAGGCTGTCAGGCCCGCCTCGACTGCAGCGAGGGCAGCTTCCAGCTCCGCGATGACGGAAGCCCGGCTGCCTTCGCGCTGGGTGAACTCCCGTTCGCGCTGGCGGGCGTAGCCCGTCCCGCCCAGCACGGCGCCCACGAAGTGCTGCAAGTTGCCCGCGAGGTGGAGGGCCAGGTTGCCCGCGCTGTTGGCGATGCCCGGCACCGTGCGCCAGAGCGCCGCATCGTCGGGGAACAGCCCGACCTCGCGGATGAAGCAGCGCAGGTCGCGGCGGAATAGGGGCAGGAGGTCGGCGGCGAGGGGCGTCATGGGGACCATCCTAAACCCGAAGGCCTGTGGGATTCTGGGGGCATGGATCTTCAAGCCCTCCTCGATGACCTGGCCGCCGAGGCCGCGCCGTTTGCGGCGCAGGGCAAGGTGGCGGACTACATCCCGGCCCTGGCGGCGGTGGATCCCGCGCGGTTCGGGATCGCCCTGGCCACGGTGGACGGGCAGCTCCTCGGCAGCGGCGACTGGCGCGCGCCCTTCTCCATCCAGAGCGTGTCCAAGGCCTTCTCGCTGGCTCTGGTGCTGGCCCGCGATGGCGAGGCCCTGTGGAACCGCGTGGGCCGCGAGCCTTCGGGCAACCCCTTCAATTCCCTGGTGCAGCTGGAATACGAGAAGGGCATTCCCCGGAACCCCTTCATCAATGCCGGAGCCCTCATCCTCATCGACCGCCTGCTCGCGCAAACGGGCGACTCCCTGGGCACCCTGCGGGCCTTCCTGCGGGCCGAGAGCGGCAATCCGGCGGTGGACCTGGATCCCGAGGTGGCCGCCTCCGAAGCCGCCCACGGGCACCGGAACGCGGCCCTGGCGCACTTCATGGCCAGCTGCGGCAACCTGGAGAACCCCGTGGAGCGCGTGCTCGACCACTATGTCCGGCAGTGCGCCCTCACCATGAGCTGCGCGGACCTCGCCAAGGCGGGCCTCTTCCTGGCCAACCACGGCCTGCGGGCCGACGGCTCACGCCTGCTCACCCGCAGCGAAGCCAAGCGCATCAACGCGATTATGCTCACCTGCGGCACCTACGACGCGGCCGGGGACTTCGCCTACCGCGTGGGCCTGCCCGGCAAGAGTGGCGTGGGTGGGGGCATCCTGGCGGTGCTGCCCGAGCGGGGCGTTCTGTGCGCCTGGAGCCCCGCCCTCGACCTCCACGGCAACAGCGTGGCCGGGGTGGAGGCCTTGGACCGCTTCACCACCCGCACGGGGTGGTCGGTCTTCTAGCTTCCAGGCGCGCTCAGTCCTTCCTGCCGCGCAGCAGCCACGCCGCCCAGGCGGTGAAGAGGGCCACGGCGCCCAGGATGAGGGCCAGACGCAGCCACGGCGCGCCGTGGGCCAGACGCTCGCCCACCCGCATCCAGGCCGTGCCCAGCCAGGCGACGACCCCCAGCCAGAGCGTGGCGGACAGCGCCGTCTGGATCACGGCTTTGGCGAAGAAGAGCAGCACCAGGGCCGCCAGGGTCAGCGGCAGGGCCAGGGGGAAAGGCAGGCCCAGGCGCAGGGACAGGGCCCCCAGCATCAGGAGGGCGAGGCAGGCGGGGAGGCGGCGAAGGACGAACACGGAGGGGCTCCGGCGGCGGATGAAGCGGGCGGGCTCTAGGTGGCCGACTGATCCAGGCCCGCAGAATCCATGGCGGAGGTTCCAAACCGGTGCTGGTCCCCCTTCCGGGCGCTCCAGACCAGCCAGGCCGACCAGGCGGTGAACAGGGTTACGCCCATGAGGATCCCGGCCAGGCGGGACCAGGGCTCGCCGTAGGCCAGCCGTTCCTGCACCCGCAGCCAGGTCATGAAGGCCCAGAGGAGCGAGCAGAACCCCATGACGCCCGCCATCAGGGCCCGGGCCTCGGCCCAGGGCACCAGGAGCCCCAGCATGAGCAGCACGGTCATGGGGACGATCATGATCAGCGGGAAGCCCAGGCGCATGAACAGGGCGGCCAGCAGCAGCAGGGCTATTTGGGCGGGGAGGATGCGAAGGAAGGACATGGGAACTCCGGCAACCCATAAATCATACTGAGTTGTCCGAAATATTGGATCACAACCCTTCCCACCGGCTTCGCCAGGCTTCCCGGGCCTCCCGGGACAGGAAGGTCCAGGCCACGAAGCGGCTCTGCTTCTGGCCCTGGGCCATGGGCACGGTGCGGATCTCCTGCGCCCCCGCCTGCCGCAGGGCCCGGTGGATGGCGGGGAGGCTGGCGGAGCTGGAGAGCAGGGTGGTGAACCAGAGCACCTGGGTGCCGAAGGTTCGGCTTTCCGCGACCATGCGCCGGGCGAAGCCCACTTCGCCGCCCTCGCACCAGAGCTCGACCCCTTGGCCGCCAAAGTTGAGCAGGGGCTTGGCGGAGGTGCCGCGCCCCAGGTTGCGCCATTTCCGCTGGGTGCCCTCCCGGGCTTCGCGCAGCGACCCGTGGAAGGGCGGGTTGCAAAGCGTCAGGTCGAAGCGTTCCCCGGGGTCCAGCACGCCCGCGAAGATCGACCCCCGGTCCGGCTGCCGCCGCAGCGTGATGACGGTCTCCAGGCCGGGATTGGCCGCCAGGATGCGCGCGGCCGAGGCCAGGGCCGTGTCGTCGATGTCCGAGCCCACGAAGGACCAGCCGAACTCGCGGTGGCCCACCAGGGGATAGATGGCGTTGGCGCCCACGCCCACATCCAGCGCGCGCACGCCCGGACCCCGGGGGATCGCGCCCCCGTGGGAGGCCGCCAGCAGGTCCGCCAGGTGGTGCAGGTAGTCCGCCCGCCCCGGCACGGGCGGGCACAGGTACCCGGGAGGCAGCTCCCAGCCGAGGACGCCGTAGGCCACGAGGAGCAGGGCCCGGTTCAGGGCCTTCACGGCCGCCGGATCCGCAAAGTCGATGGAGGGGCCACCATGGACGGCGCGGATCACGAAGGGCGCCAGATCAGGGCAGACCTTCACCAGCTGCGGGAAGTCGTACCCCCCGGCATGCCGGTTGCGGGGGTGCAGGCCCGGCTTGGCGGGCCGGGGCGGGCCTGGTGCGGGCTTCGGTGCGGGCTTCGGGGCGCGGGATCGCATCCGGTCAGTGTCCGCCGGCCGGGGCGATTCAGGGAAGGGCCGGGGCCACCTTGGGCGATGGCGATGGCGAGGGCGAGGGCAAGGGCAAGGGCGGCGGCTCCTTGAACTCCACGAGGATCACATGGGTGTCGCTGGCGCCGATGTTCTCGCCGATGTGGATCTGGCCCTCCAGGAACACCACATCACCCTTCTTGAAGGTCCGGGTCATGGATTTCCCGTCCGGAAAGGTCAGGCGCCGGGCGAAGTCACTGAGGGCGTAGAGCACCGAATCCGGGTGGCGATGCGCATGGGTCCGATCGCCGGGATGGTCCCGGAACTCCAGCACCCGCGTCCGCGCATTCTCGAGGATCACGCGGTACTTCCCGGGATCGGTCCTGGCCGGGTCTTGGGCTTGGGCCAGGGAGGCGGCGAGGCAGAGGACGGTCGCCAGGGCGGGAGCATGGGTCATGGTTCCTCCTTGGGGCCCTTCCAGGGCGAAGGGCCCCAACATGGTCCCGCCCGGCGGCCCGTCAAGGAGGTCGGGGATCAGGCCTTGGGCTCGGGCTCGGTTTCAGGAAGGGTGCGGGTGGCCAGGAACCAGAAGGCGAAGGCCAGGAGGATCGTCAGCGTGGCCACGGTATAGGCCAGCTTTCGGCCCTGCCACAGCCCGTCGAACCAGCGCCGGAACTCGGCGGCCAGCACATTCGCCTTCCCGCCGTAGAGCTCCAGATCGCGCAGGTACCGCTTGGTGTCCTCGGGCTCGTAGCCGAGGGGATTGGGCCGCCTGGGCGGGGCCGTGAGGTAGATGGTGATCGCGCTGCCCAGGCCTCCGGCCAACAGGAGGCTGGTGAGGCTGCGGATGCGGGTGAGGCGGGAGACACGATCCGTCCCGAGCAGGTCGGCGTGCTCCCAGCCCGAGGCCGCCGCCCGGTCCGCGTCGCGCCGCTCGAGGTCGGCCCGGATCCGCGCCCCCTCGTCCTCGCTGACGGGGTGCCCTCGCCGGGCGAGCTCCGCCAGGGCGGCCTCCACCGCATCCGTCCGGTAGTCCGAGGGATGCTCGAGGATCCGCCGCAGGTCGGCGTCCGCGAGGGTGGGAAGGCGCGCGTGGAAGGAGTCGGTCATGGAGGCTCGTCAGGGTTGGGTGGCGACCTGGTATTCAGTCTGAACCAGACCGCTGGGAAAGGTCCGGGTGGCGATGTGGGTCAGCCGCACATCCCCGGGCAGGCTGCCGAAGAGGGGGATCCCCTCACCGAGCAGCACCGGGACGCGCGTGATGATCAGGCGGTGGATGAGCCCGGCGCGCAGGAAGGCCTGGAGGGTGATTCCGCCATCGATGTAGAGGTGATGGGCGCCGCTCGCGGCAAGCCTGGAGACGATCTCGGCCGGAGCCCCGGCCATGTGCTCCACGATGGCCCCAACGCCTCCAACGCCTCCGGGGCCCCCGGCGCCCCTGACGGCCGCGGCCACATCGACAGGCCGGCTGCTCAGGACCACCACGCGCTTGTTCCCATAGGGCCAGGCGCCGAAGGTCAGGACTTTCTCGAAGGTGTGGCGGCCCAGCACGAGCGCATCCACGCTGGCCATGAACTCGTCGTACCCGTGGGGTTCGCCTCCGTCCGCCGGCAACCAGTCGAGGTCCCCGTTGGGGCGGGCGATGAAGCCATCCACGCTGGCGCCGATGAAGATCGATGCGGTCATCGGGACCTCCTTCCCTGGCTGAACGGGGTCTTCAGCCGCCGAGGTCGCGGTAGAAGACAGTCGTGCTGCAAGCTCCACCCTGCGGGAACAAAGCGTACCCAGGAATCTCGCCCACCCGCACCCAGCCCAGGCTTGCGTACAGGCGCGCGGCCTCGCCCCCGGTGACGGCGTCGAGCACCAGCAGCGTCCGGCCGCAGTCCCGGGCCGTGGCCTCGGCGGCTCGCATGAGGGCGGCACCCAGCCCCTGGCGGCGGGCCCGGCGATGCACCAGCATCTTCGCCAGGTCGGCGCGGTGGGGCTGATTCTCGGGCAGGTCGAGCACCAGCTGCACGGTGCCGCAGATGCCGTGGCCATCCTCGGCGATCAGCAGCGCGCGCTCTCCCGCCGCCACGCCCCGGGCGATGCGGCGCCAGAACGCCGTGGCACGGTCCCGGGTCAGCGGCTGCATGAAGCCCACCGAGGCCCCGCCTTCGACGCAGTCGATCAACAAGCTGGCGAGGTCGTCGATCTGCGCCTCGTCGACCGAGACCAGGCGTCGCAGGGACCAGGCGGGTGGGAGCATGGGGGTGACCTGAGAAAGGAAGGGAGGCGTCAGGCGGGCGTCAGGGGAAGCCTGAAGCCGAAGACCGGCAGGTCCTGCTGAGAGAAGTCCAGGTCCTCCGACCGTACGAAGCCCAGGCGCTCGTAGAGCTGCCAGGCGATCCGCATGGCCTGTGTCGTGTGCAGGATGACCTGGGCATGCCCCTTCTCCCGGGCCAGCTGGATGCAGGCCTGGGTCAGGGCCCTGCCCACGCCGAGGTTCCGGGACTGGGAGCCGACGCCGAGCAGGCGGAGGCCGGAAGCATTTTGGACGGTGGTCGCCGTTCCGCCGGAGCCGTACTCGGCCATGTCGCCGAAATAGACGACACCGCCCACCAGCTCCTCCCCGGCCAGCGCCACGAGCACCCTGGCATCTTTTTTCTGCGCGAAGCTGCCGATGTGGGCGAGCAGCTCGTAGTAGCGGGGCTGCTCGTCCGGCGTGGGGAAGCCCTCGAGGTTCGAGTACACCTCGACCATGAGCCGGCCCAGGGCATCGGCCTCGGTTGGGCGAAGGTCCCGGATGGTGAGCTGCGGGATCATGCCTGCTCCTTGCGTGATCGAAGGGGGCGCCAAACCGGCCCGTGTGTGGCCCCAGCGGGCGAAAGGTCCGTTCAGGTTACTGCGATCTCTGGGCGTGGATGGATGGGAAAGGGCCTGGACCTCCGCGGCGCTCTCTACTTCATCTTCGATTTGAGCTTGAGGTGCTCCCCCGAAATCTCGAACTCGCCCCGCCCGAGGTGGTGGATGGTTTGCGCGTGCAGGGCGGCATCCTTCCAGGCCTTGACGACTTCCAGCACGAAAAAACAGTACTTGGGCACCAGTCGGGTATCGACCACCCGGCACTCGAGGTTCGCGAAACATTCGGCGATGAGGGGCGCGCCGACGCGCGAAGCGGGCTTGGCCGTGAGGCCGAACCGGGTGAACTTGTCCACCCGCCGACCGGAGGTGTTGCCGCAACCCACCACCTGCTCCGCCAGGTCCACAGAGGGAATGTTGAGGACGCAGTCCCGGGCCGCCTGCAGCAGGCCGAAGGAGTGGTTGCGGTTGCTGATGACGCAGCCGACCAGGGGCGGCTCGAACTCCATCATGGTGTGCCAGGACAGGGCCATGATGTCGCGGTGTCCTCCGTGTGCAGTCGTGAGCAGGACCACGGGCCCCGGCTCGAGCAAGCCGTAGACCTTGGAGAGGGCGAGGGCTCGTCTGGCCATGGGCGCTCAGGGCTGGCGGCGCTTGAAATGGTTGCGGCTGTAGACGGCATAGGGCTTGCCTGCCTGCGACAGCTCGAAGGTCTCGGTGAATTCGTCGGCCGAGATCAGGTCGTAGGTCTCGCGGGCTTTCCAGGAACTGGGGATGTTCTCGACCTGCTCGCTGTCGAAGACCAGCCTGGAAGGGGTGCTCAGGGCTGAGTTGAGCGCGTAGGTGACGACGAAGCTTTCCTGATGGAACTGCCGGAAGAGGAGGGTCTTCCGCTTTTTGTCGTGGCTGAAGAGGCTCCAGTGCTCATGGACTTCGCCCGGCTTGTTCTTTTCCTGGGGCGGGAAGGTGGAGGTGTTGCGCTCACGCATGAACTGACCGCCCAGGATGAATTCGTAATGGCGGACGGCCGTCCCCGTCCCGGGTTCGCCCGAGGCGGTGCCATGCCAATCCCCGACTAGGAACCGCATCGGCGCCCAGGCATCGGGTTTCGGGGCCTGGACATGGGCCCATGCGGGCCAGCCGATGAGGCAGAGCAGGAGGGCGGCGGCTTTGGTCATGGTGTCCCCAGGGGGTGGCGAGAGGGGCTGGTCGAGGATGGTGTCAGCCGGATTCAGTGGATCCGGATCAGCGATCCGACCACGGCCGAGATGATCTGTTCCGAGGTGGTCCGGAAGGTGATGCGGGCCCTGAACACCCGATCGCCGGAGGTGATCTGCAGCTCGTAGGGCTGGATGCCCAGGGCCCGCAGATGGTCCTTGCCCAGCTTCCACCGAAGGCGGAGGAAATCCGGGGTAGTCTCCATGCCCAGATTTTCCGGCTGGCCGCCGATGAATTCGACCTTCCAGGGCCGGTCTCCGGCGGTGGAGGAAATCAGAACCTTCACATAGGTGGACTCGCCCTCCTTGGCACACTCCCCCGTGATGCGAAGGTCCTTTTCCCGGTGGTGTCCGGTGACGAGCGGCGTGCAACCCGCCCACAGCAGGGTCAGGGTACCCAGGAAGGCCAGGTGTGGGGTTCGCGTGTCGCGCCTCTGGGAATGAAAGGTGGATGGGGTCGAGCGGCGTGGAGCGTTCGATCCGCTACTCGGAAACCTCGGCTAGCAGCGCGTCCCCAAAGTACACCTTGGCAGGAAAGGCCAGGCGGCCCGTCAAGGCATACTCCCTCGAGGCCCGGGCGCCAGGGGCCAGGCGCAGAGACATGGGCAGCGTGTCATCCGCGAGGTTTCTCTCGAAGACCGGGAACACCTGGACGCCATCCTTCCCGACGAAGCTCAGATCCTGCGGCTCGAACCGCTTGAACGAAGACCCCTTGTTTTCCACCGTGACCTCGACTCTGGCCCGGCCCGCGAACTTGCGCTCGCGATCAAACACCTTGTAGCCCGAGAGGGCGGTGATGGTGACGGCGAGATCGCCTGAGACAAAGGGGTGGGACGGCAGTTCCTTGGCGGCGCACTTCAGGGCACTCTGGGCAGCCATGGGCAGGGCCATCAGTGCCATCAAGAGGGGCAAGACCAGTTTCCGGCCAACGAGCATGGGTGGCTCCTTTGAAGGAGGGCTGACGGAGGAGGCTAGCAAGTTCCGCCGACTCAGGTTACTGGCCCACAGGCGGTTCCCAGAGCTCGACCTTGTTGCCCTCTGGATCCATGACCCAGGCGAACTTCCCGTACTCGGATTCGTCCATCTGGTCGAGCACCTGGCAGCCTTCTTCCTTCAAGGCCTTGACCAGGCCGTGAAGGTCTTCCACCCGGTAGTTGACCATGAAGGGAGCGGAGCTCGGAGCAAAGTGGTCGCTTTCTCGCGGATCGATCAACCAGGCCGTGGTGCCTGCGACCGGCTTGCCCTCGGCATCCGTCCAGTCGAAGGCAGCTCCGCCCCAGGCCTGGACCTCGATCCCCAGGTGCCGCTTGTACCAGGCCTGCAGTGCAGGAGCGTCCTTGGCCTTGAAGAAGATGCCGCCGATGCCAGTGACTCGTTTCATGGAACCTCCGAGGCGCGATGGGGGTGGGCCGTTTTGATTTCAAGCAGTGTAGCGACCGTTGCAAGCTCATCCGGAGAATGGATCGCGAAACGGATTCCGCGACCTTCAGCATAGGGTCTGGCTTCGAGCAGCAGCTTCTTGATCCCGTCGGGAAGCGAGCTGGCGAGGGCGAGCTGAAAGGCGCGTTCACCCAGAATGACCGCCACCCAGATCCTTCCCTGATCGGGCGTGAGATAGAGCAAGGTTCGTTTCTTGTGCTGGAGCAGGCACATGTGGCCGAATTCCGTTTTCGAGGGCTTCCATGTCTCGGCAAGGGGCGCATAGATTGCTTGGGCGTGGCTGATGATCTCACTCCAAACGGACAGAGCGGGGCCCAACAGGCCCTTGAGCGCGGCCAGACCGGGAGGGTTGGCGTTCATCGCCATGCGAGAGGCCTCACGCGAGGGCCCATCAAAAGGTGACGACCTTATCGGCCCATTCGACCATGTGGAGGCAATCAACCATGGTTGAGATGGGGCAGACTTCGGATTCATTTTGATGGCGACTCTTGATGCAAGTTCCGCATGCCCATATCGTTCCTTGGCTCTCCGCGAACGAGTAGAGCTGGGCTTGAACATTATATTTTTCGTGCGTGATGGATTCGGCCTCGACGCCGGCGCTCATCAGAAACAATTGAACTTCATGGCCTTGCTTGAGCGCCGTATTGCAGAATCGAACCCCATTCCAAGCTTTTTCGGGTTCATTGGTTTCGAGGATGACGCCGATTTTCATGGGTGGCACTCCATGAGTCCAACGAAAGAAGTCAACCGGCCCCATCGCTGCGGGAAGGCGGACGCTAAATGGTCTAAGGACTCCAAAAGGCGGCGATGGGGTTCGAGTTGAGCACCAGGTCCGGAGAACTTCGGGTTTGCGGCTCTTTGGTGCGGCCTAACCTCCGTGCTGGAGCCCCCCACCCCATTGACGGTACGAGAAGGCGAGGCAGCAACAGCCGATGAGGATCGTACCAAGACAGAAAAGAAGCCAAAGCCATCGATTTTGATGCGGCGATGCGAATCCACCGCCTCGAAGCGGAAGCGCCCAATCATAAATGAAGGTAAATAAGCCAAAGAGCCCCCAGAACAGGCCAAAGGAAAAGCCAACAAGCGAGCCCAAGCGCTCGCGCCAGGCTGGTAGAACCATGGCCATCAGCAGGACAAAGGCAAGCAACGCAAGAGCGCTCAGCAAGCGCCCTGCCCAAGCCGGCGATTCAAAAACTTTGTGCTGGGATTCCATGAAACGCCCCAACGAATGAAGGTGGCCCCGTCTGTACCGAGATGCTGAGCGGAGCCGAAAAGGCATCCCGTGGAGAGAGCGCGAAAGGCAATGCCGGCGGGTTTGGACCTAGCGGGGGCTGGGAGGCCAGGTCCAACCCCTTAAAGCAGTTGTATGATTACAGCTTCAACAGCGTCCGAGGCAATCTGGTGAGAGGTTGTCCTGAACGAGACCGTGGTTGAGTAGGTATTCCCGTTCGACATCAGGTTCAATTTGTAAGGCTTGATCGATGAAGCCTTCAAGCGATCTGCATCCATTTTCCATCTGACGATCGTTTGCCCGGAGATGTCCTCCAGGAATAAATCCAGGGGCTGCTCATCTGGGAAAGCAACCTTCCAGGAAGGGGCGTCGTCCCGCCGTTGGACGGAAAGACTGATCAATGTGTCATTTCCGGCCTTTGTAAGAAAGGCCTTAACTTTAGGCCCTCTTGGCGTGGAGTGGGTGGAGACGGTCGGAGTGCACCCCCAGGAGAGCAGGACCATCGAGGCGACCAGGCCGAATCGGAGATTTTTCATGGAGGGGCTCCTGACGAAGGAGGCTAAGCGGTCCCGCTTGCACCGAGGTGCTGAGTGGAGTCGAGGAAGCCGGGAGATGGGAGAGAACGGAAGGTCATGCCGGCGAGATTCGCGTTGGGCAAGGTGCTGGCCCAGCGGTTAAAGAATGGGGCTAACGACCGGTTTGGGCTTGCGGCTTCGTGAGGCCAATAGCGTAAGAGCGCCGTTGAGGAGAAAGAGATAGGCGACGAAAGTCGTGTTTTCAAAATTATGGGTTTGGATCGACAGGAGGCTGATGCCAAAACCGAATGCACTGACCGCATAGGCCACCCAGCTCTCGGAATGGGGATGTCGATGCGCCTTGATGAGGGTCGGGACGCTCGCCAGCATATCAGCCAGCAATGAGAACAGCAGGGCCAGGTTCGGCTGGTCGGTCATGACCCAGAGGATGATGCCGAAGATCGCCGCGGCCATCAGGTAGTAATCGCGGGGTTCACTCTTCCAATAGGCTTGCCGGTTGAAGAAGGATGCCATGACGATGAGCAACGGTGTCAATCCGGCGGCAAAGGACGCCCAGGACACGCCCGCGACGCCCTGCGCCCTTTGGGCAACGAAGATGACCATCGGGAAGATGCCCCAAAGCAGCCAAGTGATGCGGTTGGGTTGGGCTTTGCCGAGGAGGGTCTCGTACAGGTAATAGAAGCCGCCGAGTGAGCCGATGATGGCGCCGATGATCGCGAAATAGTCGGGAAGCATGGGTGGCTAGGATTCAGGAGGGGAAACCATGTGGAGCAGCCCCCACCCATGGCCATCTAGGTCGACGAAGCTGTGGGTGTACATGAATCCGAAATCCTCAGGCTTATCGTAGGTTGAACCACCAGCGGCAAGAGCCTTGGCAACCAATTCATCCACCTGCTCACGGCTCTCACAACTGAGGGATATCAGTACTTCGACGGCCTGACTTGTGTCGCAGACAGCTTTGGGTGTGAATTCACGGAACTTGGCGTGGGTGCCCAACATGACAGAAATGGCATCATTGATGACGATGCACGCAGCCGTGTCGTCGCTGAACTGTGGGTTGTGAGGAAATCCAAGCGCCTTGAAAAAGGCAACCGACTTCTGAAGGTCGGCGACCGGAAGGGTTAGGAAAACCTGGTTGATCATGCGGTCCTCCTTTGATCTGGTCGTTGTGACGGTGTGATGTTCCCCCCATGATTAGCCCGGTCTTTGTGTGGAATCTGGGTTGATTGGGGTGGTGTCGCTGGGCTGGGCGTAGGGAGCCGGAGGCGACCGGAGCTCAGCCCAGCGACGCGCAAACTCCGCCGGGGGAAGGCCCCCGAGCGAGGTGTGCGGTCGACGCTGGTTGTAGTCACGTAGCCATCCTCGGGCCACCTGCCGGGCCTCCGCAAGGTCCTTGAACCAATTTTCATTCAGGCATTCGTCCCTGAACCGCCCGTTGAAGCTTTCGCAGGTGCCGTTCTGCATTGGCCTGCCGGGCTTGATCAGGTGGTGCGTGATGCCCCGACCGTGTCGCCATTGGTCGAAGGCTCTCGAAGTGAACTCAGGGCCGTTGTCGCTCACCACCACTTCGGGCATCCCCCGGCGTCGAATCAGATCCTCCAGAACCCTCACCACCCTCAGGCTCGGCAGGCTGAAGTCCACCTCGATGGCCAGGCCCTCACGGGTGAACACATCCACCACATTCAGGGTTCGGATGGCCCTGCCTTCGGCCAGCGCATCCGAAACGAAGTCCATGGCCCATTGCTGATTGGGCCGCACCGGCGGCTGCAGCGCCTGGCGCGGGGTGCCCTTCATCCGCTTCCGTGTGCGCTTTCTCACCCAGAGGCCCTCCTCGTTGTAGAGCCGCTCCACCCGCTTGTGATTCACCATGAACCCCTCCCGTCTTAGCAGCAGATAGAGCCTTGGAGAGCCGAACCGCTTCCGCTCTGCCGCCAGTTCCAGTAGCCGCTTCCGCAGCCCAGGGACCTCCTTGCGGCGACTTCGATACCGGCATGTGCACCTCGGCATGTCCACCACCTGGCATGCCCGCCTTTCGCTCACCCGGAAGACCCGCCGCAACGACAGCACTGCCTTCCGGAGGTCGGCGGGTCTCAGAATTTTTTTCGAAGGAGGAACCTCAGGGCCTCGATATCCACGTCCCGCTGCCCCAGCATCCGCAGGAGCTTGGCGTTCTCGATCTCCAGATGCTTCAGGCGCCGGGCATCCGAGACCTCCAGGCCCCCGTACTTTGCCTTCCATCGGTAGAAGGTCTGGTCCGAGATCCCAAGCCGGCGGCTGATGTCCGCCGTCTTTGTCCCTGCCTCATGCTCCTTCAGCGCGTGGATGATCTGCTCCTCGCTGAACCGGCTTTTCCTCATGGCTCCTCCTCTGCTTGATTGAGGTGGATTCCACAGAATAATCGGACTAATTTACGGGGAGAATGTCA
>JAGRPP010000022.1 GCA_019449415.1 Geothrix sp.
CTACGAAGGGGCCGTGCGGACAGCCCAGGAGCTGATCCTGGACGGTGACATCTACCAGCTGGTGCCCAGCCAGCGCTTCCGCATCGAGGATCCGCCGCCACCGTTGGAGGCCTACCGCCGCCTGCGCCGCCTGAACCCGAGTCCCTACGGGTTCCTGCTGGAGTGGAACGGCTTCGCCTTGGTGGGCGCGTCGCCGGAAATGCTGGTGCGGGTGCAGGGTGACGAGGCCGAAACCTTGCCTATCGCCGGCACCGTGCCCCGGGGCAACAGCGCCGAGGAAGACGCCGCCCGCTTCGAGGCTCTCAAGCGTGATCCCAAGGAACTGGCCGAACACCAGATGCTGGTGGACCTCGCCCGCAACGACCTGGGCCGCGTAGCCGTTCCCGGTGGTGTGCGAGTGGAGCGGCCGCTGGCCCTCCAGCGCACCAGCCACGTCCTGCACCTCACCACCACCGTGAAGGCGAAGCTCCGGGAGGGCGTGGACGCCCTGGACGTGCTGGCGGCGGCCTTCCCAGCCGGCACAGTCAGTGGCGCTCCCAAGCTGCGCGCCTGCCAGCGGATCGCCGAACTGGAAGGCGAGATGCGCGGTCCTTACGGTGGGGTGCTGCTTCGGCTGGGCACCGACGGCGCCCTGGACACGGCCCTCATCCTGCGCACGGCGGTCTACGCCGGCGGCTCCGTCTACATCCAGGCCGGGGCCGGCGTGGTGCGGGCCTCGAAACCCGAGTCCGAGTACTTCGAAACCCTGCACAAGCTGGGCGCCATCGCCCAGGCCCTTGGCGTCCAACTGCCCGGAGCCGCCCGATGATCCTCCTGATCGACGCCCTGGATTCCTTCACCTACAACCTGGTGCAGGCCTTCGAAACGCTGGGTGCCCCCGTGAAGGTCGTCCGCCACGACGCCATCACCCTCGACGAGGCCAAGGCCCTCCGGCCCGAAGCCGTGGTGCTCTCGCCCGGTCCCGGTCACCCCACGGAAAGCCCGGCGCACATGGCCCTGGCGGGTTCCGACTGGGCCATCCCGCTACTGGGTGTCTGCCTGGGTCACCAGGCCCTGGCCGCGGCCACCGGCGGCAGGGTCATCCGGGCCCTCGAACCCCTGCATGGCGAGGCCACAGCCCTGGAACACGACGGGACGGGGCTCTTCCAGGGGTTGCCTGCTGGTCTTCCCGTAGGTCGCTACCACAGCCTCATCGCGGATCCTGTCACGCTGCCCGCCTGCTGGCGCGTCACGGGCCGCAGCCCCGGGGGCGAGATCATGGCCATGGCCCACCGCGACCTGCCTCGCTGGGGCGTGCAGTTCCACCCCGAAAGCATCCTCACGCCGGATGGCCCGGCCATGCTCGCGAACTTCCTCCGTCTTTCCAAGGAACTTGTCCGATGACCCTGCTGACCACCCACAATCCCATTCGCCCGCTGCCGGAGGCCACCGCCTCGGAGCTCATGCGCATCTTCATCGACCAGGACACGGACGCCCTGCTGGTGGGCGCCTGCCTGGCCCTGCTGGCCCAGCGGGTTCCTGAGGCCCA
>JAGRPP010000023.1 GCA_019449415.1 Geothrix sp.
GGCGTTGATGTCGCCGGCGCCCTTGGTCTTCAGGTCGGAGAAGACCTTGATGATGCCGATCACGGTGCCGAGCAGGCCGATGAAGGGGGCCAGCGCGCCGATGGTGCCCAGGCCGCTCATGCCCTTCTTGAGGAGCTCGACGACCTCGGCGGTGCCGCGCTGGATGGCGCGCTCCACGGGCTGGATGGCGTCGTGGTTGGGGTTCATGGTCTTGAGCTGCTTCTCGTACTGGAAGATGTCCAGGCCGTGCTTGAGCACCAGGGCGATGTGGCTCTTGTTGTGGGTGGTGGCGGCGCGCTTGGCGGCCTCGAAGTCACCGCGGCGGAGGGTGTCCATGAAGAGCTTGAGGAACTTGTCGGAGGCCTGCTTGCTCTGCGCGTAGGTCACGAAGCGCTCGATGGCGACATAGATCTGGTACGCCATCAGGATGAAGAGGACGGTGATGATGAACTTGTTGGCGATGGAAGCCGCGCGCCAGATTTCAGCGGCGGAGAAGGCGTCGGCGCCGCCTTCGGCGAGCATCAGGGGAGCGAAAAGCAGGTTCATGAGAGTTCCTTATGGGAGGAAGAGTGAGTGGCGTGGGAAGGAGCGCGGACTACTTCAGCCGGAAAGGCATCGTCAGCTTGAAGCGGGCGTACTGAGGGGTGCCGTTCAGGAGGGCCGGTTCGAACTTCCACTGCATGGCATAGGCCTCGGCAGTGGGACGGAGCTGGGGAGGACCTTCCTTCGCAGCGGCCGAAGTCGGAATCCCATCGGGACCCACCACGATCTCCACGACCACCGTGCCCTGGATCTTGGCGATCTTGGCGAGGGGCGGATAGGGCGGGGCGGGGGGCTGGTACTTCACCTTGATCTGGCTGAAGTCGAAGTCCACCACCTTGCCGGTGCCGCCGACCACGCCACCGACCACGCCACCGACCACACCGCCGATGACGCCGCCGGGAACACCGCCGGGGACGCCGCCGGGGACGCCGCCAAGGGAGTGATCCTGCTTGGGGAGTTCCTTCGGCGCCTGCTCAGGCACCACTTCCTGGCGCGGGTCGATGGGGGTCGAATCCACCTTGGCGGATGACACGGCCATCGGAGGCGGTGGCGGCGGCGGCGGAGGCGGCGGCGGAGGAGGAGGCGGAGGAGCCGCAGCATCGGCCTGCTCGGCGAGGTCGATGCCCACGGTCTTGATCACCTTCTTGCCGGTCTCCGTGTGCTTGGCCAGCTGGAAAGCCACGAAGCCGAACAGGGCGTACATGGCCACCGTCGTGGGGATGGTGACCAGGGGATTGCCCCGCCGGATGGCATCGTTCCCGGCGGCGAGGGAGGATTTGTAGACAGCATCCTCCAGCGTCTCCACAGGAGCAGCCGACTTGGCGGGAACAGGTTTCTGGGGATCTTTGCTCATGCGACTCCCTTGAAAGATCCAGGGGAAAAAACAGCGAGCCGATACGACGGGAACATCGAATCGGCCACCGAGAAATAGGGTAAAGAACTGGGACGAGCCCAACGGCTAAGATGGCAAAGGGTCGGCGGCAGGTCAAGCCCGGATAACAGGCGGAATACCCCGTAAATACGGCGTCCCCCGGTTTTTTACTGCCTACCGCGACACCTATCCACCCCCTCAAAGGATGGGATTGTTAATTTTTAGTAAGGAAGTCTGGTCCGCCCCATGTCGAAAATCACAAGTCGCGATTTCTCATTCATCCCCGAAACGGGCGAGGCCCAGCGCCCAGCCAGGGCCGGGCGTTTCCTTACCTCTCATGGCGAGGTCCTGACCCCGGCCTTCATGCCGGTGGGCACCCAGGGCACCGTGAAGGGCATCACGCCGGTCCAGCTTCGGGAGATCGGCCCCCAGGTCATCCTCGGGAACACCTATCACCTGGGCCTGCGGCCAGGGGATGCGCTGGTGGCCCAGATGGGCGGCCTGCACCGCTTCATGGGCTGGGAGGGACCCATCCTCACGGATTCCGGCGGATTCCAGGTCTTCTCCCTGGCCTCCATGCGGAAGATGACGGAGGAAGGCGTCACCTTCCAGAGCCACATCGACGGCAGTCCCCAGTTCCTGTCGCCGGAACGGAGCATGGAGATCCAGCGCAACCTGGGTTCGGACATCTGCATGGCCCTGGACGAGTGCCCGCCCGGGCGCATGGAGCGCGCGAAGCTCGAGATCAGCATGGCCCGCACCACCCGCTGGCTGGCCCGCAGCCGGGCCGTGCCGCTGCAGCCCCACCAGGGCCTCTTCGCCATCAACCAAGGCGGGACCCACCTGGACCTGCGCCGTCGCCACCTGGCAGAGGCCCTGGAGCTCGATGCCAGGACCCCCTTCCAGGGCTTCGCGGTGGGGGGCCTCAGCGTGGGAGAGCCCAAGGCGGAGATGAACGCCGTGCTGGCGGAGTTCGTGAAGGAGCTGCCGGCGGATCGCCCCCGCTACCTCATGGGCGTGGGGACGCCGGAGGACCTGCTCTTCGGCATCGAACAGGGGGTGGACCTCTTCGACTGCGTGCTGCCCAGCCGGGAGGCCCGCCACGGCCGCATCCTCACCAGCCGGGGCCGGCTCAACCTGAAGAACGCCCGCCACCGGGAGGGGGATCTGCCCCTGGATCCCGCCTGCTCCTGCTACACCTGCCGCACCTTCAGCCGGGCCTACCTGCACCACCTGTTCCGCTGCGGAGAGCTGCTGGGCTTCACGCTGAACACGATCCACAACCTGAGCTACACTGTGGGGCTCACCCGTGCCGCGCGGCAGGCCCTGCTGGAGAACCGTTTTCCAGCTTTCGCCCAGTCCGCGCGTTCCGGATGGATGACCGAGGAGCCCTGAATGATGTACGCCCTTCTGCAGTCGCCCGCCCCGGCCGGCCCTCCGGGCTGGACCCAGTTCGTGTTCATCGGCGGCATGGCCCTGATGTTCTACTTCCTTCTCATCCGGCCCCAGAGCAAGGCCCGGAAGGAGATGGAGGCCCGCCTGTCCAAGCTGAAGGCCGGCGACGAGGTCGTGCTGACCTCCGGTCTCTACGCCACCATCGACCGGGTCGAGGACAAGCACATCTGGGTGAAGCTCGGCGGCTCCGTGGTCAAGGCCCGGCGTGCGGCCGTGGCCTCCCTGGCCAGCGAACCGGAAACCAAGAACTGACCTTCCTGACCTCCCGGGCCGGATCCGATCCGGCCCGCCTTCTGTGAGGAGTGCCCCGTGACCAAGCGGAGCCTCTGGCGCCTCGTCATCCTCCTGGCCGTGCTGTTCGGCTGCGGATACTTCTTCACGCCTCTGACGAAGGTGAAACTCGGCCTCGACCTCCGGGGCGGCGTTCACTTCGAGCTGGAGGTCCAGGGCCAGGAGGCCCTGGCGGCCGATCTGCGCGACGGCAAGGACCGCCTCGCCTCCCGGCTCAAGGAGAAGGGCCTGCAGGGCGCCACGGCCATCGTGGAGGGCGACGCCCTCCGCGTCGAAGGCGTGCCGGCGGATCAGAAGGCCACCGTGGAGAAGGTCGCCAAGGACTTCTTCCCCGGCTACGCGCTGGCCCAGGAAGGGGGCTCGTTCCGCCTCACCCAGAAGGCCGAGTACCAGAAGACCCTGAAGGATGACGCCAACAAGCGGGCCCTGGAAGTCATCGAGAAGCGCATCCGGGACATCGACCCCGCCAATGTGCTGGAGCCCGAGATCACCGCCAGCGGCGCCGAAGGCAACCGCATCGTGGTCGAGATCCCCGGCATCGAGGAGGGCGACCGCGAGCGCATCAAGAACCTGCTGGCCACCCCCGGCCACCTGGAGCAGCGCCTGCTGGCCAAGGCTCCCCAGATCTACTTCGCCTCCAAGGAAGACGCCCTCACCTTCTTCAAGGGCGCGATCCCCCCCGAGTTCGAGCTGCTGCCGGAAATCGAAAGCGACCGCCAGGCGCGCCGCGCCGGCCAGCCTGTGGTGAAGGCCAAGCCCGGCGAAGAGAAGATCAGCCGCTGGGTGCTGCTGGAAAGCCGCGTCGCGGTGGACGGTGCCGACATCATCGACTCGCACCGGGCCTCGAACTCGCAGACCGAAGCCAACGAGGTCAACTTCACCCTGAACAAGAAGGGCGATGACGACTTCGCCCGCCTGACCGGCACCGCTTCCGAGGAGAACCGCCTCATCGCCATCGTGCTCGATCGCAAGATCGTCACGGAGCTGAGCGCCAAGGAGAAGATCATCGGTGGCGCGGTCCGCATCAGCGGCAGCTTCACCGCCCAGGAAGCCGACGACCTCGCGAGCCAGCTCCGCAGCGGCGCCCTCCGCGCGCCCATGAAGTTCCTGGAAGAGCGCGTCGTGGGCCCCGGCCTAGGCCGCGACTCCATCCACGCCGGCGTGCGCGCCGCCGTCATCGGCTTCGCCGCCATCATCGGCTTCATGGTGATTTTCTACCACTGGTCGGGCGTGAACGCGATCGTGGCCCTCTCCGTGAATGTGATCGTGATGATGGGCCTGCTGGGCTCCTTCCGGGCCACGCTCACCCTGCCGGGCATCGCAGGCTTCGTGCTCACGCTGGGTATGGCGGTGGACGCCAACATCCTGATCTTCGAGCGCATCAAGGAGGAACTGGGCCTCGGCAAGAGCGTGCCCGGCGCCATTGACGCGGGCTTCGACCGGGTGTTCTGGACCATCGTGGACAGCCATGTGACCCAGCTCTTCGCGGCCCTGCTGCTCTTCATCTTCGGCACCGGCCCCGTGAAGGGCTTCGCCGTCACACTCACCGTGGGCGTCGTGGCCTCGCTGTTCACCAGCATCTACATCAGCCGCTACATCTACGACTGGGTGCTGGAGCACCACCCCGGCACCAAGACCCTTTCTGTGGGCACGCACTCGTTCTTCAAGGGTGCCACCTACGATTTCATGAAGTACAAGGGGACGGCCATCGCCATCACCTGGAGCATCATCCTGCTCTGCATCCTCTGGGTGAAGCCCTGGAACCTGACCCACAACAACCGCATCCACCTCGGCATGCAGTTCGTGGGCGGCAACGACATGACCGTGCGCTTCCGCGGGGCCATGGAGCCGGAGACCATCCGCGCGGCCCTGGCGAAGAACGGCTACTCCGATGCCACCGTGGTGGCCTACGAGAACAAGGACAAGTCCGTCCGCGACTTCTCGGTGAAGGTGAAGGCCAAGAAGGACGGTGACCAGAAGGACAGCACCAAGCAGGCGAATGCGCTGCGGGCCATCTTCAAGCAGATGGATCCCGAAGGCGCCACCAGCACGCTTCCCGCCCTCAACCTTGAGGGTTCCAAGACGCTCACCGACGCCCTGGTGAAGGCCAACCCCGCCGGCATCGCGGGCGACGAGGCAGCCCTCGCGGCGGCCTATGCGCCCTTCGCGGAAAAGGTCATCGCGGGCCGAGACCGTCTTTCCTCGGGCCTCTATCAGACCTTCGGCGAGCTGCCCCAGGAACTGCCCCAGGTGGTGAAGGACTCGATCCAGAAGACCTATCGTCTGGGCGCGGTGGGCCTCCTCAAGGACGAGAGCTTCTCGCCCAGCATCTCCGGGGAATGGACCCGCAAGACCCTCACGGCCGTGGCCTGGGCCCTCGGCGCCATCCTGGTCTATGTGATGTTCCGGTTCACCGCCAGCTACGCCGTGGGCGGCATCGTCTCCCTGGTCCACGACATGCTCATGGCCCTGGCCCTGTTCGCGGCCTTCGGCTACGAGTTCAATGTGCCGGTGGTGGCGAGCTTCCTCACCCTCATGGGCTACTCCATGGCTGACACCATCGTGGTGTTCGATCGAATCCGAGAGAACAGCCATCGGCCGGAGTACCGGCGGGCCACGGTCACGAAGCTGGTGAATGACTCCATCAACCAGACGCTGGGCCGGACGATCCTCACCTCCCTGTCCGTGCTGTTCGTCAGCGTCTGCCTCTGGCTCTTCGGCGGCCCGGCCCTCAAGGACCTGGCCTTCCCGCTGGTCATCGGCGTCATCACCGGCACCTACTCATCCATCTACATCGCCAGCCCCGTGGTGGTGTATTGGGATCAGTGGTTCGGTGGCAAGGACAAACTAAAACAGCATGCTTGAGGCTTCTCAGTCTTGCGAAAAACGCGGCCCATCCGGGCCGCGTTTTTCGTAGGGGACTACTTCAGGTGCTTGTCCAGAAACGCGTAGATCTCCTTGCGGGATTCCTTGGCCACCGTGGTGTCGATGCGATTGAAGCTGTGGCCGCCGGGGGCGTCCTGGTAGATCTTGTAGTCGAAGCGCTTGCCGGCGGCCTTGAGGGCGTTGATGAGCTGCTCGACCTCCACCACATTCACATCCCGGTCATTGGTGTTCGTGTGGACGAGCAGGGGCGTGCGGAGCTTCTGGACGCTCCACACGGGACTGCGGCGCCGGTATTCCTCCACGGCATCCTTGGGCTCCTTGCCGATGTGGTACTTGGCGGAGAACTCGGCCACATAGTCCTGTCCGAGGTAGCCGAGGCGCGTGATGAGGTCGGACACGGGCACGCCGGCATAGGAGGCGGCGAACTTCTCCGGGTGGTCGAAGACTGCCATGAGGGCGATGAGGCCGCCGTGGCTCCAGCCCACGATGGCGCAGCGCTTCGGGTCCACGGGCAGGTGTTCCACCGCCCAATCCCGCCCGGCCACCACATCGTCGATCTCCAGGCCGCCGTAGTCGATGGCCTCGTAGAAGCCCCTGCCGTAGCCCGTGGAACCCCGGTAGTCCGGCGCGATCACGATGTAGCCGCGCTCCACCATCTCGCGGACGATGTGGGCGTGGTAGGTGCCGAAATCACCATGGACGCCGCCGTGGGGCAGGACGATGAGGGGCAGCTTCCGGCCCGCCTCGGCCTTGCGGGGGATGAACACATACTGCTGGATCTTCAGGGGATGCCGTTCGTTCTTGATGCCGTAGGTCTCCTCCCCCTTGGGGTTCGGCGGGCCCGTGTAGGTCACCTTGTCCACCACGGCCACATCGGAGAGGCGCAGGAACCAGAGCTGGTCGTCTGCGGCCTTCCGCACGGCGTCCAGCTCCCAGTGGAGGCCGTTCACCCGGCTTTCCACCCGCTTGAGGCGCCCTTCCTCGGGGGCCTGGGCCGCCAGGGGCGGAAGGGCGAGGGTGCAGAGCAGGAGCGGAATCGGAAGGCGCATGGCCAC
This sequence comes from Geothrix sp., assembly GCA_019449415.1. Classification (GTDB taxonomy): domain Bacteria; phylum Acidobacteriota; class Holophagae; order Holophagales; family Holophagaceae; genus Geothrix; species Geothrix oryzae. Next base: position 7,102 of record JAGRPP010000023.1, read on the forward strand.
CTCGGGGAAGGATTGCCCCGAGGGTACTGCAACGGCCATCGTCTTGCGAGGGTCAGCCTTCCCAGCTCACCCAGCCGGCCCGGCCCGGGATCTCGCGGCGGCTGACGGCCTTGGCGGGCGGATTCGCGGCCTTCAGCTCGGGCAGCCAGTCGGCGTGGGTGCGGGCCTGGACCCCGCGCTCCCGCAATCCGCCCAGGAACGCGTCGAAGGTCTCGAAGAGGGCCCCGCCTTCCACCTCAGTGTGCAGGGCGTAGACATTCAGGGCGTCTTCCCGCACCAGATCCCAGACTTCGCGGTTCACCTGGTCCGGCGTGCGTCCATCCAGGCCCAGGAGCTCGTCCAGGGTGGGCAGGGTGGTGGGGATCTGGAGGGTCGAGAGGGTCCGGCCCTTCACGATGGGATAGAACGGCGCGGCGCCGCGGCAGTCGCCGGCGTAGGCCAGGCCATAGGCCTCCTGCAGCTCCAGCGTGGTGTCGTTGCAGCGCCAGGCGGGGCTCACGGCACCCAGGGGTTTTTCGCCGAAGACGGTGCCGAAGGCCTCGTGGGCATTCGAGTACCAGTCGGACAGCCACCGGCGCGACTTCCGGTCCAGCAGGTCGTGGTACTGCACATGGTCCCAGGCGTGGATGCCCACCTCATGGCCCGCGGCTTTCGCGGCCCGCATCTCGGCGGCGGCCCGCTTCCAGATGATGGGCGCAGGGATGAGCACGCCGTACATCATGGTCTTGAACCCGTAGAGCTTGGTGGCGTTCGTGCGGCGCATCTTGGCGAGGAAGCCCTTGCGGAAGATGCGGCGGATGGCCTTGCCGCTGTTGTCGGGCCCGAAGCTGAAATAGAAGCTGGCCCGCATCTGGTGCTTGTCCAGCAGGCGCAGCAGGGTGGGAATGCCCGTGATCGAGCCTTCCAGGGTGTCGACATCCACGCGGAGGGAAATGGCTTTCATGCGGGTTCCTTGAACGGCTCTTGAAGGTTCCATTCCACCCGCGAATGGAGCCCGCCACAAGGCGACGGAGCCCGGAGGTCGCTTCCGGCTCGCATCAGAGGGCCAAAAATGAGACAGAGACTCCTGTGCTTACCCCCCGCAGATGGCCGTGCCGACTGGCTTTGAGAGATCCGATGAAAGACTTCAGAAAAAGAAGATCAAGCCCTCGTCATCGGATCTATGATCGTCGCGGTCTCATCCCGTCAGGTGCCATCTCCAGGAGGTTTTGCCATGCAGAAGTCCCTCCATCTCGATCCGAACAAGTGCACGGGCTGTCTCCAGTGCGAAATGGCCTGCGCCTGGGAGAACTACCGGAGCTTCACGGTCGCCAAGTCCCGCATCAAGGTCTTCAGCTTCCACCACGAAGGCCGCTTCGTGCCCTACACCTGCACTCAGTGCGACGAGGCTTGGTGCATGACGGCCTGCCCCGTGGATGCCATCCGCCTCGATCCCGTCACGGGCGCGAAGATCGTGCTGGAGCCCACCTGCGTGGGCTGCAAGGTGTGCACGATCGCCTGCCCCTTCGGCACCATCAACTATGTGGCCCAGACCGGCAAGGTCCAGAAGTGCGATCTCTGCGGCGGCGAACCGGCCTGCGCCAAGGCCTGTCCAACGGGCGCCATCACCTATGTGGATGCCGACTGGACGGGACTCGGGAAGATGCGCCAGTGGGCCGGCAAGACCGATACGAACCCGGCGACGGTGTGAGGAGCGACTGCCATGGCATGGACCAAGAATCTCCTTCGCGTGAACCTTGAGGCCGGCACCTGCACCACCGAGCCGCTGAACCTGCAGTGGGCCCAGGACTACCTGGGCCAGCGGGGCCTCGCCACCAAGTACCTCGTGTCTGAAATCGACCCTAAGGTCGATCCCTTCTCCCCCAAGAACAAGCTCATCTTCGTGACGGGGCCGCTCACGGGCACCATGGCCGCCACGGGCGGGCGCTATTCCGTGGTCACCAAGGGGCCGCTCACGGGGGCCATCGCCTGCTCCAACTCCGGCGGGTACTTCGGCGCCGAGCTGAAGTTCGCGGGCTGGGACATGGTGATCTTCGAGGGGGCGTCTCCGAAGCCCGTCTACCTCCTCATCACCGACGGCCAGGCCGAGTTGGTGGACGCCGGCCACCTCTGGGGCAAGACCGTCTGGGAGACCGAGGAGATCATCAAGGCGCACCACCAGGATCCCCAGATCCGCGTGGCCTCCATCGGCCGGGCGGGCGAGAACCGCGTGCTTTACGCGGCCATCGTGAACGACCTGCACCGGGCCGCCGGCCGCTCCGGCGTCGGCGCCGTCATGGGCTCGAAAAACCTCAAGGCCGTGGCCGTGCGTGGCACTCGCACTGACGCCTACCACCTGGCCAATCCGGAAGCCTTCTTCGCCGCCACCGAGGCGGGCAAGAAGGTGCTGGCCGCCAACGGCGTGACCGGCCAGGGGCTCCCCACCTACGGCACCCAGGTGCTCATGAATGTCATCAACGAGCTGGGCGCGCTGCCCACCCGCAACCACCGCGAGGTGCAGTTCGAGGGGGCCATGGCCATCGGCGGCGAGGCCATGCATGAGAAGCGGCCCACGGATGGCAAGGCGAACCTCGTGACCAACGGCGCCTGTTTCGGCTGCACCATCGCCTGCGGCCGCATCTCGCGCATGGACCCCGGCCACTTCAGCGTCAAGGACAAGCCCCAGTACCACGGGGCCTCCGGCGGCGTGGAATATGAAGCCGCCTGGGCCCTGGGTGCGGCCAACGGCGTGAATGACCTGGAGGCCCTCACCTACGCCAACTTCCTCTGCAACGAGGACGGTTTCGACCCCATCACCTTCGGCGCCACCGTGGGCGCGGCCATGGAGCTCTACGAGATGGGCGTCCTCACGGAGCAGGAGGTGGGCTTCAAGCTGCCCTTCGGCTCCACGGAGGGCATGGTCAAGCTCGCGGAGATGACCGCCAAGGGCGAGGGCTTCGGCAAGATCATGGGCCTGGGCTCCAAGCGACTCTGCACGAAGTACGGCCACCCCGAGCTGTCCATGACCGTCAAGAGCCAGGAGTTCCCGGCCTACGACGGGCGCGCCCTCCAGGGCATGGGCCTGGCCTACGCCACCAACAACCGCGGCGCCTGCCACCTGCGCGGCTACATGGTGTCGCCTGAGGTGCTGGGCATCCCCGTGAAGATGGAGCCCCAGGCCACGGAAGGGAAGCCCGCCATGCTGAAGGCCTTCCAGGACCTTACGGCCGTGGTGGATTCCGCCGGCATCTGCCTCTTCACCACCTTTGCCTGGGGTCTCCAGGACATCCAGCCGCAGATCCAGGCCGCCTGCGAGGGCGACTGGTCCGAGGAGCGGCTGCTGCTGGTGGGCGAACGCATCTGGAACCTGGAGCGGGAGTTCAACCTCGCGGCCGGCTTCACCGCCAAGGATGACAACCTCCCGCCGCGGTTGATGAAGGAGCCTGCCCAGACCGGCCCGCAGAAGGGCGCCGTGTCCAAGCTCGATGTCATGCTGCCGGAGTACTACCAATTGCGCGGTTGGACGCCGGAGGGCGTCCCCACCGCCGAGACGCGTTCGCGTCTCGGCGTATGACCAGCGATGGGGCTCCCATGAAACACCTCATCATCGGAAGCGGGCCCGCTGGCGTCGTCGCGGCGGAGACCCTGCGCAAGGCCGACCCCGCCGCGGAGATCACGCTGCTCTGCGGCGAGGGGGAGCCGCCCTACTCCCGCATGGCCATCCCCTACCTGCTGAAGGGCGAGATCACCGAGGCGGGCACCCACCTCCGCAAGGATGCCGACCACTACGACCGCCTGCGCATCCAGCTGGTGCAGGCCCGTGCCCAGGCCATCGACGCCGTCCGCCGCACCGTGGACCTGGGCGGCGGACGCAGCCTGCCCTTCGACCGGTTGCTCATCGCCACGGGGTCGCGCCCCAGCCTGGAGACCATCCCCGGCATGGACCTGCCTGGCGTCCATAGCTGCTGGACCCTCGAAGACGCCCGGACCATCCTCGCCAAGGCCCGGCCCGGCACCCGCATCGTCCAGATGGGCGCGGGTTTCGTGGGTTGCATCATCATGGAGGGCCTGCTCTCGCGGGGTGTGGATCTGACCATCCTCGTGCGCAGCGGCTACATGGTCCGCCGCATGATGAACCCCACCGCCAGTGGCCTGATCCGCTCCTGGTGCGAGGCCAAGGGCGTGCGGATCCTCACCCACACCCAGCCCCGGGGCATCCGTGGCGCAGACGGGGCCCTCCAGGTGGACCTGGCCGATGGCCGTCAGCTGCCGGCGGATCTCTACCTCAGCGTCGTGGGCGTGGATCCCAACCTCGACTTCCTGGCGGGCAGCGGCCTCGACATGGGCCACGGCATCCGGGTGGATGCCGCGATGCAGAGCAGCCTTCCCGGCATCTACGCGGCGGGAGATGTGGCCGAGGCCACGGATTGCCTCACCGGCAAGCGCCAGCTCAACGCCATCCAGCCCAACGCCGTGGAACAGGGCCGCATCGCCGCGCTGAACATGGCCGGGAAGCCCGCCCAGTTCCGGGGCAGCTTCGTCTTCAATGTGCTCACCACCCTCGGGCTGGTGTCCTCTTCCTTCGGGGAATGGCAGGGGGTGCCGGGCGGCGAGTCCACCGAAGTCCTGGATGAGGCCCGCTACCGCTACCTGAACCTGCAGTTCGACGGCGACCGGCTGGTCGGCGCGAACTGCGTGGGCTTCGCCGACCATGTGGGCGCCTTCCGGGGACTCATCGAGGGGCGGGTGCGGCTGGGCGTCTGGAAGCAGCGCCTGATGCAGGACCCCACGCAGATCATGCAGGCCTACCTGGCGGCGGCCCATCGCGTGGCATGAAGATCACGCTCAAGCTGTTCGCCTCCCTAGCCCGGCACCTCCCCGCCGAGGTGAGATCCCAGCACCGGATCGACCTCGAGATTGGGCCCGGCACCACGGTGCTGGACCTGATCCGGCACCAGGGCATTCCCGCCGACCAATGTGCCATCGTGCTGGTGGACGGCGTCTGGGTGGCCTTGGCGGAGCGGGCCACCCGCCTGCTCAGGGAGGGAGAGGTCCTGGCCATCTGGCCGCCGGTGGCGGGCGGGTAGATGGGGATCCGCCTCAGCCTGGACATGAGCATCGACCGCGAGGAATTCCGCCGGATGCTGCCGGGAGCGGTAGGCGCCGCCCCGATGCGGGAGGAGGGTGACACCTACAGCCGCGTCGAAGGGACCCGGCGCTGGCGGATCCGGGTCACACCCCTGGCGGAGCAGCGGCTGGGCAGCCTGGCCCTACCGCGCCATCGCGTGGAGATCCAGCTCGAGGGCTACCCGGAGGACGAGGCGGAGGCCTTCTTGGTTCGGTTCCACCGCGGGTTCCAGAGGGGCGGGGGCTGATCCGGCGAGAGGCGCTTCTCCAGGGGTGATGTGAGACCTGCTTGTCCCGTATACTCGCCGGATGAAGACTCAACGCTCCGCCAGTGTCCTCCGCTCCTTCCCGCCCGTCTTCTGGCTGGCGAATGTCATGGAGCTCTTCGAGCGGGCGGCCTACTACGGCCTCAACTCGGTGCTCGCCGTCTACCTCACCAACCAAGTGGCGACCGGGGGCCTGGGCTTCACCGAGCAATCGGTGGGCTTCCTCCAGAGCCTGATCTACGCCTTCACCTATGTCATCCCCATCGCGGGGGGCGCCCTGGCCGACCGCTATGGCTACCGGCGCATGCTCCTCTTCGCCTTCTCGATCCTGGCCGCGGGCTACTTCATCGCCGGGAATGTCACCTCCTACGGGGCCGTGTTCGCGGCGCTCCTGGTGATGGCCACGGGCGCCGGCCTGTTCAAGCCCATCATCTCGGGGACCCTGGCCCGGAGCACCACCGAGGAGAACTCGGGGTTCGGCTTCGGGATCTACTACTGGATGATCAACATCGGGGCCTTCCTGGCGCCGCTCATCGTCAGCGTGCTGAAGGGCTTCTCCTGGCGCTATGTCTTCATCGCCTCCGCGGTTTACTGCGCCGCCATGCTGCTGCCGACGATCTTCCTCTTCAAGGATCCGCCCAAGCCGGAGAACACGAAGAGCCTCCGGGAGGTGGCCCACGGCGCGGCCATGGTGCTGGGCGACGCGCGCTTCATGCTGATGATCGTCGTCTATTCCGGCTTCTGGATCCTCTACTTCCAGAACTTCGGATCTGTGCTGTGGTACCTCCGCGACTTCGTGGACGCGACGCCCGTGAACGCGTTCTTCGCGTCGATGGGCATCCCCCTCAAGTTCGATGCGGAGCATGTCACGGTGGTCAACGGCGGGACCATCATCCTGCTGCAGGTGCTCGTCAGCCGGATCGTCAAGAAGACCCGGCCGCTGCCGACCATGGTGGCGGGCATCGTGATCGGGACCGTGGGCTTCCTGTGCCTCGCGGCCTCCACCAATGTATGGGTCTTCATCCTCGGCATCTCGGTGTTCTCCATCGGGGAGATGACCGCCCACCCGAAGTACTACAGCTATGTGGGCCTGGTGGCTCCGGCGGACAAGAAGGCCGTCTACATGGGCTACGCCTTCCTGTACGGCGTGATCGGCAGCCTCATCGGATCGAGCCTGGGCGGCATGCTCTACGGCTCCATGCTCAAGCCTCTGGTGGGACAGCCCGGCGCCGCTGCGGCCGCGCGGACCTTCTGGCTCCTCTTCGTCGCGCTCAATGTGCTGGCCGCCATCGGCCTGATCTTCTACGACCGGATCTTCGCCGAGGACACGCCGGAGACGAACGCCAAGGCCCGGAAGGTGATGCTGGGGATCTACGCCCTGCTGCTCGTCCTGGGTCTGCTGTTCCTGCGGTCCGCGGTCTTCGGCGGCGCGGAGATCTCCTACAAGACGATGGTTCAGGCCGTGATCATGCTGATCCTCGGCGCCAGCGGCACCGCGGTGAGCCTCCGGAAGCCCTAAGAGGTCGTAACAAAACCCCTCGCCACCGCGATGGAGCCAGGCGGGATGCGCCGCAGATATCTGTTTGTCTCGTGTATCGCCGCAGGCGATACACGAGAGGGAAGCGCCCGCAGGGCGATGCGGGACATCGTTCAAGGGCGGTGACGCCGCGGAGCGCCCGCCTGGCTCCATCCCTCCGGGCGAGGGGCGGCGGGCGTCGCGATGCTGCGTCAGGCTCGGATCGCGTAGTGCCCGCTACGCTCACCTCGCCTTCCTGGCCTCGCTCGCCCGGCGCCCCTCGCGCGGTGTCGTAGGGTTTTGTTACGACCTCTGAGCCCTTCAGCTCTTCCGGAAGCTCTGCGAGCGGTCGGTGCGCCGGGCCTGGATGAAGCGGTGAATGGCCTCGAGATCCGTATCGGGCCGGGGCTTCAGGACGAGGCCCAGGCGGGTGGGGTGCGGCTGGCCTTCGAGGTAGATGAGGTGCAGCACCTCGCCGGGGCAGTGCAGGAGGGTGCCATCCGGCAGCTCCGCATCGATCTCGACGGCATCGTGGAGGTCCACCATCAGGGGCTCCTCCAGGGCGAGCCCCACGCCGGTCTCCGTGAGGTTCACCAGCAGGGCTTCGTACTGGCGCCCCCCGTGCGCCACCTTCACCTTCAGGGGCGACTGGTCGGGCGCGGCCACCCGCAGGTTCCGCCGGTGGTGGAGGTGTGCTGATTCGTGCGGCCAGTCCAGGCGCAGGAGGGTGTTGCCGGCCTCGTCGAGCACGGGCGGGAGGAGCAGGGACTCGAGCGTGAGCACTTCGTCGCCCAGGAGGATCGTAAGGGCCACGGCCGTGCCCTCCGGGGGCACCGAATCGCGGGGGTGGAGGCCGGACAGCTCCAGGACTGATCCCGGACGGAAGCCATGGATGTGCAGATCCCCCAGCAGGCGGGAGTTGACGCCCTGGAGCCTCAGGCTCCCCACGGCCTTGGTGAGGCGGGCCTGGATGAGGAACTGCTCGAGCACGGGAGCGGACAGAGAGGATGCGTGTCCCATGGGATCCTGCCTTTCAAATGCCTTGGCCCAGCCGGTCTGCCAGGTTGCGGTGCAGCCCCGCGGCCAGGATGGCCTTGGCTGCGCCCTTCACATCGTAGTCGAGGCGATGCAGGCGCAGACGGCGGCGCTTGGGGTCGAAGGTCATGAAGGACACGCGGGGATCGCGGTCCCGGGGCTGGCCCACGGAACCCGGGTTCACCAGGTAGCGACAGTGCGCCTGGAGCTCGAACCATTCCCCGGGCTCGGGGCTGATCCAGTTCAGGCGGCCCTGGACCTCGTCCAGCTCGAAGCAGCCGGGCAGGTGGGTGTGGCCGAAGAAGCAGAGCTGGCCCTCGAAGGCATCGAAAGCCTGGCTGATCTCACGCATGTGAAGCAGATAGGCGTCTTCGTCCACGGGTGACCCGTGGGCGATCTGGTAGTCCTCGCCCACCCAGAGGGGCCCCACCGGCAGGTCCACCAGGAAGCGCCAGTTGTCCTGCCGCAGCTTCTCCCGGGTCCAGTCCGCGGCCTGCCGGGCGGGCAGGCTGAAGCTGGAATCGGGCTCCAGACCCGCGCAGACCTTGTCGTGGTTGCCCCGCACCATGAAGCGGGGCCGCAGCTCCCGCACCTTGTCCAGCAGCTGGTTGGGATGGGCGCCATAGCCCACCAAGTCGCCCAGCAGGACGAAGCGGTGGATGGCCCGCCGCCGCGCGAACCGCAGCACGGCCCGGAGGGCGTGCAGGTTCGAGTGCAGATCGGACAGGATCAGATCCAAGGGGAGGCTCGGGGGAGTGTCACCAGTCTAGCAAGGCCGAAGCCAGCTCCCCGGAACTGTGACCAAAGGCGAGGGCCATCGGCGCCAGCGACCAGGCGGGCAGCCGGGCGGCCCACCGGGCCATGAAGGCGGCCCGGTCCTGGGCCAGGGGGCGGTTGGGGTCTCGCCCCGCCCGCGCCCAGGCCCGGGCGGGCGCTTCCGCCAGCCAGAGGGAAGCGAAACCGGCGGCCCGCACCGCCGCCCGGTTGGCAGAGGATTCCCAGGCCCCGCCCCCCAGGGCCACCACGGCCGGCGAGGCCAGCAGGCCCGGGAGGAGGGCCGATTCCAGCGCCCTGAAGGCGGGCTCGCCACCGGCGGAGAAGATTGCGGCCACCGGGCGCCCCTCCCGGGCCTCGATGGCCCCGTCCAGGTCGTGGAAGGGCAGGGCCAGACGCCGGGCCAGCTCGCGGCCCAGGCTGGTCTTGCCCGCCCCGCTGCCGCCAATGATCGCGAGGCCCTGGCCGCGCCGGAATGGTGGACGCACCCGCCAGCGCTGCCGCTGGACCTTCCAGCCCAGGGCCGCGGGATCGTCCGTCCGGTGGACCTCGCCCACCATGGCCAGGGACTCGGCCCCGGCCTCGAAGCAGGCCGCGGCATCCGCGAGCGTCAGGCCCCCGATGGCAATGGGTGCGAGGTCCTGGGCCCGCAGCGCGGCACAGCCGGCCCGCAGCCCCTCCAGCCCGATGGGCGCGGCATGGCCGGCCTTGGTGCGCGTGCCGCGGAAGGGCCCCACCCCGGCGTGGTCGCAGGCGGCGTCCACGGCTTCCCATTCACCGGCCTCATGGGTGGAGGCGCCCAGGTGCGCTGCGGCCAGGCCAGGCAGCCGCTTCGCCTCGGCGGCAGGCAGGTCGCCCTGGCCCAGGTGCAGACCCCAGGGCACCAGGCCCTCCCCGGCCGCCAGGAGGGCGAGGTCGGTCCGGTCGTTCACGCAGACCATGGGCCAGCCGCCGTTCGCCGCGGCTTCCGCCAGGGCGGTGCGTAATTCGGTCCATTGTTCCTTCGCGCCGAGCGGTTTGCCCCGGAACTGCACCAGCGGAAATCCGGCCTCACCCAGCCGTCGGATCTGCGCCGACAGCGGCTCCGCGAGGCTGGCGTCGGTGATGGGATAGAGGGGCGGCAAGGAGAGCATGGAGGTCCAGTCTACAGGCTCAAAACCCGCCAGCTAGGCCGCCTCGCCGTCCGCGAACTGCAGCCGCACCAGCTTGGCGTAGACGCCATCCTGGCTGATGAGGCCGTCATGGGTGCCGCGCTCGACGAGGGCGCCCTGGTCCATGACCCAGATCTCGTCGGCGTCGCGGATGGTGGACAGGCGGTGGGCGATGGTGAAGGTGGTGAGGCGGTGGCTCACGCGCTCGATGACGGTCTGGATCTTGGCCTCGGTCTCGGAATCGATGTTGGCCGTGGCCTCGTCGAGCAGCAGGACGGCGGGCTCCAGGTAGAGCATGCGAGCGAAGGCCAGCAGCTGCCGCTCCCCGGCGCTGAGCTTTTGCCCGCGCTCGCCCACCTGGGTATCCAGGCCCTGGGGCAGGCGGCCCACCAGATCCTTGAGCTGGCTCTGCTCCAGGACGGAAGTCAGGCGGGCCTCGTCCATGGGCCGATCCAGCACGATGTTGTCGCGCAGGGTGCCGGAGAAGACGAAGACATCCTGGAGCACCAGGCCGAAGAGGTCGCGCAGGCTGCGGATCTTGAGCTCCCGCACATCCACGCCATCCACGGTGATCCGGCCCTCGTGCACATCGTAGAAGCGCATCAGCAGGTTGATGAGGGTGCTCTTGCCGGCCCCGGTGTGACCCACCACGGCGATGCGCTTGCCCTTGGGAATAAGGCCGCTGAGGCTGCGCACGACCTTCCGGCCGCCTTCCTCGTAGGCGAAGGTCACCTCGTCGAACCGGATCTCCCCCGCGAAGACGGCGGGTTTGGCCTCCGGCGCTTCGGGGATCTCCTCGCGGTTGTCCAACAGCCGGAAGATGCGTTCGCTGGAAGCCAGGGCGGTCTGCATCACATTGTACCGTTCGGCCAGTTCGCGGATGGGCCGGAAGAAGCGGCTGGACTGCTGGATGAAGGCCAGCAGCAGGCCCCAGGTGATGGCCCCGGCCTGGAGCTTGAAACCCGCGTAGAAGATGAGCGCCGCCAGGGTGCCGGAGGTGATGAACTCGACGACGGGGAAGAATACGGCGTAGGCGAAGATCGTGCGCAGGAAGGCCTGGAAGTAGTCCTCGTTGAGGTTGCGGAACTGCTGGCTGCTGTGCGCCTCTTGGGCGTTGACCTGCACGAGGCCCATGCCGGAGATCTGCTCCTGGAGGAAGGCGTTGATGGCGGCGTAGCGCCGCTGGGTTTCGCGGAAGGCCTCGCCCGCCCGGCGGCGGAAGACCTCTGTCGCCACCAACAGGAAGGGCAGGATGCCCAGCGCCACCAGGGCCATGCCCGGATGGGTCCAGAACATCCAGGCCACGATGGCCAGCAGGGACAGCGCATCCCCCACGATGGCCACGAAGCCCGAGGCGAACATTTCGTTCAGGTTCTGGACATCGCTGGTGACGCGGGTCATGAGGCGGCCCACGGGATTTCGGTGGAAGAACTCCGTGCTGCGGCCCATGAGGTGCGCGAAGAGCTGGACGCGGAGGTCGAGCATGGCCTTCTGGCCCACTTTGGCCAGGAGGAAGTAGCGGGCGAAACTGACGAGGAAGCCTGCGATGAGCACGCCGAAGAAGCCCGCCACCATGGGCGCGGCACCCTTCAGACTGCCCTGGCCCATGAAGCGGTTGATGAGGCGCAGGGTGAGCTCCGAGGGCAGCACTTCCAGGAAGGCGCCTAGGGCCATCAGGACCAGGAGGGCCAGGAGCGCCGCCCACTGGGGCCGGAGGTAGCCGGCGAGGCGCCACAGCAGGGCATGGCGCATGGGGCGCTGGTCGACCCGGTCGGATTGGAAGAAAGCTCCCTGTTCGGACATGGGGCCATTCTCCCACAGGCGGCCCAAATCCTGCGGGAACCGGGACGGATCTCCGGAGCGCCGGTAAAGTAGAGGGATCCCCGGAGATGCCATGGGCCCCTGGACTTTTGCCTTCCTCGCCGCGGCCCTCGTGGCGCCGGTGCCGCCCTCCGGCTCCGAGACGGCCGTGGCCGCCCGGTTGCGCCGCGATGTGGACTACCTGGCCTCGCCGGCCCTCAAGGGCCGCGGCAACGGCTACCCCGAGCTGGAGCAGGCCGCCGGCCGCATCGCGCGGGAGTGGAAGGCCCTGGGCCTGAAGGCGCAGATCCAGCGGTTCCCGTTCATCGCCAAGGTGGTGCGCGAGCAGCAGGAGGCCGTGCTGCTTCACGGCGACGAGGGCCGGCCCATGGTGTGGGGCCGCGACCTCGAGGCCCTGGGTTTCAGCGGCGACGCGGATTTCCGGAACAAGCCCCTGGCCTTCCTGGGCTACGGCGTGCAGATCCCCGGTGGGTACGATGACCTGGCGGGCATCGAACTGAAGGGTCGCGTGGCGGTGATCGCCCGGGCCGTGCCGGACCTGGACGCCTTCGCCCACCTGCCCCGGGGCGAGCGGAGCCTGCTGGCCCGCCTCAAGCGCCTGGAGACGGCCCAGGTGGCCGCGGTCCTCGTGCTGGAAGAGGGTGGACTCCGGCCCCTGCAGCGGGAAGAGGGGCCCGTGAAGTTCGACATCCCGGTCCTGGGCCTCTCCCCGGAGGCGCTCGGCGCGGCCTGCGGCGATCTCCAGGCCCGGTTCAAGACCATCAAGGCGACGGGCAAGCCCGCCAGCCAGGACTTCATCTATGCCCCCTGGACCGCCCTCACGCTGAAGCTGAAGCTCCGCCGCGAAGAAGCCCAGGTGCCCAATGTGGTGGCGGTGATCCCCGGCCGAGATCCCAAGCTCCGGAAGGAATACATCGTCCTCGGCGCGCACCTCGACCACCTCGGCCTGGGCGAGCGGCACAGCATGGGCGGCGCCGAGGCCCGCGGCCAGGTGCATCCCGGCGCCGACGACAACGCCTCGGGAACGGCGATGGTGGTGGAACTGGCGCGGGAGCTGAAGAAGGCCCGGCCCCGGCGCTCCATCCTGCTGATGCATTTCGGCGGCGAGGAGGAGGGCCTGCTGGGCTCGAGCTACTGGGTGCAGCACCCGACCCACCCCCTGGAATCCGTGAAGTTCATGCTCAACTTCGACATGGTGGGCCGCCTGGATCCCAAGGCGCCCAAGCTGATGATGGGCGGCCTGGGCGCCCCGAAATCCGCCGTGGAGGCGGCGAAGAAGCTCGCCCCCGAGGGCTTCGCCATCAGCGCCGATGTGGGCGCCAGCGTGGGCGGCTCGGACCACATGAGCTTCTCGCAGGCGAAGATCCCCACCTTCTTCTTCTTCACCGGCATCCACGGCGAGTACCACCGGCCCACGGACACGGCGGACCGCATCAACTTCGAGGGCATGGCGAAGCTCGCACCCTTCGGGCGGGCGGTGGCGCTGGATCTGGCCAACACCGACACGCTGCCCGCCTTCGATCCGGAGACCGCCAAGCTGCCCATGAAGGGCGATGGCGGCCCCATGCGCATCGCCTTCGGCACCATCCCGGACTACTCGGACAATCCGAAGGGCTTCCGCATCAACGGCGTCTCCAAGGGCTCCACCGCCGAGGCCCTCGGCCTCCAGGCCGGCGACATCCTCACGAAGTTCGGCGAGCGGCCCATCAAGAGCATCTACGATTTCATGGCCGCCCTGGGCGCCCACAAGCCCGGCGACAAGGCCCTGATCCAATGGCTGCGCGGCGAGCAGACCATGCAGGCGGAAGCCACCCTGCGGGGCCGCCCATGAGACTTGCCACACCCTCCGGCTTCGCCACGGAGGTCTTCCTGCTGGAGGCCCCGGACAAGGGCCTGTTGCCGGAGGGCCACTGGACCCTGGTGGGCGACATGCGCCTGCGGGAGGCCTGGACCGGCGCGGGCATGCCGGAACCGGGCGATGCCCTGTGGGTGACGGTGCCCGAAGAGGAGAAGAAGCTGCGCACGGTGATTCCCTGGCTGGAGCACTGGGCCCGGGTGCCCCTCCACCGGGACGCCACGGTCGTGGCCCTGGGCGGCGGCGTGGTCTCGGACCTGGTGGGACTGAGCGCGTCACTCTACCTGCGCGGTGTGGCGTGGCAGGTCTGGCCCACGACCCTCCTGGCCATGGCGGATGCCTCCCTGGGCGGCAAGACCGGCGCCGACCTGGCCGCAGGCAAGAACCTAGTGGGGGCCTTCCACCCCCCCAAGCGTCTCGTGGCCTGCACCGGATTCCTGAAGGACCTCCCTGCGCGCCATCTCGAGAACGGCCGCTGGGAGCTGATCAAGACCGCCCTGATCCAGGGCGAGATGGCCTGGGCGATGGAGATGCTCCAGGACGGGCCGGTCCGGTTCGCCTGGGTGGAGCGAGCCCTCGCCTACAAGGCCGGGGTGGTGCACCGCGATCCCCGCGAGGCGGGTGAGCGGCGCCTGCTAAACCTGGGCCACACCCTCGGCCATGCCCTTGAGGCGGCCTCGGGCTACCGGCTGCTCCATGGCGAGGCGGTGGGGCTGGGCCTGCTGAGCGCCTGCCTGCTGGCGAAGGAGCAGGGCCTGAAGCCCCTCCCTCCGGACCTTCTCGATCTCCTGGTCCGGCGCCTGACGCCCCTGGCGCCCCTCATCGCCCCCTGGCCCGCCTGCCTGCCGCTGCTGCACCGCGACAAGAAGGCCAAGCGCGCCTCCGGCCATACCGAGGAGGCGCCCGCCACGGAAGTCCACTGCATCCTGCCGCGCCCCGGCGAATCCGCCATCCAGCGCGCGCTGCCGCCCCGCGTCTGGGAAGTCCCCCATGCCCGTCTCATCGACCTGCTCGACCGCGAGGCCCACCGTGCCTGATGTCCGACTCTCCTTCCTCGGGGCCCTCCTCGCGGCCTCCCTCTGCGCCGCGCCTCCGGACGATGCGCGCGCGCTCATGCTCCAGGCCCGCGCCCTCCAACTGCGGGGCGGGGGCGAGGATCCCGCGGCGGCAGCGGCGCTCTACAAGCGCGTGGTGGCCCTGGTGCCGGGCAGCGCGGAGGCCCACCTGCGGCTGTCCGAGGCCCTCCAGGAAGCTCAAGATCCAGCGGCCGCGCTGGCCTCGGCCCGTCGGGCCGTGGAATTGGCACCGGGCAATGCCGAGGCCCGGGCCCACCTGGGCCTGCTGCTCTACCAGCTCGCCCAGAAGGATCCGACGCGGTGGCCGGAAGCCGCGAAGGAGCTGCGGGCGGCGACCATCCTGCTGCCCCAGGATCCCGAGCTCTGGGCCCGCTTGGGAGAGGCCTCCGAGCAGGTGAAGGACGGCGAAGGAGCCCTGCGTGCCTGGCTCCGCCTGGGCCGCATCCGCCCGAGCTTCATGCCGGCCTGGGAACATGCGGCCATCCAGGCCCGGGCCCAGCAGAACTACGAGGGGCGGCGGGAGTCGGTGCTGGCCCTGAACGCCCGGAGTCCCGAGGATCGCCACCTCCGCATGCTGGAGGAGCTGGCCCGGGAGCAGATCCAGGCCGGCTATCTGGCGCACGCCGAGGAGAGCTTCCTGCTTCTAGCCCGCCACCTGCCCCAGGAACCGGGGCTTTGGGAGAATGTGGCCTTGGTGAGGCTGCAGACCTCCCGATTCGAGGAGGCCCTGGAGACCCTGGCCCGCGCGGAGGCCCTGAAACCCACGCCCCGCCTCTCCTTCAACACGGCGCTGGCCCAGATGAACCTGGGGCAGTTCCCAGCGGCCGAAGCACGGCTCCGGAAGCTGGTGGATCAGGACATCGAAGAGGCGCGCATCGCCGACGGGGCCCAGGCCCTCTACGCCGAGGCCCTCCTGCTCCAGGGCAAGGGGCGCGAGCTGCTGGATTTCCTGCGCCACCACCCGGCGCGGCCCCGGGTCGCGGGCGAACTCCAGGTCTTCGCTTGCCAGGCCCACATCAGCGGCAACGACTGGAAGAGCGCGCTGGCCGCCCTGCAGGAGGGCATCGAGAAGTTCCCCAAGGTGCCCTTCTTTCAGCAGGCCTCCGAGCTTCCGCCCAAGTATCTGGAGTACCGGTTCTTCGCCCGCAAGGAGACCCGCGCGGCCCTCGAGCAGCTCCACCTCGAGGGCATGGCGGCCATCTGGTCCGAATTCCGGCGCTGGGACAAGTGCCTCGAGTGCCTCGAGAAGGCCCGGACCCTGGGGCCCGTGCGGGGCGCGGACATCCTGATCATGCAGAGCAGCGCCTACGAGCAGGTGGGCCGTCCCGACGATTCGCTGCGGGTGCTGCGCGAGGCCCAGAAGATGGACCCGACCAATCCCCTGGTGCAGAACAACCTCGGTTACCTCCTCCTGGAGCGGGAGCTGAACCTGGAGGAGGCCGCGACCCTCATCGAGGCCAGCGCCAAGGCCACGCCGGACAACGGCAATGTGGTGGACAGCCTGGGCTGGGCCCAGTTCAAGCTGGGCCGCCTTGACGAGGCCGAAGCCACCCTCCGCCGCGCAGCGGAGGTGAGCCCGTTCAGCCCCGAGGTCCGCAAGCACCTCGGCGAAGTCCTGGTGAAGCAGGGGAAGCTGGCCGAAGCCGCTGAGCAGTGGGAGCGGGCCCTGGCCTTCGTCTTCCCGGACCGGAGTGCCCTGGAGAAGCGCCTGGGCGAGTTGCGCATCCGCATGGCCAAGGAGCAGGCCAAGAAGGTCCAGGAGACCCCCCCTCCAGTGTCGGGTGCCGATCCCGTGCCCGACGACGATGGGGAGGACCAACCTTGATGCCGCTCCAGGTCCCTCCCGCCCCTCCTGCCCTGGCTGCCCCCGCCCCGGCGGCGCCCATCCGCGCCCAGTACGGATGGGGGTATTCCGGCGCCGACGGTGAGGGCACGGGCACCCTCAGCCTGCTCATGGAGCCGGGCTCGGGCCGCCTCGTGGCCGAGCTTCATGGGCTGGGCGAACGGCTGCTGCTGCTGGAGGGCGACCGGGCCGCCGGGTACCGCCTCCAGGTGCCGCGGCAGAAGCTCGATCAGAAGGCCGGCTCCCTTGC
This sequence comes from Geothrix sp., assembly GCA_019449415.1. GTDB lineage: Bacteria > Acidobacteriota > Holophagae > Holophagales > Holophagaceae > Geothrix > Geothrix oryzae. The sequence goes on from JAGRPP010000023.1 coordinate 23,795, forward strand.
TTCGTTGCCGCTGCCCTTCCTCCCCCAGGTGGCCAGCGTCGAGGCCCTGCTGCGCCTCCTCCGCACTGGCGAAGGGGCTGGGGTGTCCGTGCAGAAGAAGGACGCCCAGGGCCCCCTGAAGCTCCACTGGCGGGGCAAGGATCTCCGGGGCCGGGACGAGCAGGTGTGGCTCGACCGGAAGCGGTGGGACGAGGGGAAGTAGATTCCCGTCCTCATTCCTGCTGAGATGGCCGCGTGCGCGACGATCTCAGGGGGCGGGCTTGGCCGGGGGAGCGGGCCTGCCGGCCGCGATCCAGGCGTTGAGCACGGCGTCCCCGAGGTGCTTTCCGGCCAGTTGGAGCTGCCGCTTCACCCCGGGACCCTGCTTGGCCCAGAACATCATCCAGTAGGCCTGGGTGCGGAGCTTGCCGCGATCCCCCGTAGGGGTGGTGCGGTCGGCGCTGCGGTCGTCCTCCAGCAGCTGCGGCAGGAGCGCGTGGGAAGCCCGGAGCCAGTCCCAGGGGCGGGTCAGGAAGGTGGGATCCGCCTCCGCCGGCAGGGCCTCCAGGTCCCCCGGCTGGATGAACCGCTCCACCAGCCCGGTCTCCCAGCGGCTGTGGATGCCCCGCTGATCCGTGGCCTGGCCGTCGTGGTTCAGGGTGGTGTGCAGGGGCACATGCGAATCCGCGATGTAGTGTCCCAGGATCGAGGTGGCCAGGGCCACCCGGGCTGGATCCCCGGAACGGAAGGCCTCGATCAGGTCGCGCCAGCGGTCCTGGATGATCCAGGGCACCACGCCCAGCCGGTGGTAGTCGCCCCCGAGCCGCTCGTGGGCCTCCTCGAGGGTGCGCGGAAGGTGGTCGGGCCCGCCGTAGGGTTCCATGTCCAGGAAGTGCCGGGGGCCCTCCTTGCGATCCTGGCGCCAACGGTCGGGATCGGAGGCGTGGTCCTCCACCTCGCCCTCGCGGCCCGCGAACCAGGCGCGCGGATCCGGAGGCAGGCCCTTCAAGGCCAGGGCGCTGGCGACCCGGTGGCCCTTGTCGCCCCAGGCGGATAGAGGCAGCGTGGCCGCGAGCAGCAGCGGAAACAGGAGGCGTTTCATTCCGCCTATTCCGGGATGGTGCCGGTCCGCTCCCAGCGGGTGCGGGTGAAGAAATGGCGGGCGGCATCGATGAAGTCGGTGGCCACATCCGCGGGGCCCTCGGGCACCCGGCCGTTGTCGTTGTCCGTATCGCCCTCGCGGAAGCTCCACCACACGATGAAGGGACGGCCCCGCAGGTGATCCACGGGTAGGAAGCCCCAGTAGCGGCTGTCCATGCTGTTGTCCCGGTTGTCGCCCATGGCGAAGAGGTGGCCGGGCGGCACGGTGACGGGACCCATGTTGTCCTTGAACCCCTCCTGGATGAGGCTGTTCATGGACTGCATCTGGTTCCGCGCGTGGAGCGCCATCACTTCGGCATCGGCGTGGCGCCAGAGGCCCACGGGCCGCTCGGCCTCGCCGGCATAGCGTTCGGGGGGCCAGGGGCCGGGCGTGGGGCCTTCGGGGCTGCGGCCGAACTGGTGCTCGAAGGGGCCGGTGACCTGCTTGCCGTTCACATAGAGGCGCTTGTTGCGCATCTCCACGGTGTCGCCCGGCAGGGCCACGCAGCGCTTCACATAGTCCTGGTCGCGGTCGATGGGGTAGCGGAACACGATGATGTCGCCGCGCTTCACGCCACGCATGGGGAAGAGGGCCTCTTCCCAGGCCCACTGGGGCTGGGCGAAGACGAACTTGTTGGCCAGCAGGTGGTCGCCGATCATCAGAGTGTTGCGCATGGAGGCCGAGGGGATCTTGAACTGCTGGCCGACAAAGGCCTTGAAGAACAGGATCAGCACCATGGCAAAGCAGATCACTTCCAGGTTGTCGCGCACGGCCCCCTTGGCGGCACCGGGCGGCAGGGCGATCTCGGTTTCGGCGGTCGGGTCGGGGGCGGTGTCAGCGGCCATGAAGGCTCCGGAAAGGGTCGGTCAGGGACGCGGGCTGGTGGGCAGGTCCACGAAGCCCCGGGCCACCAGCCGGTTGACGATCACCCAGGTGCCGGCGCGCTCCTCCTGGGATTCCACCTCGCCCAGGTTGGGCAGGTAGAGGGTGCGGTGCCGAGGCCCCTGGAGCGGCCGGGCCTCCACCCATACGCCCACAGTGGCGGCGGTGGCCGGCAGGATGGCCGCGCCGTCCCAGGCCGCCCGGCCGATGACGCGGAACTGCGTGCCCCGGTCCTCCCAGGCGGCGGTCTCGGGGAAACCTGGGGGCAGGGTCTGGGCCAGCGGGCGGCCATCCTCCCCGAGCAGGGTGATGCCCCCGCCCTGGTGCCGGGCCACGAAGCTCAGCTGGCCCCGGAGGCTGGTGAGGTCGAGCTGGACGAGGCGTGGCGCGCCGGGGCTCACGGAAGAGCGGGCGACCCGGACCTGCAGGCGATCCTGGGAGCGCTGGGGCTGGGGCAGGGAAGGATCCTCGAACGCGAGGGTCAGGCCCTCCTCCCAGGGCCCGTACACCGGGGCGGCCGCGCGGGGCTGGCAGGCCAGCGAGAACACCAGGGCCGCGGGAACCAGAACCTTCCAGGCCGCGTGCATCAGCGGGGCCCCTTGTTGAACTTGGCCATGAGATCAGACAGCGAGGAGTTGGTGGCCGGGGCCACAGGCTCGCGTTTGGCCGGGGACTGCATGGGGCGGGCCTCCCGCTCGGGGCGCGGGGGGCGGATGCCTTCGGGCCGGGGGGGACGGGCCCCTTCAGGCCGGAGCGCGCTGGCCCCTTCAGGTCGGGGTGGGCGGGGCCCCTGGGGGCGGGGTGGACGGGGTCCCTCGGGGCGCGGTGGACGAGTGCCCTCGGCCCTGGGCGGGCGGGCGCCGGCCTGGGGCCTGGCCTGGTTGCCCTCGGACCGGTTGGGCCGGCGGCGGTGCTGGGGCGGGGCCCCGGCCGCGCCGCCAATCGCGCCCTGGGGCGCCGCGAGCAGGGCCTTGATGGACAGGGCGATGCGCTTGGCCTGCAGGTCCACCGCCAGCACCTTCACCTTCACGGCCTGGCCCACGCTGAGGGCGTCCGCGGGGTTCTTCACATAGCGGTGGGCGATCTCGGAGAGGTGCACCAGGCCGTCCTGGTGGACGCCCACATCCACGAAGGCGCCGAAGTCGGTCACATTCGTGACGATGCCCTGGAGCTCCATGCCCACCTCCAGGTCGCTGGGCTTGTTCACGCCCTCGCGGAACTGGACAATCTCGAACTGGTGCCGGGGGTCGCGGCCGGGCTTCTTCAGCTCGGCCAGAATGTCCTTCACCGTCTCCACACCGAACTTCTCATCGACGAGCAGCTTCGGATCCAGGGCGTCCAGCACGGCGTCGTTGCCGATGAGTTCGGGCACGGTCTTGCCCGCCAGCTGGCAGATGCGCTGCACCACGGGGTAGCTCTCGGGGTGCACGGCGGAGGCGTCCAGGGGGTCCTCGCCGTCGTGGATGCGGAGGAAGCCCGCGGCCTGCTGGAAGGCCTTGGCGCCGAAGCGGCTGATCTCCAGGAGCTGCTCACGGCGCTTGAAGGCGCCGTGCTCGAAGCGGTGGGTCACGATGTTCTTCGCCAGTCCCTCGCCGATGCCCGCCACATAGGCCAGCAGCTTGTACGAGGCGCTGTTGAGATCCACGCCCACGCGGTTCACGCAGCTCTCCACCACATCATCCAGGCCCTTCTTGAGGGCGGTCTGGTTCACATCGTGCTGGTACTGGCCCACGCCGATGCTCTTGGGATCGACCTTCACCAGTTCGGCCAGGGGATCCTGGAAGCGCCGCGCGATGCTCACGGCGCCGCGCACGGTGACATCGTGCTCGGGGAACTCCTCCCGGGCGATGTCGCTGGCGGAGTAGACCGAGGCGCCCGCCTCGCTCACGCTCACGCAGATGAGGCCGGTGCGGTTCGTCTCCTTCAGCCACTCGCGGATGAAGGCCTCCACCTCGCGGCCGCCGGTGCCGTTGCCGATGGCGATGGCCTCGATGGGATTTCCAGTGCAGAGCTTCTCGAGGATGGCCCGGCTGCCATCGAGATCTCGCTTGGGCTCCAGGGGATAGATCACCTCGTTCTGCACCAGCTGGCCCAGGCGGTTGATGACCACCAGCTTGCAGCCGGTGCGGATGCCGGGATCCACACCCAGGGTGCAACGCTGGCCCGCGGGGGGCGCCAGCAGCAGGTGGTCCAGGTTGGTCTGGAACACCTTGATGGCCTCGGCGTCGGCCTTCTTCTTGGCCTCGTAGCGCACTTCGGATTCGATGGTGGGGGCCAGCAGGCGGTCGAAGGCGTCGCCCGCGACCTCGTTGAGGAAGCGGCGGTAGCCGCTGCCGGGGTTCACCGGCACCTTGGAGACCAGCTGGGAGACCAGGTTCTCGCGCTCCACCAGGAGCTTGACGGTGAGGATCTCCTCCTTCTCGCCGCGACGCAGGGCCAGCAGACGGTGGCTGGGGATCTTGCGGATGGGCTCGGAGAAATCGAAGTAGGGCTTGAACCGCAGCGCAGCCTGGTCCGCCTTGCGTTCCTCGCGGACCTCGGATTTCAGCACGCCGTGCTCATGGAACTCCAGGCGCAGCCAGGCGCGGAGAGTGGCGTCCTCGGACAGCCGCTCCGCCAGGATGTGGCCCGCGCCCTCCATGCACTCCGAGGGCGACCGCAGGCCGTCCTCGTCCTTGATGAAGGGTTCCGCGATGACGAAGGGATCGGCCCCGCTCTCGTCGGCCAGCAGGGAATCCAGCAGGGGCTCCAGGCCCCGCTCCTTCGCCACCGTGGCCTTGGTACGCTTCTTGGGCTTGTAGGGCAGGTAGAGGTCCTCGAGTTCCGCCTTCACCCAGGTGGTCTCGATCTTGAGCTTCAGCTCGGGGCTGAGCTTGCCCTGCTCGTCGATGGACTTCAGCACGGTCTTCCGGCGGTCCAGCAGGTCCTTGTAGTAGGCATGCCGGTCTTCGACGGCGCGGATGGCCACCTCGTCGAGGGAGCCGGTCGCCTCCTTCCGGTAGCGGGCGATGAAGGGCACGGTGTTGCCCTCCTCCAGCAGCGCCACGATGGCGGCCACGCCAGCGCGGGGGAGCTTCAGCTCCTTGGCCATGAGGTCGAGCACTTGATCCACACCTGCTCCTTGCGCTCCCGAAATCGGGGGAAAGGCGATGATACCAAGCCAGGCGCTGATCTGGCTCCTGCGGAACCAGATCAGCGATTGAGAAGGACTTTGCGACGGTGTCCTTCAGGCGGGCGTTCCAGGCCACGCAGCGCTTTCTTCCAGCTGGTGGCATCGAGGTCCGTGCCGATCACCACGGCCACGCAGGCTGCCGCCGTGCCGCCCCCCTGTAGCGGCAGGGGCGAGATCTCCAGGCGGCCGTCCGCCAGCTGGAAGGCCCAGCGGTCGCTGCCGTCGTTGCGGACGGCCCAGCCCTCGAAGACGCAGACGCCCTTGGCGCGCAGGAGCTCGCCCTGGGCTGGAGGCGCCAGGAGCAGGGCTTCCAGGGCCGCCGGGTCCACCGGGTGATCCCAGTGCAGGCTGAAGGAGCGCGCCGCCGCGAAGCTGGTGTCACCGGCGGCTTCCCAGCCTTCGGGGAGCGGGCGCAGATCGCCCCGCCAGGGATCGGGCCCGCCCTCGGGGGCCTCGCCGTGGCGCGTGGGCACCAGCGGGATCTGCCGGAAGGCCGTGCGCAGCTCACCTTCCCAGGCCACCGCCGCCGAAGGATCGAGATCGCCCTTGCTGAGGTGGATGAGGCTGGCCAGGGCCGCCTGGCGGTGGAGCAGGGGCTTGGTCTTGAGGTGATCCACAGGAGCTAGGCAGGAGATGACGGTGAGCAGACCCGCCAGGCGCAGGCGCCCGGCCAGGGCCGGCTCCTGCTCCAAATCGAGGAGGTCTGTGGGATCGGCCAGGCCCGTGGTCTCCAGCACCACACGCTCGGGGCGCTGGCCCTCGGGCTGATCGCACCAGGCCTGGAGGGTGGCAACCACATCGTTCCGCAGGCTGCAGCAGACGCAGCCGTTCACCAGGTTCTCCACGCCCGTCAGCTCGGGCCGCTCCGCGTCCACCAGGGTGCCGTCCACGCTGACGGCGCCGAACTCGTTGATGAGCACCGCCACCCGGCGGCCCGCCGCCACTTCGGCCTTCAGCAGGCGGTTCACGACCGTGGTCTTCCCGGCACCCAGGGGGCCGGTGACGATGAGGACTTCCAGGAGGGCGCGATCGGTCATCCCTCCATGATGCCGTTTGAATGCGAAATGTGAGAGCGTGGATGCGTGGATAGCCTCGACCTCAGCTACCTGGTGGCGGTCTCTCTGGCGGGTGCCGCCGCGCGGGCCTGCGCCCGGGGCCTGCCTGCGGGATGGCGGATGCGCCTGGAGGCGGAGGCGCCGGACCTGCCCGCGAACCGCTGGATCTGGCTGCATGCGGTGAGCGTGGGCGAGCTGCTGCTGGCCGAGGGACTGGTACGGCGCCTGCGGGATGCAGGTCATACCCTTCACCTCAGCACGGGCACCCCGGCGGGGCTGGCGCTGCTGGCCCAGCGGCTCCCAGCCTGGGACGGAGACACCGGCCGCGTGAGCGGCGGCGCCTTTCCCCTGGATGATCCCGCGGGCCTGGAGCCGTTCCTGCGCCGCGCGCCCGGGGCCTTTCTCGCCCTGGAGACGGAGCTCTGGCCGGGGCTGCTGGCGGCGCTCGAGGCCCGCGGCATTCCGCGCCTGATCGTGAATGGCCGCTTGACGGAGAAATCCCTCGAGCGGGGCGGCCCCTGGCTCCGCCGGGCGGCTTCGCGCCTCAGTCTGGTGGCGGCCCGGGACGAGGCCAGTGCCGAAGCCTTCCGGCATCTGGGGGCGCCGGTGGTGGCGCTCGGCGGCAACCTCAAGGCGGACCTTCCGCCCCCCCGGCCCCTGCATGAAGGGTGGGCGGCCCTGCGGGAGGCCTGGGCCGGGCACCCCGTGGTGGTGGCGGGGAACACGGTGGAAGGCGAGGAGGCATCGATTCTTGAAGCCTGGGCCCAGGCTCGCGGACGGTTCCCGGGGCTCCGGCTCATCCTGGCGCCACGCCAGCCTCGCCGTTTCGAGGCCGCCGCCGCGATCCTGGCCACCCAGGGGACGCCCTTCCGGCGGGTCTCTGCCTGGTCCTCCGCCTGGACCTCCGCGGCCTCCTGGGCCTCGACGGAGGTGCTTCTGCTGGACACGCTGGGCGACCTGCCGGCGGTCTATGCCGAGGGCACCGTGGCGCTGGTGGCCGGAGGCTGGGCCGCGCCGGGCGGGCACAATCCGCTGGAGCCCGTCCGGGCCGGGATTCCGACGCTCCTGGGGCCGGGCTTCGCCAACTTTGAAGACCTCGTTCCGTCCCTGCGGGGGGCCGGGCTGCTCCAGGTGGTGGAGGCCCCGGACCTGGCGCCCGCCCTGCTGGGGGCCCTGGCCACGGCACCGCTTCGGTCCACGGGCGAGGCCCCCCTGCCGGAGGGGCTTCGAGGCACCCTCGACCGCACCTTGACCTTGCTTGAACCCCACCTTGCGGCGCTGGTCGAACCGCGTCTTGCGGCCCCTGGTCGGGATCCGGCCCGTTCCCATCGCCCGGGTGGGGTCCTAGAATCCAGGGACACGGAGTCTTCATGACGCGCCACGGGACGCACATCCTCCTGATCGATGACGACACGGCGGTGCTGGAGATGGTGCAGGCGGCCCTCTCGCACTACGGCATGGAGGTCCACGCCTATCCCGACGCCGCCCAGGCCGTGGATTTTCTCCAGACCCCCGGGGTGCCGGAGTTCGATCTGGTGATCAGCGACATCAACATGGAGGGGCTGGATGGCTTCGATGTCATCCACAAGGTGAAGGCGACGCAGCCGCACCTGCCGGTGGTCCTGATGACCGGCCAGGCCTCGGTGGAATACGCCATCAGGGCCATGCGCATGGGTGCCTCGAACCTGTTCATGAAGCCCATCGCCCTGCGCGACCTGGTGCAGAATGTGTTCCACCTGGTGGACCTGCACCGCGAGCTGCGTTTGGCGGACAACGGGTTGCGGGGGCTCGTCAACGAGCGCCGGCACTTCCTCTTCCGCTCGGACGAGCTGGATGTCCCCAGCCTCATGCACCACCTCACGGACCGGCTGGTGCCCATGGGCTTCGCCTCCGCCAGCAACATCGATGTCATTGCCATGGCCTTCCACGAAGCCCTGGTGAACGCCCTGGAGCACGGCAATTTCGAGCTGGAATCGGGACTGAAGGGCGATCTCTTCGCGGTGGAGGATCCCTACACGGCCCTCCGCGCCAAGCGCATGGAGGATCCGCACTACGCGGGCCGCCTGATCGAGGTGCGCCTCGCCATGGACACGGAGCGCTTCGAGCTGGAGATCAGCGACGAGGGCCGGGGCTTCGACGCGAGCCAGGTTTCGCCCTTGCCGCCGGACTCCGAGATGGCCCCCCACTGCGGCCGCGGCCTGCCGCTCATCCTCCTCGTCATGGACGAGGTCCACTTCAACGAGAAGGGGAACCAGATCCGGATGGTGCTCCGGCGGAAATAACCACACGAAAAACGCGGCCCGAAGGCCGCGTTTTTCGCAGGGACGAAGCGCGGATTAAAACGCGCTCTCGACGAAAGCCTTGAGCTGGGGCTTGGGCTGGCCGCCGATGAGCTTGTTCACGGGCTTGCCGTCCTTGAAGACGATGAGCGTGGGGATGCTCATGATGCCGAACTGGCCGGCGACCTGCGGATTCTCGTCCACATTCATCTTCACGAACTTGGCCTGGCCCTTCATTTCGGCGGCCAGCTCGTCCAGGACGGGGGCGATCATCTTGCAGGGGCCGCACCAGGGGGCCCAGAAATCCACGAGGGTGACGCCCTGCGCGACGGCCTGGGGGAAGTCGGCGTCGGTGATGTGGGCTACGAGGTCGGACATGGGAACTCCTTTCAAGTTCTTAGGGTAGGGGGGAGGGGCCGTCGGGGTTGGCGCCGCCCCACTGGGCGATGGTGAAGATGCTCATGTAGCGTTCGTTGGTTTCGCGGAGACGCTGGGCGAGCACTTCACAGAGGGCGTAGAGGATCTTCAGGGCGACCTTGTGCTGGGATTCGATCAGGGCCTGGAGTTCCTGCAGGGGGATGAAGAAGAGTTCGGAGGGCTCATTGGCGATGGCATCCGCGGCCCGGGCGGCGAGGTCGATGAGGGCCATCTCGCCGAAGTAGGCGGGCGGCTCCAGCACGGCCAGGGCCTCCTCGCCGGTGGCGCTGCGCTTGGAGATGCGGATCGAACCCTTGAGCACGATGAAGAGGCCGTCTCCGGCATCGCCTTCCTTGAAAATCACCTCGCCGGCCTGGACGGGGCGGACCCGACCGATCATCAGGATCTGGGCGCGCTCGGCCTCGTCCAGGTTCCTGAACAGGGGCGACTGGGTCAGGAAGCGGGTGTCGATCAACGCGGTTCCGTGGAGGGGTGTTCCGGGAGGGCCTGGTCCGTGGAGGGTTCCAGGGGCACATGCGCGCAGATGTCGAGGCCGAAGCCGCGAAGCCCAATGTACTTGGTTTCATGCCTGCTGAGGAGGCGCATTTTTCCAATTCCGAGCTGCTGGAGGATCTGGGCGCCCACGCCGAAATCACGGTCGCTCATGGCCTGGGGCTGGGCCTGCCCCTCCTCGGCGACGCCCGGGGTATGGGCATGGCGGCGGAGGTACACGAGGGCGCCGCGGCCCTCCTTCGCCAGGGCGGCCATGGCCTTCTGGAACAGTCCGGTCTGGAAGCCGTGCAGGTCGTCCGGCAAGGTCTCCACATGGACGCGGACCAGGGGCGGGGCTCCGGCGCCCAGGTCGCCCAGCACGAAGGCCAGGTGGCTGCCGCCATCCAGCAGGCTGCGGAAGCGGTGGACCTTCAGATCGCCCCACTGGCTGGACATGGTGCGGGTCTCGAGGTGGGCGACGAGAGGCTCCTGGCGGAGCCGGTAGGCCACGAGGTCGGCCACGGTCACGAGGAGCAGGCCGTGCTGGCGGCAGAAGGGGATCAGGTCCGGCACCCGGGCCATGGTCCCGTCGTCCTTCATGATTTCGCAGATCACGCCGCTGGGATGCAGGCCCGCGAGCCGGGCCAGGTCCACGCTGGCCTCGGTCTGGCCCGTGCGGGTGAGGACGCCGCCCGGGCGGGCCCGCAGGGGGAAGACATGGCCGGGCTTCACGAAGTGCTGGGGCTTGGCGTCCGGGGCGATGAGGGCCTGGATGGTGCGCGAGCGGTCCTGGGCGCTGATCCCGGTGGTGGTGCCTTCCCGGGCTTCCACGGACACGCAGAAGGCCGTCTCGAAGGGGCTGGTGTTGTCCCGGACCATGAGCGGGATCTGCAGGCGGTCCAGGGCCGGGCCCTCCAGGGCGGCGCAGATGAGTCCGCGCCCATGGGTGGCCATGAAGGCGATGGCTTCCGGCGAGACATGCTCGGCGGCCAGGGTGAGGTCCCCCTCGTTCTCCCGGTCCTCGTCGTCCACGACCACGATCATGTGGCCCTGCCGGATGGCCTCGATGGCCTGCTCGATGGGGGCGAAGGGGGAGTCGGGGCGGTCGCTCATGGAACCCCAGCATCGCGCAGGAGGAGCCGGGGGGGAAGGGCGCACTCCGTGGTAAGGTTGAGCATCTTCTTATAGGCTGTCAGTTTCCCCGAGAGGAACAACCCATGTCCCAGGGTGTGATCCAAGGCTCCATGCGCGAGGCGCCGCTGCCCGACATCATCCAGCTCGTGAGTCAGGGCGGGAAATCGGGGTGCTTCCATGTGCAGCAGGAAGCCTCCAAGGCCCGCATCTACCTCAAGGACGGCCGCATCATCCACGCGGTCACCCACTCGGGGGAGGGCTTCGAGGCCCTCATGGAAGTGGCCCTTTGGCTCGAAGGCAACTACCGGTTCGAGGAGGTGACGCCGGAGGTGCCGGCTACCATCAACAAACCCAACGCCTCCATCCTGATGGAGCTGGGCCGCCGCATGGATGAATGGCGCGTCATCAGCCAGAAGGTCCCGTCCGTGGACCTCTATCCGGCTTCCACGCTGCTTCCCGGCGAGACCCCGCACGGCGTCAACCCCCGCGAGGCCCGGGTCCTGGCGCTCGCCACGGGCTATTTCAGCGTGGCGGAAGTGGCCGAGGTGATGCAGAAGCCCGTGCTGACCATCGCCAAGGATCTCTACGGCCTGGTGATGGCGGGCCATGTGGTGCTGAAGGGCCTCCGCAGCGGCAAGCCCCCCAAAGTCGATGCGCCCGCGGCCCCTGCCAAGGAGCCGGGCCAGGATCTGGTGCCGGTCTCCGCGCTGCTCGGCGGTGCGCCTCCGCCCGTGATTTCCAACTCCCGCGAGGAGGACACGGCCATCGTGCCCCTCCAGCGCCACGCGCCTCCCCCCCAGGCCCAGGGCTTCCCCGACGGAGACGAAGCCATCCCCGTGACGGTGGGTGGCGGCGTCGCCGGCGGTGCCCCGCCCCTGACCCCCAAGCCCGCGCCCGTGGACGACCCCCAGCGCATGGTCAAGCTCATGAACTTCACCCAGCGCATCGCCCAGGCCGCGAAGACGGTCCTGCCCGAGGTCCAGCACGAGATGGTCAACCGGCTCCAGGCCAAGGCCACCCAGCAGATCATCTCCGGCGATGGTCCCGAAGCGGTGAAGGGATTGGCCCTGGCCATCAGCCGGGGCGCCGTGGATGCGGGCTGTGATGCTGACATGGTGCGCACCCTGAACACGCACCTGAAGGCGCTCTTCGCGTCCAAGTAGGCGGCCGACCATGATGAATCGTCTCTTCCAGGGCCTCCTGGCCTCAGTCCTGCTGCTCTCCCTAGCCTGCAAGGAGACCGATACCGGCGGATCTTCCGGGGGCACCGGAGGCGCGGCCCTCTACGCCTTCGACACCACCACCAGCAAGGTGTTCGTCTGGACGGACCTGAACGCGCTGTACAGCAGCACCACCGCGCTCGCGCCCACCTACCAGATCACTTCCAACCTGTTCAGCAAGGTCACCAATCTGGCCTGGGGCGGGGTGTGCTTCGACAGCCAGCGCGGCCTGCTCTACCTGGTGTCGGACACCGGCGACATCGTCCGGCTGAGCCGCATCCGCTCCCAGACGGGCTCCGTGTCCAGCATCGATGTGGTCTCCTTCCGGCTGTCCAGCGGCGACCGCCTCACCAACGGGAAGTTCGGCCAGAGCAGCCTCGATACCCAGAACGACAGCCTCTACATCACCGAATCCGGAGACAACGGCACGCGCATCTGGGCCGTGCCCGGCGCCAGCGGCCAGTTCCAGGACGCCTCGGTCTCCCTCCAGGCGATCCAGATGAGCGGGGATGCCGGGGGCACCGGCGTGGCTGCGGCCTCGGGCGTCGTCTACGCCTTCCTGAAGGACGGCAATCCCGTGGGCATGGACGCCCTGACGGGGCCGCGCCTCCGCAAGGGCACCGCCGCCGGGTTCGACCCGGCCCAGGTCATCCTCGGCAGCTCGACGGGGCTCGGCATCTACGGCGTCATGGCCCTCGACACGGCTAACGGCTACCTCTTCGTGGGCCGCCACAACACGGATGCGGGCAGCACCGCCGCGCCGATCCAGGCCTTCCGCGTCGGGCAGTTCGGCCTGTCCTACAACCAGGCCCCGGCCGCCACGCTGGGAAGCGCCACGGACCAGCCGAATCTCAGGGCGCTCTCCCATCCCGGCACCAAGGACTGGCTGGTGGGCCTGCCGGGCCAGGGCACCGTGGGCTACGGCACGATCTACCTCTGGAAGTCGCCCCTGGGCGGCACGGCGGCGAAGGTCGTCACGGTGACCCCCTCCGGGTCGGTCCTGAAGGGCGCGGCCATCGACGGGAACGCCTCATGACGACCCTGAGGTTGCTGGGCCTGCTGCTGCAGGATGTGACCCGGGACCTCTTCCGCCATCGCGGCCAGTACCTCCTGGCCGTGCTGACCCTGGCCTCCGGCCTCCTGCTGGCCGGCGGCGGGCTGCTGCTGGTGGAAAGCCTCGACCGCTTCGTGGGGCAGCTGGAGGGCATGGCCAAGGTGGTGGCCTACGCCGCGGAGGGGAAATCCCTCGATGAAGCGGAGGCCCGCCTGCGCCGCGACCCGCGCTTCCGCGAGGTGCGCCGGGTCACGGCCGAGGAGAACCGCAAGCGGTTCCAGTCCGCCACCCGCGAGGCCGGGTTGCTGCTGGAAAGCGCCGGCCAGGACGCGCTGCCCGAAAGCCTGGAGCTGAGCCTCCGCCAGGACCTGGCCGCGGGGGGCAAGTCCGTGGAAGTGGGCGAGAGCCTGCGGAGCCTGCCGGGCATCGGAGATGTGCTGGCGGATCAGGAGCGGCTGGAGCAGCTGCAGCGCATGGCCCGCATGCTGCGTTCCGCCCTGGCCAGCCTGGGCGTGGTGCTGCTGGTGGCCGCGGGGTTCGCCACGGGCAATGTCATCCGCATGAGCATCCTGGCCCGCGAGGAAGAGATCACGATCATGCGCCTGGTGGGAGCCTCCGAAGGCTACATCCGCACGCCGCTGGTGCTGGAGGGCGCGCTGCTGGGCCTGGGTGGCAGCCTGCTGGCCCTGGTGGGTCTCTTCGGCCTGTGGCTGCCCGTCTCCCGGGGCTTCGGCAACCTGTCCCCGCTGCTGGTAGAACTGGCGCGGCTGGGCTTCTTCTCGCCCTGGAGCATGCTGGCCCTGGCCCTGCTCGGCGCGAGCACTGGCGCCCTGGGCGCCCTGTGGGCCTTCTGGACTACCCGCCGCGCCCAGCGCGAAGAGGCGGCGCTGATGGAAGGCTCAGCCTGACGCCTCAGGGCTCCCGCCACCGGCGCGGATCGTCCTCGCGCAGGCCCAGTTGATCCAGCACGCGGGTGGCGAAGGTGTCGAACAGGTCGTCCAGCGTCTTCGGGCCGCTGTAGAAGCCGGGCATGATGGGCATGACCACGGCACCCGCATCATGGACGCGGAGCATGTTCTCCAGGTGCACGCGGTTCAGGGGGGTCTCCCGCAGGCAGAGCACGAGGGGTCGGCGTTCCTTCAGGCACACATCCGCCGCGCGGCTCACCAGGGATTCGCTCACGCCCGAGGCGATGCGGCCCAGGGCCCCGGCGCTGCAGGGCACGAGCGCCATGCCGTCGTGGCGGTACGAGCCCGAGGAGATGTCGGCGCCCAGGTCCCGCTCGTCCCGCAGCCGCACCTTGGGCAGCGCGGCCAGGTCCTTCGGGGTGAGGCCGGTCTCGTCCAGCAGGCAGCGCTTCCCGGTGGGCGAGAACAGCAGCGCGATGTGCGCCACGGCCGGATTCGCCGACATCCGCCGCAGGACGGCCACGCCGAATGCGGAGCCCGAAGCGCCGGTGATGGCGAGGGTAAAGCGGAGGCCGCTGGGATTCGTCATGGAGCGCCCCTCATTCCGAACCTCATTCTGGCGCAGGCCGGTAGGCCCCGAAGAAGAGGGCGTTGTGCAGCAGGCGGCGGGTGAAGGGCGTCTGGCCGCGGAACACGGGGTCGCCCGCCACCAGGATCACGGCGCCCTGGCCCAGGCGCTCCCGCAGGGCGTAGGCGGTCTGTCGGAGCTTTGCTTCCAGGGCCTTGGGGACCAGGCCGGAGACCTTCAGGTCCTCCTTGGCATAGTGGATCGGATTTTCGCCGCCGGGGCTCAGCTCCAGGATGGGATCGCTGGTGTCCAGCACCGCGCCGCCAGCTTCGGCGTGGAGGCCCCAGGCCAGGGGGTGGCTGCCGTCCACCTGCGCCTTGAGGAAGGCCCCCGGGATGCTCTCCTCCAGGGCGCGCTCCTCGCGCTTGTCCCAGGGCCGCACCAGCTCCGCGGGATCGGCCTTGGGCGCCTCGCGCTTGGGATCCTTCTCCTTCAGCCGGGCTTCCTCCGCGGCCTTGGCCAGGAAGTGGAAGCCGGTCTGGGCGAGCCCCGCGCGGGAGGCGTACACGGCCCCGCCCTGGAAGGCCAGCAGGCTGCCGCCCTCCTGGATCCAGGCTTTCAGCTTGGCCGCCCCGCCTTCGCCGAGCAGCTGCTGCCAGGCCTTGCCCTGGGCGCCGTCGTCCACCACCACCAGGTGGGTGAACCGCGCGAGGGAGGTGGCGCCGAGGCGGTCGGTGCGCAGCTGCACGAAGGGGAGCCCGGATTCGATCAGCGTGTGGGCCACGGCGCCGAAGGCCATGGGGTTGGCCGGCCGGTCCATGAGCACGGCGATGCGGGGGGCACGCAGGATCAGGCTGCGGTTGGAACCCAGATCCGGCCCCGTGGTCATCTGGGCCGAATCCACGCCGGCGACAGGGTGGCGGTTGACGACCGCCAGGGCCTGGAGGCGCGCCCTGAGGGCGGGCGGATTGGTGCGGTTGGGAAGCACCACCGTGCCCGCGCCGAACCGGCCCTCCTTGAGGGTGGCGGGCTCGGCCAGGGCCGTGGCCTTGAAGCCCTCCTGGAGCAGGGTGGCCAGGGTGCGCTCGGCGCCTTCGTGACCCGCGGGGATCAGGTAGCCCCAGGCGGCTTCGGGAAGCGGGCTTCCGGCGTCGGCGGCCAGGGGGGAGGTCGCCACCCTCGGCCGGGTCTTTGCGTGCCAGGCGGGCACATGGAAGGCCAGGGGCAGGCTCCAGGCCGTGATGTCGTAGGTGGGCTTCGGCCCCATGTGGGCCTCGCCTTCGAGCAGGGCCTGGGCCAGGGCGCCCCGGGGCTGATCCAGCGGCACCAGGTAGCTGCCGGCCGGCAGGGCGGCGGCCTTGGTCAGGCCGATGGCCTCCAGTCCGGTGGTGGGCAGGTCCGCCCGGGTCCGCAGCACCTCGATGCCGTTGCGGGCCAGCAGGTCCGCCAGGGCCCGGGTCCGGCCGGGGTCCTCGCCCTCGGCCAGGAGGAAGGCTCCCGCGCGGTCGCCCAGGGCGGCGCGCTCGCGCCGCGTCCGCTGGAAATCCCAGAGCAGGGCCCGGTGTCCGGCCGCGGCCGTGGCCACCGTGGCGAGGCTGGCGGCCGCGTGGCGCCGGAGGCGGCCCTCGAGGGTGAGGATGTCGCCGTCCTGTCGCTTGTAGGCGGGGCCGCCCTGGCCCGCCACCTCGAAGGTCATGCCCACGGCGCCCTGGAAGGTGGGCCAGGTGTCCCCATAGCCGGGGTAGAAGAGGTCGAACACATCGCGGCTGAAGTAGGCCCAGCCGCGGGCATCGAAGGTCCGCGCCAGGGCCTGGCCGAAGGTGCTCTGCCAGCGGCCCGAGAAGGGTTCCGGCAGTTCCTGGTGGATGGGCTGCATGGTGGGGGGGAAGTAGTACGAGGCCTCCGGCCACATCTCGTGATGATCCGCCAGCACCTGCGGGTTCCAGCGCAGAAAGGCGGCGGTCTTGGCGCGGGTCTCGCCCTGGGTCTGCCAGACCCAGTCGCGGTTCAGATCGAAGAGCCGGTGGTTGAAGCGACCGCTGGGCCAGCGGGCGGCGTTCTGGGCGTCCTGCGGATCGCTGGCGTTGAAGGGCGTGGTGGCCTCGGCCACGGCCTGGAGATGTCGGACCCGCCCATCGGGGTTCTGCGTGAGGTCCATGAGGATCACCACGCGATCCAGCTGCTTCAGCACTTCCGGATCGCGCGCCGCGGCGAAGTGGTAGGCCACGGCCAGGGCCGCCTCGGAACCGGAGACTTCGGATCCGTGGACGGAGTAGCCCAGCCAGACGAAGACAGGGTTGGTCTCCGTGATGCGCCGGGCCTCGTCCTCCCCGCAGGATCTCGGATCAGCGAGCTTCGCGTTGAGGGCCTGCAGCTCGTCCAGGCGCTTCAGGTTTCCGGGCGAGGTGATGACGAGGAAGGGCTGCTCGTGGCCCTCTTCCGTGAGGTTCAGGGTCGTGAGCCGTACGCGGTCCGGGGCGGCGGCCGCCAGGGCGCGGACATAGGCCAGCAGCGCGGGCTGGGGCGTGTAGCGGACGCCGAGATCCGGCAGGGGTACTTCGGGCCGGTGATCTGCGGCTGGGAGCACGCCCGGCGGCAGGCCCGCCGCAAGCGGCGCCGCACAGAGCACCGCATAGAGTGTGGCCGGGAGGATTCGCCGCATCGGATACCCCGTTCCCTCGCTCAATCGAGTTCCAGGAAGGCCGGTCCGGCGTGGGTGATGGAGCCCGCGCCGAAGGTGATGAGCAGGTCTCCGTCACGGGTCAGCTGCTTGAGGGCCGCAGGCAGGTCCTCCACGCGACCCACGAAGTGGACTTCCTTCTGCCCGTGGGACCGCAGAGTCGCGGCCATGGCGGCCCCGTCCACGCCCTGGATGGGTTGCTCGCCCGCGGCGTAGATGTCGGTGATCACGACGGAGTCGGCCTCGAAGAAGGCCGTGCCGAATTCCTCGAGCAGGGCCTTGGTGCGGCTGTACCGATGGGGCTGGAAGGCCGCGACGATGCGGCGGTCCGGGAACCCCGCGCGGGCCGCGGCCAGGGTGGCGGCGATCTCGGTGGGGTGGTGGCCGTAGTCGTCCACCACCAGGACGCCGCCCTTCTCGCCCTTGAGGTGGAAGCGGCGGT
This sequence comes from Geothrix sp., assembly GCA_019449415.1. Classification (GTDB taxonomy): domain Bacteria; phylum Acidobacteriota; class Holophagae; order Holophagales; family Holophagaceae; genus Geothrix; species Geothrix oryzae. The sequence continues at coordinate 41,218 of JAGRPP010000023.1, forward strand.
CCGCGCCGGTGAAGCTGGCCAGGCTGGCGCGGATCACCTCGTGCTCGACATTCAGCTCCAGGGCGATGCCGATGGCGGCCAGGGCGTTCAGCACCATGTGGTGGCCGGGAACGCCCATGCTGAAGGCGCCGAGATCCTGGCCGTAGGCGCTCACCCGGAAGTGGGTGCGGAACCCATCCTGGCGGATCTCCCGGGCGCGGATGTCTACCTGCGGGTGGGTGCCGTAGGTATGCACCTGCTTCTTCAGGCGCGGGCGGACGGCGGCGGCGTTCGGATCGTCCATACAGAGGAACACGGAGCCGTAGAAGGGCACCTTGTTGGCGAAGGTCACGAAGGCGTCCTGGATCTCCTCCAGGTCCTTGTAGTGGTCGAGGTGTTCGCGGTCGATGTTGGTGATGGCGGCCAGGGTGGGGTTCAGCATGAGGAAACTGCCGTCGCTCTCGTCGGCTTCCGCCACCAGGAAGGGCCCTTTGCCCAGCTTGGCATTGCTGCCGATGGTGCCGAGCTTGCCACCGATGACGATGGTGGGGTCGATGCCGCCCTGGCTGAGCACCTGGGCCACCATGCTGGTGGTGGTGGTCTTGCCGTGGGAGCCGGCGACGGCGATGCCGTACTTCATGCGCATCAGCTCCGCCAGCATCTCGCCGCGGGGAATGACGGGCACCTTGGCGGCATGGGCGGCCACGACCTCGGGGTTGTCGCCCTTCACGGCCGACGAGATCACCACCACCTGGGCGCCCTCGATGGCCTGCCCGTGGTGGCCCAGGTGGACCGTGATGCCCAGTCCCCTCAGGCGCTGGGTGACGGCGCTTTCCTTCAGGTCAGAGCCCGAGACCTGGTAGCCCAGGTTGGCGAGCACCTCGGCGATGCCCGACATGCCGATGCCGCCGATGCCCACGAAATGGATGTGCTGGATCTTGCCGAACACCAGAGGACTCCCATGTTTGAAACCGTCAGGATACCGCCAAGGCGACCTGACGCAGGGTGGTGGCATGGCTCTGGCATGATGAAGGTTTCATCCATCCCAAAGGAGGTGCGCGATGAGGCGTCCTGGTTCGCAGTTCCGCGCCGGTGCCGTGATGGCGGGTTTGGCCATGGCCGCAACCCTGTGTGGTGCTTCGCCACAGGGGGAGCAGGACCGTCGTGTAATGCCACATCCTCAGGGCCCCGTGGGGGGGCGCGTGGTGTCCGAAGGCCCCCGCCAGTCGAATCCGGCGCCCGTGGCCACGGGAGATGTCGGCGCCCGCCGCCACCCAGGGCCCCGCATGGTCGAGATGGAGCCCCGCCCGGGTCCCGCCCCCCGGGTGGCCCGCGTGGATGTCTACCCCGGCACCCAGGTGGTGGTGCCCCCCGCCTGGAACCGCTGCACCTCTTTGCCCGACATGGGCTACTGGCGCACGCGGGATCTCATGGCCGAGATCAAATGGCTCTCTCGCAAGGGGTTCATTCCGGTGACTCCGCTGGGGGACGGCGTGGACGCCCTGACCGACTATGTCCAGCTGCCGGCTGGATGGCGAGCCTACGGCATCTCGGTGCCCGTGGGAGGCACCATCCAGGTCGAAGTCAAACATCCCAGCCTGGCCTGGTTCCGACTCATGCTCGTGAACAGCGCGGGGACCCCCGGGCCCGGCATGCTGCAGGCCGCCATCGCGCACCAACCGGTCCTTGTGACCTACAAGAACCCGAACAAGGTCGCGACGGCCGTCTATGTGATCGTGGACGATCCCGCCTGGTGGTCCGACGCGAAGAACCCCTATACCCTGGCCGTCCGCCGGGACTGGGATCCCGCCAAGACGGACCTCAGCAAGGTGAAGATCGTGGCGGGCCTCTGGGGCGCCAGCCCCAGCGTCAGCGCCGAATTCCGCGGGCCCAGCCTGACCGGACCGGCGGTCTACCCCCGCTGATGTTCTCCGGGGGTCCCGCGCTGCGCGCCTACCCCCGAGACCCCCGCGCCAAGGCCCGGCTGAGCCGGGCCTTGGCTTGTTCCCATCTACCCATGGAAGTTCAATCCCAGGGACAGGCCCCCGTCACCTGCATGCGGAAGGCCCGGGGCTCCACGGTGAGCTCGGCGCGGTCGCGCGCGGGGATGGGCTCGCCGTCGAGGTGCCAGGGCAGGGGGCGGTCCAGGCGGAGCGCGGCGCGATGGAGTCGGCCCTCATGCCGGAGGGGCGTGTGTCCCCCCTCGCGGAACAGCACGGGCACTTCCGCCATGAGGTCGAACCAGGAGGGGCGCGCCAGGGTCGCCCACTGCAGGGCGCCATCGGTGGGGTCGGCCCCGGGCGCGATCCAGAGACCACTGCCGTAGGTGGGGAGGTTGGCGAAGCAGAGGCTCCAGGCGGCCTCCGGCAGGCCGGACTGCGGGGCGCGGAATGCCGCCCGCAGCTTCTCCCGCCGGTTGGCGGGGAGGGGATCCGGGGCCAGCTCGGCCTCCCAGCTCAGGGCCGCGGCCTGCCAGGTCCGCCAGAGCTGCCAGCACGCCTTGGCATAGGTGCCGAAACCCCGGTCGGGCAGGGCGTCGAAGCGATGGGCCACGGCGGCCTCGAAGCCGGTGCCGCAGACATTCAGGAAGGGCTCGCCATCCAGGCGTGGCAAGTCCATCCGCAGTTCCCGGCCCTCCAGCAGGCGGCGCAGGGCGCCCGCGGGCTCCAGGGGGGTGCGGAGCCCCCGCACCAGGCCGTTGCCGCTGCCGCCGGGGAGGGCGCCCAGGGGGACCGGGCAGCCCCGCTGCACCAGGGCCTTCGCGGCGTGGTGGATCGTGCCGTCTCCGCCCCACACCAGCAGGGGGCCTTCCGCACGCAGGGCCTGATCGATGGCTGGCCCGAAGTCCCAGGGCGGACCGAACGAGAGGGGTTCCACCCGATCTCGAAGATCCTTCGGCAGGGGGCGCAGCAGCGCGTCCGGATCCTTGGGTGCGGTACCGGAGGCGGGATTGAAGAGAAGCGGGGTTTTCATGGGATGGCCGGGGCTCTTTTGGGTGGGGCAGGCTCCGATCCACGGAGTTTCAGAGCCTATTATTGCTATTTTAAGAATTATTTATCGATAATCCTGGCCTTAATAAAATCATGTTTTTTTCAAACTACTTCTAGGTGTTTAAAATCATCGAGCCTATAAATGCCAATTAGGAGAGGCTATTTGCCCGGTCATGCCGATGGGCCCTGGCCATCCATCCCCCTCAAGCTTGAAGGAGACCCCATGAGGTTCTCGAAACAGGCGCAGACGGCTGTTCTGGCCTTGTCCACGGCACTGATGATCTCCATCGGCTGTGGCGGAGGTGGGGGAGGAAGCACTGCAGCCGCTCCACCGGCCTCGGTGGCTCCTGCCATCACCACCCAGCCAGCGAACCAGACCGTCCTGGAGGGCAGCACGGCCACCTTTTCTGTCGTCGCCACGGGTACTGCCCCCCTCAGCTATCAGTGGAAGAAGGGCGGCGTCGCCCTCCCCGGCGCCACCTCGGCGATCCACACCACCCCGGCCACGACGCTCGCGGATCACGGGGCCAGCTACACCGTGGTGGTGAGCAACGGCGTGGGAAACCCCGCCACCAGCGCGCCCGCGATCCTCGCGGTCCAGGGGCTGCAGGCCGTGCCGGCGACGCCGACGGGCGTGGCGGCTACCTCGGGCGATGGCCGGGCCACCCTCCGGTGGGACGCCTCCCTCGGAGCCACTTCGTACAACCTCTACTACGGCACGAGCGTCGGTTCTGTCCGGGCGACCGGCACCAAGGTGGCCAATGCCGTGAGCCCCAAGGACCTCACCGGCCTCACCAACGGCGTCACCTACTACTTCGCCGTCACGGCGGTGAACGCCAATGGGGAGAGCGCCGCCTCCAGTGAGATCTCCACCATGCCCGCGGCGACGCTGCCACCGGCCGCTCCCACCGGCGTCACGGCCACGGCTGGCAACGGACAGGTGACCATCGGCTGGACGGCCGTGGGCAATGCCACGAGCTACAACCTCTATTGGGGCACGGCCACTGGGGTCTCCAAAACGAGTGGCACAGCCATTCTTGGCGTCTCCAGCCCGTATGTTCATGCGGGCCGGACCAACGGAACCACCTATTTCTATGTGGTCACCGCCGTCAATGCCTTCGGGGAAAGCGCGGCCTCGCTGCAGGTATCAGCCACGCCCAGCACGGGTACGAGCGGGGGCACCAAGACCCAGTTGATTGGCTCCTACCCCCAGACCTCCAGCCACTATGGATCTCGGGTGGCCGTGGCCGGCAGCCAAGCCTACTTCTGTGAAAATCATGTCTCCTGGACCGATACCTATGTGCGGATTCTGAACATCGCCACACCTTCCGCCCCCGTGCTCTCGGGGTCCTATCTGGTGGGTGGGCTCGTGTCCGCCATCCAGGTTCAGAACGGGTACATGTATTTGGGACTGGACAACATCCTTCAGGAGTTCCAGACCATCGGCGTGGGCAATCCGGCTGTGCCCACCTTGCTGGTTAAAAACACGAATGTGAGCCCACTGGACATCGCCATATCAGGCAGTTCCCTGTTCACCATCGGGACTTATTCCGGGGATCCGGATTACATTTCAAAAGATTTTAATTCTTTCAGCCTCACCAACCCGGCGGCACCCGCACGGGTCGGCAGTTTCTATCAGTGGGACGCCACGAGGACCAATGTCTTCGCCGACTCTTCGAGGCTCGCCCTGCAGGGCAACTATGCCTATGTGGCGGCGTCGAGCCGGGGCCTGGTCGTGCTCAATGTCTCCAATCCGGCGGCGCCCACCTATTCGGGTGGATACAACTCGTCCGTGCCCAATGGCTACTACGCGATCTCGGCCAGCGGGAATTATGCCTGCGTCATGAACTCGAACTACGACATCGAGATTCTCAACATCAGCAACCCCGCCGCCATCACGGCGGCCGGCACCTACACGCCGTCCGCGCTCGCGGGAGGTTTCGTTCTCGCGGGGCAGTATCTCTATGTGGCCGAGGGCGTCAACGGGCTGAAGATCATCGACATCACGAACCCATCCAGCCCGATTGTCGTCGGTTCTTACAAACCAACGGGCACCGATCCCAATACGACCTCCTTGTTCGTGTCTGGCCAGGACATCTACCTCGCGGACGGGAAGTACGGGCTGCTGATCGTCCGATTCACGCCCTGATGGCGCCAGAGGGAGGCACCCTCTGAACGGCCAGTTCCCGTGTGCCCTGCCGAGATCTCCTCCGCCGGCACCCGTCAGGCCTGGAACCGCGTGGGCGGCGCCTCCAGGCGCAGGTCCGTTCCGGTGACGGGATGCTGCAGTCCCAGCCGCCAGGCATGCAGCCAGAGGCGATCCGAGGCTCCGCCTCCGTAGAGGCTGTCGCCGAGGATGGGGCGGCCCAGGTGCGTGAGGTGGACGCGGATCTGATGGGTGCGGCCCGTGTGGATGCGCGCCACGATCCAGTACCCGGGGGTGAGCCCGGCGGCTTCCTCCGCGGTGGCGGGGCGGAAGTCCGTGCGGGCGGATTTGGGATCGATGAGGTCGCCTTCGCAGCCGAAGCGGCCGGGGTCGGCCCCCCGCAGGCGGCCGATGGGGGCCTCCACGGTGCAGGCCTCCAGGGGGGCGGAGATCCGGGCGAGGTAGAGCTTCTCCAGATCCCGGCCCGCGAAGGCGGCGGCCAGGCCCTTGTTGGCCTTCGGATCCTTGGCCAGCACCAGCAGGCCCGAGGTGCCCTGGTCGAGGCGGTGTTGCAGGAACAGATTCAGGTCCGGCCGCTGGGTCTTCAGCAGGGCCAGCAGGTCGTGACGGTCCGTGGCCCAGGTGCCTTGGGTGGCGATGCCTGCGGGCTTGTCCACGGCCAGGATCCAGGCGTCCTCGAACACCACGGGGATGGCGGTGGTCGGGACCGGGGGCAGGTCGGGGTCGAAGGCCACGCGGACTTCCGTTCCGGGCTTGATGAGCTTGCCGGCCACCTTCACGCGCTTGCGGTCCACCTGCACCCCGCCCAGCTTCAGGGCCTCCCGCGCCGCCCGCCGCGACAGCTCCGTGCGCTTGGCGATGAGCTGATCCAGGCGCAGCTCGGCGTCTTCGGGGTGAGCGGTGAAGGTCCATTTGCGCAGCGTCATGGTTCCAGACTAACTGGTGCGCCAAATTGCCTCAAAAAGCGAGGCAATTTGGTGATGGGTTTGGCATGCTGGGGGACGGAGGCTCCCATGATCCGAAGGCTTTGCGTTGGGCTGTTGATGGCCGTGGCAATCCAGGCCGCCGCATCCGATCTGCCCGTGTCGGGCTGGGCGCTGAAGCCGGGCTCCACGGCGACAGTGACGGACCTGCGCCTCGTGGCGGCCGCAGCGGGATCGGAGGCCACGCTGGCCTCGGCCCCCGTGGCGCTGAAAGTCGGCGAGCTGTATCGCCTGAGCGCCACCATCCGCACCGAGGGCGTGAAGGCGGATGCCCTGGCCCGCTACCCCACGGCCCTGGGGGCGTGCCTCTCCATGGAGAGCTTCCCCTTCACCAATGCTTCGCAGAGCGTGGCAGGCACCTCGGAGCGAAAAGTCTCTCTGCTGTTCCTGGCCACCAGCTCCAACGACCGTGTGCAGCTCCACCTGGGCCGCAACGGCAAGGCCACGGGAGCCGCAGCCTTCAGCGGCATCAGGCTCGAAAAGGTGGAGGACATCACCGCCTTCGTCCCTTTGCAGACTGTCCGCTGGGCGGGCAAGGGCTTCCGCTACGAGATGGGCGGCTGGACCTTCCTGCACATCGAAGGGGCGCCCTACGCCCGGGGCCGCCAGCACGGCGAGCTCATGGCGGACGAGATCGTGCGCTACATCACCAAGCTCGGCGTGCTGAAGAACGCGGCGGATCCCGTGCGCGGGTGGGCCGACCAGCGCCAGACGGCGGACGCGCTCTTCTTCCGCAAGTACGAGGTGGAATTCCTGGAGGAGATGAAGGGCATCGCGGACGGCGCCGTGAAGGCCGGGGTGAAGTTCAGGGGCCGGGACCTCGACCTGCTGGACATCGTGACGCTCAACAGCGCCGTGGACATGAGCTCGCTGCAGGACGGCCTCACCCACGCCCCGAATCCCCTCACGGGCCGGACCTTCATGACCGGTGACGACGAAGTGGACAAGGGCGGGAAGGGCGACCACTGCTCCTCCTTCGTGGCCACCAAGGGGGCCACCAAGAGCGGCCGGTTCCTCTTCACGCAGATGTTCATGTGGAACGGCTACACGGGCACCGAGTGGAATGTGATGCTGGATGTGGTGCCCGAGAAGGGGCACCGCATCGTGATGCAGACCTTCGCGGGCGGCATCCACAGCGGCACCGACTGGTACCTGAACGCCTCGGGCCTGGTGATGGGCGAGACCACCGTGGGGCAGACGCCCTTCCATGCCGACGGCACCCCGCAGAGCAACCGCATCCGCAAGGCCGCCCAGTACGCCTCCAGCATCGATGAGGCGGCCGCCATCCTCTTCAAGCAGAACAACGGCCTCTACACCAACGACTGGACCATGGCCGACGCCAAGACCGACGAGGGCGCCTGCTTCCTGCTGGGCACCGAGAAGACGAAGATGTGGCGCACGGGCACCAAGGGCAAGCCCGCCGACACGCCGGGCAACCACAAGGACTTCATCTGGGCCAACAACAACAACCGCGATCTGGAGGTCCGCAGCGAGTACGGCGCAAACCCTGAGAACGCCCCGGCGGACCTGGCCTTCAACACCTGGAACCGGGACATCGCCTTCCAGGAGGTGTTCAAGACCTACAGCCGCACCGGCTTCGACATCGACATCGCCACGCGCGTCATGGCCACCAGTCCCATCAACCGCCCCCACGCCTGCGACGCCAAGCTCACCACCGCCGAGATGGCCGAGAAGCTCGTCTTCATCGCCCACCAGGGCAAGACCACCCAACGGGAAAAGATGGTGGGCGGGCGCTGGATCGCAGACCTGCCGGGCGCCACGCCGCACCTGACCCATGGGTACACCGCGTTCAGCCCCATATGGGTGACCGCGAAGCTCCAGGCCGCCCGGGTGGCCTGGCGTCAGGAAATGGTGGTGAAGGCTGCGCCCGCGCCGGAAGTCGGTGGCGTGAAGGAGGCGTTCAGCTTTGACGCGAAGGGACTCTGGGCCGGAACGGTCAAACCGGCCTCCGATGCGGAGAACTGGTTCATCAGTGCCTCGGCAGCCTACTGGCAGCAGATGAAGAACCTTCCCGCCGCACCGGCCAAGGCCTTCGAGGTCCAGAGCGCCGCCCTGGCGGATCTGAACACCCGCCACCTCTGGCTGGAGGCCAAGGAGGGTGCCAAGGCACCCCTGGCCACCACCACGGACTACGACCGCTACGGCGCCTACCAGATTCCGCGCATCCGCGGCGTGTTCGCGCTGCACCAGCTGCGGCTGCACCTGGGCAACGCCACCTTCGCCAAGGCCATGCAGGCGGTTCACACCCGATTCAACGGGAAGCCTGCCCGGACGGCGGACCTTCTGAGGGTGATGTCTGAGGCCGCCGGAAAGGATGTGGCGCCGATCCTGAAACCTTGGCTCGAGCGCGCGGACCTGCCGGCTCCCAAGGTCCAGGCCCGGATCGAAAAGGCCGGCGAGGGCTACGAAGTGAAGGTGGACCTCGAGCAGACAGGTTCCGCCTATCCCTTCGTGGCCTTCGTGAACCTGGAGACGGAGAAGGGCTCGCGATTGGTGCGCGTCGAAGGCAAGGCCGGCAAGGCCAGCTTCATCTTCCGCAGCGAGGCCAGGCCCACGCGCCTGGTCTTCAATGCGGGGAACGACATCCCCCTGGCCCGAGCCAACTTCTGGGTGCCGGGCAATGTGCTGGACGACTGGAGCGCCACGCGCCTGGTCTACGGAACCGGCCGCGAGGTGGAGGCCCAGCGCACCCTCGCCTTGACCTACCGGGATGCCCTGGCTGACAACATGACCGAGGTGCTGCTGCCCACCCAGGCCGATTCGGAGACCAGCCAGTCCGATCTGGCCGCCAGCGACCTGATCATCTTCGGCGGTCCCGCCGACAACGGGCTCACGGCCCGCCTCCAGGCCGAGGGCAAGCTGCCCTTCGAGGCCGGGGCCGGCTGGTTCAAGTGGCAGGGCCGCACCTACGGGCGGCCCGATGACGGCCTCTTCGCCGCCTTCCCCAACCCCTGGAACCCGAAGCGCATGATGGTGCTCATCCTCGCCAACAGCCGCGTCCAGCAGTGGGCCATGACCAAGGCCATCCCCCGCGGACTCCCCGGCTGGGCCGTCTACCGGGGTGGCGAGGCGCAGGCCAAGGGGCACGCTGCGGCGGAGGGGATGGCGATCTCTTTCCAGCCCTGAAGGTCCACGGTGGAAAGCCCGCGGCGGTCCATGGTGGCCCCGCGGGTTTTCCCGGGGCGTACACTTCCAGGAAGCGAACCTTCCCGGAGGGTCCATGGGCTCCATGGAGCTGCTCAAGATCGCCGTCCACGCCATCCTGCGGAACAAGATCCGGGCCCTGCTGACGATGCTCGGAATCATCGTGGGGGTGGGGGCGGTCATCGCCATGATCGGCATCGGCGAGGGGTCCAAGCGCGCCTCCCTCGCGATCATCCGGAACATGGGCTCCAACATGCTCACCATCTTTCCGGGGGCTCCGGGAACCCACACGCACCACGGGCCGCAAGCCATGGGTTCCGCGGAGATCCTGCGGCCGGACGACGCGGAGCTCATCCAGCAGGAACTGGCCCTCTCCACGGTGCATGCGGCCACGCCTCAGGTGCAGACCACGCGGCCGGTGGTCTACCAGAACACCAACTACCTGACACAGCTCCAGGGCACGGGGACGGAATTCCTGGGAATCCGGGGCTGGGATCTCCAGGCCGGGCGCTTCTTCACCGAGGCGGAGGTGAGGGGGATGGCCAAGGTCTGCGTGATCGGCCAGACCGTGAAAGACAACCTGTTCGCCAGTGGCGAGGATCCCCTGGGGCAGATCATCCGGGTGAACCACCTCCCATTCCAGGTTGTGGGCGTTCTCGAAAAGAAGGGCGCGGGCATGTGGGGGGACCAGGACGACCTGATCGTGGGCCCCTACACCACGGTCATGCGCATGGTCATGGGCCGGACGACCATCCAGCGCATCATGGTCAGCGCCCATGAAGGGGAGGCCGAACTCGCCGAAGCGGAGATCACCGCCCTGCTCCGCCAGCACCTGAAAGTCCCGCCCAAGGATGTGAACCCCTTCCAGATCCGAAAGCAGGACGACATCGTGCAGATGCAGAATCAGCAGGCCAGCCTCCTGACGGCGCTCCTGGCCGTGGCCGCGAGCATCTCCCTGGTGGTCGGCGGGATCGGGATCGCCAACATCATGCTGGTGAGCGTCACGGAGCGCACCCGGGAGATCGGCATGCGCCGGGCGGTCGGGGCCACCCAGCACCAGGTCCTCTGGCAGTTCCTCACGGAGGCGGTCGCCCTGTCCCTCATGGGCGGCATCGCGGGAGTCGCGTTGGGCCTGGTGGCCATCACCGCCTTGCAGCACTTCCAGCTTCCGGCCGTGGCGGAGACCTGGGCCGTGATGCTGGGCCTCTTCTTCAGTGGGATGGTCGGGGTGGTCGCCGGATTCCTGCCCGCACTTAAAGCGGCGCGGCTGGATGTGATCGACGCGCTCCGGTACGAGTAGGGCCCCTGATGTTCCCCTCCGTGGCTCGGGGTTCTCAGATCGAGTAGCCGTGGCTGTCCACTTCCAGGGCCTGCTGCCGGGCGGCCAGGTCGGCGAGGGTGGTGGCGCGGAGGACGGCGCGGGCGGCCTCGGTGCTGCGCGTCCAGAGTTCGCGGACGGCCCGGGCCCCGGGGGTGGCATCGGTGGGCAGGCTGGCGGCGGTCCAGCGTCCTTCCAGGGCCTCCAGCACCTCGAGGGCCGTGATGTGGCTGGGGTGCCGGGCCAGTTCACAGCCCCCGCTGGGGCCCCGCTGGACCTTCACGAGCCCCGCCGCCTTGAGGTTGCCGAGGAGCACCCGGAGAAACTTGGGGGGCAGGGCCTGGCGCTCGGCGATGGCCGCCACGAGCGCCGGCCCCCGTCCAGCCTGCAGCGCCAGATCCACCATGAACAGCAGCCCGTAGCGTTCTTTGGCCGAACCCTTCATTGCCATCCTCCATGAGCTAATATACAACTAAAATAATTGACAAACTTGACAATTTCTTTTCCATTCCCATACTCCAGGATTCGGACCACGCCCTGGAGGGAACCATGAGCCGCCCCACCGACCGCCCCAACCGCGTTGAACATGCCTACGATCTGGTGGGCTACACGCCCGTCGTCCGCCTGAACCGCCTCGTGCCGAAGGGTTCGGCCAAGGTCTATGTGAAGCTCGAGAGCGCCAACCCGGGCGGCAGCGTGAAGGACCGCATCGCCTTGAGCATGATCCAGGACGCGGAGGCCCGCGGCGCGTTGAAGTCCGGCATGACCCTCCTGGAGGCCACGAGCGGCAACACGGGCATCGGCCTGGCGTTCGTGGCCGCGGCCAAGGGCTACAAGATCACGCTGGTGATGCCCGACACCATGACGCAGGAGCGCCGGGCCCTGCTGAAGGCCTACGGGGCCGAGCTGGTGCTGACGCCGGGCTCCGGCGGCATGAAGGCCGCGGTGGACAAGGCCCAGGAACTGGCGGATGGAGATCCCTCCTACTTCCTCGTGTGCCAGTTCGAGAACCCCGCCAACCCGGCGGTCCACCGGCGGACCACGGCCCTGGAGATCCTGGAGCAGGTGCCGGAGCTGGATGCCTTCGTGGCCGGCGTGGGCACGGGCGGCACCGTGACCGGCGTGGGCGAGGTGCTCGCCGAGAAGAAGCCGGGCACCCTGGTGGTGGCCGTGGAACCGGAGACCTCGCCCCTGCTGAGCACGGGCAAGGCGGGCCCGCACAAGCTCCAGGGCCTGGGGCCGAACTTCGTGCCGGGCATCCTGAACCGCCAGGCCTTCCAGCGCGTCCGTCCCGTGGGCTACGACGACGCCATCGCCATCGCCCGCCGCCTGGCCCGCGAAGAGGGTCTGCTCACGGGCATCAGCACCGGCGCCATCGTCTTCGCGGCCCTGGAAGTGGCGAAGGAGCTGGGCGAGGGCAAGACCGTGGTGGCCGTGCTCTGCGATACCGGCGAGCGCTACCTCACCCACCCCCTGTTCGCCGAGATTGACGGTCCCGCGCTCTAGGCATGAGGACCGCCGCGCTATCTCTCGTCACGCTGCTGCTTCCGGCCCAGGGGCCGGCCCCCGAGGTTGCCACCCCCTTCGAGCGGGCGGTGGTGCAGGAGATGAGCGCGGCCCGGATGCGGCCAAGGGCCTACGCGAAGCATCTGCGGGAGCTGCGCTCCGGCTTCGAGGGCACGCTCTGGAAGCGGCCCGGCCGCGTACCCCTGCGCACCGAGGAGGGCGTGGCGGCCCTGGACGAGGCCATCGCCTTTCTCGAGTCGGCCCGGCCCCTGGGGCCGCTGCGCTTCAACGAGGGGCTGGCCCGGGCGGCCCGGGCCCACGCCCGGGACCTCGGGCCCCGCGGCAGCCTGGACCACACCGGCTCCGACGGCAGCCGCCCGTCGGACCGGCTCAACCGGATTGGCACCTGGCATGGGCTCATCGCGGAGAACATCAGCACCGGCGAGGATGAGGCGCGGCAGGTGGTGATCCAGCTGCTGATCGACGATGGCGTGCCGGGCCGCGGCCACCGGAAGGGCCTCTTCAATCCGGACCTGCACCAGGCCGGCGCGGGTTCAGCCCCCCACCGTGACTACCGGGTGGTGACGGTCATCGACTATGCGGATGGCTTCGTCCTGAAGTGATCGATTTTCTGCTAGCCTGAATCATCCCTTGGGTGAGACATGGCTTTCCTTGCGCGGCTCGGCGCGCCTGTGCGCAGCTTCCTGGAGTTCCTGGGCGATCAGGCTCACCTGGTGCTGCGGACGCTGCGGGACGCCCTGTTCCTGCGGTTCGGCCAGCTGGCGGTGGTGGGGGCGCAGACGAAGCTGCAGATCCGGTTCACGGGGCTCGACGCGGGGGTGCTCGTGGCCGGGACGGCCCTGCTGCTGGGGGCGGTGACCTTGATCCAGGCCTTCAGCCAGCTGTCCGGCCTGGGGGCGGAAAACTACATCGGCGCGCTGATGGTGCTGATCATCCTCCGGGAGCTGGGCCCGCTGCTGACGGCGGTCCTGGTCATCGGCCGCAGCTCCACGGCCATCGCCGCCGAGCTGGGCACCATGCAGCTGAACGGGGAGGTGGATGCCCTGGCGGCCCATGGCGTGAATCCCTACCAGTACCTCCTGCTGCCCCGCTGGCTGGGCGTGCTCGTCTCGGTCTTCGCCCTGGTGGTGTTCTTCGACGCGGCGGCCCTTACCGGCGGCTTTCTCGTGGCCAGGCTGAAGTACGGCGTCACCTTCGGGTTCTTCATGGATTCGGTTCGACAGACGCTGTCCAACCGCGACTTTGCCGCGACCCTGCTGAAGATCGTGTTCTTCTCGGGAGCCATCACCTTCCACGCCTGCCACTTCGGACTGCGGATCCGCCACAGCCAGACCGAGATCCCCCAGGCGGTCACCAAGACCGTGGTGTCGGCCCTGGTGGCGGTGTTCCTGATCGACGGCCTCGTGGCCGCGCTCTTCTACTTCTGATGCTCGACCTCCGCGGCCTCGCCTGCGATTCGCCCGAGGGGCGGCCCCTGATCGAGGGGCTGGATCTCTCGCTGCCGCGCGGCGCGAACCTCCTGGTGACGGGTGGCAGCGGGTCGGGCAAGAGCCGCCTGCTGAAGGTGATCGCGGGCGTGGAGCGACCCCGGGCGGGGCAGGTTCAGATCGCGGGCGTTCCCGTCTGGCCCGGCGACGGCGCCCTGGCCCTGGCCGGGCGCGTCCGGATGGGCTTCGCCTTCGCCGCCGGAGGGCTGCTTTCGAACCTGAGCCTGGCGGACAATGTGGCCCTGCCGTTGCGCTTTCGCGGCCTGTCGCACCACGAGGTCCAGACCCGGGTCGGGAGCGCGCTGGAGCGCCTGGGTCTGAGCCCGGTGGCCGGGCTCCGGCCCCATGCCGTGAGCAGCGCCGCCCGCAAGCATGCGAACCTGGCCCGCCTCCTCGCCTTGGGTCCCGAGCTGGCACTGCTGGACGAGCCCCTGGAGGGCCTGGACGCGGTGGACCGCGCGCTGGTCCTGGACCTGGTGGGCACCTGGGCGGACGATCCGGGCCGCACGCTGGTGATCGCCGCGGAGGACGCCGCCGCCTTCCCAGGCCTCGAGGCTCGTCGACTGGACCTGCGCACCCCTTCATCGCCGCCGGAGGCGCCATGAATTTTGAAAAGCAGGACGCCCGTCTGGGGCTCTTTGTCCTCCTGGCCCTGGCCCTCTTCGTGGGGCTGCTGGCCTACAAGAATGCCGGGGCCGTGACGGAGAAGACGCACCGGCTGGTGGTGCGCCTCGATGAGATGGAAGGGCTCGTGCCCGGCACCGATGTGCAGCTGAAGGGCTACCGCGTGGGGGCCGTCGATCGGGTGGACATGGTGCAGGAGGGTGTGGATTACCACTTTCTCGCCACCATCACCGTGCGCGAGGACATCCGCCTTTGGCGTGGAACCAGGGCCGTGGTGGCGCCCAAGGGCGTGGGTAGCGTGATGCTCGACCTGCAGCTGCCGGAGGTGGCGGAGCGGACCGTGGTGCTGGCCGCGGGCGACCAGATCCCCGGCGTGGCGGGGGTCTCCCTCGGCGGCGTGCTCGAGCGCGCCGACCGTCTGCTGGCCAACCTGAATGCGTCCCTGGATGCCGTGAGGGACCGCGTCCAGAAGAAGGGGCTGGGGGATCTGTTGGAGCACCCCTCCGTGGCCCAGAACCTGCGATCCCTGGAGGCCACCCTGCGCGAATTCCAGGCTCTGGCCCGGGAGGGCCGCGGCCTGACGGCCCATGCGGACCGCAGCATGGCCGGCGCCGACCGGGCCCTCGCGGACCTGGAGAAGAGTCTGGCCGTGACGCGGTCCCTGCTGGAGACGCGGGGCCCCGAGCTGGACCGGATCCTGGTGAACCTGGCCTCGGTGCTGCAGCAGTCCGACGGCCTGCTGGCGCGCTTCCGCGCCGAAGACCAGCCCGAGGTCGAGGCCAGCCTCAAGAGTCTGAGGCGGTCGCTGGCCTCCGTGGAGGAGCTTCTCCAGCTGCTCAAGCAGAAGCCCAGCCGCGCCGTCTGGGGCACGCCGTCCGAGGCGGAACGGGAGCGGGCGAGGAAGGCCCTCGAAGCCGCCCAGGCCATCCCCGGCCCGAAGTGACGGAGCCCTCCAGGGAGATTCCCTGGCGGGGGGTGGTTCGAATTTTGCGACCTTGTTTCAGACTCAACGCGGCCCATGCTGGGGACCTGTTTCCAGGGGGCGCCGTGCCATGCGGCGGCCTTGGGTGTCCTATATGCGCTGCTCCGCCAGGAGGCTTGGCCTGTCGGCGGCCGGCGGCGCCCGATCCCAGAAGGAGGATTCATGGGCAGCATCGCAACCATCCACAACGGGGTGAATGTGGAGGACCTCAACGCCACGGTCGCCCAGGTGAAGGCCAATCCCGCCCTCGCCAAGTTCACCTTCCGTTCCAAGGCCAAGTGGATCAACCGGGCCCACTCCCAGAGCACCTTCGACTCCCTCTACGGAGCGGGGCAGGAGCACAAGCGGGCCACGCCCATGTTCCTCGAGGGTGACGAGCCCGCCGCCCTGCTGGGCACGGACCTCGCCCCCAACGCGGGCGAGGCGGCCCTGCACGCCCTGAGTTCCTGCCTTAGCGTCACCTACGCCTACACGGCCGCGGCCATGGGGCTGGACATCACCAGCCTCAGCTTCGACATGGAGACGGACACCGATCTCCGGGGCTTCCTCGAACTGGACAAGGCCATCCGGCCCGGGCTCTCCCAGATCCGGGTGAAGGTGAACCTCGCCTGCAGCGGCACACCCCAGCAGATCAAGGAACTCCACGAGCAGGTGATGCGGACTTCACCGCTGTACGACACCTTCAAGAACCCCGTGGACATCCGGATGAGCCACTGAGTTCTAATTTCCCGTTTCATCCTGGCCCGCCAGGCCCTGCAGCAGCTGCCGAAGTTCGGTGAGGGTGAAGGGCTTCTGGAGGGCCAGGACGGCGGGGAAACCCGCGAGCAACAGCTTCAGTTCGTTGTCCAGGAATCCCGTGGTCACGAGGACCCGGAGGCCCGGCCGTAGCTGGAGGATGCGGGGGAGGGTCTCGGCCCCGCTGAGGCCTGGCATGTTGTGATCGAGGATCACGAGGTCCGCCGGCAGGCCCGCGTCCAGGCGGCGGATGGCCTCCAGCCCGCTGGAGGCCGTCTCCACCTGGTGGCCGAGCTGCTCGAGCATGGCCGGCAGGATGCTCCGGATCAGGGCATCGTCATCCACCACGAGGATGCGGAGGCTGGCCGCCTGGGGTGCGGAGGCGACCGGCTTGGCCCCAGCAGTCTCCGCGCCTTTTTCGGCGGCGGGGAAGCTGAGGCTGATGCGGGTGCCCTTGCCCACCTCGCTCTGGATGTCCAGGGCACCCCCGTGGGCCTTCATGGTGCCGTAGACCATGGCCAGGCCCAGCCCCGTGCCCCGGCCCGTGGGCTTGGTGGTGAAGAAGGGTTCGGTGACGCGGGGGAGGACCTCTGCGGGAATGCCCTGGCCCGTGTCGGCCACCACCAGGATCACCTGGGCGCCCTGCCGCCGGGTGCGGACCTGGAGCGTTCCGCCGCGGGGCATGGCGTCGAAGGCGTTCACGCAGAGGTTCATGAAGGCGCTGCCCAGGGTGCTCGGCTCACCCATGATGGGCGGGAGGTCGTCTTCGAGTTGGACATCGAAGATGAACCGCTGCCGGCTCGTGCGGACGAGCAGATCGAGTTCCTCGCGGACCATGGTGTTGAGATCCATGATCCGGGCCTCCTGCAGCCCCTTTCGCGCGAAGTCCGTGAGGCCCTTCACCAGGTCCCGCCCTCGGCCAGCTGCTTTCTCGATGGTCTGGAGCGAGTGCGTCAGAGCGTCGTCGCCCTGTGCCTTGGCCTGCAGCAGGGAGGACATCCCCAGGATGGCGGCCAGCACATTGTTCATGTCGTGGGCGATGCCACCCGCCAGGCTGCCCAGGCTGTCCAGCTTCTGGGCGTGCTGGATCTCGGTTTCCAGCTTCAGTCGCTCGTCCTCCGCGCGCCGCCGCTCGGTGAGATCCTGGACGAAGACCAGCATGGCCTGCCCAGCGGGAAGGTCCAGCAAGACGGACTGGGCCTCCACCCAGACCTCGCGCCCCTTGAGGGTAAGGAGGGTCATGGCCAAGGGCTGGGCGGGCAGGTTCCATTCGTGGAGGGCGCGGACCCGCTCTCTCACCACGGCCTGAAAGTTGGGGTGGATGAAGGGCATGACCTCGCGATTCAGGATGCTGCCGGGATCCTCAGCCTCCAGGATCCGTGCCAGCGCCAGGTTCGCGTGAAGGATGCGCCCCTCCCGGTGGATGAACATGGGAGCGGGCGAGGACTCGAAGAGGTGCCGGAAGCGGGTCTCGCTCTCGCGGATCTGCCGGCTGGCCTGAACTTCCTGGGTGATGTCGCGGAGGAAGGCGACGATCTCGCCCTTGGAACTCATGAGGGAAGTGGTGACCTCCAGGTCGAGGATACGGCCATCCTTGGCGCGGTGCTGCGTCCGGAAGCGGTGCTCCATATCCAGGCCCTGCTGGATGGTCGCAATGCGGCGGGCGATCTCTTCAGGGGTTTCCTGGGCCTCGACCAGGGAGATGGGCTGTCCCAGGAGCTCCTCCCGGTCGTACCCGGACAGGCGACAGTAGGTCTCGTTCACCCACTGGAGGTGCCCCTCCCGATCCAGGAACCACAGGCTGTCCGGCGTGGTGGCCCGGATGGCCTCGAAGCGCTGGGATCGCTCCTTCAGCTCCTCGACCATCCGCTGGTGCACCTGCGCCGACCGCACGAGCCGCCGCACCCAGACGAAGATGGCGGCCGCGCCCATGAGCCAGAACGAGGCGACGGCCAGCAGGGAGATGGCCTTGTGGGACAAGCCGAGGGCCGAAGGGCCCGACCCGACCGGTACCGTGACGCTGATGCCGCCCCGGACATCACCCACCTTGTAGCCCTGCTGGGCATGGCAGGTCAGGCAGCTCGAATCGACGAGGAAGGCGCCCATGTAGCGCAGCACCGGGCGACCCTTCTCCCGCAGCACTTCGGAGTAGTTCCGGGCGCCGCGCTCGAAGGATTCGAGGGCCCGCCGCTCCCAGGCATCCGGCGCATTCTCGGGCCGGATGGGGTGGAGGCTGGTGAGGTGGCCCTGCAGTCCGTAGGCATCGGCTCCGAGTTCGTGCACCATCCGCGTCATGTAGGCGGGGTTCACCAGCGTGAGGGTCCTCCCCTGGGTGGTGGTGATGTCCCGATCCGGCCGGTGGGACAGATGCGGATTGGGGGGCGTCTTCTCGTTGAGTGGCACATAGACCCCGCCCCGCTCCGAGGCCCAGCGGCGGTAGGCCAGATCCTTGTGGTAGCTGTCCATGGCCCGGTTGAGGGCGATCTCCCGCTCCTCCCGGGTGGAGAAATACAGGACCACCCCCAGGATGCAGCCCACGATCACCGACCAGATGCCGAGCAGGAACAGGAAGGTCCTGGGCATGCTCGGCCGGATCAGGGCGGTGGGGACTTTGAACATGGTGGGGCCGGGGGAAGTCAGGGCCGGGCGGCCGTTGAAGGTCGGGAAAGGGCGGTCAGGGCTGGCGTTCGCACCACTCTGCGATGACGCGGGGTATCAGGGGAAGGGGACATTGTTCCATCACGGCGCCGCGGGCCCAGGCGACCCGGGGCATGCCGTAGACCACGCAGGTGGCCTCGTCCTGGCCGAGGGTGCGGGCGCCCCGCTGGCGCATGCGAAGGAGGCCCCTGGCACCATCCTCGCCCATGCCCGTGAGGATGATGCCCAAGGCGTGGGGGCCGCAGGCTTCAGCCACGGATTCGAAGAGCACATCCACCGAGGGCAGGTGGCGGGAGACCCGTTCGCCCTCCCGGAGCTGGGCGGCCAGGCCCGCGCCGCGGCGCACCGTGGTGAAGTGCTGGTCGCTGGGGGCGAGGTAGACCGTTCCGCCCCGAAGGGGCTCCCCGTCTTCGGCCACCTTCACCGTGGCGGCGCTGGCCCGGTCGAGGCGGTCCGCGAAGGCCGGGGTGAAGCCGGGGAGCATGTGCTGAACCACGGCGATGGGCGGAAGGTTATCTGGAATGGCTTCGAAGATCCGCCGGAGGGCCTCGGTGCCCCCCGTGCTGGAGCCGATGGCGATGAGGCTGCGGCCGGCCCGGGCTCGGGCGGCCAGGGGGGCCATGAGGGTCGTGGGGGCCGGGGCGGGGGCACTGGCGGCGCGGTGGATCCGGGCGAAGGAGGCCGCATGAACGGTCTCGGCGATTTCGGCCCCCATGGCTTCCAGACCCACGGCCTGATCCAGGGCGGGCTTGCCGATCACATCCACGGCGCCGAGGCCCAGCGCGTCGAGGGCCGTGGCGGTGCCCTTGTCCGTGAGGCTGGAGAGCATCACCACCGGCATCGGATGGGCCCGCATGAGCTTGTCCAGGAAGGTGAGACCGTCCATGCGGGGCATCTCGACATCCAGCGTCAGGACATCCGGCGAGAGCTGCTTGATCTTCTCCCGGGCATCGTAGGGATCCCGGGCCGTGCCCACGACTTCGAGCAGGGGGTGACGGGCGAGGATGGCGCTGAGCACCTGGCGGACCAGGGCGCTGTCATCCACGACGAGCACGCGCCGCTTCGCGTCGGCGCTCATGAGAAGAGTTCCACATCGCCCTCGAGGGGCACTTGGCTGACTTCGCGGAAGTAGGAGCGTTCGCGGTCGAGGACGGTGTCGTTGTGGGTGTGCTCGATGCGCTTGACGAGGACCTGGCCCGTGTGGGGAAAGAAGTAGACCTTGCGGGGGCAGGAGCCCCCCATGTCCTCGTTCCAGAGGGGGATGTTCTCCGCCCGGAGGAAGCCCCGGACGAAGTCGATGTTCTGCGCGCCGACATCGGTGAGCCCCCGCATGACCTTGCCGCCACCGAAGGCCTTGGCCACCAGGCGGTCCCGCTGGGCGCCGAGGTGCAGCAGGTTGTTGATGAGGTATTCCATCGCGGCGGCGCCGTAACGGGCCGCGTAGAACACATCGGGATCGCGCTCCCCCTGCTTCACAGGGAGCATGAAGTGGTTCATGCCACCCACCATGGCGATGGGATCCAGGAGACACGCGGCGACGCAGCTTCCCAATACGGTGACGATCACCTCGTCCTCGGTCGTGGCGTAAAACTCGCCGGGGAGGATCTTCATGGCCTGGCGGTTGAAGTGCCGATCCAGGTACTTCGAGGCCCGGCCGAGCACCAGGGGGACGGGGGGCGGGCTCACGGCGTGCCCTCCTTCCGCCGGTAGATGGTCTGGCCCAGGGACTGGAAGCCCAGGGCTGCATCCAGCAGGGCCTCGGAATGGCCAACGAACAGGAGGCCCCCCGGGACCAGGGCCTGCCGGAACCGGCCCAGCAGCTCCCGCTGGGTGGGCTTGTCGAAGTAGATCATCACATTGCGGCAGAAGATGGCCTGGAAGGGCCCCCCCTCCAGGGGCCAGGCGGCATCGCGCAGGTTCATCTGCTGGAAGGAGACCAGATCCCGGACTTCGGGCCGCACGCGCGCCTGGCCGCGGCGCTCGCCCGTGCCGCGCAGGAACGCGAAGCGCTTCCACTCGTCCGACAGCCCCTCGATGCGGGCCATGGGGTAGATGCCGCGGGCGGCGGTCTCCAGCACGGCGGTGTCCAGATCCGTGGCTACGATCTGGATGCGGGCCGAGGGGCCGAAGGCCTTCAGCAGGGTCATGGCCAGGGTGTAGGGCTCCTCGCCGGTGGAGCAGCCGGCGCTCCAGACGCGGAGCTTGCCCGTGGCGGCGCCCGAGGCCGTCAGCAGCTCCACCAGCCGCGTGAAATGGTGCCCTTCCCGGAAGAAGCTCGTGAGGTTCGTGGTGAGGGCGTTGATGAACTCGGCCCACTCGCTGGAGTCGGTCTCGCCGACCTTCTCCAGGTAGGCCTCGTAGTCGGGCAGGCCCAGGACGCGCAGCCGCTTGGCCAGGCGGGACTGGACCATCGTGAGCTTGTGGGGGGCCAGGGCGATGCCCGAATGGTCGTGCAGGAGGTTGCGCAGGGCCTGGAAGGTCTCCTGGGACAGCGGCACGCGGTCGGGACCGGCGACCTCCCGGAGCGCCGGTCCCCGGGATACCGGGCCCCGGGGCGCGAGGTCCGCGGTGAACCGCTTCATGCCCCGGCCGTGGCTGTGACCGTGGCGGCGCCGGCCTCCATGCGCAAGAGCCCCGGCACATCGAGGATCAGGGCCACCCGGCCGTCCCCGAGGATGGTGGCGCCCGAGATGCCCTCCACGCGGCGGTAGTGGGTCTCCAGGCTCTTGATGACCACCTGCTGCTGGCCCAGCAGCTCATCCACGGCCATGGCGGCCCGCCGGCCCTCGGATTCCACCAACACCAGCAGCGTGCGGCCGGTGGCGCCGTCCGCAGCGCCGCCCTCCATCAGGCGCTGGAGACGCACCACGGGGATGAACTCGCCCCGCAGGCTGATCACCTCGCGGTCGCCCTTCACGGTCTGGATGTCCGAGGCCTGCCGCTGGAAGCTCTCCAGCACCGAGGCCAGGGGGAAGACGAAGGTCTCCTCGCCCACCCGCACCGTGAGCCCGTCCAGGATGGCCAGGGTGAGGGGCAGAACCAGGCGGATGGTGGTGCCCCGGCCGACCTGGCTTTCGACCTCGATGCGGCCCCCCAGGGCGCGCACATTCTGGCGCACCACATCCATGCCCACCCCGCGGCCGGAGAGATCCGAGACCTGCTCCACGGTGGAGAAACCCGGCTCGAAGATCAGCAGGTTCAGCTCCTCGTCCGGGGGCCGGTTGCCCGCAGGCAGGAGGCCGCGCTCCACGGCTTTCGCGAAGATGCGGTCCCGATCCAGACCGCGGCCATCGTCCTTGACCTCGATGTGGATGTGCCCGCCGCGGCTGGCGGCGCGCAGAGCGATGGTGCCCACGGCGGGCTTGCCGGAGGCGAGGCGGGCCTCCTTCTCCTCCATGCCGTGATCCACGGCGTTGCGCACCAGGTGCGTGAGGGGATCCACCAGCATCTCGATGAAGGTCTTGTCCAGCTCCGTGGCCTGGCCCTCCATGACCAGCTCGACCTCCTTCCCCAGCTGCTTGCCCAGCTCGTGGACCATGCGCGGGAAGCGCGAGAACACCATGTCCACGGGAACCATGCGGATGCCCATGACCCGCTCCTGCAGCTCGCGGGTCTGGCGGTCCAGCTGGAGCAGGGCCGCGCTCATCCGCTCCTCACCCGCGGCCGTGTGGGCCAGCTGCGAGGCCTGGGCCAGCATGGCCTGGGTGATGACCAGCTCGCCCACCAGGTTCACCAGCCGGTCGATCTTGTCGGTGGCCACCCGCACCGTGGAGGCCTCGGCCTGGCTCCGCTTCTTCTGCTGCTGATCCAGGGCCTTGCTGACGGTCTCGGGCTTCACCTTGCCCGCCTCCACCAGCAGCTCACCCAGGTGCTTCTGCTGGGAGAGGGCGTCGCGGATGTCCTTGGGGCTGACGCCGGCTTCCACCTGGAGGATCTCGCCCAGGGGTGGCACGGCATGCTCGGGTGGCAGGGGCTGGATGTGCAGGTTCTCGCCTTCCGCCACGAACTCGAAGACCTCCTCCACGCTCGCCTGCGGGCAGGTCGACTCGAGGCGCAGGTCCCAGGCCAGGTGGCAGTCCTCGGGTTCCAGCTGGTCGAAGGCCGGAAGCCGCGTCGCGTCCAGCCAGGCGCGCAGGGTGCCGAGCTTGCCCAGATCCCGGAACAGCCGCTCCAGGTTCACGCCGCGGCGGAACGAATCCACCGGGGCCTCGAAGCGGATGGCGTAGCCGCTGCCGTTCCTGGGTGCAATGGGAGCAGGGGGTGCAGGGGTGCTGGGCAGGGCCGGGCCGGCCTGGAGCTTGGCGACCAGGGCCTCCTGGGCCAGCTGGTCCTTGGTCGGAAGGGCCTCCTCCAGCCGAGCATGGTGCAGGTGGCTGCGGATGAGGTCCACGCCCTGCAGCAGCAGCTCGCGCAGCTCGGCGGTCATGGCCCGGGAGCCCTGACGCACGGGCTCCAGGGTGTTCTCCAGCTGGTGCGTGAAGGCGGCCACGGCGGGAAACCCGAAGGTGCCCGCGTTGCCCTTGATGGAATGTGCTGCCCGGAACAGCGTGTGCAGGTCCTCCGCCTCCACGGCCTCCAGATCCAGGGACAGCAGGGTGGCCTCCATGCCATCCGCCAGTTCGGTCGCCTCCTCAAAGAAGGCCGTGCGGAATTGAGCCATCGGATCGGACATGGGAGACCTCAGATGACCTTGTTGACGACATCGAGGAGCTTCTCGGGGCTGAAGGGCTTCACGATCCAGCCCGTGGCTCCCGCCTCTTTGCCCTTCTGCTTCATGTCCGGGCCGGATTCGGTGGTGAGCACCAGGATGGGCGTGAACCTGAACTCCGGCAGGGCGCGCATCCGCTGCACCAGCGTGATGCCATCCATGCGCGGCATGTTCACATCGGTGATGACCAGGGACAGCTTCTTCCCCTGGGCCACTTCCAGGGCCTCTACGCCATCCCCCGCCTCGAGGACCTCGAACTGGGCCCCCCTCAGGGTGAAGCTGATCATCTGGCGCATGGTGCTGGAGTCATCGACGGTCAGAATGCATCCGGGCATGGCTCGGTTCCTTTTCTAGAACAGGTCTACTTCGCCCGCAGCCAGGTCGCCCCGCTTCACGGCCTTGAATTGAACGCGGGCGGCCTCGACCTCGCCCAGGGTGGCGTGCAGCTCGGGAAGCACCGTGGCGGCTGCCTCCCCGGTCGCCAGCTTGGATTCGGCCACCCGCCAGGCATGGGCCTGCTCCATCAGGTTCCCCAGCTCCTGCAGGCAGGCCGTGAGGGTCTGGTGGACCAGATCCTCGAACTGGAGGCTGCGCACCACATGGCCCACCTGCTGGGCGATGGTGAGGGCGTTGGCCTCGAGTTGGGCCACCAGGTCCTTCACGCGGGCGTTGCTGGCCTCAAGGGCATGCACCAGCACCTCGGATTCACCCTTGGACTGGATCGCCACATTCATGTCCTTGCTGGCGATGGTCTGGACATGCGCATCCGTGCGTTCCAGGGCCTGGCGGGTGCCGCTGATCTGATCCTGGATGGTGGCGCTCAGGGCCGTGCTCCGGTCCGCCAGCTTGGAGACCTCGCCCGCCACCACGGCGAAGCCCGCGCCGAACTGGCGGGCGTGGGCCGCCTCGATGCTGGCGTTCAGGGACAACAGGTGGGTGCGGCCCGCGATCTCGGACAGCTCTCCCAGCATGCCTTCCATGCGGTCGGAGCGGGTCCGGATGTCCTCGATCTCCCCCACCAGCTGCATGGAGGACTTGGAGATCTCGAGCATGTTCGACACGAATCCATCCAGGGTCCCCATGATCGAGGCCCCTACGGCGTCCAGGCCCTCGGTGGCCTGGCCTCCTCCCAGCGTGATCCGCATGGCCACCTGGACATCCTCCGCCAGGCGATGCTGGTGCTGGACGCTCTGGTCCAGGGTCTTGAGCGCGGCCTCCAGGGTGGCGGCCGCCTCCCGGACCAGGCTGTCCACCTGGTGGAGTTCGGGCGTCAGGAAATTTACCTGGCCCTCGAGCATGGCGGCTTCCCGCGACGCCAGCTGGCCCAGCAGCGGCCCCAGGACTGCATCCGGGACCGCCTCTGGAATACCCGCCGGAGCCGGAAGCTCCAGCGCCGTGGCCCCGGCGGCGGGCGCGGAGGGGAGGAACCACTTCTTCATGAAGGGATTTCCTGGAGCAGGTCGGTCAGGCCGAGGAGGTTGAAGCGGCCCTTCCAGTCCTCCTTGAGGCCGGTCAACACCAGGCGCCCACCCTTGGCCCGCAGGTCGCGGTCCAGGGTGGCCAGCAGCTGAAGGCCCGAGAGATCCAGGTCTCCGAGGTTCGAGAGGTCCAGCGCCGCAGGCAGTCCGCTGGCGGCCGCCCGCGTCGCGATCTGCTCCCACTGCGAGTGGATGGCGAAAATGTCCAGATCGCCTTGGAGGGCCAGGGCGATCTGGGGCGTCGACGGGCCGGGCGTCGGAGGTTTCCGGGTCATGGCGATCAGGCCGTGGCCGCTTCGAGGGCGAGCAGTTCGCCATCCGACAACAGGCGGTCCAGGTCGAGGAGGATCAGCATGGAATCCGAGCCCGTGGCGCCGGGCAGGGAGGCCAGGCCGGCGATGAACTCGCGGCCCAGCGCGGTCTGGGTGCCGAGCTCGGGCGCCGGCCGGATGGCCGAGGCGTCGAGGTCGAGCACATCGGAGACGGAGTCCACGCGGATGCCCAGGGTGCGGCCCTGGACCTCGACGATGATGATGACGGGACGGGTGTCCTCGGGCGCCTCTCCCAGAGCGAACCGCTGTCGCAGCTCGAGGATCGGCACGATGGCGCCCCGCAGGTTGATCACGCCGGGCATATACGACGGCGCCTTGGGAATCCGGGTGATGGTGGCCTGGGCCTGGATTTCCCGGACCTTCAGGATGGGCAGGGCGTAGGCCTCGCCGGCAAGGGCGAAGCAGAGCACCTGCTGGAGCGCCTGGAAACTGCTGTCAGCGGCGGCCATGGCGGGGCTCCTCAAAAAGCTTCCCACTGCCCGTCGTCATCGCTCCGCGGCGTGGGCACGGGCTGCTTGGCGGCGGCGAGTTCGGGCCGGGCGCTGCCGCGCTTCACGGCGGCGCGGACGGGCTTGGCGGCCGGGCGGAGCGCCTGGGGGTGGGGGGCGCCATTGGGGCGGACGCGGGCGGCTTCCGTGCGACGGACTTCCACGCCGGTCTTGAACCGGGCCACGATCTCCGTCAGGGCATGGGCCTGGGCATCCAGGGACTCGGCGGCGGCGGCGGACTCTTCCACTAGGGCGGCGTTCTGCTGCGTGACCTCGTCCATCTGCACCACGGCCTTGTTGATCTCGTTCAGACCCGTGCTCTGCTCCTGGGTGGCTCCGGCGATCTCGCCCACGAGCGAGGTCACGCGCTGCACATTGGTCACCACCTCCTGGATGGTGTCTCCGGCGTGGGCGGCGACCTTGGTGCCGTCCTGGGATTTGGCGACGCTTTCGCGGATGAGGACCTTGATCTCCTTGGCGGCATCGGCGCTGCGCTTGGCGAGGTTGCGGACTTCTGCCGCCACCACCGCGAAGCCCCGGCCCTGCTCGCCGGCCCGGGCGGCCTCCACCGCGGCGTTGAGCGCCAACAGGTTGGTCTGGAAGGCGATCTCATCCACCACGCCGATGATCTCGTTGATCTTCGCGGAGCTCTGGTTGATGGCCTCCATGGCCTCGATGACCTGGCCGACGGCGGTGCCGCCGTCCTGGGCCACCTGGCGGGCCTTGCCGGATTCCTGGTTGGCGGACCGGGCGTTGTCGGCGGTCTGGTTCACATTGCTGGTGATCTGCTCCATGCTGCTGGCGGTCTCTTCGAGGCTGGCGGCCTGTTCCTCGGTGCGGCGGCTCAGGTCCGTGTTGCCCATGGAGATCTCGCCCGAAGCCGTGGAGATGGCCAGCGCGCTCTCCTGGATCTGCAGGACCATTTCCCGCAGCCCTTCATTGGTGTTGTTGATGATGCGCCCCAGCTCGCCCAGTTCGTCCTTCGAGCGGAGCTCAAGCCGCTGGGTCAGGTCACCCTGGGCCACGGTCTCCATGACCGCCCCTACCTCCCGCAGCGGATGGGTGATGCTGCGGGTGATAAAGAAGGACATCAAGGTGCCGGCGATCAGGGCCAACACCGAGCAGGCGACGACGATGACCATGGCCTGTTTGTAGCTGTCCTTGGCCTGCTCGTGGCGCGAGATGACGGCAGCATCGAAAAATTTGACAGTCTTGAGGACCGCATCCTGCAGGGACTGATCCGCCGGGCGGGCCTCATCAAACATCAGTCGGATGGCTTCTTTGTCTCGGCCTGCTAGGTTTGCCTCTATGACATGGTTGTTGGCCGTTCTGACTTTCTGAAGTTGCACCTGCAGGTTCTCAAAATTCGCCTTCGCTTCCTGGCTGACGAGAGAGTCTTCGAGCTTCTTGGAGAGATCGTTAAAAATGTCGCGCGCCTTGCCGATCCGCTCGACGGCGGCCTTTCGGTCCGGAATGTTGTCCATGACGAGGATCGTCCGGGTGATGCGGCTGATCGTGAAGAGCTGATCGGACATGCCATTGGCCCAGGCCACCTGCTTGTTGTAGTGAGTGACGATCTCGTTGGTGTCATCTGCGATGTGGCTCATCCGGTTCAATCCGACGCCTGCGATGAGCAGAAGGAGCGTCAGGACAATTCCGAAGCCAACGCTCAGGCGAGTTCCGATCTTCAGGTTGGTGAGCACGGTGATTCCTCCGAGTGGTGCGGTAGGGAGAAGGGGGGCAGTCAAGTGCATTAATTGCTAAAAAGACCGAGGCAAAATCGACCGAGCGTAATATTTACGCTTACTTTTTCATGACATCCTCGACTGCCCACAGAGGACTCGGAGTGATGGATGAACTTCTTTCATCGGCATCACCGTTTGGTGAATAACAATTGGTGATCTTCGAGTGATCTTTGTCACAGTCCTCGGCAACTCGATCGATGCCGCGGGGAAGACACGGTCAAATCGGGGTTGTACCGCGGAACATCAGGACCTCCCCACCTGTCGCTTCCGTTGCCGATGCGACAGCCCCCTTTTTGGATTGGTGAGTCACCCATGCCTCAGGAGAGGTTCCTTCAGAAAGCCATCCGGAGGCTGACGCTGCTTCTCTCGGCCGCGGCGGGGGCTGTGGCGTTTCTGGCGGCGCTGGGCACCCTGCTGGGGCGGCCGTGGCTCGCGGCCCTGGGCTCGGGTCAGGTTCCCATGTCGCCTCTGGGCATGGGGCTGGTGGTCCTGCTGAGCCTGGCGATCTTCGTGACCGAGGGCTGGAGCCGCGCCCTGGGGCTTCTGCGCCTTGCGATCGTCGTGGCGCTGGGGGTGGCCCTCCTGAGCCTGGGGGTGGTCATCGGCCATCTCCTGAATCGGCCCTCGCTGCTGGAGAACGGGCTGTTCCTGGGGCAACCGCAGGTTCAGCGCACTTCGCTCCTGACCGCCCTGGCGACGCTCTGCGCCACCCTGTCGGTCCTGCTCCGTTGGCCGTTTCGCGAGCCTGCATGGCGCCACCGGCAGGGGGCCGCCGCCCTGGCCCTCATTCCCACGGCGATGGGCACGGTGGTCCTGGTCAGCTATGTGGCGGGGGCGCCGGTGCTGTACGGAACCGGCACCATCCCGATGTCGCTGCCTTCGGCGCTCTGCGCCGTGGGCCTGGGTCTGGCCCTGACGCTGGCGGCCGGGTTCGATGTCTGGCCCTTGGCGGCTTTCGGCCTCCTGCCGAAGAAGGGGCACGACCCCGTGGACCGGTGGCACCTGATGGGACCCCTGGCGCTCTTCCTGCTGCTGGGCGTGCTGATCCTCACAGCCGGTTCGTTCTACCTGCGCGGGCAGCTCAAGGCGACCCGGGCGCGGGTTCTCGGGGAGCTGGCGGCCATCGCGGAACTCAAGGCCCGCCAGATCGAAGCCTGGTCTGGCGAGCGCCGTCTCGATGCGGAGCAGCTGTTCGAGGGCCCCCTTGCCCAGGGCCAGCTACGGAGGTTCCTGGCGGGTTCTCCCCAGGCCTCCGAGCGCGACATCCGGGCCTGGATGGAGGGGCTGCAGCGGAACACCTACCAGCGTTTGATCCTGGCGGATGGGCAGGGCCGGATCAAGATTTCGGTACCGGAGGACCCCTCCTCCAGCCTGGACGCCCTGGATGCGGCGGAGCTGGAGGCCGTGCTGCGGGTGCCCGGGATCACGGTGACGGATCTGCATCGGGATGCGGATCATCCCGATCTCCACCTGAGCCTGTGGGTTCCCATCGGGGTCCGGCCCGGCGCCAGGCCCGGCACTCGGCCCGAGGGAGTCCTCCTCCTCCTCCTGGATCCGAAGCAGTTCCTGTATCCGCTGGTGCAATCCTGGCCCACACAAAGCGCCAGCGCGGAGACCCTCCTGGTCCGGAGAGAGGGCGACGAGGTCCTGTTCCTGAACGGACTCCGGCATGGGGCCTACCCTCCCATGACCCTGCGGCTGCCCCTGGTATCGGTGCCCGAGATGCCTGCGGCCCGGGCCGCGCGGGGCGAGGAGGGGGTGGTGGCCGGCCGCGACTACCGGGGCGTGCCGGTGCTCGCCGCCCTGCACAGGATTCCGGGAACGGCCTGGCACATGGTGGCCAAGGTGGACGAGGCCGAGGTCTATGGTCCTCTGCGGCAGCGCGTGTGGATCACCGGAGCCGCCCTGATCGGGCTGCTAGCCCTGGCCGCGGCCACCCTGGGCCTGATGGTGCGGCACCACGATGCGGAGATGATCCACACGCAGCTGGCTCTCTCCCAGCGGTTCGAGTGGCTTATGCGGGAAGCCAACGACATCATCCTGCTGCTGGATGGCGAGGGCCGCATCCTGGAGGCGAACCTCCAGGCCACCGAGAGCTATGGCCATACGATCGCCGAGCTGAGGACGATGAAGGTTTCGGATCTCCGGCCGGTGGCCACACAACCTGAGACGGCCGGCCACCTCGAGCGGCTGCAGGCCCATGGATCCATCCGGTTCGAAACCATCCACTGCCGCCGGGACGGCTCGACCTTCCCGGTGGAGGTCAGTGCCCGGGTCGTCCACTTCGACGGCGCCCCCGGTGTGATTAGCTTTCTGCGCGACATCACCGAGCGTGTCGCCCGGGAGCGCGAGCTTCAGCGGATGACCCGCCTCTACGCCGCGCTCAGCCAGGTCAATCAGGCCATCGTCTGGTCGCCCACCAAGGAGGCCCTGCTCGACAAGATCTGCGAAGTGCTCATCGAATTTGGCCAATTCAGCATGGCCTGGATTGGCTGGAATGATGCCCTCACCCGTGGCGTGACGGTCGCCGCGCAGTCCGGCGATGCGAAGGGCTATCTGGGTCGCATCCGCGTGGAGAGCGGAGGTTCGGTCCTGGCGGGGGGGCCGGTGGGAACCGCGATCCGGGAAGCCCGTCCCTGCGTTCTGAACGACTTCCTGGCGGCCGCCGGGACTGAACCCTGGCGCGAGGCTGCGACTGAATCCGGGTTTGCCGCCGTGGCCGCCTTCCCCATCCGGCAGGGCGGGGAAGTGGTCGGCGCCCTGGCCGTCTACGCCGGGGAGAAGGATTTCTTCGGGCCGCAGGAGGAGGCGCTGCTGGTGGAAGCGGCGATGGACATCTCCTTCGCCCTGGATCACCTGGCGGGCGAGGCACGCCGCCGTGAGGCGGAGGCCGCGCTCCTGGAGAGCGAGCGGTTCCTGCGGGAAGCCCAGGAGGCCGGGGGTGTCGGGACCTACACCTGGGACATCCAAACGGATCATTGGAAGAGCAGCCCCCACCTCGATCGGATCTTCGGCATCGACGCCAGCTATCCGCGGGACCTCACGGGCTGGACGCGCATCGTGGCTCCCGCCTTCCAGGAGCAGATGCACGCCTATGTGGCCGGGATCATCGAACGGCATGAACCCTTCGATCTCGACTACCCCATCGTCCGCATCTCGGATGGCGAGCCGCGCTGGGTCCACGGGGCGGGGGAGCTCCTCTGGAACGAGGCGGGGCAGCCGGTGGCCCTGCGGGGCGTCATCCAGGACATCACCGAAGCCCGGGCCCAGGCCCGCCAGCTCGAGCGACTGACCCAGCTCTACGCCGCCCTGAGCCAAGTGAACCAGGCCATCGTCTGGTCCCCCACGCGCGAGACGCTGCTCGCCAAGATCTGCGAAGTGATGGTGGTGTTCGGGCAGTTCAGCATGGCCTGGATCGGCTGGGACGACCCCTCGACCCACGAGGTCCGGGTGCTCAACCAGTACGGAGACGCCCACGGCTACCTCGACGGCCTGCAGATCCGCAGCGACGACACGCCCCTGGGCCGCGGGGCCACCGGCACGGCCATCCGCGAAGGGCGCCCCTGCGTGATGAATGACTTCCTGGGCACCTCTACCTCGGCCCCCTGGCATGCGGCCGCCGTCCGGTGCGGCTACGCGGCCTCGGCGGCCTTCCCCATCCGGCTGGCGGGGGAGGTCTGTGCAGCGCTGATGGTCTATTCCTCGGAGAAGGATTTCTTCGGCGCCCATGAAGTGGCGCTCCTGGAGGAGGCGGCCGGCGATGTCTCCTTCGCCCTGGATCACCTGGCAGGCGAGGATCGGCGGCGCGAATCGGAAGCCAAACTGCGCAAGATCTCCGTGGCGGTGGAGCAGAATCCGCTGTCCATCGTGATCACCGACCCCCAGGGGACCATCGAGTACATCAATCCCGCCTTCACGGCGATCACCGGCTACTCGGCCGCGGAGGCCCTCGGGCAGAATCCCCGCATCCTGAAATCCCTCGTCACGCCGCCCGAGCACTATCAGCAGATGTGGGAGACCCTGGCGCGCGGCGAGGTGTGGGTGGGCGAGTTCGAGAACCTCAAGAAGGGGGGCGAGCCGTACTACGAACGGGCCACCATCGCCCCGGTCCGGGACGAGGCGGGCATCCTCACCAGCTACATCGCCATCAAGGAAGACATCACCCAGCGGAAGCGCGACGAGGAGGAGCGCCGCGCCCTGGAAGCCCAGCTCCATCAGTCGCAGAAGCTCGAGAGCCTCGGCAGCCTGGCCGGCGGCGTGGCCCACGACATGAACAATGTGCTGGGGGCCATCCTGGGCTTGGCCTCCACGCTGCGGGAAGCGGCGGATCCCTTCTCCTCTTCGGCGAAGAACCTCGACACGATCATGAGCGCCTGCCTCCGCGGGCGCGGCGTGGTCAAGAGCCTCCTCTACTTTGCCCACAAGGATCTTCAGGAGGAGCAGCTCATCGACCTCAATGGCCTGGTCACCGAGATGAGCCACCTCCTGAGCTACACCATGCTCAAGCGCGTCCAGCTCCGGATGGACCTCCGGGACGGGCTCGGGCTGGTGCGGGGCGACAACGGGGCGCTGAGCCATGCGCTCATGAACCTCTGCGTGAATGCCATGGACGCCATGCCCGGCGGCGGCGTCCTCCACATCTCGACGCGGGAGACCGCCGATGGCGGCCTGGAGCTGCGCGTGAAGGACACGGGCCAGGGCATGAGCCCGGAGGTGTTGGCCCGGGCCATGGAGCCCTTCTTCACCACCAAGCCGCAAGGGAAGGGCACTGGCCTGGGGCTGGCGATGGTCTACGGCACCATGAAGGCCCATGACGGGGCCTTGGAACTGCTCAGCCAGCCAGGGGAGGGCACCGAAGCCATCCTCCGCTTCCCTGCCCACCGGGTGGAGCGGCCGGCCCCTCTCCCGTCGGCTGCCCAGGTCCTGCCGAAGCCCGAGCAGGCCCCGCTGAAGGTGCTGCTGGTGGATGATGACGAGCTGATCCGGGAATCGGTGGCGCCCATGCTGGAAATGCTGGGCCATGCCGTGACCACCGCACCCGAGGGCCAGGCGGCACTCCGGCTCCTGCAGGGCGGCCTTCCGGTGGATCTGGTGATCCTCGACATGAACATGCCGGGCCTGAGCGGCCCGGAAACCCTGCCTCGCATCCGGGATCTCCGGCCCGGCCTGGCGGTGCTCATGGCCACGGGCTATAGCGACCAGGAGATCGCGCCGCTGCTGGAGGAGCACCCCGGCGTGGCCAGCCTGCGGAAGCCCTTCAGCATGAAGGAGATCCAGAAGAAGATCGCCGACCTCGACATTTGGCCGGCGGGGCCTTCCACCTCGTAGGCGCCTAGATCCGGTCGAACCCTTCCTTGCCCTGCATCACCTTCCAGGGCAACAGCTCATAGTTGGCCAGGCCGTGCTGATGGAAGGGATCGCCGTCGCGGAGGGCATCCAGGTCCGCCAGGGGATTCTCATCCTGGACCCGCACCAGCCACATGCCGCCGAATCGGGGATCCAGCGGGCCGGAGGCCACCAGGATGCCTTGCTCCTGGAGCGTCCGGAGGTAGGCGCGGTGCGCCTCCGTGACGGCCTCGATCTCGGGCAGGGGGCGGCGGTAGCGGACGATGATCATCGCGTACATGGTTGGCTCCTGGAGGTCAGTCCCGCACGATGCGCGTGCCCACGGTCGCCGGATCCTCCGTGGCCAGGGCCTCGGCGGTGGTGATGAGCACCTCGTGGCCGCCGCCGTCGAGGTAGGACAGGGCGCTTTCGATCTTGGGACCCATGCTGCCCGGCGGGAACTGGCCTTCGGCCAGATGCTTCCGGGCCTCGCTGGCGGTGATGCGATCCATCCACCGCTGGGTGGGCTTCCCGAAATCCAGGGCCACCTTGGCCACGCCCGTGAGGATGATGAAGAGGTCGGCGCCGAGCTGGGCCGCCAGCAGGGCGCTGAGGCGGTCCTTGTCGATGACGGCCTCCACGCCCACCAACAGGCCGCTGGCATCGCGGATCACGGGGATGCCGCCGCCGCCGCCGGCGATCACGGAGCTCCCGGACTGCAACAGGGTCTTGATGGCGTCAAGCTGGACGATCTCGATGGGCTTGGGCGAAGGCACCACCTTGCGCCAGCCGCGGCCCGAATCCTCCTTCATCTTCCAGCGCTTGGACCGCATCAGCTCCAGCGCGCGGAACTCGGGGTAGAAGGGGCCCACGGGCTTCGTCGGGTCCTGGAAACCCTTGTCCTCCTTGTCCACCACCACCTCGGTGAGCACGGAGGTGACGGGTGCGTCGAGCTTCATGAAGCGCAGGCGGTTGATGAGCATGCGCTCCAGCATGTAGCCCATGGAGCCCTGGGTCATGGCGCCGCAGATGTCCAGGCTGTAGGGAGGAATCTGGCCCGAACCGGCTTCCTGCTGGATGAGCAAGTTGCCCACCTGGGGCCCGTTGCCGTGCACCACGCAGAGGGCGTAGCCCTCGGCCACCACCCGCGCCAGCATCTCCGCCGTCTCCCGGGCGTTCTCCAGCTGCTCCTCCTGCAGCCCGCGTTCCTTCTCCTTGAGAAGGGCATTGCCACCTATCGCCAATAGCGCGATCCGACGCTGGTTCATCGCGGGCTCCGGGCGTGATCAGGCGTCTCGCGTATCCGCGCAGCGGATGCCGAGTGAAGCGCGTTGCCGCCGATGGCCAGGAGTGCGATTTTTCGGGTCATGCGGATCCCCGGGAAACCGGGATTCTAGCAAGGTGTCGGCCGGACGGCCATCACAGTGGACGGATCATCAAGTCGTGCACCAGCATCCGGTCGCGGTCCACCTGCTCGCCCACGCGGAAGGTCGCCTCTCCGGCATCCGCGAAGCCGGCCTTGGCGTAGAAGCGGATGGCGCGGGGGTTCTGCTCCCAGACCTGCAGCCAGACGCCATCGTGGCCCTCTGAAGTCGCATGGTTCAGTACGGCGGTCATCAGGGCCTGGGATGCGCCGCGGCCATGCAGGGAGGCATCCACATAGAACCGCACCACCTCAAGAGGATTGACGAAGTGGAAAGAGGCTCTCTCCTCCGTCGGTCCGCCGGCCCGGAGGAGGGTATAGCCCAGAAGGGCGTCCCCCTCCTCGATCACCAGCGCCCGGTAGGCGGGATCGGCCAGCTCGGCGGCCTGGTGGCTCAGTCCGAAGGTCTTCGCCAGGTGCAGCTCCAGGTTCGATGCGGGGATGAGGCCGGCATAGGTCTCGCGCCACAGGCGTTCGCCGAGAACCGCCAGGGCCTGGGCGTCAGCGGGAAGGGCAGGGCGGATCACCATGCCTCCAGCTTAACGAAATGGTGAAAACCCGCTACAATGCTCGTTTTGGCGAGCCCCCATGCACATCCAGGAACTGATCCTCCGCCTCCAGCGGTTCTGGGCCGATCGGGGCTGTCTCATCGGCCAGCCCTACGATCTGGAAAAGGGCGCGGGCACCATGAACCCGCTCACCTTCTTCGGCGCCCTGGGCGCCAAGCCCTGGAATGTGGCCTATGTGGAGCCTTCGCGGCGCCCGGCCGACGGCCGCTACGGCGAGAACCCCTTCCGCGTCTACAAGCACCTGCAGTTCCAGGTGATCCTCAAGCCCAGCCCCGCGAAGGTGCAGGATCTCTACATCGAAAGCCTCGAGGCCCTGGGCATCGACCTCTCGAAGCACGACCTCCGCTTCGAGGAGGACAACTGGGAATCCCCGACCCTGGGCGCCTGGGGCGTGGGCTGGCAGGTGGTGCTGGATGGCATGGAGATCAGCCAGTTCACCTACTTCCAGCAGGTGGGCGGCCTCGATTGCCGCCCCGTGAGCGCCGAACTGACCTACGGCATCGAGCGCATCTGCATGTTCCTGGGCGGCTACGACAACATCTTCGACCTGGTGCACGGCGAGGTGAAGACCGATGACGGGGTGTTCCCCGTGACCTACGGCCAGATGCGCCAGCGCGAGGAATTCGAGCTCAGCGCCTACAGCTTCGAGCACGCGGACCTGGACCTGCACCGCACGCTCTTCGACGCCTTCGAGAAGGAGGGCTGGCGGCTGCTCAAGGACCACGGCCACTTCCTCAGCGCCTACGAACAGGCCCTCAAGATGAGCCACACCTTCAATGTGCTGGACGCCCGCGGCGCCGTGAGCACCACCGAGCGCCCCGGCATCATCAAGCGCGTGCGCGACCTGGCGTGTGGGTGCGCGAAGGCCTATCTGGAACATGAAACGGCAAAGGTGTTAACCGCAGAGGGCGCAGAGAAAGATGCCGTGGCTGCAGGGAAGGGGGGTGCGAAATGAGCACCAAGACCTTTCTACTGGAGTTGCACTGCGAGGAGATTCCGGCGCGGTTTCTGAGGGATCTAAGCGAGCACTTCGACAAGGCCTTAGATAACTTCCTGTTGTTTGAAGGTCTTTATCCAGGATCAGTACGGGAGAAGACTCGGTTTGAGGGTGTTGTCGCTCCTGTTGCTGCGCCTCATACCTGTCACTTCAGCCCAAGAAAAATCTCTTGGTTCGTATCAGGGGTTCTTGCAACTCAGCCTAGCCAATCAGAGATCCAAGTGGGCCCGCCCCAGCGCATGTGCGTGGATGCGGACGGTCAGCCCACCATCCAGGGGCAGAAGTTCGCGGAGAAGTGGGGCGTGGATTTCAGCGCGGTGCGCTTCGAACAACCGGCGGGCAAGAAGGAAGCTTGTGCCGTGGTGACGGTCACGAAGCAGGGGCGCCCCACGGTGGAGCTGCTGGCGGAGGCCCTGCCGGGGCTCATCGCCGGGCTGCATGTGCCCAAGGCCATGCGCTGGGGCAAGTCGGACTTCGAATTCGTGCGTCCCATCCGCAACATCCTCTGCCTCTTCGGAGAGGAAGTGGTGCCCATCACCGTGGACGGGGTCACGGCCTCCCACACCACCTGGGGCCATCGCCTGTATCACCGCCAGCACCCCGAGCCGGTGAACATCGCCACGCCCGGGGCCTACGAGACGGCCCTGGAGACTGCGGGTATCGTGGTCAGCGTCGAGGTCCGCCGTGCCCGCATGGCGGAGCAGCTGGAGGATCTGGCGGGCAAGGTGGGCGGCCGTGTGGTGGCCGATGCGGAGCTGCTGGACACCCTGGCTGAGATCGTGGAGTTCCCGATGATCGTGCGGGGCGAATTTCCCGCTGACTTCCTGGAGCTGCCCAAGGAGGTGCTGGTCACCAGCCTGCGCGAGCACCAGAAGAGCTTCTGCATCGAGGGGGCGGACGGCGCGCTGCTGCCCTTCTTCCTCACGGCCGCCAACCGCACGGATGATCCCGAGGGCTTCGTGAAGGCCGGCAACGAGTGGGTGCTGAAGGCGCGGCTGTACGACGCGCGGTTCTTCTTTGCGGAGGACCGCAAGCATCCCCTGTCCGACCGCCTGGAGAAGTTGAAGGCCCTGACTTTCCAGCGGGAGCTGGGCAGCTACCACGACAAGACCGGGCGCGTGGTGGCCTTGGTGAAGAACCTGGCTTCGCGCCTCTCAGATGACGACGACCACATCAACCGCGCTCTGGAAGCGGCGCGCATGGCGAAGTGCGATCTGCGCACCCTCATGGTCGGCGAGTTCCCGGAACTGCAGGGCGTCATGGGTGGCGAATACCTCAAGGGTGAAGGCGCCCCCGAGGAGGTCTGGAAGGCCGTGAAGGAGCACTACCGGCCGGTGGGCGCCGACGATGCCATTCCCGACACGCCCCTGGGCTGCCTGCTATCCCTCAGCGACAAGCTCGACACCGTCGCCGGCTGCTTTGCAGTGGGCCTCATCCCCAGCGGTTCCAAGGATCCCCTCGCCCTGCGCCGGGCGGGGCAGGGCATCGTGCGGATCCTATGGGAACAGGGGTGGGCGCTCCCGCCTGCCGATCTCATCGCCGCCGCCCTCCGGGCCGTGGGCACCAAGGCCACCAAGCCCGAGGCCGAAACCGCCGAGGCGCTACTGGCGTTCTTCAAGGATCGTGTGGCCTACCAGCTGGAAGTGGCTGGGTACGCGGGTTCGGTCCGCCGCTCGGCCCTGGCCGCGGGCTGGGAGGACCTGCCGGATCTCAAGGCACGGTGCGAGGCGCTGTCGGCCTTTGCGGAGGATCCCCGGTTCGCGTCATTGGCCCAGAGCGCCAAGCGCATCGGGAACATCCTGAAGGACGAAACGCCGGCTGAGCGCTTCGATTGCGGCCTGCTGACACAGGCCGAAGAAAAGGAATTGGCAGAGCACCTGGCGAAACTCGAAAACATCGCCGACCAGAAAGGGCTGCTGGCCGCCCTGGCCGACCTGGCCCAGCCCCTGGAAGCCTTCTTCAATGCCGTCATGGTGAAGTGCGACGACCCGGCCCTCCGCGCCGCCCGCCTCAGCCTGCTCCACCGCCTGCGCCAGGCCTTCCTGCGCGTGGCGGACTTCAGCCTTTGGCAATAGGACGGTTCAACCACAGAGGCCGCAGGGGCCACAGAGGTTTTCATTCTTTTCTCCGCGCTCTCTGCGATCTCTGCGGTTAAAAAGCTTTCAAGAGGCCTCCATGCACCACGAACGCATTGCGATCATCGACTACGGCAGCCAGTACACGCGGCTCATCACCCGGCGGCTGCGGGAGCTGGGGGCTTTCGGGCTCGTCTACAACTCCGGCACCACGGCGTCGGAGATCGCCGGGGCGGACCTCAAGGGCGTGATCCTGTCAGGTGGGCCGAATTCGGTGCTGGAGCCCGGCGCGCCAGACCTGGACCCGGCCATCCTCGAGCTCGGCGTGCCGATCCTGGGGATCTGCTACGGCCAGCAGCTCCTGGCCCGCAACCTGGGCGGCCAGCTGCATCGATCCACCAGCCGCGAGTACGGCAAGGCCGAGATCCAGGCCATGCCCGAGCACTCCATGCTCTTCGCGGGGCTGCCCCACGCCCAGCAGGTGTGGATGAGCCACGGTGACCATGTGGAAGCCGCGCCGGCCGGCTTCACGGTCACGGCGAAAACCCCCAGCGTGCCCGTGGCGGCCATGGAAGATCCGAAGCGCGGGATCTACTGCCTCCAGTTCCACCCGGAGGTCACCCACAGCACCCAGGGCACGCCCCTGCTGCTGAACTTCCTCCGGCACTGCGGCATGAGCCTGGACTGGAACGCCGGCAACTTCATCGAGGAGAAGGTGAAGGCCATCCGCGAGCAGGTGGGGCAGGGCACGGTGGTGCTGGGCCTCAGCGGCGGCGTGGACTCCAGCGTGGCGGCCCTGCTGCTGCACAAGGCCATCGGAAAGCAGCTGACCTGCGTGTTCGTGGACCACGGTCTCATGCGCAAAGACGAGATGAAGCAGGTGCAGGCCTACTTCGCGCCTTTCGAGCTCAATGTGATCTGGGTCGATGCCTCCGAGGAGTTCCTGGGCGCCCTGGCGGGTGTCACCGATCCCGAGCAGAAGCGGAAGATCATCGGCGGCAAGTTCATCGAGGTCTTCGAGCGCGAAGCCGGCAAGGTGAAGGCCGACTTCCTGGGCCAGGGCACCACCTACCCGGATGTCATCGAATCCAGCGGCATCGGCGGGGCCATCCTGGTGAAGTCCCACCACAATGTGGGCGGCCTGCCGGAGCGCATGAAGCTGAAGCTGGTGGAGCCCCTGCGCGAGTTGTTCAAGGATGAGGTGCGGGCCACGGGTCTGGCGCTGGGCCTGCCGGAAGAAATGAACCAGCGGCACCCCTTCCCGGGGCCGGGCCTCGCCGTGCGCCTGCCGGGCGCCATCACCCGCGAGCGGGCGACCATCCTCCAGAACGCCGACGCCATCTTCATGCAGGAACTGAAGGAGAGCGGCTGGTACCGCAAGACCAGCCAGGCCTTCGCGGTGCTGCTGCCGGTACAGACCGTGGGCATCATGGGCGACGAGCGCACCTTCGAGTGGATGTGCGCCCTCCGCGCCGTGACCAGCGAGGACTTCATGACCGCCGACTGGGCGCGCCTGCCCCACGAACTGCTGGATCGCATCGCCCAGCGCATCGTCCGCGAAGTGAAGGGCATCAACCGCGTGGTCTACGACATCACCTCCAAGCCCCCGGCGACCATCGAATACGAATGATCGTTAACCGCGTCCTCTGCGGTGAATGTTTTTTGTCCGGATAACCATGGCCAAGCGCAACGAACCCGTCCGCAAGTCGGTGAAGGACACCCTGGAGGACCTGCTGGCGGGTCATCGGGAGGCGGCCTTCAGCGGCCCCGAGTCCGCCCTGAAGTACCTGCGTCGGACTTTCGAAAGCCAGGCCAGCCTGCCCAACGCGGTCAAGGGCATTGCCTACGACCTGATGGCCGAGGCCCAGGCCCAGTGCGGCCAGTGGGAGGCCTGTGTCGAATCCGTGGGCCAGGCGCTGGGCTACCTGGCCGACCTGGAGGCCGCCTTCCCCCACGAATACCGGCGGCTGCTGGAGGGGATGACCTGCTTCGAGCGGGGCATCCAGGCCCAGAGCGAGCTGGGGGATTTCCACGCCGCCCTGGAGCTCTGCGAGCGGGCCATCGTCCTCGACCTGGGCGCCCACTACACGGCCAAGCGCGATTCCCTGGAATGGGCCCGCTGAGTCTTGGGTTCGGCCACAAAATCAAAGACGGGCCCGGATGAGGTTATCCGGGTTTTTTCTGCCTGTGCGATGATTTCCGACGACAGTCATCCATCCAAGGGGCCGCTGGGCAGGGAGTCAGGGGAGGCGCATGGGCGAAGAGATCCAGGTGGTGCCGGGGCGGGTCCGCATCCTGATCGTGGATGACCTGCCCATCATCCGCCTCTCCCTCCAGCGCATCCTCACCAAGGCCGGCTATCACTGCCGGGATGCAGAGGATGTCCCCCATGCGCTGCGGGCCCTCGAAGAGGAGCCTGCCGATCTGGTGCTCTGCGACATCCAGATGCCGGGAGCCTCGGGACTGGACCTGGTCAAGGCCCTCCAGCCGCAGATCCCGGAGATCTCCGTGCTGATGGTGAGTTCCATGGAAGATGCGGAAACGGCCATCGAGTGCCTGCAGCAGGGGGCCTTCGGGTATGTGCTGAAGCCCTTCCAGCCCCGGGAGATCCTGGTGCAGGTCAATGCGGCCCTGCGCCGCCGGATGCTGGAGATCGCCTTCCGCGACCGCGAGGCCCAGCTCGCCCAGAAGGTGCGGGAGCAGACCCTGGAAATCCGCGCCTCCCGCGAGGAGATCGCCCTCCGCCTCATCGCGGCAACCGAGCACCGCGACAACGAGACGGGCATGCATGTCCGCCGCATCGGCCTCTATGCGGCGGAGATGGCGCGGCTGCTGGGCTGGGACCACCAGGGCATCGACACCATCCAATCCGCCGCCCCCATGCACGACATCGGCAAGATCGGCGTGCCCGACGCCATCCTCCAGAAGCCGGGCTCCCTGGATGAGGGGGAATGGGTTGCCATGAAGCGGCACACCAGCATGGGTGCGGCCATCCTCAAGGGCTCGACGGTGCCCTTCATCCAGATGGGCGCGCGCATCGCCATCGGCCACCACGAGAAGTGGGACGGCACGGGCTACCCGAAGGGCTTGAAGGGCGAGGCCATCCCCATGGAGGCGCGCATCACGACGCTGGTGGATGTCTACGATGCGGCCAGCAGCCGCCGCCACTACAAGGACTCCTGGCCCGAGGACCAGGTCATCGAGTTGATCCGGAAGGGGCGCGGTGTCCATTTCGATCCGCGGCTGGTGGACTTGTTCCTGGCGAACCTGGAGAAGTTCCGGGCCATCCTCGAGGCGAACCCCGACGAGGCCCCGGACGAGGATCCGGGGATCTGACCCGTGGCGAGGGCCGATGGGCGGGTTCAGATCGGGTCGGCCTCCGGCGCGTCAAGGGGCTTCCGTCCCCGGGTGAGGGTGAACTCGCCCAGCATCATGGGTACGGCGGCCTTGAGCATGAGCGTGAAGACCAGGAAGCCGATGGCGAAGATGCCGGCGGCCACGGCGACCTCCGTGTAGGAGGGGCGGTAGACATAGATCTCCCCCAGCGCATCCGGCGTGAGGCCGGGGATGATGAGCCCCATGCCCTTCTCGATGTAGACGCTGGCGTAGATCAGGACACAACCCAAGTTGAGCAATGTCCAGTTGGTGCGGAACCGGGGCACGAGGAACAGGATGAAAGCGGCCAGTCCGCAGAGGATCGAGGCCCAGGCGAAGGGCACCAGGGTGGTGTGGCCCTTGAGGCCGAACAGCAGGTACTGGAAGTACACCATGTGCTCAGTGCCGGAGTAGAGCTCCTTGAAGGCCTCGGCGGCCGTCAGGAACAGGTTGAAGCCCATGGTGTAGGCCATCAGCTCCGCGATCTTGAAGATGGCCTCGTCCTTGATGCTGAGCTTGGTGGTCTTCCGCAATACCTGGAGAAGGATGAGGAGGATGGCGGGCCCCGAGCAGAAGGCGGACGCCAGGAACCGCGGCGCGAGGATGGCGGAGTTCCAGAAGGGCCGCGCCGCCAGGCCGTTGTAGAGGTAGGCCGTCACGGTGTGGATGCTCACGGCCATGGGAATGGAGAGCAGCACGAGGGGAAGCACGAGCTTCTTCACATAGTGCCGGTCGGTGTAGGCGCAGAAGAGCAGGTAGGTGACCACGAACCAGTTGAGGAGAAGGTAGAGGTTCAGCACGATCACATCCCAGGCCAGCATGGACTGGGGCCAGTTCAGGCGGCCCACCAGCGGGATGATGTGCCAGAAACGGTCCGGCCGGCCGATGTCCACCATCACGAAGCCCAGGCACATGATGAGGGCGCTGATGGCCAGCATCTCGCCAAGGATGGTGATCTCCTTGATGGGCTCCCAGTCGTAGACATAGGCCGGGATGACCAGCATGATGGCCGCCGCGGCCACCCCCACCAGGAAGGTGAAGTTGCCGATGTAGAAGCCCCAGGACACCTGGTCCCGCATCCGCGTGACGATGAGGCCGTCGTTCACCTGGCCGATGTAGGCGCCGGTGCCGATGGCGATGAGCAGCAGCAGGAAGCCGATCCAGGCGTAGTAGTAGCGGTTGCCCCGGGTGATGAGCCGGAGCGTGTCGGTGATGAACTGCCAGAAGTTCCGCAGCATGGCCTCAGACTCCGTAGAAGTAGAAGAAGTTGGGTTGAGTGTTCAGTTCTTCCTTGAGCTTGAAGACACGCTTGTTTTCGAGGACATAGCGGATCTCGCTGGTCTTGTCGAGCAGGTTGCCGAACTTGCGCGAGCCCGTGGGGCAGATCTCCACGCAGGCCGGGTAGAGGCCCTTGCGGGTGCGCTGGATGCAGAAGGTGCACTTCTCGACGACGCCCTTGGGCCGCGGGCGGTTGCCGAGGTAGTGGGTGTCGGGATTGACCTGGTCCGGGGGCAGGTTCGGCTCGCCCCAGTTGAAGTGGCGGGCGCCGTAGGGGCAGGCGGCCATGCAATAGCGGCAGCCGATGCACCAGTTGTAGTCCACGACCGTGATGCCGTCCTTCTCGCGCCAGGTGGCGCCCACGGGGCAGACCTTCACGCAGGGCGGCTTCTTGCACTGCTGGCACTGGACTGGCATGTAGAAGTGGCCTTCGCGGGGAACCTCCGCGGGATCGTAGTACTGTTCCGCGTGCTGGAGGTTGACGCCCTCCTCCTTCTCCAGTTCGAGGACGCGGATCCACTGCACCTCAGGGCTCCGCGACTGGTTGTTCTCCTTCACGCAGGCGTGGACGCAGCGGCGGCAGCCGATGCAGCGGCTGAGATCCAGCGCGTAGCCGAAGATCACTCCGGGCAGGGGCGCCGTGGTGGCGACCTTGACCTCACGGCCGTACTTCTCCTTGTACTCCTTCTCGAGGCGCGCGATGACCTCGCGGACTTCGTCCTTGGATAGTTCACGGAAGTTGTGCTGGAGGAACTCTTCGTGGCTGAGCTTCCCGCACCCCGTGAGGGCCGTCGCCACAGCGGCCACGGCCGTGCCGAGAAACTCGCGGCGGCTGCCACCGCCCGAGGCGGAAGAGGCGCAGCCCTCGGCGGGCTGGATGGGTTCATGGGCCGTCATCGGGCACCCCCCTTCCGGGCTTGGATCTGTTCGGGCCGGGTGGGTGGAGGCATGGGCTTCAGCGCCTGGAACCGCGGCGAGTGGGGGTTGTGGCAATTCACGCAGAGCAGATACTGCTTGGCGCCGTTCCAGCTGCCGGTGCGCTTTCCGTGGACGCCCACGCGCCAGTCGCGGAACTTGTCGCCATGACACTGGCCGCAGAGCTGGTACGAGGTGTCGAACCCGATCCGCTCCCCGCTGGCGAGGCGCAGGTGGTCCCGGTTCGCCGGGTCGTGGCAGTCCAGGCACCAGCGGCTTTCCGGGCCGTGGTAGAGGACGATGTCCCCGTGCATGCCCGTGAGCTCCCGGCGCTGAGGGTTCACCTTCATGGACTTGCCGTCGTGGCAGGAGGAGCAGGGGAAGATGCCCTCGCTGAAGGGGGGCTTGGGCACCTGGATGCCCTCCTGGGCCACTGCGCTGGGCGGCGTCGGGCGGGGCGTTGATGGCGGAGCG
The DNA here is from genome assembly GCA_019449415.1 of Geothrix sp. Lineage (GTDB taxonomy): Bacteria > Acidobacteriota > Holophagae > Holophagales > Holophagaceae > Geothrix > Geothrix oryzae. The sequence goes on from JAGRPP010000023.1 coordinate 85,015, forward strand.
GGAGGGTTCGCCAGGGCGGCCAGCCCCAGGATGACCAGGAGCCCCGCCGTCCGGGCGGGGGGCGAGAGGCGACGGAGCAGAAGTTCTTTCATCGGTTCACCTTCAGCAGGCGGGGCGCGAGGATGAGCGTCGTCCCGAAGAACATGAAGGCCAGGAAGAGGGTCAGCGGACGGCCCACGGCCAGGTCTTCGAACAGGAATTTCAGGGCGGTGAGGACGAGCATCGGGTAGACCAGCCACCGTAGCTCGAGGATGGGGAGCCGACGCCCGAGCCAGGCCAGGGCGATGGCCAGGGCCGACAGCACCCCCGTGCGGGCGACGGCCAGGGTGCCGGTGTCGGAAGCACCCCGGGCGAACGCCCCGCAACAGCCCCAGATCACCAGCGCTCCGAAGCCCGCGGCGGCCAGCGCCCCGAGCACCAGCACGGGGGGCCGCATGCGGGCCGCGATGGGATCGGGGGGGCGACGCAGCAGGAACAGCGCCAGGGTGGCCGTCAGGGCCGCCAGGCTGGCGAGACCGGCGAGGGGCAGGCGGGCGGCGGCCCCGGCGGGATCGAGGAAGGCGCGGAACGACCAGAGGGCGAGCCCCGAGGCGGCGGATGAGGCGATGAGGTAGATCGCGCTCTGCAGGATGAGGACGGCCCTGCGCAGGCGCAGCCCTGCCAGCATGGCCGCCAGCCCCAGGACCCCGCTGAAGACGGCGAACAGGGGCAGCGGCAGGACGATGGGGCCCCCCAGCAGGAGGAAAATGAGGGCTAGGAAGGTGAAGAAGTTGAAATTGGCGCGCGTCTCCTCCTGATCCTCCGCAAAAGGGGCTGCGGCGGCGTAGCAGCCCATGCCCGCCAGCGAGACGCCGCCCCCGAGCAGGGCCGCGCCCGATCCCGAGGCCAGTGCGATGCGGACGGCGCCCCCGAAGCCCACCAGCAGCACGACGGCCGTCTGCACGGATTCAAAGACATTGACCACGCGACGCCGCTGAAGCATCCGCCCCGCGAAACTGCCGATGTAGAGGGCGGCCAGGGCCAGGGCCAGGACCATGGCACGGTTCGGGGAGATCCTGCGATAGGCCTCGGGCGGTCCCCCGGGCCAGGCGGCCAGCAGGACGAGGATCAGCACGCCGAGATCCGCGGCGAGGGCGGTGGGCCAGCGCAGGCCGTGCCACCGCCGCCCGTAGGTGAGCCACAGGGTCGCCACCCCCAGCAGGAGGAACGCCACGGCGAAGGGTTCGATGGCCTGGCGGATCGCCATCATGGCGAAGCCCGCCCCCAGGGAGGCGAAGGTCGCGGTCCAGATGATGGGCTGGAGATCCCGGCGCCAGGCCACGGCGCCATGCAGGCCGGTGACGGCGAGGAGGAGGAGAGCCGCGGGGCCGGGCGCCAGGATGCCGAACCGGGTGGTCGATTCCACGATCAGCGGATAGGCGATGAGGATGGAGGCAAGGGCGTGGAAGGCTGCATCCAGGGGGTGCTTGCCGCGGTCGGCGAGCAGTGCCCAGGTCAGGGCGTAGCCCAGGCCCAACGCCACGCCCCAGCCGCGATGGAGGGTGCCCGCATCCACGAGGGCCCGGATGAAGGTGGCGCCACCCAGGATGAGGCAGACGCGGCCGATGAGCCCCACGAAGTGAGTCGGGCTGGGCAGGGCGGGCGGGACCAGGGCGGGTTCCAGGGTGGGTTCCAGGACCAGGGCTGCCGGAATCCCGGGGTGGTCGGGCACCGAGGATTCCAGGGCGGAGACCCGGACCTCCAGGTGCCGGACCTGCTCCGCCAGGACAGCCAAGCGGACCTCGAGTGAACTCGACAGGCCTTCGGCTGCAGCGGGTTTGAGAGGGGAAACCTCGGTCATGGACATCGATTGTTCCTCTGAGGAGGTGGAATCGACTTTGGGTAGGGTGTTGGGCCTCCATGCCACGCCCCGGGGAGAGGAGCGTCAAGAAAAATAAAGACATTCCAAATAATGCATAAAGAAAACAATGAATGGTGTTAGCACACCGTAGAGTCGGCGGTCTTCCACCGGGCGCTGGGGCCCTGTGAGAAAAACGATGGATACAGGTGGCCCGATGATCCGCCCGCAGGCGTGGGCATGTGCCGGTCGTCACAGTCCCGTGCCCAACCCGCTAGGCTGGAAGATCGGAGCCTCTATGCCTGTGTTGCGCCATCGCCGCGGAATCCTCTTCGTCTGCCTGCTCGCCCTGGCGGTGAACCTGGGCGCCCAGGTTCTGACGCAGGACCTGACGGTGGTGCTGCTCCGCCACGCGGAGCGCCAATCGCTCTTCGATGCGGATTCGCCCCTGGCCGAGGCGGGCCTGCGCCGGGCCCAGGCCCTGGTGCCGCTGCTGGAGGGCTTCCGGCCCGCGGCGCTCTACACTTCGGACCTGCGGCGCACCCAGCAGACCCTCGCACCGCTGGCGGCGAAGCTCGGCATGGTCCCGCTGGTGCGGTCCAAGGACGGGAGCGAGGCCCTGGCCGCCGAGCTCCTGCGTGATCATCGGGGCCGCACGGTGATCGTGTGCTGGCACCACGACCTGGTGAAGAAGGTGGCCCGGGGGCTGGGCGTGAAAGGGCCCCTGCCCTACTGGACCCTTGATACCTACGACCGCCTCTGGATCGTGCGGGTGTCTGCCCAGGGAGCGGTCTCGTTGGAGGAGCGGATCCAGGAGCCGTCAGCGCCAGCTGCCGCCGCGGCGGCCCAGGGCCGCTAGCACCTCTTCCGCCGCACGGAGGCCGTGGTCCTGGGCCTCCTCGAAGAGGGCCAGGCCGCTGAGTTCCGTGTGGGCGAAGTGGATGGCGCCGAAGGGGCGGGACAGGCCGAGGAAGGCCGGATCCCAGAGCAGCCCGGGCTCGGGGCGCACCATGGCATGGCCCCAGCGCATCGCATCCAGGCGCGTGACCAGTCCCTCCAGATCGGGATGGGCCGGGCGCAGGTCGTCCATCACCATGCGGGCGCAGGCGGGCCAATCCATGGCGCGAAGGCGTCCCCGCTCGGCCTCGCAGTCGGCCCCGGCGAAGGGCCGGTACCAGGTCCAGACCGTGGGTCCATGGTCCTTCAGGCTCTGGTGGGTGGCCACCACATAGCCCAGGGCTTCGCTGTTCCGCAGGACATTGTCCCAGGCCAGGGGGAAGCCGGTCTCCTTCGGTCGGGCCCGGAGCGTGAGGTTGGCCACCAGCCAGGGCGCGTTGCGGATGCGGGTCGAGGCCGGGCGCGCCGGGGCGAAGCCTTCGATCACATGGCGGGCCACATGCTGCGGCCCGGCGAAGATCACCCGCTGTGCCTTCCAGCCGAGGCGCCGCTGGTTCGCCGCATCCCAGACCGTGACGAGAAGACCGTCCTTCTCCTCGCGGATGGCGGTGGCCATCGTGCCGCAGCGCAGGCGATCCCCGCAGGCCCTGCGCAGGTGGTCGACGAGGAAGCCGTTACCCTGGGGCCAGGTGAGGAGGGGCCGCGAGTCCTCGCCGGGGCCCTGCTTGCGGGCGGCGAAGTAGAAGAGGCCCGCCCAGGCGCTGGTGGTCTCCAGGCGGGAGCCGTAGTCGTCCCGGCAGGCGTAGTCCAGCAGCCAGCGCAGGCGCGGTGAGGAGAAGCCCTGCTGATCGAGCCACGCGGAGAAGGGGAGGCCATCCAGGGCCCGGGCCTCCGGCGCATCCGAGCACCGGGAACGGGGAATGCTGAAGGCGGGGCGGCCCCGGGCGTCCCGGAAGGCGGCCCAACGGTCCACCTCGCGGAAGAAGGCGTGGTACTGGCGTTCGTCCTCCAGGCTGGCGCCCGCCCGCAGGTAGAGGCCCTCCCACCACTGCCCGTAGGCGAAGATGCGTTCCTCGGGGGCGCGAACGGTGGCTTCCTCGGCGAAGCGCGGATCACCCTTCGCGTCGAAGCCCTCCAGTACGCCGCATTCGTCCAGCAATCGCAGCACGGCATGGTTGCCGCGGTCGGGCACGGGCAGGTAGTGGGCGGCCCAGGGGAAGGCGCTCACATGGTTGCGGCTGGATCTCGAGGTGCCACCGGGCTCCGGCTCCAGCTCCAGGACGCGGAAATCATCCAGGCCGCCGCCGGCCAGCCGCCAGGCGGCGCTGAGCCCCGCCACCCCGCCGCCCACGATCAGCACGGAGACGGGCTCGAAGCGTTCGGGATCCGCGAAGGCGCCGCCCCGCAGCCAATGGCCGAGGGGAAGGTCCGGCCCCACAAGCTCGCCTTGGAACGGGAACTCGGGCTTCCTGCGGCAGGCCAGCGACGCCGCCGACAGGGCCCCGGCGGCCAGGAAGTCGCGGCGTTTCATGATCGGGGGCTCACGACCACCGCCGCCACTCCCGGGTGTAGAGGTGGACGAGCACTTGGTTGTCGAGGCGGTTCACCTCCACGGGCACGCGGTCCATGTCCCTGGGGAAGGCGAACATGGCAGCCGTGGCTTCGTCGGACAGGTGCCGCAGCCCCGGCAGCACGCGCGTGGGCACCTCGAAGTCGCGTTTCGAGGCCAGGGCGAAGCCCCACACGCCGAAGGAGGGCACGGCCAGGTGGTAGGGGCGCACCTTCAGCCCCGAGGCCTCCATGGTGGCGGCGATGCACCAGAAGGATTGCCGGGCCATGAGGGGCGAAGTGCTCTGCACGGCCACGAGCGCCTCCTCGGTCAGGCGGCGCTGGAGGATGCGGTAGAACCGGGAGGTGTAGAGCTTCCCCAGGGCGTAGGTGTTGGGATCCGGGAAGTCCACGAAGGCCAGGTCGAAGGGGGGCCCCGGGGTCTCCTGCAGCCAGACCATGGCATCGGCATTGACGACCTTGACGCGGGGATCGTCCAGGGCCGCGCCGTTGAGCTGGCGCACCATGACCTGGTTCCTGGCCATGTCGGTCATGGCCGGATCCAGGTCCACCAGCACCACTTCCTGCACGGAGGGGTGCTTCAGCACTTCCCGCACGGCCAGGCCGTCGCCGCCGCCGCAGATCAGGATCCGCTTCGCCTCGGGCCGGGCGCCGAAGGCCGGATGAACAAGGGCTTCGTGGTAGCGGTACTCGTCGGCCGACGAGAACTGCAGGTTGCCGTTCAGGAAGAGCTGGAAGCTGCCCCGGCCGCGGGTGAGCACGATGCGCTGGTAGGCGCTGTCCTTGGCGTAGACGATCTCGTCGGCGAAGATCTCCTCCTCCACCGCCAGGGTGAACTTTCCGGCGAAAACCAGGCCCACGGCCAGCAGGGCCATCACCACGGCGCAGCGCAGGCGGATCATCCGGGTGGGGCCGAGTTGGGACTGCAGGAGGTGCGTAGACCAGAGGCCCACGGCCGCGTTCAGCAGCCCGAAGAGCAGGCTGGTGCGCACCAGGCCCAGCTTGGGCATGAGCAGGAGCGGGAAGAGCAGGGAGGCGAAGAGGGCGCCGATGTAGTCGAGGGTGAGGACGCCCGCGACCAGATCCTTGAACCGCACCTGATCCTTGAGGATGCGCATCAAAATGGGGATTTCGAGGCCCACCAGGGTGCCCACGGCCATCACCACGCCGTAGAGCACCACCCGGAAGGCGTGGGTGTGGGCGAAGGCCTGGAAGAGGATGGGCGCCGAGAAACCGCCCACCAGCGCCACGGCCAGCTCAAGGTCCACGAAGCGCCGGGCCAGGCCGCGCTGGAGGAACTTCGACAGCCATGACCCCAGGCCCATGGCGCTGAGGTAGACCCCGATCACCGTGGAAAACTGCGTGACCGAATCCCCCAGCAGGTAGCTCGACAGCGTCCCCGCCACCAACTCGTAGATCAGTCCGCAACTGGCGATGAGCAGCACGCTGATGAAGAGCAGCGGTGCCTTCAGCGTCGGCTGCGGCACCTCTCCCGTGGGCTGTGGCGCCTCACCCATGGATCGCGGCGGCGATGATGAGGCTGATGCCGAGGATGAGGCAGCCGAGGACGATGCCCAGGGCGGTGTTCTGGTCATCCTCCATCTCCTTGCGGAGGGAGAAGGGAAGCACCTTCACGAGCACGAGCCACACCACGCCCAGGATGACGAGGCCCAGGACGGAGAAGACGGTGGCGACGAGAAGCTGGTGCAGCAGCTGGTCCGTGATCATCACTTACCTCCGTGGAAGCCGTTGTTGTGCAGGAAGGTGCGGTAGGCGCCTGGGGTCTGGCGGACGCTGGGCGGCAGATCGGCGCGGCGGCGCTGGCCGAAGAACTCCCGGCCGAAGAAGCCGTTGGCGATCATCAGGCTGAAGCCGCCGCCGAGGAAGAGCAGGTAGAGGATCCGCATCAGCTGCCTCCGCTGTTGGGTGCGTACATGCTTTCCTGCCAGCGCCGGCTCTCGAAGGCCGCCAGCCGGAAGACCATGAGCAGGGGGCCCACGAGGATGGCCACCAGGGCGAGGCCGGGGTAGAGCCACCGCATCACGCCTTGGCGCAGTTGCACCTCGATGGCGCGGACCGGAGGCACGGGGCCGTCCCACTGGGGGGCCAGGCGCAGCACATAGGTGCCCGGAGGCACCGCGCTCAGGAAGACGGTCTGGGCCTGCGCCCCCTCGGACCAGGATTCACCGCCATCCACGCCGTGGTACCAGCTGGATTCCACGAGGAAGAACTCCGCCACGCCGCTGGTCTCGCTCACCAGGGCACCCTCCAGCCCGACCCAGCTGTTGTTGACGGGGGCGCTGAGGGTGACGGCCAGGTTGCGGTAGCCGTTCTTGATCTCGATGGGGTCGGAAAAGAAGACGGGCTCCTGGGCTTCGCCGGAAGGGCCGTTCGCCGCCTGGGCCGGTGCGGGTGTCGGGGCGGATGCCGGTCGGCGAGCGGGGATGGTCTTCCGGAGGGCCTCCGCAGCCGTGGGCTGAAGGTGGGCCAGCTCGAACAGATCGAGCCGCCGGCGGAACAGCTCCTGGTTGCGGTGGGTCATGGATTCCACCATCACCCCCACCAGCAGGAGGCCCAGGGCGCCCACCACCCAGAGGGCGGACTTAGCCAAGGCGACCTTGTGGGGGTTGGGCTGGAAGGAGGCGATGCCGGTGGGCGGAGGAGGGGTCCCCTGGAGCCTGAAGGCCTTCCAGACCGCGTCGGGCTCAAGGTAGGTGGAGACGCTCCAGTTCACTTCCTCGCCACCGCCTTGGTGCGCCTGCCGCTCGCGGGTGAGGCTGCGGGGCGGGGCGACGAACTCGGTGACCTGCACCCGCTCGCCCTGCTCAACCTGCCAGTAGAACTCGCCCCACACGCCCTCGACGACGGCTTCCACATCCTGGAACCGCCGCCAGTCCGCGCCGAGGGCTGACAGGTTCTTCTGCCCGTCGCGGGCCTGGGGGAGGTCGCCGGGCGCCATGGCCACGGCCACGCTCCAGTGGCCGTCGCTCTGCACCAGCCAGCGGAAGCCCTGCTGGCCGTCCAGCAGCAGGTATTCGGTCCAGGGATAGGTGGTGTCCTCGAGGGTGCAGCTGCGCCGCAGCTGGCCGATGCAGGTGACTTTTTCGCCCTCCAGCAGGCCTTCGGCGCCCAGAGGGATCACCACCTCCTGATGGGGCTGCTTCAGGCTCTTCAGGAAGGCCAGCTTGCCATTCTCCGCGGACAACAGGCTGCCGCAGCTGGGGCAGCCCACGCGCTGTGTCTGGTCCGGCGCCCGCAGGGCCAGGGCACCTCCACACTTGGGGCAGTTGAGGTTATGGGTGCCCACCTTGGGGGCCTTGCGCGTGCCCCCTTGGATGCCGAGGTCGGACAGCGGTACCTCTCGGCCCAGGAAGAACAGCGGGGGTTCCTCGCTGTAGTCCAGGGTGGCGAAGGCGCCGTGGCGGCCGGAAAGATCCGCGAAACGGTAGGTGGCCCCGGGCTCCACGGTCCAGGGAATCTCGCCCTCGGCGCTGTGGAAGGTCGCCTCGCTGAGCTCGCCCACGGTCCAGAGGCCGTCGGGTCCGAGGTCGGCGAGGCCGCCAGCCTGCAGGCCCTCGAAGGGGGGCAGGGGGCCGTGCGGGGCCTGTGTGAAGGTGAGGTAGAAGCGGCCCTGGGCCTCCGCCAGCCAGCCCCAGCGGCCGTCATCGAGCGCGAGGTACCACTCGTTCCACACGCCGCCCAGGGGATGTTTCAGCTGTACGCGGCCGGCCAGCGCGAAGGCCCTGCCCGCAAAGGTCCCCGAGGCACCCAGGCCCAGAGGGGAGCCCGTATCCACGAGATCGGCCACCTTCCCGATCAGCTCGGGATCGCGGTCCCGTCGCGCGGCCAGGGCCTTGCAGTAGGAGCAGACGGCCACCATGGTCCCGGGCCGGAAGCTCAGGGCGGCACCGCAGCTGGGGCAGGAGGCGAGTGTGCTCATCGGTATCCGGTGATTATGCAGGCTTCTAAAGCAAGGGGAAGATGCGGCGCAGCCCGTCACGGAAAAGGGGGTCCGGCGTTAGGAGGCTCAGGACCAGGTGCCCGTCGCCAGGCAGGTCGAAGAACGAGCCCGGATGGACGAGGACCGAGGCCGCTTCCAGCAGGCGCAGGGCGCAGGCCTCGTCCCCATCCACCGCGGGGCGGCGCAACAGGACGGACCAGCCGCCCTCGACGGGCAGCCTGGAAAGGCGGGGATGGGCCGCCAGCCCGGCATCCAGGGTGGCGAGGTTGGCGCGGAGGCGCCCGAGTATCTGGGCTCGGATCCCGGGAGCCAACGCCAGGAGCGCTGGCGCAGCGGCCTGCACGGGGGAGGACACGGAGAGATACTGGTCCGCCAGGAAGGCGAGGGCCTCCAGGTTCGCGGCGGCCTGGGGACCCCGCACGGCGATCCAGCCGAGCTTCAACTGGGGCAGGGCCGCCACCTTGCTGAGGCCCGACAGCAGAAAGACCGGACAGGGCGGCTGGGCGTCGGCCAGGGCCGTGGGGAGGTGATCCTCCGCGGCCTCGAGCCCGTAGTCCACGAAGACCTCGTCCACCAGGAGGGCCAGGCCGTGCCGGGCGCAGAGGTCCGTGAGCCCGTGCCATTCCGGTTTGGACAGGAAATGTCCCGTGGGATTGTTCGGATTCACCACAACGACGGCACGAGTGCGGGGGCCCACCGCAGCTTCCAGAGCACCCAGGTCCAGATGCCAGCGGTCATAGAAGTAGGAAGGCACGGGCCGCGCGCGCAGGCCCTCCAGCCGGGCCAGCCAGTCGAACAGCGGGTAGCTGGGGCTGGGAACCAGCACCTCGTCGCCGGGATCACCCAGCAGCTTGAACAACAGTCCGTAGCCTTCGCTGGTGGAGGCCGTGAGCAGCAGCTCCTCTGCCCGGAGGCCGTGGCCATGGTGGGCCGAGATGGCCTCCCGGGCGGTCTGGGCTCCCCGGGAATCGGGATCATAGGTCAGCACCGCGGGCGCAGACAGGGCCGCGCGGATCTCGGCTTCCGGATAGGTGAACCCGCAGCGCGTAGGATTCGATCCCGTGAGATCGAGGACCGGGCGCCCCGCCGCGCGGAGGCGGACCAGGGCGGCCGACAGGGTGTTCGGATCGAATCCGGGCGGCAGGCGGGAGGAGAGGTGCATGGGATCAGGGTAGACGAACCGCCCCCGGCTCGATGGGAGGGCCGGTCTCTGCGGCCGGCCCTTGCTTTCCATGGATAATCGGGGAAACCCAGGAGGCTCCCATGGCAAAGACGCCGAAGGTCGCGGTGCTGCTGGCGGGCTGTGGCCACCTCGACGGCGCGGAAGTGCGTGAGGCGGTGCTGGCCCTGCTGGCGCTGGATCAGCACGGCGCCGCCTTCCAGTGCATCGCACCCAACGCGGACCAGTACCATGTCGTCGATCATGCCACCGGCCGGCCCGTGGCCGGCGCCCGGCGCAACATCCTAGAGGAGGCCAGCCGCATCGCGCGCATGGGCCAGTGCCTGGACCTGGCTTCGGCCGTGGCCGGCGACTACGATGCGCTGGTGATGCCGGGCGGCTACGGGGTTGCCAAGAACCACTGCACCTTCGCCATCAAGGGGGCAGAAGCCGAGGTGCGGCCCGATGTGGCCGCCTTCATCCGGGGATTCTTCGATGCCGGCAAGCCGGTGGGGGCCATCTGCATCGCGCCAGCCCTGGTGGCCCTGGCGCTGTCGGGGCGGGGATCCGCCGAGCTCACCCTGGGCAACGATGCCGGCTGCGCCGAGGCCATGCGGGCCCTCGGCCACCACCACAAGGACACCCCGAATGCGCGGGAGATCGTCATCGACGAGATCCACAAGCTCATCACCACCTCCGCCTACATGTTCGACGACGCGAAGCTGAGCGATGTCTGGATCGGCATCGAACGCTGCGTGACGGAAGTGCTGAAGCGCTGCTAGACCCAGGAGAACCCTCATGCCCTCCCTGCTTCCCAGCCACCTGATCGCCGATCCCGCCGCCACCCTGCCCCCGGAGCGGCTGCTGGGCATCATCCGTTTCCAGACGGAGATCGCCAAGGTCGGTCTGGATCTCGCCGTGGTGATCGAGCGGGTCGCGCTCCTGGCCCAGCTCCTCACAGGAGGTTCCGGGGCCGTGGTGGAACTGGCGGAAGGCGAGGAGATGGTCTACCGGGCCGCGTCGGGAATCGCCGAGCGCCAGCTGGGATTGCGGCTGGCCCGCCGGGGGAGTCTTTCGGGGCTCTGCGTGGAGCAGGGGGTGCCGCTCCGCTGCGAGGATTCGGAAACCGATGCCCGGGTGGACCGGGAGGCGTGCCGCCTCGTCGGCTTACGATCGATGATCGTGGTGCCCCTGCGCCACGGGGATCTCACGGTGGGGGTGCTCAAGGTCCTGTCGGCCCAGCCCGCCGCCTTCCAGGATGCGGAGCTCCTGACGCTCGAACTGATCTCCGAGGTGGTGGCGTCGGCCCTGGTCCACGCCACCCGCTATTCCACCCAGGTGGAGACGGCCAGGGACCTCTTCCTCCGGGCCACGCGGGATTCCCTCACGGGGCTGGGCAATCGCGCGCTGTTCTATGACCGGCTGCACCAGGGCCTGAAGCTGGCGCGGCGGCATGGGCATTCGCTCGGCATCGCCCTCGTGGACATGGACGGTCTGAAGCGCATCAACGACGAGTACGGTCACCAGGCGGGCGATGCCGCCCTGAGGATCCTGGCCGAGCGGCTCCGCGCCCTCACCCGGGAATCGGACACCCTCGCCCGGCTGGGCGGCGACGAGTTCGGCATCCTCCTGGCGGCGGTGAAGGATCCGGCGGCGGCCCGGGATTTCGCCCACAAGCTGGCCGACCAGGTCCAGGGAACCTTCTCCTTCGACGGCATGCCCTTCGATCTGAGCGCCAGCGTGGGCACCGTGGTCTTCCCCGAGGACGGCGGCGAGGTGGAGGCGCTCCTCCACCAGGCCGACCTGGCCATGTACGAAATGAAGCGGGCCCGCGGCGCGATGCGGGCGGCCAAGGGTCGCTAGTCCCACCCGGAATCGCGGTTGGGATGCGCCATTCGCCGCAGGGCCGGGGTGACGAGACGGCTGGCGACGAGGAGCCGGGCCTCCTCATCCAGAGCCTTGATCCACGGCGCCGCGTGGCCCAGGACCAAGCCTGATTCCGGCAAGGCGAGGCTGCGGTCCAGGGCGAGGAGCACCTGCTGGGTGACGGGGCCGGTATCCCGCCAACGCGAGGCTGCCAGGGCCTCGGCCTGGGCGGGGCGCAGGGGTGGCTGGATGAGGGCCACCAGCGGCTCGAGGCCCAGCCGGGGATGCTGCAGGAACGCGGTGAGGACGCTGAGGGTGGGCGTGCGCCAGACCAGGGGCCAAAGAGCGCGGGGGGCGTGCAAAGCGAGGCTGCGGCGCTCTCCCGTGGTCATGGCCGTCCACAGCTGCTGGAGTTTCTCCGTGGCCTGTTGGCGGGCCTGGGGATGGGCCGCCGCGTCCGCCGCCACGGCGGCCAGGGCCCGCCAGGGCAGCCGGGCCAGGAGGTGCGACCGTAGGTGGGCGGGCGCCTTGGGATGCTGGGCGACCCAGCGCAGCAGCAGGGGGCGCTTCTTCAGCTCTGCCAGCTCTGCCGCGGCCTCGAGCCAACCCCGCGGAGGATCCGGATGCCGCAGCATCCTCAGGAACCGCGGCCACGGCACATCGGGCGGCAAGGCCCAGGGAGTGGGGGAGGGAGGAGGCATGGGAAAAGTCTAGGAGGTCTCCAGACTGAAGACTGAAGACTGAAGACTGTTTTGCGCCACACTGTCCCCATGACCTCCGAATTCACCATCCTGGGCCGGGGCCGCGCGGGGCGCTCGTTGGCGGCAGCCTGGGGGACGCGGGTCACGCTGCTGGATCATGAGGCCCGCCCGGAAGGCCTGGTGCTGCTGGCCGTCCCGGACCGCGCGGTGGAGGATCTGGCGAAGGCCTTCCCAGGCCGCTGCGTCCACTTGGCCGGTAGCCTGCACCTGCCGGGGGTGCCCTGTGCCCATCCCCTCACCAGCTTTGACGGGGAGGCCCGGGACTGGACGGGCACGCCTCTGGCCATTACCGGAGCGGTGCCAGACGCCCTGCGCCGGGCCTTCGGCGACCTGGGCTTCGCGGCCTTCGATCTGCCGGCGGAGCTGAAACCCCTCTACCACGCCGCGGCAGTCCTCACCTCGGGTCATGCGGCCACCCTCTGGCTGGGCGCGGCAGCGCTGCTGAGGGCCCAGGGCGTGGCCCTGCCGGGGCGGGGCTTGCTGCCGCTGGCGGAGGCCACGCTGCGCAATGTCGCCGTCCGGGGGCCTGCGGGCCGCACGGGGCCCTTCCCCCGGGGCGACGAGGCCACCATCGCCCGGGATGTGGAGGCGCTGCCGGAGCCTTGGCGCGAGATCTTCCTGAAGCTGGGGCGCAGCCTCGACTGAGGTCCCTTTTTCCGCGGAGTGCCATGTCGCTGCTGCTCATCGTCTCGGTCATCTGGGCGCTCTCCTTCGGCCTCACGGCGGAGGTGAGCGACCTGGGGGCCCCGTTCGTGACCGCGGCCCGGACCGTCCTGGCGGCCCTGGTGTTCCTTCCCTTCCTGGATGTGAAGGGGATGCCCGCCCGGCGCAGGCTGGCCTTCGCCGGCATCGGCGCCCTGCAGTTCGGGTTCATGTACCTGCTCTACATCGCGTCCTACCGCTGGCTGCGGCCCTCGGAAGTTGCGCTGTTCACCATCTTCACGCCCCTCTTCGTCACGCTCGTCAGCGACCTTCTGGAGAGGCGGTTGTCCTGGCTGTTCCTGCTCACGGCAGGGCTGGCGGTGCTGGGCACGGGCATCTGCGTCTGGTCCGGCTTGGGGCGGGGCGGGATGCTGCGCGGCTTCCTGCTGATGCAGGCGGCCAACCTGTGCTTCGCCCTCGGCCAGGTGCTCTACCGTCGCGCGGCTCCCGCGTCGGGCAAGCGGGATCGCGACCTCATGGGCCTGCTCTACCTGGGGGCCTCCGTGGTGGCCGTGGCCATGGCCGCGCCGTCCATTCCGTGGACGAAGGTGCTCGGCATGACTCCCCGCCAGGTGGGCGTGCTGGTCTACCTCGGGGCGGTGGCCTCGGGCCTGGGATTCTTCCTCTTCAACGCCGGGGCGCGGCGGACGGACATCGGCACGCTGGCCATCTTCAACAACATGAAGATCCCCCTGGCCATCCTGGCCTCCGGCCTCGTGTTCCGCGAGGCCGTGGACTGGTCGCGGCTGGCCGTCGGCGGGGCGGTCATCGCCTGCGCCCTCGGGCTGAACGGCATCACTGGAGCGCGATCATGAGCGGATTCAACCCTCCTTTGGCCCTCCGGAACGAGACGCCCGCCGCCTGGGCCGAGGCCGCCCTTGCCGATCCGGAGGCCCTGCTGTCCGATCACGCCCACTGTGAGAAGAAGGCCGCGCTGACGGCTTTGAACATGGCCCAGCACCTCAGCGACATGGCCCGCGCCTCGGTGCTGCTGGCCCGGCTGGCGGAAGAAGAGCTCAATCACTACCGGCGCGTGCTGGAGGCGCTTCAGACCTTCGGCTGGAAGCTCCGCCCCGATCACGGCAACGCCTACGCTCAGGCTCTCCACAAATTGGCCTCGAAGGGGCTGCTGGATCAGCTGCTCATCGCCGCGCTCATCGAGGCCCGCAGCTGTGAGCGGTTGGGGCTGCTGGAGTGGGCCTGGGCCGCGCAGTCGGCGCCGGCCTCCGAATCGTGGCTGGCCTTCCTGCTGGAGCTGGAACACTGCGAGGCGGGCCACGCCCAGGTTTACAGAAGCCTGGCAGAGGAACGATTCGGTGCGGCGGCCGCGGCGAAACGGATGGACTGGTGGTTGGACCAGGAGGCCGAAGTGATCCGGGCTCTGCCTTGGCGGTCGGCGGTGCACTGAACGCCAGCCGGGCGTCATCGGCTCAACAGGTCCCTTAACCCCCAGTAAGGCGGTTCGTGGCATGCTGGACGGACCTCCGAGGTAGCCTCATGTCCACCGTTCCCGACCATGGTCTGAAAGAGTTGGTGCCGGTCTTCGGTCCTGAAGCCCTGGGTGTGGGCGCGCAGGGCAGCTTCCGGACCGCCCTGGAGCGCCTGAGCGGCGAGGGCGACCTGAAGGCCCGGCTGTTGCTGTCGGCCCTGTCGCACTTCGCGGCCAAGGGGTATGACGGGGTGCAGGTGAAGGAAGTGGCGGAGGAGGCCGGCGTGTCGAAGCCGACCCTCTACTACCATTTCGGCAGCAAGGAGGGCCTCTTCCGCCAGCTCTGCCTGGTGTCGCTCGCCGCCATGGCCGTGCGCATCCAGGCCATGGTGGAGCCCTACCTCCAGGCGCCGATCCAGGGCGCGGAGGCCGTGGATGCCGCCTGCACCGGGCTGGCGCGGACCTACCTGGACCTGCTGCAGGAGAGCCAGGAGTTCACCGGGTTCATCCTCCGTTCGATCGCGGTGCCCTCGCCGGATTCCAGCTTCCGGGACCTCATGCCGCTCGTGGAGAAGGGCCTGAGCCCCCTGGGCCTCTTCATGAACCATGTGTTCGGCACGGGGCTGGAGCAGGCGCGGAAAGAGGTGTTGTTGTTCACCTCCCTGGTGGGCTCGCTCATCGAGGAGAAGCTCCGGGATCCGCACTACCAGATCACCGACGGCGAAGTCCGCTGGGTGACCCGCCGCTGGCTTCACGGCGTCCAGGGTTGAATCTCCGAGAGAAGGCACCATGACCAAGCTCATCCCGATCCGGGCCACCGTCCGTCCGCTGGACCTGCCCCAGCACTTGTTTGAAGTGGAGCTGACCTTTCCCGCCGAGGCCGTGGCCGACGGCGCCACGGCGGCGCTGCCGGCCTGGACGCCGGGTTCCTACCTGGTGCGGGACTACGCCCGCTTCGTGGACCGCGTCCGCCGGGTGGAGGGCCGCCGGGAATGGCCGCTGGAGAAGCTCGACAAGCAGCGCTGGCAGCTGCCCGCCTCGAAGCGGGAGCTCACGGTCCGCTACCGCCTCTACGGCAACGACCTCACCGTCCGCACCAACCATGTGGATGCCAGCCACGCCCAGATCATCCCGGCCGCGACCTTCCTCTACCTGGAGGGCCAGCTGGACCGGCCGGTGGAGGTGAGCTTCGAGGGTTTCCCCGCCGCCTGGAAGGTGGCTTCGGCACTGCCGCAGAAGCGGGGTGTCTACGCGGCCGGGGACTTCGACACGCTGGTGGATTCGCCCTTCGAGCTGGGGACATTCCGGACCCGGCAGTTCAAGACCGGAGGCACCGCATTCGAGCTGGCCTTCACGGGCGACCACAACGGCGACGAGGGGCGCATCGCCGAAGCCACGAAGAAGATCGTCGAGGCGGCCGGCGCGATCTTCGGCGGCTTCCCCTTCAAGCGCTATGTGTTCCTCTTCACCTTCACGCCCAAGCTCCGGGGCGGCCTGGAGCACAAGGATTGCACCAGCCTCATCTCCGACTGCCATGCCTTCGACAAGCCGGAGGGCTACCACGCCCTCTACCAGCTGGTGGCCCACGAGTTCTTCCATGCCTGGAATGTGAAGCGCCTGCACGATCCCGTCCTGGGGCCCTTCGACTACAGCCGCGAGAATCCCACGAAGATGCTCTGGTTTCATGAGGGGCTCACCTCGTACATGGAACACCTCATCGTCCTCCGGGCCGGTGTGGTGCCCTGGAGCCACGCCGCCAAGGAACTGACCCGCTGCTGGAGTGAGCAGGTGCAGCGCCCAGGCCGGCTGGAGCAGAGCCTCGAGGAATCCAGCTGGGACGCCTGGATCCGCCTCTACAAGCAGCACGAGTTCAGTCCCAACAGTTCCGTCAGCTACTACGACAAAGGCGAGGCGGTGGCCTGGCTCATGGATGCGACGCTCCGGGCCGGCAGCCGCGGCAAGGCCGGCCTGCCAGAGCTCTTCGCCAGACTGTGGGCCCGGCACGGCGAGAAGGGCCTGACCGATGCGGATGTGCGGCGGGCCTTCCAGGAACTCTCCGGCCAGGATCCGGCCCCCTTCTGGGAGGCCAATATCTCCGGCCGGGCTGAGCTCGATCCTGCGCCTCTGCGCCGCGCCTATGGCCTGACGATGGTGGCGAAGGCCCCCTGGGAGTCCCTGTCCGCCGCCGAAGCGAAGGATCCCGCAGCCCAGCGCCGGGCCCGAGCCTGGACGGGTCTCATCCTGGCCGCCAACGGGCCCTCCGTGCAGAACATCATCCCCGGCAGTCCGGCGGCGAAAGCCGGCCTCAGCTTCGGCATGGAGATCCTCGCCGTGGATGGCTGGCGCACCGCCAGTTCGGCGGAGGTCCAGCGCCTGCTGGCCGAGCCGGGTCCCGGGGGGAAGGCCACCGTGCTGGCCGCGGATCGGGGTCGGGTCTTCGAGGTGCGGGTGCCTGTGGTGGAAAGCCCCGACCGCAGCCACGGCCTGGTGCCGGACCCCCGGGCCACCGCCGTCCAGCGCGCGGCCTTCGTCGCGGCCTACGGGCAGCCGTTCCCCTCGGCGCCGGTCAAGCCGGGAACGCGCCGTTGAAGATCGCCGCGATCCTCGCCGCCCACGATGAGGCCGATCACATCGGGCCGGTGCTGGCCGGGCTCCAGGCCTTCGGACTGCACCGGATCCTGGTCGTGGACGACGGCTCCGGCGACGGCACCGGCGCCGTGGCCGCCGCCGGCGGGGCCGAGGTGCTGCGGCTCGAACCCGGCCGCGGCGGCGGGAAGGGGCAGGCCCTCCGCGCGGGCATCGCGCACCTCCGGTCCGACGATTTCGATTTCTACCTCTTCCTGGATGCGGACGGCCAACATGCTCCGGCGGACCTGTGGCGCTTTCTCGATCACCTGGCGACCCACCCGGACGCGGACTTCCTCATCGGATCGCGCCTCCAGGACCGCGCCCGGATCCCGGCGAAGCGGTGGCGCACCAACGCGCTCGGAACCTGGACCCTGGGCCGCATCGCCGGTGTCTCGTGGGAGGACAGCCAGAGCGGCTACCGCATGATTCGGAAGAAGGTGCTGGATCGCCTGGACCTGAGCTCGTCGGGCTTCGCCATCGAGATGGAGATCGCCATGAAGGCCGCGGACTGGAAGCTCCGGTGGGCCCACATCCCCATCCAGGCCATCTACCAGCCCGGGCCGCCCCGGAGCCATTTCCGCGGCGTGATGGACACTTGGCTCATCGCCTGGGAATCTCTGAAATGCTGAGTCTCCAGATTCCAGCCTGCTAGCCTGAATTCATGATCAACCCGCTCGATTGGGACCTCGGCAATGTGCCTCCCGGCGTGGCCTGGGGTGGTGTGGACGAGGCGGGGCGGGGCGCCTGGGCGGGGCCGGTGGTGGCCGCCTGCGCCGTGCTCGATGGCGAGACGGTCCACAAGTGGGGCCATGTGCTGCGGAGCGTGCGGGACAGCAAGCAACTGAAGCCCGAGCGGCGGGAAGTCCTGGCGGCGGAGCTGAAATCCGTGCTTCCGGCCTACAGCATCGCCGAGGTGGACCCGCTCGCCATCGACCGGGAAAACATCCTGGAGGCCACCCTGATGGCCATGCGGCAAGCAGTATCGGGTCTGTCGATCCGGCCCCGCCTCCTGCTCGTCGATGGCAATCGCGGGCCCAGGACGGGCCTGCCCGAGCGGCTCGTGGTGGACGGGGACGCCGTCAGCTGCGCCATCGGCGCGGCGAGCATCCTGGCCAAGGCCCACCGCGATGCGCTGATGGTCGGCCTGGAGGAGCAGCATCCCGGCTATGGTTTCGGCCAGCACAAGGGCTACGGCACGGCCCTGCACCGGGCGCGCATCCAGGAGCTGGGCGTGTCCTGCGTGCATCGCATCAGCTATGCGCCCGTGGCGGCGCTCCAGCGGGTGGACGAGGATCTGCGCGACGAGTTGCGCCGCAGTCTGGATCGCTGCGCCAGCGTGGCCGAATTGCAGGCTTGGGTGCTCTCGGACCTGCGCCCGGCCTATGGTCGGCTGAAGCTGGTGTGGGTGGAGACGCTGCGGCGGCACTATGCGGATCGCTTGGCCCATCTGGCGAATGCCGAGGGCCTGGCCAAGGATCCCGAGTGACGGAGGTGGCCCTGGCCCTGGTCGAGCGGGGGGGCCGCTACCTCCTGCAGCGCCGGGCGGCCTCCAATCCGGTTCTGCCGGGACTCTGGGAGTTCCCGGGCGGCAAAGTGGAAGCGGGCGAGTCACTTCTCGAGACCCTTAGGCGCGAACTCCGGGAAGAGGTGGGCATGGAGGTCCTGGCGGCCGAGCCGCTGCCTCCCATGGCGGGGGCCGTGCGCCTGCATCCCTTCCGCGTCCTGGCGGAGGGCCGTCCGCGGACGCCCCTGGCCTGGGGCTGGTTCACCGTGGCTGAAATCCTGCGCCTTCGTGTTCCTCCAGCCAATGTCCCGCTGCTCCGCACCTTGGCTGGAGCCGCTCCACCGGCCGATTCCGGCCCGCCCCGCTCCATCTGATAACCTGGAAGCCCCTCAGGCCCGGAGATGTCATGCCGCGATTCCTCATTCGGACCTTCCTTTGTGCCCTCGCCGCCCTGGGCCTGTCGGCCCAGCAGACGGAGGTGGTGCTGAGCGCGTCCAGCAGCGCCAAGCTGGTGCTGGCCATGCCCGCGCCGAAGCTGACCGGCATCGAAGATGGGCTCGTGGCCACCGAATTCACGGCCGTGCTCAAGCGCGACCTGGACGAGACGGGCGTGTTCGCGGTGCTGCAGGAGCGGCTGCCCGCCGACTCCGCTCCCGCGAAAGCCTGGAAGGAGGCCGGCGCGCAGTGGCTGCTGACGGTGCGGCTCACGCGGGCGGCGGGAGGCGAACTCCAGCTCGACGCCTCGGCGCTGGACACCGCCGCCGAGAAGGCGGTCTTCACCAAGCCCTACAAGGCCGACCGGCTGGTGCCCCTCCGGCGGCTGGCCCACGCCCTGGCAGATGATCTGGTGGCGCGGCTCACCGGGGAGCGGGGCGTCGCCTCGAGCCGGGTGGTGTTCGTGCGGCAGATGGCGCCGGGTGTGAAGGAGCTGTTCCAGATCGACCGGGATGGCGCGAACCTCGTCCAGCTCACGCGGCACGGCAGCCTCACTCTGTCGCCCACGGTGGCCTCGGACGGCCGTCTGGCCTATGTCACCTACAAGGGCGGCGCGCCCGAGATCTGGGGCCAGCGCCGCCGCGACGGCGCCCACGAGAAGCTCTATCCCCTCAGCGGCGCGGGCGGCATGGTGTCCACGCCCGTCTGGTCGCCGGATGGGAAGCGCCTGGCCTTCGTGCAGCTCGACCGTCGCGGCAACAGCGACATCATGATCCTGGACCTGGGCACGGGGCGGGCCCGGCGCCTGACGGATGGGAACGGCATCAATACAGAGCCGACCTGGAACCCCAACGGCACGCAGATTGCCTTTACCTCTGACCGTGAAGGCGGCCCCCAGGTGTTCCTCATGCAGGATGACGGCTCCAACCTCCGCCGCCTGACGGCCGAAGGCACCTACAACGCCAGCCCCGCCTGGAGCCCCAACGGCGCCATGGTGGCCTATGTCTCGCGTTTCGAGGGCAAGTTCGATCTTTTCATCTATAAACTAGGCGAAGGGAAGGCCTACCAGATCACCACTGGCGTGAGCACTTCCGAGTCGCCAGCTTGGTCTCCGGATGAGCGCCGATTGGTGTTCACAAGTAACCGTTTTGGCTCGATGCAGATCTTCACCACCGACCTCTCAGGCCGCCAAGTGGTGCGGATGACGGAGCTCCCGAACTGCCAAAGTCCGAAATGGACCCGCGCAAGATGAAAAATAATGACGATTCCCTGAGTTCCGTCGAACTATACTCAGGCTTATCCAGGAGGAACAACCCCATGCGATACGGAACCTACCTCGTCCCTGCCGCGATTGTGCTGACCCTCGGCAGCCTCGCCTGCAAGCCGCCCAAGACGGCCGAGCAGCTCAAGCAGGAGACCCAGGCGGCCTTCAACGAGGGCTACCAGGCGTTCAAGGATGGGAAGGCCCGCACGACCAACCCCTATCTGAACGACAAGGAAAACCCCCACAAGATGCAGGGCTGGTACGACGGTTGGGACAAGGCCAAGGCCGACAAGGATGCCGCTGACAAGGTCGCCGCCGAGAAGGCCGCCGCCGACGAAGCCGCCCGCAAGGCCGCCGCCGAGAAGGCCGCCGCGGAAGAAGCCGCCCGCAAGGCCGCCGAGGCCGAGAAGGCCGCTGCCTTCAAGAAGGCCGCCGAAGCCGCCCTCAAGATGATCCACTTCGACTTCGACAAGTCCGACATCAAGGAAGGCGACCGCGCCACCCTCCAGGGCATCGCCGACTTCATGAAGGCCTTCCCCGCCGCCAAGCTCGAGATCGAAGGCCACTGCGACGAGCGGGGCACCAACGAGTACAACCTCGCGCTCGGCAACCACCGCGCTGCCGCCGCCCTGGCCTACCTGAAGACCCTGGGCGTGGACGAGGCCCGCTTCACCACCATCAGCTACGGCAAGGAAAAGCCCCTCTGCACCGAGGCCAAGGAAGCCTGCTGGAGCCAGAACCGCCGCGCCGAGTTCAAGCTCAAGTAACTGTTCCAGATCACGCGAAGCGGGGGCTACGGCCCCCGCTTTTCGTTTAGGATGAAGTGCATCCCGGAGTTCCCATGAGTGCCCGCACCCTGCTCTTTCCGGCCCTGACCGCACTTCTCGCCATCGGATGCGGATCCGAAGACCAGCTCCGCCGCGTCGAGCAGGAGGTCGGCGACCTCAAGCTCGAGGTCTTCAAGCTCCGCCAGCAGGTCGAGGACGGCAACAAGCGCTCCGAGGCGGAGCAGAAGGCCGCCCAGGAATCCCGGAGCCAGGATCGCCGCTTCCAGGCCGACCTTCAGGAAAGCCTCCGCCAGGTGCAGGACACCACCCGCGTGCTGAACAACCGCCTGAACAGCGTGCCCCGGGGTGGGGCGCGGCCGGCGGCGGACGCCGCGCCTGCGGCCGCGGCCCAGGCCTCCGAGGATGAGCGGGCCTTCAACGCGGCGGTGCTGGACTACAACCGAGGCAACTACCCGCTGGCCGCCGAGGGCCTGGATCTCTTCCTGAAGAACTATCCGCAGAGTGCCAAGCGCCCCGATGCGCTCTTCTTCCTGGGGCTCTGCCACTACAACCAGCGCACCTTCGACAAGGCCCAGCAGGCCTTCGATCGCATCATCAAGGACCACGCCGCCTCGCCGCAGTTCCTGCCCGCCAAGCTCAAGCGCGCCCAGTGCCTCCTCAAGCAGGGGCTCAAGCCCGCCGCGGTGAAGGCCTTCCGCGAGTTGGTGGACGGATTCGCCGGCAGCGCCGAGGCCCGCACCGCCCAGCAGGAACTGAGCGACCTGGGCCTTTGATCCGGTCCGCCATGAACCCTGAAACCTGGCGCGTTCCCGTCCGCATCGACTTCGCGGGCGGAACCCTCGACCTGTGGCCCATCTACGCCATGATGGGCGGCTGCCTCACCGTGAACGCCGCCGTGGACCTGTGGATCGAGCTGGAGGTCGGCCGCAGTGGTCCCGGCCACCGGCTCAAGAGCCGGGACCTGGAGATCGATCTGGCCTACGAGACCTGGCCGGCTGAAGCGCCCGCTGGTCTCTCCTGGGTCTGGCGGGTACTGGATGGATCTGGCGCGCCGCCGGCCTCCGTGGCCATCCACAGCCCCGTGCCCCAGGGCTCGGGGCTGGGCGTGTCCTCCTGCCTCGGCGTGGGCCTGCTCGGGGCGGCCCTCGGTGAGGAAGCCGGTGAAGGTCTGGCCCGCAAAGTGCCGATTCTGCGGGACCTGGAAAGTCGGGAACTCCAAACCCCGGCGGGCTGGCAGGACTACTATCCAGCCGCCCTGGGCGGCGCCCTGGCCCTCCACTGGGATGGGCCCGAACCGCGCTGGGAGCGGCTGGAGCCCCATCCGGGCCTGCTGGCGGATCTGGTGGTGTTCTACACCGGGAAGCCGCACCACTCGGGGATGACGAACTGGGAGGCCTACAAGCGGTTCATCGAGGGCGATGTCCAGACCCGGCAGGCCCTGTCCGATATCCGGGGCATCGCCTGGGACATGGCGGCGGTCCTGCCTTCGGACCCCGCCGCCGTGGCCGCGCTGCTGGAGCGCGAAGGCCAGGCCCGGGTGAACCTGTCCCCGGCGGTGGAGACGGATGCCATGCGCGCGGTGCGGGATCGCGGCCGCCGCGAGGGCTGGTACGCGGGCATGAAGCCCTGCGGTGCCGGGGGCGGCGGCTGCTGCCTGCTGGTGGCCAAGGATGGCCGCCGGGAAGCCGCCGAGGCGGCCCTGCGCGACATGGGCCTGCCGCCCCTGGATTTGCGGATCACCCCAAGGGGGCTGCACAGGCTCGGATGAGCGCGGCCGCATCCGGGGCCTCCAGGGGCGTCTGCCCCGGCGTGGCCAGCAGGTCCCGAAGGCGCTGATCCCGCTTGCCGAGGGGCAGGGCGGAGAGGTCGGCGGCCGGGATCCAGCGCAGTCCCTCGGCGGTCTGGAACTGGGCGCTAAGGCGCAGGTGCAGGGGATTCACGGCCTCCCGGCGATGGGTGTAGACCTGCGTCCAGCCGGGCCAGGCCAGCATGGCGACCGGGCCGGGAGCCGGTGGCTGAGAGGCCAGTTCCGACGCCTCGATGGTCGGCCAGCGCCAGAGGCCCGCCAGGAGCCCGCTGGCCGCGGGGGCATGGAGCAGCAGGTGCCCCTCCGCCTCCATGGCCACCAGCCAGAGGGAGCTCTCCTTGGGTTTCGCGCGCTTGCCCGCGGGCGGGATCTCCCCGGTGCGTTGCGCCCGCCGCGCGGCGCAAGCGTCCGCAAGGGGGCAGGCGTGGCAGGCGGACATCGGTGCGCAGACCGTGGCGCCCAGCTCCATGATCGCCTGCGTCAGGCGGGAAGGGCCGTGAGCCACGAGGGCAGGAGTGAGCCAGGTCCGAAGGTCGGCGGCCTGGGTCTTCGGATCGCCCTCGATCAGCAGCAGGCGGGCCAGCACGCGGAAGGCGTTGCCATCCAGGGCCGGCGCGGGCCACTGGAAGGCGATGGCGCCCACGGCGGCGGCGGTGTAGGGGCCGAGGCCCGGCAGCCGGGCCAGGCCCTCCAGGTCCTCGGGCCACCCCTCAGCGGCCACGGACGCTGCGGCGGCCTTCAGGAAGCGTGCGCGACGGTAGTACCCGAGACCCTCCCAGGCCTTGTGGACGGTGTCCTCATCGGCCTCGGCGAGGGCCTGCGGCGTGGGAAACCGCTCCAGCCAGCGGTTGAAATAGGGCACCACCGTGGCCACCTGGGTCTGCTGCAGCATCAATTCGGACACCAGCACCGCGTAGGGATCCGGATGCGGCGCCTCCAGGTCGAGGGCGCGCCAGGGCAGGTCCCGTCGCACACGGTCGAACCAGGGGGCCAGGGGGGCGAGGAGATCGGAGGCAGCGGGCCAAGGCATCTCCAGACCCTACCATTCCCGCGTTCGCCCGCCTTGGGGCTCGGCAGGGGAAGGGGTCTTTCCGTGGCATCAGGGGGGTATTCGGAAACTCTGATCCCATTTAAAATCATTCTTTTTTCTTGGAGGAGCCATGGAAACCGTGCGCATGACGCCTCGTTCGGCGCTGGCGTCTCTTGGCGCGAGTCTGGGGCTGGTCCTTCTGGGGGCCTGCGGCGGCGGAGCCTCCGGCTCCGGGGGCGTCGGGGCGCCCACGCCGGCCGTGCTGAAGGTCCTCCCGGCCAGTGCTGACATCA
The DNA here is from genome assembly GCA_019449415.1 of Geothrix sp. Classification (GTDB taxonomy): domain Bacteria; phylum Acidobacteriota; class Holophagae; order Holophagales; family Holophagaceae; genus Geothrix; species Geothrix oryzae. The sequence goes on from JAGRPP010000023.1 coordinate 108,945, forward strand.
AGGTGGGCGGCTCTCTGCAGGTGTGGGCGGAGAATGCTCAGGGGAGCCCCGTCCCGGCGACCTTTTCGGTGGTGGAGCCTCAGGGAGGCCTGATGACCGCCAGCGGCCGCTACCAGGCCCCCCTGGTGGCGGGAACCTACCACCTCCGGGCCACCAGCAGCCAGGTGCCCGGGGCCATCGCCGAGGTGCCCGTGAGGGTCTCCCTCTACCAGGCGGCCCTTGCGACAGTTCCGTCCTCCCAGTTCTCGCGCTTCGACCACAGCGCCACCCTGCTTCCGGATGGCAGCGTCCTGCTGGCGGGGGGGATGGAATCCAGCCTGCTCGAGCGGTATCTCCCGGCCTCCGGAACCTTCGTGCAGGCGGCGGACCTCGGCGCCAAGCGCTGGGCCCACCAGGCCTCACCCCTTCCGGGGGGCGGGGTCCTGCTGTCGGGCGGCGTCGGGTTCTCGGGAACTGCCTCCATCGCCCTGGCGACGGCTCAGGTGTATGACGCCGGGACGGGAGTCCGCCCCGTAGGGCCCCTGACGGCTTCGCGCCTGCTGCATGCGGCCGAGGCGCTGGAGGATGGCCGCATCCTGCTGACCGGGGGGCTGCCTGCCACCGGATCCGACATCCGCGCCGTGGCCACGGCCGAGCTCTTCGATCCGGCGACGGGAAAATTCGCCGCCACCGGCTCGATGGGATCACCCCGCACCGGCCATACGGCCACCCGGCTCGCGAACGGGAAGCTCCTCATCGCCGGCGGGAGGAACAGCACCTGCCTCTTCGGCTGCCAGGAACTGACCTGGGCCTCCGCCGAGCTCTTCGATCCCGCCACGGGCACCTTCTCCCCCACAGGAACCATGGCCCAGGCCCGGTACGGGCACACGGCCACCCCGCTTCCCGATGGCCGGATTCTGATCGCCGGAGGCACCACGCCGGATCTCCCGGATACGGATGTGTCCACCTCCCTGGAGATCTACGATCCCGCCACCGGCGCGTTCACCCTTGCGGGAACCATGCTCCGGCCCCGGAGCCACCATACGGCGACCCTCCTCACGGACGGGCGCGTCCTGCTGGCCGGGGGGCGGACCGTTGGCGAGGGCTCCCTGGCCTCCGCCACCCTTGAGGTGATCGACCTGGCCAAGGGCCAGGCCACGCTGCTGACTTCCCCGCTGACCACCCGCTATCGCCACACGGCGACCCGCCTGCTCTCGGGCGAGGTGCTCCTGGCAGGGGGCAGCGAAGGGGGAGGCGGCATCAAGCTGGCGGAGGTGTTCCGCTAGAAAGACGGGGCCCCGGAACGAAAAACGAGCGCCCGGGGGCGCTCGTTTCGATTTGGTGCCCGCGAGCAGACTCGAACTGCTACGGCTTGTGGCCACCACCCCCTCAAGATGGCGTGTCTACCAATTTCACCACGCGGGCACGCGGAACATTCATCTTCACTCAAAGCGCGAACGCGGTCAATGACTCGTTTCGAGCCCCGACCTGGCGAGGAAGTTACTGCTTGGCGGGCGCGTGGGCCGGGGCCGGAACGGGCGCGGCGGGGGCGGCCGGGGCCGGGGCGGGCACGGTGGCGGCGGGCTTGTCGCCGATCTTGTCCAGCACCGAGCGGTTGCCGCGGATGATCAGCACCTCGATGAACAGGGTGGTGCCGAGGAATCCGGCGGCCAGCCAGTAGGTGGCCTTGGAGAGGAAGGGCGTGGCGCCCTGGGCGCCGAAGGCGGAATTCGCGCCGCCGCCGCCGAAGGAGGCGCCGAGGCCTCCCTTGGTGCCGGGCTGCAGCAGGATCGCCCCGATGAGGAGGACGCCGAACAGGATCAGAAGCGCGAGGGCGAGGCCGTTCATGTAAACTCCGAACCTCCTAGTCTGCCATGCCTGCCCTTCTACATCCAGAGCCCCGTGAGATTGGGGGTCTGCAGCGCGCGATGCACGGCCTGGGCCCGTTCCACGAGGCGGATGAAATCCGAGGGCAGCAGGGCCTGGGGGCCATCGCTGAGGGCCTTCTCCGGGTTGCAGTGGGTCTCCACCAGCAGGCCGTCGGCGCCCGCGGCCACGCCCGCCAGCCCGCAGGGGATCACCAGGTCGCGGCGCCCGGTGGCGTGGCTGGGATCGACCATCACGGGCAGGTGGGTGAGGGCCTTGGCGGCAGGCACCACGCTCACATCGAGGGTGTTGCGGGCGTGATCGGACCAGGTGCGGATGCCGCGCTCGCAGAGCACGACATTCCGGTTGCCTTCCCCCAGCACATACTCGGCGGCATAGAGCCATTCCTCCAGCGTGGCCGAAGGGCCGCGCTTGAGCAGTACGGGCTTGTGGCAGCGCCCCGCCCGGCGCAGCAGCGCGAAGTTCTGCATGTTGCGGGCGCCGATCTGCACCATGTCGGCGCTGCGCTCCACGGCATCGAAGGTCTCCACCTCCGTGGCCTCGGTGACGATGCCCAGGTCGAATTCCCTGCGCACCTCCTCCAGCAGGCGCAGGCCCTCGAGCCCCAGGCCCTGGAAGGCGTAGGGGCTCGTGCGGGGCTTGAAGGCGCCGGCCCGCAGCAGCTTCACGCCGGTCTCCGCCACATAGCGGGCCACGGTGAAGAGCTGTTCGCGGCTTTCCACGCCGCAGGGGCCGCCCACCAGGGCCAGGTCCGGGCCGCCGATCCTCACGCCGCGCACCTCCACCACCGTGCGGCCTGCCACGGCATCCGCGCTGGCCAGCTTGTAGGGGCTGGTGATGGGCACGACCCGGCGCACCCCGGCCATGGGCTCGATGCGGTCGGGCTTCAGGGCCTTGGAGGCGTTCGGCGCCACGATGCTGAGGGCCTCGGGCGTTTCGTTCACCTGGCTGCGGATGCCCGCCGATTCGAGCAGGGCCAGCACCTCGGCCACCTGGTCCGGCGTGGCGGAGGGTTCCATGAGAATGAGCATGAGGATCCTCTAGCGGCGGGATGTGGCCGGACGAGCGTGAGAGGGGGGGAGCCTGTGGCTGAAGCCCGAGCCCGGAAGGGCGAAGAGAATGAGCATGCGGCCTCGCGAAGACTTCCGATTCTAGCGCTTCTGGCGGATCGGAGCCTGGACAGGGATCGAGGCGGCATCCAGACTTGGGCCCGGAGGTCCCCATGCGGCGCGCTCCCACCCCCTTTTCCGGTTCCCTGCTGTTGTTTCCCCTGCTGCTCGCTTTCGGCTGCACCCGGCCGGAGGTCGAGGCCTTTCGCATCAGCCCCCCGCCCGTGAGCGTGACCGTGAGCCTGCCCGAGCGCCTGGCCGACCGGGAGGGGTTCCAGCAGGAGTATGCCTCGGCCCTCCGCGGCCGGCTGGCCACGCGGGTGGTCGTGATCCCCGAGGGCGTGAAGCCTCCCGTGGGGGCCGCCGAGCTGCAGGTGGACATCCGGGACATCTCCCCGGCCTCGGGCCAACCAAGCCCCGCCGCCATCGGCGTGGCCACGGGCGTCGCCGTGGGGGCCATCAGCGCGGCCTCGGGCAACCGGGGCTGGGGCGTGGTGGACGGCCTGTTCTGGGGCCTGTGGGTGGGCAGCCATGCCGCCATGCACCAGGAACGGACCCAGGATCGCCTGGGTTACCGGCCCCAGGTGGTGCGGGCCCAGATCCGTCTGGTGCGGCAGGGGGTTCTCGAACCCCTGTGGGTCGACTCCGTCGAGCCGGTGGAGGTGGTCGAGGCCATGGACCCGCTCCCTCCCGGTGCCCGGGACGACGACGGCCGCATCCGCGAAGAGGAGGCCAAGGGCTTCGCCCGGGTGGTGGTGCAGAAGCTGTCGGCCCACTTCCAGTGGGGGCGCCTCACGGATCAGCGCTTCTACGAGGACCCGGCCGCGAAGAAGGGGGATCTCCCCAGCCGAAGCCCGGAGCCCGCGCCCGCAGAGCCGAAGAAAGACTGATGGAAGCCCGCACCCTCCGCTGTTCGGGCTGCGGGGCGCCGGTGCCTTCGGATGCACCGCAGTGTCCCTATTGCCGGGCCCAGCTGGCCACGGTGGCCTGCCCGGCCTGCTTCGCCCTGGTGCCCCTGTCGGCCAGTCACTGCCCGGGTTGCGGCGCGGCGATGGCACCCAGGGAAGCCGGCGTGTCAGCGACGGCACCCTGTCCCGCCTGCGCCAAGCCTCTGGCCACCACCCTGGTCGGGGAGCTGGAGGTCAGCGAGTGCCGAGCCTGCGCAGGGCTGTGGCTGGATCGCTCCGTGTTCGAGCAGCTGGGCGTCAGCCGCGAGCGGCAGGGGACCGTGCTGGGCGCGCTGCCCGCGCCCGCCACACCCCACCCCGTCGCGCTGGGGTCGGTCCAGTACCGCCCCTGCCCGGTCTGCCGCCAGTTCATGAACCGGGTGAACTATGCCAGGCGCTCCGGAGTCGTTCTGGATGTCTGCAAGAAACACGGCCTCTGGTTCGACCAGGACGAGCTGCGCCGGGTGCTGGCCTTCATCGCCGGCGGGGGGCTCGACCGCGCCCGGCAGCGGGAACTCGAGGAGCTGAAAGAGGCCAAGCGCCATGCCGTGGCCCTACCGGAGCGCGCGGCCTCCTCCTACGAGTTCGGCCAGCAAGGGAACGCGTCGGGCCACTGGCTGACCGCCGCCGGCCTGGTGGGCCTGGCCATGGATGCGGCGGGGCTGTTCCTGGATTCCGACTGATCAGCCCGCCTGCCTCACCAGCTCCGCGAACTTCCTGGAATCGAGGCTGGCGCCGCCCACGAGTCCACCGGCGACCTCGGGGATGGCGAGAATCTCGGGGAAGTTCTCCGGGGTGACGCTGCCGCCGTAGAGGATGGGCACCTGGTATTCGGTGCCGGCCAGGTGCCGCTGCAGCTCGGCGCGGATGAAGGCGTGGGCTTCGCGCACCTGCGCGGCCTCGGCGCGGCGGCCGGTGCCGATGGCCCAGACGGGCTCGTAGGCCACCCACAGGGGCCCGGGGCCGGTTTCGGCGAGGATGGACAGCTGCTGGCCGAGCACTTCCAGGGTCTGGCCCGCATCGCGCTGCTCCAGCGTCTCGCCGATGCAGAGCAGGGGGAGCAGGTCCCACTGCCAGGCGGCCTTGACCTTCTTCGCCAGGGCCGCATCGGTCTCGCCGAAGAGCTGCCGCCGCTCGCTGTGGCCGAGGATCACGCCCGAACAGCCCGCGTCCCGCAGCTGGGGCATGGAGACCTCCCCTGTGAAGGCCCCTTTGGGTTCGGCATGCCCGTTCTGCCCGAAGACCTGGAGACCCTTCGGTCGCACCAGCCCGCTCACCTGGTGCAGCAGGGTGAACGGCGGGGCGATGCCGGCCTCCGTGTCGGCCCCGGGGGCGAATCGCCCGAGCAGGTCCTCGCAAAAGGCCTTCGCCTCGTCCGAAGTCAGGTTCATCTTCCAGTTGGCGACGACGCAGCGCATGGGTCTCCTTATTTCGACAGGGCGGCGACGCCGGGCAGCTCGAGGCCGCTGAGGAACTCCAGACTGGCCCCGCCGCCGGTGGAGACATGCGACATGCGGTCGCCGACCCCGGCCTTGTTCACGGCGGCCACGCTATCGCCGCCACCCACCAGCACGAAGGCGCCCCGGTCCGCGGCTTCGGCCAGCTCCTCGGCCATGGTCAAGGTGCCGCTGGCGTAGGAGGCCATCTCGAAGACGCCCATGGGGCCGTTCCACAGCAGGGTCTTCGCGGCGCGGATCTCGGCGGCGTAGGCGGCGACGGTCTCCGGGCCGATGTCCAGGGCCATGCGGTCCGCGGGGATGTTCTGGTCCACGGTGATGGCGCAGCCGGCATCTTCCTTGAACTCGGTGGCGGCCACATGGTCCAGGGGCAGCAGCAGGCGGGTGCCCTTGGCCTCGGCCTGCTTCAGCAGTTCCAGGGCCAAATCCAGTTTGTCTTCTTCGCAGAGGCTCTTGCCGATCCCGAAGCCCTGGGCCTTGAGGAAGGTGTAGCTCATGGCGCCGCCGATGAGGATGGCTTCGGCCTTGCCGAGGAAGTTCTGGATCAGCTCGATCTTGTCGCTCACCTTGGCGCCGCCGAAGATCACCACCAGGGGCTTGTCGGGATTTTCGGTGACCTTACCCAGGGCCTTCAGTTCCTTCTCCATGAGGAAGCCTGCGGCTACGCGGTCCTTGGGGAAATGACCGACCATGCCGCTGACGGAAGCGTGGGCCCGGTGGGCCGCACCGAAGGCGTCGTTCACATAGGTGTCGGCCAACTTCGCCAAGCTCTCGGCGAAGTCCTCTTTGTTCTTGGTCTCACCCTTCTCGAAGCGCAGGTTCTCCAGCAGGAGGACCTGGCCCGGCTTCAAGGCGGCGGCCTCCGCCTCCACGGCCGCGCCGTTCACATAGCTGGCCAGCCGGCAGTCGAAGCCCTGTTCCTTGAGCCAGGAGGCCACGGGGGCGGCGCTGAAGGCGGCCTCGAAGCCCTTGCCTTCGGGCCGGCCCAGGTGGGAGGCCAGCACCACGGAGGCACCGCCATCGAGTAGGCACTTGAGCGTGGGCAGGGTCTCGCGAATGCGGGTGGCGTCCGTGATGCGGCCCTCTTTCAGAGGCACATTCAGGTCCGCCCGCAGAAAGACCCGGTGGCCCTTCACATCGAGATCCCGCACCGACTGGAAGCCCATGGCTGCTCCTTGCAAATGGAAAGCTCCATTCTGACGGAGGAGGGGCGGGCAGGCTATGGCGCCTTCCGCTACCGGGCCTTCTCGAGGATTCCGATCCAGCGCGGGCTGTCCTCCGCGAAGGCCTCGCCCGAGTAGGTGCCGCGGACGCTCCGGAGGCGGAGCCCGGCGTGGAGGGCCATGGCCTGGAGGTCGGCGGGGTGGTAGAGGCGGACGCTCTCCATGGCGTGGCGGCGCTCCCCCGTGTCCAGCCGGGTGAGTTCCATGTGCTTCACGAGGCGGTCGCCCTCGAGCGCCCGCCGGCTGACGACGCGCACCCCCGCCCGCTCCACCGTGTCCTCGGGCACCAGGGTCCGGGCCACCTGGCCGGCATTCAGGTAGTCCATCACCAGCACGCCGCCGGGGCGGAGCAGCTGCCCGAGTCGGAGCATCAGCGTGTGGTTCTGGGAATCGGAGAAGTAGCCGAAGGGCGTGAACCAGAGGCAGATGCCGGAGAGCGCACCGTCCTTCACGGGCAGGGTCCGCATGTCGCCCCGCAGCAGCCAGGGGCGCAGGTCCGCAGGGGCCAGGCCGAGCAGGATTCGGGAGAGGTCCATGCCGAAGGCCAGGGGGTTCGTCCGCCGCAGGATCCCGAGGTGCCTGCCCGCGCCACAGGCGAGGTCGAGGACGGGCCCCTCGGCCAGCTCGGGCGCCAGGCGCAGGGCCAGTTCCACGGCCCGGCGAGCCTCGTCCGCGTCCCGGTGGGCGTAGAGCAGGGCATAGTCCTCATCAAACCAAGCTTCGAACCATTCGGCCAAGGCGCGCCCTTCGAAAAGCCCAGAGTATCCAGATGGAGCGCGGCAGGCCTCATGGGGAAGGAGAAAAATCGCGGTCGGCTACAATGGGGATTGCAAAGGAAAAGCATGCAACGCCCAGAACGCCTTGAAGACCAGGTCCACTTCCTGCTGTCGACCCTCATCCAGCGCGAGCTCCGTGATCCGGAGCTCGGCTTCCTCACCCTCACGGCCGTGCGCCTGACGCCGGACCGCAGCATGGCCCGGGTCTATTTCACGGTCCTGCCCCCGAACGGCGGCGACCAGGAGGCCCAGGACGCGCTCACGCGCAAGGCCCTGGGCCGGGCGGCGGGCTTCCTCCGCAGCCAGCTGGCCTCGCGCCTCAAGATGAAGCGGGTGCCCGAGCTGCGCTTCTTCCCGGACGGCACGCTGGAAGAGGGGAATCACCTGGAGTCCCTGCTCGATGAGATCGAGAAGGAGCGGGCCGCGCGGCCTGCGGAACCCGAACCGGAAGCCTGAATGATCGAATCCGGCATCCACCTCGTCCACAAGACCGTGGGCCAGAGCAGTTTTGATGTGATCCGGGGCTTCAAGCGCCGGGCCTTCGAGGCGGGTCAGAAGAAGCTGGCCCTGGGGCACGGCGGCACGCTGGATCCCTTCGCGGACGGCCTGCTGCTGGTGCTGGCGGGCCAGGCCACGCGGCTGATGGAGCTGATGCATCCGCTGCCGAAGACCTATGTGGCCGAAGTGGCCTGGGGCCTGGAAACGGACACCTGCGATCTGCACGGCAAGCCTGCCTCTGAAGCCACCGAGGCCCGGTTCTCGCCGGAGGCCCTGGAGGCCGCCCTGGCCCCCTTCCTGGGTTGGACGGACCAGGTCCCCCCCGCCACCAGCGCCAAGAAGATCGACGGCGAGGCGGCCTACCGGAAGGCCCACCGCGGCGAAGTGGTGGTGATGAAACCATGCCGCGTCTTCCTGCTGTCCGCCCGCTGGATCGCCCATGACCTGCCGCGAGCCAGCACCCTCGAAATCACCTGCCGCGGCGGGTTCTATGTGCGGAGCCTGGCCCGGGATCTGGGCCGCGCGCTGGGCTGCGGCGCGCACCTGACGGCCCTGCATCGCACCGCCATCGGTCCCTGGACCGATCCCAGCGCGGATCAGGAGCGGCTCATCGCCGGCGCCGACCTGCTGCCCTGGTGCCCCTCCCGCTTGTTGACGGATGAAGAGGCGGAGCATCTGAGCCATGGCCGTGCCATCCCCACGGGAGAATATCTTCCAGGAACCTGGGCCCTGCCCGAAGGTTTTCCGGATCCGGGAGCGCCGCTGCGGGCTCTGCATGAGGGGCGTCTCGTGGCCCTGCTCAAGCCCGCTGAGGAAGGCCTGCGGACCTTCGCCAACCTGCGGGGGGGGCTCTAGGATCCCCGGCTTCAGGGTTGCTGGTCGGGGCCTTTACCGGGCTCTTCGACCCACTCGGAGTGCAGATGGACGGGTCTCGCCTTGGCCCTCAGCCGCAGGTTCAGCATCTCGACCAGCAGCGAGAAGGCCATCGCGAAGTAGACATAGCCCTTGGGGATGTGCATTCCGGTGCCCTCGCCCACGAGCGTGGTGCCGATGAGGAGGAGGAAGCTGAGGGCAAGGATCTTCAGCGTCGGGTGCGCCTCGACGAAATCACCGATGGGCTTGGCCGCCAGCATCATCACGCCGACGGAGATGATGACGGCGATGACCATGACCGCGAGATCCTGGGCCATGCCGACCGCGGTGATCACCGAGTCGAGGGAGAAGACGATGTCGAGCAGCATGATCTGAATCAGGACCCCCGAGAACGAGGGGGTGACCTTCTTCACGGATGCGCCTTCGATGCCCTCGAGCTTGTGGTGGATCTCGTGCGTCGCCTTGGCGATCAGGAAGAGCCCACCGCCGAGCAGGATGAGGTCCCGCCCCGAGAATCCGTGCCCCAGGATCTGGAACAGCGGATTTGTGAGCTTCACGATCCAGGCGATGGACATGAGCAGCAGGATGCGCATGCCCATCGCGAGCAGCAGTCCGGTTTGCCGCGCCTTGGCCTGCCTGTCCGCAGGGAGCTTCCCGGCCAGGATCGAGATGAAGATGATGTTGTCGATGCCAAGGACGATCTCTAGGACCGTCAAGGTCAAAAGGGCAATCCAGGCCTCGGGGCTGGTCATCCAGTTCATGGGGGGGCATCTCCGGGAGTCGGCGGCAAACCGAAACCTCCCATCCTAGCCCGACTGCCTTCTCCGCGGCCTCGCGGGAATGGGCAGGCCTTCTAATCCTGAGCGGGCACTCTCGCCGCAAGATCGTCGAGCACCTTCAGCATGTGCTGGCACTCTTCGCAGCTGGTGTGGGGTGTGCCGCAGGGAAAGCCGTCGCTCTGCATGCCGAGGCAGCGGGGTTGCTGGATGAAACGCACCAACTCGCCCATGAGGCCGGAGACCTTCGTGCGGAGTGGGCTATCCGGGATCTCCCGGAGGGCCATGACGAGCTTCCATTCCTCGGCGCTGAGGGTGGTCTGGATCGCGGATTCCGTCATGGCTGCCTCCGGGGGAGATGCCGAGCTACTTGTCGAGGGCTTCCACCGACTTGATGCCCCAGGCGAAAGCTTCTTCGTTGAGGGGGATCAGGGCGCACTTGTCCTTCAGGGCCACGCGGATGGCGGTGAGGAGGGTGTCCTTGGGGAAGATGCCCGTGGCGGCCTGCAGGGCGCCCAGGGCCACGATGTTCTTCACCACGGCCTTGCCCAGATCGGTGGCGATGCCCGTGAAGGGCACGGGGAACATCTTGATGCTGGGATCCAGCACGGGGGCCTCCGTGACCACGGAGCTGTCGTAGATCACGAAGCCGCCCTTTCGGACTGTGGGACCGAACTTGACGAGGCTGGGCGTGTTGAAGGCGATGAGCACCTGGGGATCGGGGGATCCGGGGTTCAGCACCTCGTCCTCGGCCACATGCACATCGGCGTACGAGGTGCCGCCGCGGCTTTCGGGGCCATAGCTGGGGATGTGGGTGGCGTCGAAGCCCTCGCTGATGGCGGCGCGGGCGATGAGCATGGCTGCAGTCTGGGCGCCGTCGCCGCCGGATCCCGCCAGCTTCAGCGAGATGTCATGGGCGTCGAGGTGGGTGGGAAAGCCCTTGCAGAAGCGATCGGAGTGCTCGGAGGTGGCGCCGGCCAGGCTGAGGAGCTTCTCGCCCTTGAAGCACGGCGGATTGCGCTTGAACCAGGGATCGACGGTGATGTCCTTCTTCACGCCGAGGGGATACACGGGTTCCATGCACTCCTTGACCCATTTGGAGGTGGCTTCGGGATCCATCTTCAGGTGGGTGGGGCATTCGGCCAGCACTTCGATGAAGGAGTAGCCGCGGCCCTCCACCTGGAGCTTGATGGCCTTCTGGATGGCCTTCTTGGCCTTGATGCGCTGCTTGGCGTCGTAGAGGGCCACGCGCTCGACATACACCGGACCGTCGAGGCCTGCGATGATCTCGGCCATCTTCATGGGCTGGCCGTTGTATTCGTTGCGGCCCGCGGGGCTGGTGGAACTGGACTGGCCCATCAGAGTGGTGGGGGCCATCTGGCCGCCGGTCATGCCGTAGATGGCGTTGTTGATGAAGATGACGGTGATGGGCGCGCCGAGCTGGGCGGTGGCGACGGTTTCGGCGAGGCCGATGGAGGCCAGGTCACCATCGCCCTGGTAGCTGATGACCACGCTCTCGGGGTTGGCGAACTTGTGGCCGAGGGCGACCACGGGGGCGCGGCCGTGGGCGGCCTGGCTGTTGCCCACATCGAAGTAGTAGTAGAGGAATACGGAGCAGCCCACGGGGCTGATGGCCACCGTGCGGTCCTGGATGCCGAGCTCGTCAATGGCGTCGGCCAGGTACTTGTGGGCCAGCCCGTGGCCGCAGCCGGGGCAGTAGTGGGTGGCGTGGCCCTTCAGGCCCTCGCCGTGGGAGTGGCGCTCGAACTTGTCGTAGAAGACGCTGGCCTTGCTCATGCGAGCACCTCCTTCTGACCCAGGACCCGGGTCATGATCTCGCTCTGCTGGGGCAGGATGCCGCCCATGCGGCGGACCGATTCGATCTCGGGGAACTGCCGTACGCTGGCCTTGCTGAGGGCGAGGCGCACCTCGTCCTCCAGCTGCCCGGCGCTGGCCTCGACCACCACGATGCGCTCGGCGCCGTGGATGGCCTTCTTCAGCTCTTCCACGGGGAAGGGCCAGAGGGTGATGGGCCGGAAGAGACCGGCCTTGACGCCCTGGTTGCGCAGGTCCTGCACGGCGCCCTTGGCGGTGCGGGCCGGCGTGTTGCAGGCGATGAGGACCACTTCAGCGTCGTCGCACAGGAAGGATTCGGAGCGCGCCTCGACCTTCATGGCTTCGTACTTGGCATTGAGGTGCACATTGTGCGCCTCGAGGTCGGTCTCCGTGAGGAAGATCGAAGTGATGACATTCTTGCGGTGCATGGCATCGCCGTAGACCGCCCACTTCGGAATGCCGGGCTTGATCATGGTCTCGGGCAGCTGCACCTTGCCCGTCATCTGGCCCAGATAGCCGTCGCCCAGCAGGACCACGGGGTTGCGGTATTTGAAGCTCAGCTCGAAGGCCAGCATGGTGAGGTCGAGCATCTCCTGGGGCGTGGCGGGCGCCAGGGTGATGGCGTGGGTGTTGCCGTGGCCCAGGCCGTGGCAGGCCAGCTTGATGTCGGACTGCTCGGGAGCGATGTTGCCCAGGCCCGGCCCGCCGCGCATGACATCCACGAAGACGCCCGGCAGTTCGGCGCCGATCATGTAGGAGACGCCTTCCAGCATCAGGCTGAAGCCCGGCGAGGAGGTGAAGGTCATGGTGGGCAGCCCCGCGCCGGCAGTGCCGTACATCATGTTCACCGTGGCCACTTCGCTGACGGCCTGGATGAAGGTGCCGTCGAGCTTGGGCAGGAACTTGGCCATCAGCTCGGCGCCCTCGGTGGAGGGCGTGATGGGGTAGCCATAGACATGGCGGCAACCGGCCAGCAGGGCGCCCAGGGCCGACGCATAGGTGCCCTTGATGACCAGGGGCTCCGTGCGGGGCAGGGGCAGGACTTCGGAAGGCAGATCGATGGGCTCGGGTGCCTCGCTGGGCTTCACGCCGAAGAGCTTGGCCGGATCCTCCAGTTCGAAGTCCTGGATCTCGCCCTCATGGGCGGGGCGCAGGCCGTAGGGCTCGGGGCAGGCGTCCATGCACAGACCGCAGGCGTTGCAGTTGGCCAGGTCCAGCTCCACGGGCACCAGGCCCGTCAGGGGGTTGATCTGGTCGCTCAGCGTGATGCAGTCCTTGGCGCAGGCGTCGAGACACCGGCCGCAGCCCTTGCAATACTCCGGCAGCAGAAAGGGTTTGGGTCGTTCTTTGAGAGCCATGGAAACTCCATGCAGGGACGCAGGTCCTACTTGGGGGAAGTGTCAGGCCCGCCCCATGTGCGCGTGGTCACAAGCGGGCTGGATCGCAGACCACCGCCGACCAAAAGGTCGGGAATGGGCCCCGGGCTGGGCGGTCTGCGGGGGACAGACCGGAAAGCAGGCTGGAGTCCTACCGATCGCCCCAGTGCAGCTTCTGCTGGAGCAGGGCGAAGAAATCGAGGCCGGGTCGCTGGAGGAGGGTGATCTTGGCCTCGGCCTGCCGCAGGCGCACCTGGTCACCGGGCAGCAGCTTGAGGCCCACCTGGCCATCCAGGGTGAGGTGGGCGTCCTCGGCCTCTTCGAGGGTGATCGAGATGGGGCGGTCGGCGGGCACCACCGAGGGACGCAGGGTCAGGGTGTGCGGGCAGATGGGGGCGATGACGAAGGCCTCGAGGCTGGGATGGAGGATGGGGCCGCCGGCGGACAGGGCGTAGGCCGTGGAACCCGTGGGCGTGGCCACGATCAGCCCATCGGCCTTGATGGGGCCGGCGTCCTGCGCGCCCACCCGCAGGTGCATGTCCATGATGCGGGCGAGGGCGCCCTTGGCCACGACGGCGTCGTTCAGCACGGTGTGGCGCGCCAACAGCTCGTCCCCCCGCCACAACTCGGCCTCGAGCATGGGCCGCACATCGGGCAGGAGCGAGCCGGCGAGGAAGGCCTCGACGGCCGCGCGCGCCCCCTCGACGGGGTGGGCCGTGAGGAAGCCCAGGGAACCCAGGTTGATGCCCAGGATCGGAGTGCCCCGCAGGCCCACGCGGCGGGCCGCATGGAGCAGGGTGCCATCGCCGCCCAGCACGAGGCAGAGGGCCGCGGGCGGCAGGGAGGCGCCCAGCTCCTCATCGAGGGTGAGCCGCGCCGGGTCCAGCCCCGCCATGGCCCAGGGTTCGGCCAGGGCCCGCTCGCCGGTCACGGTCCAGCCCCGCTCCAGGAAGGGGGGCAGCGCTTCGCGCAGGGTGGACCCCAGGTGCGGGGATTTGACCTTGGCCACGAGGATCAGTCGCTGGGGCATGGCATCACTCTACCGCTATCCTTGGGGCATGGCTTCCGCGTCGGCGACCTCCTCCATCCTCTCCCGGCACTGGCTGCGCCGGGCCCTCGTGGCCACGGCCGCCGTCATCGCCGTGGGCGCTGCGGCCTTCGCGGTGTCCTGGTCCGTGCTGTCCCGCGATGCCGACAGCTTCCTCACGCTGTTCGCCCTGCGGGTGCCCAAGACCATCACCAAGGTGCTGGATCAGAACGGCAATGTCATCGGCATCTTCGCCGAGGAGCACCGCGTGGTGATCCCCTACGGGGACATCCCCAAGGCCTTCGTCAACGCCGTGGTGGCCACGGAGGATGCCGACTTCTGGGGGCACAGCGGCGTCTCGGGGCGGGGCATCGCCCGCGCCGGTTGGAACTTCGTCGCCAGTTTCGGCCGCCGCCGCGAGGGCGGCTCCACCCTCACCATGCAGCTCATCCGCACCGTGACGGCCAAGCGGCAGAAGCGCCTGGACCGCAAGCTCAAGGAGATCATCCTCGCCCGCAAGCTGGAGAAGGCCTACTCCAAGAAGCAGATCATGGAGATGTACGCCAACGAGGTGTGGTTCGGCGGTACCCGGTACGGCATCGAAGTGGCCGCCCAGTTCTACTTCGGGAAGAGCGCCCCGCAGCTGAATGTGGAAGAGTGCATCCTCCTGGCCGGCATCATCAACAACCCCGCCTACTACAACCCCTACTCCAACGACCCGGCGATCCGCCGGCTGGTGCGGAGCCGGCGGGACCATGTGGTCATCCGCATGGCCAAGGAAGGCTACCTGAAGCCCCAGGAGGCGAGCCTGCTCCTGGAGCGGCCCATCCGTCTCGCCCGGGAGAATGCCCACGAAGAAGCTGTGGCCCCCTATGCGGTGGAAGAGGTGCGCAAGTACCTCTATGAGAAATACGGCCGCGAGCAGGTGCTGAACGGCGGCCTGGAGGTCACCACTACGCTGGACAGCTTCTGGCAGGAATCGGCCAATGATGCGGTGCGGGCCGGCGTCAAGGCGGTGGACCGCCGCCGGGGATTCCGCAAGGAGGGGGTGCAGTTCGTCACGGATCCCGAGACCACGCAGCTGAACGGTTGGAAGCGCTACCTCGAGCCGGGCGACGGCGTCCGGGGCGTCATCCTCGGCTGGAAGGGCGGCAAGGCACAGGTGCGCATCGGCAAGGCCACCCTCGAAGTACCCGACACCGCCTTCGCCTGGGCCGGCAAGGATCTCCAGAAGCTGCTGCCCCGGGGCGCTGCGCCGCTCTTCACGGTGAAGACCGCGGAGGACGGCACGCCGAAGACGCTGGAACTGGATCAGGACCCCTCGGTGGAGGGCTCCCTCCTGGCGGTGGATCCCAAGACCGGCGAGATCCGCGCCATGGTGGGCGGCTACGACTTCAACCGCTCCAAGTTCAACCGCACCACCCAGGCCCTGCGGCAGGTGGGTTCCACCATGAAGGCCTTCGTGTACGGCGCCGCCTTCACGGCCGGAAAGACACCCGCCACCATGGTTCAGGATGTGCCCACGCGGTTCCTCGACACCGTGGATTTCCTCACGGTCACGAATCCGGACGGCACCTCGGAATTCAAGCCCCTGCGTTCCAATGTGAAGCCCTACGAGCCCAAGAACTACGAGCGCGATTTCTGGGGGCCCATCCCCATCTGGGAAGCCCTGCGCGATTCGCGCAATGTGCCGGCCGTCCGCACGCTGGATGATGTCGGCGTCCTGAATGTCATCGATTTCGCGCGGAAGTGCGGCATCACCGGCACCATCCCGCCCTATCCCAGCATGGCCCTCGGATCGGCTGATCTCACCCTGAAGGAGATGGTGCGCGGTTACGCCACCATCGCCAACGGCGGACTGCAGTCGCCTGCGCCCTTCCTGATCAAGAAGGTGGTGGACCGCAACGGCCGCGTGCTGGAGAGTCACGGCGGCAACGCCACGGAGCAGGTGCTGGATCCCCAGAGCACCTTCCAGCTCATCCAGTGCCTCCAGGGCGTGGCCACCAGCGGCACCGGCGCCCGCAGCAATGAGGTGGGCTGGCCCGTGGCGGGCAAGACCGGAACCACCGACGACCACACCGACGGCTGGTTCATCGGCTTCTCCACCCGCGTGGTGTGCGGCGTGTGGGTGGGTCTGGACGAGAAGAAGACCATCTTCCGCGGGGCCGACGGCGCCAAGGTGGCCCTGCCCATCTGGATCGACTTCATGAAGGCGGCCCTCCCCACCACTCCGCGGGAGGAATTCCAGGCTCCGGAGGGCATGGAATGGGCCGATGTGGACCGCTATACCGGCCTCTTGGCGACCTCCGCCACCTCCGACCGGGTGCTGCACCTGGCCTTCAAGCCCGGCACGGCGCCCCGGTCCGGCAGTGACGCCGAGGCCATCCAGAAGGTGCGGGAGGCCCGTGACAAGGCCAACGGCCAGCCGGTGGAGGTTCGCATCTGGGGCCGCCCCAAGCCCGTGGAGGAACCCAAGCCCGTGGACCTGGGCGCCAGCGATCCGAACGCCTAGCCCCTCGTCCAGGCCGGATTTCCCATGCCCCCGCCACCTTGTGACGGGGACTACGGCTTAGGTTTGCGATGCTGGAGGGCTGGAGCGCACTGTGTCCCTGGCCCGAGCCCTGTCCATTCTCTGCCTCAGCGCCGGCCCGCTGCTGGCCCAGGAACCGCCCTCCAGGCTGGAGTTCGGGTTCCAGGAGCGGGTGCGCTCGGAATCCTGGGACAACCTGACCGACCACCGGACGGCCACGCCGGATGAGCGGATCCAGTACCGCTTCCGGACGAGGCTCTGGGCGCTGGTGCCCGTCGGCCGGGACTTCACCTTCGCGGCGGGGCTGGTGAACGAGAACCGGAAGCTGGTCCGACCGGATCAGGCGGTCCATGGCCGCGAAGTGGCCTTCGAGACCTTCTACCTGGACTGGCACCCGGGATCGGCCTGGTCGCTGCGGGCGGGGCGTCAGACCCTCATGCGTGGGGATGGGTTCGTGCTCTGGGATGGCGGGGCCCTGGACGGAAGTCGCGCGGCGTATGTCAATGCGCTGGACCTCGTCTGGACCTCGGGAGACCTGAAGGTCGAGCTGCTCGCCATCTCGGATCCGTCCAAGGACCGCTACCTGCCGCGCCTGAACGAATCCGGCAACCCGAAGGAACGGCAGCTGCTGAACGAGCGGGACGAGACCGCCCTCGGGGTCTACGCGACCTGGCGGAAGGCGGGCCGGGACCTTCAGGCCTACGCCTTCCACAAGACCGAGCGCCGCGATGTCCGTGCCCTGGCGGATCCCCTCTTCACCCCGGATCGCCGGGTCGAGACGCTGGGGGCACGGCTATCCGAACCCCTGGCCCGGGGCCTGACGGTGACCGCCGAAGGGGCGCTCCAATCCGGGCGACAGGAAGGCCGCCCCGGCACCTTGGAGCCGTCTTCCGCCATCCGTGCCTGGGGGGCGCAGGCGAAGGTCACGCGCGCCTTCGAGCATTCCCTGCGCCCCGAGGTGACCCTCGGCTGGGTGGGGCTTTCCGGGGACGATCCCGCCACGCCCGCCCGCGAGGGTTGGGACCCGCTCTTCAGCCGCTGGCCGAAGTGGAGCGAACTCTATGTCTACAGCCAGGTGCCGGAGGCGGGCGTGGCCAGCTGGTCGAACCTGCGGATGTGGGAGGCCACGGTGCAGGCCCGGCCCCACGCTCGCCTGGGGTTGCGGGCCAGCGCCTTCTGGCTCCGGGCCTTTGAGCCCGCCACGGCCAGGGGAGCCGTCTTTGCGCCGGGTCTGGGTCGGGGGCGGCTCCTCGAAGTGCGGGTTGATCTCACGCTGACGGACCGCTGGCAGGGCCACCTGCTCTGGGAGCGTCTGGATCCGGGCACTTTCTACGCGGGCCGGGACGCCGGGCGCTTCTTCCGGGTGGAGGCGGTCTATACGCTGACCCGGCGCCGCTGAGCGGCGCCGGGTCGAGTCGCTGGGGTCAGCTCAGCCCTTCTTCTTCCAGGTCTTCGCGGGGGCCATCTTCCAGGGGCGCGGCGCGTCCTTGGCGGCGGGGCGGTCCTCCCAGGTCTTGCGCGGGCCCGAGGGGGCGTCAGCCTTCGGCTTCACATAGGGGCGGGGCTTGTCCTCGAAGTCGCGGCGGGGTTTGAAGCTGCCGTCGGGACGGGTCTTGGAGAAGGCGGAATCGGGGCGGGCGCCGTCGCCGTAAGGGGCGCGTTCGGCCCCGCGCGCCGCCGCGCGTTCGGCATAGGTGCGCTGGGGACGGGGGCCGCCCTCCTTGCGCTCGCGGGGTGAGTCGAAGCGGGGCTTGGCCTTGCGCTCGGGCTCATTGGGCAGGTCGAAACCGGCGGACTGTTCGGACTGGACCAGGCCCAGCAGGCCCGCCACCAGGCGAACGGGATCGGCGTCCTTCAGCAGCTGGGTGGCCTGGCTGAGCAGGGCCGCGCTGGCGGCACCCTGGATGCCCTCCAGGAGCTTGGCGGTCTGGGCCTCGCGGATCTCCGCGGGCGTGGGCACGGCGCGCCAGTCGAGCTTGAGGCCGCCCCGGCGGCCCCAGGCCAGCAGGATGCGGCTCTCCTTCCAGCCCACCAGGGCCAGGCTGGTGCCCTTGGCACCGGCGCGGCCGGTACGGCCACTGCGGTGGATGTAGTTCTCGAGCTGGGTGGGGATGCCCACATGCACCACCAGGGGGAGGCCCTCGATGTCCAGGCCGCGGGCCGCGACATCCGTGGCCACCAGGTAGCGCAGCTTGCCGTCCTTGAACTGCCCCAGGATGCGGGTGCGGGTGGCCTGGGCCAGGTCGCCGTGCAGGAAGGCCGCGGGCAGGCCCGAGACCGTCAGCTCCTCGGCGACTTCCTCGGTCTGGGCCTTGGTCTTGGTGAAGATCAGCGCGGAGCTGGGCTGATCGCGGAGCAGCAGGTTCACGAGCGCCCGCACCTGCTGGTGATCGGGCACCAGCACGGGCGTGTGGGCGATGTCGGCGTGGACGGCAGACTCGCCCGCCTCGGCCAGCTGGATTTGCACGGGATCCTTGAGGAACCGCTTGGCCAGCTTGGCGATGGGGACGGGCAGGGTGGCCGAGAACAGGTAGGTCTGCGGACCGGCGGGCACCTTGGCGAGGATGGTCTCCACATCCTCGAGGAAGCCCATGTTCAGCATCTCGTCGCACTCGTCGAGGACGATCATGCTCACGCGGCTCAGGTCCAGGGTGCCGCGGTCCAGGTGGTCCTTCACCCGGCCCGGCGTGCCCACGACCACGGGCGAACCCATCTGCAGGGCCCGGAGCTGGGGCGGGTAGGCCACGCCACCGACGAGGTTGGCGATGGGCAGCTTGGGCACGAGGGTGTGCAGCTCGGCGCCCACCTGCTGGGCCAGCTCGCGCGTGGGGGCGAGGATGAGGGCCTGGGTGTGGCGCTCGTCCGACAGTCGCTGCAGCAGGGGCAGGCCGAAAGCCAGGGTCTTGCCGGATCCGGTGCGGCTCTGCACCAGCAGGTCGCGGCCTTCGAGGCCCGGCTTGATGGTCTGGGCCTGGACGGGCATGGGGGTCTCGAACCCACGCTTGGCCAGGGCGGCCAACAGGGCTTCGCTGCAGCCGAGGGCCGCAAAAGTCATCTCACTCACTGGTATCTCCCGGGGCTATCCCTGCGAGTGTGCCGAGGTGGCAGTCTCTATTGGCGAACAGCGCCAGCCGGGAGGGGCCCAAACAATTAGTGTCGCACGAAACCCCTTGAAAACCCAGGATAAATCCCGGATCAGGCATACTGATTCATGCCCCTCCCCGACGATCGCATCCTCACGCTTCCCCTCGGTTCCGACCCCTCCCTCCGACGGCGCTTCATGCTGCTCGATGAGGACCTCCCGGCCAATGTGCGCTTCGGCCTGATCCTGGAGGTCCTCGACAAGCTGGCGGAGGAATGCGCCCTCGACTATGTGCGCCGCGCCCATCCCCAGGCCCGGGTGGTGACGGCCGCCATCGACAACATCTATGTGCGCAGCGCCGCGGATGTGAACCGCGACCTGGTGTTCCGGGCCCGGGTCAATTTCGTGGGACGCACCAGCCTGGAGGTGGGCATCCGCGTCGAACACGCCGCCGGCCCGGATGGCAGTCCTCCGGCGCACATCGCCTCCTGTTATTTCACGATGGTGGCCCGGAGCACCACGGGCGCGGGCGCCGAGAGCCTTATCCTGCCCGCCTTTGAATCAAGCGATGCCTTGGCCGTGCGGCGCTGGGAGCGGGCCATTGCCCGGCGCGAGGGCTACCGCCAGCAGCTGCACCAGGCCCAGGAACCGCCGAGCCGGGAGGAATACTCCCTGCTGATGGCCCTGCATACGGCCCAGGACAAGCCCGGGTTCCAGGGCCTGATGGCGGGCGATTGCGTGACCAGCGGGTGGGAGCGCACCTATCCCGAGCATGAGAATGTGCCCACCAAGATATTCGGCGGACACCTGATCCGGCAGGCCTACGAGCAGTCGGCCATCTGCGCCGAGCAGGTGGCCCCCCACCGCCCGGTGATCGTGGCCGTGAACCGCATCAACTTCGTTCAGCCCGTGCGCATGGGCGACAAACTGCAGTTCCTGAGCCGGGCCGTCTATTCGGGAAGCACCAGCGTCTGCGTGGAGACCGACATCATCCGGGTGAGCCGGGACCGGACCCAGACGAATCTCTCCAACAGCTGCATCTTCACCTTCGCGAATGTGGACGACGAGCTGCGGCCCCAGCCGGTGCCGCCGATCTATCCCACCACCTATGCCGAGGACGCCCGCCATCTCGCGGCCCATCGCCGGCACGCCACTCGGTTGGCCTGGAAGGCGTCGCGGAAGCGGTAAGATCGCGGGATGGCCACACTCCTGCTCATCCGTCATGGCATCGCCGAGGATCCGCGCCCCGGCCAGCGCGATGCGGACCGCGCCCTGACCGAGGAGGGCTGGCGGAAGACCCGCGCGGCCATGCGGGGCCTGGCCGCCTTCGGTCCCGCGCCCACCCGAGGCTTCAGCAGCCCCTACCGCCGCGCCATGGAGACCATGGCCTGCCTCCAGGAGGCCACCGGAGGCTTCCCCATGGAGACTTCCCTCGGGCTGGTGCCGGACGGCCGCCCGGCCCAGGCGGACCTCTGGCTGCGCGGGCTCGCGGCCGAAGCCCCGGAAGGCGTGCTGGCCCTGGTCAGCCACCAGCCCTTTCTGGGCGAGCTGATCTTCCACCTCACGGGCCGGGGTCTCGAGGTGAAGAAGGCCAGCTGCACGGTGATCCGCTGGGAGGCCGGCGCCTGGTGTTTCGAGCGTCAGTACCAGCCCGCGGAGCTGAGGGGCTGATGCGGGCCCAGCCCACCTTCGCCACGCTGGCTTCAGGTCTGAAGCTCCACTACCGAGTTCAGGGGAATCCGGAGGGGCCCTGGGTGGTGCTGCTCAACGGCCTGCTGTCGGACACCACCATGTGGGACGGGGCCCCCTCCGCGATCGAGCGCAGCGAGGAGCGGGAGCGCAGGACTAAATGTCCTGCGCGATCGGGGGGTAGTCAGGGCCCACACAGCGAGGCGCAAAAATGAGGCCGGTTCCGACCCTCGCGACGCTCCATTCGGGCCTGAAGCTCCACTACCGCGTGCAGGGGAATCCGGAGGGGCCCTGGGTGGTGCTGCTCAACGGCCTGCTGTCGGACACCACCATGTGGGCCGGGGTGCTGCCGGGGCTGGCGGACCGCTACCGCATCCTGACCTTCGACAGCCGGGGGCAGGGGAAGTCCGATGCCCCGCTGGAGGGTCCCTATCCCACGGTCCTGTTGGCCCAGGAGGCCTGGGAGCTGTTCGGCATTCTGAGCGTGGAACGGCCCTGGCTCCTGGGCCTGTCGAACGGCAGCGCCATGAGCCTGGAGCTGCTCACCGCGCACCCGGAGGCCTGCGCTGGGGCCGTCCTCACCAGCGCCATGTGCCGCTTCGACTTCGCCATGAACCTCAAGGCCGAGCATTGGGCCCGCTGTCTGGAAGTCGGCGGCCCCCTGATGCAGTTCGACGCCGTGGCGCCCTTCCTGTGGGGCGACGGCTTCCTGGAGGCCCGGCACGGCGTCCTCCGGGCCTACCACCAGGTGGTGACGGGCGGCGACAAGCCCCTGCACGGCAACCTCCACCAGATCCGGGGGACCCAGGGCTGGGACATCCGGGAGCGGCTGGGGGCCATCCAGGCACCGGTGCTGCTGCTCTGCGGGGCCGAGGACCTGCTGACGCCACCCTGGAAGTGCCTCGAGACGGCCCGGCGCATTCCGGGCAGCCGATTCGAGGTGGTGCCGGACATCGGACATGCCTACCCTGTAGAGAATCCCAAGAAATACACGGCCAGGGTTCGGCGTTTCCTGGATAAAGGCGATGCCGGGTTTGGCCGATAGGAGAATCTGGCCTACCATACCTTCTTCCCCGAGCCACTCCTGACTCGCTTGCCCCCGAGGTGACCTATGGCCACCCCTTCTCAGTCTCCGACCGTTCTGAGCTTGCAAGAGCTCAAGGAACTCTCCATCGGCAAGCTTGCCGAGCTGGGGAAAGAGCTGGACATCGACAGCCCGCTCTCCATGCGCAAGCAGGAGCTGGTGTTCCGGGTACTGCAGGCCCAGGCCGAGCGCGAGGGCCAGTTCTTCGCCGAGGGCGTGCTGGAGGTGCTGCCCGAGGGCTTCGGCTTCCTCCGCAGCCCTGACGCGAACTATCTCGCCGGGCCCGAGGACATCTACATCTCCCCCAGCCAGATCCGGAAGTTCAACCTCCGCACGGGCGACACCCTGTCCGGCATGATCCGCGCCCCCAAGGAAGGCGAGAAGTTCTTCGCCATGCTGCGGGTGGATGCGGTGAACTTCGATCCCCCGATGACGGCGAAGGACCGCCTCCACTTCGACGACCTGGTGCCCCTCTACCCCAAGCATCACCTGCGCATGGAGCGGGATGCCCAGGAGTTGAGCACCCGCGTCATGGACCTGATGACGCCCCTCGGCAAGGGCCAGCGCGCCCTGATCGTGGCGCCGCCCCGCACGGGCAAGACGGTGCTGCTGCAGAACATCGCCAATTCCATCACCGCCAACCACCCCGAGGTCTTCCTCATCGTCCTGCTTATCGACGAGCGGCCCGAGGAAGTCACCGACATGGAGCGTAGCGTCAAGGGCGAGGTGGTCTCCAGCACCTTCGACGAGCCGGCCACCCGCCATGTCCAGGTGGCCGAGATGGTCATCGAGAAGGCCAAGCGCCTGGTGGAGCACAAGAAGGATGTGGTGATCCTGCTGGACTCCATCACCCGCCTGGCCCGCGCCTACAACACCGTGGTGCCGCCCAGCGGTAAGGTGCTTTCAGGCGGCGTGGACAGCAACGCGCTCCAGCGGCCCAAGCGGTTCTTCGGGGCCGCGCGCAACATCGAGGGCGGCGGTTCGCTCACCATCGTGGCCACGGCCCTCATCGAGACCGGCAGCCGCATGGACGATGTGATCTTCGAGGAGTTCAAGGGCACGGGCAACAGCGAGATAGTGCTGGATCGCAAGCTCAGCGACAAGCGCATCTTCCCCGCCATGGACATCCAGAAGTCCGGCACCCGCAAGGAAGACCTGCTCATCGAGCCCGCCAAGCTGGCCAAGATCTGGGTGCTCCGCAAGGTCCTCAGTGCCAGTGGCCCCAGCGAGAGCATGGAACTGCTGGTGGACCGGCTGGGCAAGAGCAAGACCAACGACGAGTTCCTGGCGAATCTGCAAGAGCCGCCCCCGCGGCGGTAATGCCGTAAAGCCGATGACCACCGAGGGCGCAGAGGACGCGGGGAAGAACCTCAACCGCATTCCTCTGTGCCCTCTGCGCTCTCTGCGGTTAGTGCCCCTGTCTTTCCAAAATCCAGGGACGGGTCAAGCGACGCACCGGGTTAAACTGGAAGGTCATTTGAAAGCATTCCATTGACCTTTCCCCTCTCCCCCTTCCAGATCCGTGATGTCCAGGTGCCCAACCGCCTGGTCATGGCGCCGCTGCACGAGATCACCGACCAGCCCTTCCGCAAGTTCATCCGGGAGATCGGCGGCGTGGGGCTCGTGGTGTCGGAGATGATCAGCAGCGAGGCGCTGATCCGGCATGCGGTGAAGGCGGAGAAGATGATGGCGGCTACGGGCGAGCGGCCGCTGTCCATGCAGATCTCCGGCGGGCGCCCCGAGGCTTTGGCGGAGGGCGCGGCGCTCTGCGAGGCCGCCGGCGCGGATCTGGTGGATCTGAACATGGGCTGCCCGGCCAGCAATGTCACCAAGGGGGGCGCGGGTTCGGCGCTGCTGCGGGACATCCGCCTGGCGGAGCGCTGTGTCACGGGCATGGTGAAGGCCGTGAAGATCCCCGTGACGGTGAAGATGCGCGCGGGCTGGGACGCCTCGCAGAAGGACCGTGGCGAGTTCCTGGATTTCCTGCGGATGTTCGAGGCCGCGGGCGTGCAGGCCCTGGCCATCCACCCCCGCACCCGGGCCCAGCAGTACGAGGGGCACGCGGATTGGAGCATCATCGCCCGGGCCGTGGAGGCGGGCACCTCGTATCCCATCATCGGCAACGGCGATGTGAATGCCGCCGCGGACGCCTACCGCATGGTGGCGGAGACCGGCTGCGCCGCTGTGATGATCGGCCGGGGGGCCCTCTACAATCCCTTCCTCTTCCGGCAGATCCTGGATCCGGAATTCGTGGTCACCACCGAGATGCGCATCGACGCCACCCTGCGCCTCTTCCAGATCCTGCTGGACCTGCTGGAACCCCGCGAAGCCCTGCACAAGATCAAGAAGATCGGCGCCTGGTTCACCAAGGGCGTGCCCGGCGGCCACGGCTTCCGCCAGAACCTGCATGCCGCCAGTGATGCCCAGGCCCTCATGGCCGCCATCGATGCCCTGCGGCACCAGGCGGCCTGACCATAGGTTCATTGGGGAAAGCGGAACACAGAGGACGCGGAGCATCACAGAAGGCACAGAGGTAAAGAAGCAGTTCTCTGTGTCCTCCGTGGGGTTCCGTGAACTCTGTGTTCCTGATTTCCTGAGGCTGGGAGGGTCTGATGATCAGCGCCGCCGTCCGCCGCCGCCGAAGATGGAGCCCATGACGCCGCGGATGATCTGGCGGCCGATGGAACTGCCGGCGGCGCGGATGACGCTCTTGCCGAAGGCCTCGATCATGCTGTCGGAGCGGCGGGCCGGTTCCTTGCTGGCCTTGGCCTCCACCTGCGCCTGGGTCTCGGCGGCCTCCTGCTTCATGGCCTCTTCCGCGCGGGCCTTCAGCTTCTCGAAGGCGCTCTCCCGGTCGATGGCCTGCTCGTAGTGGCCGGCGAGCACGGAGGTCTGGATGATCTGCTTCCGCTCTTCCGGCGTGATGGGCGAGAGCTGGCTTTCAGGCGGGCAGACGAAGGCGCGCGCCACGATTCCGGGCCGGCCCTTTTCGTCCAGGAAGGAGACCAGCGCCTCGCCGACGGCCAGCTCGGTGATGGCCGTGGCCACATCGAGCTCGGGGTTGGCGCGGAAGGTTTCGGCGGCGGCCTTCACGGCCTTCTGGTCCCGGGGCGTGAAGGCGCGGAGGGCGTGCTGTACGCGGTTGCCCAGCTGACCCAGCACCTTCTCGGGGATGTCGAGGGGATTCTGGCTCACGAAGTAGACGCCCACGCCCTTGGAGCGCACCAGGCGCACCACCTGCTCGATCTTGTCCAGCAGGGCATCCGGCGCGTCGTTGAAGAGCAGGTGGGCCTCGTCGAAGAAGAAGGCGAGCTTGGGCTTCTCGGGGTCGCCCACCTCGGGCAGGCGTTCGAACAACTCGGACAGCAGCCAGAGCAGGAAGGTGGCGTAGAGCTTCGGCGCGTTGATGAGCTTGTCCGCCGCCAGGATGTTGATGACGCCGCGCCCCTTGGCATCGGTCTGCATGAGGTCGTCCAGGTCCAGGGCGGGCTCG
Source organism: Geothrix sp. (assembly GCA_019449415.1). GTDB lineage: Bacteria > Acidobacteriota > Holophagae > Holophagales > Holophagaceae > Geothrix > Geothrix oryzae. The sequence goes on from JAGRPP010000023.1 coordinate 134,587, forward strand.
CCGAAGAAGGCCTCGGCTCCCTGGCTCTCCAGCTCCAGCAGGCCGCGCTGGATGGCGCCGATGCTGGCGGCGGAGACATTGCCGTACTGGGTCTTGAACTCGGCGGCGTGGTCGCCCACGAACTGGAGCATGCTGCGCAGATCCTTGAGGTCCAGCAGCAGCAGGCCGTTGTCGTCGGCGATCTTGAAGACCATGTTCAGCACGCCGCCCTGGGTGTCGTTGAGGTTCAGCAGCCGCGAGAAGAGCAGGGGGCCCATGTCGCTGATGGTGGTGCGCACGGGGTGGCCCTGCTGGCCGTAGAGGTCCCAGAAGGCGACGGGGTAGCCTCGGTACTCGAACCCCTCGAGCTTCAGCTGCTCCACGCGCTCGGCCACCTTCGGGTTGTCTCCGCCGGGCTTGCAGAGGCCGGGCAGGTCGCCCTTCACATCCGCCAGGAAGACCGGCACGCCGATGGCGGAGAACCGCTCGGCCATGGTGCGCAGCGTCACGGTCTTGCCCGTGCCGGTGGCGCCAGCCACGAGTCCGTGGCGGTTGGCCATGCGGGGCAACAGGACGAGGTCGGAGGCGGCTTTGGCGATCAGCAGCGGCTGGGTCATGGAAACCTCGGAGGCGGGAAGGTTCTGGATGGAGAGATCAGGCCGGTCCGGCGGCGGTCGCTTCTTCGAGGACGAAGGCGGCGTCGGCGGTCTTGGGGGCCATCCGGATGGTGCATCCCTCTGCGGGGCAGCGCTCGCAGTAGAGGCGTCCGCAGGGATCCACATGGGTGTGGACCTCGCCTTCGACACCCCCCTCCTCGAGGGATTTCCTCGCGAAGGCCTCGCAGAGGTCGTGGGCCTGGCGTACGGGATAGAACTCAGGCACGACGATGTGCACATCCACATGGGTGAACCGGCCGGAGCGGAAGGTGCGCATCTCGTGGACGGCGATGATGTCCCAGGTGCGCACCCGGTTCATGGCCGCCAGCACCTTTCCGAGCACATCGGGATCCTCCATGTCGAGCAGGGCCTGGGAGGATTCCTTCACCAGGCGGAAGCCCGTGCGGGCCAACAGCAGGCCCACGAGCATGGCCATGGCGGGGTCCAGCCACTTGAGGCCCGTGAGCTTCACGGCCAGCAGGCCCGTGGCGATGCCCACGGTGGTCCAGAAGTCGGAAAGGATGTGGTGGCCATCGGCTTCCAGGGCCTTGGACCGGGTCTTCCGGCCCTGGCGCAGCAGGAACCATCCCAGCAGGCCGTTGATGCCGCCGGCCACCAGGTTGACGGTGAGGCCGAGGCCCAGGTCCTTGAGCTCCACGCCGTAGAAGAAGCCCTTGGCGGCCTCGAACATGATGAGCACCGCCGCCAACGAGATGAGGCCGCCCTCGAAGGCGGCGCTGAAATGCTCGATCTTGCCGTGGCCGTAGGGGTGATCCTTGTCGGCGGGCTTGCCCGCGAAGATCACGGCCCCCAGGGCGAACACGGCCGCCACCACATTCACGACGCTCTCGATGGCGTCGGACTTCAGGGCCACGGAGCCGGACAGCAGGAAGGACAGATACTTCAGGCCGAGGACGCAGATCCCCGCCCCGATGGACAGGAGGGCGATGCGGACCCGGGATCGCTGTTCGAGGTGTTCGGCGGACATGGCGGCTCCGGTGGCCCTCAGGGTATCAGCCGAGATCTTCGAAGAGCCCGCGCTGGACGCCATTGCCAGGATCCGCCGGGAAGGGGAAGGCGGCGGGCACGGCCCAGGGGCGGTCGGGATCGAAGGGGGCCGGTGGCGGCAGGTCCGGGGGCAGCCAGCGCAGGGCCGGCGGCGGCTGGATCTGGGCCAGGAGGGCCTGGGCCCCGGCCTCGGGTGGGACGGCAGGCACCCGCAGCAGGATGGTGGGCGCGTGGTCGAGCGTGTCGGACCAGGCCGCGGGTTGGAGGGCGCGGGCCTCCAGCGGGGCGGGATCCCGCGGATCCGCGGCCAGCCCGGGCGTGAAGGCGCCGGGTGCGGGGGGAAGCGGCAGGCTGGCCCGCCAGGGCAGGCCTTCCCGGAGGGCCTGCCGGCCGAGGAGGGCGGCCATCCGGGGATCGCTGCCGGCACCGAGGTGGATGGGCGTGCGCAGGCGCTCCTGGAGCAGGGCCTTGAGGGCCCGGAGCTGGCCGAAGGCGGCGGCCCAGGTGCCGCCCGCCCGCTGGAATTCCACCCCGCCGGTCAGGGCGACGCGCCAGCCGGCGGCGCGGCGCGAGAAGGGGAGGTCCACCCAGGCGCCCACCGACAGCCGCTGGGCCAGGCCCCGCTCAGTTGAACCCTGGGCTTCGGACATGGCGGCCACCAGGGCTTCGCCCGAGGCCAGCGTGGAGAGGGCCCCCAGCGGCAGGGTCACTTCCCCCCAGAGCCAGCCCGGCGGCACCTCGTCCCCCGGAGCGGGCGTTCCGAGATCCGGCAGATGCCAAGCAGGTGTGGACCGGGGCGACCAGCCGAGGACCCCATGGCGCCAGGCTTCGCCGATCGGCCCCTCGGGCATCCCGGGGGCATGCACCCACGCGCGGAAGGCGCCCCCGGGGAGCTGGATCGCCGTGTCGGGGCCCACATGCAGGCTGAGGCCGGGGACGGCGGAGATGGCCTCCCACCAGCCCTGGCGGGACTCGGCGGGGAGGGCCTCCATCCAGGCCGGGGGGTGGTCCCACACCAGGCCGAAGCCTCCGGGAAGGAGCGAGGCCAGGTGCATGAGGCGGGCCAGGGCCCTGCCCGGGGCCGCATGGACCGAGGCCAGGCCTTCTTCCAGGAAGCGCGAGCCGGCCCAGCCGGCCCAGGGGCCGTCGGTGGCAGCGCGCAGCAGGAAACCCCGGCCTTCCGTCTCCGTCACCGGGCCTCCGCGGCAAGGGGGGCGAACATCGGCCGGCCGACGCCTCCGGGGGCGAAGGCCAGGTTCCAGCGGTCGCGCAGGCGGCGAGCGGCCTCCTGGGCGGCCTCGAGGTCCGTCAGGCCACGGAGCCGGAGGCCCAGCCAGGTGGCCGACAGGAGGCAGCCCGTGCCGCGACGCTCGCCGGGGAGCCGGGGCGCGGATTCCAGAAGCCGGGTGCCATCGGTCGTGAGCCACAGATCCTGCACCTGGTCGCCGGCGGCATGGCCGCCCTTGAGCCACACGGCGGCGGCTCCGGCCTCCAGCCAAGGTGCGGCCAGTACTTCGGGGGCAGCGCTGCGGATGGCCTCCGGCGGGAGACCGGCGTAGGCGGCGGCCTCACCGCGGTTGGGGCTCACCACCCAGCCACCCATGGGCAGCAGGTCCCCGGCCATCCGGCGCAGGTCCCCCCCGTCGTGGAGGCCCACGCCGGCGCTGGGCGCGAGGATGGGATCCCAGATGCGGACTGGCGGCGCCAGGTGGCGAAGGGTGGCGCAGAGGCGGCGGAAATCCTGGGCCTCCAGCGCGCAGAGGCTGAGCTTCAGGCCCCAGCGGCCGGCCAGGTGCGGGGCCAGGGTCTCGACGCGCTGGACCGGATCCAGGCCGGGAGCTTCGATGCGGGTGCAGGCCAGGCCGTTCTGGAGGGTCTCGGCGAGGCTCACGGCCATGGGCTGGCAGCCCAGCTCCGCCAGGGCCAGGGCATCGCGCAGCAGACCTGCGCCGGCGGACGGATCCATGCCGCCCAGGCAGAGGGCGACCGGCGGGGTGCTGGAGCGGGTGTCATCCATGGCGAAGTCCCAGGATGACACAGGATGGCCGCCGTCCCTTAAACCCGGCGGTCGGGATCCACGATCTCGGTGACCCGCAGGCCGAGGGTGTCTTCCAGCACCGTGACCTCGCCCCGGATGATGACGCGCTCCTTGCAGAGGACATCCATGGGTTCGCCGGCGCTCTTCTTGAGCTCCACCAGGGAACCCGGCTCCAGGTCCAGCAGTTCGCGGATGGTCATGCGCGCCTGGCCCAGCTGGATCTCCAGCGAGAGAGGGGTCTCGATGAAGGGCATGACCTCCGCCACCACCTGCTCAAAGCTGAGCACGCGGTCGACCTCGAGCCGATCTCCCCGCTTGATCATGTCCCTCCCGGTGGTCCTGTCAAAGCATGGACCCGCGTTCCCGGCGCCGCAACGGGCATGCCAGGTCCCCGATTACTGCTGGATGGCCCAGTCCACGATGAGCACGCTCTTGATGGGCCGCTTCGGCTTCTTGTGTTTGGGATCTTCCTTCTCGCCGGGTTTGAGGGGATGGGGCTTGAACTGCTCGTTGAGCTTGTCCTTCATCTCTTGGCGCAGGGCCTCGCGGGACTCGGCATCCGAAGCCTCCTCCACGCTCTTGCCGGAGAGGGCGCCCAGGATGATCGACTGAATGAGGCTCTTCTCGGGGGAGGGTTTGTCGCCGGAGACGAGCTTCCCCAACTCGGCATCGCAGAAGAGGATGTTCAGCTCGCAGCGGAGGAAGGCATTCCTCCGGGGGCCGGTGAGGTTCACGGTGCGGGTCAGCACCATCACGGGCGAAGCTTCAGCGCCCCCATGCCCACCGCCTTCCTTCCCGTCACCGCTGCCCTCGCAGTCGTCCGAGTTCGCCTCGGCGGAGCCCGGCTCACCTGGAGCCGCTTCGGCCTGGGTGGCGGCCTGGGCCGCCGCGGCCTCGGCCGCCTCCTTCGCCGCCCGCCGCTTCTTCAGATACCACAGGGTGCCCGCCCCACCCCCACCGAGGACCGCCAGCGCGACCACGATGAGGATGATCAGCTTCAGGGGACTCTTCTTGGGGGCGACCTCTTCGTCGGACATGGAAACCTCTGGCAACACCCCTTCTCATCGGAAGGGCGGGCGGGGGGCCTGAATTGCGGATAGGTGCCGGTTCCCTGCGGGAATTCGGGCCCATACCAATGGAATACGGGATTTAGGGGAGCAGGATTCGCGGAGAGTGAAAGCTGGTGCATGTCACCAGCACCTGGAATCTTCGATCCATAATGCATCAAAAAAGGTCTTTGACATGAATCAGGGCCCGTCGAAACGGGCCCTGAAGATCCTGGAAACCGGCCGAAACCGGCTCGCCCGGTTCTACTTGCGCTTCTTGCCGCCCTTGCCATTGACTTCGTCAGCCAGCTTCTTGCCGGGCTTGAACTTGGCAACCTTCTTGGCAGCGATCTTGATGGGCTTGTTGTCGCGGGGGTTGCGGCCGGTGCGGGCGCCACGGTTGGCGACGGAGAAAGTGCCGAAGCCCACGAGGGTGACCTTGTCGCCGGAACGCAGGGCGGAGGCGATGCCACCGAGCACCTGATCCAGGGCGGCAGCGGCCTGGGCCTTGGTGATGCCGGCCTTGTCGGCGACGGCGCTGACCAATTCAGCCTTGTTCATGGAAACCTCCGAATTTGGGGAATTGCATCCCCAGGTTGAGGGAAATGAAATCGCCTCCGGGTGGAGACGACCGTGCTTGCTGAGTTTTAAAACATCAAAGGCTTGTAGAAGCCGATGAATACTGTATTTCCTAAACTGCCAAGAAGCTACGCCGCAGATGCAGCGTGGTCAAGGCTTTTCTTCGAAAAAAAACGGGAGATCGGCATTCCTGGGAGGTCTAGGTGTGCATGGAACATCTAAATGGGCGGAAATGCTTGCCTGTAAGTCTCATGGATCGCGCAGATCACCGTAGAACGGGCACCCTGGGGAGCGCCTATCCGCGAAAGGCCCGCCACGGCCTATGATGGGGCATGGCGTATCCCTTCTTCCTGACCGTGGCCTATGCGGGCGCGGGTTTCCATGGCTGGCAGATCCAGACGAGCCTGCGGAGCGGCCAGGGGGACCTGTGGAAGGCCCTCCGGGCCCTGGATCCCGAGGCCCCCATGCCCCAGGGCACGGGGCGTACGGATGCGGGCGTCCATGCTCGGGCCCAGGGCGTGCTGGTCCGCACGGTCCGCGCCTGGGATCCCTACCGCCTGCTCGCGGCCCTGAACGCGCACCTCCCCAAGGACATCCGCGTGATGGCCGCGCAGCCGGCGCCGGAGGCCTTCTTCCCCCGCCAGCACGCGGTGGCCAAGCGCTATGTCTACCGGCTGGGCCTGGGGCCCGTGGAGGATCCCCTGCTGGCCCCCTTCCGGTGGCATGTCCGCCAGGCCGCGCCGCTGGACCTGCAGGCCATGGCGGAGTCCGTGCCTCCGCTGCTGGGCACCCATGATTTCTCGAGCTTCCGCTGCGTGGAGTGCGTGGCGAAAACGCCGGTGCGGACCCTCCACGACCTCCGCCTCGCGCCCATGGAGGGCGGCGTGGAACTCATCTTCGAAGGCAGCAGCTTCCTCATGCACCAGGTTCGCATCATGACGGGCACCCTGGTGGAGGTGGGCCGAGGGCGCCGGCGCCCGGATTCGCTGGGGGCGCTGCTCGCCGCGCGGGACCGCACCCGGGCGGGCCTCACGGCGCCCCCGGGGGGGCTATGCCTCGAGAAGGTCTGGTACGAAGCCCGGTGGGGCATGGGGGACCCCAGCCCCTGGGGTGAACGCCCTGAAGACCAAAGACCAAAGACTGACGCTCAATCCAGGTAGAACCCCACGCCCTGCCAGACCTTGAAGCGGGTCTTGCCGTCCTTGGAGGTGGCGGGATCGAAGACGATCTTCTTGGCGGCCTCCACACAGGCCTCGCCGGCGTCTTTCACATCGGGGCCCTCGCCCGGCAGCCCCTGGATCAGGCGGGCGGCGACGACCTCGCCCTTCTCGCTGACCAGGACATTCACCACCACCACACCCTTGGGCCGCCCCGAGAAGAAGCCCGAGGACTTCAGGCGCGGCACGACCCGGTTCAGGTTCAGGGGCCGGGCGGGCTGGATGTCTTCGCTCAGCAGCACCAGGTCCCCTTCGGCCGGAGTCGCCCCGGCCTTGCTGCGGAACTCGTCGTTTTCAGCCTTGAGCTTGGTGGCCTCGGTCTTGGCGTCAGCGGCTTCCTGCTTCGCGGCCTGCAGCTCCTTGAGGATGGCCTCGCCACCCCCCTGGTTTTCCGTGAGGGTGGCGCGCACCTGTTCGGCCTCGCGGCGGGCGGCCTGGGCCTCGGACCGGGCCAGATCCCTGGCTTTCTGGGACGCCGCCAGCTCCTGCTGCAGGTCCTCCGTGGCCGCCAGCCGCTGCTTGAGGCCATCCCGCTCTTCGGTGAGACGACGAACCTGGGCCTCCAGCTGGGCGGGCGTCGGTTTCTTGGCCGCCGCAAGGGGCACGGCAATCAGCAGCAGGGCAAGGACGATGCGCATGGCGCCTCCGGATGCGGAGGGTTCAGCGCAAGGCATCCGGCTGATGACCCCCCTGGGCGGGTTTCGTGGTCTTGAGAATCCCACGCTTGATGAGCTTGGAGAAGATGGCGAGGCATTCATCCTGCTCGAAAGGGGCGATGGTGAGGATGTCGCGGATGGCCCAGAGTCCATTGACCCGGCTGGCGAGGAAGGCCTCGTTGGGGCCGAGGTTCGTCGTCATCAGTTCGTCGAGGCTCACGGCCAACTCGGGGATCAGGTCCTGATCCAGCTTCTTGTCCTCCAGCAGGTCCTGGACCACGGCCATCATCTTGCTGGCATCGAGGTGGCGGGGCTGATCCTTCAGGATGCGGCGGAGTTCCTCCTGGGCCTCCTGCAGCTTCTGCTTCTCCACCAGGGCCCGGGCCCGCTGGAGCTGGAGGCTGGGGTTTTCGCCGAGGTTGCCGCCGGAGTTGAGGATGCGGACGAGGCCCTTCTCATGCAGATCGAAGAGCAGCTTGTTGATCTTGTACTCGGGCATGCGCATGTCCAGCACCAGCTGGTCCACCCGCTTGTGGCCGTCCAGCCGCGCGAGGATGTCGGCATCATCCGTCGCCAGAGGCAGGCGCTCCGCGATGGCCTCGGAAATGGGGGCGAGCACGGCATCGCCGCCCTTGATGACCTTGCGGATGCGTTTCCAGTCGTCCATGCGGCGGGCGCCTTCCAGCACGATGCCGGTGACATCGAGGCTGAGGAGCATGGATTTCTGATGGGAGGCGGCGCCATCGTGGAACTCGAAACTGCCCACATTCCACAGGAAGGTGTCGTAGATGCTCTCTTCCACCTTGAGCTGGACGATGCGCCGGATCTCGGCCTCGGTCACCAGCTGGCGGTTGATGAGGATGCGGCCCAGGAGCTGCTGCTCGTCCTCCTGAGTGGCCAGGGCGTCGCGCAACTGCTCTTCGGTGATGCGGTTGAAGGCGAGCAGATACTGGCCCAGGTACTCGCGGGGATCCGAGGACCAGATGCTGGTGATGCGGCCCTCGTGGAAGGCCACGCGCTTGGTGTGCAGGGAACCCCGCAGCTCCAGGACGCCGGTCTTCTTGCCCACGGCCAGCCACTGGAAGATGTCTTCCAGGCCCATCGTCGCAAGATCGCCACTGAGCGCCAACCCATGCCCCCTAACAAGCCTAAAGGGTACCCCAGATTCCTTGTCTGAAAATGAATCTGCCGTAAATCTACAAGGGCCCGGGGGCCCCTCCACCTCTGTATCGGCAGGGCGGGGCCGGGCGTGAGGGGTCACAGTCCTCATGCATCTCGGCCCCGGGGGCCTGCCAGTCGACCTCAAAGTCGGGTGAGGGTCTCCCGGATGGCCTGGTTCAGCAGGCTGGGATGATGCCGGGCCAGGGGGGCCTCCGGGTCCAGCAGGGGGAACCGGTGGATCGGAATGTCCAGGATGCGGTCCCCGTGGGCGGTCAGGGGCTCACCGCCCTCCTCCCGGTAGCGGGCGAGCATGGCCGGCGGCAGGGGATCGGCGTTGGCGATCACGGCGGAGATCTGGACCCGGCCGAAAGCCGAGATCGCGCTGAGATGCCCTTCGAGGTCCAGCCCGGCGGTCTCGCCGGGCTCGGTCATCAGGTTGGCCACATAGAGGACAGGCGCCCGGGAGATGGCCACGGCCTCCTGCAGCTCCGGAAGCAGGAGATTGGAGATGGTCGAGGAATAGAGGCTGCCCGGTGACAGGATCACCAGGTCGGCGCGAAGGAGGGCGAGGATGGCCTCGGGCAGGGGTTCGGCCCCCCGGGGCTCCAGCCAAAGGCGGGCGAGGGGGGGGCGGCAGGATCCCACGGCGGTCTCCCCCACATACCGCACCCCCGCCATGTCCTCGGCGCAGAGAGTGACGGGCATGATGGTCGAGGGGAAGAGCCTGCCCACGGTGACGAGGACGCTCGAGAGCTGCCGAATGGCCCGCACCCAGTCGCCCGTGAGGTCCGCCAGGGCCCAGAGCATGAGGTTGCCGAGGGAGTGGCCCGCGAGGCTGCCCTCCCCCTTGAAGCGGTAGTTGAGGAGGTCGGAGAGGGCCGAATCCTCCAGGGTCAAGGCTGCCAGGCAGTTGCGAAGATCGCCTGGGGGGAGGCCGCCCAGCTCATCCCGGAGGCGCCCCGAGGAGCCCCCGTTGTCGGAGACGGTGACGATGCCCGTGAGCCGCCAGGGCTCCCGGCTGCGTCCCGCTTCGCGTTTCAGGGCCCGCAGAAGGGCGGCCAAGCCGGTCCCGCCACCCAGGGCCACCACCTTGAGAGGCTGGTCGGCGTGAAGAGGCGGGGGGCTGGGCATCAGACCGATCCCATACCCTGACGGAGGCTAGCGGCCCTCGGTGAAGGCGAAGAGAGGGGACTTGCGGATCGGGTTGAAGTCCGGCTCCATGTGCCACTGGAAGACCAGGTCGGCATCCAGTTCCATGGCCTTCTTCAGGCTTTCGGCGGAAGCTTCGGCATTCTCGGCCTGGGCGAAGGCCACGGCCTTGAGGTAATGCAGCGAACCCGCGGTGGGATGGCTCTTGATGGCCTTCTCCGCCATCTTGATGGCTTCGTCGGTATCCCGGCGGTTGAGGCAGGCCTGGATTTCCGTGACCGGGTCCGCAGCGACGGCCTTGGCGGGATGGACCTTGGATTCCGAAAGGGCGAGGTAGACCTGCGCCCGGCGCTTCACGGCCCAGTCGCCGGCCGCCTGGGCCTCCTGGATCAGGGCCTCGAGGGCCTTCACGGCCTCGGGGTGCTTTCCTGAATCCACAAGCTTCACGGCCTTCGCGAAGGTGGCCGCGAGGGGCGAGGGTTGGGCGGTCGCCGGAGCGGGGGCCGGGGCGGACTTGGGAGTGGATTCTGACTTAGCCTTCGTCGCCATGCGTGGATCCTCTGGAAACCTTGTGGAAACTATAGAGTGACAGGTTTCCGCCGGCAAATCCCGGACCCGGTGCGGAGGGCGGTGCAAGGGATGGGCCCTCAGGCCTTGAACAGCGCCTTCTCCCGGTTCAGGACCCGGGTCGAAACCAGGGTCATGATGCCCGCCAGGCCTACGGTCATGGCGAACGCGATCAGGTACTCCACCCAGCTGAACTGCTGGCTGAAAAGTTTACGGAGGGCCAGGCAGACATTCACCACGGGCACATAGGACAGGAACGCCATCTTGTCCACGCCCGGGGCCATGGTGAAGACGCCCAGGAAGACCACCAGGAAGATGCCCGGCGTGATGGCGCTGCCCGCCTCGATGGTGTTCTTGGCCTGGATGCCCATGAGCAGGATGAAGTTCGAGAAGAACAGGCCCAGGGGGACCATGATCAGGAAGGTGAGGCCCAGCGTCATGGGGTTGGCGATGGCCGCCATGGCCTGCATGGAGCCCGTGGAGCCGCCGCCCATGAAGGGGATGGAGAGTCCCATGCTCAGCAGGTTCAGCAGGGCGGCGATGACCCCCATGCAGAAGATGTAGAGCAGCTTCCCGAGGATGATCTGGTTGCGCGGCAGCCGCGTGGCCATGAGGCTCAGGAGCGTGTGCCGCTCCTTCTCGCCGGCGGTGGCGTAGATGCCGTGCTGCATGGCGCCGGTGTACATCATGATCATCAGCAGGTAGGGCAGGAGCCGGCCCATGACCTTGCCCATCTCCAGGGCCGTGTCCGCCGCATTCTTGACCTCCAGCTTCACGGGCTCGGCCAGCTGGGCCGAGGCCCCCAGCCCCTGGAGACGCGCCTGGACCCAGGTCTTCTCCTGGCCCTTCATGGCCTCGCGGAGGCGCTTGAGCGCCATCTCGGAGGTGCGCTCGCTTTCGTCCACGGAGACGGCGACGGTGAAAGTCTCATGCTTCTCCAGGGCCGTGGCGGCGCCGGGAGCCACCTCCAGGGCCAGATCCAGCTTCTGGTCGCGCAGCGCCTGCTTCAGGTCGCCCTCGGGCTTTGGCACGAGCTCGAAGCGCTTCGGATCGCCCTGCAACACGCCGGTGAGGGCGCCCGAGGGGTCCGCGACATAGATCCGGCTGGCCTTGTTGCGGTTCTGGGCCTCATCCCGTTTGGACATCTTGGCCATCATGCCGAAGATGGCCGGGTAGAGCAGGAAGGGCAGGACGAAGGCGAAGAACAGCGTCTTGCGGTCTTTCGAGAGCTCCAGGAACTCTTTCTTGGCGATGAGCAGGGCGCCGCGCATCAGTTGCCTCCCTCGGATTCGGCTGCGAGCTGGAAGAAGACCTCGTCGAGGGTCTTGGCGCGTCTGCTCTGCAGGATCTCGTGTGGCGGCGCATCTCCGTGCAGCCGACCGTCGAAGATGATGCCCACGCGGTCGCAGATCTCCTCGACCATGGGCATGACATGGGTGGACACGATCACGGTGCGGCCCTCCTCGCGCATGATGCGGAGCAGGTCCAGCACGGTCTTGGCGGTGAGCACATCGAGGCCGGTGGTGGGCTCATCGAAGATCACCACCTTGGGATCGTGCAGCAGGGCCCGGGCGATGCTCACCTTCTGCTTCTGGCCCGAGGAGAAGCCCTCCATCTTCACATCCGCGAAATCCGCCAGGTGGAGCTTCTCGAGCAGGTGCATGCCGCGGCGCTCGGCGGTCACCGGATCCACATCCTGGAACTCGCCGAAGATCCGCAGCAGCTCGCGGGGCGTGAAGCGGGTGTAGACGCCCATGTCCGTGCTGAGGTACCCCAGACAGCCGCGCACCGCCTCGGGCTTCACCCGGGTGTCGAGGCCGCAGACATGGATGGACCCGCCATCGGGATCCATGAGGCCCGCGATCATCCGCAAGGTGGTGGACTTGCCGGCGCCGTTGGGCCCGAGCAGGCCGTAGATCTCGCCGGGATTGACCTGCAGCGAGATGCCGCGCACCGCATCGATGCGCTTGGTGACGCGGGTCTTCCGGTCCTTCACCGTGAAGGATTTGTGGACCTCGTTCAGCTGGATCACCGGGCCTCCGGATGGGAAAGCCCAAGTCTAGGCCAGGAATCCGGGGGGCCCTGGGCAGGACCGGCGAACGGAGGATACGGGCCGGCGAACGGCGCGACCCGCGCCTTCAGTGGTGGTTGAGGGCGCCCGTGCCGCCCAGGAGCAGCATCACCAGGCCCAGACCCAGGCAGTAGAGGGCGAACCCGTTGAGTCGGGGCTTGCGGGTGAAGCGGTCCAGGAGGCCGATGGCCAGGTAGCCCGAGATGGCCGCGGCGACCACGCCGGCCACGCACAGCAGCCCGGGAGCCGCCGACCCGGCGGGGAAGGCCAGCTCCGCAGGCAGGGGCTGGTGCTTGAACAGGGGCTTCAGCAGGCCGCGGAGCTCCACCACGGCGGCCGCGGCGATGGTCGGCATGCCGAGGAGGAAGCTGAAGCGGGCCGAGGCGGGAAGGCGCAGGCCCTGGAACACGCCCATGGCGATGGTGGAGCCCGAGCGGGACAGGCCGAAGCCTCCGCCGAGGCCCTGGATGGTGCCGACGGCCAGCGCATCCGAGGCTCGCAGGTCGCCGATGCCCCGGCCGGCCTGATCCTCACTGAGCATATTGTTGCGCTCGCGGCTCATCCGGTTGGCGAGGAAGAGCAGGCCCGATGTGCAGAGGAGGCCGATCCCATAGACCCAGAGGTGCTCCTTGGCGGCTTCCTTCACCCCGCGGGTGGCCAGCCCGAAGATGCCCGTGGGGATCATCGCCAGGAACAGCCAGAAGGCCAGCTTGCGACCCTCCGCGTCCCGTCCCAGGCAGCCCATCACCAGCTGCACCAGCTCCCGGCGGAAGTAGACCATCAGCGCGATGAGCGTGCCCCCGTGGAGCAGCACATCGAAGGCCAGCGGCATGGGGCGCCCCCCGAACATCAGGTGTTCGGCCAGGGTGAGGTGCGCGGTGGAGGAGACGGGCAGGAATTCCGTCAGGCCCTGGATCAGACCCAGGAGGATGGCGTGCAACAGGTTCATTCAAGCTCCGGCGCAAAGAACCAGTGTGCCAGAGCGGTCAGGATTCCCGAGGCATCGACCTCAGGATGGCCAGGTACTCGCGGTGCTCCTTCCAGCCCCGGACTATGGCCAGGGCGCCCCAGATCAGCACCGTGTATATGAGGATGAGCAGACAGATGCCGGTGACATCGCCGAACAGCCCCCATCCCGTCTTCAAGGGAGGCGATGGGGGGCCGTAACTGAAGAGGAAGAGCGGAACGAGCCAGAGGATGCACTGGCCGACGAGGACTGCATAGGCCCGTGCCTCCTCGATGCCGCGAATGGCCCAGGGCGTGGGCAGGAGGTACAGGAACGGCATGAGCAGGATCCACATGGGAGGAGGGCAAAGGGCAGCTCTGGGCTGGTTCGCTTGCAGGAAGCCCGATGCAAAGGCGTACAGGGCCACCAACAGCACTGTGACGAGGAACAGCGCAAGGCCCAGAATCCAGAACCAGCGCCGGCGCTCATAGGTGCCATCGGGCGAGGCCTTCACGATCCCGAGGCCCTGATAAAGGAATCGGCCACCCAGCCCTTTAACGACGAGCCAGAGGAAGGGGACCCAGACGAGATACTCGATGAAGAGGCGGTCCAGGACATGGGCCCCCATGAAGTTCGGGCTCAGCGCGGCGATGACGAGGGCCACCGCCATAAGCCCCCCCAAGGCCGTGGCCAGGCCGCTCTTGCGGGCCTGGAAGGCGGCGTAGTCGCGCGTCAGGGCGGCCAGGGCATCGAGATCGGGAGCAGTCATGGCCGTTCCTCACGGGTGAGAGACAACAGGAGGGCTCGGTATTCCCGGTGTTCCTTCCAGCCTCGCCGGATCGTCCGGAGGGCCCAGACGAAGACGCCGAGCTGGATTCCCAGGAAGACCGGCAGCAGCCAACCTCTGGTCGCCCGGTCGATGTTCGCCCCTACCTGATTGAATCCGAAGGCGATCCAGATCACGCCCTGACCGACGAGGACGAGGTATGCGCGGGCCTCCTCCACCCCCTTGATCCACCAGGGGGCCAGCAGCAGGTAGAGCCACGGGAGGGCTGCGACCCACAGCCAGGACATCCAAAGGTAAGGAAGCTTCGCCGGCAGCTGCTGGATGATCTCCGGGCGCTGGAGAACGCCTGCGTATCCGCTCACGAAACCCAGGAGGGCGAGGGTCTGGAAGGTCATCAGGAACAGGGCGATGGCGAAGATCCAGCGCCACTTCCTCTGCTCGTGCGCCGCATCCTGAAGTGCCTTTACGGGGCCCAGCTCGCGGTAGAGCCAGTGGAAGAGCAGCTGTTTCAGGGGCAGCCAAAGCAGGGGCATGAGGAAGATGAGGATGGCCTGGAAGCGCCACCAGGGGCCGAGAAGCGCTCTCGTGGCATGGGAGAACACATGCAGGGTCATGAGCAGGGCCATGGCTCCGCCGAGCGCCGTGGCGAGGCCGCTCTTCCGCGAATCGAATTCGGCGTAATCGTGAGTGAGCGCTTCCAGCCTCTGGATATCGATCCCGCTCATCGCTTGCCTTCCTCGGGCAACAGGGCCCGCAGCTGCTTGTGATAGGCCCTGAGAGCCGCCCGCCCTTCCTCCGTGATGCGGAAGCTGGTGACGGGAATGCGGCCCTGGAAGGCTTTGACCGTCTCGAGGAAGCCGACCCCCTCCAGCTTCTGGGTGTGGCTGGAGAGGTTGCCCTTGCTCAGGCCGGTGACCCGCTGGAGGAAGAGGAAGCCCACCTCCTCCGCCGCCGCCAGGACGGTGAGGATCGCCAGGCGGGCGGGTTCGTGGACCATGCGATCGAGGCTGAGGATGGCCTTGGAGGTGGTTCCGGCTTTAGTCACGAAACAAGTTTGCAATACAAACTTGTTTCGTCAACCCAAAAGCCGAGGCCCGTGATTGAATCTCCCCATGCGACCCATCGACCTCCGCTCCGACACCGTGACCCAGCCTTCGAAGGAGATGCGCGCCGCCATGGCCGCCGCGGAAGTGGGCGACGATGTGCTGGAGCAGGATCCCACCTTGGCCCGGCTGGAGGGCCGGGTGGCCGGCCTGCTGGGGCTGGAGGCGGCCCTGTGGGTGCCTTCCGGCTGCATGGGCAACCTCATCGGTCTGATGCTCCACCTGAAGCGCGGCGACCGGTTCCTGGCGCCCGCCCAGGCCCATGTGCTGGGTGCGGAACTGGGCACGGGGGCCTGGCTGGCGGGCGGCATGCCCGAGGCCCTGGCCTGGGAGGGCGGTCCCGGCCGGCCCACGCCCGCCCAGGTGACGAAGGCCGCCGGGGCTCCCGGCCCCTACTATTCACTGCGCACGACGCTGCTCTGCCTGGAGAACACGCACAACTTCGCCGGCGGCGCCGTGACGCCCCAGGCCGAGCATCGCGCCCTGGTGGCCGCCGCCAAGGCCGCGAAGCTGGCGGTGCACCTGGATGGCGCGCGGATTTGGCACGCGGCCGCGGCCCTGGGGCTTCCGCCCTCGGCGCTGACGGAAGGTGTGGATACGGTGCAGGTCTGCCTCAGCAAGGGCCTGGGCGCCCCCATGGGCTCGTTGCTGGCGGGTTCGCGGGCGGCCATCGCCGACGCGCGGCGCCTGCGCAAGATGCTGGGCGGCGGCGTGCGCCAGGGCGGTGTCGTGGGCGCGGCCGGACTGGTGGCCCTGGACTACCTCCCCCGGATCGCCGAGGACCATGCCAAGACCCGGCGCCTCGCGGAGGGGCTGCGCGGTTTCGGCGTCGCCGCGCCGATTCCCGAAACCAACATCTTGCTGGTGCCCGTGCCGGACGCGCCTGCGGCCCTGGCGGCGCTGGCAGGAGTCGGCGTTCGGGCCCTGCCCGTGGGATCGGCCGTCCGCTTCATCCCGCACCGCGACCTGGAGATGGCCGACATCGAGGAGGCGCTGCGCCGCCTCGAACCGCTGGCCCACCTGCTGCGCACCGCCTGAAGGAAGAACCATGAAGGGTCGCCTCCTCCTTGCCGCCCTGGCGCTGATCGCGGCGAGCATCGCCGGGTATTTGTGGTACCAGGACACCCTCGTGCCGGTGCCCCTGACGCCCGGGCAAGCGCTCTTCGTGCCCGCTCGGCCGGAGTTCGGGGAGGACGAGGTGGTCCTTGAAGCGCTCCTGCCCGCCGGGGAAAAGCTGGAAGCCTTCCTGGCCACCCAGTCCGACCTCACGCTGCTGGAGAAGGGGCCAGAGGGCGACTGGGCGGGCCAGCTGCTCTCCGGGCTCCAGGGCAGCCGCCACTGCCGCCGCTGGCGGTTGTCGGTGATCCCCGGCTGGCGGATGCAGGATGGAAAACTGCTCGACGCCGGGAGGCTCGCCGCAGCGCTCGCAGCGAACCTGACGCGGCTGGAAGGGCACTCCCGGGTGATCGATCCGGACACCCTGGAGCTTCGCTTCAAGGCCCGTCAGGCGGATCTTCCGGCGCAGCTCTCGCGGTGGCGCGTGCCGGGCAGCGGCCCCTTCCTGCGCCGGGGGACGACGCTCGCCAGGTCCGCCGGGTTCATTCACGGACCCGCGGGCATCGCCGGCCTGCGGGTGGCGACGGATCCCGGGCTGATGCAGAGCCGCGTCTGGGCCGAGGGGCTGGCCTCGGCGCGATGGGCCTGGGCCGCGTTCCCCGGGAAGATCGATCCCGAGGACATGGCGAAGGTCCGCCTGGCGCCCTACGACGAGGTTCGCCTGAAGGATGGTTCCGTGTGGTTTCTCTCCCGCCGCCTGCGCCGCCTGCGGCCCAACGCCGAGGACTGGACCCGCACCCGGCTCTTCGGCGTCTGGAAGGGCGCCATGGACCTCTCCTACGAACCCTGACCGGAGCCGACCCATGTCCAGACCCATGTCCCCGAGATTCGCCTCCTTTCTGCTCGTGGCTCCCGGTCTTCTGGCCCAGGCGCCCGCCGAGTTCACCGCGGCCCACCAGAGCTGGCGGGCAGAGCGGTTCCGCTCCCTGTCGGCGGAAGAAGGGTGGCTCAGTCTGGTGGGGCTGCACTTCCTGAAGGAGGGGGCGAACGAGGCGGGATCGGAGGCGGGCCTTCCCGTCGCCCTGCCGAACGGCGTGCCGTCCCGGGTCGGCGTCTTCCGGTTGGATCAGGGCCGCGTGACCTTCCGCGCCGAACCCGGCGCCGGGGTGACCCTCCGCGGGAAAACCGTGGAGGAGACCTCCCTGCGCACGGATGCGGAAGGCGAGCCGGATGTCCTGCGGGTGGGGACGCTGCGCTTCCATGTCATCCGCCGCGGCGACCGCTTCGCCGTCCGGGTGAAGGACACCGCCAACCCGGCACTCAAGGCATTCAAGGGCGTGGACGCCTTTCCGCCGGATGCCGCCTACCGGGTCGTGGCCACCTTCAAGCCTTATCCCACGCCCAGGACCGTGGCCATCCCCACGGTGCTCGGCATCACGGAGGCCATGCCTGCACCCGGCCTGGTACGGTTCCGGCTCAAGGGGCGCTCCTACACCCTGCAGCCCGTGCAGGAGGGCGGGCCGGACTCGAAGTTCTTCTTCATCTTCCGGGATGGCACGGCCGGCGCCGAAACCTATCCTGCGGGGCGTTTCCTCTACGCCGATCCGCCCAAGGACGGGAAGCTCGTCCTCGATTTCAACCGGGCCGTCAACCCGCCCTGCGCCTTCACGCCCTTCGCCACCTGTCCGCTGCCCCCGAAGCAGAACCTGCTGAAGGTGCGGATCCCGGCCGGCGAGAAGACCTACGGAGAACACTGAGGGCGGCTACTCCAGGTTGGCGGACTGCTCCCGGATCTGATCGAGGACGCCCTTGGCCTCCATGACGGCGCGGGTCATCTCGATACGCTTGCACTTGCTGCCGGTGGTGTTGAGCTCGCGCAGCACCTCCTGGCACCACACATCCACGGCCTTGCCTTCGAGGCGGCCCTTCGCCAGCCGCTCCGCAAAGTCGTCCAGGTGCGCGGCGAGCCGGGTCAGCTCCTCCCACACATCCTGGCGTTCGGCCAGCACCCCGGCCTCGGCCAGCAGGCGCTCGGCGGGCAGCTGGCCGGCCAGGCGGGCGTCCTCGAGGATCTGCTCGATGCGCTGGCGGTAGAGGCCCGGAAGCTCGGCGGCCTGGGTTTCCGCCTCGGCCTGGAGGCGCTCGCGCAGCGAGCGCAGCCGGGCCAGCCCGTCCTCGAAGAAGGGGCGCAGCCGCTCCGCCTCGCGGGCCCGGCCCGCGTTCCAGGCTTCCAGGAGGGCCTTCAGCGCCTCGTGGACCGGGGCCTGGAGCCGTTCGCCGAGATCCGACGCGGGGGACTGGAAGGCCCCGGGCAGGCGGAAGAAGGCCTCGGCCGTGAGGGAGGGCAGGTTCAGCCACTCCGCGTCCTCCTGCCAGCCCTTGGCCACGGCGCGCAGCAGGGCGCGGTTCATGCGGGGCTCCAGCGAGGGTTCGTCCTGCACCTCGACCACCAGGTCCAGCTTCCCGCGCTGGGCGGCCTCGCGCACCTGGGCGCGCAGCCCGGCCTCCAGGGGAAACAGGGCGGGGGGCAGGCGCAGGCTGAGGTCCAGGGCCTTGTGGTTGACGCTGCGGAGCGTGA
The DNA here is from genome assembly GCA_019449415.1 of Geothrix sp. Taxonomy (GTDB): domain Bacteria; phylum Acidobacteriota; class Holophagae; order Holophagales; family Holophagaceae; genus Geothrix; species Geothrix oryzae. The sequence goes on from JAGRPP010000023.1 coordinate 153,184, forward strand.
GCCGCAGCTGCCCGGCCTCCAGGGGACGGACGATCTCGGCGAAGGCGGTCATGGATTTCATGCGGCATCCTGGAGGTTGGCCTTCCAGGGTAGCCTGCTCTCAGGGCACGCGGATCTCCAGCCAGGGCGCTTCTTCGCGCCGGCGGGCCTCGAAGGCGGCGATGTCGGCCAGGTTCGCCTCGGTGCGCCGGATCTCGTCGAGCCCTTCGAGCAGCACGGCCTTGCGGGCAGGCTCGATGGCGAAGGCGAAGGTCTGGCCGCCGCCGCGCACCTGCTGGGCGGGGAGGTCCACGGTCAGCGGGCCCTCGACCGCCGCCAGGACCTCGAGGGCCTCCATGGGGAGGATCGCCGGCAGCAGCCCGTTGGCGAAGCAGTTGGTGAAGAAGATGTCGGCGAAGCTGGGCGCCAGGATGGCGCGGATGCCGAAGTCCTTCAGGGCCCAGGGCGCGTGCTCGCGGCTGGAGCCGCAGCCGAAGTTCGGCCCGGCGAGCAGGATCGAGGCGCGGCGGTAGGATGCCTGGTTCAGGATGAAATCCGCGCGCTCCCGCCCCTGGGCGTCGTACCGGATCTCCTGGAAGAGGTTCTTGCCCAGGCCCGAGCGCACCAGCGTCTTCAGGAACTGCTTGGGAATGATGAGGTCCGTGTCGATGTTGGCGCGCAGCAGGGGCGCCGCGATGCCGGTGAGGGTGGTGAACGGTTCCATCTCAGGCCTCCAGCCATCGGCGCACATCGGTGAAGTGGCCCGTCACGGCCGCGGCGGCGGCCATGCCGGGACTCACCAGGTGGGTGCGGCTGCCGCGGCCCTGCCGGCCTTCGAAATTGCGGTTACTGGTGCTGGCGCAGCGGATACCCTCGGCGAGGCGGTCCTCGTTCATGCCCAGGCACATGCTGCAGCCGGGCTGGCGCCACTCGAAGCCGGCCTCCAGGAAGATCCGGTCCAGGCCCTCGGCCTCGGCCTGCCGCTTCACCAGACCCGAGCCCGGCACTACCAGGGCGCGGATCCCCGGTGCGACCCGGCGGTCCTTCGCCACCGCGGCGGCCTCGCGGAGATCCTCGATGCGGCCGTTGGTGCAGGAGCCGATAAATACAGCCTGCAGGGCGATCTCCTCGATGAGTGTGCCGGGCTGGAGATCCATGTAGTCGAGGGCGCGCAGCATGGCCTGCCGATCATCGGGCGTGGCCGCCGAGGCGGGATCGGGCACGCGGCCAGTGATGTCCGTCACCCACTGGGGGCTGGTGCCCCAGGTGACCTGGGGGGCCAGGTTCGAGATGTCGAGCACCACCTCGGTGTCGAAGCCCGCCCCATCTTCAGATGCCAGGCCGCGCCAATGGGCCAGGGCCTGGTCCCACAGGGCGCCCCGGGGGGCCATGGGCCTGCTGTACAGGTAGGCGAAGGTGGTGTCGTCCGGGGCCACCAGGCCGGAGCGCGCCCCGCCTTCGATGCTCATGTTGCAGAGGGTCATGCGACCCTCCATGGACAGGGCGCGGACCGCGGTTCCGGTGAACTCCATGACATGACCGGTGCCGCCGGCGGTGCCGATGCGGCCGATCAGCGCCAGGGCCAGGTCCTTGGCGCCGAGCCCCTGGGGCAGAGCGCCCTCGAAGCGCACGCGCAGGTTGCGCGACTTCCGCTGCGGCAGGGTCTGGGTGGCCATCACATGTTCGACTTCGCTGGTGCCGATGCCGAAGGCCAGGGCCCCGAAGGCGCCGTGGGTGCTGGTGTGGCTGTCGCCGCAGACGATGGTGGTGCCGGGCAGCGTGAAGCCCTGCTCCGGGCCCACCACATGGACGATGCCCTGGCGGTCGTCGAGCAGCGGCAGGTAGGGTACGCCGTAGGCCTTCACATTCGCCTCGAGGGCTTCGACCTGCAGGCGGCAGGTCTCGTCGGCGATGCCTTTCTCCCGGTGGAGGGTGGGGACATTGTGGTCGGCCACGGAGAGGATGGCGTTGGGCCGGCGGAGCGGGCGCTGGGCTTCCCGCAGGCCTTCGAAGGCCTGTGGGCTGGTGACCTCGTGGACCAGGTGCCGGTCGATGTAGAGCAGACTGGTGCCGTCGGCGCGGGTGGCCACCAGGTGCTCGTCCCAGATCTTGTCGTAGAGGGTTCGCGGAGTCATGGGCGTTTCCTCCCAGGGCCGGGCAGGGGCTGGCTGAAGTCGATGGAGCGGATGAGGCCGAGGAAGGCCCGGGTGGCCGGGGACTGGGCTGCTTCGCGACGGGTGACGATGCGGATGAGCTTCTCCAGCTGGAGCTCATGCACGGGCACCTCCACCAGGCGGTCCTCGCGGACCGCGGCGGCCACGGTCATCCGCGGCAGGATGGCCAGTCCGGCGCCCAGGGCCACGAACTCCAGGATGGTGGCGATGGAGGCCAGCTCCATGGTGAGCCGCAGGGGCGTCTCGCAGCGCGCGAACAGCTCGATGATGGCGGTCCGGGTGGGCGTGGGGGCGTTGTGGGCCACGAAGCGGTCCTCCGCCAGATCGGCGATGCGGAGGTTCTTCCGCCGGGCGAAGCGGTGTCCCGGAGGCACCACCAGCACCATGCGGTCGCGGTGGATGACCTGGCTCACCAGCTCGGGATGCAGCGCGTCGTAGGAGACGAAGCCCACATCGAGCCTGCGGTCCAGCACCTCGGCCGGAATGCGCTCCGAGGTCTGGCGGTAGGCCTGGATCTTGATGGCCGGGCAGGCCTGCTGGTAGGCCAGCAGGATCCGGGGCAGCAGGAACTCCGACACGCTTTCGTTGGCCCCGACATTCAGGCGGCCCTGCTGGAGCCCCTTCAGGGCCCCGAAGGTGTCGAAGATCTCCTGCCTCAGGTCGAACATGCGCTGGGCCAGCGGCAACAGGGTGGTGCCGGCATCCGTGAGGACGCCGCCCTTGGTGGTCCGGTCCAGGAGGGTCTCGCCCAACTCCTCCTCGAGTTTCTTGAGGGCCAGGCTCACGGCGGGCTGGGTGCGGAAGAGGCGCTCCGCGGCCCGGGAGAAGCTCTTCTCCTGCGCCACCACCAGGAATGTCTCCAGCTGCCCGAGATCCATGGGGCCTCCCGCGTGAAAGTGTAGGATCTTAAGTATTACTTATGTAATCATAAAAAAAATTAAATGTATTTATAGTTCGACCCCGACGATCTTTAGGTGATCCCTCCGGCCCCGGCCGGTCCAGGAGTACCCCCATGGGCACCGAGCGGATCGCCATCTTCGACACCACGCTCCGCGACGGCGAGCAGTCCCCGGGCTGCAGCATGAACCTCGACGAGAAGCTGCAGATGGCCCGCCAGCTGGAGGCCCTGGGGGTCGATGTCATCGAGGCGGGTTTCCCTGTGGCTTCGGACGACGACTTCGCCGCGGTGCAGGCCATCGCCCGGGAGTGCCGGAAGCCCGTGATCGCCGCCCTCTGCCGGGCCCTCCCCCGGGACATCGACCGCGCCTGGGAGGCCCTCCGGGAGGCTGCCCGACCGCGCATCCACACCTTCCTGGCCACCTCCGACATCCACCTGGCCCACAAGCTCCAGAAGACCCGCGCCGAGGCCCTGGAGATGATCAGGGACGGCGTGCGGCGGGCCAGGTCCCTCTGCCCAGAGGTAGAGTTCTCCGCCGAGGATGCCACCCGCAGCGACTGGGACTACCTGGTGGAAGTGTTCGCCGTGGCCATCGAGGAGGGCGCCACGGTGCTGAATGTACCGGATACCGTCGGCTATACGATTCCGGACGAATACGGGAAGCTCATCAGCCATCTCCGCGCCCGCGTGCCGGGCATCGAAGGCGTGACCATCAGCGTCCACTGCCACAACGACCTGGGGCTGGCGGTGGCCAATTCCCTGGCCGCCGTCGCGGCCGGGGCCCGGCAGGTGGAATGCACCGTGAACGGCATCGGCGAGCGCGCCGGCAACGCCGCGCTCGAGGAAGTGGTGATGGCCCTGTCCGTGCGCCGCGACGCGCTGCCCTTCGCCACGGGCGTGAACCAGGAGGCCATCTACCGCGCCAGCCAGACCTTGGCCCACATCACGGGCATCGAGGTGCAGCCCAACAAGGCCATCGTGGGGCGCAACGCCTTCGCCCACGAGAGCGGCATCCACCAGCACGGCATGCTGAGCCACCGCTCCACCTACGAGATCATGACGCCGGAATCCGTCGGCGTCCGCCGGACGAGCCTCGTGCTCGGCAAGCACTCGGGCCGCCACGCCCTGGCCAAGCGCTTCGAGGAATTGGGCTACGCCCTGGGCCGCACGGAACTGGACAAGGCCTACAAGCTGTTCACCAAGCTCAGCGACCAGAAGAAGGAGATCTTCGACGAGGACCTGTTGGCCATCGTCCGCGACGGCCTGACCCACATCCCCGAAATCTTCAAGCTCCGGGCGCTCCAGGCCACGGCGGGCACCTCGATGTTCGCCACGGCCCTGGTCACCCTGGCCACCGAGGGCGGCGAGGCCACGGAGACCGCCATGGGCGACGGGCCTGTGAACGCCGTCTTCGCGGCCGTGGACAAGCTCACGGGACTGACCGGCCGCCTGGTGGACTTCCGGATCCATTCCCTCACGGGCGGCGCCGATGCCGTGGGCGAGGTCTTCGTCCAGGTGGCGTTCGACGGCGTGATCCACGGCGGCAAGGGCGCCAGCACGGATGTGGTGGAGGCCAGCACCCGGGCCTATCTCAACGCCACGAACAAGGTCCTCTTCGCCCGCCGCGCCTCTGCGCCGGTCGAAGCCGAAACGAGGTGTTGAATGGCCGAAGCCACGCCTGAACCCCAGCCTGAAACTCCGGATCGACCCGCCAATGGCCTGTCCGCCGCCGCCAACCTGGCCGACGGCACGGATGCCGACCCCGACCAGTACGGCTGGGGGGTGTGAGGATGGACGCGCGGATCACCGTCCTCCCCGGAGATGGCGTGGGGCCCGAGGTCACCGCCCAGGCCGTGGCGTGCCTGTCGGCCGTGGGGGAGCGGTTCGGCCACTGCTTCGAATTCCAGGAAGCCCTCATCGGCGGGGCGGCCGTGGACGCCACCGGCGATCCGCTGCCCGAAGCCACGCTGGCGGTCTGTCGGTCCAGCCAGGCCGTGCTGCTGGGAGCCGTGGGCGGTCCTGCCTGGGATGGGCGCCCCCGGCACCAGCGGCCCGAATCCGGCCTCCTGCGCCTGCGGCAGGCCCTGGGCCTCTATGCCAACTTGCGGCCCGTGGCCGTCCACCCGGCCCTGGAGGACGCCTCCCCGCTGAAGCCCGAGATCGTCCGCGGGACGGACCTGATGTTCGTGCGGGAGCTTTCGGGCGGCCTCTATTTCGGCGAGCCCCGGTCGTATTCGGACCAGGCGGCCGTGAACACGCTGCCCTACACCCGGGCCGAGATCGAGCGCGTCGCCAAGGTGGCCTTCGAACTGGCCGCCGGCCGGCGCCGGAACCTGGTGTCCGTGGACAAGGCCAATGTGCTGGAGACCTCGCGTCTGTGGCGCCAGGTGGTGGAGGATCTGGCGCCGGCCTACCCGGGCGTGAAGGTCCAGCACGCCTATGTGGACAGCTTCGCCATGGCCCTCATCACGCGGCCCCGGGACTTCGATGTGGTGTTCACGGAAAACCTCTTCGGCGACATCCTCAGCGACGAGGCCGCCGTGCTGGCGGGGTCCCTGGGCCTGCTGCCTTCTGCGAGCCTCGGGGGGGCGGTGGGCGTCTTCGAGCCCATCCACGGATCGGCGCCGGACCTCGCGGGCCTGGACCGGGCCAACCCCATCGGCACCATCCTGTCGGCGGCCCTGCTGCTGCGCCACGGCCTGGACCTCCAGACCGAGGCCCTGGCGCTAGAGTCCGCCGTGGACCGGGTGCTTCAGGGCGGGCATGGCACGGGCGACCTGAAGGGCGCCATCCATCCCCACAGCACGCGCTCCCTGGGCGACCGGATCCGCGAGGCCATCCGTCCCCCCCGAGCCAGGGCTCCCCGCCTGGTGGATTCGGCCTATTCCTGGTGCGGTTCCCCGGAAGGCCACCGTTCCCGTCCCTAGCTTTTTCAAAGGCTTCAACCATGTCCCTCGTTCCTGATTCTGCGCCCACGATCCCGACCCGCTGGCCCGGGATCGTGGTGATCGTGCGGCCCGTGGGCCTCGGCTTCGTGCTGCGGCTGACGGGCTAGGGGCGCTGTTCGGATCTCCACCGACCACGGCCCCGCACCCACCGGCGGGGCCGTTCCCGTTCAAGAGCCACCGAGGATTGCCATGACGCCCACCGACCAGCCCCTGAATCGCCGCAGCCGAGTCATCACCCAGGGCGCCCATCGCGCTCCGGCCCGGGCCATGCTGAAGGCCATCGGCTTCACGGACGAGGACCTGGCCAAGCCCATCATCGGCATCGCGAACACCTGGACCGAGATCGGCCCCTGCAACTACCACCTGCGGGAGCTGGCCGAGCGCGTGAAGGTCGGCGTGTGGGCCGCGGGCGGCACACCCATGGAGTTCTGCACCGTCTCCATCAGCGATGGCATCACCATGGGCACCGAAGGCATGAAGGCCTCGCTGGTGAGCCGAGAGGTCATCGCGGATTCCATCGAGCTGGTGGCGCGCGGCAACGCCTTCGACGGCCTGGTCTGCCTCTCCGGCTGCGACAAGACCAACCCCGGCGTGGCCATGGCCCTGGCGCGCCTGGATATCCCCGGCCTCATCCTCTACGGCGGTTCCACGGCGCCGGGCCAGTGCGACGGCAGGGATCTCACCGTGCAGGATGTCTTCGAGGCCGTGGGAGCCTACAGCTCGGGCCGCCTGGACGACGCGGGCCTGAAGAAGGTCGAGGATGCCGCCTGCCCGGGTGCCGGGGCCTGCGGCGGCCAGTTCACAGCCAACACCATGGCCAGCAGCCTCGAGCTCATCGGCCTCAGCCCCATGGGCCTCAACGGCATTCCGGCGGAGGATCCCCGGAAGGGCGAGGCCGCCGAGACCTGCGGGCGCCTCGTGATGGAGTTGCTGAAGCGGGACCTGCGGCCCAGCGCCGTCCTCACCCGCGAAGCCTTCGAGAACGCCATCGCCGCGGTGGCCGCCACCGGCGGATCCACCAACGCCGTGCTGCACTACCTGGCCCTGGCCCGGGAGGCCGGCGTGCCGCTGACGCTCGAGGACTTCGACCAAATCAGCGCCCGCACGCCCCTGCTGGCGGACCTCAAGCCCGGCGGCCGTTTCACGGCCACGGACCTCCATGCGGCCGGCGGCATCCGCCTGGTGGCCCAGCGCCTGCTGGAAGGGGGCAAGGTCCATGGCGCCGCGCTCACGGTGACCGGGCGGACCCTGGCGGAGGAGCTGGCTTCGGCCCGGGAGACGCCCGGCCAGGAGGTGGTGCGCGCCGCATCGAATCCCCTCAAGAGCAGCGGAGGCCTGGTCATCCTGCGGGGCAGCCTCGCCCCGGAAGGCGCCGTGGTGAAGGTGGCGGGCCACGAGCGGCTGCACCACACGGGACCGGCCCGTGTCTTTGAAACGGAGGATGAGGCTTTCGCCGCGGTGCAGACCGGGCGCATCGACCCGGGCGATGTGGTGGTGATCCGCTACGAGGGGCCGCGGGGCGGCCCAGGCATGCGCGAGATGCTGGGCGTCACGGCGGCCCTCGTGGGCGCGGGCCTCGGCGAATCCGTGGCGCTGCTCACGGACGGCCGCTTCTCGGGTGCCACCCGCGGGCTCATGGCGGGTCATGTGGCCCCGGAGGCGGCCGTGGGCGGCCCCATCGCCCTGGTGCGGGAGGGCGACACCGTGGTCTTCGACATCCCCTCGCGCCGGCTCGATCTGAAGGTGGCTGAAGACGAACTGGCCCGGCGCCGGGCCGAGTGGCGAACCCCGGTCCCGCGCTACCGCACGGGCGTGTTCGCCAAGTACGCCGCCACGGTGGCCAGCGCCGCCGAAGGCGCCATCACGGTCGCGCGGTGAAGGGGGTGCCCATGGGCCAGGACGGGACGCATACCGGGGCCCAGCTCATCTGGGAGAGCCTCCTGCGCGAAGGGGTGGACACGGTCTTCGGCTACCCCGGCGGAGCCATCCTGCCGACCTACGACGCCATGGTGGGCTACCCGATCCGGCATGTGCTGGTGCGCCACGAGCAGAGCGCCGCGCACATGGCCGATGGCTATGCCCGGGCCTCGGGCCGCGTGGGCGTGGTGGTGGCCACCTCGGGCCCCGGGGCCACGAACCTCGTCACCGGGTTGGCCACGGCCATGCTCGACTCCACGCCGCTGGTGGCGATCACCGGGCAGGTGGGCTCGGCCCTGCTGGGCACGGATGCCTTCCAGGAAGTGGACATCACGGGCATCACCATCCCCGTCACCAAGCACAACTACCTGGTGACGCGGGCCGAAGACATCGTCCCGGCCCTCCGCGAGGCCTTCGCGGTGGCCCGCAGCGGCCGCCCCGGCCCTGTGCTGGTGGACATCACCAAGGACGCGCAGCAGTCCCGGGCGACGCTGGACTGGGAGGCGGCCACGCCCCAGCGCCACCGGCGCCACCTGCCGCCTCCGCCGGATCCGGCCGAGCTGGCGCGCACGCTGGAATTGATCCGCCAGGCCAAGCGGCCCGTCATTCTCGCCGGCCACGGCATCCAATTGGCCGGGGCCCGGGCCGAGGTGCTGGCCCTGGCCGAGCGCGCCGACATCCCCTTCGCCCTGACCCTGCTGGGCCTGGGCGCCGTACCCGCCACGCATCCCCTCAGCCTCGGGATGATGGGCATGCACGGTGAATCCTGGGTGAACCGCGCGATCCAGGAGGCGGACCTCCTGCTGGCCCTGGGCATGCGTTTTGACGATCGCGTGACCGGCAAGCTCAAGGAATATGCCCCGAACGCGCGGAAGATCCACATCGACATCGACGCCAGCGAGCTGAACAAGAATGTGCCGGTGGAGGTGGCCATCGCGGGAGACCTGCTGGAGGTGCTCCGGGCGCTGCTGCCCGAGGTGCCGGTGGCGGACCGCTCCAGCTGGCTGGGCACCATCCGGGAGTGGCGGGGCGATTCCGCTGTGCGCGACATCCAGAACCTGCCGGACGACGGCCATCTCTATGCGGCCCATGTCATGCACGATCTCTGGCGCCTCACGAAGGGCGAAGCGGTGGTGGTCACCGATGTGGGCCAGCACCAGATGTGGGAGGCCCAGTACTACAAGCACGATGGTGAACGGAGCCTCATCACCAGCGGGGGCGCGGGCACCATGGGCTTCGCGCTGCCGGCGGCCATCGGCGCCAAGCTGGCCCGACCCGAGGCCGAAGTCTGGGTGGTGGCGGGCGACGGGGGCTTCCAGATGACCTTCGCCGAGCTCATGACGGCCGTGCAGGAAGGCGTGAAGGTCCACATCGCCATCATCAACAACGGGTACCTGGGCATGGTCCGCCAGTGGCAGGCGATGTTCTACGAGGGCCGCTACGCCGCCACGCCCATCCTGTCGCCGGACTTCGTGAAGCTGGCGGAGGCCTTCGACATTCCGGGCCAGCGGGTGGAAGTCCGGGGCGATCTGGCCGCCGCCGTGGCCCGGGCCCGCGAGGCCAAGGGCCCGGCCCTCATCGAGTTCAAGGTCGAGCAGGAGGACAGCGTCTATCCCATGGTGCCGGCGGGCGCGGCGCTGCACGACATGATCCGCCGTCCCAGCTCCCTGGCCGAAACCGGCTCTGATCCCGTCTGAAAGGAGGTCACATGCCCCATGTGCTCGTGGTCTACACCGACGACGAACCGGGCGTCCTGACCCGCATCGCCTCCCTGATCCGGCGCCGCGGCTTCAACATCCACTCGCTCACTGTGGGTCCCACGGAGCGGGCCGGGCTGTCCCGCATGACCATCGTCGTGGATTCCGAGGCCCCCCTGGTGCGGCAGGCCGTGGAGCATCTCCGCAAGCTGGTGAATGTCCTCGAAGTTCAGCAGCTGGGGGAGCGGCCCAAGGTGGTGCGCGACCTGGTGCTGGTGCGGGTGGCAGCCGGGTCTGCTGTGCGCTCCGAAGTGCTCCAGTTGGCCCAGGTCTTCCGGGCCACCGTGGTGGACCTCGCCGAGGACAGCCTCGTCATCGAATGCACCGGCAGCCTCGACAAGATCGATGCCCTGGTGGATGCCATGCGGCCCTTCGGCATCCTCGAGCTGGGTCGCACCGGCGCGGTGGCCATGGCCCGCGGAACCCGCACGCCCCCACCGGCCCGCGCCGCCGTACCGCTGCGCACAGGCAGCGGTCCCGAAGCCATGTCCGTCTGATTCCCCCACTCCAACGCGCTCATTTCCACCCTTCACCCAAGGAGCCACCATGGCCAAGATCCACTACGACGCCGACCTCGGCCTCATCCGCGCCCGCAAGGTCGCCATCCTGGGCTTCGGCTCCCAGGGCCACGCCCACGCCCTCAACCTCAAGGACACCGGCGTCCATGTCCGCGTGGGGTTGCCGGTCGCCTCCGCCTCGCGGGCCAAGGCCGAAGCCCAGGGCCTCACGGTCACCACCCCCGCCGAAGCCGCAGCCTGGGCGGATGTGATCATGGTCCTCACCCCCGACACGGGGCAGGGCGCCCTCTACCAGGAAGCCATCGCGCCCCACCTGACGCCCGGCAAGACGCTGATGTTCGCCCACGGCTTCAACATCCGTTACGGCTGCATCCAGCCGCCCGCAGGGGTGGATGTCAGCCTGGTGGCCCCCAAGAGCCCCGGCCACCGGGTGCGTGAGGTCTTCGTGGAAGGCGGGGGCACGCCGGCCCTGGTGGCCGTCCACCAGGACGCCAGCGGGCAGGCCCTGGCCCTGGCGCTGTCCTATGCGGCGGCCCTTGGCCTCACTCGGGCAGGCGTCCTGGAGACAACCTTTGCGGAAGAAACTGAAACGGACCTCTTCGGTGAGAAGGCGGTGCTCTGCGGGGGGGCGAGCGCCCTCGTGAAGGCGGGCTTCGAGACCCTGGTGGAAGCCGGCTATCAGCCCGAGATTGCCTATTTCGAGTGTCTGCATGAATTGAAGCTCATCGTGGACCTGATGTATCGGGGCGGCCTCAGCTTCATGCGCTACAGCATCAGTGACACGGCGGAATACGGCGACTACACCGGAGGGCCCCGGTTGGTGACCGAGCAGACCAAGGCCGAGATGAAGGAGATCCTGAAGGAGATCCAGGACGGTCGCTACGCCGCCGCCTGGATCGAGGAGAACCGCACAGGGCGCCGGTGGTTCGAGGCCCAGCGGGCCGCGGATCACGACCACCCCATCGAACAGGTGGGCCGGAACCTGCGCCGCATGATGCCCTTCCTGGATCCCGTGGAGACGCCTGCGCCGGTGGCCCGGCCGTAGGGTTTTGCCGCATTGCGGAAGACCAACCGGAGGTTGTTTGGCCACTGTTTTTTACCTTCGGGACCAGCGGCTTGCAGGGCTTCAGGAGGTCCGACCCGGAATGGCCTGACCTGGGGTCAAAACCTTGAACGCCGTCACAGGGTTTTGGCCCCAGAATGCTTGTTGCGGTAAGACATTTCCCGCGATCCGGAGCCCGTAATGGCTGAATCCTTCTTCAAGACCGCGACGCTGCCCACCCTCCAGGGTTGGCAGGCGCCGGGTTCTCTCGACTTCCAGGCCGCCTTCCTGCGGGCCGGGGGCTGGGCGCTGCCCCGCACGGAGGCCTTCCCCGACGCGGCCAAACTCCGGGAGCGACTGCACGAACTCAAGGCCTCCATGCGCGAAGGCGCCAAGATCGGTCTGGACCTCCGGGGCCTGCGGGACAGCGCTGACAGCGTGATGGCCACCGCCCGCGAGGCCGGCGTGGCCTTCCTGCTGCACACGGCGGAATTGCCGCCCTCGCTGGCCATGCTGAAGCACGCGAACATGCCCCGCCTGGTGGCCGTGCAGAGCCCCGAGGAAGGCGCCCAGGCCAAGGCCGGGGGCGCTTCCGCCCTGCTCGCCCGGGCCTGCGATGTGGCGGCCCTGCGGTTCCTGGGGCTCCCGGTGATGGCGGTGGCCGATACGGAGGCCGAGGCCAAGCAGGCCATGGCCGATGGCGCCATCGGCCTCCAGCCGCGCACGCCTTCGCTGCTGGACGCTTCGCCCCTGGCGGCCTTCCGCACCCGGCTCATGGCCGGCCTGGATTCCATGGCCCAGGCGCTCGTCCGCAAGGGCGCCTGCACCCTGCCGCGCCTGCGGATCCGCAACCTCGATCTGGCCTATCCCATCCAGCAGGGCGGCATGGGCGTGGGCATCTCCTGGGAGGGCCTGGCGGGCGCCGTGGCCCGTGAGGGCTGCGTGGGCCTGGTCTCGGCCATCGGCACGGGCTACCACGGCTCGGCCAACCCCACCATGCGCCTGGGCCGCCCCGATGGCTCCGATTCGCTGAATCCGCCCAAGGCGCTGGAATGGATCATCCGCGCCGCCCGGGAACGCTCCGAAGGCCGGGGCGCCGTGGGGGTGAACATCCTCTGCGCCATCGAAGGCTATGAGTCCGCGGTGCGGGCTTCCATCGCCGGCGGCGCCCAGATGATCGTGTCCGGCGCAGGCCTGCCCCTGGCCCTGCCGGGCTATGTGGGCGACGCGGATGTGGCCCTGGTGCCCATCGTGTCCTCGGGCCGGGCGCTCCAGGTGATCTGCAAGCAGTGGCAGCGGAAGTACAACCGCCTGCCGGACGCCGTGGTGCTGGAAGGCCCAGAAAGCGGCGGCCACCAGGGCTTCAGCCACGACGGATGCCTGGACCCGGCCCACACCCTGGAGAACATCCTGCCCGAGGTCATCGAGGAGCGGGACAAGTGGGGCGACTTCCCCATCCTGGTGGCGGGCGGCGTGTGGGATCACGCGGACATCCAGCGCTTCCTGGCCCTGGGCGCCTCTGGCGTGCAAATGGGCACCCGCTTCATCGGCACCTTCGAGTGCGACGCCTCGCCCATCTTCAAGGAGGTCATCCTCCGCGCCAAGGCCGAGGACATCGGTCTCATGAAGTCCCCGGTGGGCCTCCCCGCCCGGGGCGTTCGGACCTCCCTCCAGCGGCGCATCGAGGCCGGCACCGCGCCCCAGATCCGCTGCGTGAGCAACTGCCTATCGCCCTGCGGCCACGGCAAGGGCGCCGCCGCCGTGGGCTACTGCATCGCGGACCGCCTGGCCGACGCCATGCGCGGCGACGAGGAGAGCGGCCTCTTCTTCACCGGCAGCAACGGCGCCAAGCTCCGCGACCTGGTCAGCGTCCGCGACCTCATCGAGGAACTGACGCAGGATCCAGGTCTGCAGCGGGTCTACGCCTAAGGGCCTAAACCCTAGCTCCGCCGTTCGGCCACGATCTCCAGCACCATGGGCGTGATCATGAGGGTGTGGGGATCCGCCGCCGCTTGGCGCAGGGCCTCGCACACGGAGCTTGTCCAGGTCTCGTCCACCCGACCCGCCCCCGCTGATCTTCCTGGTGGTGCCCCTGGGGGATATGGTGGTCTTCGGGAGCCTGGTGGGTGCGGGGCTCGGGCTCCGGGCCCGGGGGGACTTCCACAAGCGGCTCATGCTGCTCTCCTGTGTGGGCATCCTTGCGGCGGCCATTGCGCGCATCCCGCTCGACGCCATCGTCAAGGCCGGGCCCTTGGCCTACTTCGGCCTGACGGATCTGGCGGTGATCGGCTGCGCGGCCTACGACCGGCTGCGCACCGGCCGCCTGCACCCCGCCTTCCTCTGGGGCGGGCTCTTCGTCATCCTGTCGCATTGGCTGCGCCTGGCCCTGGCCGGTACCGGGGCCTGGATGACCTTCGCCACCTGGGTGACGCGGTAGCCTCCGCTCAGCTGGCGTTGGGGTGCCGCTCCAGCAACTGCCGCAGGGCCGCGTTGCGCTTCACGGCATCCTGGCGGCGGAGGTGGGCGATGAGCGGGGGCGGCGCGGCGCTCCAGCGGGCGATGTTCTGGATGAGCAGGGTGGAGACATAGGTGCGGCGGCAGAGGAGGGCCGTCGTATGGCCGTCGATGGTGAGGCCCACCAGGCTCGCGAGGCAGCGGCCCTCCGTGGTGAGGATGAGCTCGGCCCGCTCCTCGCCCGTGCGCTGGTTGAAGCTCGCGCGCAGCAGGTCCCGGGCCATGGCGCGGACCTGCTCGGGCGAATCGCGGGAGGTCGCCACGAGGTACTGCTCCAGCAGTCGCCGTGGGGACCAGAGACGCCGGTAGAGGCCGATCGGCAGCAGGGGATTCTGCAGCAGGGCGCGGCGCACGCCGCCATCGTTCGTGAAGGCGGTGCGTCCGCCCAGGGCCTCCAGGCCCGCCGCCGTGCGATGGTGGGCCGCGATGAGGCGCGCGTGGAGGCCGCCCACCTGGGGATTGTCCAGCACGGCGCGGACGACTTCGGCGGTGGGGTCGAAGCAGTAGGCGCTCAGCTCGGGCTCCGCCGCCACCCGCGCCAGGGCGATCCGTTCTTCCACGGGCCGGGCATGCAGCCGCTGCTCGAAGAGGGCCCGGTGGGTGGAGGCTCGCGCCTTGGCGAGCGGAGCGTCCTCCCCGGCTTCGGGGTCCTCCGGCCCGGGGTTCACAGGCAGGTAGGGCGGTGCCACGGGGCCCGTGGGCCCGGCCGGGGTCACGGCACCCAGGGCCACCAACGCCTCCAGCATCCCGGCCACCTGGTGACCCTCCAGGTTCATGAGGTGAGCGAGGGTCGGGACATCCAGGGTTCCGTCCAGCCGCGACAGCAGGTAGCCCTGGAGGGGATCAAGGGGCAGGGAGGTGGGATCCACTCCCATCCGGAGGCTGGGTTTCCAGGTCATGACGAGAGCGTACGACCGAACGGAACCGGAGGCATCTGAAGACCTCGAAAGGACCGGCCCGCCTATCGGGTCGCTGGGCGCCGGACAGCCTTGAGAGGTGCCCCTTCTGTCCCGGGGTGATTCCCTGACCGCCGCCGTGCTCCCGCGTTCCGGTGGCCCAACCATTCGCCATAGGCTTCATCGTGGGTGAGGATGTGGAAGAGGAACAGCTGCCGGAAGGTGGCGAGGTCGGAGAGCAGATTGGGGCTGGCCTCCGGCATGGTCTTCAGCAGGCTGCGGAATTCATGTTGCAGGTAGGCGTGGGCCAGGACATGTTCGCTGAGGCGCGGGTATTCGGCCGTCCGCATGGCCGTTTCCTCGCGCTCGAAGTGGGAAGATGTGTAGTGGAGGAACAGGTTGATGAAGGTCCTGCGCCCCCGGCTGTCGTAGCCCCGGGTGCAAACGATGTCCCTCATGTCATCGAACTTGCTGATGATGAGGTCGTGGTCTGAATCGACGCTGGACTCCTGAAATCGATGCATGGGGCACTCCCTTGTCAAAGTCCACTCATCGCCCTGCGTCGAGGGGGCATGGTTGGCATGACGAGTCTTGACCACGGGTCAATATGGCGTCAGATTTGACTAAATACAACTTTATTTTACAAATACAGTGTGTGCAGTTGCTTGGTCTAACGAGTATTCAATGAATATTAAACATGCCAACAGGCCCGTCTCCCGTAACTGTTTCCAGGCAAGCCGGTCGAGTCGGGTGGGTGGCTCCAGTGACCGCCGCCGGGGCTATTCCTCCACGAGGCCCTTCAGCCAGGCCTTGCCCCGCAGGCGCTCCACGCTGGTCTCGGGGAAGAGGTCGAGGGGGCTCTTGCCCTCCAGGCCCAGGCGGGGCACGGCGGCGCAGCTGAAGCCCAGGCGCGCGCCCTCCTGCAGGCGCAGGGGGAGCTGGGCCACGGGGCGGACTTCTCCGGTCAGGCCGACCTCGCCCATGAAGAGGCATTTCTCAGCCAGCAGGCGGCCGCCGGCGCTGCTGCAGAGGGCGGCGATGACGGCGAGGTCTGCGGCCGGATCCTCTATCTCCAGGCCGCCGGCCACATTCACATAGATGTCCCGGTCGTGGAGTTGCACGCCGCCCCGGCGTTCGGCCACGGCGCAGAGCATGGCCAGCCGCTGGCCATCGATGCCCAGGGCCGTGCGGCGGGGGATGCCCAGGCCCGCCGCGGCCACGAGGGCCTGGATCTCCACCACCATGGGCCGGGTGCCGCTGAGCACCACCGTGGCGGCGCAGCCGGGGCGGGGCTCGGCGTCCAGGAAGAAGGGGTTGCCCTCGGCGGCCACCAGACCCTTCTCCGTCATGGCGAACACACCCAGCTCGAAGGCTGCGCCGAAGCGGTTCTTGAGGGCCCGCAGCAGGCGGTGGTGGTGGTGCCGGTCGCCTTCGAAGGCGAGCACCGTGTCCACCAGGTGCTCCAGCACCTTGGGTCCGGCGAGGCTGCCGTCCTTGGTGACATGGCCCACCAGCACCAGGGGCGTGCCCGTGGTCTTGGCCCAGCGGGTGAGCATGGCCGCGCAGCCGCGCACCTGGCTCACGCTGCCGGCGCTGCTCTCGAAGTCGGGGTCGAAGAGGGTCTGGATGCTGTCCACCAGGAGCAGATCCGGCTTCATGCGCTCGGCTTCCTCGAGGATGCGGCGCACATCCGTTTCGGCCAGCAGGTGGATGCCCGGATTCTCCGCGCCGAGGCGCTGGGCCCGCAGCTTGATCTGGCGCTCGCTCTCCTCGCCGCTGGCGTAGAGGACCGTGCCTTCCGTCGTGGCCGCCCACTGCAGCAGCAGGGTGGACTTGCCGATGCCGGGTTCGCCGCCCAGCAGGGCCACCATGCCGGGCACCACGCCGCCACCCAGCACCCGGTCCAGCTCCGTGATGCCGGTGGGGCTGCGCTGGGCGTCCGTCACCTCCACATCAGGGAGGGCGATGGGGCCTGCGTAATGGCTCTGCGCGTAGGCGGATCCGGCCCGCTGGAGGTCGCGCTTCAGGGTGCCGCGGATCTCCTGGACGGTGTCCCAGGCGCCGCAGCCCGTGCACTTGCCCAGGGCCTTGGGATGGCGGGCGCCGCAGGCCGTGCACTCGAAGAGGGGACTGGTCTTCGCCATCAGTTCGGGATCTCGCGCCGGATGAAGGCCACGATGTCATCGGTGTTCGTGCCGGGCTGGAAGATCTCGCGGATGCCCTGCGCCTTGAGGCCGGGGATGTCCTCGTCGGGGATGATGCCGCCGGCGAAGACCAGCACATCGTCCGCGCCCTGCTCCTTCAGCAGGCGCAGCACCTCGGGGAAGATCTGGTTGTGGGCGCCGCTGAGGATGCTCATGCCGAGCACGCGGGCATCCTCCTGCACCACGGCGGCGGCGATCTGCTGCGGCGTCTGCCGCAGGCCGGTGTAGATCACCTCCATGCCCGCATCCCGCAGGGCGCGCGCTACCACCTTGGCGCCGCGGTCATGCCCGTCGAGGCCGGGCTTGGCGATGACGACGCGGATCGGCGCTGGGTTCATGGGGGCTCCGGAGATTACCAACCCTCAGTCTGCCGCAGGGCTTCGTAAAGGCCAATGGCCGCGGCTTGGGCCAGGTTCAAGCTGCGGTGGTGGTCGCCCAGCATCGGGATCCGCAGCAGCGAGTCCTTGTGGGCCGTCAGCAGGTCCTCGGGCAGCCCCACGGTCTCCTGGCCGAAGACGAGCCCGTCGCCGTAGGCCCAGGGCACCTGGGTGTGCCGGCGGGCGCCCTTGGTGGTGAAGAACCACAGGCGCTTGGCGGGGTTCCGGGCCAGGAAGTCATTCCAGTCGGCGTAGTGGGTGGGATCCAGCTTCTCCCAGTAGTCCAGGCCCGCCCGGCGCAGGTAGTAGTCGGTGGTGTCGAAGCCCAGCGGGTGGATCAGGTGCAGCTTCACGCCGTTGTTCACGCAGAGGCGGCCGATGCTTCCGGTATTCTGCGGAATCTCGGGCTGATGCAAGATGATGTGGAACATGGGAGGTCCCGGATGAGCGCCCCTGCGAGCGAGTGCCTGTTCTGCAAGATCGTGCGGAAGGAGATCCCCGCCGCCCTGGTGTATGAAGACGATGAGCTGCTCGCCTTCAAGGACATCTTCCCCCAGGCGCCCGTCCATCTGCTCATCATTCCGAAGGCGCATTGCGAAGGGCTGGGCGACCTGACCCCCGAGGTGGCCGCCCTGTCGGGCCGGATCCTCCAGCTCTCCGCGCAGCTGGCGAGGGACCACGGCGTCATGACCGGCGGGTGGCGCCTGCTGAGCAACTGCGGCCCCGATGCGGGCCAGACCGTCTTCCACCTGCACTTCCACCTGCTGGGGGGGAAGCCCCTTGGCGGGAAGCTCTGCCAGTAGCCAGTCGTCGAAAATTCTTTCATTTAGCGAAAAAGGCACGCGTTTGCGTGTCTTTTTCGTTTTTATTTCCGCTTGTTGCAATCCCGGGTCTTTCTAGACTTTGAGGTGGCTCTCAGTGGAGAAAAGTGGTCTGAAGTGGATCAAAGTGGTCTCGCTTCGCATCCATCGGCCTCTCCTGGGTAGCTGGTTGAAAGGCGATACCGGTGCTGCGACTTCGCGGAAACTCACCGGCCACGGTGGACG
This sequence comes from Geothrix sp., assembly GCA_019449415.1. GTDB lineage: Bacteria > Acidobacteriota > Holophagae > Holophagales > Holophagaceae > Geothrix > Geothrix oryzae. The sequence goes on from JAGRPP010000023.1 coordinate 171,454, forward strand.
AGAAGGGCCGTCTGAAGCTCCCCTCTTCCTTCAAGGCCGAGCTGGAAACCTTCGCCCAGGGCGAAGGGGGCCGGGGTCTGCGCGAGGGCGTTTCCGCCCTGCGGCACTATCTGACTTCGCTGGACGGTCGCTCCGCCCGCCTCTATCCCCTGCCGGTCTGGGAGGCCATCGAGGCGCGTCTGGCGGCCCTGCCGTCCACCAGCCCTGCCAAGCGCAAGTTCCTGGAGACCACCGCCTACTTCGGCAGCGAAGTGGAGCCGGATGCCCAGGGCCGCTTCGTCATCCCACCCATCCTGCGCGAGGCCGCCCAGCTCACGGGCGAGGTGGCCGTGCTGGGACAGATGGACCACCTGGCCCTGTGGAACAAGGCCGGCTTCGAGCGGCGCCTCGCGGCCGAACCCCTCGGTGCCGACGACCTGGCGCAGCTCGCGGACCTGGGGATCTGATGATGACCATTCAGCCCCCCACCCATGTCCCCGTCCTCCTCCAGGAGGTGCTGGACAACCTCGTGCTGCCTCCGGGGGCGCGGATCCTCGACCTGACCCTGGGCCTGGGCGGCCACGCCGAAGCCCTGCTGGGCCGGTGCGACAAGGCCGCCAGCTACCTGGGCGTGGACCGCGATCCCGAGGCCCGCTATCTGGCCCGCCGCCGCCTGGGCGACGATGGCCGCCTGGAGATCCTGGCGGGGAACTACGAGGACATCTGGACCGATCCCCAGTTCCTGGCCTGGACCGGAACCCATGCCCCGGGCGGCTTCGACGCCATCCTGGCGGACCTGGGCGTCTCCACCCTGCAGCTCCGCACGCCGGAGCGCGGCTTCAGCTTCCGGGATGAAGGCCCCCTCGACATGCGCATGGACACGAATTCCGGCCCCACCGCCCTGGAATGGATCGCGGAGCAGACCGACGAAAGCCTGGCCGACGCGATCTACCAGTTTGGCGAAGAGCGTGCCAGCCGGCCCATCGCCCGCGCCATCCTCCGGGCGCACAGCGAAGGCCGGCTGGCCACCACCAAGGACCTGGCCCAGGCCGTCTACACCGTGATTCCCCGCGAACCCGCCAAGCGGAAGGGTCAGAGCGATCCCGCCACCCGGACCTTCCAGGCCATCCGCATCGCCGTGAACGGCGAGCTCGACCGGCTGGCCGCGGTGCTGGAGGCCGCGGTCTCCCACCTGCGGCCCGGCGGCCGCCTGGCGGTCATCAGCTTCCACAGCCTGGAGGACCGCATCGTCAAGCAGACCCTGCGGCGCCTCGCGGGCACCTACGACGGGCCCGGCCGCGTGGCCCCCGCACCGCTTCCCAAGATCCTCAAGCTCATTCATCCCGGTGGCATCGCTCCCAGCGAGGCCGAAGCCGCCGCCAATCCCCCCTCCCGGTCCGCCCGCCTGCGCGTGGCGGAACGGCTCCCCTGACCGAGGTACCCATGGCCGCCGGAACTCTGCCGAGCCCCGCCGCTCCCGTCCGCATGGTCGAGAGCGAAGGCATCCTGCGCATGCTGCTGCTGGTGCTGGCCCTGGCCATGCCCCTCGGCACCCTTGCCTATCTGAAGATCCAGAGCACGCGCCTGAGCTACGCCATGGGCGACCTGAAGGAGCGCATCCGCAAGGAGGAGGAGTTCCAGCGGAAGCTCATGCTGGAGCGCAGCCGCTATCAGCGCGATGAGGAAGTCCAGGTCTACGCCCAGAAGGCGGGGCTCCAGCCCCGCAAGCAGGGCCATCTGATCCGCCGGGCCTTCACGCCCGAGGACCAGCGCCTCGCCAAGCTCCGTCCCGTGTCGTCCGAAGGGCTGTAGCCTATAGGCTGTGGGGCGCTGCGGCCCCGCGTCACCGCTCCATCCAGCCCCGGCCCTCCCGTGTCCCTCCACTTCGCCACTGAACCCCGTGCTTCCCGGCGCCTGCTGGGCCGGCAGGATCCCCAGGATCTGTTGGGCCGGCGCATGCCCTGGATCATGGGCGGCATGGCCTTCTGGGCCCTCTGCATCCTCCTCCGGCTCTTCTGGCTGCAGGGGGTGGAGCACAAGCGCTACCGCGCCAAGGCCGAGCAGCAGCACACCACGGTAGTGCCCATTCCGCCCATCCGGGGGGAGCTGCGGGACCGCCGGGGCGAGCCGCTGGCCATCTCCATCAAAGTCGAGAGCCTCTTCGCGGATCCCCGCGTGTTCTACCCGGACTACAAGCCGGTGAAGGGGGAGGAGCGCCACTGGGGCGAGCCGGACCGCCGGGCCGCGTCCGAGGTGGCCGCCAAGCTGGCCCCCATCCTGGAGCAGACCCGGGGGCAGGTGCTGGAAAAGCTCCTGCGCAAGAAGACCTTCGTCTACCTCGAGCGGCACCTGCCGCCCATCAAGACCGCCGCAGTGCGGGCCTTGAACTTGGATGGCATCGAGTTCCAGCCCGAGAGCCGCCGCTTCTATCCGCGCGGCAGCCTGGCGGCGCAGATCATCGGCTTCACGAACATCGACGGCCTGGGCCAGCTGGGCATCGAGCAGACCTACGACAAGCAGCTGGCGGGCCTGAAGGGTGAGCTCATCGCCCCCCGCGACGCCCACGGCAAGCTGCTCATCCTCCAGGAGAACTACAGCCAGGTGCCCGTGAACGGGGCCTCGCTCCAGCTCAGCCTCGATGCCTCCATCCAGCACATCGTGGAGGACGCGTTGGAGGAGGGGGTGCGCCTCTCCCGCCCCCGCACGGCCTACGCCGTGGTGGTGGACCCCCAGACCGGCGAGATCCTGGCCATGGCCGGCACGCCCACCTTCGACCCGAACCATATCCTGCCGAAGAAGTTCCTCAACCGTGGCGAGGCCGAGCTGTCGGCCGGCGAACGCGAAGAGCTGCGCCGGGAGCTGGAGCGCCAGAAGGCGGCCCGCAAGGTGCATCCCGTGGAGGATGTCTACGAGCCCGGGTCCACCATGAAGATCTTCACTGCCGCCATCGCCCTGGAGGAGCGCAAGGTCCACCTGGGGGAACGCATCGACTGCCTGGCCGGCCGCTGGCTGTACAGCCCGAAGGTCCCGCCCATCACAGATACCCACCGCCACGGTGTGCTCACCTTCGAGGAAGTCCTCTGGCAGAGTTCCAACATCGGCGCCGCCAAGATGGGCATCCGGCTGGATCCCGCGGTGCACTACCAGTACCTCCGCAAATTCGGCTTCGGGGATGCGACCGGCCTGAACTTCCCCGGCGAGAGCCCGGGCCGCATGATCGCCCCCGACCGCTGGAGCGTGCCCACCCAGTACACCTTTTCGTACGGCTACGGTCTCAGCACCACGCCGTTGCAGATCCTCATGGCGGGCTGCGCCCTGGCCAACGGCGGCAAGCTCATGCAGCCGATCCTGGTGCAGCGCATCTACAACGACAAGGGCCTCCTTCTGAAGGAGTTCAAGCCCACTGTGCGCGGGCAGGTGCTGAGTGAGGAGACCGCGAACTTGATGAAGGAGACGCTCAAGGGCGTCCTCACCCAGGGCACGGGCAAGCGGGCCCGGCTCGACAACGGCGTGGAGGCCTTCGGCAAGACCGGCACCAGCCGCAAGCTCATCGACGGGAAGTACGACCCCAAGCGCCACTTCGCCTCCTTCATGGGCTTCTTCCCAGCGGACAAGCCGCAGTACGGCGTGCTGGTCATGCTCGACGATCCCGCGGGCGACACCACCGGCGGCGATGTGGCCGCGCCCCTCTTCAAGCGCATCGGCGACGGCATCCTCCGCTTCCGGCAGACCACGCCTGACCTGGACCGCGAAGCGGACCTGAAGCTGTCCCTGCGCGATTGGCCCGTGAGCGAGACGGACGAGGCCGCCGTCCATGTGGAGCGGGGCCGCGTGCCCGACCTCAAGGGGCTGAGCCTCAAGGCCGCCATCCATCGCGTGGTGCTGGTGGGCGGCAGTCCCCGGGTGGAGTCGTCGGCGGGAACCACCGCGACGCGGGTGCTGGGCCAGAGCCCTGAGCCCGGCGCCCCGCTGGAGCCCGGGACGGTGGTGAAGATCAAGGCGGGGATGCCATGAAGCTGGACGCGCTCATCGATGGAATCGCCCTGCGGCGCTCCGGCCCGGAGGTCGAGGTGGTGGATCTCACCAGCGACAGCAGGGAGGTGCTTGCCGGCTGGGCATTCGTGGCCCTGCAGGGCGAGCAGGTCGACGGCGCGGCATTCGTGCCCCAGGCCCTCGCGCAAGGCGCCAGTGCCGTCTTTTCCACTTCTGGCGTGAATGCGCCAGAAGCCACGGCCAACTGCACCTTCCTGGGGGATCCCCGCCTTCAAATGGCCGACCTGGCCCGCCGCCTGCACGGCCTGCCGGATGAGCACCTGGCCCTCATCGGCGTCACCGGCACCAACGGCAAGACCACCACCACCACATTGATCCGCCAGCTCCTGCGCGGCGCGGGGATCGGCTGCGGGCTCGTGGGCACCGTGCTGAACGCCGCGGGGGACCGGGAGGAGGAGGCCGTCCGCACCACGCCGGAAAGCCCCGCCTTCTACCGCTGGCTGCACCGCAGCGTGGAGGCCGGCGACCGGGCCTCGGCAGTCGAAGTGAGCAGCCACGCCCTCTGCCTGGGCCGGGTCCACGGCGCGCACTTCAAGGTGGGCGTCTTCACGAACCTGACGCAGGATCACCTGGACTACCACGGCACCCTGGAGGCCTATTTCGAGGCGAAGCACCGCCTCGTGGCGCAGAGCGGGCGTTTTCTCGTGAACGCCGACGACGCCTGGGGCCGCGGCCTGCTGGAGCGGGAGGGCCATGTGAGCTATGCCGTGGACCGCCCCGCCTGCTACCGGGCCCATGGTCTGGAGCTGGGCCCCACGGGGACCCGCTTCACCCTCCATTCGGCCAAGGGAAGCTGGGAAGTCCACAGCCCCCTGCTGGGCCGCTTCAATGTCTACAACCTGCTGGCGGCCCTGGCCGCCTGCGCCGAGGCCGGCTTCGACCTGGATGGGCTGGTGCCGGCCGTGCCCAAGGTGACCGGCGCCCCGGGCCGCCTGGAGCGCGTGGATTGCGGCCAGCCCTTTGGCGTGATGGTGGATTACGCCCACACGCCGGATGCCCTGGAGAAGCTGCTGGCCGAGGGCCGGCGCCTGCTGCCACCGGGGGGTCGCCTGCATGTGCTCTTCGGCTGCGGTGGCGACCGTGACCGGGCCAAACGCCCCCTCATGGCGGCCGCCGTGGCGGCCGGCGCCGATGTCCTCTGGCACACCAGCGACAACCCCCGCACTGAGGAACCGGAGCGCATCCTGGACGATGCCGCCCCTGGGATTCCCGAAGCCATCCGCGCCGACGGCGCCCGGTACCACCGCCACGCCGACCGCCGCGAATCCGTGCGCCGAGCCCTGGCGGACTGCCGACCCGGCGACCTGCTGCTGCTGGCGGGGAAGGGCCACGAACCCTACCAGGAGATCTGCGGCGTGAAATACCCCTACAGCGACCGCAGCGCCGTGGAAGCCGTACTCGGGGAGTCGAAGTGACGCGGCTGCTCCAGGTCACGGGCCCGGACGATCCCGCGATCCGCGAAGCGGCCGCGATCCTCGCTTCCGGCGGCCTGGTGGCCTTCCCCACGGAGACCGTCTATGGCCTGGGTGCGGACGGGCTCAATCCCGAGGCGGTGGCGCGCATCTACGCCGCGAAGGGCCGCCCCGCCACGAATCCCGTCATCCTGCATGTGGCCGACGCCGATGCAGCCCGGGCGCTGGTGTCCCGGTGGCCCGCCGAGGCCCATACCCTGATCGAGCGGTTCTGGCCGGGTCCGCTGACACTGGTGCTGCCGGCCTCGGCGACCGTGCCCGCCATCGTCCGTGCGGGGGGCCCTTCGGTGGCGCTGCGCTGCCCGGCCCACCCGGTGGCGCTGGCCCTGATCCGTGCCGCGGGCCGGCCGCTGGCGGCGCCCAGCGCCAACCGCAGCCAGCACCTCTCGCCCACCCGCGCCGAGCATGTGGCTTCCAGCCTGGGCGAGGCGGTGGACCTCATCCTCGATGGCGGCCCGACGGAGGCCGGTCTCGAGTCCACCATCCTCGACCTCAGCGGCGAGACCCCCCGCATCCTGCGACCCGGGCCCATCCAACCCGCCGAACTCGCCGCCCTCATCGGCCCCGTGGACCTGTGGGAGGGCGCCGTGAAGGCCGGGACCCGCCAAGCCGCACCCGGCATGGCCGAACGCCATTACGCGCCCCGGGCCCGGCTGGAGCTGGTGGCGCCAGGATCGGGCCTGGCGGCTGCTTCCGGGCGCGTGGCCTATGTGGCCCTGGGCGCCCTGCCGCACCTGCCCGGCGGGGTTCGCGGCATCCTCCTTCCGTTGGATGCGGAGGCCGTGGGGACGAGGCTGTACGCCCTCCTGCACGAGCTGGATGATGCGGGATTCGACTGCATCCTCATGGAACGGCCGCCGGAAACGGAGGCATGGCTGGCGGTGCGGGACCGGCTCCGCCGCGCCTCCGCCAAGGAGCCGGCATGAGCACGAAGCAGGAGCGGAGTGCCACTTTGGCGCAGCCGAAGCCCAAAGGGTGCGGCACAGGAGGTGCCGCATGAATACGAAGCAGGAGCGGAGTGCCACTTTGGCGCAGCCGAAGCCCTCCCCCCTATCGCACCTGGCATCAAGCCAGGTGCTCCTGCTCGGCCTTGCCTCGCAGAGGCGGGTCCCTGGGTGCGGCACAGGGAGGCTCCGCCTCGGCAAGCGGAGCGCGCCGGAGCACGCATCGCGTGCGTTAGGCGGAGGTGCCGCATGAGCACGAAGCAGGAGCGAAGTGCCACTTTGGCGCAGCCGAAGCCCGAAGGGTGCGGCACAGGAGGTGCCGCATGAGCCTCTGGTCCCTGTTCCAGGTGGCCTCCCAAGTGGGAGGGGAGATCCTCGGCGACGGCACGGTGACACCCTCGTCCCTGTCCATGGATACCCGGACGATCCAGCCCGGTGCCTGCTTCGTCGCCCTGCGGGCGGAGCGGGATGGCCATGCGTTCTGTGCCCAGGCGGTCAAGGGGGGCGCTGCGGCCCTGCTGGTGGATCACCCTCTGGACAGCGGGTGTCCACAACTCGTGGTGCCCGATACCCTGGCGGCCCTCCAGCGCTGGGGCCAGGCGCGGCTGGCGGCCGTGCGGCCCCGGGCCGTGTTCGGCGTGACCGGCAGCGTCGGCAAGACCAGCACCAAGGAACTGCTGGCCGCGGCCGTGGGCGGCTGGAAGACGCCGGGCAACCGCAACAACACCCTGGGCCTGCCCGAAGCCCTGGCCACCCTGCCGGAGGGCCTGGGCGCCGCGGTGCTGGAAATGGGCATGAGCACGCCCGGCGAGATCCGCCGCCTGACGGAGATCGCCCCGCTGGATTTCGGGCTCATCACCCTGGTCGGCACGGCCCACATCGAGAACTTCGCCAAGGGCCAACAAGGCATCGCGGAGGCCAAGGGCGAGCTGGTGGCGGGCCTGGCCCCGGGGGGCGTCTGGGCGTACCTGGCGGCGGATGAGTGGTGCCGCTGGATCGCCGGGCAGCCCTGGGCCCGTCATGCCGAGGCCCTCCCTGTGGGCGAGGGGCAGGCCTATGGCTGGGAAGGGGTCGAATCCCTGGGCGCCGCCGGCGAGGCCTTCCGCTTGCGGACGCCCGCGGGCGAACTCCCGGTGCGGATCCAGCTGCCGGGGGAGCATCAGGTCCGGAACGCCGCCCTCGCCGCCGCCATCGCCCTCCTGGCCGGATTTGATCCGGAGCACGTCGCGGGGGGCCTGGGAGCCGTCCTGCCCGAGCCCGGCCGGGGGCGCCTCGTCCCGCTGGCGGGGGGCGGCTGCATCCTGGATGAGAGCTACAACGCCAGCTTCGATTCCATCCTCGCCTGCACCCGGGCCCTCCTGCAGCTGCCGGGCGGCGAGGCCCTGGCCGTGCTGGGCTCCATGCGAGAGCTGGGCCCCGAGGCGCCGCGCATCCACCGCGAGACCGGCGCGGCCCTGAAGGCCCAGGGCCTTTCCCGCCTCTGGGCCTATGGCGACTTCGCGGCGGCCTACGCCGAGGGCTTCGGGTCCGGGGCCCGGGCCTTCCCGGATTTCGAGGCTTTGCGCGACGAGGCCGGGGGACTCTCCGCAATCCCGCCGGGAGCCCGTATCCTGGTGAAGGGAAGCCGATTCTGGCGGGCCGAGCGCGCCGTGGAATTCCTGCTGAAGTCGTCTCCCCCCAGTCCCCAGTCCTCAGGCTCTTGAACGGATCCCCATGCTTCCCTGGCTGCTCTATCCCTTCCGCGACCTGGTCCCGGGCTTTTCCGTCTTCCGCTATGTGACCTTCCGCACGGCCATGGCCGCGGCCACGGCCATGGTGTTGAGCCTGCTGCTGGGCCCCTGGGTCATCCGCACCCTGACGGCCCTGAAGATGGGCCAGCACATCCGCGATGTCGGACCCGAGCACCACCAGAAGAAGGCGGGCACACCCACCATGGGCGGCATCCTCATCCTGCTGGTGATCACCGTATCCACGCTGCTCTGGTGCGATCTCAAGAACGGCGCCATCTGGGTGGCCCTCATGGCCCTGCTGGGCTTCGGCACCGTGGGTGCCTTCGACGACGCCCAGAAGCTGCTCAAGAAGCAGAACCTGGGCCTCAGCAGCTGGCAGAAGATGGCCCTGCTCACCGGTATCTCGCTGGTGGTGGCGTGGCTCATCCTGCATTTCGGCCTGCGGGGATCGGCCACCAGCCAGCTGTCCGTGCCCTTCTTCAAGAATTTCCGGCCGGATGTGGGCATCTTCCTGATCCCCTGGATCTGGCTGGTGATGGTGGGCACGAGCAACGCCGTGAACCTCACGGATGGCCTGGACGGACTGGCCACGGGCGGCACGCTCATCGTGTCGCTCACCTACGCGATCCTGGCCTATGTGGTGGGTCATGTGAAGATCGCCGCCTACCTGGTGGTGCCCCATGTGCCCGGCGGCGCCGAACTGTCCGTGTTCATGGGGGCCATGGCGGGGGCCTGCCTGGGCTTCCTCTGGTACAACGCCCATCCCGCGGAAGTCTTCATGGGCGACACGGGTTCGCTGGGCCTGGGCGGCGCGCTGGGCACCGTGGCCGTCATCATCAAGCAGGAGGTGCTGCTGGTGATCGCCGGCGGCCTTTTCGTGGTGGAGGCGGTGAGCGTCATCCTGCAGGTGGGCAGCTTCAAGCTGCGGGGCGGGAAACGCATCTTCCGTATGGCGCCCTTCCACCACCACCTCGAGCTGGGCGGGCTGCAGGAAACGAAAGTGGTGATCCGGATGTGGATCACCGCCATCGTCTGCTCGATCCTGGCCCTCAGCTCTCTGAAGCTGCGATAGGCCCTGCGATCGGCCTGGGCCGGGTCGGCCAGGGCTGGCCCAGGATGAAACCCTGGCCCCAGGGCACATCGGCATCCATGACGGATTCGAGCTCCTCGAGCGTCTCGATGCCCTCGGCGATGAAGCCGATGCACATGCGCTGGGCGAAGTGGGAGAGGGCGTTGAGCAGTGCGGCCTGGTAGGGGCGGCGGTGGACCTGCTCCACGAGGCTGCGGTCGGCCTTGATGAAATCCGGGGCCAGGCGGGCCATGTGGGTGAGGCTGGCCACGCCGGCCCCCAGGTCGTCCACCGCCAGGCGCAGGCCGGCATCGCGCAGCTTCTGGGCATAGCGCTGGAGCGCCGCCAGATCATGCACGCCCTGGGATTCGGTGAACTCCATCACCACGCGCTCCACGGGGAAGGGCAGGGCCTCCAGCCAGCGCGGGAGGCAGTCCCAGAACCCCGGGGCTTCCAGGCTCACCGGCTCGAGGTTCACGAAATGCAGGAAGTCGCCTTCGCCGTGGCGGGCGAGGGCGGCGAAGGTGGCATCGAGGAAGCGCAGGTCCAAGGCCAGACGGTCCGCCGGAGCCAGGCCCGGATCCTGGAGGATCGGGCCCACGGGGTGGGTCACGCCCGCCGCATCCAGGTGCCGGGCCAGGTACTCCTGGGCCATCATGCGGTTGTCCCGCAGCCGGTACATGGGCTGGACATGGGGTACGATGGCGCCCTCGCCGCTCAGCAGATGTTCCAGGATGCCCTTCTGCATGACCGCTCCATACAAGGGCCGGAACGGCAGTGTACCCCATGGCGGGCCGTCCCCCGCTACGCTGGAGCGGGAGGCTGCATGAGGACCGTGGTCATGGGGGCAGGGCGCTCGGGCTTGGCGGCGGCCCGTTTCCTGGCGGCGGCCGGGCGGCCGGTGGTAGTTACGGACAGCCGCTCCGGACCCAGCCCTGTTCTGGAGCTCGCCCTGGCGAAGGCGGGCATTCCCGGCGTCTGGGGGAGTCACCCCGAGGCCCTGCTGGAGCGCTGCGGCGAGCTCATCATCAGCCCCGGCATTTCCCGCAGCGCGCCCTTCGTGGCCGAGGCCCTGGCCCGGGGCATCTCCGTGATCGGCGAGGTGGAATTAGCCCATCGCGCCCTCCGCGCCCGGAACGACGGAAGCCTCGTGCTCGCCGTGACGGGCACCAACGGCAAGAGCACCACCACGGATCTGGCGGCGCACCTGCTGCGGACCGCGGGGTCGCCCTCGGTGGCCTGCGGCAACCTGGGCACCCCCGTGATCGAAGCCGTCGCGGCCGGCGCCCCCGGCACGGCCTATGTGGTGGAGCTGAGCAGCTACCAGCTCGAATCCCTGGTGGCGTTCCATGCGGAGGGCGCCGCCTTCCTCAACCTCACGCCCGACCACCTCGCGCGCCACGGCACCCTTGAGGCCTACCGCCAGGCCAAGCTGCGGATCTTCGAACGGCAGGGCGCCGAGGATCTCCGCGTGGTGCCCGCCGCCCACCCCGAGTGGTGGGAGGATGCCCCGGGGATGGGGCACGCCGCCCGGTTCGGCTGGACGCCCTGCGAAGCCTGGTGTGACGGGGAAGGCCACTTGAACCTTCATGGAGAGGCGCTCCTCCACCGCGGCGAGCTGCGCCTTCCGGGCGACCACAATGTGGAGAATGCCCTGGCAGCGGCGCTGTTGGCCCGTCACGGCGGGGCCAGCCTGGAGGCCATCCGCGAGGGCCTGCGGAGCTACCCCGGGCTGGCCCACCGCATCGCCTTCTGTGGCGAGAAGGGCGGCGTCCGCGCCTACAACGACTCCAAGGGCACCAATGTGGATGCCACGCTCACCGCCATCAAGGCGCTGCCGGGGCCCCTCGTGCTGCTGCTGGGCGGCACGGACAAGGGCGCCAGCTACGGGCCCCTCCGCGCGGCGCTCGAGGGCAAGCTGCGGCGCCTCGTCTTCCTCGGCGAGGCCATTCCCCAGCTCACCCGCGATCTCGGCGATCTGCCTCACGAGGTGGTGCCGGCCTTCGACGATGCCGTCCACGCAGGCCTGGCCCTGGCCCGGCCCGGTGACCAGGTGCTCCTCAGCCCAGCCTGCGCCAGCTTCGACCAGTTCGACAACTTCGAACAGCGCGGCGAGCGATTCGAAGCGCTGATCAGGGCCTGGCTCGAGTAAAATCACTCTTGGATCGTCTTTGATCGACTGAACGGGCCTCCTTCCCGGAACCATCGCCAGGATCCATGTGTGCGGGGTTCCAGAGAGGCTCTGGAGCCCGCCTCCGTCGTCCTCCTGGAGAGCCCATGCACGACCCCGCCCGAATCGCTTCCGACCTGCGCGCCATGCTGGGTGCCGATGCCGTCCTGACTGAGGCGGAGGATCTCGTCCGCTACGAGTCGGGCTGGCGGTACGGGAAGGGCAAGGCCCTGCTGGCGGCCCGCCCCGGGACCACGGCCGAAGTGTCGAAGCTCATGGCCTACTGCCAGGGGCGCGGGATCCGGGTGATGCCCCAGGGGGCCAACACCGGGCTGGTGGGCGCTTCCAATCCCGACGCCAGCGGCCAGATGCTGGTGCTCAGCCTGGAGCGCCTGAACAAGCGCCTGGAGATCGATCCGATCAACCGCACCGCGGTAGTGGACGGCGGCCTGTTGCTCAGCGCGCTCAACGAGGCCCTTTCCGCGCACGGCCTCATGTTCCCCATCGATCTCGGGGCAGATCCCACCATCGGCGGCATGATCGCCACCAACACCGGCGGCACGCGTCTCCTGAAGTACGGGGATGTGCGCCACAACTTGCAGGGCCTGGAGGTCGTGCTGGCGGACGGCACGGTGGTCGATGCGCTGAACCACCTGCGGAAGAACAACACGGGCCTGGACCTCAAGCAGCTCTTCGTGGGCACCAGTGGCGTCTACGGCGTGATCACGGGGGCGGTGCTGCAGGTGGTGCCCGTGCCCCGCCAGCATGCGGTGGCCCTGGTGGGCTGCATCTCGGGCGAGGCCGTGCTGGCCCTGATGCAGGTTCTTGAGCGCGAACTTGCGGATGTGTTCACGGCCTACGAAGTCATCAGCGCCAACGCCCTGAATCCGGTGTTCGCGCACCACGAGGACATCCGGAATCCTTACGGCGCCGGCAAACCTCCCGCCTACACGGCGCTGGTGGAACTGTCGTCCACCCTGCCCGAAGCCGCCTTGAACTTGCCTGAGGTCCTGGAGGAGCGTCTGGGCGCCTTCCTGGAAAGCGATGCGGGCGAAGGGGTCGCGGATGTGTTCATGGGCAAGCCCGAGGATTTCTGGGCCATTCGCCACCACATCAGCGAGAGCCTGCGCAACGAAGGCAAAGTGCTGGCCTTCGACATCAGCGTGCCCCGCAGCCGCATGGCGGCTTTCACCGATGCGGCGGTGGCCCTCCTGGCCAAGGATTACCCCTTCGTCCGGGCCTGCGACTTCGGTCATTGGGGCGATGGGGGTACGCACCTCAACCTGGTCTGGACCGAAGCGGAATCACCGCGGCCGACCGCAGAGATCGTCGAGGAACTGCAGACCCGGATCTACGAGCTGGCGGTGCGCGGTTTCGACGGCTCGTACAGCGCCGAGCATGGCGTCGGACCCCATAACCAGCGGTTCTATGACGCCTACACGCCGGAGCCGGTGAAGGGCGTGAATCATGCGCTCAAGCAGCGCCTCGATCCCAAGAATCTTTTGGGCACCACGCGCTTGGACTGAACGACCCTCTGAAAGGAATGACCCATGGGCGGCAAGAAGTGGCTCTACCTGGTGCTGGCTTTCGCCTGTCTGGCGGGGATCCTGTGGTTCATGCCCACCTCGGCGGTGCTGAAGCCCGCGGCGAAGGCCTCGTTGGCCATCGCGGTCTTCGCCATCATCGTCTGGGTCACGCAGGCCCTGGATGATGCGCTGAGCGCCCTCGTCATCGTGTTCCTGCTCGCAGCCCTGAAGGCCACGGACCTCGCGGGATCCTTCGCGGGCTATTCCCGGCGTTGTGGCTCATCGTCATCGGCTTCATCATGGCGGCCTGCATGGAGAAATCGGGGTTGTCCAAGCGAATCGCCCTGTTCCTGGTGAACGCGGCGGGCGGCTCAGCCATCAAGGTCTATTGGGCCGTGGCCGTGGTCATGGCGGTCCTGAGCTTCCTCGTCCCCTCCATCACGGCCCGCACCCTGTTGATGCTGCCCATCATCCTCGGCGTGGGCCAGGCCTTCGGAACCAAGCCCGGCGAAAGCAACATCGTCAAGGCGCTGCTCTTCATCGTGGCCATGAGCGGCACCATGATGAGCATCGGCGTCCTCACCGCCCATGTGGGTAATCCCATCACGGCGGGCCTCATCCAGACCGCCACCAAGAGCACCATCTCGTGGTCCCAGTGGCTCAAGGTGGGCGCCCCGCCGGCCTTCATCCTGGCCTTTGTGTCGGTCTATGTGATCCAGCTGATGTGGCCGCCCGAGTTCAAGAACCTGGGCAAGGGCCAGGACTTCGTCCGCACCGAGCTGGCCGCCCTGGGCAAGTTCAGCGGCATGGAGGCTTACACACTGGCAGTCTTCCTGCTCACCCTTGTCCTCTGGGCCACGGACTCCTTCCACAAGATCAATGTGGTGATCATCGGCATGCTGTCCGTGATCCTGCTGCTCTGGCCCAGCAAGGGCGTGATGACCTGGAAGGAAGCCCAGCAGAAGGTACCCTGGAATGTCTTCGTGCTGTACGGTGCGGGCCTGTCGATGGGAACGGCGCTGGCCAGCTCGGGTGCGGCGAAATGGCTGGCGGGCACCATGCTCTCCCCCATCGTCACCATGCCCCACGCGGTTCAGATGGTGATCCTCATCTGGTTCATCACCGGCCTGCAGATCTTCTTCACGGGGGGTGGCCCGAAGACCACGGCACTGACGCCGATCATCATCGCCCACGCTGTGGCCATCGGCGCGAACCCCCTGGGTTTCGCCCTCATCCTCGGAATGAACATGCAGCATCAGTACCTCCTGCCGGTGAGCAACATGCCCAACGCCGTGGCCATGGGCACCGGTCATGTCACCACCAAGGAGCTGATGAAGACCGGCGCCGTGATGAGCGTGCTGGCCGCCGTCTTCATGACCGGCGTGGTCTTCACCTACTGGAAGTGGCTGGGACTCGTCCAGTGATCGCCACCGCCGAGGTCTGGCGGTAGATTCAGGGATCGTTCGGAGACTTCATGCGCTCTTTCATTCTTGCCCTGCTGCTCGCGGCGCCCCTGGCCTCCCAGGCGGCCGCCCCCAAGACTGATGGCTTCTCGCCGGTCCGCTTCCTGGTGGGCCAGTGGAAGGGCGAGGGCGATGGTCAGGCCGGTCAGGCCGCCGGAGCTGCGACCTTCCGCTTCGAGCTGGAGGGGAAGGCTCTGATCCGCCGCAGCCATGCGGACTATCCCGCCGCCAACGGGCGCCTCGCCTCCCATCACGAGGATCTGATGACGATCTTCGCCGAAGGCGGACAGCTGAAGGCCATCTACTTCGACAACGAGGGCCATGTCATCCGCTACGCCGCGGCCACCGTGCCCGGGGGCGTGGCCTTTACCAGCGAACCGGCCCCCGGTCCCCGATTCCGTCTGACCTACCTGCAGAAACCCGACGCCACCGTCACCGTGCGCTTCGAGATCGCCCCGCCCTCGGCGCCGGACGCCTTCAAGACTTACCTCGAAGGGGTCACGCGCCAGGTGAAGTGACAGCCTCCAAGGGCGTTCCCGGCCGCAAAAAAGGGCCCCCGGGATCGGGGGCCCTTTTTGCAGGTTTGAAAAGCCTAGGTGTGGGCGCCGGGCTTGGTGATCCAGAACCGGGCGGGCGCGTAGCAGATGGCCATGAGGAGCACCTGGCTGGCGATGAAGCCGGTCAGGGCCCAGAAGGCCTGGTCCATGAAGCCGTAGGAGTGGAGGCCCACGCCGAGCATGTTCACGCCGAACCAGGAGCAGGCGGTAATCACATTGCCGAAGATGGCCATGACCATGGTGCCCCGCTCGCGCACATAGCCGGCCCAGCGGGCGTGGAGGATGATGGCGTTCCACAGCACGATGAGCAGGGCGCCGTTCTCCTTGGGATCCCAGCCCCAGAAGCGGCCCCAGGACTGGTCGGCCCAGATGCCGCCCAGCACGGTGCCCACGAAGCTGAAGAAGAGGGCAAAGCAGATGATGCCGTAGGCCATGTCCACCAGGGCCTTGTCGGTTTCCGGATCCGCCTTGGCGGCGATGTGCTTGCGCAGCGCGTAGCCGATGGCGATGGCGCCCGCGAGGAAGGTGCCGGAATAGCCGATGGTGATGGTCACCACATGGGTGGCCAACCAGAAGTTGGAGTCCAGCACGGCGCGCATCATCTCCATGGTGTCGCCCTCGGTGCCCAGGTTCTGGGCCACGATCAGGGAGGCGAAGCCGGCCGCGGCGGCCACGGCGGTGCCGAAGCCCTTGCGATACATCCGCTCGACGATGAGGCCCAGGATCACCGCGCCCCAGCCCACGAAGACGGCGGAGGAGTAGAGGTTGGTGACCGGGGGCCGGCCCTGCAGGATGATGCGGGCGGCCAGGCCCAGGGTGTGGATGATGGCGCCGACGAACAGCAGGGCGTAGGCCGTGGGCTGCAGGAGCCCGGGTTTCCAGATCCAGGAGACGCACAGCACGAGGAAGGCCACGAAGTAGATGGATAGGCCCACGAAGAAGGGCTGTGCGCGGTTGAAGAGGATCTCGTTCGAGGCGTGGCTGAGCGCGCCCGGCTTCAGGGTGGTGACCACGCCCTTCATCTCGTCGAGGGCCTGATTGAAGCTGGCGGGATCATTGGTGCTGTAGGCGGCGTTCAGTTTGGCCAGAGGCACCAGGCCCGGGTGCATCGCGCCACCGGTGGAGGCGGCGCTGAGGGCTTGGCCGACGCTCTGCCAGGCATCGGGCCCCGCGCCCGCCGGGGGCGGCAGGATCCGGAACTGGGCGAGCTGGATCAGGTCCTGGTGGCGCAGGGTCGCGTCAGGCGTGCCGAGGGACTGGATCTCCCAGCCCAGGCCGGGGGACCCCGCCAGCTGCAGCGTGTTCCGGAGCTTGTAATACAGGTAGACGCGGTCGAACAGGTTGACGATGGCGCTCTGGAAGCGGGTGCGCTTCTGGGCGGCGATGGGCTGGGCCGCCATGGCCTGCTTCTGGATCTCCTCCAGGTGGGAGGAGAGGTCGGCGAAGCTGAAGTAGTTCCGGTTCTTGGTCTGTTTGGCGCCGATGAGGCCGATGACATCGGGATCGTCGATGACGAAGATGGCCTGCTGGTCTGCCACCTGGGGCCGGAACATCACATCGAGGATCCATTCGTCGGGGCCCACCATGCGGCCTTCATGACGGAACCCCTGGCGGCTGTGGATCACCAGCAGGGAGTTGCGGGCCACGGAGTCCAGGGGCTTGACGCGGCCGCCCTCGAGAATGGGCAGGGTGGCGAAACCGCTGACATCGAAGCCGCGGGCCTTGCCGCCGGGCAGGGCGAAGATGAGGGCGACGAGCAGGGCGAGGGCGCCGGCTCCCCAGGCGAGGTATTTCTGCACGAAGGTCATGGTCAGCCCTCCTTCTTGTCCTGGCGCCGCTTGAGGGAGCGCCGGAGGACGATGGCGAAGTGCACGAGCAGGCCCAGGGAGACCAGCACGCAGGACACATACGGGAGCAGCCAGCCGGGATTTTCAACCACGGAAAGGACCGAGAGCGTGTCGTTCTTGCCGAAGCTCGCCTGGTAGAAGGTCTTGCCCTCGTACCGAAGCGGCTGGTTCATGTAGATGAGCACCTCGCGGGACTCGTTCTGGGCGGGATTCACCACCTGGACGAGGCTCGAGAAGTTCTTGGGGATGTCCGTTCCGGGATAGACATCGTGCCGGAACTGCTTGAGCGTGAAGGCATAGGGCAGGTACTGGCGGCGCAGGCGCATGGTCAGCGCGTAGGTGCGGCCCTCGTGGGTGAAGGTCTGCGGCTGGCCGATGGCCACGGAGGCCAGCCAGGTGCCGTAGCTCTGGCCGCCGGCGACGGGCTCCACGAAGACCGAGGTCTGGTTCATGTCGTTGTCGGCCGTGACCGTGGGGCGCTCCACGATGGCCACGCCCTGACCCACGCCGGCCGTGGCCAGGGCGGGGGAACCGGGCGGCAGGTTGCTCAGCTCCGCGTTGGGGAAAAAGCGCTTCACATTTAGGGTGATGGGCGTGCCGGGGACGGGGATCGAGGCGCGGCGCGACAGCAGCGTGTCGGGGACGGAATAGACCTCGTCGAAGGCGGGGTCGGTGACATCGATGACGGCCAGTTCCACATTCTTGTAGCTCTGGACATAGTTGACCGTCTGGCCCACCTCGATGGACATGTTGGTGTCCACCTGCATCATGCCGGCCACGAATTCGCCCGCGAAGAGGATCACCAGGCCCGAGTGGACGAGCCACATGCCGGCCTTGGTCCAGGAACGCTGGATGTCGAGCGTCTTGGCGATGAGGTTGAGGGTGAGGAGGAGGCCCACCAGGGCAGCACCCGGGAACACCGGGAGGGGGAAGGGCAGGGCCGGGAACTGGCGCCACACGAAGAAGCTGCGCATGTAGGCGTTCACGGCGCCCGCGGTGCCCATCTCCACCTGGGCCAGGGTGCAGAGCACCACCAGCGCCATGAGGAGGGCCAGGAGGACGATGGTGAGCTGGAAGGACTTCAGGAATTTCCAGAGGCGGGTGGCGAGTGTCTTAATCAAGGCGGAGGCTCTCCAGGATGCGCATGAAGTCAGGCTTGGCCTTCGCCGCGGCGGCGGCGTCCCCACTCATCTTCAGGAACCAGGTGTTCCCGTCGGGCGTGGAGATCAGGCCGGCCACCAGACGGCTCTTGGTGCCGTCGTTGGTGAAGTCGTAGAGGTTCACGGCGCCGGCCTTGGTCTTGAGCACCACGCGGGCGGCAGCCAGAGCCTGCTCATCGATCGGGGGCAGGGTGATCTGGCCGCGCCACCGGTTCACATTGGCCAGTTCGCCACCCGCGGGACCCGGCAGGACCACCACGGTGGCCTCGAGACGGCCGGCGACGGGGGTCTTGA
The DNA here is from genome assembly GCA_019449415.1 of Geothrix sp. Taxonomy (GTDB): domain Bacteria; phylum Acidobacteriota; class Holophagae; order Holophagales; family Holophagaceae; genus Geothrix; species Geothrix oryzae. The sequence goes on from JAGRPP010000023.1 coordinate 189,718, forward strand.
AGGTGGCGAAGCGCATGCCGTCGCCCGGCAGCTCGCTCCAGCCCTTGGGGAGGGACCACTTCAGCGGCCCCCGGGCCGAGGCGGCGGGACCGGCGGATTCAGGGCCGGCGGCCTGGGGGGGCATGGCCTCCTCGGCATGCCCCGGATGGTCAGGGTGGGGTGCGGCGGTCTCCTTGGGCACCCGGAAGTGGGAGACCCCGTCCGGGCGGCAGCCCAGGGTCAGGCCCAGCAGGCCGATCCCGATGAGGGCGCCCTTCAGCAGGGATGGATGGGGGTGGCGGGGGGGGAGGGGCAGGGTCGGCAAGGGGTTCCTCATGGACTTTTCAGAATAACGGACCTGTCCATGCTCAGACAGTAAACAAACGGCAAATGGTCATAGTCCGAAGGGTTTAACCGCATCATCGATGAGCCGGGCCAGCTGGTGGTCCAGGTCGGTGATGCCGTTCGCCTCGTGGGTGGTGAGGGCGATGCGGACATAGCCCCAGCCGAAGGCGATGTCCGGATGGTGGTTCAACCCCTCGGCGGGCCCCACCACCGCGCCGACCAGGTGGTAGGCCGTGAGGAAGTCCGGGGTCTTGAAGGTCTGCACCAGGCTTCCGTTCTCTTCGGTCCAGCTCATGCCATCGCCTCCAGTTCCGTCAGTTCAGCCTGCAGCAGCCACTCGGCGGGATGCCTCCGGGCCCGGTCGGCCAGGGCCCGCAGGCGTGGACCGTCCCTCCGGCCACCTTCCCTCAATGCCCGGACCTCGAGGTAAAGTTCCGCAACTTCCGCCGGCAGGGACTCGGCCTTGCGGGTCCGGGCCTGGGCTTCGGCCTCCCCTTCGGAAAAGGCCCCCTGATCGCCGAACCAGCGATCCCAGGAACCGGGATCCGCCGGGCCCCCCGCCACCGAGGGCAGGCCTTCACTCAGGAAGAGCAGGGCCCAGCTGGGCAGGTCCAGGGGGCGGCCATCCAGGTGGCCCTGAAGGTCGATCACTTCGTGCCCGCCCACGCGGAAGCCCGAGAGGGCGAGCCCGGAGGGCAGCTCCAGGTTGAAGGCTCCGCGGGGAGGCAAGGCGCCCCGTCCGAAGGCCACCAGGGCCTCCCCCGTCCAGGGGCGGCCATCCGCCGCGCCCTGCCGGGACAGCAGCATGGGGCCCTCGATCCGGGCCAGGGCCGTGGCGAGCCCCGGGGCCACCGGATGGCGGGCCGCGATCTGCGCCGTCACGCGGCCCGTCAGTTCGAGGCCGTCCGCCAGCCGGAGGTGGTTCACGGTGCGGGCCCGCAGGGCCTCCGTCAGGCCGTGGTCCCCGCCCCGTCGCCAGCTCAGGGTGGCCTCGAAGGCCTCCAGCACTTCAAAAAGGTGATCGAAATCCCGGGCCACGAAGAGCTGGGGCTGCATGCGCGTGATGTCGTATTCGGTCTCGACGCAGGCCAGGCTGAGGGGCACCCGTTTCACCGCGCCCGTGAGGCAGTGGACCGCCTCGCCCAGGCTGCTGAGAAGCCCGGCCCCGTAGAGCTTCGGGTCGTCGAGGCCGCCCACCAGGCCGTACTCGGCCGTCCACCAGTAGAGGCGGCTGGCCTTGGTGCTTTCGCTCTCGTAGCGCCGGCTGGCAGCGGCCGCGCACAGGCGTGCCTCCGCCAGCTGCTTCTCCCCCTCCGTGGCGGAAGGATCCTCCTTCACCACGCTGAGGTGGCGGATGGCCTCGTAGACGGCCTGGTCCTCCACGGAGGCGATGGCGCGGAAGCCCGCCTCGCCGCAGCGCTTCAGGTAGTCGGCAAACCGGCGGTCCGCCAGGATGGGCGCGTGCCCCGCGCTCTCGTGGACGATGTCCGGGGCCGGTGTGTATTCGATGTGCGCGTGGCTGCGGATGTCCGCGGCGATGGCCAGCACCCCCAGGGATTGCAGCTCCGTGAACACCGCCGGGGGGATGAAGCCGCGCACGCCCACGGCGGACCAGCCCAGCGCCGCCAGCTTCCCGTTCATCTCGTCGAGGCTGGGGATCGCCTCGAGGCCGATGCCGGTAGCTGCCAGGCCGGACAGGTAGCTCGCGTGGGCGGTGTGCTTCAGGCGGTCCGTCAGCCGGTGGAGGATGTGCCGCCATACGGCGTGGTCCCTGGGCGTGTAGGCCCCATGGTCCTGGTCCACCACATAGCGGCGGAGGTGGGGCGGCAAGCGGTCGATGGCCCGCTGGGTGGGACTGGACATCAGTGGATGGGCCGAGGGAGAGGTCAAACCGCGCTCCGGGGATCCCCCAAGCCTAGTGTCAGAACAGATAGGCGGAAATTGAATAAATAATGAACCATTCGTCGGATTATCGTCGTTTTCGAAGGTGGGCGGCCAGGGCCTTCAGACAGGCCTCGGCCGCGGCGGACGCTCCCCCCGAAGGCCAGAGCGCCACCACCTCCACTGCCTGGGCCTTCCGTTCCTTCAGCGGCCAGACCTCGAGGTCGGCGGGGAAGGGGCCCAGAGCCCGGAGATCCGGGGCGATGGCGCAGGCCCGGAAGGCCCGCAGGGCCGGATAGAGCTGGAGGAAATTCTCCACCCGGGCCGCTTCCCGCACCTGGATCCCGGCCTCCGCAAAGCGCGCCGAGTTGGCGCCGCCGTAGGGATCGTCCCTTAGCCAATCCACGAAGGGCTTGTCGGCCAGGTCCTTCACTCGAAGGAAGCCCGCCCCGGGAGTCAGCCCATAACCCAGCCCGCAACCTGGGGCGGCCAGCACCACGAAGGGCAGGCGGGCGAGCACGCGGTACTCCACCCCCCGGTGGGGCGGCAGGGGCGTGAAACCCAGGGCCAGGTCCAGCTGGCGCGTCTGGATCTGGCGCACCAGCTCGTGGGCGCCGCCGAAGGCCGCCTCCAGCTTGAGGCCCGTGCGCGCGGCGGCCTGGGCCAGCGGTTCCATCAGCAGGGCGGAGAGGGTGGGGTTCAGGCCCAGGCGCAGCCCCGGTTCCGGCGAGGCGAGGTCGCGCAGGCGCTTGAGGTCCAGCTGGTGGAAGGAGGCCTGGGCGCCGGCGAAGAGGCGCTCCCCCCGCGGGGTGAGGCTCAGGCGGCGGCCGGGTCCGCGCTCCACCAGGGTCTCGCCGTCGGCGAGGGTCTCCTCCAGGGCGCGGAGGTGTTCGCTCACGACGGAGCGCGCCACGCTCAGGTGCTGGGCTGCCGCCTCGAGCGAGCCGGTCTCCACGACGGCCACGAAGGCTTCGAGCCAGGTGAGGTGCCGGGGAAGTTTGCGGGGCATGGCACCAGCCTACCGCCTGTAACCTGATCCCATGCCGGCCTTCGACCCCTGGGACCCCTACCGCGACCTGCGCTTTGCCGGCACGCGGGAGCACCCGGAGTACGGGACCTGTTTCATCGCGGAGGGCCGGATCCTGGTGGAGGATCTGCTGGAAGCCGGTCGCGCCGGGCGCCTGAAGGTCATTTCTGTGGCCGCCACCACCGCGGCGGCGGCGGCGCTTCGCGACCGCCTTCCGGCCGGCACGGACCTGTTGACGATGGAACCCGCGGCCCTGTCGGAGCTGGCGGGCTTTCCCTTCCACCGCGGCCTCATGGCCTGCGCCCAGGTGCCCGTGCCGCCGCCGGCCCCGGCCCTGCGCGCCGCCCGCCGCCTGCTGGTGCTGCCCCGCCTCTACGACAGCGAGAACCTGGGCCTGCTGCTGCGCAGCGCCGCGGCCCTGGGCCTGGATGGCGTGCTGGCGAGCCCGGGGCCGGGCCAGTGGACCCGGCGCACCGTGCGCGTCTCCATGGGCGCCGTGTGGCGCATCCCCGTGTGGCGGGCGGAGGATCCCTGGGCGCTCCTGGCGGATTGGAAGGCGGCGGAACCAGGCTCGGAAATCGTGGCCGCCGCGCTCACGCCGGGAGCGGAGGAGGCGCATGCCTGGCGGCCCGCCCCCCGCTGCGCCCTGGTGATGGGCCCGGAGGACACTGGCCTGGACCCCCGCCAGCTGGCCTGCTGCGACCGCGCCGTGGCCATCCCCATGGCATCGGGCATGGACAGCCTCAATGTCGCCGCCGCCGGTGCGATCCTGATGTTCCAGATGGCGGAACCCGGCCTCACTGGTAGCAGACCGACACCTTGAACAGCCCGCGGTAGAGCCCGCTCGCCTGTCCGGGCGGCACCACCAGGCTGGCCCCCACCCGGAAGGGCACGGTACCCGTCGGAAGGGCGCCTTGGATCGGCAGGTCACAGACGAATTCACGGACTTCCAGAGGTGCGCCGGGCCCCGTCAGCAGCATCCGGGTGGGCAGCTGCAGGTTGTAGCCCGAGCCCGGAGGGCCCGACAGCAGGAACGCCGCGGGGCGGGGGTTGCCGCGAACCAGGCGCGGCCCTCCGCCGGGGGTGCTCCGGTGCGAGCCATCCGGGGCGACGCTGAAGGTGCCCTCGGTGGAGCCCGGCAGCAGGCTCCCGAAGTCCAGGGGACTTCCGTTGCTCAGCTTGAGGACGGGGCGCAGGTAGGCGCGGATGCCGAAGGATTGCCGCGCCACCCGGGGCTCCCGGTCCCCCTGGACCCGCATCTCCAGGATCACCTGCTCAAGGGCATAAGGCCCTTCCGGCGTGCCGGCCTGGATGTCGAGCTTGGCGCCGAGCCGCAACTCCGCCTGACCTTGGGCGTCGAAGGTTCCCTCCAGGCTGGGGAAGGACGGGAAGAAGGACTCCACATGGATCTGCCCGCCCCGCGGTCCGGCGAGCAGGGGCTTCGGCGGATCCAGCCGCAGGAGGAACCGGGCCCGGGGTGGGCCCGACAGCTGGAATCGGGCCTCCTGGCAGGTCGGCCGGAGGATGGGGCTGAGGCCGGGACTCAGGGCGATCCGCACCCCTTCGTGGGTGAGGGTGATCATGCCGCCCCGGTCCGCCACCTGGAGGCCACCGAAGTGCATGTCCTGCACCAGCCGGATGGCTGGATCCTGAGCCTGGGCCAAGACCGAGGACAGGGCGAGGGAGAGCAGGATGGGCCGGGTGAACATGGCAGCTCCTTTCCGGGTGAGTCGGGGTCGAGCGGGTCAGGGCTTTCGGGGAGGTGGGTCCTCCCGGGTGGGCAGAGTGGGTGGCGGGGGTGCGGGCGCTGCTTCGGGGGGACCCTCTTCCACCACCAGGTCGAGGCCTTCGAGGAAGCTCTTCTTCGCATCGATGTGGATGGGGCGCGAAGGCGCGTTCGTCAGGCCCAGGCGGCGGACCTCCTCGGGCGTAATCCGCAGCACATAGTCGCCGGGCGGGAGGTCGCGGAATTCAAAGAAGCCATCGTAGGCGCTCCGCTTCGTCTTGAGGGAGACGCCGGCGGGCGTGATGACCTCCAGCTCAAGCCCCGGCAGCTCCTCGGTCTTGCCGGCCTTGCGGAGCCTGGTGGTGCCGCTCACCTCGCCCATGATCGTGATGGGGTAGTCCACGGTCATGACCTTGCCGGGCCTGGGGAGGATCCGGTAGGAAGGGAGGGTCGGCCGCATGGAGGCATCCTCCAGGGTGCCTTCGTCCACCTGGAAGGCCAGATCCTGGCTCCTGCCCACATGGGAGTACAGCGCAACCTTGGGATCGGGCCGTCGTTCCGGCAGTTCGCCCCCGCCCACCTTGAACCGGACATCCTCGAGGGTGCGTTCGCCGGGATCCCGCCGGCCATTCAAGTTCTCGTCCATGAAGGCGGAAGCCGAGACGGCCCCCATGGACGACATGGCCCGCGCGTCCATGAAGCCCTTGCCCGTCCGCGGCTCGCGTCCGAAGGAGGCCGACAGCCGCAGGCCGGCGGTGTAGCCCGTGGCCCGGGCGTAGCTGGCATCGACGCCGTAGGCGATGCGGCCGGTCATCTTGGTGACGCTGGCGTTGATCGTCGTGTCGCGCAGCGATCCGTTGCTCCCCTGCAGGGTCACCCGGTAGAGCATCCCTTCTCCGTGGCGATAGTCTGCGCCCAGGCCCCAGCTCTGGAACCGCGTCCGGTTCTGCTCCCGGGCGAAGGTCACCGAACCCAGAAGGTTGAGGTTCTCGCCGAAGGAGGAGACGAAGACGCTTCCCTCGGTCCGGACGGACTCCTGCCCGGCGCGCAGGGAACGGATGCGTGTGAGGATGGGCGAGATGCTGAGCCGGGAAAGGCTGGCCGTGAGCTGGGCGCGATCGCTCTGAAAGGCGCTGTCGAGAAAGACCTGGCGCTGGTGTTGGAGATAGAGGTTCAGCGGGAAGCGCTTGAAGGGAAGGGGCGTCGAGAAGTCCGCGAAGTCCTCGGTGCGGATCACTTCGCCGCGCTCCGATACGCCGAGTTTGTAGAAGCCCCGACGGTACTCCGACCGCCTCAGGGTCATGGTGGAGTAGCCGATGCCGGTCATCAGGATGCCCTCGGCGGCCAGTCCCTTGGACTCGGTTCCATCCGTCTTCTCGGCCTGGTCCTGGGCTCCGTTCAGCTGCAGGGACAGGAAGGGCAGGATCGCCCGGAGGCCCAGCACGCTGTAGTCGTGCGTGCCGGTGGAGACGGCCATGCGGCTGAAGCCCGATTTCACGGAGAACAGGGTGGACAGCCCGTACTCGGCCTCGGCCAGCAGGGCCGTCCGGTGGGTTGGATCCAGCAGGACGGGCTGGGCACTCGGATCGAGGCTCACTAGGGGATAGGTAAGGTACGAGGCCCGCGGCCGCCAGCCCGCCGCGCGGTAGTAGAAGGTCCCCGGTGGCGGCTGCTCCTGCGCGATGTCCAGGCGGTAGTTCCGTTCCGTGCGCTGGCCGAGCGGGCCGTGGAAGACCAGCCGGAACTGGTTCAACCCGAACCGCATCGGCACATCCATGAACTCGTACTGGCCATCGGCCCGGGACCTCTGGAAGGAAACGAGGCTGCCGTTCTGGTACAGCTCCACGGTCCAGCCTTCAGGCAGGGGCCCCCGGAAGGTCCGGGCGGCGAAGGTGGCGCGGTACGAGGTGGGGTAGTTGTCCACGAGCACCCCGCGCCCGGAGGGCAGGGAGCCGGCCAGTTCCAGCGAAGGGGTGGGGATGTCCACCAGGGCCACATGCCTGGCGTGGAGGGGCCCCAGCAGGCCGCCCGACGGGTCGTCCCGGGACAGCGTCCCGCGGCTCGAATTGAAGGAGCCGTTCGCGTCCCGCGTGAGGTAGATTTCGGAACTCATCCAGAGCAGATCGCCGCCGGTCATGACGGCACCCTGGACCGGCGCACCGGACCCCCGCTGCGCCGTCCGCCAGGAGGCGCTGAGATCCACCATGGGAACATCGATGAAGGCATAGGGCGACGGATAGCGCGGCGCCTGGCTGGCCGGATCGGCATCCGGCGCGAAGCCGAGCTTGCCGCCGTACCGCTTGTCACGGTCCCAGGCGGCCTGGATCGGCAGGCGTTCCTTGGCCTTGATCTGGATGGCCGAGGCCCGCAGGTCGATTTCGAGTTCCAGGGGGAACCAGGTCTGGAAGAGGCGGGCGTCCACATAGAGGTCGGACTTGAAGGCGCGCACCTGCGTCGCCTCGAAGGTCATGCGGCGGCCCTCCACCTCCACCGTCCGGCCCGCGAGATCCAGCGCGAAGCGCCGCCTGGGCGAGATGAAGAAGCCGGAGGCCTGCCCTTTCGCACCTTGGACGGTGATGCCGAGGGAAAGCAGCCGCGACAGTTCCCCCAGGGGGACGAGAGGGGCCGGCCGGGCCGGAAAGGCTAGGAGGCCGTCGCCCAAGGGGGTCCGGTCGAGGTAGGGCTGCAGGATCATGGCGTCGGCCTCGTCCAGGGGGCCGTCTTTCCGTTCCTGCGCATCCACCAGGGCGGCCGCGAGGAACACCGCCGCGGCCGCCCTGAGGAAACACCGATCTGGAGGCATGTTCAGTGGTCGATGTCGAAGGATGCCGAGACGGGGGGAAGCTTCATGTCGGTGGCGGTGAAGGTGACCTTGACCCGGGTTCCTTTGAGCCCGCCGTTCTGCCCAAGCTGCATGGGCAGGTGGACTTCCCGTCGAGCGAGGTTCGCGTAGATGGCGATCGCCTTCAGCTCGCTGATGCGGGCGCCCTTCTTGAACTTGCCGCCGGATTCCACGGTGACGGCAAACTCGCCGATGACGCTGCGGTTTCCGGTGCGCTCCATGGTGAGGCTCAGGACCGGGAGCGCCTCCGGCACATCCGGTTGCCAGAAACGGAACCCGGTGAGCGTGATGGCCGCCGTGGTCGGTCCGTGCCGGACGATGATGGGTATGGAGATGCCCACCAGCTGTGTGATGTTGAAGCTCAGCTTCTGTTCAGGGTCCTCGCCGGAGGGCTTCGGGGGCTCGGCGGTGGGGATGGCCTGGAGCAGCAGGTGGGATCGGTACTCGCCGTCGGGGAGGCCTTCCGGTTTGCGCACCTGGACGCGGACCGTCTGGGACTCACCGGGGGCGAGATCCACCTGGCGGGGCGAGAAGCGGACCAGATCCGCAGCGGTGATCTCGCCGGGCTTCCGTTCCCGCTCCTGGATCCTTCCGCCGGGCAGCATGTCCATTTCTTTGAAGCTCACCCGGTACGAGGCGGCCGAGGCTCCGCAGTTCTGCAGCATGATCTCGGCGGAACGCTCCCGTCCCTCCATTACCACGCGGGTGGGGAAGATGGCGAGATCCCCGGTGCCTCCGGGCCGGGGTACCGGCATGCCTGAGGGGGTTTTGGCGGGCTGCGCCGGTTGCGCGGCGGGTGGAGACGGCGCGGGCGCCTGGGGAACGACCAATGGGCCGCCGCCGGCGATCGAGGAGATCGCCAGCAGGCAGCCAAGAAGGATGGGAAGGGTAGATCGGCTCGGCATCATGGCGGTGGGGTGGTTGGCCTTCGGCGCCGACCCGGGGACCGCAAGGTCCGACCTCGCGGTCCCCGGGGATTCCTGACGCCGCAGAGGCTCAGTTGTAGGTGACCTTCACCGTGATGGTTCCGGCGTAGTTGCCGGGGATCGCATCCGAGGGGATGTCCAGCTTGCCGAACACCGAGAAGTGCTTGGCCGTGGTGCCTTCCTTGGCCGGGAAGTAGAGGCAGGAATCCACGGGCAGGTCGTTCTTCGGGGTGAAGTGGCAGGCCTTCCCATGGGGGCCGATCAGATCGGTGGCGGTGATGGCGATGCTCACATTGGGATCGCCATCAGAAACGGGTGCGAAGCTCGGGCCGCCGCCGCCGAAGTTGTTGTCCCGCTGATAGTGGAAGAAGGCTGCGGTCGGCATCTCGGTCTTGTTGTAGAAGCCGCAGTTCACGAGCTTCTTGTCCGTGAGGGATGGGTTGCCGTTGGGCGGCGTGTTGAAGGTCAGCTCCACGCTGGCGGCCTTTCCGAGCTCATCCAGCACGATGGATCCGAAGTTCAGATCCTGGGTGGACAGGAGCTTGACGGGCGCCATGATCTTGGCGAAGGAGTGGGCAGTGGCGGTGTCGCTGTTGCCGATGCCGACGGGATCGAGGGCCAGCAACGGGGATGCGACGAGCGCTAAGGCGATAAGCTTGCGCATGAATTCTCCATATGGGGCTAGCGTCCGGTGGGCGATCGGTTCGACCCTGGCCGGACAATGTTTGGGGAACCCGGATGCCCCCAAGCGGGAGTTTCCGGGGTGAAACAGGCCACTGGCGGGCGCAGTCCCGGGTTCATGCGGGCGCAGCGGCCTTTAAGGCGTTGCTTTAAGGGTTCCTGATCGGATCGATGCAGGTGACTGGAACGGATTTAATGTGAGGTCGCGGAGGGGGCCCCGCAAGGCCGGAAAAGGTTAAGATTTGTTAAAAAATCGATGAATCATGATAAAATAAATCGTTTTATTTATTTATTTAGATAATCAATGCCTAGCGCGCTCCCGGCTGCGGCTCCCGGGTTAGGCGCTAGCAACAGACGAAACCCACGCCCCATTCCGTCTTGAAGTGCTGCGGGTGGGCGGGGTCGTCCTCGAGCTTCTCGCGCAGCTTGCACACGAAGACATCCAGGGCCTTCGCGCTGCCGAAGTGGTGCTCGCCCCAGACCTCTTCGCGGAGCTGCTCCCGCGTGAGCACCTTGCCAGGGTGCCGGAGGAACGCGGCCAACAGGGCGAATTCCCGGGGCGTGAGATCCACCTCCCGGTCGCCCTTGAAGACTTTCATCGTCAGACATTCCAGACGGAGATCGCCGAGGGACAGGGTGTTCGAGATCTGGGACTGGTGCGCGTACCGTCGCAGCACGGCCCTGATCCGCGCCACGAGTACATCCGGGCCGAAGGGCTTCACCAGATAGTCGTCCGCGCCCAGTTCGAGGCCCGACACTTTGTCGGAGTCGTCCCCCCGTCCCGTGAGGATGAGGATGGCCACCGCCTCGCTCCGCTGCCGCAGCTTCTGGCACAGCTCGAATCCATCCATGCCCGGCAGGCCGATGTCCAGGAGGGCCACCTGCGTCGGATGGCGCTCGAAGAGCTCGAGAGCCTCTTCGCCGCTGCCGGTTTCGTGGACCTTGAAGCCCGCCTTCTGTAGCGTGATGCGAATGAACTTCCGGGCGACGGGATCATCCTCCACCAGCAGGACCGGACAGGTGGGTCCCAGGATTCCGATCCAGCTCGATCCATGCGAATCCCGGGGTGCGCCGAAGGGAACCTGCGTGGAGGTTGGCTGGGGGGTGCAGGGTGTCCGTTGGTTCATGGATCCCCGGGGGGGGCGACCGGGACCGAAACGAGCTTGGGCGCCGAGGGCAAAAAGTAGCAGGTTCTTTTACGATGTTCAAGTTATCAATGTTTATTTTTTACCTAATCACCCTATGCTTGAGCATGTGTTTGGATGGATAAAATGACTCTCAGGTGGACTGACTCGGATGCCGGAACCGAGACCCTCCAGGGCCGGATCGAGGCGGGCGCCGCGAGTTCCAAAGCCCGGGATTTCCGGGCCGCCAGCGAACATTACCTGCGTGCCCTGGAATGGGACCCCTGCCATCCCCAGGCCCTGCGGGGGCTGGCCGATGCCTACCGGGGGCTCCGCGAGGTCGGGCGATGCCTCGAAACCTGGGATCGCTACCTCGCCCTTCATCCGGGCGATGTCTCCGTCCAGACCCGCGTGGGGGACGCCTGCCGGCGGGCCGGCCACCTGGAGCGGGCCGCCGCCCACTACCAGGCCGCCCTGCATCACGATCCGCGGGACCGCTACGCCCTCATGGGGCTCGGCGACCTGCACCAGAAGGCGCATCACCCGGAGGAAGCGCTGGCCTGCTGGGAACAGCTTCTGACCCTCGCCCCGGGCCTGCTGAACATCCGCACCATGGCCGGGAACCTGTGCCGCCGGAAACTGGATTTCCTCCGGGCGGAGCACCATTTCCGCGAGGCCCTCGCCCTGGATCCCCACAATGCCCATGCGGTCTTCGGGCTGGCGGATGCCCTGCGCGGGCAGGGCCGCTTCGAGGAGGCGGCGCCCTACTGGGACGAGATCTTGGAGGCCGATCCGGGAAACCGGCAGGTGCTCTGCCGGGCCGGGGATTGCTTCACGCGGTTGGGGCGGTGCGACAAAGCCGAGGCCCTGTTCCGCCGCGCCCTGGACTCCGGCTACGACCGCTCCGCCCTGCTCGGCCTGGCCAAGGTGCAGCTCCTGCTGGGCGCTCCCGCCGAGGCCATCCGCTGCTACGGGACCATCCTGGCGCGGAATCCGGAAGACGCGCGCGCCAGTCTGCTCCTGGCGCAGGTGCACGCGGAGGCCGGACATTCCACCCAATTCCACCAGGGGACGACGGAACCGTCCTGAAGGCCAGCTTGAACTCCGAACCTAGAGGCCCCGACTGGCGGCGATATCGGTGAGGTGCAGCAGCTCGTCGACCACCTCCTGACGGGCTGCGTCCTGCCCGTAGCGGGCGGCGACTTCCTTCCGTGCGGCGGCCACATTCCCGCAGGCCTTGCCGCGGGCGATGAGCTCCCGGCAGGCCTCAGGCATCGGGCCCCAGTGACCGCATTCCACGAAGCGGTCGCTCAGGAAGATGAACTTGGGAATGGCCTCGCCGCCGTTGGTGAGGAAGCGGATGAACACGCCCGGGTGCTGCTCCCGGCTGATGTAGTGGACCCGGAGGTTGGGCCCGGCCTCGGCCATGCGCTGGAGCACGGGCACATGCCGGACCACATCCCCGCACCAGTCCTCGGCGATGGCCACGACATGCACAGGGACGGGCAGCGTGGCCAGGAAGCCCGCCGCCGTGGGATCCAGCAGGAGCGCACGGCGCTGCGCCTCGATCTCGTGGGCCTGCTCGGTCGATTCGGCCGCGCTCAGCCAGGCGGCGTAATCCTGGCCAGATTCAAACACGGCTTTCCAGTCGAGGATGGGCAGGGTGGCTGGGCGGGGCATGGAACCTCCGGGAGTCGTTTGATGCTGCCATGTCGCCCCTCGTTCCGGGGCGTACCTTTTGGGGCGGCGCGGAGCGCATCCCGCTGGAGCGTTGGAGGAAAGGGAGCCATGAACGAGACCACCGACCCGACCACTGGCCCGGCCCGATCATCCCTCGAATGGAAGGAACCCCAGGCCGCCGAACCCCGGTACGAGCTGTGGGCCGGTGAGGACCTGCTGGCGACCCTGTCCTTCGGATCGCCGTGCCGGACCCTCGGAACCGTCGAAACCCAGGAGGGCCGATGGACCTTCCAGCAGGCCGGTTTCCTCCGCCCCTCGATTCTCGTCCGTGAGGAGGAATCCGATCTGGACCTTGCCGTGTTCCGTCCAGGTCTGCTGGGCCATGGCCGCCTCCGGTTCACCAACGGGGTCGTCTTCCAGTGGCGGCACGAGGGCCTGGGCTCGGCCACCTGGTCCTTTCGCGGCGACGGGGGGGAGGTGCTGGTCGCCCTCAAGCTGCGCCCCGACGGCGAGGAGGGGCCGGGGCCTCACCGGGTCCAGGCCGAGGTCGAGGTCACGCCCGTGGGCCACTTCAGCCCCCGGGTGCCCCTGCTGGCTGCCCTGGGCTGGTACCTGATCCTGCTGCACCGGCAGGAGGAGGAGCCGGTCACCGACGGACCCATCGAGTCCGTGTACTGAGGGCGGCTCAATCCAGGGCGATGCGATACACGGCCACCTCGTCGCCCGGCGACCATTCCATGCTCCCCGTGGACCGAAAGGCTAGGGCCTCCAGCAGGCGGATGGAGGGGGCATTGCCGGGCGAGACGATGGCGAGGACCCCTCGCAGTCGCAGGGTCTCGCGCGCGTAGGCGAGACACGCCGCGGCGGCCTCGCGGGCATGTCCGCGTCCCCAGAACTCCGGCACGAAGGCGTAGCCCAGGTCCACCTCGGGAAGCGCTTCCCGCCGGATGAGGCCGCACATGCCCATGGGCGTGCCCGCGCCCCGGTCCTGCACCATCCATAGTCCGTGCCCGTGGGCGGCGTAGCTCGCCAGGGGTCCCTGACGCAGGTAGTCCTCGGCCTGGTCGATCGTGCGCACACCCTTGTCGGCGATGTGCTCGATGAAGGAGGGTTCATTGAGCAGCCGCAGGATGAAGGGTGCGTCCTCCAGAGTGAAAGGGCGGATGAGCAGGCGGGGGGTCAGCAGGGGCGTCATGGTTCCAGGATGGCCCAACCCCCCCGGTCGGATGCCACGCACCCCGGGGTGCCTTCTGTTCTTCCCGCAGCCATGGACTAGAGTGGATGTCCTGCCTCAAGGAGTTTCCATGGCCACCGCCAAAGCCTACGCCGCAACCTCTCCCTCGGCGCCGCTCACCCCCTTCCAGTTCGAGCGCCGAGCCGTGGGGCCCCACGACATCCAGATCGAGATCGCCTACTGCGGCATCTGCCACTCGGACCTCCACCAGGTGCGCGACGAGTGGGGCGGCTCGAAGTTCCCCATGGTGCCCGGCCACGAGATCGTGGGCCGCGTCACGGCCGTGGGCGCCCATGTGAAGGGCTTCAAGGCCGGGGACCTGGCGGGCGTGGGCTGTCTGGTGGACAGCTGCCGCACCTGCCCCAGCTGCCAGCGCCACTTCGAGCAGTTCTGCGAGAAGGGGGCCGCCTTCACCTACAACAGCTTCGAGATGGACAAGAAGACCCCCACCCAGGGCGGCTACTCCTCGAGCGTGGTGGTCGATGAGGCCTTCGCGCTGAAGGTCTCCCCCAAGCTCGACCTCGCTGCCGCTGCGCCCCTGCTCTGCGCGGGCATCACCACCTACTCGCCCCTCCGCCGCTTCAACACGAAGAAGGGCGACAAGGTGGGCGTGGTGGGCCTGGGCGGGCTGGGTCACATGGCCGTGAAGCTGGCCGCCGCCATGGGCGCCGAAGTGACCATGCTCAGCACCTCGAAGGCCAAGGAGGCCGATGCCCGCAAGCTCGGCGCCCACCACTTCGGCCTCACCTCGGACGATGCCACCTTCAAGCGGCTGGCGGGCCAGTTCGACCTCATCATCGACACCATCTCCGCCCCCCACGACTACAACAAGTACCTGGGCCTGCTCCGCCTGGAGGGCGCCATGGTGCTGCTGGGCGTACCGCCGGAACCCACCCCCGTGGCTGCCGGCTCGCTGATCTTCGGGCACAAGGTGCTGACGGGTTCGCTCATTGGCGGCATCAAGGAAACCCAGGAGATGCTCGATTTCTGCGCCGAGCACGGCATCGTCTCCGAGATCGAGCTCATCCCCGTCCAGCAGGTGAACGAGGCCTACGAGCGCATGCTGAAGAACGATGTCCGCTACCGCTTCGTGCTGGACATGAAGACGCTATAACGAGCGGCCTCCGGCACGATTCTTGAATTGGAAAAAAACGGCTACACGGTGGTCCGGTTGGCCGTATAGTGGGTCGCTTCCCTCCCCCGCTGCGCGTGCGGAGGTTCCATGTCCCTTGCGGCCGGCACGACCTTCGGCGCCTACGAGATCGTGGGCGTCCTGGGCGTGGGTGGAATGGGGGAGGTATTCCGGGCCTGGGATCCCAAGCTGGGCCGCGAGGTGGCGATCAAGGTCCTGTCCGAGGCCTTCGCGGAGGACCCCGGCCGCCTGCACCGCTTCCAGCGGGAGGCGCACGCGCTGGCCGCCCTGTCCCATCCCAGCGTCGTGCAGATCTTCGATGTGGGGGAGCACCTGGGGCGCCCCTACCTGGTCATGGAACTCGTGGAGGGGGAGACCCTCCGCCAACGAATGGCCGCCGGTCCCTTGCCCTGGCGTCAGGCCGCGGAACTGGCTGCGGCTGTGGCGGATGGCTTGGCGGCGGCCCACGCCAAGGGGATCATCCACCGGGATCTCAAGCCCGAGAACCTGATGCTGACGGTCCACGGCCATGTGAAGATCCTCGATTTCGGGCTGGCGAAACTGCGCGAGGAGCAGACCCTCCCGCCGGGGGTTCTGCGGGCCGTGGGAACCTCGGCGTCGACCTCCGCGCCGACCGGGGGACTCACCGAGGCGGGCCTGGTGATGGGCACCGCCGACTACATGAGCCCGGAGCAGGTGCAGGGACAGGCCGTGGAGGCCCGCAGCGACCTCTTCAGCTTGGGCGTAATCCTGTGGGAACTGACCACGGGAGGCCACCCCTTCCGCCGCGCCGCCCCGGACGAGACCATGCGGGCCATCCGGCTGGGCCGGCCCGAGGTGCCCGCCGGTTCGGAACGGCCCCCTTCGCCCCTGGGCCGGATCCTCCGGGTCTGCTTGGCGAAGGAGCCCTCCCAGCGCTTCAAGAGCGCCCCGGATCTCGCCGAGGCCCTGCGGTTTGCCGCCCGGACGGAGCTGGGGCCCCGGCCGGCCTGGGACCTGAGGCCCCGGATCGAGTCCGTGGTCCGGCGGCGGACCCTGTGGGTGGCTCTGGGGCTGGGCGCGGTGGCCACGGCGAGTGGGCTCTATGCCTGGCGCCGGGCGCCGGGCGCCCCGGCGGCCCCAGCCGTGCCGGCGGCCTCCCGGCTGCCCAGCGTACTGGCCCTGCCGGCGCGGGTCCTGGGGGCCGATGAAGCCGCCTACCTGACGGACGCGGTGCCCAATTCCCTGTCTACGCTGCTGGCGGGGGTGGAGGGCCTCGACACCAAATCGCCGCCCTCCAGCATCCAGGTCGACAAGTGGAAGGGAGACCTGGCCCAGATCACCGAGGCGTACCGGGCTGATCATCTCGTGGTCACCACCATCACTAAGCAGGCGAAGCGGTTGATCCTCGATGTGCAGCTGGTGGACACCCGGACCTGGAAGGTGCGCTGGGGGCACCAGTACCAGGGGACCCAAGCCACCTACAACGACCTCATGCGGGAGGCGGCCGGGGCGCTGGCCCGCGCGCTCCTGCGGGAGGAGGCGGGGGGCCTGCCGGTGCTGGCGCGGCCCACCACCAGCTCCGAAGCCGAGTTGGCCTTCGGGGAGGGGAAGCACTTCCAGTACCGCTACCGGGCCCTGCAGCAGGACGACGACTTCAAGCAGGCGGTGGCCGCCTTCGAGAAGGTCTTCCGGCTGGATCCCCACCAGGCGGACGCCGCCGCCCAGCTGGCGGTCCTCCACGGCTGGCGCTCGTACCAGCTGGGCTCGGCCCAGGCTGGCGAAGCCGAACGGCGGCTTGAGGAAGCCTGGGCCCAGCGGGCGCTGCAGGTCGATCCGCGCTGTGGCATGGCCTGGAGCCTTCTGGGAGCGGTCCAGGTCCAGGCGCGCCAGGAGGATCCTGAGCGGGCCGTGGAATACGCGGTGAAGGGAGTCTGTCTCGCCCCGAACCAGGCCCAGGTCCACATCACCCTGGCCACCATCGTGTCCGGGCCGGGCTCCGTGGGGCTCTTCATGGCGGGCGGACGCCGGTCCATGGAGCTGGATCCCATGGATCTCACGGGACCGGCTTTCGTGGCCCTGGGGCTCGCCTGGATGGGCCGGGGGGAGGAGTCGCTGGCCATCGTGGAGCGGGCCCTGCCGAGGGAACCCGGACATGTGCTCTTCAACGACACGGTCAAGCCCTACGCCTTGATGCGGCTGGGGCGCCTGGAGGAGGCGGAGGCGCAGCTGGCCCGCTCCGGCCGGCCGCTGCGCGCAAACTCCCGCTTCCTGCTGGCGGCCTACCGTGGGCAGGCCGAGGCGGCCCGAGGGCTGGCCGGGCCGCTCCTGGAGCATTGGCTGAGCCCCAAGATGCGGGCCATCGATCTGGGCAATGCCGTGCTCTTCAACGCCCCGTGCCTGGTGCGGGTGGGCCTCCGAGATGAGGCCTGCCGGCTGCTTCAGAAGAGCCTGGACATGGGCGCTCCGCCACCCCTGGATTGGCTCCTGATGGATTCCGACATGCAGAAGCTCCGCAACCACCCGCGGTTTCCCGGAATTCTGCGGGCTACCCGGGAGGCGACGGCCGCCGTGGTGCGCCAGCTCGATCAGGCCAAGGCCCGGGGGGAACTGCCCGAATACCTGTGCGTGCAGCTGGAAGAGCTGCGCCGGAAGATCGCCGAGGCCTCCGTCTGATCCCCGGACGCAGCGCGCCCCGCCGAAGCGGGGCGCGCCCAGGTCCAGACGGCCTTCAGCGGCGCCGGAGCACCTGGTCGAGGGTGGCAGCGCCCCGCGCCGTGCCGCGCTGCATGGGCGAGATCTCGATGGGGCCGATGGTGCCCTTCAGCTCGGGATCGAGGATCTTGGGATTGATCATCAGCTCCCAGTTGGTGGCCTGGCCCAGGGCCAGGGCGCAGCCGTTCTTCAGGGCCTCGGGGCGGGTCCCGAAGGCCGCGATGGTGCCGTTGACCCGCTGGACCAGGGCCGTGGCATGAGGGGAGCCGTCGCGGATGAGCGGATCATTCGGCATGAGGGCGAGCAGCTCGACGCCCCGCTGGAGGATGGTCGTACCGGCCGCCCCCACCTGCATGGGATGCCGGACATCGACCACCGTGAGGACGGAGCCGTTGGGCAGGGCCCGTTCGAGATCCGCCACCTGGGTGCGGCTGCGGCCGTAATCGCAGACGACGCCGTAGTGGATCTTGCCCTGGTAGATCAGGTTCGCGGCCTTCACCACGGGACCGAAATCCTCGGCGACGAGGGCGGTGGAGAAGGCTGCGAGGGCGAGTAGGGCGTGGGTGGGACGGAACATGGAACACCTCCGTGAAGGGGCCCGGCCGGGCCCGGGTGGTGCCGAGCCAAGGGCTGCGGCGAAGGTCAACCTGGCCCGGGGCACCTCACCGCGCCATGACACCTAGCTGAAATTCCAAGTGCTGATTCAAAGCTGGTTGATGGCCCCCTTTTCACCTCGGCTGAGGGGGCGGGTGCACCGGTTGGCGGCCCGTTAGATTGGGGCGATGCTTGAAGGCGACCTCGGAGGCACCATACTTGCCCAGCCTCCCCGGGGTACCGATGTCCCGCTTGGCTTTTGGCGACTTTGAACTGGACCCGACCTCCGGCGAACTCTGGAAGGCCGGGGCCTGCCTGCGCATTCAGGAGCAACCCCTCAAGCTCCTGCTCTGCCTGCTGGAGCGGCCGGGGCAGCTGGTGGGGCGCGAGGAGCTCCAGAAGCGGGTCTGGACCGGCGACATCCATGTGGGGTTCGAGGATGGCCTCAATGCGGCCGCCTGGCGGCTCCGGCAGGCTCTAGGGGATTCTGCCGAGCGGCCCCAGTTCATCGAGACCGTGCCCCGGAAGGGCTACCGCTTTGTGGGCCAGGTGACACCGCTCCCCGGGAACCCCCGGCCCCCCTCGGTTTCCTTTCCCATGCCGGTTTACCGGCCGGATTCGGGCTGGGCCCCGCGCCCGGCCCTGTCCGCCCGCCGAGGGTGGGTGGCGGCGAAGAACCTGGGGTGGGGCCTGGGCAAGGCCTGGGTGGCCGGGGCGCTGGGCCTCGTCCTTCTGGGCGCGGGAGCCCTCGTCTGGGGCGCTTTCCGCCCCCGCACGCCGACGGTGACCCTCACCCCCCTGGTGAATGTCACCGGAGATCCGGCCGTGGATTATTTCGCCTCGGCCCTGGGTCACCAGGTGGCCCAGGATCTGGCGGCCTCCCGGGAGCTGCGGGTCCTTCCCCCGAGGGCGCCCGGTCCTCGGGGCGTACAGGCGGCCGAGGGCGCGGACGCCGACCTGGTGCTGACCTGGACCCTGGCCCGGGATGCCCAGGGCTATCGGATCGCCGTGCACCTGGCTGGACGGAGCGGGCAGGGCCTGGGGGATCAGGTCTTCCTCTCCAGCCCCGAGAACCTCCACGACGCGCACCGGGGGATCGCCGCCTATCTCGCGAACCAGGCGTTGGGTCGGGCGCCGGACCGGGCGCTGCCGCCGCAGGGTGCGGGGCCCGTTCCGGCAGCCGGAGCCGCCGCCGGAAGCCAGGAAAGGCCGTGAATAGAGCCTAGACTGGCGGGGTGGCCGTTCCCCTCCCGGAGTTCCATCGCCTGCCATGACCCTTCGACGATATTCCCTCCTCCTGCTGGGCATTCTGCTCGTCGCAGGCCTGCGGGCGCAGGAGGCCCGCGACGCCTCGATCTTCCTTCGGTACCTCGCGCTGGACGGCAGGGTGGAGCAGGCGAGCCGCGCCGTGGCCGCGCGCCGCTTCGGGGAGGCGCAGCGGTTGCTGGAGCCCTGCCTGGCCAAGGTGCCGGAGCACTTCGAAGCCCATTTCCTCCTGGCCCAGATGGCCTACGAGGCGAAGGATTTCGCCGGGGCGCTGGGGCACCTCGAGATCGCCCGGCGGAGCCTGGCGGAACTGGATCGCCTCTACCGCGACGAGATGGCGGCCATGAAGGCCCAGGTGGAGGTCGAAGAGCAGGCCATGCGGGCCAGCCTGGACAACCTCTATTCCCGGGGCGCCGACCCCAGCGGCTGCACGGCTCCGTTATTCCGCAGCAAGCAGAACGCGCTGGACTACTACGAGGCGAGGAAGGGGCACCTCCACGACCGGGAGAACCCCTTCAGCCTCCCCGCGGAGTACGCCTTCCTGCACGGGAACTGCCTCTATCGCCTGGGCCGCCGGAGCGAGGCGCTGGATCAGTACCGGCAGGCGGTGCAGAAGGATCCCGCCCACGGGGGCGCCTGGAACAACCTCATCAGCCTGCAGTGGAAGGCCGGGGCCTACGCGCAAGCCCGCGCCGACCTGGACCGCGCCGAGGCCGCCCACATCACTATTCGTCCCGAGCTGAAGCAGGCTGTCCTCGCGGCCTCCGCCCAAGTCGCCGCCCAGGCCACGGACACTCTGCCGCCGCGGTGAGCCGGCACCTCCATCGATTTGAAGCGTGGCTCCCATCGTTTTGAACGGGCCGAGGGGCGGCTCAGGAACCGCTCCGTTCCATCCTCCAGCTTTCCACCGCCTCGAACGGCTGATCCCGATGGGCTTGAGTCGACATGGAGAAGGCGCGTCTTCGTCGGCATGCTCCTTGATTGGAAAGGTGGAGCCCCGCTCAGGGACCCCAGGAGGCATTCCATGCTCGTGCTCTTGATCGTCATTCTGCTCCTGATGTCCCTCGGCAGCCTTCCCACTTGGCCCCACAGCAAGCAATGGGGCTATTACCCGAGCAGTGGCCTGGGCCTGGTGGTGGTGGTGCTCCTCGTCCTGGTGGTCCTGGGCCGGGTCTAGGCCAACGGCTCGGCTGGGCGCCCGGTGCTTCGGGCGTCGCTCTCCCCGACCCGCTCCCCGAACTTCTCCCCCATCCTGGGCTCCAGGGTCGAAAACGAGGTGGAACCGCCATGTCATTCGGACTTTACGCAACGGGATTCGCCATCGTCATCGCCGGGCTCATCTACGGCGCTGCGTTGATGCATGTGCCCGCCCAATGGATCGCCGTCGGGGCTATCGTGCTGCTGGGGGTCGGCATCCTGACCGGCGTCAAAGCCACGCGCCAGAAGGATCCACCTGCCTAGAAGGCCTGTCCTCAGGGCTGCGGCCGCTCCAGCAGGATGCCCAGCCCGGGCGACTGCGGCTTGTAGTAGGCGAGGCGGCCCGGAATGCACGACAGGATGGCGCCGGGCCCATGCAGACAGACCAGGCGCAGGGCCTCGCGCAGCGGCAGCTCCCGGCCATCGGCCTTCAGCCCGTCGGCGATCACATGGCAGGTCGGACCCGCGCCCCGGGCCGCGAGGAGTTTCTCCAGTTCCTCGGGAAAGTCCTGCGGTCCCGGCACCTCGGTGGCGAATTCCGGCAGGTAGGGCAGGCCGCGGCTCAACTGGCCGAGGACCTCCTTGCGCCGCTTGGCCTGGGCGAGGAGCTGGATGAACCGGGCCCGCTTCTCCGAGGGGAGAAAGGCCTTGGCAAAGGCTTCTTCGTGATCCGTGGACACCGGCGACTCCTGCAAGAAGACCTTAACCGCACCGAGTGCGGGGTGCGGGCGGCGGATCCCAATCCATCCCGGGACTGCCGTCCGGCCTCAGTTCGGCGGAATGGGCAGGCCGTGCTGGCGGAGGAAGCTGAGCTTGTCCCAATAGCCGCGTTGGAAGGCGATCAGCCCGCCGACCACGCGGAAGAAGCCGCAGCCGCGCAGGCCCAGGGGATCGCGCCACTCGAGGATGGCCCACTCGCCGTCCTCGAAGAGGTTCTCCACGAGGCAGACCATCTCGGCGGCGGCGAACTCCCGGGCGAACATGGCGTGGATTGCCTCCCGGCCCACCACCGGGGATTCCGCCACCTGGTGGTTCACCGCGTCCGCGTGGTACATCGCGGCCAGGGCATCGGCGTCGCCGCGGTTGAAGGCCTCGACCCAGGCGGCCACGCAGGCCTTCGGCGTCATCGCATCACCTCCGGCGGGCCCATCCGCCGAGGCGAGTGGTTCGGGTTGTCCATGTCGGACACGATGAGCCACCGGCCTCCCGTGCCGCGCCGAAGGATCAGTACGAACTTGCCGGCGTCGGGCGCTCCGGCCCGGTGGGTGAAGCCGCCGAGGATGTAGCCGAGGGGCCCCTCGGTGGCGTAGGCCAAGGCGCGCAGGAACAGCGCCCCGCCCGCATCGGCGTAGGCCTCCCGGATCGCAGCCCGGCCGCGGACCGGCGCCTTGCCCTGGGCCAGCACGAACCCGTCCTCGGTGAAGAGGTCGGCCAGGGCCGCGGCGTCGCGGCGCTGCCAGGCTGCCTCGTAGTCGCGCAGCACGCGGTCGAGGTCCGGCGGCAGCGCCACGGAGGGCAGGGGGGCGGGCACAACGGCGGCTGGGGGCGCTGGCGCCAAGGTGTGACCCGGGGAGGTGGCCAGGTTCAGGGCCAGGGTCAGGGTCAGGACGAAGGGCGGGTTCAGGCGGCGCATGAAGGTCTCCAGCGGGCTGGGGTGGCGCTCAGGGTCAGAAGACACGGTAGCCGAATCCCCTGCGGTTCAGATCCCGGCGGGATGGACCGCGGGCCGCCCCGGGCGGAACCGGCGCACCAGAGCGGGAAGCAGCAGCATGGCCGCGAGGATGATCCAGACGGTGGCTTCGGGATGCTTCAGCCAGGCATGGAGACGCAGGGTGGCGAGGGCCACCACGGCGTAGTAGAGCAGGTCGCCCGCGATGGCGATGGCCCAGCCCGCCAGGAAACCGTGACCCGCAGCCAGGGCCGCACTGCGGCCCGTCATGGGATCCACCCCGAAGGCCACCATGACGAGGGCGATGGGCCCCATGCCCGGGCCGCCGATCTGGGCGGCACTGCGGGCCATGGCGGCCCTCAGGGCGGCGCCAAACCGGGCCAGAAAGGGGCTGCGTTGGGCCAGGAACACCAGTCCCCGGAGGAGCGGCTCGAAGGCCAAGGCCAGGATCAGATCCGACACGAGGTACAGGCCCGCCGTTGGCCCCCAACCCAGCCCCTTCGACTGCGCCAGCAGCACCCCGGCCGGGATCCCGCCCCCGACGGGAAGCAGGAAGAGGAGGAGGACCGCGAGCATGAACCCATGCTACCCGGGCCGGGACCTGCACCCGGGGCCGCTCGGGGTGGATCAGGCTTCAGCTCTTGATGCGCCGGGGATCCATGGACCTCGGATAGGTCCGCTCCTCCTGGATCTGGCCATCTTCCTTGTGGATCTTCACCGAGCCCGCATGCTGCTGCATGTAGACCCGCGTCTGCCCGATGGCTTCCGCCTTGGTCGCCGCGTGGACAACGGGCCGACGGCCGCCTTCGGGCTTGAGGGCCCAGGCGTTTCCTTCCTTGGCGAGGTGATAATTTTTCATATCGCCCTCCTCGTGTGGCTTTCGCCGATGCATAACATAGGCCTTTCGCGCAGCTTCACCAATGAATGGAAGCCTTTAGGGCCGGGATCTTCCGAAAAGGGTGCTCAGGAAAGCCCTGGTGTAGCTCTGCTCGCCCTCCATGGGGCAGTTCATGATGAGCAGGCCCGCGATCACTGCGAACGGTACGAGGAACGAAATCACGAACCGGTATCTCAGGGGGGCCTTGGCCCTGAAGAGGATGACTTGAGCTGCGGCCTGATACAGCAGGGACCCGACCAGCACCGGGCCGATGAAGAAGATGTAGTAGATCGCACCACCCAGACCCATGGGGATGTGGAGGACTTCCCACGAAAGCCAGACGAACCAGACCTTGTGGAAGAGCAGCGAGAAAAGAACGCACGCGATGACGCCCAGGAAGAACCAGCCCACGGCGCCCCGCAGGTTGGATGGGTAGGGTTGAGGTGAGCTGAAACTCATGGACAGTCTCGAGGAATGGGCGCATGTTTCGACGAAGTCATGATTTTCAAACACGCCGACTCAGGAAACGAAGGTCCAGTCGCGCTATGGGTTCCAGACGATCATTGGGCGAGCATTTTAGGTAGGCGGGCTCGGAGCCAACGAATCTGGCCACAATGGCCGATTTCGTCTTCCATCACATGGAACCAAGCCCAGTGGGCATTCCAGTCGGGTTTGGCTGCCAACGGCCCTTCAAACCACAGATCATTTTGTTTGGCCAGCGAGGCGAGTGTCGACTGCCGGATTCGAGACAGGTCGTCCAAATAGAAAGTCAGGTCCCTTCCTTGAATGCTCTGCCGGCCCCTCTCGCCAAGATCCAAGGCTGGAAGCCAGTCGGCGATCTCATCGTCCGAAGGTTCGTATCCATCAAAGGTGAGAATTTGGAACCATCGTTCGACGGCTGCGGCATGAGCCAGGAGCGCCCCGATTGAGTTGCTATTCGAGTCTTGAAGGTGGTCGAGTTCTGGGCTCGAAAGGCCGCTTACTGCCGAGAGAAGTGTCTGCCGGACATGGGTGAGCATGCACACCAACCGGCCGATGGTCGGTGAGTAGCCGGGAGTGGGAAGGATGACCTTTGGGATCATGGGCCCATTTGAGGGTTATGGGGGCGAGCCCCTTCTGGTGGAGGATGCGGGCTGGCTCCGCCAGAAGCAAGGTGATGAGCGGGGCCGAGGGCGCGGGAAGCGACGAGAGCGGGCGGTTAGGTGAGGAGGTGGGGATTCCTTATCCATACTGCCCAGGTGAGGACCGAGGCGAAAGAGACCCAGGCCAGATAAAGAACGAGCAAAGCGCCGGCAGTGCGGTTTCGGCGCCAGAACATCCATGTCGTGGCCAGGATCAAAAGCCAGAGAAGGAGAATCTCGGCCAATGCCAGGGCACCCTGGTGCCAGACAAAGAACAACCAAGTCCACAAGGCGTTCACGGCCAGCTGGAAAAGGAACAAAGACAGGGCCGAGGCAGCCTTTCGAAAGCCGCCCTCTCGCCAGATGAGCCAGGCTGAAATGGCCATCAGGAGGTAGAGGAGCGTCCACACAGGGGCGAAGAGCCACCCCGGCGGTGCCCACGGGGGGCGATTGAGGGACTGATAGAAGGCTCCCGCCTGGGCAGAGGCGAAGGCACCGAGCACCGCGGCAGCGAAGCACACACAGAGCCACCCAAGGAAGCCCAGAGCTTGTTTGAAGATTTGGTCGCGGGCCATCGGAGTTCCGAGAGATGCCTAGCGTAGGAGGCTAACTGGACCCGCCTGTACCAAGGCGGTATGCAGAGCCGAGAAAATGAACAATTGAGAGTGATCGGCAATGCAGGCGGGGTCTGAGCTGAAGCGAGGGGTAGGGCAAACCTTATGGATGCGGATGGGAGCTAGCCCCAGACCCGCTTGCCGCCCACCCAGGTGCCCAGGATCTTCCCGGGAAGGCTCCAGCCCTTGAAGGGGGTGTTGTAGGACTTGGACTGGATGAAGGCGCGGTCCACCTGGACCTGGGCGCTGGGGTCGAAGAGGACGAAGTCCGCGGGGGCGCCGGGCTTCAAGGTGCCGAGGCCCTGCTGGTCGAGGTGGAAGACCTTGGCGGGCTCCCAAGTGAGCAGGCTGATGGCCTTGGCCAGGCTGATGACCTTCTTGTTCACCAGCAGCTCGAGCGTGAGGGGCAGGGCGGTCTCCAGGCCGATGACGCCGAAGGCGGCGATGGGCAGCTCCACTTCCTTGTCGTCCCAGCCGTGGGGGGCGTGGTCCGTGGCGATGGCGTCCACGGTGCCGTCCGCGATGGCCTCGAGCACGGCCTGGATGTCAGCTTCGGTGCGCAGGGGCGGGTTCATCTTGTAGTCGCTGTCGAACTTCATCAGCTCCTTGTCCGACAGGGCGAAGTGGTGGGGCGTGACTTCGCAGGTGACGGCAAGGCCGCGCGCCTTGGCCTCGCGCACCATCCTCATGGAGCCCTTCGTGCTGAGGTGGGCCAGGTGCAGGTGGCCGCCGGTGTGCTCGGCCAGCACGATGTCGCGGGCCACCATGGCCTCTTCCGCCGCGGCGGGGATGCCGAGGCAGCCCAGCGACGCGCTCACGGCGCCCTCGTGCATGTAGCCCTTGCCCGCCAGCTCGCGATCTTCTTCGTGGGCCACCACGGGCACCTCGAGCCAGCGCGTGTATTCCAAGGCGCGGCGCATGAGCGAGGCGCTGGAGATGGGCAGGCCGTCATCGGAGAAGGCCACGCAGCCGGCGGCCTTCAGCGTGCCCATGTCGGCCAGCTCCTCGCCCTTCATCTCGCGGCTGACGGTACCGATGGGGAAGTAGCGGCAGAGACCGGCCTTTGCGGCGCGGGTGAGCATCATCTCCGTGATGGCCACGCTGTCGTTCACGGGCTTGGTGTTGGCCATGGCGCACACGGAGGTGAAGCCGCCCGCCACCGCCGCCCGACTGCCGCTTTCGATGCTCTCCTTGCGGGTCTGCCCCGGCTCGCGGAAGTGCACATGGAGATCCACGAAGCCCGGCGTCAGCACCGCGCCGCCGCCGTCGACCACCTCCACGCCTTCGTGCTTCGGCAGGGCCGCCGCGTCCGTGGCGATGGCTTCCACCTTCCCGTCCACCACCAGCAGCAGGCCGAGCCCGTCCAGGTTCTGCGCAGGATCGACCAGACGGACATTCTTCACGAGGAGGGACATGGGAGGCTCCGGGACTCTGAAACTCGGCAGACCACTGACGCTTCAAGATAAAAGAAGAACACCGATGAACACCGATAAAAGCTGATGAACGCCGAAAAAAGCAGGAGGACTAGCGGGAGATGCGTTTGATCTGGGGCTTGGGGGTTCCGAGGTTGATGAGAAGGCATGTGGGCAGACCGGTGGCCCGGAGGTAGTTGAGGCACTGGGCCGTGTGGACATCCTCCAGGGCCCGGCAGGCCTTCAGCTCGATGAGGAGCTGACCTGCGACCACCAGGTCGGCGATGTCGTTGCCCACGACCTGATCTTGATAAGTCACGGTGATCGGGACCTGCTGCTGAAACGCGAGTCCCGCATTTCGCAACTCTATGGCCAGGGCGTTCTCGTAAACCTTCTCCAGAAAACCTGATCCCAGCCCGTTGGCCACCTTGAACAGCAACCCAATCACGACCTCCGTCAACGGATCATGATCCGGCCTCGAATGTCGTTCTTGATCGGTGCTCATCAGCTTTTATCGGTGTTCATCGGTGGTCTGCTTTTCGGTCGCCCCGGCTATTCCATCCGGTAGTTCGGGGCTTCCTTGGTGATCATCACATCGTGGGCGTGGCTTTCGCGCAGGCCAGCGCCGCTGATCTCCACGAAGGTGGCCTTCTGGTGGAAGTCGGCGATGGTGGCGCCGCCGCTGAGGCCCATGCCGGCCCGCAGGCCGCCCATGAGCTGGGTGACGAGGTCGCCCATCTTGCCCTTGTAGGGCACCTGGCCCTCGATGCCCTCGGGCACGAGCTTGGTGTCGTCCTTGCCTTCCTGGAAGTAGCGGTCCTTGCTGCCCTGCTTCATGGCGCCCAGAGACCCCATGCCGCGGTAGGCCTTGAAGGTGCGGCCGCCATAGAAGATGGTCTCGCCCGGGGCCTCGTCCGTGCCGGCGAAGAGGCTGCCGATCATCACGCAGTCTGCGCCCGCGGCGATGGCCTTGGCCACATCGCCGCTGAACTTGATGCCGCCATCGGCGATGCAGGTGATGCCCGCCTCGCGGCAGGCCCGGCTGGCCTCGGCCACGGCGGTGATCTGGGGCATGCCCGCGCCGGTGACGATGCGGGTGGTGCAGATGGAGCCGGGCCCGATGCCCACCTTCACGGCGTCGGCACCGGCCTTCGCCAGGTCCAGGGCGCCCTTGTAGGTGGCGACATTGCCGGCCACCAGGGGCAGGGAGGGGTAGGCCTTCTTGAGGGCCTTCACGGCCTCGAGCACGCCCTTGCTGTGGCCGTGGGAGCTGTCCAGGCAGAGCACATCCACCTTGGCCTCCACCAGGGCGGCGGCGCGATCCAGCAGATCCTTGCCCACGCCCACGGCCGCGCCCACGCGCAGACGCCCGTGGCTGTCCTTGCAGGCGCTGGGGTACTCGATGGACTTCTCGATGTCCTTCACGGTGATGAGGCCCTTGAGCTGGCCCTGGGCGTCCACCACCAGCAGCTTCTCGATGCGGTGCTTCTGGAGGATGCCCTTGGCTTCCTGGAGGGTGGTGCCCACGGGCACGGTGACCAGGTTGTCCTTGGTCATGGCCTCCCGCACGGGGATGTCCCAGCGGGTCTCGAAGCGCAGGTCGCGGTTGGTGAGGATGCCCACCAGGCGGTGCCCCTCCACCACGGGCACGCCGCTGATGCGGAACTTGGCCATGAGGGCCTCGGCATCGCGGATCGGCGCGTCGGGGCCGATGGTGATGGGGTCGGTGATCATGCCGGATTCCGACCGCTTCACCTTGTCCACCTCCTCGGCCTGTCGCTCGGGCTGCAGGTTCTTGTGGACGATGCCGATGCCGCCCAGCTGCGCCAGGGCGATGGCCATGCGGCTTTCCGTCACCGTGTCCATGGCCGCCGAGATCAGGGGGATGCGCAGAGAGATGTCCTTGGTGAGATGGGTGCCCAGGTCCACCTGGTTGGGGTGGATCTCCGAGTAGCCAGGGACGAGCAGGACATCGTCGAAGGTGAGGGCGCGCATCAGGGGCAAGGTCAGCATGGGGAGCCTTCGGTCGGGGCCCGCGGCCTGCGGCGCCTTGCAAGACATGGTCTCACGGGGCGGCCCGAGGTTCCAGGGCCAGGTCCCGGGGGGCGCCAGGATTCGCGGGGCGGCGGTTTCAGCGCCGGCGCAGAAGGTTGGGGTGGAAGGTGAGCGTCAGCGATACCGGGGCCTTGAGGCCATGAGGCCCCAGGGGCTCGAAGCGCCACTCCCGGGCGGCCCTGAGAGCCTCTTCGTGCAGGAGGGCGGGCCCGGACACCACGGTGGCCTGAAAGGGCACGCCATCGTCGCCGATGAGGATGCGCACCCGCACCGGCTGCCGGGTGGCGGCACCCTCCTCGCCCGGGGCGAGGCGGTGGTAGATGGGCACCTGGCGGACGGGGACCAGCTTCTGATCCGCGACCGGCACGGGAACGGGCGGCCGGATGAGTCCACCCGATCCTCGGGCGGCATCCCTCCCGGTCCCCCGGGTCAGCCCGTTGCCCCCGGCCTGCAGGGGGAGGGCGGGATTCAGGGACAGGCCAATCCGCTCCGCCCTGGGGGAGAGGCTCAGGTTGTCCGGATCCACGGCGTCGGTGGGCATGGACCGCGCCGAGGTCTGGATGCCGGCCAGCCTTGGATCCAGCGTGGAGGTCCCCTCCCGATGGCCCGCTCCGCCGGGGCCCTCGGGGCCCACGAGGTTCCGGACCGGTTCTTTGAGCTCGGCGGGTTCCTGCAGCAGGAGGGATACGGACCGCACGACGCGGCTGACGCCGCTCCGCGCGGACTGCAGCGAAGCGGGGGTGAGAAGGCTCAGGCAGAGCCCGTAGACCAGCAACGGCGTCAGACCAAGGCTGAGGAGGAGCGGAAAGGCGTGGGATCGGGCCGCGGCGGCCTGGCTGATGGGGCGCAGGTCGTGGACCGAGGATTCCGTCCTGGCGCCGGGCGTCAGGTCGAGGGTGCGAAGCAGGGGGTGCATGGGGAGGTCCAGTCTGCGGACGGCAGGGGCTGCTCGCAACGGAAACCCTGGTCGGGCGCTCCTTGCCAAGGCGCCCAGGTGGCGCAGGCTCCCGAGGCGACGGCGCACCGGGGGCGGAAGGGGCAGCCTGCCGGGCGATCCTGCGGCGCGGGGAGAAAACCGGATTCGCGGGAGGGCTGGCGCCGGAAGGCTTCCACGAGGCGGGCCGTGTAGGGATGGCGCGGGGTCGCCAGGACCTCGGCGACCGGGCCCGCCTCCATGGGTTCGCCCCCGTACAGCACCAGCAGGCGGTCGCAGGTCTGGGCCGCCAGGGCCAGGTCGTGGGTGATCCACAGGAAGCCGAGGCCGCGCTCCCGCTGGAGGTCCAAGGCCAGATCCACGAAGGCCTTCCGCGCCGCCGGATCGAGGGCCGTGGTGGGTTCGTCCAACACCAGCAGGTCTGGATCGCAGGACAGGGCCATGGCGAGGGCGAGACGCTGGCGCTGGCCCCCGCTGAGCTGGTGGGGGAAGCGCCTCAGAAAGGCCGGATCCGCCGGCAGGCGAAGCTGCTCCAGCAGTGGGGTCAGCCGGGCCAGGGCAGTGGGGGCGGATTCTCCGCGATGGAGCTCCGGCAGCAGGGCCAAGTGCTGGGCCAGGGTCAGGAGGGGATTCAAGGCCTGGCCGGGATCCTGGGGCACCCAACCGATCCGGACGCCCCGGAGGCGGTCCCGTGCCGCGCCGGGTCGATCCAGGGGCACGCCGAAGGCCGAGATCGAGCCCCCCGCCTGCCGCACTCCCGGGGGCAGCACGCCGAACAAGGCCTGGGCCAGCAGGCTCTTGCCCGAACCGCTCTCCCCCGCCAGCCCCAGGCGGTCCCCGGGGGCCAGGGAAAGGGTCAGGGGCCCCAGCAGACGGACGCCGTCCGCCCGTTCCAGGAGCAGTGCATCGATGGCCAGGGACATGGCCCCAGAATCCCATGGAAATAACAGAAGTCAAACGAGTTCAGGTCTCTCCCGGAATACCCCTTGACGCCCCCCGGGGCGGTCCTACTCTTGGGCCACCCTATCACCCTGCGGGGTCCCGCCCGATCCCGCCCCGGCATGGAGGAGTCATGGATTTTCTGCGCCCAGAGCTTCAGGAGCGCCTGATGAAGGAACACTTTGAATTCCGGAAGCTGATGGAGGAGCACAAGGCCGCCGACACGCGCCTGGGCGATCTCCAGCGGAAGCCGAGCCTCTCCGCCAAGGAATCCCTGGAAGAGGTGGAACTGAAGAAGACCAAGCTGCGCGCGAAGGAACGGATCTATCACATCGTGCAGGAGGCCTCAAGGCACGCCGAACAGTAAGGCCGCCTAGCACTCGTAGGAGAAGCCCCGGGAATCGGCCCGGGGCTTCGTTTTTCAAGTTTTTTAACCGCAGAGGGCGCAGAGGACGCAGAGAAAGAAGGTTTTCTACTCTGCGATCTCTGTGCCCTCTGCGGTTGAATGCTTTTTCCTCAATCGGGCAGGAACCTCGGCCGGTAGGGCTCGCCCACCCAGTAGACGAGTTCCAGCATTTCTTCAACATCCCACAGCAGCACTTCGGCGCGGGCGCCGGGATGCAGGTGGCCCAGGTCGGCGTGGCGCAGGCTGCGGGCGGCGTGGAGGGTCATGGCGGTGAAGGCCTCCTCGAAGGTCATCCGCAGCTGGAGGCAGCCCAGGCGGAGCACGGTGAGGGGATCCACGCAGGGACACGACCCGGGGTTGAAGTCCGTGGCCAGGGCCACGCGGCAGCCTGCGTCGATCATCTTCCGGGCGGGGGCCCAGTCGCGCATACCGAGGAAGAGTGTGGTCGCCGGCAGCAGTACGGGGGTGACCCCCGCCGCGGCCATGGCCTTCATGCCCGCCTCGCTGCAGAACATGAGGTGATCGGCGCTGGCGGCGCCCAGGTCCGCGGCCAGCTCGGCGCCGCCGGTCCAGGTGAGTTCGTCCGCGTGGAGGCGGGGGATGAGGCCCAGGCGTTGCCCCGCCTCGAAGATGCGGCGGCCCTGGTCCGCGCTGAAGACGCCGGTCTCCACGAACACATCGCAGAACCGTGCCACACCGGGATGGCGGCGCACCAGCTCCGGCAGCCAGTCCTCGGCCACGGCCCGGGCATTGGCCTCGACATCCCCGCTGAATTCCGGCGCCAGGTCATGGGCGGGCAGCAGCGTCACATCCAGGCTCCAGCCGCGCCGCTTCAGTTCCGCGTAGGCCGCGGTGAGGCGGGACTCCGCTTCCAGCTCCAGGCCATAGCCGGTCTTGCACTCGAGGTGCACCACGCCGCGCTCGCGGAAGGCCTTCAGTCGCGCTTCGCCCGAAGCCACCAGCTCCGCCACCGTGGCGCTCCGGGTGGCGCGCACGGTCTCGCGGATGCCGCCCCCTTCGGCGGCGATCTGCTGGTAGCTGACGCCGTGGAGCCGCCGGTTGAATTCGCCGCTCCGGTTGCCCCCGAAGAGCAGGTGGGTATGTGGATCCACGAAGCCCGGCGTGGCCCAGGCCCCGCCGCCATCCACCCTGGGTGCATCCGCCCAGGTGGTCGGCAGGTCCGCAACCCGGCCCAGCCAGGCCACCCGGCCGCCCTCCAGGGCCAGGGCCGCGTCCGGGATGCGATCCACGGCCCAGGCCTGGGCGGGATCGGGGGTCAGCAGGCCCCGGAGGTTCACGAGTACACGGCGTTCCGACATGCCATCAGTCTGCCAGGGACGATCGGCGGAGCCTCCCGATTCTTGGTAGCATCGCCCCACGGCGGAGGTTCCAGTGCGGGCACGGGGTGTGGCAGGACGGGGCTCACGCGGCGGATCCCGGTGGGGGAAGGCGAGGCGCCTGCTGGCGGTGCTGCTCCCGGCTCTGCTTCCAGCTCTGCTGCTGGCGGCGCAACCCTCCGACGCCGGATCCAGGTTGGTGCTCCCCACGCCGGTGCTGAAGCCAGGCGAGGGACTGTCCCTCACCCTGGGCGATGGCGAGGTGCGGAGCTACGGAGAGGCCCGGAAAGAGGCCCCCATGGGCGGCCTCGCCAAGCTGATCTGGATGCGGCTCGAGGGGGCCGATTGGTCCAGCCGGAATGTCCAGTTTCGCTGCCAGGGTACGGCCGGATCCTTTACATGCGGAAAGCGCGAGGGGCATGGGCGCGTGGATCTGGGCCGCGCCCTGGCGGAAGACTGTGATCTGGCCTTCCTGGTCTGGATCGCAGAGGCGCAGACGCGGTGGTTGAAGGACTATGGAGACGCAGCCGGGCGCCTGCGCATGGAGGAGGTCTTCGCGCCCTTCCTGGGACGCCGCCTCCCGCCTGGAGATGGCCTTCCCGCCTTTTCGGCGGCCTGGGTGGGGGGCGGCGACCTGCTCCGGACCAGTCCCGAGGCGTTCCTGCGCTGGCTCATGGAACCGGAGCAGGGCGAGGTCGTCACCTTCGGGAAGCGCTACCTCGCGGGCTTCTGGGTCGAGGTGAAGGATCTCTTTGGCAAGGAGGGCTGGTGGTTCAAGACGGGCACCGCCCCAGTGCCCGGGGATCCCGTGGCCACCAGTGCCTGGGTGGCCGGCGGTCGCGGATCGGCCCTGGTGGTGTTGCACCTGCCCCGGGGGCAGGGCAAGCCAGAGGGCCTGGCCCGCATCCGGGAGATCCTGGGCCTGAAGCCTTGAGCGTGAGCTGGTGGGTGTATCTGCTCCGCTGCGGCGACGGCACGCTCTACTGCGGCATCGCCCTCGATGTGGCGGCGCGCCTGGCGCAGCATCAGGCGGGGAAGGGGGCCAAATACACCCGGGGCCGCGGCCCGCTGGAGCTGGTCTACCACGAGCGGTGCGGCGCGAAGGGCGAAGCCCTGCGCCGGGAGCGGGAGATCAAGCGGATGCGGCGGAAGGCGAAGGCGGCGCTGGCGGCTACAGCGAGACCATGATCGCCAGCCGGATGCCCGGGTGGCGGCGGCTCGTGAGGTAGTAGCCGTCGAAGGCATCGTCGATGTACATGTCGTCCCACAGATACCACTCGTCCGCCCAGAACTCGGGCCAGGGGTCCACGATGAGGAACCAGTAGCCGCCGCAGCGGAACCGGGGGTAGCCGCGGTAGATCACGGGGCGGCTCCCGATCCGGAACGCGTGCCGGTCGCCGAAGCGGGCCACGAACTGCGGCTCGGGGATGCGGTAGCCGCCGTAGCCTCCGCGCTGGGCCCAGGTGCGGTGCTCGCTTTCCCAGCGGTGGGCCCGGTGCTCCCGCCAGGAGGGGCGGGCGGGCCAGGCGTCCCGGCGCCAGGATTCCCGGGCCTGCCAGGCGCGGGCGGCCTCGGGACGGACCGGGCGGCCCAGGTCCCGGGTGGGAGGGGCGCCCCGGGGGACGGCGGATTCCCTCCGCTCAGGCCGCGGTTCCGGGCGTGGCCGGACTTCCTCGGCCCGCCGGAGCCGCTCCGGCTCGCCCCGCCGAGGTTGCTCCGGACGCGGGCGCTCCTCGAACCCCCGTTCCCGGGGGGCCTGGGCGGACCGGACCGGCGCCTCCCGACCCCGTTCCTGGCCTCGCTCCTGACCTCTTTCGGCCTGGGGGCGACCCTCGCGGGGGCGTTCTGGGCGGGCCGCCTCATCTCGGCGGTCGTGCTGAGCATTCAGGTGGAGGCCCGCCACCATCAGCAGCAGGGCCCAGGTACTTGCGCGTCGATGCCGTGTCATGGGTGCCTCCCTGGCCAGGCCTTCGAGTTGGGCACTGGGTTGGATGCCTCGATAGCAGGTCTGGTGCCACTCCAGGGCCGAACGCAGGGATGTGATTGCGAACTGGAGACTTGCTCCTGAACCAGAGGGCTGCGGCCCCTGGGGCGCGTGGCATCCTGCAGCGGACCGGGCTCAGGCCTGGCGGCCGGCGGCCATCTCTCCCAGCAGGTCCGCCACGGCGGCGCGCGGATCCGTGGCCTTGAACACGGCGTTGCCCGCCACGAGGCAGTCGGCGCCGGCCCGCACCAGATCCCCCGCGTTCTTCAGGCTCACGCCGCCATCCACTTGGATGAAGAAGAGCGCGCCGCGCTCGGTGCGGAGGGCATCCAGGCGCTTCACCTTATCGAGCACGCGGGGGATGAAGCTCTGCCCGCCGAAACCGGGATTCACGCTCATGAGCAGCACGAAGTCGAAGTCGCCGACGAGGTCCACCAGCGTCTCCACCGGCGTGCCCGGATTCAGCACCACGCCGGCTTTGCCGCCCGCCTGGCGGATGGCGGCCAGGGTGCGGTGCAGGTGGGGATCGGCCTCCTGGTGGACGCTCACCCAGTCGGCGCCGGCCTTCACGAACTCGGCGGCGTAGCGCAGAGGCTCCACGATCATCAGGTGGCAGTCCAGGGGCAGCGCCGTGGCTTTCCGCAGGCTCTCCACCACGGGCAGGCCGATGGTGATGTTCGGCACGAAGCGGCCGTCCATGACATCCACATGCACCACCTGGGCCCCGGCGGCCTCGATCATCCGCAGTTCCTCACCCAGCCGCGTGAAGTCCGCGGAGAGCAGGGACGGGGCCAGCAGGGGGGCGGCGGGGCGGAGGCTCGTGGGGTGGCTCATGGCTCTAGTGTGCCAGGGGCACTTCCACGCCGTTCACCCAGAGCCGCCCAGGCTTCAGCTTCCGCAGGGCCTCTGGGCTGAGGTCTCCGATCGGCGCCTGCACCCAGAGGAGGTCGGCCACGGCCCCCTTTTGGAGGGTGCCCAGGTCCTTCGCCCGCCCCAGGGCCGCCGCATTGCCCGCCGTGTAGGCGCGGATGGCTTCGAGGCGCGTGAGCCGCTGGGCGGGAAGGAAGCCGCCGGGCGGGTTGCCGTCCGGGTCCTGCCGGGTCTCGGCCGCGGCTAGGCTGATGAAGGGGTTGGAGTCCTCCACGGGCGCATCGCTGCCGAAGGCCAGCAGGGCACCGCCATTCTCGAAGCTGCGCCAGGGGAAGGCCTCGCTCAGGCGCTCGGGGCCGAGGCGGGCGGGGGTCCAGCTGTGGTCCGAGGTGCAGTGCACGGGCTGCACGCTGGCCACCACGCCCAGCCTGCCGAAGCGCGCGGCGTCCTCGGCCGTGACGATCTGGGCGTGCTCGATGCGGGGAGGCAGGGTGCCCCGGCCCTTCTTCATGGCCTGGGCCAGCAGGTCGAGGGCCGCGCGGTTGGCGGCATCGCCGATGGCGTGGATGGCGGGTTGGTAGCCGGCCTTCATCGTGATGGCCGCATCCAGGGCCACCTTGGCGGGCTCCGTGACCCAGAGGCCCCGGGTGGCGGGCTCGTC
Source organism: Geothrix sp. (assembly GCA_019449415.1). Lineage (GTDB taxonomy): Bacteria > Acidobacteriota > Holophagae > Holophagales > Holophagaceae > Geothrix > Geothrix oryzae. The sequence goes on from JAGRPP010000023.1 coordinate 224,925, forward strand.
GGCGTAGGGCGCCAGGAGCCGGGCGCCGCGGCTGCCCAGGGCGCCGTCCAGGTAGAACTTCACGCCCTGCACTTGGAAGAAGGACAGGTTCTTGGGCCGGGGCTGCTTCAGCTCGCGGAGCATCAGCCGATGGTCGTGGCTGAGGTAGGCGAAAACGCGGATGGGGAGCGTTCCCGCGGCGGCCATGCGGCGGTAGGCGGCCAGCTCGGGGCCGGTCACCCCCATGTCGGCCACGGCGGTGAAGCCCTGGGCGCGCAGAGCCTCCAGCCCGGCCTTCAGGCGCGCTTCCAGCTCCGCGCGCCCGGGCTCGGGAATGAGCTTCCGGACCAGGTCCACGGCATTGTCCAGCAGGATGCCCGTGGCCCGCCCGAACTCGTCCCGGAGGATCCGGCCGCCCTCGGGATCCGGCGTCTTGGGGCCGATGCCCGCCATGGCCAGGGCGGCGCTGTTCACCCAGGCGGCGTGGCCGTCCACCCGCTGGAGGAAGGCCGGTCGGGTGCCCGTGAGCACATCGAGGTCATGGGCGCGGGGGAAGGCCTTGGTGGCCCAGCGGTTCTGGTCCCAGCCCCGGCCCAGCAGCCAGCCCTGGGCGTGGGTGGCGGTCCAGGCCTTGATGCGGTCCAGCGCGGCGGGCAGGCTGGCGGCGCCCGTGAGGTCCACCTTGCGGGCGAGGGCGCCGAGGCCCCCCACATGGGCGTGCCCCTCGATGAGACCCGGCAGCAGCGTGCCGCCCGGCAGGTCGATGTGGATGGCCTTGGGGTGGGCCTTGACCAGGGTCTCGACGGCCCCGACGGCGAGGATCTTCCCCTTCCGGAGGACGAGCGCCTGACCGTGTAGGGCCCCCTGGGTGGTCCAGACATCGGCACCGGTGATGAGTTGGACGGAGGCGGGCGGCGGAGGCGGCAGCGGCATGGCGGGCTCGGAGAAAGGGAGGGGCCAGTGTAGCGTCTGCCTGCGACCCGGCGATAAGGTGGATCTCATCGGAGGCTTCATGTACCAGAGGGATTTCCTGGAGCAGGTGCGGGCCCAGCTCACGGTGAAGGAAGATCCGGCGAAGCTGCGCGAGAAAATCTTCGAGACCAGCTCGGGCATTCCCCTGAAGAACAGCTATACCCCCGCGGATCTGGCGGACCACGACCCCCTGCGGGATCTCGGGGCCCCCGGGAAGTTCCCCTTCACCCGCCATGTGCAGCCCACGGGCTACCGGGGCCGGCTCTGGACCATGCGCCAGTACGCGGGTTTCGCCACCGCCGAGGAAAGCAACGCCCGCTACCGCTACCTGCTGGAGCAGGGCACCACGGGCCTGTCCGTGGCCTTCGATCTGCCCACGCAGATCGGCATGGATCCCGACCACCCCATGGCCCTGGGCGAGGTGGGCAAGGTGGGCGTGAGCATCAGCTCCATCCACGACATGCGCACCTTGTTCCGAGACATCCCCTTGGACAAGGTCAGCACCAGCATGACCATCAACGCCCCCGCCAGCGTGCTGCTGGCGCTCTACCTCGCCGTGGCGGAAGAGCAGGGGGTGGGCTGGGACAAGGTGAGCGGCACCATCCAGAACGACATCCTCAAGGAATACATGGCGCGCGGCACCTACATCTTCCCGCCCCGCCAGAGCCTGCGCCTCATCACCGACATCTTCGCCTTCTGCGCGGACCAGGTGCCCAACTGGAACACCATCTCGATCTCGGGCTACCACATCCGCGAAGCGGGCTGCACGGCGGCCCATGAGATCGCCTTCACCCTGGGCGACGGCATCGCCTATGTGCAGGCCGCCCTGGATGCGGGACTGAAGCTGGAGGCCTTTGCGCCGAGGTTGAGTTTCTTTTTCAACGCCCACAACCAGTTCTTCGAGGAGGTCGCCAAATTCCGTGCCGCCCGCCGCCTCTGGGCCCGGATCATGAAGACGCGTTTCAAGACGGACGATGCAAAAAGCCAGATGTTGCGTTTCCACACGCAGACCGCGGGCAGCACCCTCACGGCCCAGCAGTCGGACAACAACATCGTGCGCACCACCGTCCAGGCCATGGCCGCCGTGTGCGGCGGCACCCAGAGCCTGCACACCAACAGCCGGGACGAGGCCCTGGCCCTGCCCACGGAGCAGAGCGCCATGATCGCCCTGCGCACCCAGCAGATCCTGGCCTACGAATCCCGGGTGGCCGATGTGGTGGATCCCTTCGCCGGGAGTTACTTCATCGAGTCCCTCACCGACGAACTCGAGGCCCGCGCGGCGGCCCTCCTGGCCAAGGTGGACGACCTGGGCGGCATGGTGAGTGCCATCGAGAAGGGCTTCCCCCAGCGGGAGATCCAGAATGCGGCTTACGCCTACCAGAAGGCTGTGGAAAAAGGCGAGCAGGTCGTGGTTGGCGTGAACCGCTTCGCCATCAGCGGCGAGGTGAAGCCGGATCTGCTGAGGGTGGACGAGGCCCTGGGCGAGACCCGCCGCCGCCAGATCGCCGCCGTGCGCGCGAACCGGGATCAGGGGGCTGCTTCGGCCTGCCTCGCGGCCCTCTCCACGGCCGCCCGCGGTACGGAAAACCTGATGCCACTCATCCTTGCGGCGGTGAAAGCCGAGGCCACGGTGGGAGAGATCTGCGACTCGCTGCGCAGCGAATTCGGGGAATATCAGGAACATCTGGTGCTCTAGCCGATTCAAACGCCTCCAGGGTCTTGTAACGACATCAATTCTCGGTACCCTTATTGCAGACCTGTGACTCGACCCGTCCCGTTCGCGGGACCCCCACTTCCCGGAGGCACCATGCGCATCGCCACCCTCATCGCCGCTGCGGCGCTGATTCTCGCAGTTCCCGCCCAGGCCAAGATGCCTTGGGTCAAGAAGTCCCAGGAACTCGGCTTCGCCGAGGTCAAGGATTGCAAGGCCTGCCATGTGGGCGCCCCCAAGAAGGGCGGCGAAATGTCCGCCCGCGGCAAGTTCCTGGAAGAGACCAAGGCCAAGAAGAAGGCCGCTGAGGTCGATCTCAACTGGCTGAAGGACTACAAGGGCAAGTGATCCGCCGAAAGGTGGTTCAGGCATCGAACCGGGCGGGCTTTCCGCCCGGTTTTTTCTGTACGGATGAGTCGCGATTGCTGCGGATCCAGACAAATGTCGTGATCCAGATCACCAGGGCCTAGCACCGACCTGAAGACTCAGGCTAGGGTTAGAGGACTTGAGAGGTGGCTATGCGTCTGCTGCTTGCTGGATTGTTCTCCCTCGCCCTTGCCGCGGCCCCGACCGCGCAGGACTGCACTTCGTGCCACGAGGTGGATCTCGCCAAGTTCGCCGCCACCAAGCACGGAAGCATGGCCTGCACGGATTGCCACAGCAGCATCACGAAGCTGCCCCATGCCGACAAGCCCGCGCCGGTGAAGTGCGCGACCTGCCACGAAGATCAGGTGAAGGCCTACGGCAAGAGCATCCACGGCGTCGCCAAGCAGAACGGGATGGCCGATACGGCCACCTGCAAGTCCTGCCACGGCCCCACGCACCAGATCGTGGCCAGCAGCGACCCGGCCTCCACCGTGAACAAGAAGAACCTGGCGGATACCTGCGGGGCCTGCCACTCCAACCCGGACTTCCTCGCCAAGCACAAGATTCCGTTCGCCAAGCCGGTGGAAGCCTACCGCCTGAGCGTCCACGGCCGCGAGGTGGCCAAGGGGAACGCCAGCGCCGCCTCCTGCTCTGATTGTCACGGAAGCCACGACATCCTGCCTTCCGCGGATCCCAAGGCGAAGGTGAACCGCGCGAATGTGGCGGAGACCTGCGGCGTCTGCCACAACGATGTCCAGGCCGTCTACGCCGACAGCGTGCATGGTCTCGCGGTCAAGCGCGGCTCCAAGGATTCCCCCACCTGCACGGGCTGCCACGGCGAGCACAACATCCTGGCCCCCAAGGAAGCGGGCTCCCTGGTGAACGCCGCCCGCGTGTCCACCGTCACCTGCGGCCGCTGCCACGGCGACGAGCGGCTCAACTCGCGCTACGGCTTCGGTGACAAGGTGCCGGCCTTCCAGGATAGCTTCCACGGCCTGGCCATCCGCGGTGGGCAGCAGACCGCCGCCAACTGCGCTTCCTGCCACGGCGTGCACAACATCCTGCCGTCCGCGGACATCCGCTCCACGGTCAACCCCGCCAACCTCCAGAAGACCTGCGGGCAGTGCCACCCCGGCGTGGGCGACAAGATCGCCCGCAGCAAGGTGCATGTGCGCACCGCCGGCGGCATCGAGCACATCTCGGTGAAGTGGATCCGCTGGGCCTACTACGCCCTCATCCCCATGACCATCGGCTTCATGCTCTTCCACAACGGCCTGGATTACTTCGCCAAGCTGCGCCGCCACAAGCCCCACCACGGCACGGGCGAGCAGCTGCCGCGCATGAACAAGACCTTCCGCATCACCCACGGCATGGTGATGGTCAGCTTCATCCTCCTGGTCATCACCGGCTTCGCCCTGAAGTTCCCGGAAGCGGGCTGGGTGAAGGTTCTGGGCATGAACGGAGCCGGCCTGGTCCGCGGCTGGGTCCACCGCATCGCCGCCGTGGTCATGATGGCCGCCACCGTGATGCATGTGATCCACCTCGCCCTGGTGAAGCGGGACCGCGTGATCCTGTTCGAGCTGCTGCCGGGCTGGCAGGATGCCAAGGACATCGCCAACGCCCTGCGCTACAACCTCGGCCTGACCGACAAGCGGCCCACCTTCGGCATGTTCGGCTACGCGGAGAAGATGGAGTACTGGGCCTTCATGTGGGGCACCGTGGTGATGGCCGTGACAGGCCTCCTCCTCTGGGCGCAGAACTGGAGCCTCAAGCACTTCCCCATCTGGGTGCTCGACGCCGCCACGGCCGCCCACTGGTATGAGGCGATCCTAGCCACCCTCTCCATCCTCGTGTGGCACTGGTACCTGGTGATCTTCGATCCCGAGGTCTACCCCATGGATTTGGCCTGGCTGACCGGAAAGGCCTCCGCAGACCACCTCCGCGAGACCCGGCCTGAGTACTATGCGGCTGTGGTGAAGAAGCAGGAAGAGGCCCAGAAGGACCGCGCTGAATAACTTGGAACGCCGTTTGCTTTTCCTCCCCTGACCCGGCCCTTGAGCCCGGTCCCAACCCCAACAAAGTAGGAGCCCTCATGCGCCGCATCACCCTCCTCACCGCCCTGCTTGCCCTGGCCGTCGCTCCCGTCGCCAGCGCCAAGATGACCACCGTCAAGGGTGCCAAGTGCACCGCTTGCCACGAAGGGGCCCCCAAGGACAAGAAGTTCAACGCCGCCACCACCAAGATGGTCGCGAAGTACAAGGAATCCCAGTGCAAGGACTGCCACGGCTGGGCCGATGGCAAGCTGACCACCATCAAGAAGAAGTAGCACCCTGCTTTCCACGAAAAACGGCGCCCTCATCGGCGCCGTTTTTCGTGGGTGGAGAAACCTAGAGGCCCAACAGGGCGCGGGCTTCGGCTTCCATGCGATCCAGCTGCGCGGCGTCGCCGCGGGACTGGAGGTAGACCTTCAGCTTGGGTTCGGTGCCGCTGGGGCGGAAGGCGGCGAAGGCTCCGCTCTGGAGGCGGAACTTCAGCACATTGCTGTGGGGGATGGGCAGGGCGACCGTGCGGCGGTCGGGCCGGTCGAGGATCGCCTCGGTGCCGCCCTCGCCGTGCCAGAGACCCGTCTGGAAATCCTCCCAGCTGGCGACCTGCTCGCCGCCCAGGGAGGCCAGCCCGGCGGCGCGGATGCGGCCCATGGCCTCGGCAAAGCGCTTGGCGCCTCCGGGCCGGGGATCCTCCAGGTTCACGAGGCGGTTGTGGAAAGTGCCGACCTTCGCCATGAGGGCGTCCACGGCCTGGAAGAGGGTCAGCCCCTTCGCCTTGTAGTATCCGGCCATTTCGGCGACGACGAGGGCCGCCGTGACGCCGTCCTTGTCGCGCAGGCTGGGCGGTAGCAGCATGCCGTAGCTCTCCTCGGCGCCGAAGGCGTAGGCCTCGCCCAGGGCCTCGAGGCGGTCCATGCACACGGCGATGTTCTTGAAGCCCGTGAGGGTCCACACGACGGGCAGGCCGTGATGGCGGGCGACTTCGGCCATGAAATCAGAAGTGACGACGGTGCTCACCACGGCGCCGGAACGGCCCTTCTGCGTGCAGAGGTAGTCGAGGGTGAGGGCGGCCAGGTCATTGCCGGACATGAGCTCCCAGGCCCCTTCCCGCTGGGCCACCACGCCGATGCGGTCGGCATCGGGATCGTTGGCCAGGATGACCTCCGCATCCATGGCTTCGGCCTCCCGCAGGGGGGCGGCATAGGCCGCCAGCTCTTCGGGGTTGGGGCGGGGCGCCGTGGGGAAGGTCCCATCCTGGATGCCCTGGCTGGGGCTGATGGTGAGGGGGATGCCGGCCCCTTCGAACAGGGCCGGGACGAAGGCGATGCCCGTGCCATGGAAGGGCGTGTAGAGGATGCGGGCCGGCTCGAAGGGCCGGGGATGCTGGAGCAGACCCTGACCCAGGGCGAGGTAGGCGTTCTCGACCTCGAGGGGAATGGGGCTGATGCGGCCCGGCGGAGCTACGGGTGGCACGGGTACCACGGGCAGGGCGGCCATCTGCGCCTCGATCTCGGTGTCCCAGGGCTCCACTACCTGCCCGCCAAGGTCGTTGTAGGCCTTATAGCCGTTGTATTCCTTGGGGTTGTGGCTGGCGGTGATGATCACGCCGCAGGCCGAACCCAGCTCCTTCATGGCGAAGCAGAGGAAGGGCGTGGGGAGGGGGCGCGTGCCGAGAAACACCTGATAGCCCGCTGCGGCGAGTACCGAGGCGGCTTCCTCCGCGAAGACATCGGAATTGAGGCGCGTGTCGTAGCCCACCACGGCCACCTTCTTGCCCGGCGCGCGCCGCTGGGCCACGGCGGCCAGCGCCAGGGTGGTGCGGCGGACATTGGGCCGGTTCATGCGGCGGAGGCCCGCAGCCATGAAACCGCGCAGGCCGCCCGTGCCGAAGGCGAGGGGCTCGAAGAAGCGGTCCTCCAGGTCCGCGGCGGCCTGGGCATCGCCACGCTCGGCAGCCGCCACGAGGGGTTCCAGTTCCGCGCGGAGTTCGGGCTCCAGGTGGGGGAAGGCAAGGTAGGCGCGGGCGGAGGCGAGGCTCATGGAAAGTCCTGTGGCTGCATTCCAGGATCGCAGATCGCGGCTACGACTGAAACCCTGTGGGCTTCCGGGCCACCACCTGCATCACGGCGCCGGGGCCGTGATGGTAGGCGCCTTCGTGGATGTCCCGTACGACCTCCCGGCCGATTTCCAGCTCCAGACCCGGAAGCAGCTCCACCGTTTCGGCCAGGGTGCTGAGCAGATCCAGCTCCTTCGGGCCGCCGGTGCCGTACTCCAGCTGCCGGGGCGTGTAGGCCTCCAGGATCAGGACGCCTCCGGGAGCGAGCGCCGCGGCGTAGCACGGATAGAGGCGCCGTCGGAGCGCGGAGGGCAGGTGGCAGAAGATGGAGATGATGCCGCTCCAATGCGTCGGGCCGAGGTCGAAATCCGCCAGGTCGGCCGCGACCGTGGCGAGGGTCACGCCGCGGCTGAGGGCCAGCTCCTGGGCGCGGGCCAGCCCCACGGCGGACTGGTCCACGGCGGTGACGGCGTGGCCCAGGGTGGCCAAGTGGACGGCATTCCGGCCCTGACCCTCGCCCAGTCCCAGCACGGGGCCCGGCGGAATGCGGGGGGCCATCTCGCGCAGAAAGTCGTTGGGCTCCGAACCGTAGACCAGGTCGGGCTCGGCGTACCGTTGATCCCAGAATCCCTGTCCCATCAGGCGCCTCCGAGCGCGATGTCTTCCAGCAGGATGCTCAGGCCGGCGCTGCTGCCGTACCAGCGGAGGTCGCTGCCCAGGGCGGCGATGCGCGTGAGGAAGTCTCGCAGGTTGCCCGCGAAGGTGAGCTTGTCCACGGGCTCGGCCAGCGCGCCCTCGCGGATGCGGATGCCGCTGGCGCCCACGCTGAGGTCGCCGCTGACGGGATCCACCGTGTGGAGGCCCATGATCTCGGTGATGAGCACGCCGTTTCCGGCCATGTGGTAGAGGGCGTCGGGTGCGGTGTCGCCGGGCAAGGGGAACAGGTTGAAGGTGGTGGCGCCGGGCTGGCTGCCGAAACCCCGGCCCGCGCTGGCCGTGGGGGCCAAGCCCATCTCGGCGGCGGTCTTCAGCGTGTGCAGGTAGGTCTTGAGCACGCCGCCTTCGAGCAGGACATTGCGCCGCGTGGGCAGACCCTCGGCATCCCAGGGCTCGGTGCCCAGGGCCGGCCGGCCGGGGGCTTCCGCGAGACGCCCGTCGTCGATCAGCGTGAGCAGGGGCGAGGCGATGGCCTCGCCCAGCTTCCCGGCGAAGAGGCTGCGCTGCTTGAGCACGGACTCGGCGTCCAGCATGCCCGCCACGATGCCGAGCAGATCCACGGCTACCTCGGGATGCAGGACCACGGCGTATCTCCCTGCGGGCAGCCGCTGGGGGTTCAGCTTCCGCTCGCCCTTGAGCGCCGCCTCGGCGCCGATGGCCGCGAGGTCGAGGCCGGGGCGTCGGGCCACATCCCAGTGCCAGGCGGCCTGCCGTTCCTCGCCGTCGGCCACCGCCAGCTCGATGGAAGCGGAACAGCTGGACCAGGCGTCCGCAGCCCGCACGCCCTTCTGCGTGAGCAGCAGGCTGGCGCCGGATCCGTCGCTCCAGGCCGATTCCCGGACGGCGGCTACCTTGGCGGAGGCACGCCGGGCCTGGGTTTCCAGGTCCAGGGCCCAGTCGATGCGCTGCTGGGGCGTGATGGCCTCCACGGCCGCGTCGAAGCGGCTGGGCAGGTCATCGGTGCCGGATGGATCGGCCTGGCGGAGCCAGGGATCTTCGTCGCCCAGGGCGCTCAGTTCCCAGGCCTGGGCGAAGAGGTCGCGGAAATCGGCGGCGGCGAGGTCGGTGGTGGTGGCCAGGCCCGTGCGAAAGCCCTTGCTCCCCGCGCGGATCACCCGCACGCCGAGGCCGCCCCGCTTGCTGGCGGTGAGGTCCTCCAGCGCGCCGTTCTGCACTTTGGCTTTGCGGGAGCGGGACACGGAGGTGAAGGCCTCCGCGCCTTCCGCGCCCAGCTTCAGCGCGTGCTGGATGCCGTCCTGCAGGCGGGCTTCGAGGGCATCGGGAATGAAGGTTCGGAACGGTTCGGTCATGTCAGGTGTCCTTCTCGAGGGCGGTCTGGAGGACGGTCCGGCTGAGGTCATCGTAGGCCACGAGGGTGATTGTCCGGGGGAGGTCATGGGCTGCCAGCCAGGCCCGGCAGGTGGTCACGGCGATGGCGGCGGCGCGGTCTGAAGGAAAACCGAAGATGCCGGTGCTGATGGCGGGGAAGGCCACTCGGCCGCAGCCGTGGGCTTCAGCCAGCCGCAGACTCTCCTGGTAGCAGGAGGTGAGGGTCTGATCCTCCCCCTGCCGGCCGCCACCCCAGACCGGGCCGACGGTGTGGATCACGAAGCGGGCCGGCAGCCGATGGCCACGGGTGAGCTTGGCCTGTCCTGCCGGACAGCCCCCGAGGCCCCGGCATTCTTCCAGAAGGCCGGGCCCTGCGGCCCGATGGATGGCCCCGTCCACACCGCCGCCGCCCAGGAGGCTGCGGTTCGCGGCATTGACGATGGCATCCACGGCAAGGGTGGTGATGTCGGCCTGCACCACCTGCAGGCGTCCGGAGGTCAAAGCACGCTCGGCAGGGGTTCGGCGGTGCCGCCGACCACGAGGGCGGGGCAGAGGATGGTGGGGAGGGCATCGCTGACGGGCACGCCCTGGCCGTCCTTGCCGCAGGTGCCGATGTCGAAGTGGTGGAGGTCGCTGCCGATGCGGGTGAGGCCTTTCAGCACCTCGGGACCGCAGCCGCTGAGGGTGGCGTTCTTCACGGGGTATTTGGGCTCGCCGTTCTCCACCCAGTAGCCTTCGGTCACCTGGAACACGAAGTTGCCGGTGACGGTGTCCACCTGGCCGCCGCCCATGCGCTTGACCAGCAGCCCGCGGTCCAGGTCGCGGAGGATGGCTTCGGGAGCCTCACTCCCAGCAGCCAGGAAGGTGTTCCGCATGCGGGGGATGGGCAGGTGGCGGTAGCTTTCGCGGCGGCCGTTCCCGGTGGGTTCCGCATTCATCTTCCGCGAGGTCTTCCGCGATTGGAGGTAGGCCTTCAGCACGCCATTCTCGATGAGCACCACGCGGCTCACGGGATTGCCTTCGTCGTCGATGGCCTGGCTGCCGCGCTTGTGGGGCAGGGTGCCGTCGTCGATGATCGTCACGCCCTCGGCGGCGACTTTCTGACCCAGCTTGCCCGCGAAGGCGCTCATGCCCGCCAGGGCGAGATCAGCCTCCAGCCCGTGCCCACAGGCCTCGTGGATCATGGTGCCCCCGGCGCTGCTGCTGAGCACCACCGGGAAGGTGCCGGCGGGGGCGGGCTGGGCGTCCAGGGCCTGCACGGCCAGGCGGGCGGCTTCGCGCACGGTGTGCGCCACGGCCTCGTCGGTGAAGAGCTCGAACCCCCGGGTTTCGCCCAGGGCCTGGTAGCCGGTCTGGAGCTGGGTACCGTCACCGGCAGTGACATTCGCGCGGAGCACCACCTGGGTGCGGTGGTCTTCCGTGAGGGTGCCCGACCAGGCGCCATCCCGGAATTCGGCGGCGGCGATCCACACCCGCTGGGTGCTGTCGCCATAGCCGACGGAGACCTGCTTCAGCGCGCCGGGGCGCAGCGCCTCGGCCTCGGTGCGGGCCAGGGCCTCGGCGCGGCGCACCAGGGCCACTTTCTCGCTCAGGGCCACGCGGCCCGGATCGCGCTCCACGGGGCTGGGAGTGGGGTGGGTCTTCAGCACCAGGGCCGGAACCCCAGCGGCGGCGCCGGTGCCGGGGGCGGCCAGGGTGCGTGCGGCTTCAGTCAGCTCTTCGAAGGTGGGGGCGATGAGATCGGCGAAGCGGGTGGTCTCGCCATCTACCAGGCGCAGGCTCGCGCCGAAAGTCTCCGAGGCGAGCACATCCTCCATGCGGCCGTCGTCCATGCCCAGGGCGTGGGCCCGGCGGCGTTCCACGAAGGCCTCGCCGTAGTCGCCGCCCCGGCTGAGCAGGGTGGCCAGGACATCGCGCAGCTGATTGGCGCTGAAGGGTGCGGGCATCGGGGTTCTCCAGGTCCGCGCACGGCGGACCTTCCAGTTTGCCAGAAGGGCCGTCTCGGCTCCCGCCAGGATTCCAGCCAGATCCCGTCCGTCATTGGGGATCACGAGATCCGCATGGAGGGCCCGTTCCGGAGGCGTGGCCTGCGCCCGGAGGCGCGCCAGGGCGGCCTCCCGAGTGATCCCGTCCCGAGCCTGGAGCCGCTGAAGCCGAAGGACCTCCGGCGCATCCACGGTCCAGAAGGCGTCGAAGTGGTGGGCCTTGCCGCGCTCCACCCAGAGGGCGGCGTCCAGCACCGCACCGCGGGTGTCCGCCGGTAACCCGGCGAGGCGGCCCGCGAGCAGGGCCTCGATGCGGGGATGGAGGATCGCGTTGAGGCGGGCCCGGGCGGCGTCATCGGAAAACACATGGGCCGCCAGCCAGGCGCGGTCCAGGGCGCCGTCGGGCCGGAGGCAGCCGGGCCCGAAGGCCGCCACCAGGGCGGCGAGGCCTTCGCTTCCCGGCAGCACCGCCTCCCGCGCCAGGCCATCCGCATCCACCACGGCCCACCCCCGGGCCGCCAGCTTCCCCGCCACGAAGCTCTTCCCCGCCGCGATGCCGCCGCTGAGGCCGAGGATGGGGAAGGGCGAAGCGTGCATGGGGAACTCCGGCCCTGATTCTGCTCCCAATTAGGCGCTCTAAGGTGCACAGAGCCTGATTCCAGCCTCTCGGCTACACTGGACCGTTCCTCTTCTTGACCCGAGGTCACATGAAAGACGCTACCCCCGAGCAGACCATGGATCTGTCCCAGCTGGAGAAGCCGGTACTCGAGCTGGAGGCCCAGATCCGGGCCATGGAGATGGACCCTTCCCAGGCCAAGGAGCGGGAGAAGCTGCAGAAGAAGCTCGACAAGCTGAAGGCGGAACTCTTCTCCCATCTGACGGACTGGCAGCGGGCCCAGCTGGCGCGCCACCCCAAGCGGCCCTACACGATGGATTACCTGGAGCGCATCTGCGAGCGCTTCGAGGAACTCCACGGCGACCGCCGCTTCGGCGACGACGCGGCCATCGTGGCCGGCATGGGTTGGATCGAGGGCAATCCGGTGATGATCATCGGCCAGCAGAAGGGCCGGGACACCAAGCAGAAGATCCTGCGCAACTTCGGCATGCCCAAGCCCGAGGGCTACCGCAAGGCCCTGCGCCTCATGAAGCTCGCCGAGAAGTTCCAGCGGCCCATCCTCTGCCTCATCGACACGCCGGGCGCCTATCCGGGCGTGGATGCGGAGGAACGCGGCCAGGCCGAAGCCATCGCCCGGAACCTGCTGGAGATGGCCAAGCTCGAAGTGCCCGTGGTGGCCGTGGTCATCGGCGAAGGCGGCAGCGGCGGGGCCCTGGCCCTGGGCGTGGCCGACCGCGTGCTGATGATGGAGAACGCCATCTACTCGGTGATCTCGCCGGAGGGTTGCGCGTCGATCCTGTGGAAGGATGCGACCCAGGCTCCCAAGGCCGCCGAAGCCCTCAAGCTCACGGCGCCCCACCTGCTGGAGCTGGGCATCATCGACGGCATCGTGAAGGAGCCCCTGGGGGGAGCCCACGCGGATTTCGACGCCGCCGCCGCCGCGCTGAAGGAGGCCATCATCGAGGCCTTCTCCGAGCTCTCCGAGCTGTCGGCGGAGCAGCTGGTGGAGGAGCGGTACCAGAAGTTCGCCCGCATGGGCAGCGTGGGCTGACATGGAGGCCAAGACTTGGCGCCTCCGCCGGGAGATCCCGGCGGGACCGGCGCCCTGGCGGGCCCTGGCCGCGGCCTGGAACCTGGAGCCCCGCCTGGCGCGACTGGCCTGGCTGCGGGGTGCCGACCAGCCGGAGGATCTGGCCTGGCGCTTGGATCCCAGCTGGACGCGCAGCACCGATCCCCACCTGCTGCCGGGTGTGGATCCGGCCGTGGCGCGCATCCGCCAGGCCATCGGGGCCCGGGAGCGCATCGTGGTCTACGGTGACTACGATGTGGACGGCGTCACCGCCACGGCCCTGCTGGTGCGCGCCCTGGAGCGCCTCGGCGCCGAAGTCTCCTTCTTCATCCCCAACCGCTTCTCGGACGGCTACGGCCTGCACCTGGACTGCATCCGGGAGCTGAAGGCCACGCGCGACCCGGGCCTGCTCCTGTCCGTGGATTGCGGCGTGCGCAGCGTGGACGAGGTGAAGGCCAGCGCCGAGCTGGGCATGGACTGGGTGATCACGGATCATCACGCCCTGGGCCCGGAACTGCCCCCTGCCTGCGCCGTGGTGCACCCCCATCTGGATGGCTACCCGAACCGCTTCCTGGCGGGTGTGGGCGTGGCCTTCAAGCTGGCCCAGGCCCTGATGGGTGCCGTGCCCCATCCCACGGGTGCCGACGCGGCCTTCCTGGACGGCATGCTCAAGCTCGTGGCCATCGGCACCGTGGCGGACATGATGCCCCTGGTGGATGAGAACGCGCTGCTGGTGCGCCGGGGGCTGGATTCCCTCGGGGGGAAGAATGGTCCGGGCCTCGCGGCTCTGCTGCGCGCCGCGAAGAAGGAAGGCGCCCTGGGCGGCCAGGACATCGCCTTTGGGCTGGCCCCACGCCTCAACGCGGTGGGCCGCATGGGCGGCGCGGAAGATGCCGTCCGCCTGCTGCTCACGAGGGAGGCCGCCGAGGCCGAGGCCCTCATGGCGCGGGTGGAGGTTCTGAATCAGGAACGCCGTGCCATCCAGCAGGAGCTGACGGCCAGCCTGCAGCCGCCGGACGGCGCGGCCTTCGACCTGGTGCTGGATCCGGCAGCCCACAAGGGCGTCATCGGCATCGTGGCGGGCCAGCGCATGCGCGCCACGGGGCGCCCGGCGGGCGTCTGCACCGTCATCGACGGCGTGGCCCACTGCAGCCTGCGTGCACCGGAGGGCTACGACCTGGGCGAACTCCTGGTCCTGGCCCAGCCCTTCATCCTGAGTGGCGGCGGCCACCGCGCCGCCGCGGGCCTGAGTTTCGAGGCGTCCCGCCTGACCTTCGTCCGTCAGGCCCTCCAGCGGGGAGCGGCGATGCAGGCCGAGGGCCGCGAGCTTCCGCCTCTCCTGCTGGACGGCGCTCCCGGGGAGCTGCCGGACGATGCGGATCTGGCCCGCCTGGAGCCCTTCGGCCAGGGCTTCGCCCCGCCGCTGGCGCGGGTGGAGGGCACGCTGGCCTCTTCCGCGGTCTTCGGAGCGGATCACTGGAAGTTGCGGGTGGCGGGGCTTTCCGATCCCCTCACCTGGTTCTCCAACCACGAACGGCCCGCCCAACCCCACGCCGGAGAGCGGATCTGCGTGGCGGCCGCCCCCCAGGCTAGCGCCCGCTGGGGCCGCTCCTGGCTGGTGGACATGGCCCTTGAAGAGGCGGCTCCATGATGGCCTCCCTGCTCCAGAGCCTGCCCTCTGCGCGCCACCCGCTCTGGCGGGGCCTGGGCTGGGGTCTGGCCGCGGGCACCCTGGGGTTGACGCTGCGCTTCCTCCTGGTGGGTGGCGGCGGCATGCCGGGCCGCACCGTGGGCGGCGATCCGCTGTTCGGCGAAGGCACCAAGGGCAGCGTAGGCACCCTCACGGAGCAGCTGGGCCAGAACCGCATGGTGTTGGCCTACAAGACCATCGAAGGCTCCGAAGAGGATCTGCGCCTGGACCAGGTGAGGGGCTCCCTGGACGAGCCGGCCGGGAAGTGGCGTCTGCTCTCGCCCAAGGCCCGCCGTCAGACCGGGGTCTGGACCCTACAGGGCCCCATGGACCTGGGCGTGGCCCAGCCCGGGACCACCACTCCGCTCGGCAAGGGCCGCATCGAGAGCGAGGGCCCGGCCCTCCGCTGGACTGGCGGGGAATGGGAGGGCCTGGCCCCCCTGCACTGGGAATCCCTGGAGGGTTCCACCCGGGGCACCTGGAACCTGCCCGCGGGCTGGCGCCGGGAGATCGACGGCCGCTTCCGCGTGGAGCGGGGCCCCGTGCGCTGGCTGGCGCCGACGGACGGCACGGCCCCCGCCACGCTCAAGGCCATGGACGCCGACCGGCTCTGGGCCACGCCGGGGTTCCTGTCGGGCCACCTGGAAGGGGTGAGGGCGAGCCTGGCGGAAGGCTCGCTCCAGGCCTCGGTGGCCGATCTCACGCCGGATACGGTGATCTGGCCGGGGCCCCTGGCCTTCGAGCGCGCCGACGGCTGGCGGGGTGAGGCCAAGGGAGGGGTGGCCCCGCGTCCCGCCCCGGGCGCCCGCTTCCAGCAGGTGGAGCTGAGGGGCTTCCGGGCGCGCCGGGCAGTGGCCGGCGGGGAGGAGCACCTGTCCACGGAGGGGGCGCGCTGGACCCCGGCGGGACTGCGCCTCGAGGGGAGCGTGGTCTGGGATCAGCCCCTGGATGGCCAGCGCCTCATGCTGAAGGCCCCGCGGGTCTTCATGCGGGAAGCGCCCGGCCAGGACCTGCCGGCCTCCCTGCCGATCGGTCATGCTGCGGCGGAAGGTCAGGCCCTGCTCACCTGGGGGCGGCGCAGCCTCTCGTCGCCGCGGATCCTGGTGGAGCGGGCCACGCGCCGCTGGAAGCTCCAGGCGCCGGTCCTGGGCCGCGGGGAGGAGGGCACCTTCACGGGCGGGGCGGGGCAGGGCGATCCCCGGGCCTGGACCATCGAAGGTCCCGTACAGCTGAACCTGTTTTCCGGCGGAAGCCTGCGGGGGGCGAAGCTCGTCTGGGAGGACGCACTCTGGACGCTGACGGGCCGCCCCGCCGCTTGGAGCCGGCTGCGGGAGCGGCTCTCCGGGCCGCGCATCGTCCGTCAGGGCGAGGTGGTGAGCTTTCCCGAAGGCCTGAGCGGGACCCTGGCCGCTGCGGACGGGGACCTGTTCCTGCGGGCGGAGCGGGGCCAGAGCGAGGCCCAGAAGATCACCCTCGGCGGCGGGGTGGAGTGCCAGGGCCAGGGCTGGCGGCTGGCGGCGGACACCGTGATCGTCACCGTCGGGCCTGACCGCACCGTACGGCTCATCCAGGCGGAGGGGACCGTGACTTTGCGCGGGCGCCTCGGCGAAGGCCAGGGCGAGGCCCTGGAGCTGGAGCCCGGACCCCAGACCGTGCGGTGGCAAGGTCGGGTGCGCGGCAAGGGGGCAGGCTCCGGCTGGTGATGCCGGGCGCTTTTCGGGCATGATGGGGCAAACCTCGTATTAGGAGGCACCATGTCCCGATTCCGTTCCCTTGCGCCCTTGGCCTTCATCCTGGTGGCCGCGCCGGTCCTGGCCGCACCCGCCGCCAAGCCGGCGGCCAAGCCGGAGGCCGCGGCCTCCAAGGACTCGCCCCTGGCGGCGCTGCCCTTTCGGAACATCGGCCCCGCCGTCACTTCGGGCCGGGTGGGCGACATCGCCATCGATGCCCGGAAACCGGACACCTGGTATGTGGCGGCGGCCTCCGGCGGCGTGTGGAAGACCCTTAATGGGGGCACCACCTGGTCGCCCATCTTCGACAAGGAAGGCTCCTTCTCCATCGGCTGCATCACGATCGACCCCCGCGATCCCCTCACGGTCTGGGTGGGCACGGGCGAGAACAACTCGCAGCGCTCCGTGGCCTACGGCGATGGTGTGTACCGCAGTCTCGACGGCGGGAAGACCTGGGAGAACATGGGGCTGAAGACCAGCGAGCACATCGCGAAGATCCTCGTGGATCCCCGGGACAGCCGGGTGGTGTTCGTGGCCTCCCAGGGCCCGCTGTGGAAGGAAGGCGGGGAGCGCGGGCTCTACAAGTCCACGGATGCAGGGAAGACCTGGAAGGCCGTGCTCACCGTGGACGCCCACACCGGCGTGACGGATGTGCTGATGGATCCCCGGAACCCGGATGTGATGTACGCGGCCTCGTACCAGCGGCGCCGCCATGTGTGGGGCATGGTGGATGGCGGTCCCGGCGCGGGCATCCACAAGAGCCTGGACGGCGGACAGACCTGGACCCGTCTGAAGGAGGGCCTGCCCAAGGAGGACATGGGGCGCATCGGTCTGGCCATCCCCGAGGGCGAGCCGGACACGGTCTACGCCACCATCGAAGCCGCCAACAAGGCGGGGGGCTTCTTCCGCAGCATCGACGGAGGGCGGAACTGGGAGCGCCGCAACGAGATGGTGTCGGGGAGCGCCCAGTACTACCAGGAGCTCTTCTGCGATCCCAAGGATCCGAAGCGCGTCTACTCCCTGGACACCTGGATGCAGGTGACCGAAGACGGCGGCAAGACCTGGCGGCGCGTGGGCGAGACCCACAAGCATGTCGACAATCACGCGCTCTGGATCGATCCCGCGAACACGGACCACCTGATCTCCGGCTGCGACGGCGGCGTCTACGAGAGCCGCGACCGTGGCGCCACCTGGGAGTTCAAGGCCAACCTGCCGATCATCCAGTACTACCGCGTGGCCGTGGACAATGCCCGGCCCTTCTACACCATCTACGGCGGCACCCAGGACAACTACTCCATGGGCGGCCCCAGCCGCACCCGCAATCTCCACGGAGCCACGAACCACGACTGGTTCGTGACACAGGGGGGCGATGGCTTCTACAGCCAGGCGGATCCCGAAGATCCCGACACGGTGTATTCGGAAAGCCAGTACGGCGGCCTGGCCCGCTTCGACCGCCGCACGGGCGAGCGCGTGGAGCTTCAGCCCCAGCCGGCGCCCGGCGAGGAACCCTACCGCTGGAACTGGGATGCGCCGCTGCTGCTGAGCCCGCACAACTCGAAGCGCCTCTACTTCGCCGCACAGAAACTCTTCCGCAGCGACGATCGCGGAAACAACTGGACGGCCGTGAGCCCCGATCTCACCCGGAAGATCGACCGCAGCCGCCTGAAGATCATGGACAAGGTGCAGAGCGTGGATGCCGTGGCCCGCAACGCCTCCACCAGCTTCTTCGGCAACATCGTGGCCTTCACCGAGAGCCCCAAGGTGGAAGGGCTGCTCTATGCCGGCACCGACGATGGCCTCATCCAGATCAGCGAGGATGGCGGCAAGGTCTGGCGGAAAACCGAGCGCTTCCCCGGTGTGCCCGACCTCACCTATGTGGCCTGCCTCAGCGCGAGCCCGCACCAGGCCGGCACGGTGTACGCCGCCTTCAACAACCACAAGACCGGCGACTTCAAGCCCTACCTGATGCGCTCGCGGGACCGCGGCCGCAGCTGGGAAGCCCTTGCCGGAGGCCTGCCCGAGCGCGGCAGCGTCTACACCGTGCGGGAGGATCCGGCCCGTGAAGGCCTTCTCTACTGCGGCACGGAGTTCGGCCTGTTCTTCAGCCTCGATGCCGGCAAGTCCTGGTCGAAGTTCACGGACCTGCCCACCATCGCTGTGAAGGACCTGGCCATCCAGGCCCGGGAGGGCGATCTGGTCGTGGCCACCTTCGGGCGGGGGTTCTATGTCCTGGACGACCTGACGGCCCTGCGCGAAGCCCGCGCCGAGCATCTGGAGCAGGAGGCCCACCTGTTTGGCCTCCGGCCCGCCCTCGCCTATGTGCCCGCCGTGCCCTTCGGCGGGCCCGGGAAGTCCTTCCAGGGCGAGGCGCTCTTCCTGGCGCCCAACCCGCCGTTCGGTGCGGTGTTCACCTACCATGTGAAGGCGGAGCCGAAGACCCTGAAGAAGCAGCGCCAGGCTCAGGAAAAGGACGCCGTGAAGGCCGGGCAGGATCCCGCGACTCCCTCCTGGGACGCGCTGCGCGCAGAGGACCGCGAGCTCGCGCCCACGGCGGTGCTGACCATCGCCGCCGCGGACGGACAGGTGGTGCGCCGCATCACGGGGAAATCCGAGAAGGGCCTGCACCGTGTGGCGTGGGATCTGCGCTTCCCGAATCCCGCGCCGATCCGCCTGAAGGTTCCGGGTGAGCGCGATCCATGGGACTACGGCGCCCACGGGGCTCTGGCGGCGCCGGGCCGCTACCAGGCCACCCTGGCCTTCCAGGTGGACGGAGTGCTGAAGCCCGTGGCGGGCCCCGTGGCCTTCGAGGTGAAGCCCCTGGATGCCGACCGGCTGTCGCCCGCCCAGTGGGTGGAGTTCAGCTCGTTCTGCGCACGCATGGGCGAGGCCCAGCGCGCGGCCATGGCCGCCTCGGAGCGCCTGACCGAGGCCCAGAACCGGCTCGACCATGTGCGGAAGGCCCTCCTTGAATCGCCAGCGGCGGATCCGGCCCTGCTGGCCCGAGCTCGTACGCTCCACGGTGAGCTGAAGGACCTGCGCAGCCTGCTGAGCGGCGATGCCACCGTGGCCTCCCGTCAGGAGCCCACGGCCCCAGGTGTTCTGGGGCGCGTCGGCGAGGTCACGGGCAGCGTCTGGGCCACCACCCAGCTGCCCACGGGCACCCAGCGCCAGAACCTGGCCTGGGCCGAGGAGGGGCTCAAGGCCTTCCAGGGCCGGTTCGACGCCGCTTCGGGGCTGCTGAAGACTCTGGAGGACGCTCTGGAGACCGCCAAGGCCCCCTATACCCCCGGGCGCACCTCCCGCTAGGACTTTTATCCGCGCGCCGGCCACGGCGCGCGGCCTCGGCGCGATCGGGCAGCCAGTATGTTCTGATAGAGCCATGACCGAGCAGACTCCCTGCCTTGAGGCCGTGAACCTCCAGAAACGCTATGGCGACCGCACCGTGGTGCGGGATGTGAGTCTCTGCGTGGGCACGGGTGAAGTGGTGGGGCTCCTGGGACCCAACGGGGCCGGCAAGACCACGACCTTCTACATGGTGGTGGGCGTGGAGGCCCCGGACCGGGGCAGCATCCGCTGGCTGGGGCAGGATGTCACGGCCCTGCCCATGCATCGGCGGGCGCGACTGGGCATCGGCTACCTGGCCCAGGAGTCCAGCGTGTTCCGGGGTTTGACGGTGTGGGAGAATCTCATGGCACTGGCGGAATTGCAGCCGGTCCCGAAGGCGGAGCAGAAGGACCGCTGTGAGCGGCTTCTGGCCGACTTCCATCTGGACAGGGTGCGCGACACGCTGGGCATGAGCCTGTCGGGCGGCGAGCGACGACGCTGCGAACTGGCGCGGGCCCTGGTGACCGAGCCCCGCATCATGCTGTTGGACGAGCCCTTCGCCGGCGTGGATCCCAAGTCCGTACTGGAGATTCAGGGCCTCATCGCCGACCTCAAGGCGCGAGGCATCGGCGTGCTCATCACCGACCACAATGTCCGCGAGACCTTGCAGATCGCCGACCGCGCCTATATCTTGGCGGACGGGATGATCATGAAACACGGCTTGCCCAGTGAGATCGCAGAGGATCCGGACATTCGCCGGGTCTACTTGGGCGACCGGTTCAGGCTGGACTGATGGCTGCCGGTCCCTTCCTCTCCCAGCGCCTGGCCCAGAGCCAGACCCTCGCGCTCACGCCGGCCATGCAGCTGAAGCTCAAGCTGTGGCAGATGAACCTGCAGGAACTGTCGCAAACCATCGAGCGGGAACTTGAGGACAACCCCCTGCTGGAGCTGGCCGAGGACAGCGACGAGGTGCCGACCCTCGAGGCCATCGAGGAGGGACGCGATTCGGATGTGACGGAAGCCTCGGGCGATCAGGCCTCCGATGGCGTCGAGCTGCCCGAGGGGGTGGACACCGTCGATCTGGGACCGATGCTGGACGCGGCGGGTGAAATGAATCCCGAAAACGATCTGGAGCGGTTCACGGAAGAGGGCGTGGCCCAGGTCCAGGAAACCGAACTGGGCGCGGAAAACAGCTGGGACCAGGATCTCCCCCGCACCAGCAACCTGCCGGAAGAGGACCGCCTCTCCTGGGAGGACCGGCTCAGCGCCTTTGAATCGCTGCAGGATCACCTGGTGGGCCAGCTCTACGAGACGCTGGAGCACGAGGACCCCCGGGCGCCCCTGGTGGAGCGGCTCATCGACCGGATGGATCCCAAGGGCTTCATCCGTCTGGATCCCGACCAGCCTTCCGTGGAGGTCAGCCCTGCAGCGCTGGCGGCGGATTTCGGCGTCACTGAGGAAGAGCTTCGCGCGGCGCTGGATGTGCTCCAGGAGTTCGATCCCTCCGGCGTGGGCTGCTTCACGGTGCAGGAGAGCCTGCTGCTCCAGCTGCGCCACGCGGGCGCGGAACCCGACGATCTGGCCGTCCGCATCATCCAGGATCATTCGGAGCAGCTGTCCCAGCGCGACAGCGGCAAGCTCCGCAAGGCCCTGGGCTGTACGGATGAAGAACTCTGCCTGGCCATGGAACAGCTCAAGCACCTCAACCCCTCGCCGGGCCGGGCCTTCGACCCCGAGGGTGAGCGCGTGGTGAAGCCGGATGTGGTGGTGCTCCGGGGCGACGATGGCAACTGGAAGGTCTACCTCAACGACGAGGGCCTGCCCCGCCTACGCGTGAACGGCGAATACCAGCGCTTCATGGCCTCCAGCGAAGCCAAGTGCGACAAGGATTTCATCCGCGAACGCTTCCGCAGCGCCCGGGATTTCATCCGCGGCGTGGAGGACCGCAACCGCACCGTGCTCCGCGTGTCGGCCCAGATCGTGGAACTGCAGAAGGAATTCATCGAGCACGGCATCGAGCGCCTTCGGCCCATGGTGCTGCGCGATGTGGCCGAGGCGACGGGCTTCCACGAGAGCACCATCAGCCGCGTGGTGAAGGCCAAGACCATCCACACCCCGCAGGGCCTCTACGACCTGAACTACTTCTTCTCGGCCCGGCCCAAGGAATCCGACATCTCCGCCACTGTGGTGAAACACAGGATCAAGGCTTTCGTGCAGGCCGAGGATCCCGCCAAGCCGCTCTCCGACGAGGCCATCGCCGGGTTGCTGGAACGGGATGGCATCAAGGTGGCGCGCCGCACGGTGAACAAGTACCGGGAGGAACTGAAGATTCCACCAGCTTCCCAGCGCCGGCGCCGATAATAGGGCCGGATCCACGATCCACGGGCCACCCGGCCCTTTTCAGGAGTGTCCCATGAAGGTCAACTACACCGGCCGCCACATGGAGCTCACCGAGCCCCTGAAGCAGTTCACGAAGGAGCGGCTGGACAAGATGGCCACCTACCTGGACGACATCATCGATGTCCATGTGATCCTGAGCGTGGAGAAGCACCGCCACGCGGCCGAGGTCACCCTGAAGACCCGCGCCAGCGCCTTCGTGGCCTCCGCCACCACGGACGACATGTACGCCAGCATCACCCAGGCCATCGACAAGCTGGATGTGCAGGCTCGCAAACTCCAGGGCAAGCGCAACACCCGCCCCCACGAAAGTGCCAAGGCTGGCGCCGTCGAAGAGTAGGCGTCCCTGCCTTTTCCGACCAAAGGCGGCCCGGCGGGGCCGCCTTTGGTATCCTTGAAGATCCGGAGTCTGCCATGCCCGATCCCACTCACCTCTACGCCCCCAAGACCACCACCGAGCCCACCCAGATCTGCGAGAAGTGCCGGAATCCCTACACGCTGGAGCACTTCCAGCACGGGGTCGAGGGCCAGGACTGCGTCTGCCGCCGCTGCCTCCAGGTGATGGGGTACAAGGTCTAGACATGCTCAAGAGCGTCGCCTCGCCCGAAGCCATCCTGGAGGGCGTGCTCCAGGGGCGCCGGATCTCCGCCGCCGAAGCCCTGGTGCTTCTCGAACAGGCCGAGCTGCCCGACCTTGCCGTCGCCGCCACCGCAGTCCGGGACCGCCATGCCGATCCCCGGCGCGTCAGCTATGTCATTGATCGCAATGTCAACTACACCGATGTCTGCAATGTCTACTGCACCTTTTGCGCCTTCTACCACAAGCCCGGCGACAGCCGCGGCTATGTGCTGACGAAGGAGCAGCTGAAGCAGAAGGCCGAGGAGACCCAGGCCATCGGCGGCACGGGCTTCCTGCTGCAAGGCGGCGTGAACCCGGACCTGCCCTGGGACTACTACCTGGACCTGGTGCGCTACCTTCACCACGATCTGGGCATCTGGGTCCACGGCTTCTCGCCGGTGGAGATCCAGATGATGGCCAAGCTCAGCGGCCAGACGCTGGGCAAGACCATTGCGGATCTGCGCGAGGCGGGCCTAGGCTCCATCCCTGGCGGCGGCGCGGAGATCCTGGTGGACCGCATTCGGAAGAAGATCGCGCCGCTGAAGGGCGGCCGGGACAAGTGGCTCGAGGTGATGGAGGCCGCCCACGAGGAGGGCGTGAAGACCACCGGCACCATGATGTTCGGCATCACCGAGACCCTGGCCGAGCGCATCGAGCACCTGGAAGCCCTGCGCGACCAGCAGGACCGCGCGCTGGCCCGGAACAATGGCGGTGGCTACACGGCCTTCGCCGCCTGGCCCTTCCAGAGCGGCCACACGCCCTGGGAAGGCAAGGTGCCCAAGCCCACGGATGTGGAGTACCTCCGCACCATCGCCGTGGCCCGCATCTTCCTCGACAACTTCGCGCACATCCAGAGCAGCTGGGTCACCATGGGCCGCAAGACCGGCCAGCTGGCCCTGCACTACGGCTGCGACGACATGGGCAGCCTCATGCTCGAGGAGAATGTCGTCAGCGCCGCGGGCACTTGCTACAGCGTGAACAAGGACGAGATGACTCGCATGATCCGCTCCGCCGGCTACGAGCCCTGGCAGCGGGACAACATCTACGGCGAGGTTCCCGCCCAGGTCGGGTAGCCCGGTCCACCATTCAGCAGGGAGGTCCGATGCGGTTCCTGTACCTCTCCCTGCTTCTGTTGATGGGCCTCGGCTGCCGTGCGCCTGAATCCACGACACCACCCCAGGCCCGGCTCATCGTGCGCTTCCTGGACCGGGACGCGGTGCTGGACCTGGGCGCCGCACCCGCTGAAGGTCCCTGGCGCCTGATGAACGCCGGTCAGTGGGAGCCCCTGGAGGTCCGCTGGAAACTGGGCGCTCCGCGCCTGGGCGCCGCCGTGGTGGGCCGCACGGCCCCGGACTGGGTGCTGCTGGAGGATCCCGCCCAGGACACCCACCGCGTCGTCGTGCGCGGCCCCGGTCCCGAAGAACTCGCCCGCCGCAACGAGCGCATGGATCCCGGTGACCGCGACGCCCTGGCCGTGCTGGGCGTCCTGTGGGTGCTGGGATGGACGCGGTGGTGAGAGGGCGCCAGGAAACTGATTTCTAGCCAGGATGAAGGGGATCAAGGGGATTTCAAGAAGCTGCTCTTGTCATCCCCTCCATCCCCTTCATCCTGGCTAATGCTTTTCTGTTGAATCCTGGCTCGCCCGCAAAGAATTGGCTCAGCCCCGGATCAACCAGACAGGCTTGCCCTGGCGCACGGCCTCGCGCAGCAGGCGCTGGGCCTTGGTCAGGTCCATGGACTCGGCGGCCAAGCCGTTCAGCTCGATCCCAGTGATGGGGCTGCCCTGGCGCGGCGGGGGCAGGGTGACGGACTTGGCGAAGGCTTTCGATTCCGCCACCCGCGGATCCAGCTGCGTGTCGAGGGGGCCGGAATCCAATTCGGCCCGCGTGGTGTGCAGCTTCTGCTCCAGCAGCGTCCAGGTGCGCTTTCCCGGCTCGCGCTTGCCCTGTTCCCAGAGGGAGATGGTCTGCTGCGTCACATTCAGGTAGTCCGCGAAGGCCCGCTGGCCCAGGCCCATCTGCTCGCGCATGGCCTTCAGGTTCTCGGGGAACCAGTGCCTGGCCTTGGGTCGGCCCTTGGCCGAGTTCACGCGTGGCTCCAGACAAGACAACTAAGTTGTCGAAGGCCCTTGCCAGACCTTGCGCCCGGGCATCGAGGGCAACGGTCGAAGAGGCGTGACATGAGGTCCAGTCTCGGCCGCGGCCAGGCCGCCCTGGAAGACGGCCGATCAGAGCTAGTCGGGGCGCGGCATTTGGGACAACTTAGTTGTCAGTCGTCGAAAGCCGCCATGCCCTCAGACCCACAGGACTTCTCCCTGCGGCCCTTCCAGGAGAAGGCGCGGCCGGAGGCCCAGCCCCGCATGGTGGATGAGGAGGAAGGCCTGGATGAGGCCTATCCGGTGGGCGGATCCGCCTCAGAGGCGGCCGATGGCGGCGTGCCTCGGCGCAAGAAGCGCAATACGGCGCGGCTGGTGTGGGACAGCAAGCCCAAGCGGGCGCCCAACCCCAAGAACCTGGGCTTCCAGATCGCCGAAGTGGTGGTGCCCAATCCGGGTGAGGCGGGCCCGCGCCTGCCCCTGGAGCCCGCCACTCAGGAAGTGGACACCCACGACTGCAACCGCCTCATCTGGGGCGACAACCTGATGGTGATGCAGGCCTTGCTGGCCCAGGGCTACGAAGGCAGGATCAACCTCATCTACATCGACCCGCCCTATGATTCCGCCGCCGATTACGGTCACCGGATCACGCTGGAGGACGGCCCGATCCAGGCGGACATGTCCGCGCTGGAGCGGCTCGCCTACCGGGACACCTGGGAAGGCGGACTGGATTCCTATCTGGACATGCTCGCCCCGCGACTTCACCTGATGAAGCGGCTGCTTTCCGAGGATGGGGCGATCTATGTCCAATGCGATGAGAACGCCTCGCATTACATCAAGGTGCTGATGGACGAGGTGTTCGGCCGGACCTGTTTCCAGCGCGAACTCATCTGGCGCATCGGCTGGATTTCCGGTTACAAATCCGCGGCCTGCAACTGGATCAGGAATCACGACACGATTTTAATGTACGCAAAAAACACGGACCGGCTCCACTTCACGAAGCAGTACATCCCGTACCCAGAGGGTTATGTAAGAAGGGACGGCGCCGCCCCCACAGGCAAGGGCTATCCCATCGAGGATGTCTGGAACGCGAGCGACCTTGATCGCCTCGATTCGATCCAGATCATGAGTTTCTCCGGAGAAAAAGTCGGATACGACACGCAGAAGAACGAGAACTTGGTCAGCAGGATTCTTTTGAGCTCTAGTTCCCCCAATGACCTCGTCGCTGATTTCTTCTGCGGCTCAGGCACCACAGCGGCTGTGGCCGAAAAGCTGGGCCGCCGCTGGATCACCTCGGACCTGGGCAAGGCTTCGCTGCAGGTGACGCGCAACCGGCTGGTGCGGCTGGGCACCGAGGGCAGCGGCGGCATCGCCTTCCAGCGCCCGGATGGTCGCACGCGCTGCGCGCCCTTCGTGGTGGAGAACCTGGGCAACTACCAGCGGCAGATGATCTACCTGAGCGACACGCGGTTGCGGCAGGTGGGCCCGCTGGTGCTCACGCTCTTCGGGGCCCAGCCCCACCCTCAGGAGCGCAACCTGGGCACCCAGGCCTACAACGATGCGGAAACGGGCCGATTCCAGCGCCGCCTGGTGCTGGTGGGCGATCCCGACCGGCCCCTGTCGGCGAAGCGCGTGGCCGAGGCCGTGGCCCTGCTGAAGACGCTGGATGGTGGCGGCTACAGCAAGCTGGTGGCCCTGGGCTGGGACTTCGAGCTGAACTTCGACGCCAGCCTCCAGCGCTTGCTGGGGTCGGACATCTCCAAGGTCGAGCCGCGCCTCATCCCCACGGACATCATCGAGCATCTCAAGAAGATCCCCGAAGGGGCCGGTCCCGAGGACCGCGAGGTGGAGCGGCTCCGCGAGAAGGTGGCCTTCTTCGAGAAGCCCTGGCTCGGCCAGCCTTCAGTGCAGGCCCTGGGCTGGGTGGAGCGGGATGGGGAGCACCTCCTGCGCGTGCAGGTGCGCCTCACCCGCTACCTGCTTCGGAGCGTGCCCGCGGGCCTGAAGGGCTTCGAGAAGCTGAGCGACCAAGAGAAGACCGACTGGCTGAAGAAGGCGGGCGGCCCGGATGGCCTGAGCCTCATCGACTTCTGGTGCCTGGACGATGATCTGGGCGGGGAGGACGGCAAGCGTCCCTTCACCAGCACCTGGCAGGACCTGCGCGGTCTGGGCAAGCGCGTGCGCCGCGTGGCCACCGCCACTGAGATCCTGATCAAGCCCCGGCCCGGGCGGCGGCTCGGCTTGCGCCTGGTGGATGTCTTCGGCAACGACGCCGCGTGGTCAGGATTGCTACCTGAAGGGTGATCTCTGCCAGGATGAGGAGCATAAAAGCGTGACTGGAATTCCTTTTTTATCCCCTGCATCCCCTTCATCCTGGCTAAAGAAAAAGCAAAGAATTGGCCAGGATGAAGGGGATAAAGGGGATTTCAACAGACAAGGATTCCTGGCTTCCGGTTCGGCAACGACGCCGCCTGGTCGGGGCTGCTGCCGGAGGCCTGAAGTTCGCCAGGATGAAGGAGGAGAAGCTGTGAATGGCGTTGCTTTCTCATCCCCTTCATCCTGGCTAAAGAAAAAGCAAAGAATTGGCCAGGATGAAGGGGATAAAGGGGATTTTAAAAGAAAGAGGCTCCTGGCTTCAGGGCTGTGTCTGATCGACCCCAGGCCTCCGCTCGTAGCGGCGGATGTCGAGCTTGGCTCGTCCGAAGTTGATGAGGAGGCAGAGGGGCTTTCGGGTCGCCTTGATGTAGTTGAGGCATTGGGCGGTATAGAAATCCGAATGTTCCTGGCTGGCCTTCAGCTCGATGATCACGGTCCCTTCCACGATCAGGTCCGCGATGAAATCACCCACCAGGATCCCGTCGTAGCGGACTTCGATGCCCTGCTGTTGCGTGACCGAGAGGCCGGCCTTGCGCAGTTCATGGGCCAGAGCGTTCTCGTAGACCTTTTCGAGAAAGCCGGGACCCAGCGTGTTGGCTATCTGGTACGCACAGCCAATGATCCGCTCCGTGAGTGCATCATCCACGCTCATCCCCGGCTCCCAAAGGTTTCCAGCCAGGATGAAGGGGAGACACAAGAAGGGAAAGCCCGCTTTCCAAAATCCCCTTTATCCCCTTCATCCTGGCTAAAGAAAAAAGAAAAATTAGCCAGGATGAAGGGGATGGAGGGGATAGAAAAACGTGTTGTTCGGTCATCTATTTCCCAGCCCCCTGGCTGAATTCATCTGCGGTGACTCATGGCGAATCTTGAAAAGCAGGTGAAGGCTCTGCATGGCGGGCCGGTGCTGCCGGACCTGCTGGAGCCGCAAGTGCGGGCCTGGGCGGAGGCGGGGTATCCGGGCGTTTCGGCGATCACGGAAGAGCTGCTGCATCACTGGTTCGCCACGGAGCATGAGGGGGCGGGCTTCCACGCGGCTCAGCGGCTGGCCATCGAGACGGCCATCTATGTGCATGAGGTGCTGGCTCGTGAGCTGCCGACCGAGGGCGGCTTCCTCCACGGGCTGCACGCGCACCTGGGCGCGCCGGAGGACCGCGATCCGCTCTTCGCGCCCTGGTGGGAGGACCCCCAGCCGCGCTATGGCTTCAAGCTCGCCACAGGCACGGGCAAGACTTGGATCCTCCAGGCCTTGCTGGTCTGGCAGGTGCTGAACCGCCTGGCCCTGGAAAGCGCCGGGTCCAAAGGGCTCGATCTGGCGGAGCGGGCCTGGCGCGAGCGGGCCTTCTCGGGGCGTTGCCTGGTGGTGACGCCGGGGCTGGTGGTGCATGGCCGCATCCTGGATGCTTTCCTGGGCCCCGAGGATGCCCGGGGCAACCG
The DNA here is from genome assembly GCA_019449415.1 of Geothrix sp. Classification (GTDB taxonomy): domain Bacteria; phylum Acidobacteriota; class Holophagae; order Holophagales; family Holophagaceae; genus Geothrix; species Geothrix oryzae. The sequence continues at coordinate 253,437 of JAGRPP010000023.1, forward strand.
CGACCTCCAGCAGGCGGACCTGCGGAAGTTCCGGGCGCTCTTCCTGCCCAATGCCCGCCAGGACGCTTTCTTTGGCACCTTCCGGGCCCTGGACGGCCGCGAGGTGATGGAAACCACGCCCCAGCCAGAGGCCTTCGCCCTCGTGGTGAACTGGCAGGCCCTCATGGACCGCAGCGGCGAGGAGGAGGACGCCGAGCATCCCGCCGAACTGCTGGACCTGCCGAAGTACGGCAGCGTCAGCGACCGTGGCAACCCGCGCTACCTGGTGCTGCGCGAGTGGTTGGCCCAGGCACCAGATCTCATCGTCTTCAACGATGAGGCCCATCACACGCACACCAATCCCGAAGAGAAGGGCTACGCCGGCGGGGAGGGTGTGTGGGAGCAGGCGCTGACGGCCATCCGCGAGGAGCAGGTGACCCTTCATGGCGATTCACTGGGCTGGCGCGGGGACTTCAGCGCCACGCCCTTCTTTCAGGTGAGCGGAGGCCGGGGCAAGGGCAAGCAGGTCACGCGGAAGTGGTTCCCCCACATCCTCTGCGACTACGGCCTGCGCGAGGCCCAGCGCGACATGCTGGTGAAGCAGCTTTGGCTGGTGAAGGATCCGCGTCTGCCCGAGGACGGCGAAGCCCACCGGGCCGAAGAGGGCGTACTCACCGAAAGCCAGAAGGCCCTCATCGATGTGGGCCTGGCCAAGCGCCACTGGGTGGAAAAGGGATTCCGCCTACTGGGTGTCCCTGCGGTCCCCAAGCTCATGGTGGTGGCCGAGGACACTTCCCTGGCGGATCAGGCCGTGGCCTTCCTGAACCGCGAGCGCATCGGCGACCACGGCCTCATTCCCGACTGCGTGGCGGTGCTGCACAGCGGCCGGAAGGGCGAGCTGAAGAAGGACGAATACGATGCGCTGCGCCGCCGCATCTTTGCCGCGGACCGGCGGGATGACCTGCAGGTGATCGTGAATGTGGCCATGCTGCAGGAGGGTTTCGATGTCAATTCCATCTGCGTGATCGTGTTCCTGCGGGCTGGCGAGAGCGCCATCCTGGTGGAGCAGGTCATCGGCCGCGGCCTGCGCCTGATGTTCCGCGAGGAGGGCTGGCCGGAGCTGTGGCCCCAGAAGGTGGAGGATGCCCGCAACCTGTGGGAGCACCGCGAGCCCATGACGGCCCTGGACATGCTCTACCTGGTGGACCATCCCAAGTTCCGCCAGAAGCTGAAGGATCTGGAAGATGCCGGCGTGGCCTTCGGCGAAGGCGAGGTGGACGAGAGCCGTACCGCCATCGGGGAATTGCTCACGGTGGGCGTGGAGGCGGCCCAGGTGCCGAAGTTCGATCTGGCCTGGCCCCTGGGCTTCCTGCGGGCGGATCCGCCCCTGCCAGATGTGCGCGAGCTGCTGAAGGACGGCAACTTCAGGCCCTACGGTGACCAGCGGTCTCTGGATGAGCTGCGCCGGGACCGGGGCGTGCAGTTCACCAAGGAGCATGTGGTCACGGAGACCCAGGTTGCCTGGACCGCCGAGGTGTCTGCCGATGCCCAGCAGGCCCTGGCGACCCTCGCCAACCAGCTGGTGGATGGTCGCCGCGGCCAGTCCTGGCTGTCGGACCAGTGGGCCGAGATGGTGGATGTGGTGCAGGCCGTGGCGAAGAAGCACCTCTTCCCCGGCAGCGACTTCGATCCCCTCGATCGTCCAGAGGATGCCCGCGTCCTGCGGCAGTCCCTGGTGAACCAGCACCTCCTCAAGCAGCTGCAGGATGCCCGCGACCGCTGGCTCCAGAAGCTCTACGACGCCCACCCGGGCGAGATCGGCGTGAGCGGCTGGGGCTGGGCTTCGGACCCGGAATTGGATGGTCGCGCGCCCGTGCTGCGGGGCCGCGAGACACGGCGCATCGCCAATGCCCGCTGCGTGTTCCCGTCGATCTTCGAGGGGGCCCAGGGCGGTGGGTTTGAGCGCGCCTTCATCGAGCAGGTGCTAGAGAAATCCGGTGAGGTGCTGGCCTGGTTCAAGCCCCTGGAACGGCGCCACAGTCTCTGCCTGGCTTACCGCACGCGGTTCGGCGAGCTGAGCCGCTACTGGCCGGACTTCCTCGTCCGCACCGCCGGGGCCATGTGGCTCATCGAGACCAAGGCCCAGCGGGACCAGACCTCCACGGTGGTCTGGGACAAGGCCCGGGCCGCCCTCACCTGGTGCCGCACCGCGGCCCAGGTGGCGCCGCCCGTGGCCCATCCGACCGGCGCCCCCTGGATCCAGGCCGTGCCCTGGCGTTACGCCATTCTCTTCGAGGACCAGTGGCCGGGCGGCGCCACGGCCTTCACGCCCCTGGCCGAGCAGGCCGAGGCCCATACGCTGGCCTTCCTCCGGGCCCAGGGTGAAGTGGGGGCGGGCTCTTTGTTGGAGCAGATGCAGCGCAACTGATCCGGTAGCCTGTCGGCAGCCCATCGAGGAGCTTGCATGAACCGACTCACTTCCATCGTCGTGACGGTCGAGACTGACGGCGGTCCCCAGACCTTTCCCGTGGATCTCGACCAGAACTGCCTCCTGGTTTGGGGCGATGCAGGCTGGAATGTGCTGGCGGACTACTACGACCAGGTGAAGCACGATCCCGCCATGGCCAAGGAAGTGCGGGACCGCGCCTGCCCCAAGGCGAAGCCGAAGGATGCGGCCACGGCTCCCGAAGCCGGAGGCACGGCCCTCGTTGCGCTCAAGACCCCCGACTGTATGCCCACCGAGTGGCCCTGAGGCTCAGGGCATTCCGAGGCTGAGGGCAGTCCGGCGCAGATTGGCATCCAGGCTCAGGGCCCGGCTCCAGGCCTCCCCGGCACGGGCCGGGGCGCGCTCGTCGCCGCGCCGGGCGGCCTCCTGCTCGGCCACGGCGATCCAGAGCCACGCTTCGGCATGGAGGGGATCCAATTCCAGGGCCTTCCGGGCGGCGGCCAGGGCCTGAACCCGATCCTGGGCCCGGCCCCGGTGCCGATAGGCCCGGGTCAGGGCTTCCGCCAAACCAAGCTGGGCCTTGGCCAGGCCGCCCTGGGCCGCGGCCCGGTGGAAGGCGGCGATGGCCTGGGCCCAGTCCTGGTCGGGGTTGCCGTTGGAGGCCAGGCGGAGGCGGCCCCGCAGCAGGGCGAGTTGGCCCTTGAGGTATTCGGTCTGGTCGGGCACCGCGGACCGATGGCCCATCCGCTCGAAGTGATCCGCCGCTTCCGCCAGCATCGGCCGGGGATCCTGACCCAGCTCCAGCCGGCTCTGGGCTCGCCCCAGAGCGGCCTCGGCCAAGGCGTTATGGGCTTGGAGGAGGTTGGGATTGTCCGTCAGGACGCGCTGGTATTCCTCGGTGGCCCGCCGGAAGTCCTCCTCCCCGCCGCCCTGGGTGGCGAGGAGGTACTGAGCCCGGATCAGGTGGGCATCCCCTTCGTTCCAACCCGCATGGCGGAGTCGGAGGCCCCGGCGCGCGGCGGCACTCAAGGCCTCCAGGGCGGCGGCTACGGAGGGCCGGGGGTCCAGGCCGTGGCGCCGCTCGTACTCCGCCCGCTCCACCCAGAGGGTGGCCAGGCCTTGGTACCCGCCGACGAAGTCGGGAAACCGGTCGCGCAGGGCCTGAGCCTGGGTCAGTCCCTCCTCGAAGCTGGCCCACGGGGGGGTGCCGGTGTTGATCTCCCAGGTCATGCGCCGCATGCAGGCGCTGGCGAGCAGGGCGGGGAAGAGGGGCTCCTGCGGATGGCGCAGGCGGGCCTTCCGCGCCAGCTCCTGGGCCTCCTGGTAGAGGGGCAGGGGATCCATCCGGCGGGCCCGGTGATCCCGGATGCCGAGGACCAGGAGCACGGGGATGCGGGTGGCCAGGATGGCGGGGTCCTCCGGGGAAAGCCGCAAGGCTTCAGCGGACAGGGCGGCGGCCTCCTGGAGGGCGGCCCGAGTCTCCGGAGCATTGGGGGGCCGCAACTCGGCCCAGCGGATGAGGGCCCGGGCCAGATTCGCGGGGGCCTGGCCGGCATCGGGCTGAAGGGCGCGCGATCGCCGGACAGCCTCCCGGCACCTGAGGAGGAGGGCCTCGGCCTGGCCTCCCGAGGCGAGGCGCTGGGCGACCTGTTCGGTCAGGACGCGAACTTCGGCCAGGGCCGTGGCTGGGTCGCTGGGACCCAGGCGCCGGGCGTCGGCTAATGCGGCCTCGGCCTGCTGCAGCAGCAGGAACGCCTCCACGGGGCTGGGCAGGGCCTTGGCGGATTCCAGGAGGGCCTCGCCCTCCAGGCGCTTGGCCTCGAAGAGCCAGGGCGTGGCGGCCAGGGCCGCCCGGGCCCGAACCTGGGCCTGGTCCCACTGTCCACCCATGAAGGCCACCAGGGCTTCGTGGTAGGCCGGGGCTTCCAGCGCCGCGGAAGCGCCTTCCCGCAGCCGCGTGAGGGCGAGGGTGCGCAGGTCGCGGGCCAGTTCCTTTTCCCGGGCCTCGCGCAGCTCCCGGGAGGGCAGGGCCCGGGCGAGATCCAGCGCCCGCTGGTAGCTGGCGGCCAAGGCGCGGCCCAGGGCCAGCGAGACCTCAGGGCCCTTCAATCCGCTGTCCCAGGCCTGTTCCAGGAGCTGTCGGGCGGGTTCCACCTCGCCCAAGGCCAGGTGGCCGCGTCCCAAGGCGTAGGCCGCGGGACCCGCGGCCAGGGGGCCCACGCGGCGGGCCTCGGCTTCCAGCGCGGCCATGCGGGCCCGTGCCTGGGCGAGCTCGGGCCGCACATCGTGAGGAGGGAGCAGGTGGGCGTAGCGCAGCATGGCCTCGATGCGCTCTGCCTCCTGACCGAAATGCTGGGCATGACGGGCCCGAGCCTGCGCGGAAGCCGCCGTGGCCAGGGCCACGCCCGCCAGGGCCAGGATCGCCACCAGGGCGGCCCCCGCCACCGCCGTCACCAGCCGATGCTTCCGGATCCAGACGCGCGCGAGGTAGGCGAGCGAGGGCTTCCGAGCCTGGATGGGTTCTCCCTCACGCCAGCGCCGTAGGTCCTCGGCCAGGGCGAGGGCGCTCGGATACCGGCGCGCGGGATCCTTCTCCAGGCATTTGCGGGTGATGGTGTCCAGGTCGTCCGGCAGGTTTGGGACGAGGCGGCGGAGAGAGGGCACTTCCACCTCGAGGGTCCGGCGCAGGACCTCCATCCCGTCGAACGCGGCAAAGGGAGGCTCCCCCGTCAGGACCTTGTGGAGGGTGGCGCCCAGGCCGTAGACATCGGTTCTCCGGTCGATTCTCGCGTGGTCGCTCTGGGCCTGTTCGGGTGCCATGTAGTGGAGCGTCCCCACCGCCAGCCCCTGCTGCGTGAGCTGCTGGTTCTCATGTCCCCGCGCGAGGCCGAAGTCCAGGATGGCGGGCGTCAGGCCGGCCTCTCCGCGCTGCACCATGATGTTGGCGGGCTTGAGGTCGCGGTGGATGAGTCCCGTGCGGTGGGCTGCATGGATGGCCTCCGCCACGGTCTCCATGATCTGGACGAGCTCGGGCCGCGTGAGGTTCAGGCGCGCGACATCGAGGGTCTCGCCCTCCAGGAACTGCATGGCGATGTAGCTCTGGCCCTGCCACTCGCCCACCTCATAGACGCGGCAGATGTTCGGGTGGTCGATCCGGGCCTGGTGCTGGGCCTCGAGGGAGAACCTCGCCACGAGATCCGGTTCGTCGCGCCGGAGGAACTTGAGGGCCACGGTGCGCTTCAGGGTGGGGTCGTAGGCTTTGAACACCCGGCCCATGCCGCCCTGGGCCAGGAAGCGCAGGTTCCGGTAGTGCTTCCAGGCGGGCAGGGTCAACACCCGGAGTACCTGGCGCCCGCTGGAGCCGGGCTCGCTTTCGGGGGCGGGAAGGCTGTCCCAGGGATCTCCTCCCGGGGTCCGCATGTGGGGCGCGATTTCGGAGCTCTCGCCGGACGCGCTGGGGGGTAGAGGCTTTCCGCCCGGATGGGCCTGGGGGGCTGGGGTCAGCGTGTCGTCGGTTTCGGCGAAACGGACCAGGGCCGTCGCCTGATCGCCGCCCGAGGTGGAGGTCGAGGGGGCGCCGGCGGACCCGGGATCCCCCTCGTCCTGGCGGGAGTCCGGCCTGGGCCCCTGCGGGTCGCTGTCCACCACCGCCCTCCTCCGGTCAGAACGAGTGTGGCCCGGGATGGCCCGGAGGCTCAAGGCGCATCATCCCCGCAGGGCTTCCCGGGCAGCGAGGACCTTTGCCAGGGCTTCCTCCGGCGTGTCGGCCAGGGCGGTGAGGTGGCCCATTTTCCGACCGGGGCGGGCGTCGGTCTTGCCGTAGAGGTGCAGCTTCACCTCGCGATGGGCAAGGAGGCGTTCCCAGGCCGGCTCACCATCTGCCGGCCACAGATCGCCCAGCAGGTTGGCCATGGCGGCAGGCCGGAGCAGGGTGGTATCCCCCAGGGGCAGGCCGCAGACGGCGCGCACCTGCTGCTCGAACTGGCTCGTGACGCAGGCGTCGATGGTGGCGTGGCCGCTGTTGTGGGGCCGCGGCGCCAGCTCATTCACCAGGAGCTCGCCCCCGGGCTTGAGGAAGAACTCCACCGTCAACATGCCCACCACGCCCAGGGCCTTGGCGATGTCCAGGGCCATGGCCTGGGCCTTCGCCGCGGCGGCGGCGGGGATGCGGGCGGGGAAGACGGTCGTGTCGAGGATGTGGTTCTGGTGGGCATTCTCGGCCACGGGCCAGACACTGGTTTCGCCGGTGGCAGACTGGGCGCAGATCACGCTGCATTCCAACTCGAAGGGCACCCAGGCTTCGAGGATGCCCTGCTGACCGCCCAGGGCGGTGAAGGCCGGGCCAATGTCGGCGGTGCCCATCAGCTTCTTCTGGCCCTTACCGTCATAGCCGAAGCTGGCGGTCTTGAGGACCGAGGGGAACCCCAGCGCCGAGGTCGCTTCGTGGAGATCGGCCTCGGTGTTGATCTCGCGGAAGGGCGTTACGGGGAAAGCGTGCTCGGCCAGGAACCGCTTCTCGCGGAGCCGGTGCTGGACGGTGTGCAGCACATGGGCTCCGGGGTGCATGGGCCGGATCGTGGCCACGGCCTCGAGGGTTTCCGCCGGGATGTTCTCGAACTCGACGGTCACCACATCCACGCCCCGCGCCAGGGCCTGGGCGGCGTAGACATCGTTGTAGGCGGCGCGGATTTCGAGATCGGCCACCTGACCCGCGGGGCAGTCGTGGCCGGGATCCAGGGCATGGACGCGGAAGCCCAGATTGCGGGCCGCCAGGGTGAACATGCGGCCGAGCTGGCCCCCGCCGAGCAGGCCCAGGGCGGCCCCGGGACGGATGGATCTGGACAGGGATGCGTCGACCATGGCCCATTGTGGCATCCTCAGATGGGACATGCCCAACCGATGCCAACTCTGGGAGGACTCCGCATGGATCGCGTGCACCTCGTCACCCTCTCGGATCGGGCCTCCAAGGGTGAGTACCAGGACCAGTCCACGCCCTTGTTGACCAGCTGGCTGAAGGGACAGGGCGTGGCGGGGGTCACCGCTTCGCTCATGCCCGATGATCCGGCGGTCCTGGAGGTGGATCTCCGCCGGGCCGTGGCCGAGCAGGTGCCTCTGATCCTCACCTGCGGCGGGACGGGATTCGGACCCCGGGACACGACGCCTGAGGCCACGCGCCGCGTCATCGAGCGGGAAGCTCCCGGCATTTGCGAACTCATCCGCGCCAAGGGCGGCCATCCGCTGGCTTTCGCCAGCCGGGCGGTCTGCGGCATCGCGTCGCGCTCGGTGATCCTGAACCTCTCCGGCCGACCGGCCGCGGCGCTGGAGCAGATCCAGCTGGCCTGGCCGCTGCTCCTCCATGCGGTGTCGGTGCTCCGCAAGGAAGGTGAAGCGGGGGGGCCCTGCACTTGAGCCAGACGGGCTTGAAGGGGACGGGACAGCCATGAAGGTCTGGGCGCGCATCAACCATGTGGGCTGGGTGCACCTCTGGCGTACCCGCGAGGCCTTCGACGCCGCCGAGCCCTCGGCCCACTTCCTCAATGGCCGCACGGATCCGCGCTGGATCGAAGTGGCCCTGAGTCCCGATCAGCGCCGGGAGCTGGGGGCGGGGGAGCTCGTGGAGATCGAGGACCCGGGGTACTTTCTCGACGAAGGCTAGGGCCGCAGGACGGCGGCTTCCAGCCGGTGGTACAGGGCCAGCAGGGAGCAGCTGAGCCAGAGGTTCATGGCCCCTCCCAGCAGGTTGAAGAGCCAGAAGGCGGGATGCTTCAGCCGCAGCAGGGCGCTGGGCCCCAGGTCGGGATCCGCCGTGGGGAGCAGCCGCTCCAGGCTCCAGCCCGCGGCGACCTGATAGACCAGGGCCACCAGCATCATGGCCAGCACGGCCTGTACGATCCGCGGCCAGTGGCGGACCATCGAGGCCTGGCTCCAGCGGAGGGCCGCCAGCGGTGCCTCTCCGCGGAGGAGCATGCGCATGGGCGCCCAGCCGAACAGGGTGAGGATCACGATGCCCGGCACCAGGAAGAGCAGCAGCCCGAGCCCGATGACCACGCTGAGGCCGAGGCGGACGAGGAAGGCCAGGGCCCAGCGGCGATCGAAGCCTTCCCGCCAGCCGGCGGCCGGGTTGCCGGGGGTGTCCAAGGTCTCGGCGTCCAGCCGGGCCTGCAGCTTCGGCACGAAGTACATCTCCAGGGGAAGGAGGCCCGCGAAGCCGAAGATCGGCTGGGTCAGCAGGCTGGGCGTCGCTCCGGCCGCCAGTTCCAGGGCGGGCCCCAGCTGGGCCAGCACCATGGCCAGCAGGACTAGGCCAAAGGCGAGCCAGGGGTGACGGAGGAGGAGGGTCACCCCTTCGCGGAGGGCGCCGAGGTGGGATGGCAGGGGCGTTCGCATCCTTCCAGGCTATCCGGGCTCCTGGACCGGGGCGGTGGGCTATCATCATCGGCATCATGACGCCCGAAGCTCCTTGTCTCCTGGTGGCCAGCCCCGCGCTGTTGGATCCCAACTTCCTCCATGCGGTGGTGCTCGTCGTGGAGCACGACGAGGAAGGCGCCCTGGGGCTGGTGCTGAACCGTCCCCTGCCGTTGTCCCTGGCCCAGGTCTGCGAAGAGGGCGGCATGGCCTATGAGGGCTCCGCCGAGGCCAGTGCCTGGCGGGGCGGACCGGTGGATCCCCAGCGGGGCATCCTCCTGGTGCAGGGCGGCCTGCCCGAAGAGGAGGACACGGTGGTGGACCTCACGCACTTCGTGAGCCATCGCAAGGATCTGCTGGAAGCCCTGCTGGGAGATCCCACGGCCCGGTACCGCCTGTTCCTGGGCTACGCCGGCTGGAGCGCCGGCCAGCTGGATCAGGAGCTCGAGCTGGGGGCCTGGACCCGGCGCCCCGTGGTGTCCGAGTGGCTGCTGCATCCCGATCCCACCGGACTCTGGCAGGTGGCACTGGGCAGCGAGACCAGCGGGTGACCTGAAGGAAGGCCCGCCTCTGGCCTGGCGAGCGGCTCCGGGCCCGTGTGCCTGGGTTATGCCCGCATCAATCTTTTTTATGTTGGATGGATGGCCTATTAAATTGACTTAGAATCCAGGACTTTATTGCATAGGTTGGATCCGCACGCTTTTTCGGAGGAACCGATGACCTGGAAGCGATCCCTTCCGCTCGCCGCCATCCTGGGTGCGGGGCTTCCCCTGGCCGCCGGGACCGCCGGTCCGGTGAACGACACGGGCACCACGGCGTGGATGCTGACCTCCACCACCCTGGTGCTGCTGATGGTGCCGGGGCTGGCCATGTTCTACGGTGGGCTGGTCCGGACCAAGAATGTCCTCGGCACCATGATGCATTCGTTCTCGGCCATGGCCGTGGTGGGCGTCCTTTGGACGGTGGTGGGCTACGCCCTCAGCTTCGGGCCCAACGCCCTGGGCGGCCTTATCGGCTGGAGCCGCGGGCTGGTCCTCCTCCGCAGCATCGACCACACGATCCTTCCGGCGGGGGTGCCCGAGTACGCCTTCGCCATGTTCCAAGGCAAGTTCGCCATCATCACGCCCGCCCTGATCGCCGGGGCCGTGGCGGAGCGGATCTCGTTCCGGGGCTGGGTGGCCTTCATCACGCTCTGGGTGCTCTTCGTGTACTGCCCGCTCTGCCACTGGGTGTGGGCCTCGGATGGCTACTTCTTCAACCTCGGGGCCAAGGGGGCCATCGATTTCGCCGGCGGCACGGTGGTGCACATCTCCTCGGGCGTGGCCGGCCTGGCCCTGGCCCTGTTCCTGGGGGCCCGCCACGGCTACCCGAAGACCGCCATGGCCCCCAACAACCTGACCTTCACCCTGATCGGCGCGGGCCTTCTGTGGGTGGGCTGGTTCGGCTTCAACGCGGGCTCGTCTATCGCCTCGAACCTGGAGACCGCCCGGGCCCTCACGGTCACGCAGGTGGCGGCGGCCGCGGGCGCCCTCACCTGGGTGCTGATTGAGACCATCCGCGAGGACAAGCCCACGAGCCTGGGCATGGCCTCGGGCATCCTCGCGGGCCTAGTGGTCATCACGCCCGCGGCCGGCGTGGTCCAGGTGGGCGGGGCCCTGGCCCTCGGCGCCATCGCCGCCTGCACCTGCTACGGCATGATCATGCTGAAGAACCGATTGGGCTACGACGACTCCCTGGATGCCTTCGGAATCCACGGGACCGGCGGCATCGTCGGGGCCCTGGGCCTCACCTTCTTCATCCGGGATTCCTGGTGGGCCGAAGCCGCCGCCAAGTCCCCAGGCTGGGGCGTCCTGGCCCAGCTGAAGGTCCAGGCCTTCGCGGTGGGCGCCACCATCGTGTTCTCCGTGGTCATAACGCTCCTCATCGCCTGGCTGGTGGAAAAGGTCGTCGGTTTCCGCGTGGCCGAGTCGGTGGAGAAGACCGGCCTCGACCACGAGATCCACGGGGAACGCGCCTACGGGCTGAACAATCTCAACTAGGCTCGACTAGGCTCAACTTTGGCTGGACCAGGAGGATCCGATGAAGCTCATCACCGCCATCATCCCCGAAGAGAAGCTCGACGAGGTTCGCGAGGCCCTGATCGAAGCGGAGATCGAACGGATCACCGTCTCCCGGGTCAGCGGCCACGGGCGCCAGCAGGAGATCGTGGTCCAGCGGGGCAAGAAGGTCGTGCCGAACCTGATCCCCAAGATCCAGATCACCATCGCCTGCAACGACGACTTCGAAGGCATCACCGTGGACACCATCATCCGCACGGCCCGCCATGGCGCGGGCGAGGTGGGGGACGGGAAGATCTTCGTCCAGGATCTGAAGGAGTGCATCCGCATCCGCACCGGCGAGCGGGGCGGCCAGGCCATCTGAGGACTTCGCGCCAGGCCGTATTCATTGTTTGCGGAAAATAGATCTATGAAACCTCCAGTCGCCCCGCCCACAATCGGCGGCAAGGAGGCATCCATGTCCGGCATCTACAAGAAGGTCGAGATCGTCGGCACCTCTCCGGTCAGCTTCGCCGAGGCGGTGAAGCAGGCTGTGGAGGAGGCCGGGAAGTCCATTCGCCACATGGCCTGGTTCGAGGTGGTCGAGCAGCGGGGCCGCATCCAGGACGGCAAGGTCGCCGAGTTCCAGGTGACGATCCAGATCGGGTTCAAGCTCGAGCGCTGAGCCTGTCCAGGTTTGAGGGGACCTTCTTCCTGCATGGCTCGGGTTAGCCTCGGGCCATGCGGAGCATCGTGTGGTTCCGGGGCAAGGACCTGCGGGTGGCGGATCACGGTCCGCTGGCGGAGGCCGCGGCCACGGGCGGAGTGATCCCGCTGTTCGTGCTGGACCCCTTCTTCTTCGCGCCGGAGCGGGCCCGGGAACTGCCCCACCGGATGCAGTTCCTGCTGGAATCGCTGAAGGCGCTGGAGGCCGACCTCGCTCGGCTGGGTTCGCGCCTACTGGTGGTGCCCGGGCGCAGCGTGGAGGTGGTGCCGCGGCTGGCGGCCCGGTGGCGGGCGGATCGGGTCCTGGCCCACCGCTGGGTGGAGCCCTTCGGCCGGGAGCGAGATCGCCGGGTGGGCGAGGCCCTGGCGCGCCAGGCCACCGGATTCCGCCTGTTCGAGGGGGAGACCCTGCTGCCGCCGGGGTCCGTACGGAATGGGCAGGGGGGCCCGTTCCGGGTGTTCACGCCCTTCTGCAAGGCCAGCATGGCCCGGATGGATCTTCCGCTAATTCAAAATTTGCATTCAAAACTTCCCCCGCTTCCCGAGGGGGTTGCCGCCGATGAGGTTCCCATCCCGGCCCTGGCCGACCTGGGGATCGAGGCGAACCCGGGGCTTCTGCGAGGGGGCGAGGAGGCGGCTCGGGATCGCTTGCGGGCCTTCCTGGCCGGGCCTCTGGCGAACTACGGCACGGACCGGGACCGCATGGACCGGCCCGGGACCTCGCGGCTCAGCGCTGATCTGAAGTTCGGCACCCTCTCGGTTCGGGCCGTCTGGCAGGCAGTGGCGGCGAGCGGCCAGGGCGAATCTGCGCGGCGCTTCCTCAATGAGCTGCTTTGGCGCGAGTTCAGCCACCACCTGCTGTGGGAATGGCCGGAGCTGCTGGAACGACCCTTCCGCACGGAGTTCCAGGCCTTCCCCTGGCGGGAGGACGAGGCGGCCTGGGAGGCCTGGACGGCGGGCCGCACGGGGTATCCCGTAGTCGATGCCGCCGCCCGGCAGCTGAAGGCCGAGGGGTTCGTCCACAACCGGGCCCGCATGGTGGCCGCCAGCTTCCTGGCCAAGCACCTGCTGCTGGACTACCGGCGTGGCGAAGCGCACTACCTGGCCTGGCTCGCCGATGGCGATTGGGCCGCCAACAATGCGGGCTGGCAGTGGAGCGCGGGCTGTGGCTGCGACGCCCAGCCCTGGTTCCGCATCTTCAATCCCACCGCCCAGGGATTGAAGTTCGATCCGGATGGCGCCTATGTGAAGCGCTGGGTGCCTGAGCTGGCCGGGCTCCCGGCCGCCCTCGTCCATGAACCCTGGAAGGCGCCCGCGGCGCTCCGCGGAAGGCTGGACTACCCCGAGCCGATCGTGGATCACGCCTGGGCCCGGCAGCGGTTCCTCGCGGTGGCGAAAGGGCACCTGGGACGCGAGGCGCCCTGATACAGTGGAGGGGGCCCATGCCCCTTATCTCGATTGCTTTATTTACTTACGGGTATTCCATGCACACCATCCGATTCGACGGCAAGAAACCCGGAACCGCGGACTGCGAGCAGGAGACCGCCCTCCTGGCGGCCAGCACCCGGGCAGGCGTGCCGCTGCCCCACCGCTGCGGCGGCCATGCACGCTGCGGGACCTGTCTCGTGACCGTGGTGGAGGGTGCGGAGCACCTGAGCGAGAAGGGCGCCATCGAAACCAGGGTGCTGGGCGTGCTCAAGGCCGGGGCCGACCAGCGCCTCGCCTGCCAGACCTGGGCGAAGGGCGATGTGAGCGTGAAGTACTAGCCTCTGCCTAGCTGTCGTTGCCAACGAGGTTGTTCAGCCTTGTGACTGGGGGCTGACCACCTAAGGCCGAATGGGGCCTGTGGTGATTGTAGAAGTGGAGCCAGGCGGCGAGCGCCTGGTTCCGTTCGTCTGAACTCTGCCA
>JAGRPP010000024.1 GCA_019449415.1 Geothrix sp.
AGCTTTTCCCGTTCCCTGGTCTGGGACGGGTCCATTTCCATGGCCCGGATCTGGGCCTCCAGCTCAAGCACCGGCTTTTCCAGCTGGGACAGATCCATGGCCTGTTCGGGAGTCGCGTCTTTCATGTGACCTCGGGTCAATAAGAGGAACAAATCAGTGTAGCCGAGACTCCGGAATCAGGCTCCGTCCCGTTCCGGGGCGGTTGGCGTCAGAATCAGGCAGGAGCCACCCATGCATGCCTCGCCGTTCCCCCTCCTCGGTCTCACCGGCGGCATCGCGGCTGGGAAGAGTTTCATTGCGGGCCTGCTGGCGGCCCGGGGTTGGGTGGTGATGGATGCGGATGCTCTGGCCCGGGAGGTGGTCCTGCCTGGAAGCGAGGGCCTGGCGGCTCTGGTCGCCGCCTTTGGTCCCGCCTGCCTGCGCCAGGATGGCGCCCTCGACCGCGCCTGGATGGCCGCCCATGTGTTCACTGACGACGCGGCCCGGGTCCGACTCAACGCGATCCTCCACCCGCGCATCGAGTCCCTCCTTGGGGCCCGCCTCGAGGCGCTTCCCCCCACCACCAGCGGGGTTGTTCTGGATGCGGCGCTCTGGGTCGAACGGGGACGAGCCCATCATTTCGATGCCTTCTGGGTCGTGGACGCCCCCGCAGACCTGCGCGTGGAACGCCTGATGGCTCGGGATGGGCTTACCCGCAACGCCGTCCTGGCCCGCCTCCGGGCCCAGGTCAGTCCTCCTGAACGGGCGCTCCATGCGGACCTGGTGATCCCCAACGACGGCCGTGACCTATCCGGACTCCTTGATCGAGCCACGCAGACCCTTCTGTCAGACTGGAAGGTCCGCCGCGAACGGACCTGGAGAGCCCCGATGCCCGCACCTTTCACCGCTGATCAGCTCCGCGAGATCCTGGCCGCCCTCCTCAACCGGGGTGGCGACTACGGCGAGATCTTCGTGGAACGCCGGCGGGCCCATGCCCTGGGCATGGACGATGGCCGCATGGAGGACGTGCTCGCCTCCGAAACCTTCGGCGCCAGCCTCCGTCTCATGGACGGCGAGACCACCCGCTTCGCGGATCTCATCGCGCCTGGCTTCGACGAGTTGCTCGAAGCCGCCCACACCCTGGCGGCGCCTGGTACCGGCGGGCAGGCTGAAGTCCCTGCCTTGGCCCTGCGGGTGCATCCCACGCCAAGCCCCGTGGAGCGCGATCCCGGTGCCGTGCCCCTGGATGAGAAGGTCGCGCTGGTGCGGCGCGCCGAGGCCCTGGCGCGGTCTCATGCGGAGACCCTTCGGCCCGGCGCTCTCAAACAAGTTTCCGCGGGCTACGGCGACAACACCCAGCGCGTCTGGATCGCCGCTGCCGAGAGCATCAATGGCACCTGGACCGCCCGCCTCACCGAAGATCACCGCACCCAGGTCGTGCTGCGCGTGAATGCCACGGCCGGGGACGGCCAGCAGCTCCAGTCCGGGTATCAGGCCCTGGGCGAGACCCGCGGTTTCGAACTGTTCACGGATGAAGCCGTGACGCGCACCGCGCATGAGGCCGTGCGGCTGGCCATGCAGGCCCTGGACGCGCAACCCGCGCCTGCGGGCACCTTCCCGGTGGTGCTCAGCAGCAGTGCCGGCGGCACCATGATCCACGAGGCCTGCGGGCACGGCCTGGAGGCGGATCTCGCGCTCGCGGGCATGAGCGCCTTCGCGGGCAAGCTGGGCCAGAAGGTGGCCGCCGACGGCGTGACGATCATCGATGAC
>JAGRPP010000025.1 GCA_019449415.1 Geothrix sp.
CAGCTCTGGGCCTTCATCCGGCCCGGTCTGATGCCCAAGGAGCGCCGCCTCGTCATCCCCTTCGTGGTGGTGACCTCGGGCTGCTTCCTGGCCGGGTCGGCCTTCGCCTACACCCAGGCCTTCAAATTCCTGGGCGACATCCTCTTCCAGGAGGCCGCCGCCGCGGGGCTGCGCGCCAACCTCCATGTCTCGGACTACCTCGACCTCTTCATCTCCACCACGCTCATCACCGGCGTGATGTTCGAGCTACCCGTCCTGTTCTTCTTCCTCGCGAAATTCCGCATCGTGACCGCCCGCCTGATGCTGAAGTACTGGCGCCACGCCACCATGGCCATCCTGATTTTCAGCGCCTTCTTCACCCCCGGCGATGTCGTCGTCACCACCATCTTCTTCAGTGTGGTCCTGCTCGGTCTCTACTTCATCTCCGTTGCCGTCGCCTGGGCCGCCGAACCCCGTCACCCCAGGTAGGACGCCAGGTCATCCAGGCAAAGGTCCACGGCCCGGTTGGGCTCGGGCGCCTTGGACAGGGCATGTCGCATCGCCGCGTCCCCCATCCGGGGCAGGATGGCCGCCTCCAGCCGCGCGGCGAGGTCCGCCGCCTGCTCGACGACTGTGGCTCGGCCTTCCTCCGCCAGGGCCAGGGCGTTCCTGCGCTGGTGGTCGTTGGCGCTGGTGGGCAGGGGCACCAGGATGGCCCCCCGCCCGGCTGCCTTCAGTTCCGCGCAGGTGCTGGCCCCAGAGCGGCTCACGATGAGGCTGGCCGACTCCATGGCCTCATCCACGCGGGCGATGAAGGGAACCAGCGCATGCCGGGCATGGCGAGGGCGAACCTTCAGCCGCTCGGCCTCCGCGGCTCCTGCTTGGTGCAGGATCTCCCACTCCGGGTGAGCCTCCAGCAGCGCCGGGGCGACGGCGAGCATCGCCTCGTTGAGGGCCCGCGCACCGCCGCTGCCGCCCAGCACGAGCAGCCGGAAAGGCGCGGTCAATTCCTGGGCTCGCCGGAAGTCCCGGAGGAAGGCCCCGCGCACCGGCGTGCCAACCAGTCGGCAATCTGCTCCGGGGAGCATCGGCCGCACGGCCTCAAGGCCGCACCACACACGCCGCGCCTTCGGCGCCACGAGCTTCACCAGGGCGCCCGGCGCCGCATTGCTTTCGTGCAGGAAGAAGGGGATGTCCAGGGCCCGCGCCGCCAGCAGCGCCGGGGCCGCGCCGTAGCCGCCCGTGCCGATCACGGCCCAGGGCCGCTCCCGGCGCCACAGGGATTTCAGCTGCGCCATGGCGCGCCACAGCTTCCAGGCAGACTTCGCCGCCCTCAGGGGTGAGCGCCCCAGGAAGCCCTCCACATCCAGCAGCAGATGGGGCCAGGGTCCCGCGGGGAGTTCCCGGGCCTCGATGCCACGGCAGGCACCCACGAAGGTGATCGGACGGTCAGACCACCGGGCGCGGGCTCCTTCCGCCAGCGCCAGCGCCGGGAAAAAGTGACCGCCGGTCCCGCCTCCCGTGAGAACCAGGGCTCCATCGAAGATCGGCGTGAGGTCGCGCATGATCAGACCACCATACCGGAACGCCGTCGGATGCTACCTCGGGACAATGTTCGGGGCTATGTTCGGGGCATGGTCGTGCCTACCCGGAGACAAGGGTGATTCCTGGCACAAAGAACGATAAAGCCCACCGAGGTGGAGCCTTTCCTCGCGCTAGAATGCCCTTTTGCGCCGGCCCGCTGCCGGCTCGTCCAAGACGCATCAGGGAGCGCCCATGAAGATCCTCGTCGCCCTCAAACAGGTCCCCGACACCGAGACCAAGATCAAGGTCGCCGCCGATGGGCGCTCGCTCGATCCTGCCGATGTCAAGTGGATCACCAGCCCTTACGACGAGTACGCGCTCGAAGAGGCGATCCGCATCAAGGAAGGCAAAGGCGCGGAAGTGGTCGCCCTCTCCGTAGGTGGCGATTCCGTGAAGGAAGTCCTTAAGAACGCGCTGGCCCTGGGCGCGGATACCGCCGTGCTGCTGAAGGGCGACGGCCAGGGCGATGCCTTCGCCGTGGCGCAGATGATCGCCGCCTACACGAAGGACAAGGGCTTTGACCTGATCCTCTGCGGTAACAAGGGCCTCGGTGGTGACAACGCCGCCATGGGGCCCATGCTGGCGGAGCTGATGGGCATCGGCCAGGCGAATGTGGTCGTGAAGCTGGAACTCGGCGAGGGCACCTTCAAGGCCGAACGCGAGATCGAGGGCGGCACTGAGATCGTCGAGGGTGCGCTGCCCGCGGTCATCACCGCGCAGAAGGGGCTCAACGAACCCCGCTACGCGAGCCTGAAGGGCATCATGGCCGCCAAGAAGAAGACCATTGAGGAAGTGGAGGCCGTTCCGGCGACCACGGGCGCTCAGATCAGCGCCCTGGCCCTTCCCCCTGAGCGGCCCGCAGGCCGGAAGCTGGAAGGCGATGCCGCCGCCCAGGCCCAGGCCCTGCTCCAGGCGCTCAAGGACGAAGCCAAGGTCTTTTAGCCGCTCCCTCTCTGCCGACTGATCCGATTCGAAAGGATGACATCCATGATTCTCGTGTTCTGTGAACTGAAGGACGGCCAGATCCGCAAACCCAGCCTCGAGGCCCTCAGCGAGGGCCGCCGCCTGGCGGATGCCGGCGGCAAGCAGCTGGGCGCCCTTTTCGCCGGTGCCTCCTGCGCGGGTTCCGCGGAGGCCGCCAAGTACGGCGCCGATGTGATCCTCACCGCCGAGGGCCCGGCCCTGACCTCCTATTCCAGCGATGTCTTCGCCACCGTCCTCGCCGAGGCCGTGAAGACCAAGGGCGCCACGGTGCTCCTCGCCGCCGCGACCGCCGTGGGCAAGGATGTCGCACCCCGCGCCGCCGCCCGCCTGGGCGCCGGTTACGCTTCGGATGTCACCGGCCTGTCCATGGTCGATGGCAAGCTCCAGGCCATCCGCCCGGTGTACGCCGGCAAGGCCTTCGCCACCACCTCCTTCGCCAGTGCGGTCCAGGTGGCCACCACCCGCCCCAATGTCTTCCCCGCCGCCGAAAAGGCTGCTGCCGGAACGATCGAAGCCCTGGCCGTGCCGGCCAGCGACTTCAAGTCCGTCGTGAAGGAGATCCTCGCCAAGGCCAGCGGCAAGGTGGACCTCAGCGAAGCCAATGTCATCGTCAGCGGTGGCCGCGGCATGAAGGACGGCGCCAACTTCAAGATCCTCGAGGAACTGGCGGACGCCCTCGGGGGCGTCGTCGGCGCCTCCCGGGCCGCCGTGGACGCGGGCTGGGGCCTGCCCCACAGCATGCAGGTGGGCCAGACCGGTAAGGTCGTGAGCCCCACCCTCTACATCGCCTGCGGCATCAGCGGTGCGATCCAGCACATCGCCGGCATGAGCGGCTCGAAGTTCATCGTCGCCATCAACAAAGATCCCGAGGCCCCCATCTTCAAGCTGGCGGATTATGGGATCGTGGGCGACCTCTTCGAAGTCGTCCCCGAACTCACCAAGGCCGCCAAGGCCATGGGGATCGGTACCAATTAAGCTCCGTTCCCACCTGAAAATCGCCCGGCAAACGCCGGGCGATTTTGCAGGTAAGAAAAGATTCGGACACCGAGGCCGAGCTTTGCCCGGTCGAGGTGTGGGGGCTCCGGGGGGACATCGCGAGCACCGCGAGCAGGCGGTCCCCCCGGATAGCATCAGGCCCCGAACTGCCTCAAATGGTGGTCGAAGTGCTTGTAGATCAGTTGGCCCCACTGGGCGCCACTGAGCCGGCCGAAGAAGGGGTGAACCATGCCCTCAGTCTTCGCGGTGCCAAGCTGGACCACGCGGTCAATGAGGGTGGCCAGCCGGGCCCGCTCGGCCTCGAAATCACGGACATCGGCCACCACATAGATTGGGTCGGTGGGGGAGTTGCGACGGAAGGGCTTGTCCCCGAAGATCTGGCCCCGGATCAGGGGCGTGATCAGCTTGCCGAGGAAGACCTGCTTCACCGGGCGCTCACCCAGAAGGTCACCCAAGGCGATGGCGCAGTGCCTCAGCATCTGGGCGGGGTCCATCTTCCCCCATTGACGCTGGGCACTCGGCTCCAACTCCGCAATCCGACGAGCCAGGGCATCCCGGTCCGTCGGGTTGAACAACGAATGCATCAATCACCTCCTGCCCATCCACGATTACACAGGCTCGAAGCCCTCGTCCCGCAGGAAGTCCCGGGCATCCTCCGGGTCGCCGAAGCGGGCGACGACGGTGTCGCCCTCGTTGACATCCCCGTCCAGGGCATCGAGGCTGTTGCGCTCGCGGATCACGCAGGCGCCGCCGATCTCATCCAGCCCGAACTGCACCAACTCCCGGATGACCCCATGCTCATCCCGCCAAAGCTCCACATGCAGATCCGTACCCATCGGCTCCCCCTTCCCCTTTCCACTGCGCGGGAAAGTTAGGTCTTTTCGAAGAACAGCACCACCATGCCGAAACCCACCCGGTCGCCATGCTTCAATTCCCGGGGCTCACCCGGCAGGATCCGCTCGCCGCGCACGAAGGTGCCATTGGCCACGCCGGGCTCCTCCAGCAGGAAGTAGCGGCCGTGCTCGCAGAGAATGCGCGCATGGCGCCGGGAGACACTCAGGTTGTGGTCCTCCTCCGAGAGGTCGATGTCGGGGTGGACGCCGGTGGTGGGGTCGAACCGGCCGATGAGCGAGCCATGGGACAGGATCGGATGGGGCTTACCACCCAGCACGGAGATCAGGTTCGCCACCGGGCCGCCTGGGGCCTTCTGCGGCCGCTGGGCGTCCAGGGCCTCCAGGCGCTCGCCCACTTCCCGGTGCCGCTGGGCCAGGCGCTGCATCATCTTCACGGAGACTTCCGGGTTTTGGCGGATCATGCGCAGGAAGGTGCCGCGGTTGATGGCGATGAGGTCCGAGTCCTCCAGGGCCAGGGCCGTGTGCTGACGGGGAAGGGCCTCCAGTAGGCTGCCTTCACCGAAGAAGTCCCCCTTGGACAGTTCTTCCGCCCAATCGCCCTTGGGCTCTTCTGAGACATAGAGCCGGACCTTGCCCGCCAGGATGATGTACATCTGCTGGGACATCTCTCCCTTGCGGAAGACGATCTCGCCTTCGCGGAAGCGCAGCTTGCTTTGATCGATGAAGCTGGGTTCAGCCATGAAGGTCCCGGGGAGTGTCCTAGGTTACCCCATGCCCCCGGGCGGGTGAACCTCAGCCCTTCATCGCACCGGCAAAGACCCGGGCCAGCAGGCCTTCCAGAAGCCGGGCCTCGTCCCCGGAAAAACCCTCTGGATGGGGGGAATCCAGGTCCAGCACCGCCTCCAGGCGCCCCCCGATCATGACCGGGATCACGAGTTCGCTGCGGGTGGCGTCGTCGCAGGCGATGTGGCCGGGAAAGGCGTGGACATCCGGAACCAGCTGGGTGGTGGCGGTGCGCGCGCAGGCCCCGCAGACGCCCCTCTCGAAGGCGATGCGCAGGCAGCCCATGCCCCCCTGGTAAGGACCCACGGCCAGCATCCCCTCGCCGACGCGCCGATAGAAACCGCACCAGTTGGTCTGGGGAAGGGTCTCCCACAGGAGGCAGGCCAGGGTGGCCTCCAGCGCGACTTCGCCGGTCTCGCCCTCCACTGCGGCCAGGATCTGGGGAAGCGCCGCTTCGAGCCGGGCCACCCGCTCCGCCTGGGGCAGCAGAGCGCCCCGCGCCACCTTCGCCAGCAGGATGCCCTCGCTCATGCCTGTCCCTCCGCTAACCTGGATCCATGTCCATTCTGCGTCATCTGGCAGCGCCGCTCGCCCCTTTGTATGGGAGGGTGGTGCGCGCACGGAACCGCAGCTTCGATGCCCACCCCGAGCGGGCCGGGCGGGTGGGGGTGCCCGTGGTGTCCGTGGGCAATCTCAGCGCCGGCGGCACCGGTAAGACCCCCCTGACCCTGTTCCTGGCCGAAGGCCTGGAAGCGGCAGGGTGGGCCAATGCCGTGCTCTCGCGGGGCTACGGCGGGCGGCGGGGCATCGATCCCATGAGCGTCGAGGCGGATTCCGACCCACGGCAGACCGGAGACGAACCCCTCCTCATGGCCCGGCGCCTGGATCCGGGCCGCGTGGTCGTGGGGCGCAAGCGCCATGCGGCCGCCCTCCGGGCCCTGGCCCAGCGGCCCGGGCTGCGCTGCCTCCTGCTGGACGATGGCTTCCAGCACCGGGCCCTCCATCGCGACCTGGATCTGCTGGTCCTGGACGGCGTGCGTCTCTGGGGCGACGGCCGCATGCTGCCCCTGGGCGACCTCCGCGAGCCCATGGACAGCGCCCGCCGAGCCCACGCACTGGTAGTCACGCGGGCGGGCCGCGTGAAGGATCGCGCCGCGGTGGAGGCCTGGTGGTCCCGCTATGGCGGCGGTCCCACCTTCTGGGTGGATTTCGCCCTCGGCGCCCTCCGTGCGTGGGGGACGGAAACCCGGTTCCCCCTGCCCGGCCCCGCACCGGTGGCCGGTCCCGCCTATGCCTGGTGTGGCCTCGGCCACCCCGAGGCTTTTTATGCCGATCTGTTGGTGGCTGGCGTGGCCTGGGTGGGCTCCCGCAGCTTTCCCGACCACCGCGGCCCCTCGCCCGCCGAACTTCGACGGCTTCAGGACCTGGCGCGAACAGAAGGCGCCGCTTGGCTCGTCTGCACCGAGAAGGACGCCGTCAAGCTCGGCCAGGCCCACGCCCAGGTCCTCGGAATGCCGCTGTGCATCGCCGAGCAGCGCCTGGTCGGCGGCGAGGATCTGCTGGCCTGGGTCCGCACCAGGCTCGAGGCCCTTCAGCCCAGGTAGGCGGCCACGCCTTGCCACAGGCGTGGAAGGAACCGGCGCGCCTTCCCAGGGCGGGCGGGGACCGCTATGCTTGCGGCCACCAAGCCACTCCAACCTGATCTCCCCCGGGAGGACCCATGCTGAAGAAGACCTTCTTCGTCTCACTCTTGACCGCCGCCTTCGGCCTGCAGGCCGCGGGTGGAGACACCGTCAAGATCGCCCTCACGGGCCCCTTCAGCGGCGGTTCGGCGCCCATGGGCACCTCCGCGCGGGACGGCTCCAAGCTCGCCATCGCCGAGATCAACGCCGCCGGGGGCATCCAGGTGGGCGGCCGGAAGATGAAAATCGAGATCATCGAGCGCGACGACGAGGCCAAGAACGAGCGCGGCGCCCTCATCGCCCAGGAACTGGCGGCCATGAGCGATCTCACCGGCGTGATTGGCACCGTGAACACCGGCGTCTGCATGGCGGGCGACAAGCACCTGCAGGAGAAGGGCATCACCAAGATCATCTGCCCCGCGGCCGGATCGGCCTCCATGACCCAGTGGAGCAAGGCCGGCGTGAAGGACAACTCCATCTTCCGCTTTGCGGCCCACGACGGCATCCAGGCGGCCATGGTGGTGGAGGAGGCCATCAACCGCAAGTTCACCAAGGTGGCCGTGGTCTACGACTCCACCAACTACGGCGTGTCCGGCCGCGACGACATGCTGGACCAGATCAAGAAGCAGGGCAACAAGCTCACCGTGGTGGCCCAGGAGAAGTTCAACATCGGCGACAAGGACATGACCGCCCAGCTGCTGCGCGCCAAGTCCGCGGGCGCCCAGGCCATCCTCATCTGGGGCATCGGGCCCGAGCTGGCGGCCATTTCCAACGGCCAGGCCAAGATCGGCATGAAGGCCCCCCTCATCGGCGGCTGGACGCTCTCCATGTCCAACTACATCGACAACGCCGGCAAGAACGGGAACGGCACGCTGATGCCGCAGACCTTCATCGAGGAGCCCATCACTCCGAAGGCGAAGAGCTTCATCGACGGCTACCACAAGACCTTCAAGGTGGGCCGCATCCCCTCGCCCGTGGCCGCCGCCCAGGGCTATGACGCCGTCTACCTCATGGCCGCCGCCGTCAAGCAGGCCGGCTCCACCGACACCCGCAAGGTCAAGGAGGCCCTGGAGGACCTGAAGGAGCCCGTGGTGGGCGTCATCGCCACCTGGAACCACCCCTACACCAAGTGGGACCCCGCGGATGTGACCACCCACGAGGCCTTCCGTCGCGAGCAGACCGTCATGGGCATGGTGAAGGACGGCCGCGTGGTCTTCGGCAACGACGCCGACCGCGAGCGCCTCCGCAAGTCCGCCGTGACGGCCACGCCCGCCAAGGTCAAGGGCAAGGGCAAGACCAAGTAGCTTCCGCACCCGCGAACCGGGGGGCTTCGGCCCCCCGCTTTTTCCCTCCTCCCCTTTCGAGGCAGGCCCGCATGAATGCCCAGATCATCGGACAGATGGCCGTGAGCGGTGCCCTGATGGGCCTGGTCTACGCGCTCATCGCCTACGGCTTCCAGCTCACCTACGCCACCAGCAAGAGCATCAACTTCGGCCAAGGCGAGCTGGTGATGGTCTCGGCCTTCTTCAGCCTCACCCTCACGAACCTCGGCCTGCCCTACTGGCTGATGATCCCCGGGGGCCTGCTCTTCGGCGCGGTGCTCGGCCTGGTGGTCGAGCGGGCCGGCGTGCGGCTCGCGCTCGAGCAGAAGAGCGAAGGCTGGATCCTGCTCAGCATCATCATCGGCCTCTTCTTCTTCTCGGCGGCCGAGAACATCTGGGGCCGCGACGACCGGCCCTTCCCCACGCCGATCTCGGCGGATCCCATCCATGTGCTGGGGGTGGATGTCACGCGGCTGGAGCTGTCCGTGGCCGTGGGCGTGCTGGCCATCATGGGCGCCATCGAGCTCTTCAAGCGCCGCACGCTCCTGGGCAAGGCCTTCGAGGCCGTGTCCGCGGACCGCGACGCCGCCGAGCTGATGGGCATCTCCGCCACCCGCACGGTGATGCTCTCCTACGGCCTGTCCGGCGCCGTGGCGGCCCTGGCGGGCATCCTGGTGTCCCCCATCACCACGGTGGGGCCGACCATGGCCTCGGCGTTGATCCTCAAGGCGTTCTCCGTGGCCGTGGTGGCCGGTCTGGATTCAGGCTTCGGCGTGGTACTCATCGGCATGTTCCTGGGCGCCCTGGAAAGCCTGGCCAGCTTCTACCTGGGTAGCGGCTGGCGCGAGGCGCCGGGGCTCGTCCTGCTGATCCTCGCCCTGGCGGTGCGGCCCACGGGCGTGTTCGGCAAAGCCACCATCCGGAAGGTGTGAGATGAAACGGATCTTGCTCCTCCGCGGCGCCGAACTCATCGTCTTCGCCCTGCTGGCCACCATCCCCCTGATGGTGGTGAACCCCTACGCCCTGGGCCTCCTCACCCTGCTGGCCATCTACGGCATCCTGCTCATCGGCCTGGATGTGACCGTGGGCTACCTCGGCCAGGTGAACCTCGCCCATGTGGCCTTCCTGGGCCTGGGCGCCTACACCGCCGGGCTCGTCGTCACCAAGCTGGGCCTCGGCATGGCGCCGGCGCTCCTGGCCGCCATGGCCGTGGGGCTGCTGCTCGGCGGCCTGCTGGCCTTGCCAGCCCTGCGCCTGGAAGGCCCCCAGTTCGCCCTGGCCACCCTCAGCTTCGCGGCCCTCAGCACCACGGCCCTCAACGAGCTGGAAAGCCTCACGGGAGGCGCCCAGGGCCTGAGCCTGACCCGGCCGCCCGTGTTCGGCCATGCCCTCACGCCCCCCCTCTTCTACTGGCTCTGCATGGCCCTGCTGGCCGTGGTGTGGATGCTCATGCGCAACCTGCTCGCTTCGCAATGGGGCCGGGCCTTCGAGGCCCTGCGCGACAGCCCCATCGCCACCGATGCCATGGGGGTCGGCACCTACCGGCACAAGGTCGCGGCCTTTGCCCTGGGGTCGGGGCTCGGTGGCCTGGCGGGCGGACTCTACGCCTTCAACTTCCAGTACCTCCAGCCCCAGAGCTTCGTCTACGACCTGATGATCATCCTGCTGTTGGGGGTGGTCCTCGGCGGCCGCAAGAGCCTCTGGGGGGCCTTTGTGGGTGCCTCGGTCATCGTCCTGCTGCCCAACCTGCTCTCCAACCGCCTGCTCTTCCAGGTGTTCTCAGGCCTGGGCTTTGCCATGGCCCTGGCAGCGGGCCTGCGGGGCCTCGTCAAGAAGACCACGCGCCCCTTCCAGGCCCTGGCCCCCGTGGCGGCCATGGGACTGCTGGTGGTGGGCGGCTTCTTCGTGGAGAACACTGAAGACTGGCGCAAGGCCATCTTCGCGCTGATGCTCTTCTCGGTGGTGGTGGGCCTGCCCGAGGGCCTC
Source organism: Geothrix sp. (assembly GCA_019449415.1). Lineage (GTDB taxonomy): Bacteria > Acidobacteriota > Holophagae > Holophagales > Holophagaceae > Geothrix > Geothrix oryzae. Next base: position 10,171 of record JAGRPP010000025.1, read on the forward strand.
ATGGGCTTTCTCTCCATCTTCCTGGCGAAGCTCTTCCGGGTCCCCCATGCGCCCCTACCCGAGCCTTCCGACATCGAGGCCATCCTGCCGCCCCGGCCCGCGGATGGTGCGCCCCTGCTCGTCCTCGAGGATCTCCGGCGCCACTTCGGCGGTGTGAAGGCCGTGGACGGCCTTTCCCTGACCATCAAGTCCGGCAGCATCCATGGCCTCATCGGACCCAACGGCTCCGGCAAGAGCACCGTGGTCAATGTCATCTCCGGGCTCTACACGCCCAGTGCGGGTCGCATCCTGCTCCGCGGGGTGATGCTGCCCTCCGGAAGTCTCTTCAAGGTGTCGAAGTCCGGCGTCGCCCGCACCTTCCAGAACCTCCAGCTCTTCGCCGAGTTGACGGCCCTCGAGAATGTCATGGTGGCGCTCCGGGGGGTGTACCGCAGCCCTCTGCCCTTGGTGCTGCTGGGGCTCGCCCGGCGCGAGGAGCGCCAGGCCCAGGCCGATGCCCTCTGCCTGCTGGACCGGGTCGGCCTGAAGGACCAGGCTCTCACCCGGGCCAAGGATCTGACCTACGGCGCCCAGCGTTTCCTGGAGGTGGCCCGGGCCCTGGCGCGCAAGCCGGACCTGCTCATCCTGGACGAACCCGCCGCGGGCCTGGCCCACCCCGATGTGGTCCAGCTGATCGAGATCATCAAGCGGATCCACCGGCGCGGCATCAGCATCCTCCTCATCGAACACCACATGGATGTCGTGAGCGAGCTCTGCGACACCGTGACCGTGCTCGACGGCGGCCGGGTCATCGCCGAAGGCACGCCCGACGAGGTGAAGCGCCACCCGAAGGTGGTGGAGGCCTACCTGGGCCAGCCCCCGCAACCCGAGACCGACACTGACACCGCCGGCGGCGCCGAGCCGCTGCCCGCCTGAAGGAGCGATCCATGCTGCAAGTGGAGGATCTCCATGCGGGCTACGGCGCCAGCGAAGTGCTGACGGGGGCCACGCTCTCGGTGAAAACGGGCACCCTCGTGGCGCTCATCGGCGCCAACGGCGCAGGCAAGACCACCACCATGCGCGCCATCTCCGGGGGCCTCAAGCCGGGCCGGGGCCGCGTGGTGCTCGACGGCCAGGAGGTGCAGGGCCTGGATGCCTCCCGCATCGCCCGCCTGGGTCTCGCCCACGCCCCCGAGGGCCGGAAGGTCTTCGGCCCGCTCTCGGTGGAGGACAACCTCCTCCTGGGCGCCTACAGCCGCCTGCCGCGGTTCTTCGGCTACCGGACCAAGGCCCGCGGCGACCTGGACCGCGTCTACGACCTATTTCCGCGGCTGCGGGACCGTACGAGGCAGGCCGCCGGCACCCTGTCGGGCGGCGAACAGCAAATGCTGGCCATCGGCCGCGCCCTCATGGCCCGCCCCAAGGTGATGCTGCTGGACGAGCCCTCCATGGGCCTCGCACCGGTCATCGTCCAGGAGGTCTTCCGCACCATCCGCCGCCTCAAGGAAGAGGGCATCACCCTCCTTCTCGTGGAGCAGTTTGCCAAGAGCGCCCTTGAGGTCGCCGACTACGCCTATGTCATGGAACGCGGGCGCATCGCCGTCGAGGGCACCCCGGATGAGCTGAGCCGGAACGAGCGCGTGATCGCGGCCTACCTGGGCTGAGCCCGGACTGGCTTCACCCGGGGCCTTTGCGGTAGGATGATGGCCTGCCGCGGGCGTAGTTCAGTGGTAGAACGCAAGCTTCCCAAGCTTGATGTCGTGGGTTCAATCCCCATCGCCCGCTCCAATCAGAAGGCCCCCGGTCGGGGGCCTTCTGATTTGGGGCCGAGGGGGGAACCCCATCGCCCTACCCTTTCCCGTGGGCCTTCATCTCCACCAGGCGCTTGGCCTCGCGGCGGATCAGCTCGGGCACATTGCGATCCTTCATCAGCAGCTTCATGTCGCTATCGATCAGGCGCTTGAAGTGCGTCATGGCCACGGGCAGGGGCGTGCGGGGATTCATGACCAGGGCCTTGGTGATGGGGTACTTCTTCATCCACTCGCGGCTGTTGGAGATGATGCGCAGCACCTCCTCGTTCACGGTGCGCATCTGGGCGATGTAGGCGATCTCGGATTCGGTGATGCGGCCGTTGCGGATGACATTGACCTGGATGAGGCGGTTGGCCTCGCGGATGAGGATGGCGCGCTCCTCCTTGCCCCCCTTGATGGCCAGCATGATCTTCTGGTTGGTGCTGAGCTTGGTGATGCGCTGGGTCACCGTGAGGTTGACCTCCTGGCCATCCTCGTGCACCAGGGGCTTCTGGGCGAGGAGACGACGCTCGGCGGCCTGTTCCTCGGATTCGATCTCCGCGTCCGCCTCCTCCTGCGACTTGGTCTTGGGCAGGGGCAGCTCGGACCAGGCCCGATCCAGCTTCCCGGCCTCGACCTCGTTGATGATCTCCAGGCGGTCCTTCTTGACCTCCTCGGGGATGAGGCGCAGCACTTCGTAGCGGTATTCGTTCACCCGCCGCTTGATGACATATTCACCCTCGGGGTGCTCCTCCAGCAGGTCGAGGATGCGCGGGCGCTCGATCCACATCACCTGGTTGTTCAGCACGATCTCGAGCACGGAGCCCGGCAGGCTCGGCACCGAGGCCTCGACGATCTCCGAGGTCAGCGAAGGGTTGAGGAGGGCCGCTTCGAGCAGGGCCGGCTCCTTGCGGTGGCAGAGCACTAGCTGCAGGGGCCGCGGTGGTTCCACGGGCTCCAGCAGCAGACCGGCGAGCATGGACTCGGGCATGGTGGCGAAGAAACCGAGGGCCCGGGCCGTGTGGGGCGTCTCCTCCAGAGCCACATGGGCCAGGGCCTGGAGCAGGTCCTTGGCGGGGACCGGCAGACTCCCGCCGACCAGGGCCACCACCATGGGTTCGGGGAGGGTGCCCTGGAGGAACCGTTCGACGATGGGGTGCATGCTCATGGCCGGGGTCCGTCCTCGTCATCATCGGGGGTTGCGGGTTCGGGCGGCTCGGTCGGCGGCGGCAACGGCCGGAGCCAGCGGCCCTCGGCATCGAAGCGGCCGGTCCAGGCCTCGCCCACATTCTGACCGTGGGGAATCCGCACGCCCGCCACTTCCACATTCACCACCCCGGCGTTGTCGAGCACCAGCGCAAAGGGCCCCTTCACCCGCAGCCGCCAGGGTTCGGATACGCGAAGGGTGTGGGTCTGAGCCTTCTCACCGGATTCGGGGAGGGGCTCGAGCCGCACTTCGCAGGTGTCCATGGACCGGAGGCTGATCAGCACGCCCTGCTCGTTCAGGGGGGCCTCGGGTAGCAGCTCGCCCAGCACCGGATAGGCCGCGGTGGAAGGCGGAGGAGGGGGCGGCAGCGCGGCCCTGGGCAGGGCGGACAGGTAGCTGGGCGAGGGCTTCCGTCCCAGGCTCGGGCCTGGGACCACCAGCCACAGCACCACCAGGACTGAGGCCGCGGTCAAAAGGCCCATGACGACGCGCTCCAGGCGCTCCTGTCGCGGATCGGGCGGGGCCCATTCCTGGGCGCCGGGCACCGTCTGGAAGGCATCGGTGTGGAATTCCAGGTCCACGCCAAGGCGCTCCGCCAGCTGGCGGGCCAGGGGGCGGGAGCGGCCCGGCGGCAGGGCCGCCCAGTCGTCGGCCTCGATGGCCTCGATGTGGCGGATGGGCAGCTTCAGCTCCAGCGCCAGGATCTCGCGTGACAGCCCCTTGGCCATGCGCGCCTCATGGAGGAGCTGGCCGACCGTATCGTCGCCCCTCATCCCGCCCACCCCACGGGCAGCTCCTTGAGCAGCCGGGCCAGCTGCTCGCGCCGGTCGTTGCGGCTCAGGCGCCGCTCGTCCAGGCTGCCGCGGTGGGCCATGGTGTCGGCTAGGGTGCTCTGCAGGTCATCCGGCGTGATGAAGTCGCGGCCCTCCAGCCAGGCTTCGGCCTGGGCCAGCCCCAGCCAGTGCTTGGCCGCGCGGGTGGAGCAAAAGCCCCCCCCGGTGCGAATGCGGTCCACCATGCGCTCGGCATAATCCAGCACCGCATCCGACACTCGGACGGCCCGGACCGCCGCGCGGGCCTGTTTCCAGCCCTCAAGATCCAGGGCGGGATTCAGGGTGTCCAGGCGCTCCGAGCCGGCTTCCCCCTTGAGGATGCGCCGCTCGGCCTCCCGATCCGGGTAGCCGAGATGGAGGGCGCAGGAGAACCGGTCGAGCTGGCTCTCGGGCAGGGGGAAGGTGCCCGCATGGTCCAGCGGATTCTGGGTGGCGATGACGAAGAAGGGATCCGGGAGGCGATGAGTGCTGCGATCCAGGGTCACCTGCCCCTCCACCATGGCCTCGAGCATGGCGCTCTGGGTCTTGGGACCGATGCGGTTCAGCTCGTCCAGCAGCAGCACATGGCAGAACACCGGCCCTGGCTGGAAGCGGAAGGACTGCTCCTTGGCGTCCCAGAGGTGCACTCCCAGCAGGTCCGAGGGCAGCAGGTCGTTGGTTCCCTGCACCCGCTGGAAGCTGCCGCCGAGGATGCGCGAGAGCCCCTTGGCCAGGGTGGTCTTGCCCACGCCGGGCAGGTCTTCCAGCAGCACATGGCCCCCGGCGAGGAGGGCCGCGAAGGCCCGCCGAACCTGGGATTCCTTGCCCACGACCACGGCCTGTAGCGCGGTGAGTCCTGCCCGGGCCGCCGGACGGATGCCTTCGGGGGAACGCACCGGGGGGGCGAGGACGGGAGGAGGCTGGGGCGGGTCCTGGATCATGGGGCCTTCCGTGGCACGGAGTCGGGATCTCCATCTTCCAGAGGGATGCCATGGTCCCGCAAGCGCTGGGCGAGGCTCCGCACCGTCAGCCCCAGCCCTTCCGCCGCCGGGGGGAGGTCGCCCCCCGCTTCCCGCAGGACCCTCCGCAGCAGCTCGCCCTCTGCCGACCGGACCACGGCTTTCAGCATGGCCTCCAGGGTTCCCGGCGCCGGCCAGGGCAGGCGCAGGGGGGCCCCGTCCAGCCCGAGATCCGGGAAGGCGCGGATGACGGGCCCTTCGGAGAAGAGGACCGTCCGCCCCGCCAGCACCTCCAGTTCGCGGAGGTTGCCAGGCCAGGCGTGGTCCAGCAATTGGCGCTCGGCGGCCCGCTCCAGCCAGGGTTCCGGCCGGCCTTCGCGCCGCGCGGCCCGGGCCAGGAAGAGCCGCGCCAGGATCAGGAGATCCTCCCGACGCTCGCGGAGCGGGGGAACTTTCAGCTCCAGCGATCCAAGGCGCTGGGCCAGGTCCGGGGGCAGCGCGACCTCGGCATCCACGCCAGCCATCCAGCACAGTCCCGCCCCAAGGGGGCCGTCCATGGCCCGGGTCAGAGGCCCCAGGGCCTCCCGCGACAGGTGGGCCAGGTCCGCCAGGTACAGGCTGCCGCCCTGGAGCAGTTGCAGGGTGCGTGGATCCGGCCCCTCGGGGCCCAGGGTCTCGGCGGCCAGGCTCAGAAAGGGAGCCGCCGGATGGCGCAGCGCGTGGAGCCGACGGGCGCAGCGGCTCTTGCCGGCGCCGCGCTCCCCGCGGAAAAGCACAGGCAAAGCGGTGGCGGCCGCCCGCCCCAAGGCGCCCTCCAGGGCCTGCATGGGGGCGCCGTGGGCGATCCAGGGTTCCGCCGGATCCGGAGGCGGCGCGCCCACCAAGGCCCGTAGGCGATCCAACAGGGCCAGGAATGCGTCCAGATCGAAGGGCTTGGGCAGGAAGTCGTCGGCGCCGAGCCGCATGGCCGCCACGATGTCGCGGGGCTCTCCGAAGGCGGACATGAGGACCACGCGCAGGCCCGGCTGGAGCTGGCGGGCCCGCCGGATCAGCTCCAGCCCGCTCATGCCCGGCAGGCGCAGGTCCGTCACCAGCACATGGGCCGGCGCCGCCTCCAGGGCCCGCAGGGCCTCCTGCGGATCCGCCACCGCCCGCACTGACCAAGCCGACCCCTCGAGGGCCTGGGTCAGCAGGCGGCGGAAGCTGTCCTTGTCCTCGACGAGCAGCAGATCCATGGGTAGAAGCTATCAGGTATCAGCTCCTTGTGGCGGCTGGCGTCCTTAGATCGCCCCACCGCAGCCTTCGATGAACCGCCGGCTCTGCGCCTCCGCCTGGGCCTCGAAGAGGGCGCTCCCCTCGACCAGCGCCAGGCCTGCCTCCCGGGCCCAGAGGGCGAAGGCGGTGTCCTCCTTGTAGATCCACTCCACGGCCCAGCGGGCGGACAGCCGAGCGGCTTCCAGCAGATCACCGAAAGGGGCAGGATCCTCTGGCGCCATCCCCAGGCTCGTGGCCTGCACGAGGCCCACGGGGCCGAAGGCCGCCACTTCGCCGGGCGTCACGGGCCGCTGACGCGAGACCTGAAGCACGGGCCGGCCGGCCGCTTCCAGGCCCGCGCGGCTGGTGCGCGCCACTCCGCCAGCGCCGAGGAGCAGCACGGGCCCGGGAGCCAAGCTGGACAGCGCCTGTCCGAAGGCCTCCGCATCCGTGTTGGCGCCCTGCCAAGGTTCGCTTGGCGAGCGCCGCCAGAGGGTGTTGAGGGGCCCTTCCAGGCCGAGGGCCTGCGGCAGGTCCAGCTTGAGGGGTGCCGTGATGCTCAGGCCCAGGACGCCGAGAGCCTCCAGGGCCGCCACCGCCTCCCCGGCTTCTCCACAGGCCAGGGGCAGGTAGAGGAGATCCTTGAAGGCCCGCTGGAACCGCGGATTGTGGAAGGCCGGGCCCCGGGAATGGAGCACCGGATCGCCGATGACGCCGCAGAGACCGTGCCCCGGGTGCAGGCGGGCGCAACGCCAGGCCTGTAGCGTGGCCAGGGGGAGCTGGCCCGGGGCGGCCGCGGGGCCATCGTCCGGTGCGGCATAGGTGAAGGCCCCGCCCCAGGCCCCCTGCAGGGCGCGACTCGGGAGGCCCTTGGGTCCCATGAGGAAGGCGGACAGGGCCACGCCACGGTCCCGGGCCCAGGCCAAGGCGGGCCGCAGGCGGGCGTTGTCCTCCAGGCGATCCGCCCAGCCCACCCACTTGAAGGCCTCACCTTCCGGCAGGCGCTGGAGCCGGGTCTCGAGGTCGAAGACACCGGGCGGCACATGAATCGAGCGCAGCAGCCGCACATGGGTCCGGGCGGCCTGGATCTCCTCCGGCACGGACAGGTCCCACTCCAGGTCCAGCCAGGCCGGACGGCCCTTCACGGCCCGGGCCAGGTGGGCCAGGCGGTCTTCCGTATCCTCATCAGGCCAGCAGCCGCCCTCGGAAACCCGGCGGCAGGTCACCAGACAGCGACGCCTCAAGGCATCCACCAGGGCCTCGGGATCCGCCTCGGGGAACAGGTCCAGGCGCAGCTCGGGTAGGGCATCGCCGGGCAGGCGCCTCGCGCAGGCCAAGGCCTCCTCCCATTCCGGGTGGGTGAGGGTGACGACATGGAAGGGAAGGGCATTCACGACAGGCCATCCTGAAGGGGTCATCCTAACCTGCCCCGCGAATCTACTCGGCGGCTCCACCTGGCGAGGCGGATCCACAGGACCATCCTGATGACACGATCCGGTCAGGGGCCGGGGCCAACCCATCTGGGGTTATTCAACTAAAAAAATCGGCCCCTCGATTCATTCATTACCTACTCGTCTGCTACGATTCCAGCCGTCCCAGGTTTCAGCATGCCTGGTTCAAAGGAGAACGAGACCATGTCCCCAGCCTTCATGTTCTGGATCCAGTTCGTACTCGTGCTCACGGCCATCCTCCTGGGCATCCGGAAGGGCGGCGTGGCGTTGGGCCTCATCGGCGGCCTGGGCGTGGCCGTGCTGGTGCTCGGCTTCCGCGTGGCTCCAGGCACGCCCCCCATCGATGTGATGCTCATCATCCTCGCGGTGGTGACCGCGTCGGCCACCTTGCAGGTCGCGGGCGGCCTCGACTACCTGGTGCAGCTGACGGAGCGCCTGCTCCGCGCCCACCCCAAATATGTGACCATCCTGGCGCCCCTCTCCACCTTCTTCCTCACGGTCTGCGTCGGCACGGGACATGCGGTCTACGCGCTGCTGCCGGTCATTTCCGATGTGGCCCTGAAGACCCGGATCCGCCCCGAGCGGCCCATGGCCATCTCAAGCGTGGCCTCCCAGATGGGGATCACGGCCAGCCCCGTGGCCGCCGCCGTCACCACCTTCCTGGCCATGGCCGCGAAAAACGGCCATCCCGTGGGCCTCTTCGACATCATCCGCATCACCCTGCCCGCCGGCATCATCGGCGTGCTGGCCGCCGCCGCCTGGAGCTTCAACCGCGGCAAGGAGCTGGATGAGGACCCCGAGTTCCTGGAGCGCATGAAGGATCCCGAGTTCGCCAAGGCCCTGGACGCCAATGTGACCACCCTGGGCATGGAGATCCCCTTCACCGCAAAGCTCTCCGTGGGCCTCTTCTTCGCCGGCGTGCTGACCATCATCCTCATCGCCATGAAGCCCAGCCTCCTGCCCCTGGTGAACGGCAAGGTCGTGCCCATGACCACCGTGGTGCAGATCATCATGCTGGCCTTCGGCTCGTTCATCCTCTTCGCCACCAAGGTGAAGGCTCCCGACATCGCCCGCTCCAGCGTCTTCATCGCAGGCATGATCGCCGTCGTCTCCATCTTCGGCATCGCATGGATGAGCGAGACCTTCATCAAGGCCAACGAGAGTTACCTGGTGGCCAACATCAAGACCATGGTGCAGGTAGCCCCCTGGACCTTCGCCCTCGCCATGTTCGCCGTGTCCGCTTTCGTGAAGAGCCAGGCCGCCACGCTCACCATCATGCTGCCCTTCGGCTACGCCCTGGGCCTGCCCACGCCGCTGCTGCTCAGCCTCATCCCTGCCAGCTACGCCTACTTCTTCTTCGCCTTCTACCCCAGCGACCTCGCCGCCATCAACATGGACCGCACCGGCACCACGCGGATCGGCAAGTACCTGCTCAACCACAGCTTCATGATCCCCGGCCTCATCGGGGTCAGCGTCTCCACCTGCGTCGCCTACGGGTTATCGAAGATCCTGGGCTGAGGCCCCCTCCCCTCCGAAAAAGCCCCGCGGCTGCGGGGCTTTTTCGTGAGTGGGGAAACCTACCAGAGACCCAGCACCTTCCACCACAGGCCGCCCAGGCCCACCCAGATGAGGATGTTCACGAGGCTCACGATGAGCCCGGTCCGCCACCAGGTGCCCAGTTCCACATAACCCGTTCCGAACAGCACCGGTGCCGGACCCGTCCCGTAGTGGGTCATGCCTGCGAAGAGGTTGCTGAAGAAGGCCAGCACCAGGGCGGCCAGTACCGGAGGTGCCCCGGCCACGATGGAGACGCCGAGGAAGGCCGCGTACATCGAGGCCACATGGGCCGTATTGCTGGCAAAGAAGTAGTGGCTGTAGAAGTAGACCAGCGCCAGCACCAGGAAGGCGGCGATCCAGCCCTTGCCCGCCACCATGCCGCCCATGGTCTTGCTGAACCATGGCACCATGCCCAGCTTGTTGAGGAAGCTGGCCATCATCACGAGGGCCGCGAACCACACCAGGGTGTCCCAGGCGCCGGTCTCGGCCTTGATGTCCTCCCAGTTCAGGACTCCGCTCAGGAGCAGCACCGCGAGACCCGCCAGGGCGGAAGTGGTGGGATTGAGGTCGCCCAGCTGCTTCGCGAAGATCCAGAGCACCAGCAGCATCACGAAGACGCCCAGCATCATCCACTCCTGGCGCTTGATGGGCCCCAGGTCGCGCAGATGGCCCTTGGCCATCTCCACGGCCTCCGGCGTCTCCGTGATCTCGGGGCGGTGGAGCCGGTAGATCAGGAAGGGCACCAGGAGCAGGGCCACCACGCCGGGCACAAGGGCCGCGAGGGCCCACCCGCCCCAGGTGATGTTCACCTTGAGGTCGCCCGCGAGCTTCTGGGCCAGCGGATTGGCGGCCATGGCGGTGAGGAACATGGCGCTGGTGATGCAGTTCACCTGGTAGGCGGTCAGCGTGAGGAACGAGCCCATCTTCCGGGCGCTGGCGTCGCCGGGGTTGCTGCCGTAGGCGCGGGCCAGCGAGGCCATGATGGGCATGACGATGCCGCCGCCCCGGGCGGTGTTGCTGGGAATGGCCGGCGCCAGCACCAGGTCCGTGGCCGCCAGGCCGTAGCTGAGGCCCAGGGTCCGCTTGCCGAGCAGGGCCATGAAGGTGTAGGCGATGCGGGCGCCGAGGCCCGTCTTGATGAAGCCCCGGGAGATGAAGAAGGCCAGCACGATCAGCCAGATCACCACATCCGAGAAGCCGCTCATGGAATCCGCGATGCCGAGGGTGCCCGTGAGGGCCGTCACGGCGATGCCGATCATGGCCACCGCCCCCATGGGCAGCGCCTTGACGATGATGCCGACGATGGTGGTGACGAAGATGGCGAAGAGGTGCAGCCCCTTCACCCAGTCGGCCTTCCGCTTGGCTTCGGCATCGGCCTTGGCCTTGGCCTCCGCTTCGGCTTTCACCTTCGCATCGGCTTCCGCCTTCGCTTTGGCCTCGACCTCGACCCTGGCCTTGGCTTCAGCCTCCGCCTTCACCTTGGCCTCCAGCTGGGCCTTGGTCAGCGGCTTGGCCGGCGCCGGAGCCGCCACTGGGGTTGGCGTGGCCACCGCCGAAACGGGCTTGATGGGGGGCTTGGCGGGCACCATTGGAGCGGGCTTGGCCGCCGCAGGCTGGCCCGTGAAGAGCTTGGCGTCCGGCACGGACATCAGGCGAGGCAATCCAAAATACAGGAGCAGACCCAGGAGGGCGGTCGCGAGGGTTGGCACCAGCCTGGCGCCCTGCCAGCCGGACGAGCCTCCGGCCGGGGCCGTTCCGGAAACGGGCTCATGGCTCATAAGGAGCCTCCATGGTTAGGATGGGGTGGGATTTCGGTGCGTAGTCTACCCCTCAGTCGCATAGTGTGAAGAGGTATCTGAGCTACGATTCCGCCGAATTCGCACGCCAATTGGATACATTTGCAGGTTTCTTCACAGGAGGACGCCATGCGTGAGTTCAGGATCGCGGTCATCCCCGGCGACGGCATCGGCAAGGAGGTGGTGCCGGAAGGCATCCGCGTGCTGGAGGCCGCCGCGGCGAAGCACGACCTGCGCTTCCGCTGGGACGAGTTCCCCTGGAGCTGCGAGTACTTCCTCCAGCACGGCCGCATGATGCCCGAGGATGGCCTCGACCAGATCCGCCGCCACGACGCCATCTTCCTCGGCGCCGTGGGCTTTCCCGGCGTGCCCGACCACATCTCCCTGTGGGGCCTGCTCATCCCCATCCGCCGGGGCTTCCGCCAATACGCCAACCTGCGTCCCGTGAAGCTCATGCCCGGCGTGCCCTGCCCGCTCGCGGGCCGCCAGGTGGGCGACATCGACTTCATGGTGGTCCGCGAGAACAACGAAGGCGAGTACTCCAGCATCGGCGGCCGGCTCTACGAAGGTACCGACCAGGAGATGGCCGTGCAGCAGAGCGTCTTCACGCGGCAGGGCGTGGACCGCATCCTGAAGGTGGCCTTCGACATCGCCCAGTCCCGGCCGAAGAAGCACCTGACTTCCGCCACCAAGTCGAACGGCATCGCCATCACCATGCCCTACTGGGATGAGCGGGTGAAGGCCATGTCCGCGGCCTACCCGGAGGTGAAGGTCGATCAGTTCCACATCGACATCCTCTGCGCCCAGTTCGTGCGCAACCCGCACTGGTTCGATGTGGTGGTGGGCTCCAACCTCTTCGGCGACATCCTCTCGGACCTCGGCCCCGGCTGCACGGGCACCATCGCCATCGCGCCCAGCGCGAACCTGAATCCCGAGCGCGAGTTCCCCTCCATGTTCGAGCCCGTCCACGGCTCGGCGCCCGACATCTACGGCCAAGGCATCGCCAACCCCATTGGCCAGATCTGGGCCGGGGCCATGATGCTAGACCACCTGGGCTGCCCCGAGGCCGGCGCCTCGGTCATGGCCGCCATCGAGACGGTCCTGGCCAGCGGCCTCCGCACACCGGACATGGGCGGTCAGGCCCGCACCACGGACATGGGCAAGGCCATCGCCGACGCGGTGTGACTTCATCGAGACAAACTCAGTCGCCTATACTGTTCCGGCCTTCCCCCATGTCCCGGGGCCACTATGTCCATGGTGACCGTCCTCTCCTGCTGGGCCATCCAGGCTGAAAAGCGCCGCCGGCTTCTCGGGAGGCCCCTGGCCCTGGTCGCGGCGGGCCTTCTGCTGGCCGCGGCCCTGGCCTGCGGGAGCCGGAACGGCGGGACTCAGGCCGCCGCCCCCGCCCCGACGCCGGCCCCGACCATCGGGTACTTCAGCGCGCCCTCCTACCTTCTCGGCGGCTCCTCCTCCGCCCAGCTGGCCTGGCAGGTCACCGGGGCCACCAGCCTGACCCTCGACCAGGGGATCGGAACCGTCACCGGTAGCACCTGCTGGGTTCATCCCAACCAGACCACCACCTACACCCTGACGGCCAGCAATGCCGGCGGGAGCGTCAGCGCCACCTGCACGCTGACGGTCTGCCCGGCGACCGCCGGTGCCACCAGCCTGCTGGCGAGCATCCCCAATGCACCCGTCGTCGATGGACCCGCGGCCTTCGCCAGGTTCAGCTACACCTCGGCCGTGGTGGCGGACCCCTCCGGCAACCTGCTCATCGCCGACTACGGGAACCGGGCCATCCGCATGCTCTCGCCCCAGGGCCTGGTGTCGACGCCGCTCCCCGCCCTGCCCCAGGGAGGCCCGTCGTACATGACCATGGGGCCCTCCGGGAATGTCTATTTCTTCGTGGGATCCTCGCTGTGCCGCTTCAAGCCCGGGGGCGCGCTGGCCACCCTGGCGGGCGTTCCCGACCAGGTGGGAAGCGCCGATGGCGTGGGGGCCTCGGCCCTGTTCAACTACCCCAAGGGCCTGGCCGTGGACGCCGCCGAGAACATCTATGTGGCGGACACCGGAAACCACACCATCCGGCTGGTCACGCCCCAGGGGCAGGTGAGCACCCTCGCCGGATCGCCCGGGCTGACGGGACGCATCGATGGGGCCGGGATTTCGGCCCGGTTCGTCCGGCCGAGCGGGCTCGTGGTGGATGCCTCCGGCAGCCTCCTCGTGGTGGACAGCGGCAACTGGGCCGTCCGGTCGATCACCCCTGGAGGCGTCGTCACCACCCGCGCCCCCTGGCCGACCACCCTGCCCCTCTGGAATCCCAACGCCCTGGCGCTCGGCCCCGACGGCAACCTCTTCGTGGGCGGGGAGAACGCCATCGCCAGGATCTCCCCGGCGGGCGCGGTCTCGATCTTCGCCGGCGCGGAAGGGAAATTGGGCTGGGTCGATGGTCCCGGGGCCACGGCCAGGTTCTCCACCATCTCCGGGTTGACCGTGGATGCCGCGGGGCAGGTGCTGGTCGCCGACTACCAGAACAGCGCGATCCGCGCCATCAAGCCCGATGGCGAGGTGACCACCCTGGTGGGCCAGCGGAGGCCCGCCCTCTTCGGTCCCGTGAACTTCGGCATGGACGCCGCGGGCAATGTCTTCCTCCCCGCCAGCAACAACACGATCCTGAAAATCACCCCCGCGGGCACCGTCAGCACCTACGCCGGAGTCCCCAACCAGAGCGGAGCCCTCGACGGACCGGCCTCCCAGGCCCTGTTCGGCGCGGCCGTGAGCACGGCTGTCGACGGGTCCGGCAATGTCTTCGTCACGGATGCCCTGAACGGGACCCTTCGGAAGATCACGCCCGCCGGACAGGTCACGACGGTGGCCGGCGCGGCCGGTCAGACGGGGACGCAGGACGGCCTGGGCTCCCAGGCCCGGTTCACCGCGCCCGCAGGGCTCGCCGCCGATGCCCAGGGCAACCTCTATGTGACCGACGGCAATGCCATCCGGCGCATGGGCCCCGATGGCCTGGTCACCACCCTGGCCGGAATGGCCGGTCAGGCCGGGTTGACCGACGGCATCGGCGCCTCTGCGAGGTTCGACCATCCCTACGGCCTCGCCGTGGATCCAACAGGCATCCTCTTCGTGGCGGACTTCGGCAATGCCGCCATTCGCCGAATCAGCCCCGAGGGAGGGGTGACCACCCTCCGGTTCACCCTGGGCAGCGCGGGCAGCGCCAGCGTGGCGGATGTGGGCAAGCTTCTCTACGCCCCATCCGGCATCGCCGTGGACCGCAACGGCAACCTCCTCGTCCAGGACATCGGCGGGTGGGGGCCTTTGCAGATCTCCCCCAGCGGCGTGGCCTGCCGGGTGCCGGTCTTCAACACGCCCGCTACCCTGAACTTCACCGGCTCGGGGCTCGCCTTCCGCAATGGGATCCTCTACAGCGCCTCCGCCTGGGGTGTCCTGCGGCTGAACCTCAACTGATCACTCTCTGCGTTCGCGGCGCGACCTCATTCAATGCTCATCCAATGAATGTCAGCGGGGCCGGATCGGCCCTGCCGCGGGCGGGCCGCCTTCCTGACGCCGTTTCACCAGGTCCTGGAGCCGCCGTGCGGCCCTGCCGCGCAGGCGGATCAAGCGGCCTTCCGGCCCCAGCCGGAACTCGGCGGCACTCATGAAGGCCCATGCGGAGGCATTCGCCTCCTTCTCGATCCGGATCTGGCCCCAGGGGATGGAGGCCGGCCCCTGCCACCAGGCAGGCTGGAAGGGAAAGGGCTGCTTCAGGTGCAGGCAGCGCCGCCCCACCTTGAGGGAGATGGGCGAGTGCCCCCGCAGGGCGCCGAATTCGATCTGCTGCCAGCCCAGGTTCCTCTCAATGGGATCCGTGGGATCAGCCGGGAAGGCCGCGTAGAGGGCGGGCAGGCCCATGAGCCGGTTGGTGAGCCAGGAAACCAGCAGGAACACCACCGGGATGAGCAGCAGCACGGCGGGCGGTGGCGGCGTTCCCCCCCGCGGGGCGAGCAGCGCCATCATGGCTTCGCCTTCCGCTTCGCCGCCTGCCAGGCCGCTTCCATCTGATCGAGGTCGCGGTGGTCCCAGCCGCCGGCGACCTGGGCGTCATCCTCCACGGACTCGAAGCGCCCCTTGAAGCGGATCATCTGGCGACGCAAGGCAGCATCGGGATCCACCCCCTTCTTCCGGGCCCACTGCATGAGGCTGAAGAGCACATCGCCGAATTCCTCTTCCACGCGCACGGGATCTGATTCGGCCTGCAGCTCCGCCACCTCCTCCTTCACCTTGTCGAGGACGCCTTCGAGATCCGGCCATTCGAAGCCCACCTTGGCGCAGCGCCGGCCGATTTCCAGAGCCTCGTCCATGGGGGACATGGAAGCCGGGATGCCCTCCAGCAGCCGGGGCTCCGTCTCGGGCGTGAGCCCCTTCTCCTCGCGCTTGATGGCGGCCCAGTTGGTAAGCACCTCCTCCGCCCCCGCCACCTCCACCTCGGCGAACACATGGGGATGGCGGCGCACCAGCTTCTCCACCACCGCCCGCTCCACCTCATGGAGGTCCCAGGCGCCGCGATCCGCCGCCAGCTGGGCGTGGAAGGCGATCTGCAGCCAGAGGTCGCCGAGTTCCTCGCAGAGGTGGGCTTCCGTGGCGGCGTCCCCGGGCCGGTGCGCCGCCAGCGCGTCGAGTACCTCCGCCGCCTCCTCACGGAGGTAGCGGGCCAACGACTGATGGTCCTGCTTCAGATCCCAGGGACAGCCGGTCTCCGGCTTGCGGAGGGCGGCCATGACAGCGCGGAGGGTCGAAGGCGTCATGGTCCCAGTGTAGGCGAGAGCCCCCCGGGGGCGTCCGGCCCCGAAAAGCCCTGGCACGAAATACCTGTCTCGACTACTTTCTAGCGATCATCCGAGAGGTCGTATGTCCCGTGCGTGGTCCCTCCCCCTGGCGCTGTGCCTTCTCCTGCTGCCTGGGGGTGCTTTGAGTGCCCAGGGATTCGCGGACGAGATCCAGGTCTACACCAACGACATCCAGAAACCCGGGAAAGTGGGGCTGGAGCTGCACCTCAACCGGATCCTCCAGGGGCCGAAGGAGGCGCCGCCCGGGCTGCCCTTCAACGGATCCTGGAACCTCACCCCCGAGATCTCGTACGGGCTCCTGCCCTCCCTCGACATCGGCCTCTACCTGCCCACGGCCCTCGACACCGACCACCACTACCGGTTCTCGGGGCCCAAGTTCCGCCTGAAGTGGCTGCCCATCCGGGGCGAGGGCGAGGAGGCCGCAGGGCCCTTCCTCGGCCTGAATCTTGAGGTGGCCCGCACGAACCGCAGCTTCTCCGACCTGCGCTGGGAGACCGAGCTGCGCGGCCTCGCGGGCATCCAGGGCCAGGACTGGCTCCTGGCCGTGAACCCAGTCTTCACCTGGCCGCTCTCCGACGGCCAGGGGCGCGGCACCCCGGATTTCGCTACGGCCTGGAAGGCCACCTACACCCGGTGGAAGACCGCCGCCCCGGGACTGGAGCTCTACCTCGACCACGGCCTGCTGAATCAGGTGGACCTCTCGCGGGAACAGAGCCAGCGCCTGTTCCTGACGCTCGATGTGGACCACGGCCCCCTCGTGTTCAATGTGGGCCTCGGCCGCGGGCTCACCGCCTCATCAGAGCGATGGACCCTCAAGTTCATCTTCGAGTTCGCCTTCTGAGAGCCCCTCGAGAAGATTGAAGGCCAGGTTCGTCAGTGAGGGATCCCGCGCGCCCATGACCAGGATGAGGTCGCCGGGCCCCGCCTCGGCCACCAGCCGATCCACCAGCCATTCCCGCGTCGGCGCAT
Source organism: Geothrix sp. (assembly GCA_019449415.1). Taxonomy (GTDB): domain Bacteria; phylum Acidobacteriota; class Holophagae; order Holophagales; family Holophagaceae; genus Geothrix; species Geothrix oryzae. The sequence continues at coordinate 26,801 of JAGRPP010000025.1, forward strand.
GCTCGGCGGCCACCCCGCGGGCCGCGAGGTCGGCCACGACTTCGGCGGAGCTGATGTCCCGGGCGGCGGTGCCTCCCGCGTAGAAGACCTCCAGGAACCAGAGCCGGTCGCCGGGCGCCAGTTCCGCAGCGAAGGACTCCACAAAATCGGCGCGGAGGAACTTGAGCGGGCCGTAGCCGTGGGGTTGGAAAACCGCCAGCACGCGACCACCGACGGCCCCCACCCGGAGATGCGCGGCGCGGATCGAGGCGGCCACCTTGGCCGGGTTGTGGCCGAAGTCATCCACCACGGTGACTCCGCGCCGTATGCCCAGCACCTGGAAGCGCCTGGCTACGCCCTGGAACCGGGCCAGCGGTTCCACCATGGCGGCCAGCGGCACGCCCAGTGCGTGGCAGGCAGCGAGGGCGGCCAGGGCGTTCTCGGCGTTGTGGCGGCCCGGCACCGGTAGCCGGAACGGCACGCCCTGCACGCTGAAGCAGGAGCCTTCCGGCGCCAGCCGCAGGGCCTCTCCGCGGAGATCGGCCTCGGACCCGAAGCCGAAGACCGTCCCTCCTGCGATGAACTCCCGCAGGTTCTCCGACTCGCCCACCACGGCGGTCTCCCGCACCTGGGCCCGGAAGGTGCGGAACATGTCCGCCACGGCCCCCATCTCCTTGTGGTCCCGCTGCAGGTTCAGGATCACGCCCACGGCCGCGTGGTAGCGCACCACGGAGCCATCGCTTTCGTCGGCCTCGATGACCAGCAGGTCGGAGGTTCCCGCCCAGGCATTGCCCCAGCGGCCCTCGCGCTGCAGCGCCACCAGTTCGCCCCCCGTGATGACGGAAGGATCCCAGCCCGCGCCCCGCAGGATCTCGAAGATCATGGCCACGGTGGTGGATTTCCCACTCGTGCCGGTCACCGCCACGGTGCGGTAGCGCGCCACAAGGTGCGCCAGCAGCTCGGAGCGGTGGATCGCGGGTACGCCCAAACGCCGGGCCGCCACCAGGTCCGGGACTTCCTCCTCCACCGCCGTGGACACCACCAGCGCGGTGCAATCGCCTGCCAGGCCCGAGCCATCCTGGGGATGGATCGCCACGCCCAGGGCTTCGAGCTGGGCCCTCGCCTCGGGCCTCTGGCCCCGGTCGAAGCTGCGATCACTGCCGCTGGCCCGCCCGCCCTTGAGGGCCACGAACTGGGCCAGGGCACTCATGCCGCTGCCGGCCACGCCCGCGAAATGCAGGCGGCCCAGGCCCAGACCATCACCCAGGCCATCGCCCAGGAGGTCCTCAGCGATGAGCACCAGATCCCCTTCCGCCACGCGCTCGAAGAGATCGGCCACCTCGGCATTGGCCAGGCGCACGCAGCCGTGGGAGACGGGCGAGCCCAGCTGGGATTCCTGGTTGGTGCCGTGCAGGTAGATGAACCGCGCCAGCGAATCCCGCCCCGGGCCCCGGTTCCATCCCTCCTCCAGGCCATCCAGGGTGAGCACCCGAGTCAGGATCAGGTCCTCGTCGCGCGGTTCCCCCCGCCACACCTCACCCGTGGCCACGCGGCTGCGGAAGACGGCCCCGGATTCGGCCCCCGCCCCGACGCGCGCGTGGATGCGGTGCCAGCCCGTGGGCGTGCGATAGGAGTTCTCCTCGCAGCCCAGGCCGTTTTTCGCGGTGGAGATGACTGTTTCAAACGACAGCCGACCGCCCTCTAGAAGCCCGAGGCGCTGGCGGGCCGTGTCCACCACCAGGATCCTGGCGCCCGGCTCCGGCGCCGGTGCACCCGCGCGCGCAAGGCCCCCCAGCAGGAGGGCATAGTAGCGCGCGGCGGCGACGGGATCGGGCATCGAAGAACTCTCGGGGAAACGGGTGGGCCCGCGGATTTCCCAGATTCACACACTTTGAAAGTGAAGCGCTAGGCTCGGGAAACGGCGCTGTCACAATGGACCGTTTCCACCAAGGACCGCATGAAGAACCAGCCGTTTCCCAAGCGATTCTCGTACAGCCTCCAGGGGATCCGCACCGCCTGGCAGCTGGAGGCCAGCTTCCGCTTCCAGACCCTGATGGCGGCGGGGGTCGTGGCACTGCTGATCGTCCTGCGCCCACCGGCAGTCTGGTGGGCCCTGCTGCTGCTCAACTGCGGCCTGGTGCTCGCCGCCGAGCTCTTCAACACGGCGCTGGAGCACGCCCTCGACCACCTGCACCCGGAGATCCACCCCGCCATCAAGATCTCGAAGGACTGCGCCGCCGGCGCCGTCCTCGTCTTCAGCTTGACCGCGGTGGGAACCTTCCTGGCCTTCGTCTGGTCGATGGCCGTCAGAACACCATGGCCACGCTGACCCCGTAGCCGCCCGGCTGGAAGATCGGCGAGAAGGACATGGACACCTTCCGGCGCGCATCGGCCCGCAGGGCCTGGTTGTGGGCCACCACCGCCTTGCCGACGAAGGTGCCGATCAGCCCCCCCGCCACCACATCGGACAGGAAGTGCTGCCGCTGTTCCACGCGCGACAGGCCCACCAGCCCCGCCAGCCCATAGGAAAGGCCGGATACCCAGGGACGATCCGCGTGCTCGGAGATGACCGACGCCAGGGCAAAAGCCTGAGTGGTGTGACCCGAAGGGAAGGACGCCCCGCCGTTCAGGGGGTGGAAGTCGTGGGTGCCCTTGCCTTCGTTGGGCCTCGATCGGCCGGCCACGGTCTTCAGCGGAATCGTGAGCAGGAGCTGGGCGAGCCCCATCGTCACCATGGTGTCGATGCCCGTGGCCCGCACTTCAGGATCCTTGAAGGCCACCCCCGCGAGGTAGGTGCCTCCGGCGATCAGCACGCTGGGCGTGCCCCCGAGTTTCTGAACATCCTTGGCCACCCGATCCCAGGAGGCGTTGGTGTGGTTCGTCATGAACCGGTCCGCCGGGCGGTCCAGCAGCAGGCCCACGCCCACCACCGCTGCGGCCCCCGTCCCGACCGCGACCCAGTCCGAGCGATCCCAGCGCACGGGTGCGCTGACGACATGCCCCGCATCATCCAGCAACAGCCGGGGCAGGTTGGAGAAGCGATCAGGATCCGAGGGAGATCCCATCGCCGAGGACGCCGCAGCGGCCTCCGGAGCCTTGGGGGCCGGAGTCGTGGGGGCAGGAGTCATGGGGACTGGGGCCCCCCGGCTTGGAATCGGGACTTCCGCCCACAGCCAACTCGAGGACAGGAGCAGAGAGCAAAGACGGGCGCATGACATCAACGGGGATCTCCGGCAGGTGGCCCGAGGCTGCCGGAATCGGCTCCGGGTCCACCCAGCCACCTTACCGGGCCGCCTGGCGATTTTGAGCCCGTCTTTCTCAAGGACTTGTGATGCACCCTGCCAGCGCGCTGGCGGCGACGGTGGCCGGGCTGGCCAGCCACATGCGGCCCGGCCCGCTGCGGCCCGGGAAGTTGCGGTTGATGGCGCTGATGGTCACCTGGTCCGGGCGGGTGGAGATGCCGGGGCCCGCGTTGATGCAGGCCCCACAGGAGCTGCCCAGCACCACGGCCCCCACGGCCTCGAAAGCCGCAAGCCAACCCTGCTCGGCCGCATGACGGCGCACATCCTCACTGCCGCACTGGACGAAGAATTGCACACCCTTGGGCACCTGCCGCCCCTCGGCGGCTGCCGCCTTCACCACCTCGTAGGCCCGGCGCAGGTCTTCGCGCTTGCCGCCGGTGCAACTGCCCAGGTAGGCGATGTCGATGGGCACCGGTTCCCCCATATCCGCCAGAGCCACCCCGTTCCCCGGATCGCCGGGCCGGGCCAGCATGGGCCCCAGGGCCCCGCAGTCCACGGTGAGGGTCTGGGCGTAGTCGGCCTCCTCGTCGCCGCCCATCCAAGGTTCCAGCATCAGCTCCACGCCGCGGCGCTCCCGCACGAAGCGCACCGTCTCCCCATCCGGCGCGATGAGCCCCGTGAACCCGCCGATCTCCGCGGCCATGTTGGTGAGGGTGGCCCGCTCATCGGTGTCGAGGTCCGCCAGGGCCGCGCCTTGATATTCCACCACATGGCCAATGGCACCGCCCTCGCGGATGAGGGGCTGGGCCAGGAGGTGCAGCACCAGATCCTTGGCGGAGACACCGGGCCGGAGGCGGCCCTCCAGCCGTACGCGGAGCGTGGGCGGCACCGTGACGCGGACATCCCCCGTCACCCAGGCGCAGGCGATATCCGTGGTACCGATGCCGAACGCGAGGCAGCCCAGGGCCCCGGCGTGGGGCGTGTGCGAGTCCGTGCCCACCACCACCTGACCAGGACAGGCGTAGCGCTCGGTCATGATCGAGTGGCAGATGCCCTCGCTGCCGGAACCGTCGGGCAGCTCGCCGTGCAGACGGATGCCGTGCTTCGCGCAGAAGGCCTCCTGCGCGGGCTTCAGGCCTTCGGCCACCCTCAGCAGGCCCAGGGCCAGGTGCTCGGCCTTCATGCTGTGGTGCAGGAAGGTGAGGTGGTCCCGGAAGGCCAGGATGCGGGCCGGATCCCGGAGGACGGCCCCGGACCCCAGGGCCTTCTCCAGAAAACGGGCGGCCATGGGCGTCACATACTCGTGGCTGAAGCGCCAGTCGGTCTTCACGAAGAGTCCGTCGCCGGGCTTCACCGCCGGAAGTCCCACCTGCCCGGCCGCCGCGTCCACCACCGCGTGGCGGGCCAGCAGCTTCTCCGCATAAGTCATGGGGCGCAGGGCATGTGACGGCAGGGGCGGCACCACTTCGCCGGCCAGACGGGCGGCGTTGTAGGCGAAGAGTCCGCCGCGGCGCACGATTTCAGCCGTGACGGGGTCGAGACCGTCGGTGAATTCGGCGAGCGGGATGGCCTCGCCCCGGCGGATCCGCGGGATGAGGCCGAAGTCGGTGCTGGTGAGCAGACCCAGGTTCTGGGCGTTCTGGCGGTAGATGCGCTCGAAGCTTTCTGCGATCACGAGGCGGAGGCCCGCACACAGTTCGGCGTAGGGGCTGGCCTCCCTGCTGCTCCCCTTGCCCCGGCGCTTGCCCGCCACGCTGACGGCGAAACCGCCGGCGCGGACCGCCCCCTCCTTGACCGGAAAGACTTCGCCGCACTTCAGGCCCAGGTAGGGGAAGTCGCCCAGCTTCTCGTCGAAGTGGTAGCAGATGAAAGCCGGGGTGATCTCGTCGGTGCTGATCTGGTCGCGAAGCGGACCGGCTTCGACGGAATCCAGGTCCTCGCCAGCTAGCTGACGCAGCATCGCGGCGGGATCTTCCGTCAGGAAGAGGATCCGGCCGCCAAAGAGGATCGAGTCGTTCAGCATCGGTCCAGCTTACGCCAGGGGCGGGCGCGGATTGAAACCTGGAGGCCCGTGGGGGCCGAGGGGGCCGCCCTGAACATGAGCCCCTGTGAATCGCGTTCGGCCTTCATCCTTTTTGCGTATTGCCCCCCTCGGCGAACCGCTTCATGCTGGGGCCCCGCTTCCGGAGGCGATCATGGCCCAGGCCACTCTTCCCGCGATTGGAACCTTCTGCTGGCCCGAGTTGGCCACCACCGATCTCAAGGCCGCCCAGGCCTTCTACGGGGACCTGCTCGGCTGGCGCGCCCGCGAGGTTCCCAGCTCCATGGGGAACTACGCCATCTTCTCCCTGGAGGACCGGCAGGCCGCGGGCCTCTGCGCCCAGGGCGAGGAGCAGCTCAAGCACGGCGTCCCCCCGAACTGGCTCTCCTATGTGTCCGTCGCCAGCACCGACGCCACGGTCGCGAAGGCCAAGGAACTCGGTGCCCAGATCCTCGTGGGCCCCTTCGATGTGATGGAAGAGGGCCGCATTGCCGTGCTCCAGGATCCGGCCGGCGCGGTCTTCGCGATCTGGCAGCCCCGGAACCACAAGGGCGCCTCGGCGTACATGGAGCCCGGCGCCTTCTGCTGGACCGAACTCGCCACCAAGGATGCCCAGGCCGCCCAGGCCTTCTACCCGCAGATCTTCGGCTGGACCGCCAAACCTCCCAGCGACCCCGCCATGCCCTACTTCGAGTGGGTACTGGAGGGCACCCACTTCGGCGGCATGATGGAGATCACCGAGCACTGGGGACCGGCCTGGAAGGAGATCCCCTCCCATTGGATGATCTACTTCATGGTCGGGGATGTGGATGAGCGGACGGCCCGGGCCGAGGCCCTCGGCGCCACCATCCGGGTGCCCCCGCGCGACATCCCTAAGGTGGGCCGCTTCGCCGTCATCGCGGATCCGCAAGGGGCCGTCTTCTCGCTCTTCCAGGGCGTGCTCTAGACCGAGACGCACTCGGTTCTGGGCCCGAAGTCGAGACATGGCAAGGCCCCCGTCCGGGGGCCTTGCCATGTCGGCGTTCTGCCTCTGGTCAGTCCTTCTCTTCCTCGGCCTTGAGCTTGGCTTCCTGCTCGTCGAGGTGCTTCATGAGGCGCTCGGCCAGCTCTTCATCCTCGAGGGGCGTGAACATGTCGTCCTTGACCTCGAAGATCTCCAGGCTCAGGCCCTCCTCGGGATCCGCCGTGCCCTCTTCCTGGGCCTGCAGCTCGGCCAGGGGCGCGAGGATGGCGAAGTTCCGGCCTTCGAACTCGAGCTCTTCGAGGATCGCGAACTCTTCCTTCTCGCCATTCTCGTCTTCGAGTTCAACGACTTCGATCTCGAAGGAATCGTCGTGATCGTGGTTGCAGTCCGGTCCGTGTTCGTGACCCTCGTGAGCCATGGGCTCCTCCTTGCGCAAGGGATCAGAATACGGCCCAGGCCCTTTCCGGCCAAGGGAATAAGTGCGGAACCCCGCCCTGACTGGGGCCTACTGGAGCTTGGCCTCACCCGGTCCGGTGATGACGGCGGTGACCTGCCGCCGGGCTCCGGGGGCCTCCAGGCGCACCCGGTCCCCCAGGCCGCCCCGGCTGCGGGCGGTGGTGTCCAGGCTGATGCTGAGCGAATCGTGGGTGGCCGTCAGGCGCACCTTGTCGCCGGACTGGACGAGGGGCACGGACTCCAGGTCGGCCCGGGTGAGGATCTTCCCGGAGATCACCGAGCGCATGAGGCGCTGGCCCTCGGGAATCGCTGTCAGGGCCCCCTCCGGCGGCACGCCCTCGAAGGGGCTGGGCTCCACCTGGTCCGCGGTGAGTTCGGTCTTGCGGGCCAGGTCGCCCTTGGCGCGCAGCACCGTGCCCACCCAGCTGCCGTCCAGATCCACCCGGGCCATGCCGACTTTTTCGCCGTCCACCTTGAGGGCCACCACCACGAAGAACCGGCCCAGGGGCTCGCGCTTGCTCAGGTGGGAAGGCTCGAAGGTGAGGGCCCCGGCCCGCACCGCCGGCACCCGGGGGGGCTGGGCGATCTTGAAGGTATGCGCTCCGCCCAGCTTGGCCGCCTCGGCCTGGGCGAACGCCACGGCCGCATCGGCCAGGCGCTCGGCCGGGGAGACGGGCGCCTGGGCCACCAGGGTCGGCGCGAGGAGGAGCAGGGCCGCGGCGCGCATGGGGCTACCGCTTGAGGTTGTTCAGCAGGCTGAGCATGTCGTCCACGGTGCGGATGGTCTTCGAGTTCGCCTCGTAGGCCCGCTGGCCGATGATCATGTTCACCATCTCCTCGGCCACATCCACATTGGAGACTTCCAGGAAACCCTGGTTGATGGTGCCCAGACCATCCGAGCCGGGCGTGCCATCGATGGCCTCGCCGCTGGCCAGGGTGGGCTGCAGCAGGTTCCGGCCCAACTGGTTCAGGCCCGTGGGGTTGACGAAATGCGACAGGGTGATCTGGCCCACCTGCTGAGGCTGGGTCTGCCCCGGCTGCGTGACGCTCACGGTGCCGTCCCCGGCGATGGTCACGCTCAGGGCGTCCTGGGGAATGGTGATCTGGGGATCCAGCAGGTAGCCCGCCGAATTCACCAGGGCGCCGTTCTGGTCCGTGGTGAAGCCGCCATCCCGGGTGTAGGCCAGGGTGCCGTCCGGCTGGGTGACCCGGAAGAAGCCGTCGCCCTCGATGGCCATGTCGAAGCGGTTGGCCGTCTGGCGCAGGTTGCCGGTGCTGAACTGCCGCATGAGGCTCTGCAGCTTCGCGCCGTGGCCCAGCTGGATGCCGGCCGGGATCGTGCTGCTGGTGCTGGAGTTCGTGCCCGCCAGGTTCACGGTCTGGTAGAGCAGATCCTGGAACTCGGCCCGGGCCTTCTTGAAGCCCGTGGTGTTCACATTCGCCAGGTTATTGGAGATGGTGTCCATGTTGTACTGCTGGACATTCATGCCCGCCGCCGCCGACCACATCGCACGCATCATGAGAACCTCCCGGTCAATTCACTGAAATCGTTGAAGATTAAAAACTGAGGACTAGCGGGTAATCGCGACATCGTTGATCGAGCGCGAATCGAGATCGTTCGTGAGGGTCGAGGCCACTTTCATGCTCAGCTCGAAGAGCCGGTTCAGGCGGATCATCTCGACCATGGTGGAGGCCGTATCCACGGCGCTCTGCTCCAGGTGGCCCTGGGTGACCGTGCCCGTCACGGGGGCCTCCGCCGCCCCGGCGGGATCGAAGCGGAGGGCGCCGGTGCGCTTCAGGGCACCGGGCTTCTCATAGGCCTTCACATCCAGCTGGCCCAGCACCTGCTCCTTCTGGGAGACGGTGCCATCGGCCGTGATGGAGACCGTACCGTTCTTGGGGTCGACGGTGATGGGTTGGCCGTTTTTGCCCAGCAATGGACTGCCATCCATGGCCTGGATCTGCCCATTCTGGCCCATCTGGAGGCGGCCATCCCGGGTCGCCCGATCGCCGCCGGGCGTGCGCACCATCAGGAAACCGTTGCCTTCCATGGCCACATCCAGGGAACGGCCGGTGGCCCGGAGGGCGCCCTGCGTCGTCACCACGCCGGTCTCCCCGAACACCACGCCATCGTTCACGCTGCCGCTCAGGGGCAGCTTCCGCCCGCTCCCGGCGGCCTTGTTGAAGACGGCGAAGAACGGCTGGTCGGGCTTGTAGCCCACCGTCGCGGCGTTCGCCAGGTTGTTCGCCACCACATCCAGCTGGAAGGCCCGAGCCTTCAAGCTGCCAGCGGCGACATAGTATCCCGAGTCCATTAGGCACCTCTCGCCCAGCCAGCGGCCGGGACAGGAGGACTACCGCCAAAGGGATGCCAAAAGGAAAGTCCTGGAGGGCATAAACAAACCGGCCTCCCGAAGGAGGCCGGTCCGATGTTGAACAGTATGAATTACAGCTTGTTGACGTTGGTCGCCTGGGGGCCCTTCTGGCCCTGACCCACCTGGAAGCTGACGCGCTGATTCTCGTCCAGGGTGCGGAAGCCCGTGGTCTCGATCGCGGAGTGATGAACGAACAGATCCGCACCACCGTCATCGGGGGTGATGAATCCGAAACCCTTTTCGGCGTTGAACCACTTAACGGTTCCCTGAGCCATGTTGCCTACCTATGTTCTTTGTCCTGGATGTAGATGCATTGTTCCTTCCAGGCGAGGCTGCAACGCTTGTTCTGCCCGCACGACTGACGGGCAATCCACAGTATAGGCCGGTTCTGCATCCAATTTTCAAAAAATCGACAGCCAATCGCAATTGATGCTCAAACCCCGGTTCTAGAGCCAGTTCTAGAGCCAATTCTAGAGGTAGGTCCGGGCCCCCACGAAGGCCTTCTGGTAGTAGCGGTCCGAAAGCTGATCCTGACAGATCCCCCGCCCCGCCGAAGGGGCATGGATGAAGGCCCCCTGCCCCACATACAGCCCCACATGGCTCACCCGCCCGCCCCCCGGGGCGAAGAAGAGGAGGTCGCCCGCCCGGGCCTGCTCCAGATCCACAGGGCTGCCCGCCTCGAATTGGGCCTGGGACGAGCGCGGCAGCCGCAGTCCGTTCAGCCGGTAGACCGCCCCGGTGAGGCCCGAGCAGTCGAACCCCCGCTCCGTGGTGCCCCCGAACAGGTAGGGCACGCCCAGGTAGCCCCGGGCGGTCTCCACCAGGCTGGCCCGCAGACCCCGCTCGTCCGCCGGGTGGATCTGCGGGCGGCCCGAAGCCCCCGGAGCCGAACCGTCCGGCGCCACCACCCAGAAGGCTTCGATCACGCCCCCGCGCCTCAGGGCCTCGCCCCTGGCCCGCGCCTTCTCCCGGGTGGCGAAGTCGCCGAAGCGCACCCGGTAGAGGCCTTCGCCCGAAGCGTAGTAGGTGGCCTCCAGCCCCTGGGCCTGCAGGGATTCCGCGAAGCGCGCGGCGTTTTCCACCTTGGCGAAGGCCCCCGCCTGCAGCGTGTAGCCCAGGCGCGGGAGGGCCCGGGCGGCCGTGCCCCGGGGCCGCTCGGGTGGCGTCCGCTCCGGCAGGGGGCGTGGTGCGCGGCTGCAGGCCGCCGTCAGCACCAGCAGGGCCATGAGGATCTTCCCGGCTCCCCGCCCCATCTTCATGATTCCGCCTCCGAGATCCCGCCCGCCTACTTCAGGAACGCCAGCAGTGCCGCGTGGAAGCGCTCCGGCGTTTCCAGGTGGGGGATGTGGCCCACGCCCGCGAGCTCCACGAGCTTCGCGCCGGGGATGGCGGCCTGCGCGCGGCGCCCCAGCTCGGGATAGCGGCCCAGCGTCGCCAGCACCTCGGGCTTCAGCGCCCCGCGCCCCAGCGTCGTGCGGTCCGCCTGCCCGATGACCAGCAGCGTGGGCACGGCCAGGCGCGGGAAGTCCTGCACCACGGGCTGGGTGTAGATCATGTCGTAGGTCAGGGCGGAAGCTTTGGCCGCCCGGGGCCACTCGCCGCTGAGCGTCGCCCGCCAGGCCAGATCAGCCCAGACCCCGAATTCGGGCCTCCAGGTGGCGAAGTACGAGCGGTAGAAGCGATCCAACCCCTCCCGCCTGGGCGCGAGCATGGATTTGTAGGTGGCATCCACGCTGGTGAAGGGCACCTTCACGCGGTAGTCCTCCAGGCCAATGGGGTTCTCCAGCACCAGCCGCGCCGTGGCCGCCGGATAGAGCAGCGCGTAGCGCACCGCCAGCATGCCGCCCATGGAGTGGCCCACCACCGTCACCTTCGCCACGCCCAGGCTGTCCAGCAGGCCCTTCGTGGTCTGCGCCAGCAGCTCGAAGCTGTAGTGGAGGTCGGGCTTGGGCGACCGGCCGAAGCCGATCTGATCCGGCACCACCACCCGGTACCCTGCCGCTGACAGGGCCTGGACCGTGCCCGTCCAGTAGGCCCCGAAGAAGTTCTTCCCGTGCAGCAGCAGCACCGTCTGACCATTGACGGGGCCAGTTGGCGCCACATCCATGTACGCCATCCGCAGATCCTGCCCCTCCACGGTCACCGGGAAGAAGCGCACGGGGTGGGGATAAGGGTGGTTCTCCAGCGCCAGGCCCAGGGGTTCCGGAGCCGCGTCCTGGGCGAAGGCCGGGGTGGCGAACAGCAACAGGAGCACGAGGATGGCGCGGGGCATGGGCGGGAGCATAGCAAACCGGCGTTTCCGATGTGCCACGCCGTCCGCCCGCCTACTTGAGCTTGTCGAGTTCACCTTGGATGCGAAGGCGCTGGTCCTCCTGCTTCACCTTGTCGAGGGCCCGGCGGTAGTTGGCGATGGCCTGGGCCTTGTCCCCCTTGAGGGCATAGGCCTCGGCCAGGCTGTCGTAGACATTCCAGGAGTCCGGGTGATCCTGGACATTCCGCTGGAAGAGGGCCAGGGCCTCATCCACCTTGTTCTGGCCCAGCAGTGCGTAACCCAGCTGGTTGACCTCCGGCTCCGTGGCCTTCACCAGGGCCTTCGCCCGCAGGGCCTCGGCGCCCCGGGCGTCCCCCTTCTTCTCGAGCAGCGCCGCCTTGACGCGCGCCCCCGCAAAGGTCTCCTTCAACGCCAGGGAGCGGTCCGCCCAGGTCATGGCCTCATCCAGGTTCACCTCGCTGCGGACGCACCAGCCCGCAGCGGCGCTCCAGCTTTCGGGGAAGAACTGGTGGAGGCCCCGCAACTGGTCCCGCAGGCTCTGGACCACGGCCTGCTTCGTGTCCACCGCCAGCGGGATGGGCACCCGCAGCTTCTCCCAGCGCAGCGACAGGGTGACGCCCGCCTCGGTGGGGTCGTCGAAGGTGAAGGCCAGGCGCTCCATGGGCTCGGCCGCCACGGGGGTCACCGTCATGCGGACCAGGTCCTCCTTGGGGGTGTAGCCGTAGCTGCCCCAGCCGTGGGACTGGCTGCTGAAGATCACCGTCCAGGTCGTGGCCGTGGGCACCATGTGGAGACCGTAGCGGCCTGCGGGCAGCACCGTGCCGCCCACCCGGACGGGCGTGGAGAAGGCCACGACCGTGTTCTCGTTGGCCCCGGCCCGCCAGACCTGACCGTAGGGCACCAGCCCGCCCCAGACCTTGCGCCCCGCCACCGCGGGGCGGTGATACGACACCTCAAGTTCCGTCAAACCTACCGTCTGGCGGACCAGCGCCTGGGGGCTGGCCTGGGGAAGCGTGAGGGGCGGCGCCTGGGCGACGAGCGCGGATGCGAACCCAAGAATGGCAAAGGCGATGCGACGCATGGAACACCTCCGGGGAGCATCCTGCGCCGAAGCCACCCGGATCGGGAAGCGCCCTGGGGCGACCCGTGCGATTCCAGGGACGGGCCCCTGGCTCTGCCTCGTCACCCGTGGGACCCTAAAATCAGATCTTCGCCTCTATGCATGAACCGCGCCCCTGCGCCCTTGGGTTCCCCCAAGCGGAGCGGCTCAGACCGTGACCTGAACAGGCTGCCTCGTGCCCATCTCATGGCCTGGCAGGTCGCACCCTTGCCACCTTTCTCCTCCCGAGTCTCCACCATGCGCCCCTGCAAGCCTTTGCTCTCGAGTTTCGCGGATTGGAAGGAATGGCTGGTGGCCGTGGGTGCCGTCCTCCTCCTGTTGGCCCTGCCGGGGTGCGGCGGCGGGTCTGGCGGATCCGCCGTCCCCGCCAAGGTGCAGCAGCCCATCACCTTTGCCTCCAGCCTGACCCTCAAGCAAGGCTCGAGTTTCGACATCATCCAGCTGGATTGGGTCAGGCCCATCGCAACCTATGACGGCTTCCTGCTCGAGGCCAGCGTGGCGGGCAGCCCTTTCCAGTCGTTGACGAACGACATCCTCCCCGCGAATTGGGAGAGCATCATCCTGACTTTCGACCCGAGCACCCCCGAGCTGCTGGATCTCCAATTCCGGCTGTGCGCGGTCCGCGGTGGCATCAGGAACGAGTACACCAATGTCGTTCCCTATTTCCGAGGGCTGCGCCCGGCCTCCCAGGTGACGACGACCCTGCTTCGGGGAGGTCTGTTCATCAGTTGGGCGAAGGCCTCCCTGGCAGCAGATGCCGTCCGGGTGGACAAGGCCCTGCTGAACCCCGATGGCAGCTTCAGCGGCTGGCTGCCCCTCGCGCAACTCGGCGCCGATGCACTCTCCTTCATGGATCAGGATCTCCTGGAAGGCACCACCTGCTCCTACCGGGTCACCTATGCCAAGGGCTCGGTTTCAAGCGCTCCGGCCCTGGCCACCGCACCCCCCATCCCGGTCTCCTCGGTGACTGCCTTTTCCGCCGTCGCCCAGACGGACGGCATCCATCTCGGGTGGAAGAACCGCAGCAGCCTCGCCACGGAGATCGTGGTGTGGAGGTCCCCCGGGTCGGGGAATGGTTACGCGTCCAGCTTCGTCACGGACATCGCGCACCTGCCGCCAAACGCCACCACCTTCGTGGATGCCGTGAGCACGCCCGGCACCTACGAGTACTATCTCGAAACGAAGTCCGCCACGGCCTCCATCTGGTCCCTGATCACCCACGCTCAATACCAGGTTCCCAATGCGCCCGTGGTGTCGACCCAGGTCCTGACGCTTCCGACCGCGACCTGGCTGTTCCGGTCAGGCCATGGAGCGACCTGCCTGAGCCTCGACGACAAGGCTTCCCCGGGGGTGCGGATCTTCAACGGGTCCACCTGGGACGCGCACCCAGCCCTGGGGGCCCTGTGGCTCTATCCCTATGTCCGATTCGATGCCTCGGACCACCCGCACTTCGTCTCGCTGAAGCCCGTGGGCGGGGTGTGGGTGGAGTTCGACCTGATCCACGAGTGGCACGACGGAACCCAGTGGCAGTCCGAGCCCATCCTCACCCGGAAGGTGTTCACCGGTTCTGCCTTTGCCTCCAGCGGCAACGCCTTTGAGCTGGATTCATCCGGGCAGATCCACCTCCTCCTCGATGAAAGCCAGGATCAGCGACCTTCGACCGCCTCTCTGGTCTACCTTCACAAGGACAGCTCCGGCTGGGTCGAGGAATCCTTGAATGTCCTCCCGGCCCAGCCCTACAACCGCGTGACGCTCGCCGTGGATCCGTCGAATGCCCCTCATGCCGTCGTCTGGGGCTCCGACGGGAATGGCACCGAGCTGTCCCGAGGCCCCGGCGGAACTTGGACCGCCTCCCCCATTCCGACGATCCAACTCAGCAGCGGAGCCTTCAGCAAGCTGGTGTTCCCCGCCCCCGACCACGCCCTGCTCGTCTTCGACCGGATCGCGCCCAGCGGCCCTCCCCTCCCGGATGTGGACCTGATGTGCATCGAAAAGGTCGCCGGCACCTGGCAATCGCCGTATCGGCTGGGGGCCGCTTCCGTCTTCGGCCTCCGCTACGACGGGGATATCGCCCTCTCCACCGACCGGTCCCGGATCGCCCTGCTCGCAAACGCGTCCACCGACCGCCTTCTCTACCTCTTCTCCAAGGGCACCTGGATGCCCCTCGCCTTGACGCCCCGTTTCATCGGCTACGAGCGGAACCCGGCCCTCGTCTTTGATGACACGGGCCGGGTGACCGTCTTTGGGCGGGACTCGCTGGCGACGGGAGCCACGGCGACCTATACGATCCTGAAGGAGACCCCGTAGCGCCTGGGATCACGGGCGCACCACGCTTCTCCGATCACCCCACCTCGAACACCGCCAGCCCATCCTGCAGGGTCGTCTTCCCGCGGACGGACACGACCTCCCCCACCCGGAAGGGCCGCTGGCGGCGCCTGAGGACATCGGGGAAGGCCACGGCTTCGCAGAGGCCGGTGTCGTCCTCGAAGGTGACGAACTGCATGCGGTCGCCCCGCTCCGTGCCCACCTCCTTGTCCGCCACCACCAGGGCCCAAAAGCGCAGGCAGCGGCCGGGCTTGCCCTGGCTGGCATCCGCCACGCGGTCGGGGCCGCCGCCCTTGCGCACCCGGGAGAGGGCGGCCGGGTGGACCTCCAACGAGAGGCCCATGGTCTGCAGCTCCAGGTCGGCGCGATCGAAGGGATCCGTGGGGCACGGACGCACGCCCGGGGGCACGCCACCGAGCCGCGCCCACATGAGGCGGGTGCGGTCACCGTCCGGCGCCCAGCGGTCGAAGGCCCCGGCGGCGCAGAGGGCCTCGGCGGTGGTGACGGAGAGCTTCACGCGGGCCAGCAGGTCATCCAGGGTCTCGAAGGGGCCGCGCCGCCCGCGCTCCTCCAGCAGCTCCAGCACTTCGGGCTTCAGAGCACCGTGCACCTGCATGAGCCCCACGCGCAGGGCCTGCTCGCCCTCGGCGGTGAAGGGCCAGGCCGACAGGTTCGCATCGGGCCCCCGCACCACCAGCCGGTGGCGCCGGGCATCGCCCAGGTAGGCGATGGCCGGGTAGTAGCCGCCCTGGTTGGTGACGACGGAGGCGAAGAACGCGGCCGGATGGTGGGCCTTGATCCAGGCGCTCTCGAAGCTCACCTGGGCGTAGCTGGCGGAGTGGGGCTTGCAGAAGGAGTAGCCCTGGAAGGTGCGGATCATGTCCCAGGCCTCGTCCACCGTGGAAGGCCGCACGCCGCGCGCGGCACAGCCGCCGCGGAACCGGGCCTCGTAGTAGGGCAGCTTCTCCTCGCAGTCGGGCCTGCCCAGAAGCTTGCGGAGCTGGTCGGCCTCATGGTGGCTCCAGCCCGCCAGCGCCACGCAGACCTTGATGACATCCTCCTGATAGACCAGCACACCGAAGCTCTCGGACAGCAGCTCGTTGAACACGGGATCGCTGGGCTCCCACACTTCCTCTTTGCGGCTGCGCTTCACATAGCGGTCCACCCAGCGGTAGGCGGCGGGACGGATGAGGCTGCTGTGGATCACCAGCGTCTCGAAGTCCCCCTTCCGCACCCGCTGCTGGAGCTGGCGCGTGGCGGGGCTTTCGACATAGAACACGCCGATGCTGTCGCCCCGGGCCAGCAGGGCCTGGGTGGCGGGATCCTCGCGGGAATGGGTGCCGGGATCGGCGGGTACGCGGTCGCCCAGCACCTCGTAGGCATCGCGGATGACGGCGAGGCTGCGGTTGCCCAGGAGGTCGATCTTCACCAGGCCGTAGTTCTCCACGCCATCCTTGTCCCAGGTGGTGGTGGACACCTTGTCCTTGGCCGGCGCGGGCTGGAAGGATGCGTGCTCCCAGAAGGGACCGGGCGTGACGACGGTGCCGCCGGGATGCACGGAGAACTGGTGGAAGTGGCCCTGCAGTGCCGCGGCCTGCCGGAGAATCGCGTCCCAGGCGGGGTTCTCTGAGGCGCGGACCAGGCCCCCTTCCCAGCCGCGGACGAAGCGGGCCAGCTGCTTCAGCTCGCTGTCGGGCCGCCCGTGGGCCTGGGCCACCGCCCGCAGGGCGCCCTTGGCCTTGAAGAATGCGTGGTTGGCCACCATGGCCACGCGGTCGCGGCCGTAGCGGTCGAAGACCGACTGGATGACCTCCTCGCGCTCGTCCCAGGCGAAGTCGATGTCCATGTCCGGCGGATCCTTGCGCTCCTTCGTGAGGAAGCGCTCGAACATGAGGTTCGTGGCCACGGGATCCACATTGCTGAGGCCCAGGGCGTAGCTCACCAGGGAGGCGGCGCCGCTGCCCCGGCCGCAGATGCGGGGCATCGCGCCCTGGACGGCCCGCACGATGTCCTCCACCAGCAGGAAGTAGCGGGCGAACTTCAGCTCGGAGATGAGGTCCAGCTCCCGCTCCATGCGGGCCAGCACCTCGCCGCCCGGGTTCTTGAACCGCGCCGCCACGCCCGCCCGCACCCTCCCCCGGAGGAGGGCGTCCAGATCCGCGCCTTCGTGGTCCAGGGGCTCGGCCAGCACCCACTGGCCCCAGTGGATGGGCCAGCCCGAGACACGCTCCAACACCGCGGCGGTGGCGCGCGCCACCGCCGGCTCGCAGAAGGGGAAGCGGGCCTCCCAGTCGGCGCGGGGCACGGCGGCTTCGGTGGGATCCCACAGGGCCTCCGTGCGGATCAAGGTGGACTGCCGGTCGATGGCCCGCTTGAGGCGGTGCATCTCCAGGCCCTCGGCCGTGCGGAAGCGCAGCACCTGGGGCGCCACCACCTCCAGGCCTGCGGCCAGGGCCTTCCGGGCCTCCTGTGCCCGGCGGGGATGGGCCAGCAGGGCGCCGGAGAGACCCTCCCGCAGCAGGGCATCCAAGCCCGCGAGATCCTCGGCCAGCAGCACGCAGTCCCGGGGTGGCTCGGGCGCACCAAGCCCCGGGATGGCCGGCCCCGGCGCCGCGTCGTGGGCCTGGGCCGAGAGCAGGCGGTTCAGGTCGGCGTAGCCCGCATCACCGAAGGGAAGCGCGCCGTAGCCGTGGCCCCGCCAGGCGAAGCGGCTGCCCAGGTGGATGCGGAAGTCCGTCCACCGGGGATCCGGGGGCAAGCCCTCCAGCTTCCGGGCTTCGTGGATCCACGCCAGTTCCGCCCGCAGCTTCGGATAGCCCGCCACGCCCCGGTCCCAGCAGACCAGGTCGCGGTAACCCAGCTGGCGCGCCAGCGACAGCAGCTGCTTCGCGGGGTAGACGCCTTCACCTACGGAGAAATCGGAGATACCTAGGGCGAACATGGGGGCCTCAGGCGCCCTGCCCCATCCACCCCGGCAGGATGGCGCGGCCGGGGAAGCGGCGGCGGAGGCGGGCCAAGACGGGCTCGAGGCGCTCGAGCTTCTCGTTCCGGGAGTCCTCGAAGAGGGCCCGTTCACGACCCAGGCCCCAGGCCAGGCGCAGCTCCACCTCGCGCACGAGGAGGCGGCGGGTGGCCAGGGCCAGAAAGGCCTGCTGGAGGCGGCGGGCCAGCACCAGGGGCGGCGTCGTCAGGTCCTCGGGGGCGGCATGCCAAGCGTGGGGCTCGCCATCCACATCCCACCAGCGCAGGGTCAGGCGGCGCGGGTGGCGGGCATCGGACCAGAGCCAGTCCAGGCAGCGGGCGGCCAGGGCCACCTCCTCGGGCAGGCGGGGGGGCTGGAGGCGCCAGCCGTGGCGGGCGTGGCCAGGGCGCTCCGTGAGCAGGGGCAGCCGGGGCCGATCCTCGCCGCGGACGCGGGCCTGCAGGTCCGGCGCCACCGTGGTGTTCGTCAGCTCCGCCAGCACCGCCAGGGGCACAGGCTGGAGGTCGGCGAACTGGCGCAGGCCCAGGCGGTGGAAGCGGTCCCGGATGCGGGGCGCCAGATCCGGCAGGCGGCGGAGGGGCTGGGGGGCGAGGAAGGAGGCCTCGGCCCCCTCCTCCACCCGCTCCAGATGCTGCTCGGCATGGGCGGCGATCTGGGCGGCGGTGGCGCTGAGGGAGAGCCCCCCGTGGCTGGCCCAGCCGTGCCGGTCGGTCAGCTCGCGGCACATGCGCGCGGCGGTATCCGCCAGGGGGCCGAAGATCGCTTGAGTGCCCTGGAGTTCCACCAGGGCTTCGCCTAGGCGCAGGAGCTGACCTTGGGGCGTCCAGTGCTGGAGGAAGTCGCTGAGGCTGCCCTGGGCCTCCCACCACACCTGAGGGGCCGGATCCAGCACCCGCAGGCCGCTGGCGGCCCGCAGGGCCTGGTCCATGGGCATGCCCGGGGCCAGCCCCTCGGCCCGGCCCCGGCGGTTCACGAACCAGAGGGTGGGCGTGCGGGGGCTTTCCGGGTTTAAGAAGGCCAGCGGCCGGTCCCGCAGGGTGCCGTCCCGCCCGCAGGCCAGCTGGAACGGCAGTTCGGGAACCCACATCGCCAGCACCGGAACCTCCAGAGGGGATCCAAGTATGGCGAAAATTTAGCGAATTGCAATTCGAGATCGATCCTTCTGCTCCCGGGATGGGGTCGGTTCCCCCAAGGCGGCACCGACCTTTGTCGTATGCAGCCTAATCCATCAAAATCCGCACTTATGTACCTGCTGGAATTCCGGGATACTGGCCCTTCGCGAGCCTGGAAGGCCTCGCATGAAGGGGCATCGTACCCCCTCCATCCGCCGGCAACGGCCCGCCGTTCCCCTGTCCCGCCCCCGGAGTTCCCATGGTTTGCCCCCTTCGCCCTTCCCGCACCCTGCTCGCTTTCCTGATCACCGGCTCCACGGCCGGAACGCTGCTGGGGTCGGGCTTCCAGCTGCGGGAGCAGAGCCCCAGCGCCCAGGGCAACGCCTACGCCGGCATCAGCGCCGGGGGTACCGACATCGGCAGCATGTTCTTCAATGTGGCCACCCTCACCCGCTTCGAGGGGAACCAGGCCGTGCTGGGCTTCAGTAGCATCGCCCCCTCGGCCCGCCTGGACGGCGGTTCCGCCTCCCGGGCCACGCCCCTGGGCGGCAGTCCGGTCAGCGGCACCGCGGGTGGCGATGCGGGCCGCCAGGCGGTCCTCCCCGTGGCCTACGCGCTCTGGAGTGCGAGCTCGGACCTGAAGCTGGGCCTTTCCCTGAACAGCCCCTTCGGCCTCGGCAGCGAGTACGAGGCCAACTGGATCGGCCGGTACCACGCGATCAAATCCCAGATCACGGTGGTGGAGGTCGCCCCCAGCCTGGCCTGGCGCGTGGATTCCCGCTGGTCCCTGGGCGCCGCCGTGGTGGCCCGGTATGTGGACGCCGAACTGACCAACGCCGTGGACTTCGGCGCGGTGGGCGCGGCCCTTCGCATCCCCGGATTCATTCCGGGAACCCAGGACGGCACCGTGAAGGTGACGGGAAAACAGTGGAAATACGGCTACAAGCTGGGGGTCCTCTTTGAGCCCACCCAGAACCTGCGCCTCGGCGCGGCCTACCACTCCCGCATCGACTTCGCCCTGAAGGGGGATGTGCACTACGAGGGGGTGCCCGCAGCATTGAAGGCCGCCTTCCAGGACGGAGGAGCCACCCCCCGGGCCAACCAGCCGGCCACCGCCTCCCTGGGCGCGGCCTGGGAGATCACCCCGGGCCTGAGCCTCCAGGCGGAGGCTGCCCGGACATTCTGGAGCTGTTTCCAGGACATCCGCATCGAGTTCGCCTCGGGCCAGAGCACCTCTGTCACCGAGGAGAAGTGGAAGGACACCTGGTTCACCTCGCTGGGCACCACCTGGAAGCCGAACGGCACCTGGACCTTCCGGGCCGGCGTGGCCAAGGACCAGGCGGCGACCTCGGACGCCTACCGCACCCCCCGCATTCCCGACGCGGACCGCACCTGGCTCAGTGCCGGCGCAGGCTACGCCTTCAGCAAGGCCTTCGCCCTGGACCTGGGCTACAGCTACATCTTCGTGAAGGACTCCACCCTGAACCTCAAGGCGGGCAGCCCCGGCAACCCGGACTTCTTCCGCGGCAACCTCTCCGGCACCTACCGCAACTGCATCCAGGTCCTGGCCCTGCAGGCCCGCTACAGCTTCTGAAGCGGGTCCGCAGCTGCGAGGCCTTGGCGCCCGGTCTCAAGACTCCATCTGGAACCGGTGCGTGCACTCCACCCGGGACCCCACTCTGCGATCCCGCGCAGCGGGGCGCAGGAGGGCGCGGCGGGGCCGCGTCCGTTCGCGGGCGGCCAGAGGCGGATCCTGGCTCACATCTGGAAGCGGTGTGTGCACTCCACCCAGCTCTCGCTTCCATCCTTGTAGCGCTCCCGCTTCCAGATGGGCACGCGCTGCTTGATCTCGTCCATGATCCAGGCGGCGGCCTGGAAGCTTTCGGCGCGGTGCGCGCTGCTGGTGACGACGAGGACGGCGGCCTCGGTGAGGGGCACCACGCCGATGCGGTGATGGACGGCGCAGCGCGTGAGCCCATAGCGCTCGATGGCCTTTTCGCGCAGGAGGCCCAGTTCCTTCTCCGCCATGGGCACATAAGCCTCGTAGGCCAGCTCCAGCACGGGGCGGCCTTCGTGGTGATCCCGGGCCCGCCCTTCGAAGAGCACGAGGGCGCCGGCATGGGGGTCTTCCATGACACTTCGTAAAGCCATCGCGTCCAGAGGCGCTTCCTGAACCGCTATCCAGGGAATCATGCGTGTCTCCGCTTCAGGCCCAAACATACACTGAACTGTTTCCCGAGGTCCGCCATGTCCACGCCCCACCTTGATCCGAACGCCGTCTTCGACACGCTGGGCCGCCACATGCTCGTGGACGGGTTCCATCTGGTGATGGACCTGGAAAAATCCCACGGTTCCTGGATCGTGGACGCCCGGAATGGCCGGAAGTACTTGGATTTCTACACCTTCTTCGCCACGACGCCGCTCGGCCACAACCACCCCCGCCTGCGGGAGGCAGCCTTCGTGCAGCGCCTGGGCGAGATCGCCGTCAACAAGCCCGCCAACTCGGACATCTACACCACGGCTTTCGCGGAGTGGGTGGAGGCCTTCGGCACCCACGCGGCGCCCGACTACCTGCCGCACCTGTTCTGGATCGACGGCGGCTCCCTGGCGGTGGAGAACGCCCTGAAGGCCGCCTTCGACTGGAAGGTGCGCAAGAATCTGGCGGCGGGCAAGGGCGAGAAGGGTTCGCAGGTCATCCACTTCCGCGAGGCCTTCCACGGCCGCAGCGGCTACACCCTCAGCCTCACGAACACCGCCGATCCCCGCAAATACCAGTACTTCCCCAAGTTCCCCTGGCCCCGCGTGCCGAACCCCAAGCTGACCTTCCCCATGGACCTCGCCAAGATCGAGGCTGCGGAAGCCGAAGCCGTGGCTGCCATCGAAGCGGCCGTGGCCCAGAACCCCGACGACATCGCCTGCCTGATCATCGAGCCCATCCAGGGCGAGGGCGGCGACAACCACTTCCGGGGTGAATTCCTGGCGAAGCTGAGGGTCCTGGCGGACCGTCATGAATTCCTGCTTATCTTCGACGAAGTGCAAACGGGCTTCGGCGCCACGGGCCAGTGGTGGGCCCACCAGTGGTTCGGCGTGCAGCCCGACATCATCGCCTTCGGCAAGAAGGCCCAGACCTGCGGCATCGCCGCCGGCCGGCGCTTGGACGAAGTGGACAGCGTGTTCAAGGTGCCCAGCCGCATCAACAGCACCTGGGGTGGCAACCTCGTGGACATGGTGCGCGGCACGCGCATCATCGAGGTCATCCGCGAGGAGAACCTCCTCGAGCACGGCGTGAAGCAGGGCGAGCGCCTGCTCAAGGGCCTGCAGGAGATCCACCGCGACTTCCCCGAGTTCACCGCGAACCCCCGGGGCCGCGGCCTCTTCTGCGCCATGGACATCGCCAGCCCCGAGCTGCGCAATGCCGTGGTGGCCAAGGGCCACGAGCTGGGCATGATGATTCTCTCTACCGGCGTGAAGGGCCTGCGCTTCCGCCCCGCCATGAACCTCACGACCCCGGATCTGGATCTGGGCGTGGAGCTGCTCCGCAAGGCCGTGGCCCAAGTGGCGGCCGCTTCCCCTACTCTGGTGGGATGAAAATCGAGCTCTACTGCGATGGCGCGTGTCTTGGGAACCCCGGTCCGGGTGGCTGGGGGTACCTGTTGAGGGTGCATCTCGCCGCGGGCATCCAGGAGAAGGAAGGCTCCGGCCCCGAGGCCGACACCACCAACAACCGCATGGAGCTGATGGCCGCCATCAAGGGCCTGGAGGCGCTCACGAAGCCCTGCCAGGTGCTGCTGCAGAGCGACAGCCAGTATGTGGTGAAGGGCATCACCTCGTGGCTGAAGGACTGGAAGCGACGGGGTTGGAAGAAGGCCGACGGCAAGCCGGTCCTGAACGCGGATCTGTGGCAGGCTCTGGACGCCCAGCTGGCCCGGCACCATGTGGAGGCCCGCTGGGTGAAGGGCCACGCGGGCCACGCGGAAAACGAGCGGGTGGACCGCCTCGCCAACGAGGCGGCGCAGTCCCTGACATGAAACGGGCCCCAAAGGGCCCGTTTCATGGAGGTCCGAACCCCTACCTCCGCTTGGGGAACTTGTAGACGATCTCGGGCGTCCAGCCGCGCACGGGCTTGCCGTCGCGGACGGCGGGGCTGAACGAGGATTTGTTGGCTGCCTCGATGGCCGCCTCGTCGAACCCGTAGGAACCGGACACGCCCTCGATCACGGACACCTTCAGGGGATGGCCCTGTTCGCTCACGAACACCTTCAGCCGCACGAAGTGGTCGAGGTTGGTCTCCCAGCGCATCTGGACGGCCCGGAGGGGGAAGGCCGGCGCGATCTGGCTGGTCACGCGGGCTGGCTGGTCGTTGTTGACGGCCGGGGCCATGGTCTGGGGCGCGGCGGTCTGGGGCGTGGGGACCTGGGTGGGCACGGCGGCGGGCCGCTGGGCCTCCTGCATGGGCTGGGGCTTGGGCGGCTCCGGCGCGGGCGGGGCGGTGGCCACCTTGGTCTCGGCGGCCTTCTTCTGCTCGGCCAGCTTCTGCTCGGCCGCCTTCTGCTCGGCCAGCTTCTGCTCGGCCAGCCTCTGCTGCCGCTCCACTTCGAGCTTGCGGGCCTGGGCCTCGTCCAGCTGCTTCTGGATCCGGGCCTTCTCTTCCACCGACTTGGTCTCGCTCAGCTGCTTCTGGAGCTGGGCGGTCTTCTCGGTCTCGGCCTTGGCCTTGGCATCGAGGTCGGACTTCTGCTGCTCGATCTGCACCTTCAGGAGCTGGAGCTCCGCCAGCTGCTTCTGCATGGCCGGATCGACCTTGGGGCGGCCGAAGAGGATGTAGCCCAGGCCCAGGATCACCACCGCGGCCAGGCCGCCGCCGATGAGGAGCGTCTTGTTCTTCTGGTTGGCCTCCTCCGCCGCGTGGCCGTCGATGTGCTCCACGCGAGTGGCGCCGCTGCGCAGGGTTTCGCCGGCGGCGGTGTAGGCCAGGTAGTTGTCCCCCTGTTCCGCCTTCATGGCCAGCGCGTCCCGGTCGTTCTCCTCCCGGAACAGCGTGTGCATGAAGAAGGCCATGTTGAAGGTGGTGGGGCTGTATTCACCGTCGTAGAGCACCCGCTCGAGTTCGGTGTTGAAGGCCTCCACCGTGGCGAAGGGCTGGCGGCCCAGCAGCAGGCGGCCGAGGAAGGCGCGGATCTCCGCGGGCAGGGGGGCCTCCTCCTGCGCGGCCTTGAGCGTGGCCTTGTCCAGGAGGGTCTGGAAGTCGCCGCCGAGGGGCAGCTGCTCGAAGGTGAGCAGCTCGTAGAGCACGGCGCCCAGCGCGAACAGATCCTGCTGGAGGGCGTCGTTCTCGGGGCCCTGGAGGTAGGGCGCGAGCTTGCGCTTCGCCGTGGGGGCCTTGGCCAGCATGCTCTTGGCCAGAGCGGCATAGGGGGCATCCACGATCTGGGTGGCGCCTTCGAAGCTCACCCACACGCTGTGCGGGCTCAGCACGCCGTGGCTGGCGCCCTTGGCCTGCATCTGCACGATGCCCTGGGCCACGCCCTGGATCACCGTGAGGGCGTGATCGACGCCGAAGGGGATCTGCTCCTGCCGGGCCTTCTCGATGAGCTGCGCGAGGCTTCGGCCGGGCACATAGTCCCAAGCCACATGTGGCGCCTTGCCGCTCTCCACCCGGTAGCCCAACCCGTAGATGCGCGCGCCGCCCAGCAGGGGCACCACGCGACCAGCTTCGGACAGGCGGGTGTTCATGCCCGCCTGGAACATCTCCTCCGAGAAGGTCCGCACCAGGGCGTGGCGGTCGAAGTTGCTGCCGGTGATGACGACGGCCCGATGGATCGCGCCGAAAGGATCGCTAGCCAGGTCTGAGGCCAGCAGATAGGACCCGAGGCGCGTATAGGTGCCCATGACTTTCTCCAGAGGGAA
Organism: Geothrix sp.; assembly: GCA_019449415.1. Taxonomy (GTDB): domain Bacteria; phylum Acidobacteriota; class Holophagae; order Holophagales; family Holophagaceae; genus Geothrix; species Geothrix oryzae. Next base: position 51,577 of record JAGRPP010000025.1, read on the forward strand.
TGCTTGGAAAGATAGCTTGAAAGTCGTGATTCGCCTAGCGAATCGAGGGTTCTTTCAGGCTCGCGGGATCAGGGCGCGGGCGGAATCTCCCACTGGTCCCCGGCTGCCCGCCAGGCCAGGATCCAAAGGTTGGCCGTGGCGTGGACGCCATTGGAAAAAGCCAGCTGCATCTGGGCGAAGGGGAGGGACAGGTCGTCCCAGGGGCCGATGCGGCGACCGGCATTTTCGTCGAAATGCTCCCGGAGGCGCCGATTCCGCTCCTGCTTGGTGGCCAGAAAGCGCCGGAGGGCGGGGACGGGATCCAGGCCGCCGGCCACCGCCCAGTAGGGCTCCTGGGTCACCAGCAGGTGCGCCATGTGCTCGTCGGCGTACGCTTCGAAGCTCTCCCGCAGGGGGCTCATGCCCTCGCTGGCCGAAGGATCCGTCAGCAGCTGGACCAGGTGGGCCAGGACGCCCAGGTCGCGGACGATGTCCTCGGGGCGGCGGCGCTCCTCACTGAGCCGTAGGATGGTGCGGAACTGGGCCTCCACCTCCTCCACCGTGGGCGGCTGGTCGTTGGCGACCCCCCGGGCTCCCTCCAGCAGAGCCTGCGGGTGGGCTCGCAGCAGCGTGGCCATGCGTTTGGGCAGCAGCCGGATCGCCTTGGCCGTCTGGGCCTCATGGACCCTCGGGGACCAGGCCCCCAGCGGCCCGCAGGCCAACAGCAGCAGCAGTGCCGCGCCTCTCGGATCACGCATCGTGGGACTCCTGGGCCAGGGCCGATTCCGCTTCATCCATGGGGTTCAGCGGAATACCCAGGGCCTTCAGGCGGTGCAGCAAGGTGGTACGGCGCATGTCGAGCCGGCGGGCGGATTCGCTCTTGTTCCAGCCGGTGGCCTGGAGGGCCTCGAGGATCAAGTGGCGCTCCAGATCCTCCAGGAACCGGCCGAGCCCCTGGTGCTGAGGCAGACGCGGGTAGGCCGCCGTCGGCAGGATGCCCGCGATGGCCGCGGGAAGATCCTGGAGCAGCATCCGCTCGGGATCCGAGCCCAGCGCCATGGCCCGCTCCACGGCGTTCTCCAGCTCGCGCACATTGCCCGGCCAGCCGTAGGCTTCCAGGGCCTGCAGGGCGGCGGGCTCGACCTGCTTCAGCGGCAGACCCAGCTCACGGGCGAACTTGCGGATGAAGTGGGCCACGAGCACCGGAATGTCGTCCCGGTGCTCCCGCAGCGGCCGCAGCTGCACAGGGATCACATTCAGGCGGTAGAAGAGGTCCTCGCGGAACCGCTTCTCCACCACCAGGGTGCTCAGGTCCTCGTTGGTGGCCGCCAGCAGGCGGAAGTCCGCCTTCACCGTGCGCGCCGAGCCCAGCGGTGTGAACTCCCGCTCCTGGATCACCCGCAGCAGCTTCACCTGCAGGCTGAGGGGCATGGTGCCGATCTCGTCCAGAAAGAGGGTGCCGCCCTCGGCCTGCTGGAAACGCCCCGGGCGGTCGGTGCGCGCGTCCGTGTAGGCCCCGCGCACATGGCCGAAGAGCTCGTCCTCCAGCAGCGTCTCCGGGATGGCCCCGCAGTGGATGGCCACGAAGGGGCCCTGAGCCCGGGGGCTCCACTGGTGGATGGCGCGGGCCGCCAGCTCCTTGCCCGTCCCCGAAGGCCCGGTGATGAGCACCGTGGAGGGCGACGGCGCCAGCCGGCGGAGCAGGGTCTGGAGGTGCTGCCACGCCTCGGACCGACCCACCATCTGGGGGCCGGGCTCCTTGTGCTGGATCTGCTCACGGAGCCGCTTGTTCTCCTGGTTCAGCTGCGACTTCTCGATGGCCCGCAGGAGCGTGTGTTCCAGTTCCTCGGCCCGGAAGGGCTTGGGGACATAGTCGTAAATGCCCATTCGCATGGCCTGGAGGGCCGTCTCGACGGAAGTCGAACCCGACAGCACCACCACCACCGTGTCGGGATTGGCCACAGCCTGACGGGCCAGTTCCAGGCCATTCAGATCCGGCAGCATGAGGTCCACCACCGCCAAGTCGAAGTGCTCGCGCCGCAGGCACTGGGCGCCCCGCAGCCCCGAGCCGGTGCCCACGACCTCGTGCCCATGGCGGGATAACAGGGTGCCCACCACCTCGAGGATGGTGGGATCGTCGTCCACCAGCAGAGCCCGGGCCGGATTCATACCTGCATGTTTCCCCAGGCCGGGACCCCCTGTCAAGGTTTGGACAGTCTGGATAGACTTCACCCCATGCTTTCCAGATCCAGCTTGTGGCAACGCCTGTCCGGGGCTTCGCTCTGGCCCCTGGCCTGGGCTTTGGCCGCCGCCTGCACCGTACCCTGGCTGGTGCCGGAGCGCTGGGACGGTCAGCTCGCCGGGCGCTGGGTTGCCCTCGGCGCCCTGCTATGGGGCCTCACCCTGCCCCTGCTCCGGCGGCGCCGCTGGATCGTGGTGCCCCTCGCCCTCGGCCTGGCGGGATTCACCTTTCTGGGGCTGGCCCGCCAGGCTCGCTGGGAAGCGGCCCTGCCCTCGGGTTTCCTGGCCGTGGAAGGCCGCATCGCGGCCCCCTGGACCCTGCAGGGTGAGCGGCTGCGCACCCTGCTCGAACTCTCCGCGCCGGAAGCCCTTCGCGGCCTCGCCCTGCCCCTCACGGTGCCCGCCGAGGGTGAGTTCCCTCCGCCCGCTCCCGGCACACCGGTGCGCCTGCGCGCCGAGCTCCGTCCCGTCCAGCCTGCGCCGGTCTTCCTCGCGGAACGCCCGCTTTGGCGGGCCCGCAGCGATGAGGCGCCTCGACGCATCCACCTGACTTCGGCTCAATTGATGGCGGCGACCGGCCCGTCCGCACCCTCCCTTCTGCTGCGCCTTCAGTCCTTGGTCCGGCGGCGCTTCGAGGCCCTGCCCCTGGGGCCCACCGCCAAGGATCTGTGGGGCGCGCTCGCCCTGGGCATCCCCCCGGCGGACGAGGCCCACTTCAGCGTGTTCGCCGAGAGCGGCACCCTCCACATCCTGGTGGTGTCGGGCCTCCAGGTGACCCTGGTGATGGCGGCCCTGGAGGCGCTGTGGCGACGCCTGCGCCTGCGCGGCGCCGCCACCGGCTCCATCGCGGCCGGGCTGTTGTACTCGGCCCTGGTGGGCTTTTCCGCGCCGGTGTGGCGCGGCCTCTTCATGGGCATCGCCTGGGCCCTCGGACGCAGCAGCGGCTGGAAGCTGCCGCCGGTGGCCGGACTGCACCTGGCCCTGGGACTCTGGCTGCTGGGGCATCCCGCGGCCGGCGCAGAACCGGGCTTCCTGCTGGCCTGGTGGGCTCTGCTGGGCCTGTTCTGGGGGGCCGAGCCCCTGGCGGGCCTGGCCTCACCGATGCTGGGCCGCCTCGCCCTGCCTTTCGGGCGGCTGGCCGCGCCCTGGCTTTCCACCCTGCCCCTGCTGGCCCTGCTCCACGGAGGCGCGCCCTGGTGGGGCATCCTCGCCAACCTGCTGGTGCTGCCCCTGGTCGCCTTCCTCACGCCGGTCTGTCTGGCCCTGATCCTGGTGCCCGTCCCGGGGGTCACCCAGGGCGCCGCCGCCCTGCTGACCTGGATGGGCGATCGGCTGGTGCCGGCCCTCACGGGCATCGCGCCGCTGGCCACGGGGATCCTCTGGCCTTGGCTCCTGCTCACGCTGGGCTGGCTCGTCCTCGCCCATCGGCAGGGAACCCTGAGGCGCACCCGGGCCCTGACCCTGGGGCTCGTGATCCTGTCGCTGGGCCTGCTCGGCTTCCACGGCACAGGCCGGGCGCCGGCCACCCTGTCCCTGGAATCCGCGGATATCGGCCAGGGGGATGCCCTGCTGCTGCGGGTGCCCGGAGGAGGGGCCACGCTGATCGACACCGGTCCGGGACCCTGGAGCGGCCGCCGCCTCGCCCGCGTCCTGAGCCGGCGCGGCGTGCGCGAACCAGTCCACCTGGTGCTCACCCACGCCCACGGGGATCACGCCGGCGGCTGGGCCACCCTGTCCCGGCTCTGGCCCCTGGCCGCCACTTCGGTGCCGGTCACGGCGGAGGAGGAGGATCCCTGGCTCCCCTTCCGCCCGTCCGCGGGCGCGGATCCTGCGGGCCTCCTGCGCGGGGATGCGTGGACCCAAGGTGAAGCGGCCTTCAGCGTCCGCTGGCCTTCCTCTGCCTTCGCCCTGCCGGACGCCAACATGGAGTCGGTGGTGCTGCGAGTCACCTGGCGGGACCGGGAGCTCTGGCTCATGGGCGATGCCCTAGCCATCCAGGAGCGGGATCTCCTGGATCTGGGCGACCCCGGCCCCTTCCCTCATCGCCTGTTGAAGGCCGGCCATCACGGCAGCCGCAACGCCTCGGACCCCGCCTGGGTCGCGGCCCTGAAGCCCGAGGTGGCCCTCATCCCCGCCGGCTTCCACAACCGCTTCGAGCATCCGCACCCGGAGACGCTGGCCACCTTCCGCCGCGAGGGCCTGATCCCCTGGGTCACGGGCACCTCCCAGGGCGTCCGTATCTCCGCGCAGGCCGGAGGCTGGCGCATCGAAACCGGCGAAGGCGCGACAGCCTTCACGCCCCTGCGAAAAAGCCCGACGCCCTGAGGCGGTCCACCAGCCGCCGGCTGCCCTCAGCGTGGTTGGCCGTCCACTGGACCTGCGCTTCGGGCCCCACATCGTTCACCACCACCAGCGCTCCGGCGCAGGGCACGCCCGCCGCATGGCAGGCCGCGAAGACGCCGGTGAGTTCCAGGTGCTCCACCGGAGCCACGGAAGCGAGCAGGGCCGCGCCTTCCAAGGTCCTGGTGATGGCGGGTGGCACGGCCACCCCATAGGGTGGCAGCGGCCCCTTCAGGGTGGCATCCCAGCGGACCCGCTCGATCCCGGGACGGTAGGCCCCCCCGCGCAGTTCCTCCACCGAGGTTGCGATGGCCTGGGAGGCCCACAGTTCCTCGAACAGGCCTAGGCGGGCATCGTAGCGCCCGCAGGTGCCCAGGAAGAGCACAGCCTCGGGGCTTCGCGCCGCCAGCAGCCGGGCCGTGGCGGCGGCCGCGGTCACGGCACCCACGCCCACGGTGGCCGTTTCCCAGCCTGCGGGCGGATCCCCGGCGAGGGAGCCCAGTTCCGGGGCGAAGGCGGACAGCAGGAGTCTCATGGCGTGATTCTACAGATGATCCAGGGCCCAGGCCGCGACGGGAATGGACAGGCCGTTCCCCAGCAACCGGTAGCGGACCTCCAGGGATACGACCTCGGGAAAGCGGAACCCCTCGGGCAGCCCGAGCAACCGGGCGGTTTCGGAGGGCGAGAACCGACGGATGCCGCGCGCGGTCTTCAGGAAGGAACCGCTGCCCACGAAGCGCCGGCCATAACCGCCGATGAAGCAGGTGCTGCGCTGGTCCCCGGGCTCCACCAGGTCCATGCCGTGGCGGTGGCGAGCGAGGGTGCAAGGGTCCAGGTACAGCCCCTCGTCTTCCTCCGGATCCAGGAAGCCGGCCAGGGCACGCGGGGGGAGGTCCGGCAGCGGCCTCGGTTCGAGGGGTTTCCGCGAGGCCACGATGAAGACGCGGGGCCGCTGGTTGGGCAGCCCGAAGCGGCTGGGGCAGGCCTGGAGATCCAGCCGGTGCATGCCGTGCGCCCGGATCCGCTCCGACAGCAGCGCGTGGGCATCCGAGCCCAGGAAGCCGCCCACATTCTCCAGGACCAGGTGATCCGGCGGCGCCTCCCGGAAGAGATCCATCAGGTGGAGGAAGGCCCGCGAGCGCCGGTCCACCAAGCCCTGGTGATTCCCCATGCGGCAGAAGGGCTGGCAAGGCGGACTCATGAGCCAGGTGTCGGCATGTTGGACGGCCAGCTCCTGCGGTGACACGGAGGCCAGTTCCCGGGGCGTGGGCTGGTGGCCGTGATTCAGCACATAGGTCGCATTGGCGGCCTCGCTCACATCGTAGGCGGCGGTCACGGTGCCCCGGTCCCGGAGGGCGCAGCGCCAGCCTCCCAGGCCCGAGAACAGCTCCAGGACGCGCATCAGCCGCAGCCGCTTCCGCAACCGCCGCAGGCGGCGACCTGGAGGGTGGTGCCCTTGGCCAGGACCTGCCCCTGGATGAAGAGCGGGAGGGCCAGCGCCAGCCCCGTGATGGCATCGGCCCAGGGGAACCAGTGGCCCAGCAGACCGCCCGCCAGGAGCAGGGCCGCCCCTTCCAGCAGGGCGCGGGTGCGGTCGGCATCCCCTCCCAGGGCAGGATGAACCCCGGCCAGACGCCGCTTCGCGACCCAGAGGGGTGCCTGGAAGGCGAGACCCAGGATGGCCACCCCCAGGAACGAGAAGCCGGCCCGCATCCCGGGGCCCTCCCGGAGCGCCAGGATCGCAGCCAGGGCGAGCCCCAGCGCGAGCAGACGCAGGAGGTGGCTGAGGGTCCGAAGGACCAGCCGCTCCCGATCGAGCCCCCGGTTGCCGAGACCATCGAGGATGCGCCCCCGCAGGCTCAGAGCCGGCAGGATCTGCAGCAGGGAGGCGGCGCCGAACCCCCACAGGGCGATGGCGCCTTCGGAAAGTCCCAGCCACAACGCAGCTCCGCCCAGGATGAGATCGGCTCCGGCCGAGAGCAGGGTCAGGCGGGCGGCCGGGGAAGCATCGGCCTTCATCGCGTCAGCTTGCGGTACTTGATGCGGTGGGGATCGAAGGGCTTCAGACCCAGGACATCCTTGCGATATTCCTCGTATTGGCTGTAGTTCCCATCGAAGAACTGCACCTGCGAATCACCCTCGAAGGCCAGGATGTGCGTGGCCAGGCGATCCAGGAACCAGCGGTCGTGGCTCACCAGGACGGCGCTGCCGGCGAAGGATTCGATGGCCTCCTCCAGGGCGCGCATGGTGTTCACATCCAGGTCGTTAGTGGGTTCGTCGAAGAAGAGCAGATTGGATTCGCTCTTCAGGGTGAGCGCGAGGTTCAGGCGGTTCTGCTGCCCGCCGCTCAGCTCGGAGATCTTCTTCTGCTGGGAATCGCCGGAGAAGCCGAAGCGGCTCAGCCAGGCCCGGGCATTGATGAGCTTGCCGCCCAGCTCGATCTGCTCGTAGCCGCCGGAGACCGCTTCGAACACATTTTTGTCCGGGTTGAGGTTGGCGCGCAGCTGATCCACATAGGCCATGCGGACGGTTTCCCCGATCCGGATGGTGCCGGCATCGGGCGCCTCCTGGCCCGTGAGCAGGCGCAGGAGCGTGGACTTGCCGGCGCCGTTGGGACCGATGACGCCAAGGATTCCGGCGCGGGGGATGGCGAAGCTGAGGTTCTCGAAGAGCACGCGGTCGCCGTAGGCCTTGGAGACACCGTTCAACTCGGCCACGAGATCACCCAGCCGGGGGCCGCTGGGAATGTAGATCTCCAGTTCCTGCTCCTTCTGGCGGCCCTCCTCACCCGCCAGCCGCTCGTAGTTGGCGATGCGATCCTTGCTCTTGGCGTGCTGGCCCTTGGGCGACATGCGGATCCATTCCAGCTCGCGCTCGAGGGTCTTCTGGCGCTTCTGGTCCGACTTCTCCTCGCGGGCCAGGCGGCCTTGCTTCTGCTCCAGCCAGCTGGAGTAGTTGCCCTTCCAGGGGATGCCCTCGCCCCGGTCCAGCTCGAGGATCCACTCGGCCACATGATCCAGGAAATAGCGGTCGTGGGTGACGGCGATGACCGTGCCCTTGTAGTCCTGCAAGTGCTTCTCCAGCCAGGCCACGGTTTCGGCATCCAGATGGTTGGTGGGCTCGTCCAAGAGCAGGATGTCCGGCTCCTGGAGCAGCAGGCGGCAGAGGGCCACGCGGCGGCGCTCGCCACCGGACAGCACGGCGATTTTGGTGTCGGGGTCGGGGCAGCGCAGGGCATCCATGGCCTGCTCCAGGCGCGAATCCAGGTCCCAGCAGTCGTGGGCGTCGATCTTGTCCTGCAGCTCGGCCTGCTTCGCCAGCAGCACATCCATGTCCGCATCGGGATCGGCGAACTGATCGCTGATGGCGTTGTAGTCCTTCAGCCAGCCCACCTTCTCGGCGGCCCCTTCCTCCACGATCTCCCGCACGTTCTTGCCGGGATCGAGCTGGGGTTCCTGATCCAGGATGCCCGTGGTGTAGCCCTTGCTGAGCACGGCCTCGCCGTTGAAGTCGTGGTCCACGCCCGCCATGATGCGCAGCACGGTGCTCTTGCCGGAGCCGTTGAGGCCCAGGACACCGATCTTGGCGCCATAGAAGTAGCTGAGGGAGATGTCTTTGATGACCGGCTTGTTGTTGTAGATCTTGCTGACCCGCATCATCGAATAGATGATCTCGGGCTGGTCGGATGGAGTCCTGGTCGCGGTCTTGGCCATGTCATCACTCGAAAAGGGTGATTCTAACGCGCTTCCCGCCGAACCCATCGCGGGGTTCCCCGTCGCCACGGTGGCTGAGCGTTCGCCTGCCTCCACCTTCATGCACGCAGACAGCTTGCAGTCGATGGGGATTGCTTGTAATTTTGGCGCATCCATTCAATCGGCAGCCCCTCCCTCTGGACTCAAGCGACGCGGAGACTCCCATGAATCAAGTGGTGGCGCGATTCCTGGATGGAACCACCCTGAAGGGCCAGACCAGCGATTTCCTTCCGACCAAGAACCTCTTCCACATTCTGCTTGCCGGAACCGGCAACGGGGCGAAACCCCAGGAAGTGAAGGTCCCCGATCTCAAGGCGGTGTACTTCGTCCGGCGTCTGGAGGGGGATCCGGATCACCACAAGACCAACGACTTCCCCCCTTTCGCGCCGACGCCGGGGCGGAAGGTCCAGGTCACCTTCAAGGACGGGGAAGTACTGGTGGGCACCACCCAGGGCTATCAGCCGGACCGGCCGGGGTTCTTCCTGCTCCCGGCCGATCCGCGATCCAACAATGAGCGGTGCTTCATCGTGACGACGGCCACGCAGTCCGTGGCGTTCCTGTAGCGGCCCCTAATCCAGGGCGGCCTGGGCGGCGGCCAGGGTGGCGATGGGCACGCGGTAGGGGCTGCAGCTCACATAATCCAGCCCCACGCGGTGGAAGAAGGTCACGCTGCGGGGATCGCCACCGTGCTCGCCACAGACGCCCAGCTTGATCCCGGGGCGCGCGGCGCGGCCCTTCTCGCAGGAGATGCGGACCAGCTCGCCAATGCCCTCCTGATCCAGGCTCTGGAAGGGATCGTCTTCCAAAATTTTCTTCCCCACATATTCCGGCAGGAAGGTGCCGGCATCGTCACGGCTGAAGCCGAAGCCCATCTGGGTGAGGTCATTGGTGCCGAAGCTGAAGAACTCGGCCTCCTGGGCGATCTTGTCCGAGGTGATGGCGGCGCGGGGAATCTCGATCATGGTGCCGATGGGGCACGCGAACTGGCTGCCGCGCTCCTGGTTCACCTGGGCGATCTCGTCGAGCATCTCCGCCTTGGTGTAGGCCAGTTCACGCACGGTGCCGATGAGGGGCACCATGATTTCCGGCAGGGCCTTGATGCCTTGGGCCGTCACATTCAAGGCGGCTTCGGCAATGGCCCGGACCTGCATCCGGATGATCTCCGGGAAGGTGATGCCGAGACGGCAGCCGCGATGGCCCATCATGGGGTTGAACTCGTGGAGCTGCGCCACACGGCGTTCCACGGTGCCGAGGTCCACGCCCAGCACTTCGGCCATCTCCTTCTGGCCCGGCTCATCCTGGGGTAGGAACTCGTGCAGGGGGGGATCCAGCAGGCGGATGTTCACGGGCAGGCCGTTCATGGCCGTGAAGAGGCCCTCGAAGTCTTCGCGCTGCATGGGCAGCAGCTTCACCAGGGCCTTCTTGCGGCCCTCCACATCGCTGGCCAGGATCATCTCGCGCACCGCGAGGATGCGATCCCCTTCGAAGAACATGTGCTCCGTGCGGCAGAGCCCGATGCCCTCTGCACCGAAGGCGCGGGCCACGGCCGCATCGTGCGGCGTGTCGGCATTGGTGCGCACCTTCATGCGCTTCGCCTCGTGGCTCCAGGCCATGATCTTGGCGAAGCGCTGGTAGAGCGGGCTGTCTTCGGCCTTGAGCCGGTTGTCGACCAGCACCTGGTTGACCTCGGAGGGGTGGGCGCTGAGCTTGCCGGCGAAGACCTCGCCGGTGGATCCATCCATCGAGATCCAGTCCTGGCCAGCCTTCAGCTCGTGCCCGCCCACCAGCACCACGCCGCGGACCAGGTCGATCTGCAGCGCCGAGGCGCCACAGACGCAGGGCTTGCCCATGCCTCGGGCCACCACGGCCGCATGGCTCGTCATCCCGCCCCGGGCCGTGAGGATGCCCTGGGAAGCCACCATGCCCGAGATGTCCTCGGGGCTCGTCTCCACGCGCACGAGCACCACAGGGCCCTCCTGCGCCATCGTCTCGGCCTGCTCGGCCGTAAGGGCGATGCGACCCGTGGCCGCGCCCGGTCCGGCATTGAGGCCCTTCGTCAGCAGCTGGCCCTCCTTCCGCAGGCGGTCCTTCTCCTTGGGATCGAAGACCGGCGCCAGCAGCTGGGAGAGGCTGTCGGCATCGATGCGCTTGAGCGCAGTGCGGCTGTCGATGAGGCCTTCATCCACCAGGTCGATGGCGATGCGGATGCTGGCCATGGCCGTGCGCTTGCCATTGCGCGTCTGAAGCAGGTACAGCTTCCCGCGCTCGATGGTGAACTCGATGTCCTGCATGTCCTTGAAGTGGTGTTCCAGACGCTGGCAGGTGGCGTCCAGCTCCGTGAAGGAGGCGGGCATCGCCTCCTCGAGGCTCTTCAGGCCCGTGCCCTCAGCCTGCGCTCGCGTGATGGGCTGGGGCGTGCGGATACCGGCCACCACATCCTCACCTTGGGCGTTGATGAGGTACTCGCCGTAGAAGAGCCGCTCGCCCGTGGCAGGATCTCGCGTAAAGGCCACGCCCGTGCCGCAGTCGTCGCCCATGTTGCCGAAGACCATGCTCTGCACATTGACGCCCGTGCCCCAGTCGTCAGGGATGCGGTGAAGGCGCCGGTAGGTGATGGCCCGGGCCGTATTCCAACTCTCGAACACGGCGCGGATCGCGCCCCAGAGCTGGTCCATGGGCTCCTGTGGGAAGGGCTGGCCAGTCTCCTCCAGTACGATCTCCTTGAAGGCCGCCACCAGGCCCTTCCAATCGCCGGCATCGAGATCCGTATCCTGATGCTTGCCCGTACGCTCCTTGGCGCGCTCCAGTTCCGCCTCAAAAAGCGAGTGTTCGACGCCCAGCACCACATTGCTGTACATGGTGATGAAGCGGCGGTAGGAATCCCAGGCGAAGCGGGCATTGCCGCTGGCTCGCTCCAAGGCGGCGACCGTGCGGTCGTTCAGGCCGAGATTGAGAACCGTATCCATCATGCCCGGCATCGAGACGCGGGCGCCGGAGCGCACGGAGAGGAGCAGAGGGTTCTCGGCGGCCCCGAAGCCGCATCCACGCACGCCCTCCAGCCACTTCAGGGCCTCGAGCACTTCGGCCTTGAGCCCCTCACTGAGCTGCCGGCCGTTCGTGTAGTAGGCGCCGCACTGCTCGGTCGTGAGCGTGAATCCCGGAGGCACCGGAATGCCCAGCCCGGCCATTTCAGCCAGGTTGCACCCCTTGCCACCGAGCAGGTTGCGCATAGATGCGCCCCCCTCGTTGCGGTTCCCCCCAAAGGTGTAAACACCTTTACTCATCAGTTCCTCCACGCGGAACCTCCAGTGTATCCGGCGTGGAACGCAAAAACCCCCGCGGATGCGGGGGTTCGACATGAAAAACGGGTCACCTGTTGGGGTGACCCGTCTGATTTTAACGTCGCAGCGACCTACTTTTCCACTCCTGTGAGGAGCAGTATCATCGGCCCTCCAAGTCTTAACTGCCGTGTTCGGGATGGGAACGGGTGTGACCCTTGGGGAAAAGCCACGACGAAGGGGTAGAAGGGTGAG
>JAGRPP010000003.1 GCA_019449415.1 Geothrix sp.
CCTGGAACAGGCCCGGGAGCTGCAGATCGGCGGCTGGTTCAGTCCCTCCACACCCTTCCGGGTGCAGGTGCGCGTGGGCGGATCCAACTGGCCCCAAGCCCTGCTGGACGCCCCCCCGGCCCTGCCCCGCATCGAAGTCCGGAAAGAAAAGGGTGGCACCGTGCTGCTCAGCTTCATGGCCACAGAACTGTCAGGACCCACGCGATTTGTCCTGCAGTTCGGGGCGGATGCCGAGGTGTTCGAACCTAAAACGCTGAGGGACCACATGGCCCAGACGCTGAAAGCCACGACGGCGAATTACCGATGACATGAACCGTTCCCCAAGCCCACCCACGAAGGTCAACAAGACGGGGTTCAGCGCGCCAAACACCCAGAAAATCTTCCGCCGGTGAGACACGATGAGAGCCGGTGAACAAAACAAACGCAGTCTCACCGGCCCTCACTGTTCCTCACCGGTCGATGTTTTTGCTCTCCGACGGACCTCGATCCACCGCAGGGGGACAAAAAGGCGGTAGCCACAAAGAACACAAAGGGCGCAAAAAAACCGGGCCCCCGCCTCTATTCATCCTCTTTGTGTCTTTTGTGCCCTTTGTGGCCAATTCGCAGTCGATTTTCATGGCGGCAGTAGCGCTGCGGCCATGGCTCCCTGGCCCTGGTAGCCCCTCAGCCCTGCTTCCCACCCCGCGTGTTGCTTTCGATGGCGCAGAGGAGGCCCAGGAGTTCGGAGGCGAGGTAGCCGCCGAGCAGGCCCAGGGCGGCGGAGGCCAGGCCGGTCAGCAGCAGGGCCAGCCCCGCCGGGAAGGCATCGCCACCGACGCCGGGCAGCAGGAGGCGCAGCTCCGCCAGCTCGGGACGGGCTTCGCCGGCGCTGATCCAGATCATGAGGGCCCCGCCCACGCCCATCACCGCCATCACGCTGGCATAGAGCTCGCCGCCCAGGCGCAGGAGCAGGCGGGCGAGAGGGATGATGACCTCTCCCGCGATCTGGGGCATGGCGGCCACATCCTGGGAGCGCACCCAGCTGAGGTGGGCCACCAGGTAGAGGGCCACCACCAGGGCCACCTGGAACACCAGCTGGCCGAAGATCGCCTGGCTGCTCGTACCTCCGCCCCGCCACAGCTCGATGGAGAGCCAGATCCCCGCCACGACGGCGGCGGCGGTCCACAACCTTAGCAGCCAGGCGAAGACCTGCTTGAAGAAGCTGCCCTCGGAGATGAGGCGGAGCAGGGCCGGCACGATGAGGAACTTCGGCATGGAGCCTCCGGGATGGCATGGGATCGATGGCTCCAGCCTCGGGATACGGCAGGCCTCCGTCAAGCGATTCCCTGAGACAGAAGCAGGGCCGGCTGCGCCGGCCCTGCTTCTGTCCCTTCCTTCTGCTACTTCCGGGCCGCCTTGGGAGTGCCCAGATCGCGAAGCGCCACCTGGCCCTGGCGGCCGTAGTCGATGGCTTCGCCGAGGATGCGGGCGACTTCCTGGGGGGCGTGGAAGCCCATGGAGTTCTCGGCGTTCACGAAATCCACGCGCCACTGGGCCTTGCGCTGGAGTTCGTAGATGGGCTTCAGCTTCGCCTCGTCCGCACCGGCCTTCTTGGCGGCGACGATATCGTCGATGAGGTTCACCACCGCGTCCTCGGCGCGGTCCATGAGCGCCTTGGTGCGATCCTGGATGGCCGTCACGCGGGCCTTCAGCTCCTCCTCGGGGAAGCGGTGGCAGGTCTGGCAGGAGCGCGAGATGTTGAGCAGCGGGCTGCGTACCTGGTGGTCGCTGATCTTGAGGGCGCCCTCGCGGACGTAGGGCATGTGGCAGTCGGCGCAAGAGACGCCGGAGCGGGCGTGGATGCCCTGGCTCCACATCTCGAACTCGGGGTGCTGGGCCTTGAGGACCTCGGCGCCGGTCTTGCCGTGCTGCCAGTCGAAGAAGCGGTGCCC
>JAGRPP010000026.1 GCA_019449415.1 Geothrix sp.
CAAGAGCGATGTCTACTTCATCTCCACCAAGCTCTACAACGACCTGAAGTGGGGCACCTCGAACCCGATCATGATGCGCGACGCCGACTTCGGCATGCTGCGCATCCGGGCCTTCGGCATCTACTCCATCAAGGTGGTGGACAGCGGCACCTTCCTCAAGCAGCTCGTCGGCACCAACGGCGTCTACACCGTGCCCGACATCAGCGAGCAGCTCCGCAAGACCATCATGAGTCGCTTCACGGATACCCTCGGCGAGTCCAAGATCCCCGCCCTCGACCTGGCCGCGAAGTACGACGAGATCTCCGACCTCGTGAAACAGAAACTCCAGGATGAGTTCAAGACCATGGGTCTCGAGCTCTCCAAGTTCTTCGTGGAGAACATCAGCCTTCCCGAGGAAGTGGAAGCCATGATGGACAAGCGCACCGGCGTGGGCATGATGGCCCCCGTCATGGGCGCCTACACGCAGATGCAGGTGGCCGACAGCATTCCCCTGGCCGCCCAGAACCCCGGCGGCGTCGCCGGCATGGGCATGGGCGTGGGCCTGGGCTTCGGCATGGGCAATATGATGGGCCAGCAGATGACCGGGGCGGCCCAGCAGATGGGCCAGCAGGGCTTCCCGGCGGGCAATGCGCCCGCGGCCCCCGCTGCGCCCATGGCCCCCGCGAAGTCCTTGAAGGAGGAGCTCACCGACCTCAAGGAGCTCTTCGACGGCCAGCTCATCACCCAGGCCGAATACGACACGCAGCGCGCCGCGGTCATGAAGAAATTCGGCATGGGGAATTGAGGCCATTCCCAAGGCCCGTTCTTCCCATCTGCAAAATCAAGGGCGGCCTCGGCCGCCCTTGATTTTGCAGCGACCGGAAACGGCCTAATGGTGATGATCCGCTTCCGCATCGTGCTGGTGGATGAACCGGTGGTGATGGCGATCCGCCATGTCCCGGGTCTCGAAGTGCACCGTGAGGTGGCGGACGCCGTGCCGTTCCCACAGCAAGTGCTCGATGCGCTCCAGGAAGGCCTCCGTGTCCTCCAGCCGATCGGTGGCCACGATGATGTGGGCCGAGGCGATGGTGAGGTGGCTGCACATCTTCCAACTGCGGAAGTCCTCCACCCCGAGGATGCCCGGCAGCGCCAACAGCTCGGCCTTCACGGCCTCGTGCTCGAAGGCGGCGCGGTGCATGAGGATGCCCACCGCGTCGCGGAGCAGGAGCACCGCCCCCCGCAGGATGACCACCAGGATCACCAGGGCGATGGCGGGATCCACCCAGCGCCAGCCCGTGAGGCGAATGAGGATCATGCTCACCACCAGGGAGACGCTGGTGAGACTGTCGGCGAAGGCATGCATGTAGGCCGCCCGCAGGCTGGCATCGCGCTCCAGCAGGCTGCGATCGCGCGGCACCAGCACCACCGTGGCGAGGATGTTCAGGACCAGCCCGAGAGAGGAGAACACCAGCACCCAGCCGGTCTGGATGGGCACGGGGTGGCGGAACCGGGCCAGGGCCTCCCAGCCCACCGCCCCTGCCAGGAACAGGAGGAATCCCACGCCCACCAGGCTGTTGAATACTTCGAGGCGATGCCAGCCGAAGGTCCACCGGTCATCGGGGGCCCGCCGGTTGGCCAGCCAGAGGCTCAGGATCCCGAGGCTGTTCACCAGCACATCATTCAGGTTCTCCAGGCTGTCGCTGACCAGGCCGATGGAGCCCGTCCAGAGGCCGCCCACGCCCTGAAGGACGAAGCTCACGAAGAAGATCGCCGCGCTCCAGGCCAGGCGGCCGGTGGTGCTGGGCCCATGCTCGTGGGAGCCGGCCATCATCGACCCCGGTACTGGGGTATGCGCTTCTCGCGGAAGGCCGCCAGTCCCTCCAGGCGATCCTGGGTGGGGATCACCTGAGCGTAGCAGGCCTGCTCGAACGCGAGACCGGCGCCCAGGTCCAGGCCCTGTCCCCGGTTCACGGCGAGCTTGGCCATGCGGACGGCCACCGGGCCGTTGGGCAGGATCTCCCGGGCCAGGGCCAGCGCCGAATCCAGGGCCTGTCCCGCCTGGACCACCCGGTCCACCACGCCCAGACGCCCGGCCTCCTCGGCGCCGAGGCGCCGGGCCGTAAAGATCAATTCCTTGGCCCGCGCCGCCCCGATGAGCCGGGGCAGGCGCTGGGTGCCCCCGGCGCCCGGGATGATAGCCAGGGCCGTCTCCACCAGGCCCAGCCTGGCGTCGGCCCCGGCGATGCGGAGATCCGCGCACAAGGCCAGTTCCAATCCGCCGCCGAAAGCCGCACCTTCCAGGGCGGCGATCACCGGCATGGGCAGATCCTCCAGCCCCGTGAAGGCAGAGCGCAGCCCCTGAACGAAGACCGCGACCTCGGCAGGGGCCATCTCAGCCCGCTCTTTCAGGTCGGCCCCGGCGCAAAAGACCCCGGGCACGAGGCTGTGCAGGACCACCACCCGGATCGAGGGGTCAGAGCCCAGATCCGCCAGGGCCTGCCGGAATTCGGCCATGAGCTGGCGGCCCAGGGCGTTCTTGGCGGCAGGGCGGTCCAAGCCCAGCAGGACGATGCCCGCATCCTCCCCCGCCAGCCGTTCTTGGCGGACCTCCATCAGCCCAGCTCGACGATGGGGTCCCCTTCGTTGAGGAACTGGTCCGGGGTCACGAAGACCTTCTGGACCGTGCCCTCCTCGGGGCTGCCCACGGGAATCTGCATCTTCATCGACTCGATGATGACCAGGTCCTGGTCCTCGTTCACGACATCGCCTGCCGCGACGCAGACCTCCAGAACCTTCCCGGCCATCTCGGCACGCACCACAGCCATTCAGTCACCTCATGAGGACGATGGCTCCAGTCTACCCGGCTACTCGTCCTTGTCGGTGTCGCCGATGACCACCAGGTCGTCGTCCTCGTAGGCGAAGTCGCCCTCCTCGATGAGGATCTCGCGGACCTTTCCGCACTCGGGAGCGTTGATGTAGAAGGAGGTGCGGGAGGAGTCCGTGCCCTCGAGGATCAGGAGGGGCTCATCCTCTTCCACTTCCTGGCCGGGGCGGACGAGTACATCCACCACATAGCCCGGCCATTCCGCCCGCACGATCATGCTGCCTCCCCGTCTTCGCTCCACGACCTTGGCGGGGAGAGTATGGCGCCATGCGGCCCCGCGCAAGTCCCGGAAGCCGTTCTTTTCGTCACATCTGCTCTCTGAGATACTGAAAGGCTTGGAGGATGGAATGGCTGTGGCTTGTGGCATCGTGGGGCTCCCCAATGTGGGAAAATCCACCCTTTTCAACGCTCTCACCCGTGCGGGCGCGGCTTCGGCCAACTATCCCTTCTGCACCATCGAGCCCAATACGGGCGTGGTGGATGTGCCGGATCCCCGCCTGGCGGCCCTGGCCGAGATCGTGAACCCCCAGCGGGTCCTGCCCGCGGCCCAGGAATTCGTGGACATCGCGGGCCTGGTCCGGGGCGCCAGCAAGGGCGAGGGCCTGGGCAACGCCTTCCTGGGCCACATCCGGGAAACCGATGCCATCGTCCAGGTGGTGCGCTGCTTCGAGGACGGCAATGTCACCCATGTGGAGGGCGGCGTGGACCCGGAGCGGGACCTCAGCATCATCGAGACGGAACTGGTCATCAAGGATCTGGACGCCGTCGAGAAGGGCCTGGAGCGCCATCGCAAGATCGCCAAGACCGGCAACAAGGAGTCCCTGGCTCTGGTGGCGGTGCTGGAGCGGGTCTTTGCAGCCCTGGACGGCGGCCAGTGGGCCCGCACCGCAGGCCTGTCGCCCGAGGACAAGGCCCTCATCAAGTCCTACGGCCTGCTCACCCTCAAGCCCACCCTCTTCGTGGGCAACATCGGGGAGGAGGACATCCGGAACCCCGAGGGCAACACCCACTATGTGAAGCTCCGGGCACTCGCCGCCGAGCGCCAGGCTCCCTGCATCCCCATCTGCTCCAAGCTCGAGGCCGAGATCCAGGACCTGCCCGAGGAGGATCGCCCCCTGTTCCTGGAGGAGGCCGGTCTGTCGGAGCCGGGTCTGAATGTCCTGATCCACGCCAGCTACGACCTGCTGGGCCTCCAGACCTACTTCACCGCCGGGGTGAAGGAAGTGCGCGCCTGGACCATCCACAAGGGCGACACGGCCCCCCAGGCCGCGGGCGTCATCCACACCGACTTCGAGAAGGGCTTCATCCGGGCCCAGGTCATCGCCTACGAGGATTTCATCCATTACCGGGGCGAGCAGGGGGCCAAGGATGCCGGGAAGATGCGGACCGAGGGCAAGGACTATGTGGTGAAAGATGGGGATCTCATGAACTTCCTGTTCAATGTCTGAACTCATTCTTCCGGCGCCTTTTCCCGATGCTTTGGGAACGGGTGAGGATCGATGAGCCTGGTCAGGTCAAGCGGGGGGTCCGGACGGGAATCGACCGTCGAGGATCCCGTACAGATCCGCCGGGCCCTGACCGACCTGCAGCGCGCTGAATCGGAATTCCCCATCAAGGTGGAGGGCACGCATACCCTGCCCTACACCGCCTGGGTCCAGCACCTGGACTTCGAGAAGGGCGTCCTCCATCTGAAGCTCATCCGGCCCCTCCCCCATGAGATGGTGAGCGGTGCGCCCTTCGAGATGCTCTTCGCGGTCGGAGAGCAGCGCTTCGAGGCCCCCCTCACCTTCCTGGGCCGGGAATCCTATCTCCTGTACCGGTTCTCCGTTCCCCTCCGGATGACGCAGTCGGACCGGCGCACCCACAAGCGGTATCCCTTCCGGCCACGGGAGAAGGCCTATGTGCTGGCCCAGGATTCGGGCCTGCCGGGGTTCGGCTTCGCAGGGCCCCTCGTGAACCTCTCCCTCGGCGGGCTCGCCTTCCGGGTGGACCGGGTCATGCGGCTGGATGACCACATGCGCGTCACCCCTGGCGTGGGCTTCTTCGAAAAGGGGAAGGAACTTCCCATGCTGAAGATCCGGGACCTGCCCAAGCACCCCCTCTTCGAGGCCCGGGGCCGGGTGGCCAATGCCTGGGAGCGGGACGGAGAGATCATCATCGGGGTCCAGTTCCTGGATCTCAAGGACTCGGAACTCAATCAGATCCAGGATGTCCTGACCATCCGGGAGCAGATGCAGCGCGTGTCCAGCTCGACGCCATCAACCCCTTCCGGCAGCCGGGAGGCCAAGGCCAAGGCCGGGACGGAAAACAAGGGACCTGGCAGCCGCATGAATCCGGCCGGGGCCGAGACGCCGGACGCCCTGACCCGGTTGGGGCGCCGCGGCACCTGTCTGGTGCTGGCCATGGCCCCCGGTCCGGCCCGCGAGGAGGCCCAGGCGGCCCTGAGGGCCGCGGGTTACCTCCGCCTGGATCCGGTGGACACCCTGGAGCAGGCCCTGGAGCGCCTTCGGACCGACTCCGGGGCCGCCAGCCGGCTGCTGGTCCTCGAGGTTCCCCCGGGGTCCGAGCCCCCGGTGACCGACCTCCGCAACCTCCAGCGCGAACTGGGCGAGCTCCGGGAGCTGCCCGTGGCGCTCATCCGGTCCGGAGGCATGCCCGTCGAGACCGAGGATCCCCTGATCCGCCCCCTGCCCTGGCCCGGAGCCGGGGAGACCGCCTGGCTGCCCCTTCTGGACGAACTCGCGGGCCTGTAGCCGCGCCTGCCACGCATGGAGTGGCGCTTAAAGCGGCGCGACCTTCACCAGCTGCCCATTCCCGTCCACGCGCTGGAAGCCGTCCTCGATGCGGTTGGCCCCGCGCATCACCGGATCCGCCGCATCCTTCGCCAGCAGGATGCCGCCCCGGGCATTGCGATGCACCACGCACTCCTCCAGCGTGGCCTGGGAGTCCTCCAGGAGGAGCAGCCCCGTATCCAGGCCGTCCTTGAGGGTGCAGCGCACCAGCAGCAGGCTGCCGCCGGGCTCCACCTGCACCCCGGCCCCGGCGTTGCCCAGGATCTCGCAGCCGTCGAGCACGCCCTGGCCCCCTTCGGCGCAGTCCACGCCCAGGGATCGGCCCTCGGAGAAGGAGCTGTTCCGGGCCTGGATCGTGGCTCCGTGGTGGATGAGCAACCCCGCACCCCCATTCGCCTGGACGGTGCAGCCCTCCAGCGTCGCCAGACCCCGGTCCATGACCGACAGGCCAAACCCCGCGTTCCCCACCAACCGGCACTGGCGGAGCATGACATTGGCCCCGGCCAGCACATGCGCGCCCGAGCACTCGTGGCCGCCCAGCTCGCAGGCCTCGAGCACCGCGTGGCTGCGCTCCAGGGCCAGCAGGCCCGCGTAGCGGCTGTCCATCAGGCGGCACCGGGTCAGCTGCACCCGGCCCTCGGGCTCCACCTCCACCGATCCCGCGGCGGCGGCCAGGCTGCAGTCCTGCACTTCGGCCTGGCCGCGCCCCTGGATCCGCAAGGCCACGCCATCGCCGGGTCCGACCTGGGTCCCGGCGAGGGAGACCTGGGCCCCGGGCCTCACCAGAACGCCGGCCTCCCGGAACCCCGTGAGCGCCCCGCCTTCCGCCCGGGCCTGGGCCCCCTGCTCGGTCACCAGGCCCCAGGCCCCCCGGCCCGTGAAGGTGCAGTCCCGGAACAGCGCCGAGGTGCCCGCGCCATCCACCACCGCGCCCGCCAGGCCGCCTTCGATGACGCACTGCTCCACCAGGGGCGCGCCCCCCGAGATCCTCACTGCGGCCTCACCTTCCATCGCCCGGAGGGTGATCCCCCTAATGACGGCGCCGCGGGCCTGGATCACCATGGCCGGCCCCGTGGCGCCCTCCAGCACCACCTCGCCCGCTTCCCCCTGGGCCAGGATGGTGACGGCCTTGTCCACCACCACCGATTCCCGGTAGGCGCCGGGCAGGATCAGGATCTCCATGCCGGGTTTGGCCTGCCGGAGGGCCACCTTCAGGCTGAGGCACTGCCCCTGCCCACCCTTGCCAACCCGGATCAGGTGGCCCGAGGTCTCGGCGACCGGCGGAGGAGGGGCGGCAGCGGGCGCCGGGGCTGGGACCTGAGCGGGGGCCACAGCGGGAGCGGGCGCCGGGGGGGGCTCGACCAGGGCGCTCATGGCCTCGCGGATGGCCATGCCCAGGGCCTCCGCGCCTGGATACCGGTCGCCGGGCTGCTTGGACAGGGCCCGCTCGACCACGGTCAGCAGGCGGCCGGAGAGGTCTTTCATGTCCGCCGGGCGCAGGGGTTCGGGGGGGTGGAGGAGGATCCGGTTCAGCACCGAGGTGGTGGTTTCGCCCTGGAAGGGCTTCCGGCCCCCCGTGAGGATCTCGTAGAGGATCACGCCCAGGGCGAAGAGGTCGGAACTCGTCGAAGTCTTGCCTGTGTCCAGGTATTCGGGCGCCATGTAGCTGGCGGTGCCCATCCAGGTGCCGGTCTGGGTCAGGCCCGAGGGGCCCATCTGGGCGACCCCGAAGTCCATGAGCTTGGCGTGGGGGCGCTTCCCGTGCCGCGTCACCAGGATGTTCGCGGGCTTGATGTCCCGGTGGATCACCCCTCGATCGTGGGCATAGCCCAGGCCTTCGCAGACCTGGATCAGCACCTCCAGGAGTTCGGTCTTGGGGGTCTGGCCTGCCCGGATCAAGGCCTCCAGCTCGTCGCCCTGGATGTGCTCCATGGCCAGGTAGTGGACGCCCTCGTCCTCGCCGAACTCGTAGACCGTGACGATGTGGGGATGGTTCAGCATGGCGGCGGCCCGCGCCTCGCGCTCGAACCGCGCCTGGGCCTCCTCGCCGAAAGCCGACCCGGCGGAGATGACCTTCAGGGCCACCTCCCGGCCCAACTTGGGATCGCGGCCCAGATAGACCTCGCCCATGGCGCCCTTCCCCAGAAGGCGCACCACCTCGAATTTGCCGAGCCGTTCCCGCATAGGTCTCCTATCGGCACCCGCCCGGCCCGCGTTCAGTTCAGGCTAATCCTCACTGGGGATTCCACGATGCTCGCACGGCCCGGGGACCCCCGCGCAGCCCCGCACACAGGCCTTGGGCAAAGCCGAATGGTTGCTTACCTCGCCTCGATGGGCATGCGCCGCAGGCGCTCCACCCGGACCGCCATGGGGGGGTGGGTGGAGAAGAGGCTCATGAGGCCGCCTGCGCTCAGCGGATTCACGATCATCATGTGGGCCGTGGCGGGCTGAGCGGACTGCATGGGCAGCTGCTGGTTGTAGCTCTGCAGGCGCTCCAGGGCCGAGGCCAGCATGTCGGGGCGGCCCGTCAGGTGGGCGCTGTAGTCGTCGGCCAGGTATTCCCGCGACCGGCTCACGGCCATCTGGAGCAAGATGGCCGCCAGGGGCCCGAGGATCATGATGGCGATGCCCGCCAGGGGATTGGAGCGGCCCTCCTCATCCCGGGGGCTCACCCACATGGCCATGCGGGACAGGAACATGATGGCCTGGGCCAGCACGGCCGCCATGCTGCCGATGAGGATGTCCCGGTGCTTCACATGGCCCAGCTCGTGGCCGAGGACGGCCTCCAGCTCGGGCCGGCTCAGGATCCGCATGATGCCCTCGGTGACGGCCACCACGGCATGCTCGGGGTTCCGGCCCGTGGCGAACGCGTTGGGGGTGTCCTCGGGGATGATGGCGATGCGGGGCATGGGCAGGCCGGCCCGCTGGGCGAGGTTCGCCACGATGGCGTACAACTCGGGGGCCTCGGCCTGGGTCACCACCCGCGCGCCGTAGCTGGCCAGGACGATCTTGTCCGAAAAGAAGTAGCTGATGCCGTTCATCACGAGGCCGATGGCGAGGGCCATCACCATGCCGGACTGGCCCCCGAAGTAGTCGCCGATCCACACCAGCAGCCCCGTCATGGCCACGATGATGAGAAGGGTTTTCGCCTGGTTCATGAAGCTTCCTCCATCTTCCAGGATACGGAATCGATCAAGCGCCCATCCGCTTGATGACCACCAGCGTCACATCGTCCCGGAAGCGCCCCTCTCCCAGGTGCTGGAAGGCCTCCACCAGCAGGGCCTCGAACAGCTCGTCCGCCCCGGCATGGGGGCGACGGAGGACCACCTCGGCCAGGGGACCGTCGCTCAGTTCTTCCCCGGCGGCGTTCTCCGCCTCCACCAGGCCGTCCGTGAAGGCCACCAGCACATCGCCCAGTCCCATGGCCGCGCGGCCCTCCGCGAACTTCACGCCCGGCAGCAGGCCCACCATGGGCCCGGTGGGGGATAGCCGCACGACCTCGCCGCCGGCCCGCACGAGCAGCGGCGGGTTTTGGCCCCCGTTCACGAAGCGGAGATCGCCGGTCTGGGGGTTGAGGCTGGCCGCGAAGAGGGTCGTGTAGCGGTTGCCGTCCCGCACATCGTTCATGCGGCGGTTCAGGCGTTCCGCCAGCCGGCCCCAATGCTCCACCCGGGCATCGCCCATGGCCCTCAGAAACGCGGAGAGCTGGGTCATCATCATGGAGGCGGGCAGCCCCTTGCCGGAGATGTCGCCCACGGCGATGTGGAGCCGGTCGCCCAGTTCCTCGTCTCGCGCCATCCACAGGTCGTAGAGGTCGCCACCCACGGCTTGGTAGGGCAGGTTCGCCGCGGCGCACTGCCAGCCGTCCGGCTCGGGCAGCTCCTTGGGGAGCAGGCTGCGCTGGATGTCCCGGGCAAGGTCCAGGTCCTTCTCCATGCGTCCCGCCTGGATGCGTGCCTCCCGCAGTTCGAGGCTCGACAGCTGGGAGGAGGTCAGGTTCAGCAGGGTGTGGAGGAACACCTCGTCATCGTCGGAGAGCTTCCCCACGGCCGGATCGGCGGCATAGGCGAAGCCGTGGCTGTGGTTCTGGTCCAGCAGCTCCACCGCGTGCACCAGTCCCTTCGCCTCCACCAGCTCGTGCAGGCGGTCACCTTCGAGCGCTTCCGGCACCTGGCCCAGCCCTTTCGCGTGCAGCACCACCCCCTGGGCATCCACCACCAGGAGCCGCATGATCCGGAACTCGCCCATGAGCGTGTTGGCCATGAGCCGTACCAGGTCGTGCCGGGTCTCCACCTCGCCCAGGTTGCGGGTGAGCTCGAACACGGTGTTGAGGCGGGAGAGCTGCAGGGCCAGGGCCTGGTTCTGGGTGCTCCGCACGGCCTCGGCCCGGCGCCAGGCCAGCAGGGGGGCCGAAATGGACAGCAGCAGGGGCACCGCGCCCGGCAGGTCGTCGGTCTTCAGCACCAGGTGGCCGTAGGTCTCGTCCCCGTACCGCCAGGGCAGCACCTGCCAGCCCTCACCGGGATGGGTGGGGAAGGCCGGTGCCGAGCCCCGCAGGAAGAGCCACCGCCCGCCGTCCCAGAGACCACCCTGGCCCGCCTTGGCGATGCCCATGGCCGTGATGCCCACCAGGTGGACCAGATCCTCCTCCGTCCCCTGCTCCGGGAAGGTCTCCAGGAAGTCGATGAGCGGAAGCAGCTCCTGCGCCCCCTCCGGGGTCTTCAGCGCCAGCTGGCGGAGGCGGTCGAAGGGGTTGGTCGGCATGGCGGATGAACCGTGCGGTTCAGCTGATCTTCTTGATCAGGCAGCACTCGTTCCGGCCGGAGGCCTCGTCCGCCTTGAACTGGACCTCGTCCATGAAGCGGCTCATGAGCAGCAGTCCCAGGCCCCCCTTCCGCGGATGCTTGATGTATTCCTTGGGATCCGGCAGCACCATCTGGTCGCTGCGGATGCCCTGCCCGGAATGCAGAATGTGGATCTCCAGAGCCTGTTCCGTGAAGCGCAGCTCCAGTTCCACCGTGTGCTCGCCTTCGCCGTGATAGGCGTGGAGGATCACATTGGTCACCGCCTCGTCCACGGCGATGCTCACCTTGGCCGCGGCGGCGTCATCGAGCCCGGCCACCAGCGAGGCCCGCTTGGCCAGGCCGGTCACGAGATTCAGATAGCGGGTCTGGCTCGGAATGACGAGCTTGAACTGGGCGTGGTCCATCTTTGCCGCCACGATCAGCCCTTCCGCTCCGGCGTGGTCGCCGCCAGAGCCTGATCCTCGTTGCCAAAGACCCGGTAGAGCTGGGTGAACCCCAGGGTGTCGAAGATCGCGAAGACATTGTCCTGGAGGTTGGACAGCAGGATGTCTCCGTCGTGCTCCCGGACCGTCTCGATGAGGCCCATGATGGCGCCCAGGCCGGCCGAGCTGATGTAGTTGAGGTCCTTGCAGTTGAGCAGGATGGTGTAGTGGCCGTTCTGGACCAGGTTCTCCAGGGC
Organism: Geothrix sp.; assembly: GCA_019449415.1. Lineage (GTDB taxonomy): Bacteria > Acidobacteriota > Holophagae > Holophagales > Holophagaceae > Geothrix > Geothrix oryzae. Next base: position 11,140 of record JAGRPP010000026.1, read on the forward strand.
CTCCTCGAATTCCCGCACGGTGTGGGCATTGATGAACCCGGCCGGGAGGAGCACCGACACGCCCTCGACCTGCCTCACCGCAATGGAAAGATCCGCCATCCGCCATCTCCAAGGAACCTGGGCCATCCTATCGGTTCCCTCGGGTAATTGCCAGCGGGCGGGATTCCGGCCTGAAGTGGGATACCCTGAACCCGAATCCTCTTCCGAGCCCACCGATGAGCGACCCCAGCCCCGCGGACCAGCCTCCCCACGACGCACTCCGGAGCGAGCTGGAGACCTGGCTGAACCAGCAGAACCAGGTCCTTCTCGAGGAAGTGATCGCCACCTGGCAGGGTGCCGTGGCCCGTTTCCGCCCGGATGAGGCCCTCCTCGACCGGCTCCGCGGGGCGATTCCGCCCCCCCCTCGGTTCGAAGCGCCCCTGGCGAGCCCGACCGGCGTCGCCGATCAGTCCCTCGCCTCGGCCCTCGACCTCGTGGAAGGAGCCACCTCCCAGGGTGACCTGCTCAAGCGCCTCCTGGACGCCCTCGTGCCGCTGGTGGAGCGCAGCGCTCTCTTCGTCCTCAAGCAGGGATTGGCCTCGCTCTATGCCCACCGAGGATTCGAGGCCGGGGCGCCCCTCAGGCCCGGGGCCGTGGTCCCACCGCCGGACCTGGAATCCGTCATTCAGGGCCTCGGCCGGTCCCTCCGGAAGAAGGGCCCCGGATACGCCGCCCTGCTCGGCCCCCTCAGCCCTTTCGAGGCCGCGGACATGGCCATCCTCCCCCTGCGCCACAAGCGGAAGACTGTGGCCCTGCTGCTGGTGGACAGCGGGCTCCGCCAGGGGCTGGATCACCCCGAGTTCGTGCGGGCGTTGGTGCTGGCCGCCTCCGCCACCCTGGCTTCCCTGGCCGCGGGGAAGGAGGATCCCTCCCACACCCAGCCGGGCACCTCTCCTGGCACCTCGCCGGGCATCTCCTCCGCCAGCGCCCCCACCCAGGTCGTGCCCGAATCCATCGGCGCCGCGCCGCCCCAGGCACTGGATCCGAGGACCCGGGCCGCCGCCGAGCGCCTGGCCCGGGTCCTCGTCGACGATGTGGAACTGTATTTTCCTGAGAAAGTCGCCCAGGCCCGGGCGAAGGGAAACCTCTACCGCCTGCTCCGGGACGAGCTGGAGCGGAGCCGGGCCACCTTCGTGGACCGCTTCGGGGAATCAATCGAGGTTCAGCACCGGATTTTCACCAGCACCGTCATCCACCACCTGTGCGAAGGCGATGCCTCCAAGCTCGGAGAGGCCCCCTGGGCCTAGCCGCCCCGCAAGAGGTTGGTGACAACCGGAGTTGACTCTGGTAGAACCTTGTTCCTTTGGGTACGGACGAGGAACGAGTCAATGGCGAATCTTGGCAAGAAATTCACATGTTTCCAGTGCGCGGCGAAGTTTTACGACTTCGGAAAGCCGGAGGCGCTGTGCCCCAAGTGCGGCGCGAACCAGAAGGCGGCCCCCGCCAAGCCCCGCGCCGTGAAGAAGGAAAAGAGCGTGCATGTCATCGAGGACGACTTCGCGGCCGAGCCTGAAGCCGAGAACCTCGAAGAGGCTTTCAGCGAGACCGGCGTGCCCATCGAGCGCGGCCGCGGGGAAGGCTTCGATCCCGGCGACCTGCGCATGGACGACTACGACGAGTAGCGAACCCCGCCGGATCACGAGCAAGGCTGCCCAAGCAGCCTGCGCAGTGAGGATCCGGCGAGCGGTGAGCATAATGTCCAAGTGAGCTCCGCCGCCCCCTTTCCTCTCGTTGACCGTCACACCCATCTGGAGGGTTCCCTCGATCCCGCCTGGGTCCGAGGTGAGGCCGAGCGCCGCGGGCTGCCGCTGCCCGGACCTCTGGAAGCCCTGTGGTCGGGTGGTTCCGTTCCCTTCCCCGGCTTCATCGAGGCCTTCCTCTTCGGCGCTGCGCTGCTAGACAGTCGCGAGGCCGTGCGCGAGGCCACCCTGGCCGCGGCTCGGCGCACGCGAGCGGCCGGAGGCACGGGATTCGACCTCTGGGTCTCGCCCCACTTCCTGGTGGTCCACCGCGGCCAGATCAGCCTCGATGCCTTCTGGCACGGGCTGGAGGACGGGCTGGCCGAGGCCCGCGCATGGGGTCTGCGGAGCGCCGTGGTGGTGGATGCCGTGAACCACTTCGGCCCCCAGCATGGCCACGCGGTTCTCGACCTCGTGCTGCCAGACCTCCCGGCCTTCGTGAAGGGCTTCTCCACCGGCGGCCTGGAGGGCTGCCCCTTCCGGGACTGGGCCCCTGTCTTCGACCGGGCCCGGGCCGCGGGCCTCCGTATCGCGGCCCATGCGGGCGAGAACGGACCGGGAGCCCATGTCCGCGAGGCCATCCTGGAGGGCGGCGTGGCCCGCATCGTCCACGGCATCCGGGCCGATGACGCCACCTTGGAACTGCTGGCGGACCGCCGCATCCCCGTCGACATCTGCCCCAGCTCCAACCAGGCCCTCGCCGCCGATGTGAGCCCCCACCCTCTGCCCCGGATGCTCGAGGCCGGCGTGCGTTGCGCCCTGGGCACCGACGATCCGGGCGTCATCCCCTGCGACCTGGGAACCGAAGCCGAGGCCGCCCGGCGCATGGGCCTGGACGAGGCCGCCCTGGCCACCCTCCGGCGGAACGGGGCCGAAGATGCCTGGTGCCTCGAGGCCTGAGCCAACCCAGGGGTCGAAGCCGCCGGGCGATCCAAGTAGACTTAGCGGATTCGGTGCGCGCCCGGCTCCGGCCTCCGCGAGCGGGGCGAGCGGGAGGACGCGCCAGAGGGCGCGTCCGATAGGCCACGGGCGAGGCTGGATAGAGCCTTCAGCATCCGGCGCTCTATCCAGCCAACCCAGGGGTCGAAGCCGCCGGGCGATCCAGGTAGACTAGGGGATTCGGTGCGCGCCCATAGCTCAGCTGGATAGAGCATCAGGCTTCGAACCTGAGGGTCGGGCGTTCGAGTCGCTCTGGGCGCACCACCGGTTTGACAATTCGGTTTTTTGCGAGCGTGGCGGAACTGGTAGACGCACTGGATTTAGGTTCCAGCGGTTCACACCGTGTCGGTTCGAGTCCGACCGTTCGCACCACTCCGAAATCGCCTGCGGCGATTTCGGAGCATGGAAATAGAAAGCCGAATGATCCCCGAGCCATTACCGCATCACGGAGCCTCCATGTCCGCCACCCTGCACCACCAGTCCCCCACCCGGAAAGCCGTCGAAGTCACGGTGCCCGCCTCCGAAGTGAGCGCCGTCTTCAACGAGGTGGTGGCGAAGATCGCGCCGCAGGTCCGCATTCCCGGCTTCCGCCCCGGCAAGGCCCCCCGGCCCGTGCTCATGCAGCGCTACGCCCGCGAGATCCAGTCCGATGTGGCCCAGCAGCTCGTCGAGAAGCACTTCTGGAAGGCTGCCCAGGAAGCGGGCGCCCTGCCCATCTCCCACCCCTCCCTGGAGAAGCTGGACCTGAAGGAAGGCGCCGATGCGGTCTTCCGCGCCCAGTTCGATGTCGCTCCCGACATCGAACTTCCCGACTACAAGTCCCTGGTCCTGACCAAGAAGAAGCGCGCCATCGACGAAGCCACTCTGGATGAGCACATCGAGGGCCTCCGCCAGCGGGCCACCAAGTTCCTCCCCGTGGAAGACGGCGCCGTGGCTCAGGGTCTCATCGCCACCTGCGACATCCGCGTGAAGCCCCAGGGCCTGAAGGCCCAGACCTACCAGGATCAGGTGCTGGAGATCGATGCGACCCGTCCCTTCGACGCCCAGCTGGTGGGCCTCAAGAGCGACGAGAAGAAGGCCTTCACGCTGACCCACCCCGCCGACGACGCCAACACCGTCCTGGCGGGCAAGACGCTGGCCTACGAGGTGCATGTCAAGGACATCCGCCGCAAGGAAGTGCCCGTGGTGGGCGATGAGTTCGCCAAGGATCTGGGCGCCTTCGAGAACCTCGAGGCCCTGAAGACCGCCGTGAGGAAGGATCTGGAGGAGGCCACCGAGCGCGACGCCATGGCCCGCCTGCAGGCCACCATGCTGGACACCCTGCTGGATGCCGCGCCCTTCGAGGTGCCCCGTTCCATGGTGGGGCTGCAGCTCGATGACTACTGCCAGGAGTTCGCCCAGCATGTCGCCCGCCAGGGCATGGACCCCAAGAAGGTGAACTGGCAGGCCTACCGCCAGTACCGCCTGAACGATGCCGAGCGCGCCGTCCGCAGCGGCTACCTCCTGCAGGCCATCGGCAACGCCGAGTCCATCGAAGTGCCCGAGGCCGACATCGACGCCGAGATCCGCACCTTCATGGCCGAGAACCAGATCCAGCAGCCCTTCGACGCCTTCAAGGCCGAGCTCGAGCGCCGTGGCAACGCCACGGAGATCAAGGGCCGCCTGCGCACCGACCGGATCTTCGACCACCTGCTCACCACCGCCACCGTCACGGAGGAACTGCTCGACAAGGCCGCCTTCGAGGCCCTGGTCGAGCTGGAGCGCAAGCGCGAGGCCGGGATTCCCGTGAACCGCTTCGATGCCGGCGGCCTGGAGGGTGGCGACCTCGAGAACCAGGAGGGCGGCGAGCCCGCCGCCGTGGCGCCCGCGGGCCATGTCCACGGCCCCGACTGTGACCATGATCACGAGGACGAGGCGGAAGCCCCCAAGCCGAAGAAGAAGGCCGCCAAGAAGGCCGAAGAGCCCGTCGAGGAGAAGCCCAAGAAGGCCGCCAAGGCTAAGGAACCCGCGACCGAGGAAAAGGCTGGGGAAAAGGCCGAGGACAAGCCCAAGGCCAAGAAGCCCGCGGCCAAGAAGTAGCCGTCTGCGCGATCTCCATGCGGAAGGCGCCTGCGGGCGCCTTCTTGCTTTATCCTGAAACTTCAGCCGGAGGGCCCATGCCCAGCAGCTACTATCCCCCCATCGTCATCGAGCAGACGCCCCGCGGTGAGCGCAGCTACGACATCTACTCGCGCCTGCTGAAAGACAACATCATCTTCCTGGGCACGGCCATCGACGACAATGTCGCCAACGCCATCGTGGCCCAGATGCTCTTCCTCGAGAGCGAGGACCCGGACAAGGACATCCAGATCTACATCAACAGCCCCGGCGGCAGCGTCACGGCGGGCCTGGCCATCTACGACACCATGCAGTTCGTGAAGAACGACATCGTCACCTACTGCATCGGCCAGTGCGCCTCCATGGGCGCCCACCTGCTCGCCGCGGGCACCAAGGGCAAGCGCTTCGCCCTGCCCAACGCCCGCATCATGATCCACCAACCTTCGGGGGGCGCCCAGGGCCAGGCCACGGAGATCGAGATCACCTTCAAGGAGATCCAGCGCCTGAAGGAGAACCTCGCCGCCACCTTCGCCAAGCACACGGGCCAGCCCCTGAAGAAGGTCATGAAGGACATGGATCGCGACTTCTTCATGGGCGCCGAGGAAGCCCTGGAATACGGCATCGTGGACAAGGTCCTCTCCGAGCGGCCGGCCTGATGAGCACGAGCCTCTCCTCCATTCCTGGATTCGAACATCTGTCGCGCATTCCCCTCTATGTGCCCGGCAAGCCCATCCAGGAGGTCCAGCGCGAACTGGGCCTCACCTCCATCGTCAAGCTGGCCTCCAACGAGAACCCCTGGGGGCCCACGGAGGCCGTGAAGGCCCGGGTGGCTTCGGTCATCGCCGGCTCGGAGTTCGAAGGCCTGGGCCTCTACCCCGTCAGCGACGGTTACTACCTCCGCCAACGCATCGCGGATCGGAAGAGCCTGACGGTGGACCGCGTGGTCCTCGGCAACGGCAGCAGCGAAATCCTGGAGATGGTGGCCAAGGCCGCCTTCCTGGATGGCGGCAGCGCCGTCATCCCGAAGCATAGCTTCGCCATCTACGGCATCGCCACCCAGACCGCCGGCGGCCGCGTCATCGAATCCCGGGCCACGGCCACGGAGCTCGATGTGGACGACATCCTGCGCTCCGTCGCCGAGGACACGCGCCTCGTCTACCTCGGGAATCCCAACAACCCCACGGGCATCCGCCTGGAGCGCGCCGCCCTGGAGCGCCTCGTGCGCCAGCTGCGCGAGGACATCGTGCTGGTGGTGGACCAGGCCTATGCCGAGTACGAGGATCCCGCCGGGTACCCGGATGCCGCCGCCTACCTGGATGAGCGCCCGAACCTGCTGGTGCTCCACACCTTCTCGAAGATCCACGCCCTGGCCGCCATGCGCATCGGCTATGGCCTGGGCTCGAAGGAACTGATGGGTTTCCTCGAGCGGGTCCGCAGCCCCTTCAACACCAATCACCTGGCCCAGGCCGCGGCGGAAGTCGCCGTCCAGGATCTGGCCTTCGAGGCCTTCTCGCGCCAGAAGAACACCGAGGCCCGCGCTGCCTTCGTGCGGGAGGCTGCGAAGCATCGCTGCCAGCTCTCGGGCACCAGCGGCAACTTCATCCTCATGGAGACCGCCTTCCCGGCCGCGAACCTGTTCAAGGAACTCCTCCAGCGCGGCGTGATCGTGCGGCCCATGCAGGGTTACGGCCTGCCGAACCACATCCGCGTGACCTTCGGCAAGCCCGAGGAAATGCAGGCCTTCTGGACCGCAGCCGCGCCCCTGCTCGACGGCGGCTGCTGAGTGGCGCAGGTTCCAGACGAGATCGGGAGATTGCGCGCCCTGCTCACGCAGGGCGCGCATGTGGAATGCAGGGAGGGGCTCGCGCGCCTGCGGGACCGCTACCGGATCGAGCCCACCGCTTTCGATGGGGCGGCCATCGCGGCCCTGAAGACCCTGGCCTCCGAGCTGGAGGCCCCGCCGGACCTCGAATCGGCCCTCAAGGCCACCTTCGGCTACGGCACCTTCCGTCCCGGCCAGCGCACCATCATCGAGGCCGTGCTCGCGGGCCGCGATGTGGTGGGCATCATGCCCACGGGCGCGGGGAAGTCCCTCACCTACCAGCTGCCCGCCCGGCTGCTGGGCGGCGTCACGCTGGTGGTCTCGCCCTTGATCGCGCTCATGAAGGACCAGGTGGATGCCCTCACGGAAGCCGGCCTCCGGGCCACCTTCCTCAACTCCAGCCTCCAGGCGGAGGAGCGCCGCGACCGCATCCGCGCCCTCAAGAACGGCGAGCTGGAGTTGGTCTACGCCGCGCCGGAGGGCCTCGAGCTCTACCTCGCCGACCTGCTGCGCGAGGTGGACCTGCGCCTCATCGCCGTGGACGAGGCCCACTGCATCAGCCACTGGGGCCATGATTTCCGCCCCGCCTACCGCACCCTGGCGGGCCTGAAGCAGCGATTCCCCCAGGTACCGGTGCTGGCCCTCACGGCCACCGCCACGCCCGAGGTGCGCCGTGACATCGCCGTGCAGCTGGAGATGCGGAATCCGCTGGAGGTACAGGGTTCGTTCTTCCGCTCGAACCTGAAGATCAGCGCCTACCGCAAAAGCGCCGAGGGCCTGCCGCCGGTGCGCGAAGCCCTGCTGCGCCTGGTGCTGGCCCGGCGCGGGGAGAGCGGCATCATCTACTGCCTGTCGCGGAAGGCCGTGGAGGCCACGGCGGCCTTCCTCGCGGGAGAGGGCGTGCGCGCGGCAGCCTACCACGCGGGCATGGACGCCGCCGCCCGGTCGGCCGCCCAGGAGGCGTTCCAGCGCGATGATGTGGATGTCATCGTGGCCACCGTGGCCTTCGGCATGGGCATCGACAAGAGCAACATCCGCTATGTCATCCACCGCGACATGCCCAAGAGCGTGGAGGGCTGGTACCAGGAGATCGGCCGGGCGGGCCGCGATGGCGCCGACGCGGACTGCGTCATGTTCTACGGCTGGGGCGATGTCCTCAGCTACGACCGCTTCACGGACGGCCTGGACGCGGGTCTGGCCCAGGCCCAGCAGCGCCAGACCCGCGACCTCTTCCGCCTGGCCGAGACTCCGCGCTGCCGCCACCAGGCCCTGCTGGCGCATTTCGGCGAGCAGATGGACGCTTGCGGTACTTCCTGCGATTGCTGCACGGGCGCCGATCCACTCCAGGCCGCCCCCTCGCCCGGAAAGGCCAAGCGCGGCTCGCCGCGGGGCTCTCGGCCGCCGGTGCCCGAAGGCCAAGTGGAGGGCGAAGAGGCCCTCTATCGCGAGCTGAAGACCCTCCGGAAGCGCCTGGCCGACGCCAAGGGCGTACCCGCCTATGTGATCTTCAGCGATGCGACCCTCCAGCAGATGGCCCGGTTCCGGCCCGGTACCGAGGCGGAATTCCTGGCTTTGAGCGGCGTGGGGCCGAAGAAGCTCCAGCAGTACGGCGAAGCCTTCCTGGAATTGCTCCGGGGCTGACGGCCATAGACCTCTGTCACAACCCGGAATTGCTGGGATTGATTTGAATGGAGATAGATAATCAGGCGGCCCAGTACCGTCTTGCGAATGCCCTGGGAGGAAATTAGGGTGGAAAGAGACATTTCACACTTCGTTGTCGTTTGTCGGTCTTCGTTTAGGGAGGTGGCTTCATGAGTTTGGGTGAACGCATCAGAGATCTGGTCCGACTGGCCTTCCAGCTTGGAAACAACTGGATGACCCTGATGGGCGTGGCCCTGACGACGAGCTCGGCCTTTACGCTCGTCTGGTTCTGGATCATGGAGATGACGAGCTCGAAGTCCGTGCATCCCTACGCCGGCATCCTCCTGTTCCTCATCCTTCCCGCCCTCTTCCTGGTGGGCCTGATCCTCATCCCCGTGGGCATCCTCCGCCTGCGCCGCAAGAAGCGGCTGGCGGGCGAAGCGCCCACCCCCCTCCAGAAGGTGGACTTCACCCAGCCCAGCGTGCGACGCCTCCTGTTGGTGGTGGGCGCGCTCACCTTCGTGAATGTCGGCATCATGGGCACCGCCGGCCTCAAGGGCGTGGAGTACATGGACTCCAACCGCTTCTGCGGCCTCACCTGCCACACCGTGATGAGCCCCGAGTACACGGCCTTCCTGAATTCCCCCCACTCCCGCGTGGGCTGCGCCCAATGCCACATCGGCCACGGCGCACCCGCCCTCGTGCGCGCCAAGATCTCCGGCAGCCGTCAGCTCTTCGCGGTGGCCTTCGGCACCTTCTCCCGCCCCATTCCCAGCCCGGTCGAGCACCTGCGCCCCGCCCGCGAGACCTGCGAGCAGTGCCACTGGCCCCAGAAGTTCACGGATGACAAGCTGCTCATCCGCACCAAGTACGCCGAGGATGAGGCCAACACCCCCTCCACCAGCATCCTGCTCCTGAAGATCGGCGGCCACACCGCCAACGGCACCACCGGCATCCACGGCCGCCACCTCGACGCCATGGAGCGCATCAGCTACATCTCCACCGATCCCCGCCGCCAGGAGATCCCCAAGGTCACCTACCGCGACGACAACGGCCAGCTGGTCGAATATGTCACCGAGGACTTCAAGAAGCTGCCTCCCGAGAAGCTCGCCAAGGCCTCCGAGCGCAAGATGGACTGCGTGGACTGCCACAACCGTCCCACCCACGCCTTCGAGCTCCCGGATCGCGCCGTGGACAAGGCCCTGAATCTCAAGCGCATGAGCGCCGAGCTGCCCTTCATCAAGAAGAAGGCCGTCGAGGTACTGAAGGGCGAATATGCGAACCGCGACGAGGCCGCCGCCAAGATCACCCTGGCCATCAACGAGTTCTACCGCACCAGCTACCCGGATGTGTTCAAGCACAAGCGGGCCCAGGTGGATGCCGCGGCCGAGGCCGTGAAGGCCATCTACCTGCGCAATGTCTTCCCCGAGATGAAGATCACCTGGGGCACCCACCCGAACAACATCGGCCACGAGGAATCCGTGGGCTGCTTCCGTTGCCACGACGGCAGCCACTCCTCCGCCGACGGCCGCACCATCAAGGGCGACTGCGACACCTGCCACACCATCCTGGCCCAGGACGAGAAGGATCCGAAGATCCTCAAGGACTTCGGCATGAAGTGATGGCAAGGGCGGAAACGGTCCCCCAGAATGAAGGCATGACCGCCTCCGCCCTTCCACTGATCGCCATCGACGGCCCGTCGGGCGTGGGGAAATCCACCACAGCCCGGCGGGTCGCCTCGCGCCTGGGGTGGCAGTACCTCGATACCGGGGCCATGTACCGGGCCGCCGCCCTGGCCATCCACCGGGCCGGGCTGGCCCTGGAGGCCCGCGAGGAGCTCGAGCGCGTGCTGGCGGGCCTGGCCCTCACCCAGAAGGGTCCGCGGATCTTCCTGGCGGGCGAGGATGTCAGCGAGGCCATCCGCAGCCAGGAGGTCACGCGGCGCGTCACGCCCGTGAGCGCAGATGCGCGCGTGCGCGAGGTGCTGGTGGATCAGCAGCGCCGCATCGGCGCCACCGGCCACTGGGTGGTGGACGGCCGCGACATCGGCACGGTCGTCTTCCCCCAGGCCTGCTGCAAGGTGTTCCTCACCGCCAGCCCCGAGGCCCGGGCCCGCCGGCGCCTCCTGGAGCTCCAGGCCAAGGGCCAGGTGGCGGTGTTCGAGGAGGTGCTCGCCGATCAGCGCCGCCGCGACGAGGCTGACAGCACCCGCGCCGTCGCGCCCCTGCGTCCCGCCGAGGACGCCGTGGAGCTGGATTCCAGCGACCTCACCCTCGATCAGGTCGTGGACTGGATCGTGGCGCGGCACCAGGCCCACCCGTGACCCTCCTGCCCGGCCCCCTCCTGGAGGCCTGGGAGACCGACTGGCAACCCGCCGGCACCGGGGCCATGGTGGGCGTGACCGCGGGCCTGGGCCTGCTCAGCCTCGTAGCGCTGCGATCCGAACCCGGCTGGATCCCCCTGCTCGACGGCGTGAACCTGGTCTTCCACGAAGCCGGGCATCCCCTCTTCGGGATCCTCGGCTGGGAGCCCCTGACCATCCTGGGAGGCACCCTCCTGCAGCTGCTCGTGCCCCTGCTCGTGATGGGATCCTTCTGGCTCCGGCGCGAGGCCCCCGGAACGGCCGCGGCGGGCATCTGGGGGTTCGAGAACCTGCTGAACATCGCCCGCTATGTGGCCGATGCGCGGGCCCAGGTTCTTCCCCTGGTGGGGGGCGGCGAACACGACTGGGCCGACCTCCTCGACCGCTGGGGCCTGCTGGCCCAGGACGCCACCCTCGCCCAGGGCCTCCGCGTCGTCGGTTGGCTGGGCATGGCTGCCTGCTGGGCGTGGCTGGCCTGGCGCTGGCGCCGGGCCAGCCACGCCTGAGCGGGCTAGTAGCCCTCCCCCTCCACCGCCGCCTTCACCTTCCCGCGGTGGAAGCGGAACAGGAAGGCGATGTAGCCGATGGCGATGGGGAAGCCGATGAGCCACCACACCAGGCCCGTGCGAAGACCGTGGGCCCCCACGCTGGCATTCTGGGCCGTCAGGTCGAACTGCGGCCCCAGGGTGGACTTCAACATCACCGGGTAGACGCAGGCGGCGCTGGCGGCCAGCAAGCCGAGAATGAAGGCGCCGGAGCCCACGAAGGCCATCAGGAAGCGCTCCTGCTTGGCGCCTACGAAGACCAGGCCGAGGCCCGCCAGGAAGATCAGCATGGCGACCCAGGCGAGCGGCGCCTTGGGCAGGTTGTGGAAGATGCCGGGGTTCACGACGAAGGTCGCATAGCTTGAGACGACCCACAGCACCAGCACCAGGCCCCATAGGCTCAGGGAGAGCCCCTTGCAGCGCTCATGCACCGCGCCTTCCGTCTTCCAGGCCAGGAAGAGGGAACCGTGGGCGGTCACCGTCACCAGGGCGAAGACCCCGATGAGCACCGTGTACCAGTCGAGGATGCCGGGCTGGGGTCCGAGGCGGAAATTCGTCCACAGGGCCATCTCGAAGTAGCCGCTGCCATCCACGGGGACGCCGCGGAGCACATTGCCCAGGGCCGCGCCCAGGAGCACCGGGAGCAGGACGCTGGCGAAGGTGAAGGAGGCATCCCAGAAGCGGCGCCAGAGGCCGTCCTGCAGGTGGGAGCGGAACTCGATGGAGATGCCGCGGGCCATCAGGCACCAGACCACCAGCCACATGGCCAGGTAGAAGCCGGAGAAGCCCGAGGCCAGCACCTTGGGGAAAGCCAGGAAGAGCGATCCCCCGCCGGCCAGCAGCCAGACCTCGTTGCCGTCCCAGAGGGGACCGATGGCACCCAGCACCTCGCGGCGCTCCTCGTTGGTCTTGGCCACGACGAGGTGCAGGATGCCAGCCCCGAAGTCGAAGCCATCCATGACCACATAGATCGCGACCATCACGGAGACAAGCCAGAACCAGAGCATTTCCATGGCAGCCTCCTAGGCCTTCGAGGTGTGGGAGACGGGGCCGTGGGAGATTTCCCGGCCGATCAGGAAGAGCCAGAGCACGCTCAGCACCACGAAGATCCCCGCGAAACCCAGGGTGGTGAAGGCCGTATGGCCCGCGTTCACCGTGGGGGAGGCGCCGTGGACGGTGCGCAGGACGCCGTAGATGAGCCAGGGTTGGCGGCCGAATTCGGCCACGGCCCAGCCCGCGGTGGTGGCGATGTAGGGGAAGGGGAACGCCAGCATCAGGACCCACAGCATGGGCCGGGCCGTATCCAGGCGTCCCTTCCAGAGCAGCAGGGCGGCGAGCCCCATGAGGGCGATCATGATCGTGCCCAGGCCCGCCATGATGTGGAAGCTGTAGTAGAGCAGTTCGATGTTCTGCGGCCACTGGTCCTCGGGGAATTCCAGCAGGCCCTTCACATCGCTCGAGAAGCTCCCGTAGGCGATGAAGCTCAGCATGGCGGGCACCTGGATCGGGTTCTCGATCCTCCGCCGGGCAACATCCGGCTGGCCCACCAGGGTCAGGTTTGCGCGGGGTCCGCTTTCGAAGCGCCCCTCCATGGCCGCGAGGGAAATCGGCTGGTACTTGGCCACGAGCTTGCCCTGGATGTCCCCGGTGGGGAAGGCCACCAGGACGCTGAAGATCAGGCCCATGATGGTGCCCACGCGCAGGTTTAGCTTCGCCTGCTCCGGATGGATGCCCTTGAGGGTCCAGAAGGCCCCGATGGCGGCCACCACGAAGGAGCCCGTACACACGGCGGCGATCATGTTGTGCGCGTACTGGCCCAGGGCCCACGGATTCAGCAGGAAGGCCCAGAAGCTGGTGAGCTGCAGCGTGCCGTCCGCGGCCACGATGTAGCCCACGGGGTGCTGCATGAAGGCGTTGGTGGCGATGATGAAGTAGCCCGACAGCCAGCTGCCGATCCACAGCGCCAGCGCCGCACCGAAGTGGCCCTTCGGCGACAGCTTCTTCTCACCCCAGATCAGCATCCCGAGGAAACTGCTCTCGAGGAAGAAGGCGAACATGCCCTCCATGCCCAGGGTCTGGCCGATGATGCCGCCGGACAGGCGTGAGAACTTCGCCCAGTTGGTGCCGAACTGGAACTCCAGGGGGATCCCGGTCACCACACCCACGGCGAAGTTGATGCCGAAGATGCGGATCCAGAAGCGTGCCGCGTCGTTGTAGCGGGCCTCCCCCGTCCTCAGGCCCATGGCCTTCAGCACGACAATAACCAGCGCCAGTCCCATCGTCAGCTGGGGGAACAGGTAGTGGTAGGTCGCCGTGAACCCGAACTGAAGTCTGTGCCAGAAAAGCGGATCGCCCATGGTCCCTCCCGTCGTACCGGCCTGCGGTGCATCGAGTGCTGAAACGCGGCCAGTATCCCACGATCGAAGGGGACCTTGAGCGCAACAATCCGGCTCTATTTCAGATCGCGGGGATCCTCGACCACGATTTCCGAAGTGATCGGCACCGCCGGCCGGAACATGGCGGACACGCCGCAGTAGGTATCCTCGGACAGCTTCACGGCCCGTTCGAGCTTGTCCAGGGGAAGGTCTCTGCCCCTGAAGAGGTAGCGCACATGGATACCCGTGAAGATTCGCGGGTGCTCATCGCGTGATTCGGCGCTCACCTGGATCTCGAGCCCGTCGATCGGGACGCGCATTTTTTCCAGAATGCTCACCACATCGATCCCGGTGCAGCCCCCCAGGCCCGAGAGCAGAAGGGCCTTGGGGCGGGGCCCCAGGTCCCGACCCCCGGCTTCGGGGCTGGCGTCAATCCGGAAGCGATGGCCATCCTGCTCCACCGCGAAGGCAAGGCCGGATTCCCAGGTCACAGAAGTTGTCATAGTCAACTTGATGCCTCCTCAGATTTCAGTCGGGCAGCGTGCGTATACGGCGCCAGGAGCCCAGATTGGCGACTTCCGCAAACCCGGCGCGCTTCAGTACGGCCACCCCGAATCCGCTGCGGCTGCCGGTTTCGCAGCAGACCAGGACGGGCCTCGTCCGATCCAGTTCCCCGGCCCGCGTCTCCAGCTGATCCAGGGGGATGTTGATCGCGCGAGGATGGGCCTGGCCCTTGAACTCGGCCGTGGTGCGGACATCCACCACCTGGGCGCCCCGTTCCAGCAGGGCCTTCACCTCCGCAGCGGGCATGGACCGGCGGCTCCACAGAAAATAGCCCACGGCCGCCAAAGGGATCAGGTAGATCCAGTACTCCAGGATCAGGGACATGGCGGCTCCAGGTGAGGCTTCAGAGGAAGGTTGCAGGAAATGGCCCCGGGCCTACTTCGCCAGGGCCCAGATCAGGCCCAGGACGGCGCCATAGCCGATGCCCCGCAGAGGCGTGGCCGTCAGGGGACAGGCGCCCGTGCTGCAGCCCACCAGGCGGTGCCAGCCATAGCCGAGGGCACCGCCCACCAGGAGCCCCAGGGCGAGGCGAAGGGCGGTCGCCTTCACCGGGAGCATCCCACGCCCGCGCCTTCTGGGACGCCCAGCTTGCGCAGGATCGAGGACATCAGGCACCAGTTGGTGAGGCCGCTCTGGAGCAGGTTGGCGCCCACGAAGACGGTGAACCAGATCCAGTTGGGATGGTGGAAGCGGGCGAGGGCCAGGCTCAGCAGGATGAAGGTCCCAGCCACGGTATGGACGATGCGGTCGACGGTCATGAGGGCTCCTGGGGGGCGTTCAGCACGCCTTGGCGTTGCAGGTTGGCCGCGTGGCCCCGGCGGGCCACGAGGTAGTAGAGGACGGGCACGGCGATACGGGAGAGCAGCGTCGCGGCCACTTCACCGGCCATGAGGCTGATGGCGAGTCCTTGGAAGATGGGATCCGCCAGCATGACGGCGCTGCCCACCAGCACGGCGGAGGCGGTCAGCAGCATGGGGCGGAAGCGCACCACGCCCGCCTCCTCCACGGCGGATTCCAGCGACATGCCCTCCCTCAGTTTCAACTCGATGAAATCCACGAGGATGATGCTGTTGCGGACGATGATGCCGGCTCCGGCGATGAAGCCGATCATGCTGGTGGCCGTGAAGAAGGCCCCCATCAGCCCATGGGCGGGGATGATGCCGATGAGGGAGAGCGGAATCGGCACCAGGATCACCCAGGGGATCTGGAAGCTCTCGAACCAGCCCACCACCAGCACGAAGATCAGCACCAGCACGGCGGCGAACGCCAGGCCGAGGTCCCGGAAGACTTCCAGGGTGATGTGCCACTCCCCATCCCACTTCAGCGACAGCGATTCCGTGTTCTCGGGATGGGCCAGGCCCAGCCTCGGGACCGGACCGCCGCCGGTGCCCTTCATGGCGTCGATCTTCTTGTTCAGCGCGGCCAGGGCATAGACGGGGCTTTCGATGGTCCCCGCCAGGTCCGAGAAGACATAGGTCACGGGCATCAGGTTCTTGTGGTGCAGCGTGGCCTCTTCCGTCCCCTCCTTCACTGTCACGAGCTCCCGCACGGACACAGGCCCCCGGGCGCCGGGCACCGTGAGCTGCAGCAGCTGGTCCAGGTGTCGACGCTTCTCCGAGGCCAGCTGGAGCACCACGGGCACCTGGCTCGAGCCCCGCAGCACATGGAAGGCGCCGGCCTGGTAGCCATACCCCGCCATGGCGAGGGTCTGCACCACCTGGGCCGGAGCGACGCCATGCAGCGCGGCCTTCTCCCGGTCCAGGACTAGGCTCATCTTGGGGCCCGTGGGGTTCATCGTCGAATCCACATCCACGATGCCGTCGACGCTCTTGAAGGCCGCAAGCACTTCCCCCGAGAGCCGCGTGCGCTCGGCCTCGGTGGGGCCGTAGATCTCGGCCACGATGGTGTCCATGACCGGCGGGCCGGGCGGGATCTCCACCAGTTTCATGCGGGCGCCGGCGGGCCCGGAGATCTTCTCCAGCTCGGGGCGCAGGCGCACCACGATGGCGTGGCTCTGCTCCTTGCGGTCCTGCTTGGGCACGAGGTTCACCTGCAGATCCACCATCTCCGCGGCCTGCCGCAGGAAGCTGTGGCGGACCATGCCCACGAAGGTGAAGGGCGCCGCCTCGCCCGCATAGACCTGGACATCCTTGACGGTGGGATCCTTGAGCAGCCTCCGGGCGACATCCTGGCCCACGGCGAGGGCGTCCTCCTTCGGCGTTCCGGCCGGCAGATCCAGCTGGACCATGAACTCCGACTTGTTGTCGAAGGGCAGCATCTTCACCTTCACCACCCCCGTGCCCACCAGGGACATGGCGCCCAGCAGCAGGAAGACGACGCCGCCGAAGAAGGCCCACCGCACCCTGGGGCGCGTCAGGAGGGCGTGCATCACCGTCCGGTAGAGCCGGGTGAAGCGCGTCTCGGGCACCTCGTCGGGCCCGGCGTGGTCGGGTTCCGGCGAGGCCGTCTCGGGGCCGCCCGGATGCAGGCCCGAGGAGTCCGTCTCGGGCAGGTGCGCCTCCTGGCGGAACACGATCAGGCTGGCCCAGGGGCTGATGACGAAGGCGATGACCAGGCTGAACAGCATGGCCAGGCTGGCGCCCACGGGAATGGGTCGCATGTAGGGGCCCATGAGGCCCCGCACGAAAGCCATGGGCAGGATGGCGGCGATGACCGCGAAGGTGGCCAGAATGGTGGGATTGCCCACCTCGTCCACGGCCTCCACCACCATGCGGGCGAAGCTCTTCTTCTGGCCCGGCAGGTGCATGTGGCGGTGGATGTTCTCCACCACCACGATGGCGTCGTCCACCAGGATGCCGATGGAGAAGATCAGCGCGAACAGCGTGACCCGGTTCAGTGTGTAGCCGAACAGGTAGGTGATGAGCAGGGTCAGGGCCAGCGTGACGGGCACGGCCACGCCCACGACCACGGCGCTGCGCCAGCCCATGGCCAGCAGGATCAGGGCGATGACGCTGAGGGTGGCGATGAGGAGGTGCTCGATCAGCTCGTTGGATTTGTCGCCGGCGGTCTCGCCGTAGTTGCGGGTCACCGTGACTGAGACCTCCTTGGGGATGAGGCCTCCCCGGAGGGCTTCCACCTTGGCCAACACGCGCTCGGCCAGGGCCGTGGCGTTGGTGCCCGCTCGCTTGGAGAGGGTGACGCTCACCGCAGGCTCGAAGCCCTGGACACCACCGCCGGCGAAGAGCGTCACGGGAGGTTCGGGCTCCGGAGCGTCCACGATGCGGGCCACTTCACCAAGGTAGATGGGCTTCTGGTTGCGGACGCCCACCACCAGCCGATTCAGCTCGGCAGCCTGGAGGACGAAGCCCGTGGCCTCGACTTCGGTGCGGCGACCGCGATCGACCAGGGCCCCGGCGGAAAGCTGGGCCTCGGCGGACTGGAGGGCCGGCTGCAGGTCGCCAAGGGAGAACCCGAGTGACCGCAGGCGGTCCGGATCCGGCTCCACGCGCACCATGCGGCGGGCGCCGCCCACCACCTTCACCTGGGCCGTGTCGGGCACCGCAGACAGCTCCTGCCCCAGCACTTCCGCCAGCTTCCGGAGGCCGCCGGGCGTCTGGTCCGGCCCGTGGAGGGTCAGCACCAGGAAGGGCACATCATCGATCGTCTGCAGCTTCACGATGGGCTTCAGCGCCCCCGGCGGCAGCAGCTGGGGGTTCGCGGCCAGTTCCTGGTGCACCTTCACCAGGCTCGGCTCCTGGGGCTCGTTCACCTTGAAGCGCACCGTGAGCACCGCCAGGCCAGGCCGGCTCACGCTGTAGAGGTACTCCACACCGGGGATGCCCCAGAGGCGGCGTTCCAGGGGCGTGGAAACCTGGCTTTCGACCTCCTTGGGGCTCGCCCCGGGGTACGGCACATAGAGATCCACCATGGGCACGACGATTTGGGGTTCTTCTTCCCGGGGCGTGAGCCAGACGGCGAGGAGGCCCAGCAGCAGCGAGGCCAGGACGAGCAGCGGCGTCAGCTTGCTGCGCAGGAAGCCCTTGGCGAGCCTGCCGGCGAGGCCCAATTGCAGGTCAGCGGACATGCGGCACCCCGGCGATCTCGATGGGTTGGCCATCCTGCAGGCTGCCGGGGCGGTCGATGACCGCCTCGCCGACCTTCAGGCCCGCACGCACGGGCAGGGAGTCACCGGCTCCCTCGCCCAGGCTGAGCCAGCGCAGCTCCGCATGGCCCTCCCTGGCGATGAAGACGCCCGTGAGTTCCCCGCGCAGCACCAGGGCGCTGCGCGGCACGCTCAGCCCCTCGGCCCTGACGCCCGGAATGAGCAGGCGCGCGAAGGACCCCTGGCGCAGCCCCTTGGGGGAGAGCACCCGGGCACGCAAGGTGCCCTTGTGGCTGAAGGAGTCGCCGCCCGGCGCCAGGGCTGTGATCTGGGCCTCCCCGGTCGCCCCCTCGGACTCGAAGTGGAGCTTCATTCCCGGCCTCAGGGCCTTGGCCTCGACCTCGGCCAGGCTGGCTTCCAGCTCCTGCTCCCCTTCGCCGACGAGTTCCACCAGCGGGGTGCCCGGAGCCACGAAGTCGCCTTCGTTGACCTTGCGGGCCTGCACCACGCCCGCAAAGGGCGCGCGGATCTGCGTGTAGGCGAGGTTGGCCTTGATCGCGGCCACGCCGGCCCGGGCCTGGGCCAGCTGGGCCTGGGCCTGCTCGACTTCGGAGAGTGTGCTGGCCTTCTGGGCGAAGAGGGCCTGGATGCGCCGGTGGTGGGCCTCCACGGTGCCGAAACCGGTCTCCGCGGCCCGGAGCTGGGCCTGCAGGTCGTCATCGCTCAGCACGACCAGCAGCGTGCCGGCCGCCACGCGCTGGCCCTCCTGGACCGGGGTCCGCCGGACCTGGGCGGCCATCCGCGTCGACAGCGTGGCCGTCCGCGTGGATTGCAGCGTGGCCGCCACCCAGCTGCCTCCCTCCGCCTGGGAGGAGGCCGCCAGGGACACGGCCACCTTCGGCAGCACCTTCGCCTGGGGCCGGGCTTCTTTGTGCCCACAGGCCAGGGTGGCCACCAGGGCACCGGCCGCGGCCAAGGCGGGCCAGGTCGCTGAGGTCGTCATCGCTTTCATGGTTTCACTCCTTCGATGGGGGCGCCGGTGGCCAGGTCGAGGGCCGCGCGGCTGACGCGCAGGTCGTAGAGGCTCTGGAGGATGAGGGTGCGAGCCCCCTGCACGGCGGCCTCCGCATCCAGCACATCCGTGAGGGGGGTGAGCCCCTCACGGTGCCGGGCCTCCCGCAGCCGACGGGATTCCATGGCCGCGGCCAGGGACTCCCGGGCGGCGGCGTGGCGGGCCTCGGCGGCCACCACCGCCTCGCGGGCCGCCCGGACTTCGTGCTGCGCCTGCTGCCGCTTGAATGTCCACATCTCTTCCGCGGATCGGGCCTGGGCGCGGGCGGCCCGCGCCTTCGACTGGTCCGGGGCCGAGAACACCTTCCAGCTCACGCCGAGGGCGGCCCAGGTCCAATTACCGCCTTGGCCCCAGGACTGCCTCAGCGTCCCGGCGCCCAGCTCCAGGCCCACTTCGGGCAGGAGGCTGCCTTTGGCGGCCCGCGCCGCCTGGGCCGCGGCCTTCGCCTGGAATTCGGCGGCCTGGAGATCTCCCCGGGGGCCGCTCGTCGGGGGGGTCGGCGCAACCGCCGAAGCCTCCGAAAGCGGCGTGGCGAGCGGTCCTTCCACGGGGCCGGTGCCCGTCAGCAAGCCCAGCCCGGAGCGTGCCGTGCGCAGCTGCCGGGTGGCCTCAGCCCCCTGGGCCTCCACCTGTGCGCCGAAGGCCTTGAGCCGCTGCAGTTCGGCTTCGAGCATCAGGCCCTGGGTGACGCGGGCCCCCACAAAGGCTTGCAGTTCCTGTACCCAGGTGCGGGTATCCGCCACCCAGACCAGGGCCTGCTCGGCCACCTGGGCCCCGAAATAGGCCTCCACCACCGCCAGGGCCGCTTCCTGTTCCCGCCGGACCTGGCTGGCGGCCTCACTCTGGGCCGAGAAGTCGCCCGCCGCCCGCGCCGCGCCGAGGCGACCGCCCGTATACAGGGGCTGGCGGAGGACCGCGGAGCCGCCGAAGCCCGCAATGGGATCGGGCCGGTTCAGGCTGGCCGGATTGAAGTCCATGGCCGTGATGCGGCTCTGGTTCAGCTTCATGCCGAAGGCCATCATCGGCTCGTCCGTGCGCACGCCCTGGGCGTTCAGGGTGAGGGTGGGCAGCCGTAGGTCCCGCTGGCCGGAGGCCTCCTCCCGGCGGCTTTCGGCCAGCGCCCGGCCCGACTTCAGGCCGGCCTGATCCTTCCAGGCCCTCCGGATGGCCTCGGAAACCGTGAGCCCGTCCTGGGCCAGGAGGCCGCCACCAACGGTCAGAAGCAGGGCCAGTGTTCGCATTTTACAAATAATCATAGAGGCATACTCCGAGCCAAAAAAAGGGCCCCAGTCATTTTAGGGCCTTGTAGGTCACGCGAGCCCGATCAGTCACATGGCCGCACACGAGATCGCACAACTCGCCCACCAGGGGCATCACCGGCGCGAAATAGACCGCGTTGCCCTCGGGATCGCGGCTCACGAGCCCCACGCGCACCAGGCAGGCCAGGTGCTTGGAGGCATTGGCCTGGGAGAGCCCCGAAGCCTCCGCGACGGCCCCCTGGCTCAGGGCGCCCTTGGCATCGAGCAAAGCCCGCAGGATCTTCAGCCGGGAGGCATCGCCCAGGGCGCTGAAGAGTCCGCTCACTTCTTCAATCATGGGGTTGCTGAGCTGGTGGTTCACGGAATCAACTCCTTGCATATATGATCATTCAATTTTGAATTCCGTCAACCCCGAAATCCGTCACCACAGGAAAACTGTATATCCATTGGAGCATCTTGCAAGCCAAGCATTCCACCTGACTGTCGTTTTTGGGGTGATCGTGACCGGCGTCATGCCCGCCCGAGTTGCTAGGCTGGAGCCGGAGACTCCCGTGGACGACCTGGACCTGCGCGCCGCCAAGATCCGCCTGCTCTGCACCGACATCGACGGAGTTCTCACCACCGGCCTCCTGCACTATGGCGCGGAACCGGGCCACACCAAGGCCTTCCATGTGCGCGACGGCGCCGCCATCAAGATGCTCCAGCAGGCGGGCATCCCCGTGGCCTTCATCTCGGGGCTGGATGCCGGGGCCACCGTGAACCGCGCCAAGGATCTGGGCGTGGTGGACTGTTTCGCGGGCCACCTGGAGAAGAAGCCCATCCTCGACCAGCTCTGCGCCAAGTACGGCCTGGCCTACGACCAGGTGGCCCACCTGGGCGACGACCTCCCGGATCTGCCCCTGCTGCGGCGCGTGGGCCTGGCCTGCTGCCCATCGGATGCCGTGGCCGAGGTGAAGGCCGTCTGCCACTGGGCGGCTCCCATGCCCGGCGGCCAGGGCTTACTGAGGGCCGTGGCGGAGCGGATCCTCAAGGCCCAGGGCCGCTGGACCGACATCGTCACCAAGTACGAGGCCTGACATGAAACCGCTCGCCGCCGCCCTGCTCGCCACGACCCTGGCCCTGCCCGCCCAGGAGGCGGCCACCCTCGGCGCGCGCGTCCACGCCCTGGTGCCCATGGGGGACCTGCGCGACCTCACCAACAGCCAGGTGGGGCTCGGCGTCGCCGCCTACATCGACATCCCCATCAACCGGGGCTTCGTCCTGCGCCCCCTGCTGGGCGCCCAGTTCATCCCCAAGGGCGACACCCTGGGCCTGGCCGGTACGAAGACTTCGATCACCTCGGTGGACCTGATGGCCGAGTTCCTGTGGTTCCCCGGCGAGGACCCCGAGCGCGGCCCCTACCTGATCGGCGCCCTGGGCGGCCAGCAGTGGCGCCTGAGCGCCACCGGCACCAATCCCTCCACGGTCTCGCACACCCGCCTCGGCGCCAGCGGGGGCCTGGGCTTCCAGGCCTCCTCCCGCTTCGGCCTCGAGGTGAGGGGCTTCTGGAGCCCCATCACCCCGACCCTCACCGCCACGGGGCTGATGGTCGGGGCGACGGTGCGGTTCTAGGGTCTGTAATGAAAACTGACCCTAGCTACTTCAGCCCGCGCTTCTCGAGCAGGGGCCCCACCTGGGGATCCCGGCCGCGGAAGCGCTGGTAGAGCAGCGCGGGATCCTCGGTGCCGCCCTTCGAGAGGACTTCAGCACGGAACTTCGCCGCGGTGGCGGGATCGAAGAGGTTGCCCTTCTCCTTGAAGGCCTGGAAGGCGTCGCTGTCCAGCACGGCGCTCCAGATGTAGCTGTAGTAGCCCGCGGCGTAGCCCCCCATGATGTGGTTGAAGTAGGGGCTGCGGTAGCGGGGCGGGATCTCGGCGATGAGCCCCCACTTGGCGAGCGAGGCCTTCTCGAAGGCGGCGGTGTCCTGGGGCTTGGTGGTGGTGAGGGTGTGCCAGTCCATGTCCAGCAGCGAGGCGGCCATGTATTCCACCGTGGCGAAGCCCTGCCCGAAGGTGGCGGCCTTCTTCATCTTCGCCATCAGCGCGTCGGGGATGACCTCACCGGTCTTGTAGTGCTTCGCATAGAGCTTCAGCATCTCGGGCTCCATGGACCAGTTCTCCATGACCTGGCTGGGCAGCTCCACGAAGTCGCGGGGCGTGCCGGCCGTGCCGCGGTACTGGCCCTTGTAGAAGAGCCCGTGCAGGCCATGGCCGAATTCGTGGAAGAGGGTGCGCACCTCGTCCGAGGTCAGCAGCGCCGGGCGGTCCCCCGCCGGCGCCGTGAAGTTGCAGACATTCACCACCACCGGGTCCACCTGCTTCCCGTCCTGCACCCAGGCCTGCCGGTAGCTGCTCATCCAGGCGCCGCCCCGCTTGCCCGGCCGGGGATGGTAGTCCACGAAGATCAGGCCGAGGTGCCGGCCGTCCTGCTCCTTCACCTCGAAGCAGCGCACATCCTTCTGGTAGACGGGCACCTCCTTCTTCTCGGTGAACGAGATGCCGTAGAGCTTCCCGGCGAGGGTGAAGGCGCCCTGGCGCACGGCGTCGATGGCGAAATAGGGCTTCACCGACTCCTCGTCGAAGTCGTACTTGGCCTGCTTCACCTTCTCCGCGTAGTAGCGCCAGTCCCAGGGCTCGAGCTTCTGGCCGGGCAGATCCTTCGCCATCATGGCCTGCAGCTCGGCGCGCTCCTTCTTGGCGACCTCCAGCGCGGGCTTCCAGATCTGGTCCAGCAGGCCGTAGACTCCCTTGGGATCCTTGGCCATGTTCTCTTCGAGCACGAAGTCGGCCCAGGTCTTGTAGCCCAGCAGCTGGGCCTTCTCGACGCGCAGGGCCGCCACCTTCGCGACGATGGCGTTGGTGTCGGTGTCCCCGCCCTGGTTGCAGCGCTCCAGGTAGCCCGTGAGGAGCTTCTTCCGCAGCTCGCGGTTCTGCGCGTACTCGAGGAAGGGCCAGATGCTCGGACCATCCAGGGTGAACAGCCACTGGCCGTCCTTTCCGGCCTTCTTCGCGGCGGCGGCCGCCGCCATGCGCGTGCCCTCGGGCAGGCCCGCAAGGTCGGCGGGCTTCTCCACCAGCAGCTGGAAAGCCTTGGTGGCCTTGAGCAGGCGGTCGCCGAACTCCACGCCGAGCTTGGACTGCTCGGCATTGATGGCGCGCATGCGGGTCTGCTGGTCGGCGGTCAGCGCAGCGCCCGCCCGGACGAAGCTCTTGTAGGTACGCTCCAGCAGGCGGCTCTGATCGGGGGCGAGCTTCAGCGCGGCCCGGCCGTCCCACACAGTCTTCACCCGCTGGAAGAGCTGTTGGTTCAGCTGGATGTCATCGCGGTGGGCGGCCATCAGCGGCATCAACTCGCGGTTCACGGCCTGGAGCTTCGGATTTGTCTCGGCGCCCGTGAGGTTGAAGAACACGGAACCCACCCGGTCCATGAACTGGCCCGACCGTTCCAGCGCCACGATGGTGTTCTCGAAGGTCGGGGCTACCTTCGCCTCTGCGATGGCCTTCACCTCGGCTTTCTGCCGGGCCATGCCCTCTCGGAAGGCCGGGAGGAAGTGCGCCTCGGTGATCGACGCGAAGGGCGGCACGCCGAAGGGCGTCTTCCATTCCGTGAAGAACGGGTTGCCCGCCACGGCGGGATCGGCAGCCAGCGCGGGAAGCGTCATGAGAGCGGCCAAAGCGGAAGCAGTGCGCATAGAGGCTCCTGGGAGTTCATTCCTCACTCTAGCATCATCTTACGAGGGGAGCCGAATCGGGGCCTCCGGGGCTGGGCTATCCTCATTCCCATCTCCCGCCCTTCAAACCGAGGATGCCATGCGATCCCCCCTCTTCCGTCCGCTGCCCTCCGGGCTTGCGCCCTGCCTGGCGATCGCGCTCCTCCTACTGAAGTGCGCGCATCAGCCTCCCGTGGTGCCCCCGGCTCCCGCCCCCAAGCCGGCCCCGGTAGCTGCGCCTCCTCCTCCGCCACCACCCCCCCCACCTGCAGCCTCCGCGCGTCCGCCCAAGCCTCCGCCGCCCCCGCCGGTGGAGCGCGAGGACCCCCGCATGGCCGAGCGGTCCGACATGCCGCGGAAGGAGGCCCCGTCACGGCGGCCCCTGCCGCCTCTGCCCGCACCCGCGCCTCTGCCTATGCCCGCGCCTGCATCTGCGGCCGACAATCCCAATGTGGCCCGGGACCAGGCTTTCGCCCGCGTGTCGGTGATGTACGGCACCGACCGGAAGCTGGATCCCCGCACCGGAGGCTACGGCGGCGCCCGGGGCACCGGGATCTCCTATGGCGAGGTGGCCGTGAGCATCCCGAAGGGGCACAAGACCGGCGACATCGAATCACCTTCCATCTGGCGGCTGGAGTTCCGCGAAGACCCCCGGAAGCACATGGTCATCCTCGACCGGACCTTCCACACCCGCCAGGGTTTCCTCAACCGCGTGAAGGCCCGGATCCAGGCCCAGGGCTCCTCCGGATCGAGCTTCGTGTTTGTCCACGGCTACAATGTATCCTTCGACGACGCCGCCCGGCGCACGGCGCAGATCACCTTCGACCTCGACTACCGCGGCGTGCCCGTGTTCTACAGCTGGCCCTCGCAGGGGTCCCTCCAGGGCTACACCACGGATGAAAACAATGTCCAGTGGAGCGAGGCGAATCTGAAGAAGTTCCTCGTGGACTACGCCCAGAAGAGCGGCGCCAAGGACATCTACCTCATCGCCCACTCCATGGGGAACCGCGCGCTCACCGGCGCCCTCCGCCAGATCTTCGCCGAGCAGCCGAAGCTCAAGGGACGCTTCAAGGAGATCATCCTCACCGCGCCCGACATCGACGCGGAAATCTTCAAGCGCGACATCGCCCCGGCCCTCGCGGCCGGCTGCGAGCGGATCACGCTCTATGTCTCCAGCGGCGACAACGCGCTTCTGGCCTCCAAGAAGGTCCACGGCTACCCCCGGGCCGGCGATACCGCCGAGGGCATCGTGGTGGTGCCGGGCATCGAGACCGTGGATGCATCAGGGCTGGACACCAGCTTCCTGGAGCATTCCTACTTCGCCACCGCCCCGCCCGTGCTCGGCGACATCCGCCGCGTGATGCAGGAGGGGCTGCGCGCCGCACGCCGGGGCCTGGAAACCCGGTTGGCGGGCGGCGGCAGCTACTGGAGGCTGAAAGGGGCGCCGCACCCCTGAGAGGCCGTCCGGCCCCGATCAATGGGATTTGAGGGCCGTCATGCGGTCGAACATGAACAGCTTGCGGTCGAAGTCCCGGTTGGTGCGGTTCATGTCCCTCAGGGACTCCTCGTCGTAGTCGGTCAGGGCCTTCGCACGGTCGTCGGGGTCGTAGGCGAACCGCGAGGTGAAGTAGGCCCGCGTCAGCTTGGCTTTGCCCTTCGCCACGAGCTTGGCCTTCCACGTGGCGTAGGAAACGGGTCGGTCGAAGAGCGATGGATCGAGGACCTGGGCCGCCGGGACCTTGCCCTCCCGGACGAACACGACAGGCGCAACATGATAGGACAGGCCCACCTCACCGAAGCGCTTGCTGTCCACGAAGAGCTCCCCCTCCACCCAGGCCTTGGCCGCTGTCACGCCCCGGTCCTCGAGGATTCGCACCATCTTGTGAGCCCGGGCATAGTTGCCGTCCAGCAGGAACCCGTACGGGATGTCGGACCGCCCGGCCAGCTCGGTGAAGAGTCCCCCCGCCTCCTGCGGTTCGATCACGGAGACGGCGAGGTGCTGGCCGTTGTCCGGGGAGTCCAGGATTTGAGTGGGCCACAGACTGGCGTGTGAACCCTGGGCCACGGCGGCAAGCCCCATCTGAAGGGCCAGGACGAGGGAAAGGCGCAGGATCACAGTGAGCTCCAACGAAGGATGAACAAGAAATAAGGAAAGACCCATCCCGCCCCTGGCCCCGGGCCGGGATCGAGGATGGCTCCCCCCGGATCAGCCCTTGTGGGCGTGGACCCGCGCGAAGAGCGCCGCATCGGCCTTCGTGCCGTGGCATTTCCGGCAGAAGTCGATTCCCGGCCTGACCAGGCCCGCCGCCCTGGCGGCCGTCGGGTTCTTCATGACGGCCATGGCCTTGTAGTCGGCGCCATTGCCATGGCAGGCTTCGCAATCCAGCCCCTTCTTCGCATGGGGCGAGGCCGACCAGGAGTCGTGCTGGGTGCGGTGGCACATCCGGCACTTGTCGGGGCCGATGGCCGCGTGGCCGTTGCTTGCCAGCGTCAGCATGGGGCCGGATACAACCGGCGCCACGGCAGAAGGCGTGGCTGTGGGGGACTTGGCGGAAGAGGCTGGGGCCGCCTTGGGGGCCAGCTCTGGCGCCGGCTCTGCAGGGGGCGCCACCGGGCTGGGGGTCACCACCGCGGGTACGGCGGCCGTGGCTGGCTTTGAAGCCAACCCAGCGGGAGCCGCCGGCTTGGAGGCTGAGACCTGCGTCCCCCCCGCCGGCGGCGCCTGGGTTCCAGAGGCGGTCGGAGCCGCCCCCGAGGGGGCGGCGGGTGCGGCGGGTGCGGCGGTCGGGGCCTCCGCCGGCTTCTCGGGTCCACAGCCGAGGAACGAGACGGCAAGCAGGAGGGTCAAACCGACCAATCGGCACATGGGGGACTCCGGGGTTTGTACCTGGATGCTACTTTCCGGCCTTGTCGAAAGCCAGGTTCCGCACCATGTCCTCGGTCTTCCAGGGGGCGCCGCCGCCGCCCAGGTACTTCTGGAACCACTCGAGGTGGGCGTTGTAGTAGACAGGCATGGATTTCAGGTTGTCGGGCCAGTGGCCGTCGTTCTTGAAGACGAGGAGGCGGCTGGGCACACCCATCTCCTGCAGGCCCGTGAAGAACTGCAGGCTCTGGGTGTAGGGCACGCGGTAGTCGCGCTCGCCGGTGATGACGAGGCAGGGGGTCTTGAAGGCCTGCACATGGCTGCTGGGGTTCATGCGGTCGTAGGCGGCGGCCTTCGCCCAGGGCGTGCCCGTGAGGTCGTGCTCGGGGAACCACAGCTCCTCGGTGGCGCCGTGCATGGAGCGCAGGTCGTAGACGCCCATCATGGCGGCCAGGGCCTTAAAGCGGGTGGTGTGGCCCTCCAGCCACATCATGGCGTAGCCGCCCCAGCTCCAGCCCATGGCGCCCATGCGGTCCTTGTCCACATAGGGCAGCGCGGCGAGATGGTCTGCCACCTTGTCGATGTCGGTCATCACTTTGCCGTCCCAGTCGCCGCTGATGGCGTCCGTGAAGGCCTGGCCGTAGCCCGTGGAGCCGTGCGGGTTCGGGAAGGCCACGATGTAGCCGGCGCCGGGATAGACCTGCCAGTCGCCGCGCAGCGTGTCGGACCACATCATCTGGGGGCCGCCGTGCACATTGAGGATGAGCGGATACTTCTTGGCCGGGTCGAAGCCGTGGGGCTTCACGAGGAAGACATGGATGTCCTTGCCGTCGGCCCCCTTCACCCACTGCTCCTCGGCGGGACGGAGATCCACTTCGTCGGCCACGGCCTGGTTGAAGGCGCTCAGGCGCTTCAGCTCCTTGGACTCGAAGCCGTAGCGCCAGATCTCCGCCGGCTCGCCCACGCGAGTCTTGGTGAGGTAGACCGCCTTCTGGTCGGCGCTCACCACGAACTCCTTGATGCTCTGGCCCTCGAGCATGCGGGTGACCTTCCCGGTGGCGACCTCCACGCGGAAAAGCGGCCAGCGGCCCTTCTCCTGCACGGTGAACCAGAGGGCCTTCCCGTCCGCCGACCACTGGAAGCCGTCCACCCAGTTGTCGATGGCTTCCGTCAGCACCTTGCGGGCCTTCGTCTGGCGATCATAGACGGCCAGGCGGAAGCGGTCGGATTCGTGGCCCGGCTTCGCCTGGAACTTGTAGGCGATGTAGCGGCCGTCCGGTGAGTACTTCGGGTCTTGGTCCGCCGCCGGGTTGTCGCCGGTGATGCGCTTGGGGGTGCGGTCGCCCTCCAGCGAGATCAGGAAGAGGTCCTGATTGGTGCTGCGGGCGGCCACCGGGTCGGTGTTGGTGGTGACGCAGAGTTCCTTCCCGTCGGGACTCAGATCCCAGGCCTGCCAGAAGGCCGGGTAGTCCTGTTTCCCCGAAGTGATGGCTTCGACCTTGCCTCCGAGGGTGGCCGTAAAAAGGTGGCTGTACTGGAAATCGCGCCATTCCGTCCAGTGGCGGTAGAGCAGCGAATCCGCGAGGTGCGCCTGCACGGGGCCATTCTCCAGCTTCTCGCTCAGCTCCTTATGCTTCGCGCCGTCGGCCATGGCCTCGGGGAACACCGAGGCCTCGAATATCACCCGGTTCGCGCCGGGCACGAGCTTCGGCGATCCCACGCCGGGTTCGAAGCTGGTGACCTTGCGGGCCTCTCCGCCACCGGCATCCAGCGCCCAGAGCTGGCTGCCACCCTCGCGGCTGGAGAGGAAGTAGAGCGTCTTGCCATCCTTCGACCACTGGGGCGCCGTGTCGGACTTGCCCGAGTAGGTGAGCTGCTTCGCCTGCCCCGAGGCCGTCTCCAGCACCCAGAGCTGCGTGTTCCGCTTGGCGGCCTTCAGATCCTGGCTGGACACCTCGAAGGCCAGCCGGGACCCATCCGGGCTCAAGGCCAGGTGCTGGATCCCCTTCAGGCGGTAGAGGTCCTCGATGTGGAAGGCCCGCTTGTCCGCGGCCACCGCGGGCAGGGCGACGAGGAGGGCGGGGATCAGGAATCGATGCAGCAGGGACACGGGGCCTCCGGGACGGGAATCCTCAGAATCGCATGGAGCCAGAGCACCGGCCACCCTCGGCCCCCGAACCGACCTTGCTATCCTGGCGCATGGTGAAGCCCGAGCCCTCCGACCAACCCCGCGGCCGCGGCATCTTTTGCAACCGGACGCTGAACCTGCGTTCCGTGCGGGCCATCGGCTACGACATGGACTACACCCTGGTGGACTACAAGGTGGCGGCCTTCGAGCAAATGGTCTACGCCCAGGCCCGGGAGCGGCTCGCCTCCGAAGGCTGGCCCGTGGATGGCCTGGAGTTCGACCCCAGGATGGTGGCCCGGGGGCTGGTCATCGATACCGAACTGGGCAACCTCGTGAAGGCCAACCGCTTCGGTTTCGTGAAGCGGGCCATGCACGGCACCCGGATGCTCGAACATACCGAGCAGCGGGACGCCTACGCCCAGACCCTGGTGGACCTGAACGATCCGCGCTGGGTCTTCCTCAACACGCTGTTCTCACTGTCCGAAGGCTGCCTCTTCGCCCAGGCGGTGGACCTGCTGGACCGCGGCGCCCTGCCCCGCCCCTTTGAATACGCCAGCCTCTACCGCCATGTGCGGGCGCGGGTGGATGCCCAGCACCTCGAAGGCCACCTGAAGGCCGAGATTGCCGCGGCGCCCGAGCGCTATGTGGTGCAGGATCCCGAGGCCGCCCTGGCCCTGCTGGACCAGAAGGCCGCGGGCAAGAAGCTGCTGCTCATCACCAACTCGGAATGGAGCTTCACCTCGAAGATGATGGCCCACGCCTACGACCGGCACCTGCCGGAAGGCATGACCTGGCGCCAGCTCTTCGACCTGGTGATCGTGGCCGCCCGGAAGCCTGCCTTCTTCACCGAGCGCGGCCCCTTCTTCGAGGTGGTGGACGAGGCGGGCCTGCTGCGGCCGCTGATGGGGCCCCTGCGGCCGGGCGGCCTCTATCTGGGTGGCTGCGCTTCCCAGGTGGAGCGGGACCTCGGCATCTCCGGCGACGAGATCCTCTATGTGGGCGACCACATGTTCGGCGATGTCCATGTGAGCAAGCGCCTCCTCAGCTGGCGCACGGCCCTGGTGCTGCGGGAACTGGATGCCGAGATGGCGGCCCTGGAGTCCTTCCGGGAAACGGAACTCCGCCTCATGACCATGATGCGGGAGAAGGAAGGGCTGGAGGCCCGGCTGTCCCAGGCGCGGCTCGCCCTCCAGCGCCTCCACACGGGGTACGGTCCCGCCCCCACGGCCGATGCGGCCACCCTGGAGGCGCGCGTCCACGACCTCCGCGGCCAGCTGGTGGCCCTCGACGCCGAGATCGCCCCCCTGGCCAAGGCTGGCACCGAACTGGTCAATGCGAGGTGGGGCCTGCTCACCCGCGCTGGCAACGACAAGAGCCACCTCACCCGCCAGATCGAGCGCTACGCCGACATCTACACCAGCCGCGTGTCGAACTTCCTCCACGCCACGCCCTTCGCCTACTTCCGCTCCCCCCGGGGAAGCCTGCCGCACGATCCAGCCGGTCCCGGGATGGAAGCCCAGCCATGACCCTGCCGCCGGGCGTCTTCGCCCACGCCTTCGCCGTACCCGAGGCCGCCATCGACGGGAACGGCCATGTCAACAACCTGGAATACCTGCGCTGGATGCAGGACATCGCCACGGCCCACTCGGACGCGCAGGGCTGGACACTCGTCAGGTATGCGGAAACCCGAACGAGCTGGGTGATCCGCTCCCACGCCATCGACTACCTCCGGCCCGCCTTCGCCGGAGAGACGATCACCGTGCTGACCTGGATTGGCGGTTTCGACGCCCAAGAATCCCCGCGCCATTACCTCTTCTGGCGGGAACGGGACCGGAAGATCCTGGCCAGGGCCAGGACCCTCTGGGTCTTCGTCGATGCCGAAACCGGGCGGGCCCGGGCCATTCCGGAGGCGTTCCGGGCCGCCTTCGAGGTCGTGGCAAACGAAAGGCCGGTGCTTCAGGCTCTGAAGGCCGGGCCGTCCCCGGCGCTGACATGACCTGACCAGGATCCTCCGGTAGCGCTTGCGCCGGGGCCCGCCGGGACCGATCGTGTCCCTGCGCCGTGTCCCTGCGCCGTATTCCTGCGGAGGGGTCGCCATGTTGACGGTTCGCCCGGCCATCGTCGCCGGCAGGTTCTATCCGGGGGAGCCGCATCGCCTGAGGGAGGAGGTGGACGCCCTCCTCGCGGCGGTGAAGGTGCCACCGGCCGATTCCATGCCAAAGGCCCTGATCGTGCCCCACGCCGGCTATGTTTATTCGGGCCCCGTAGCCGCCAGCGGCTATGCTCGGCTGATGCGGGAGGGCGGCACCCTCGAACGGGTCGTGCTGCTGGGACCCAGCCATTACGCGGCCTTCGAGGGGCTGGCCCTGCCCGAATCCGAGGCCTTCGAAACCCCTCTGGGCATCGTGGAGGTCGACCTGGAGGCCCTCGCCCGCATCCCGCAGATACGCCGCAGCGAGGCCATCCACCGGCCCGAGCATGCCCTGGAGGTGCATCTCCCCTTCCTGCAGCGGGTGGCCCCGAAGGCCAAGGTGGTGCCCTTGGCCGTGGGCCAGGCCTACCCCGCCCAGGTGGCCGAGGTGCTGGAGGCCCTCTGGGGCGGGCCGGAAACCATGATCGTCGTGAGTTCCGACCTCTCCCACTACCTGTCCTACCGCGAGTGCCGCAGGGTCGACGCGGAAACCACCCGGCAGATCCTCCACCTGGACCCGGCCCTGGCCCCGGGGGCCGCCTGTGGAGCGGCCCCGGTGGCAGGGTTCCTCGAAGCGGCGCGGCGCAGGCACCTGCATCCCCTGCTCCTCGACCTCCGGAACTCGGGTGACACGGCAGGAGGCCAAGATGAGGTCGTCGGCTATGGCGCCTTCGCCTTCTATGAAACCCGCACCGATCGGCCCTGAGCGGCCGGAACGGGATGGAGGCGAGCTGGCGCGGCTGGCTCGCGCGGCCATCGCCGCCGCTCTGGATGACCAGGAGCCCGGGGTGGCCCTCCCCGAGGGCTTCGACGGGCCGGGCGCCACCTTCGTGACCCTCACCGTGGACGGGAAGCTGCGTGGCTGCGTGGGCAGCCCCGTGCCGGACGCCTCCCTCATGAAGGGCCTCATCGACCACGCATGCGCCGCCGCCTTCCGGGACACCCGCTTCAGACCGCTCGGGCACGAGGAGCTGTCCCGGTCCTCCGTGGAGGTATCCCTGCTCTCCCCACTGCGCCCCATCGCCTGCGTGGACGAGGAGGATCTCCTGCGCCAGCTCCGACCTGGCGTGGACGGCCTCGTCCTGGACTGCGGCGGAGACAGAGCGCTTTTCCTGCCCCAGGTCTGGACAACACTGCCCGAGCCCCGGGCCTATCTCTCGGCCCTCAAGCGCAAGGCGGGATGGCCTGCGGCCCTCTGGCCACCGAGCATTCGCGCCTGGACCTTCACCGCGGAGGCCTGGCATGACGACCCCCCGCAGGCGCACAACCGGGGGCCCGAGGCCGTGGATGGCCTCTACCCCGCCCGTCACTGGCACCGGCTCGGGGATGGCCGGCTCCGCTGCGATGTCTGCCCCCACGGTTGCGCCCTGCGGGAGGGACAGCGCGGCCGGTGCTCCGTGCGCCAGCGGAGCGGCGACCGCATGGTCCTCGCGGCCTTCGGCCGGACCAGCGGCTTTTGCGTGGATCCCATCGAAAAGAAACCGCTCCATCACTTCCTACCGGGCTCCCGGGTGCTGTCCTTCGGCACGGTGGGCTGCAACCTCTCCTGCCGCTTCTGCCAGAACTGGAAGCTCTCGGGCTCGCGCGACCTGGGCCTTCTCCGAGATCGGGCCACGCCTCAAGCCATCGCCGAGGACGCCCGTCGCGAGGGCTGCCGCAGCGTCGCCTTCACCTACAACGAGCCGGCCACCTCCCTGGAGTTCGCTTCGGAGGTGGCCGAAGCTTGCCATGCGAAAGGCATCGCCACGGTGGCCGTGACGGCGGGTTATCTGAAGGCGGCGGCTCGGCGGGATTTCTTCGCCCATCTGGACGCGGCCAATGTGGATCTGAAGGCCTTCAGCGACGACTTCTACCGGCGCGTCACGGCCGGCACCCTCAGCCCTGTGCTCGACACGCTGCGTTACCTGGTGCACGAGACGAAGGTGTGGACGGAGATCACCGCCCTGCTCATCCCCGGCCTGAACGATGCCGACGATGAACTCCGCCGGCTCTCAGCCTGGATCGCCTCCGAGCTCGGGGTAGAGGTTCCCCTGCACTTCAGCGCCTTCCATCCGGACCATCGGATGCGGGAGCTGCCGCCCACTCCCCTGGCCACCCTCGCCCGGGCCAGGGCCCTCGCCCGCGAGGCGGGTCTGAGGTATGTCTACACCGGGAATGTGCGCGACCTGGAGGGCTCGACGACCTCCTGTCCCGGCTGCGGCGACGCCGTGATCCGACGGGATGGCTACCGGGTGGTGGACCTGGACCTCAAGGACGGTGGCAGCTGCGGGCGCTGCGGCCGGCTGATCCCCGGGGTCTTCGCCGCCTCCGACGAACCGGCTCATTTCCCGGCGTAGACCGTCACCCCGTAGTGCTCGGGATCCCAGGGTGCATCGCTGTTCCAGTGCCCATAGGCGTGGCTGTCATCCGTGCGGAAGCGCAGCGTGTAGGTGCCTTTGGGCAGGCTGATCACCTCGTCGGCCAGGCGGTTCTTGGTGGCGCCGCCTGCGTGATGAGTGCGGCTGCGCTCCATGAACCAGGCGCGCTTGCCGGCGGCATCCTCGATCCAGGCCTCGTCGGCCATGTCCTCCCCGTCGCCTTCCGCGATGGCGTAGATCCTCACGGAGCGGCCGGCGGAGAGGGTGAACGAGGCACTGCGGTCCTGGCCGTCGCCCACGCGCACCAGCTCGGCCACCACGGGCCAGGTCAGCGGGTCCGTCAATGCCACCGCCGCCAGGTCCCCATCCGCCGGCACCGACAGCGTCAGGCCATACATGCCGGGATCGCAGGGAGGCGCGGCGTTCCAGTCCGCAGGGGAATGCGAATCATCCGTCACGAAGGATGCCTCGTAGTCGCCCGCAGGCAGCTGGAGGGTCTCCACCTGGCGGCGGTTCTTGCGGGCCCCGCCGGCGAACTGGGCCTTGTCCATGCTCATCTCCCACACCCGGGCGCGCGTGTGGGCGTCCGTGATCCAGCCGTAGTCGTGCATGCGCCGGCCGCTGCCCTCGCCTTCGGCATAGACATGCAGCGCGACCGCCTTCTTCAGGTGGAAGGCCTGGGTCCTGTGGCTGCCATCCGAGACCGCTGGCAGCGCCAGCACGATGTTCTTCCACCGCAGCGGCGCCTCGAAAAGCGCCACCGTCCCGGCCTCGCCGCCCGGCAGGTAGAGCTCCAGACCGTAGTTGCCCACCTGTTCCCGCCAGTGGCGCAGCATGCTCGCATCGTCCGCCCCGAAGGCCGCCAGGAAGCCATGGGGCCGATCGGCCCCCTCCCGGTGGAGGGCCCGGCGGTCGATGTTCCGGCTCCACTGGGCGAAGAGCAGGCTCTGCCCGAACCCGTGATTGGCGAAGTAGACCTCATAGCTGCCCTTCGGCAGGTCGAGGTACTGGTCGGCCACGCGGTATTCCCAGTCCCGCTTCGTGTTGGATCCGTCCATCTGCCACACCACCTCGCGGGTGACGGCGTTCAGGATCCACCCGTAGGCGAAGAGCGGCTGATCCATGGGCGCGCGGCCAAAGCGCCGGAGCCCCCCGCCCTTGGCATAGACATGGACCTTCATGGCCTGGGGCAGCGTGAAGCCCTGGCTGCGCACCTCAGCGGCCTCGAAGCCCTTGAGGGAAACGATGCGGGGCTCCGCCTTCGCCTCCGCGCTGTGCAGAACCAGAGGGGCGAAGGCCGTGAGCAGGAGGAAGGCGGTGATCGTCTGGACCACGCGCCCCAGGGCGGCGGCTTCGGACATCAGATAGGACAGCATGGGCACTCCTGTCGGGACCCCTTCAAGGTAGGCCCGACCATTCTGCCCCTGGCCGAGGGATCGGCGAATGGCGGATCCGGACCGGCGGCTGGCCGCCCCCGTCCGGTCGGGAGTGCCCGGGCATAAGGCGAGGGCGGCCCTGAGCCGCCCTCGCGTCCTTCGTCCTTGGCCCCGGAAGCCAGGGGATCCGTTCAGTTGTTGAGCGCGCCCGCGGTGATCCAGGCGGAGATCAGGGACTGATTGGCCGCGGACACATTCCGGTGCCCGCTTGCCAGTTGGACGACCAGGGCGCTGGAGGCCGGATCGCCCGGCACGACCCGGAGCCCCGGCAGCGTGGTGGCGGGCACATTCACCAGGTTGGCGTAGGCGCTTCCCGCGGTGAGGTTCATGCCGGCCGCCCCCCCCGCGTCATGGCAGCCCACGCAGAGGGGCGTGAAGATCTGGGTCTGGATCTGAGTGAGCGTGGGGGCGGTGACTGCCGAGACGGTGATGGTGCGGACGGGCGGATTCGGATCCGCCAGCCCGTGGGAGTCCGTGGCCGTCAGGCGCACCGTGTAGGTCCCCGGGGCCGCAAAGGTGTGGGACCCCGGTGCCAACAAGGTCGAAGTCGTCCCGTCCCCGAAGGTCCAGACCACCGTGACCGCATCACCGTCTGGATCGGAGGCTGTGCCCGTGAAGGTCACCGACTGGCCGGCGGTGATGGTGACATTGGTCGCAGGAGCGGTGATCGTCGCCGTGGGCGGCTGGTTCACTGGGGCGGCCGTGACGGTGATGGTGCGAGTGGGTGGATTCGGATCCGCCAACCCGTGGGAATCCGTGGCCGTCAGCCGTGCCGTGTAGGTTCCGGCCGCGGCGTAGGCATGGGCTCCGGGAGCCAGCAAGGTGGAAGTCCCCCCGTCTCCGAACTCCCAGAGGACCGTGACCGGGTCTCCGTTGGGATCCGAGGCGGTGCCCGTGAAGGTGACCGACTGCCCTGCGACGATGCTGACGCTGGCGGAAGGCGAGGTGATCGTGGCGGAGGGCGGCAGGTTCACGGTGGAGGGCTGGACGGTGATGGTGCGGGTGGGCGGATTGGGATCCGCCAGCCCGTAGGCATCTGTGGCGGTCAGGCGGACCGTGTAGGTCCCGGCCATGGCATAGGTGTGGCTACCCGGCGAGAGGAGGGGGGAAGTGCTGCCGTCCCCGAAGTCCCAGAGGACCGAGACGGCATCGCCATCAGGATCCGTGGCCGTCCCGGCGAAGGTGACCGACTGCCCGGCCTGGATGGTCGCATCCGCGGCCGGCGAAGTGATGACGGCCGTGGGTGGGTGATTGGCCGGAGGGGCGGTCGTGGGAAGGATCTGGCCCCGGATCTCGCCGGCGGGATACGCGCGGGTCGGGACATTCAGGTAGAGATTCCCGGCTGCGAGGGCGGCGCTGAACCCCGCCCAGTCGCCCGCGTAGGGCCCCTGGAGGTTCCGGAGGCGGATCCGGCCAGCGAGAGCGAAGCCGCCCACGCCCCCGCTTCCGCTCTCTCTCCCGCTCGTGAGTTCGTCCTCATCGTCATCGAAGTCATCGCCGCGGGGGAGGACGGCCACCAGCGGCCCCGTGGCGCCTTTGGCGCCTTGGCGGATCTCGATCCTGCGCACGCGGGAGATGCCGGTGATCGTCACCCGGTAGCCGAGCGCCGGGCCGGTGGACACCTGGTCATCGGAGAGAGTGGTTCCACTCACGAAGCTGAAGGTCGCCTTCCCGGAGGCCTGGGTCGTGACGGGGGGAACCTCCTCCGCCCCGCTGAGCGTGGCCGTGAACTGGGCCGGTGCGGCGGGAAGAATGGCAGGCCGCGCCGCCAGGACGAGGCCCCGGCTGGTGCTGGTCCAGTACACGCTGCCGTTGGAAGCCACCGCGACCCCCGTGGGCTCAGGATCACCCCGGTGGATGACCGTCCGGGAAAGGGTCGCGAGATCGAGGGCGCTCACGGTATTGGCTCCGCCCGCGGCGGCGTCCTTGCCCGGCGTGGGCACCTCCGTGAAGTACAGAACATCCTCGGCCGGACCGAGGGCGAGGCCTTGCGGCGACTTCAGTCCGGTGACAAGTACGCTGCCCTTGCCGTCCGGAGACCGGTGGTAGATGAGCCCGGCAGCGCGACTGGTCCAGTAGAGGTCCCCGGAGGACGCCGCCACCAGGACCGTCTTGTCCGGCCCTGAAGGATCGGGGATGACCGTGGGTGAGGCACCTCGCACCAGCACGGCGGCCACGCCGCCTCCGCCCTGCGCGGCCGTACCCGCGAGGTACACCCGGTCTGCGGCATCCACGGCGATGGTCGTGGTCGGGAGCATGCCGCCCGCGTGAAGGACGGCAGGCGACCCCGCGGCCCGGCTCTGGGTCATGAGGGCGCCCTTCTGCGCATCCACCCAGTAGAGCCTCCCCGCGCGGTTCGCCGCGAATCCGGACTGGACGGCAGTCCCGCCGGCGATCAGGCCCACGCTTCCGGTGTCCAGGTCGATCCTGGCGAGCGAGGCATCCAGGGGGGCCGCGGGTTGCTGGGAGACCACCAGCGATCGATTGTCCGCCAGGGCGATGCCCGTGGGCTTCGACAGACCCGAAGCCACCACGGAGAATGAGAATGGCGCAGCGCTTCCGCCCGGGCCCGGCTGGCTGGCGGAGGTCGTCTGCGCCTGGGAGGCGCTTTTCCCGCAGTGGAGGACGGGCAGCACCAACGCCACTCCCGCAAGGGTGGCCAGGCTCAGGGAACGGCGGAAGAAGGTGTGGGTCATGGGTCTCTCCTGTGAAGACGGGCCATCCCCGTCCGCCCTGTGCGGGGCGAAGGATCGGCAAAATGAAAAAAGGGCGCGGGTCTTCACCACCCATGCGGGGCCATGCGGGATGCCAGCCACTCACCTGGACGGAATGGCCCTCCTGGAACGGCCGGTGTCGATCACCGGAATGGACACCAGATTCGGGCTTCCGGGCATTCACTCCGGAAGTGAGTCGTAAACATGGAGCGCAGACTTGCACGCGTCAAGACTCCGTGGCACGAAGTCCGAAGATGCTGCATTGGCGCTGGTTTAGACACTCTTCAAGTAGACACGGAAAGTCTGCTTCCATCCATCGGGCGCCTCGATCTAAACCTTCCGGATGATCTCGATCATCCGGAAGGCAGTAACGGCTGGCGTCCTGGCGATATCGCGCTGCGCGGAGGATGAAACAGACCTCATCGGATCGCGGTCGCGTAGATCGTACGAAGGATGAGGCACTCGCCTGGAATCCCTTCAGTCGGGCCGTTTCAGGCCGTGTCGAGCGCCGCCCACTCTGCCAAAACCCGCTGGGCCTGGAGGATGGGTCCGTCGGCCGTGCCCTGCAGCGGCAGGCGCACGGCGCCGTCGGGGCTGAGCTGGCTCCCCTTCTGCCGGCCCACCCAGGCCATGAGGCGCGTGGGATCCAGAGGCGTCAGGGGACTGAGCCGCAGCTTGAGGACACCCTTCTCCACGGCCACCTCGGAGACGGCCAGGACCTGGGCCCGGACCTTGACCTTGAGCAGTTCGAAGAACCGCTGGGTCTCCGGATCATCCTCTGGCACGCGGCCGAAGCGGTCCTCCAGGTCCAGGCGGTAGAGCTCCAGGTCCTTCTCCTCGCGCAGCCGGGAGATGCGCTTGTACGCCACCAGGCGCTCGCTGGCCTGGTCGATCCAGCGGCGGCTGAGCTGAGCGCCGGGCGCCAGGCCATCCAGCTTCACCTCGAAGGTGCCGCTGGGCTGGCCCTGCAGCTCCTGGAGCGTCTCCTCCAGCAGCTTCACATACAGCTCGAAGCCGATGTCGTGGATGTGGCCGGACTGTTCGCCGCCCAGCAGGTTGCCCGCACCCCGCAGCTCCAGGTCCATGGCCGCCACGCGGAAACCCGAGCCCAATTCCGAGAAGTCCTCCAGGGCCTGCAGCCGCTTGCGGGCATCCTCGCTGATTTCGTGCTTGGGCGGAATCAGCAGGTAGGCGTAGGCGGGCACATCGCTTCGCCCCACGCGGCCCCGCAGCTGGTAGAGCTGGCTGAGGCCGAAGGCATCGGCCCGGTGCACGATAAGCGTGTTCGCGTTGGGCACATCGAGGCCATTCTCGACAATGGTTGTCGCTACCAGGACATCGACGCGGCCCTCCATGAAGGAGACCATGGCCTGCTCAAGCCCCTCGTCCGTCATCTGTCCGTGCCCCACGGCCACCCGGGCATCGGGCACCAGTTCCCGCACCCTCGCCGCGATGGAGACGATGGACTCCACGCGGTTGTGCACCAGGTAGACCTGGCCGCCGCGGCGCAGCTCGAACTGGATGGCCGTCTGCACCAGCTCGTCGCTCCAGGGCGCCACCACGGTCTCGATGGCCAGCCGGTCCTTGGGCGGCGTCTCGATGAGGCTGATCTCGCGAAGCCCCGTGAGGCTCATGTGCAGCGTGCGCGGGATGGGCGTGGCGCTGAGCGCGAGCTGGTCCACATTGAGGCGCAGCTTCTTCAGCTTCTCCTTGTGGCCCACGCCGAACCGCTGCTCCTCGTCGATCACCACCAGGCCGAGGTCGGCGAACTTCAGCTTCGCCCCCAGCAGCTGGTGGGTGCCGATGACGATCTCCACCTTGCCATCGGCCACCTCCTGGAGGATGCGCTTCTGGTCGGCGGGATCCACGAAGCGGTTGAGCATCTCGATGCGGATGGGGAATCCGGCGAAGCGCTCCTTGAAGGTTCTGAAGTGCTGGAAACAGAGCACCGTCGTGGGGCACAGCACTGCCACCTGGCGCCCTTCCAGGGCCACTTTCGCGGCGGCGCGCATGGCCACTTCGGTCTTGCCGAAGCCCACATCGCCCACCAGCAGGCGGTCCATGGGACGCGGCGATTCCAGATCCGCTTTCACCGCCTCGATGGCTTCGACCTGATCCGGCGTGGGCGTGAAGGCGAAGCTGGCGTCGAAGGCCGCCATGTCCGGGCCGTCGGGCGGATAGGCATGGCCCTTCTCCAGCTTCCGCTGGGCATAGAGCTTCAGCAGCTCGTCGGCCATGTCGCGGATGGCCTTCTTGGCCTTGCGCTTGACCTTGGCCCAGCTGGCGCCGCCCAGCTTGTCCAGGGGCGGCAGGTGGCCCTCCGCCCCGGTGTAGCGCTGCATCAGATCGGCCCGTTCCAGGCTCACATTGAGCTGGCCCCCGTCGGCATAGCGCAGCTGCAGGACTTCCTGTTCCTCACCGCCCACCGTGAGGGTCGCGAACCCCAGGAATTCGCCGATGCCGTGGTCGAGATGCACCACGCGGTCGCCGGGCTTGAGGTCCCGCAGGTCCGACAGGAAGGCCGCGCTGCGCGATTTCTTGGGCGCGGCCTGGATGGCCTTCCGCCCGAAGATCTCCCGCTCGGTGAAGACCACCAGGGCGGGCTCCTTGAGGTGGGCCCCTGCACTCAGGGCCAGCTGGATGGCCCGGCAGCCCGTTTCGGTGCCGTAGGCCTGGGGCAGATCGTAGTCCCGGAGGAATTCCGCGAAGCGGTCCCGCATGCCGGGCGTCGATCCCGCCAGGAAGACCCGATGGCCCGTGAGCGCCAGCTCCTGCACATGCTCGGCCAGGTCCGGCAGGCGCCCCTGGAACTCCCGCACGGGCTGGGCCGCGAGGGGCACCGTGGCCTCGCTCTGCCACTCGGTGAGGTGGAGGGTGGGCCGGCTGGGATCCGTCGGCTGGAACCGGTCCTCGAAGTCAGGGCAGATCACGCCGCCCCGGCGGAGCACCGCCAGGCCCTCCTCGATGCGGGTCCGCTCGGCCTCGCGCAGGGCCTCCTCCCAGCCCCCGTCCAGCCGCACCCGCAGACAGGGCGGCATCCAGTGGACCAGTTGGCCCTTGGGCTGGGCCAGCAGGGGGTGGAATAGCTCTTCGCCGGGGAAATGGCCGTGGGTGGCGAGCCGGGCCCGGCGGAAGGCCAGGTCGTCGTCGGCTTCTGCCGTGCGGTCTGCACGGGAGGCCACGGCCGCCAGCAGGGCCTGGCCATCGCCGCGATCGCCCTCAAAGCGGGGATACAGGGTGAGGGATTCCAGAGCCTCTCCCGTGCGGCGCTGGGTATCGGGGTCGAATGGACTTAGGCGCTCCAGCTCGTCACCGAAGGTCTCCAGCCGCAGGGGCTGGGCCTGGTGGTCGGGCCAGAGGTCCACCACCATGCCGCGGGAGCTGAATTCGCCGGGGGCCGAAGCCATCTCCGTGCGGCGGTAGCCCAGGGCCACCAGGGTCTCCAGCAGCAGCTCCCGGGGCACTTCGGCCCCCTGATGGAGATCCAGCTTCTGCTTCTGGAACCAGGTGGGATGGGGCAGCTTCTCGCAGGCCGTGAGCGGCCCCGTCACCAGCACCTGGACTTGGCGCTCGAGCAGGCCCACGAGGGTCGACAAGCGCTCCCGCAGCACCATGCCCGGCGGGCTGCTTTCGCCGCCGGCATAGGGCGCGAACCCCGGGAAGTGGGCCACACCCACGCCGGGCAGCAGGGCTTGCAGGTCCTGGGCCAGGGTGCGGGCTTCCCCCTCGGTGGGGGCATCCACCCAGAGGGATTGGACCCGGCCTTCGCGGGTGATCCAGCGCGCCAACACCAGGGCCAGGGCGGGCGGGGAGGTCCATCGGAGACGGGCGCCCGGAGCCCCAAGGGCCTCTGCGGGGGCCTCGGCCAAACGCAGCAGATCCTTCAGCTCGGGGGCGACGACAGTCATGGCACCCTTCAGATTGCCTCAAGCGGCGCCCGGAGACGAGCGCTCATATCTCCCGCATGGTCCGCCGGGATGCCACGGCTTCATATAACTCAGGCATCCGGGGCCTCGGCCAGGGGGCGGACCACCTCGGGCTCCGGCTCGGCTCGGCCCAGCAGGCGCCGGATCCGGGTCCAGACCTTGGCCAGACGGAAGTCCTCGACGATCTCGAAGAACACCGGTACCACGATGAGCGTGAGCAGGGTGGAGGTGATGAGGCCCCCCACCACGGCCCGGGCCATGGGCGCC
This sequence comes from Geothrix sp., assembly GCA_019449415.1. Lineage (GTDB taxonomy): Bacteria > Acidobacteriota > Holophagae > Holophagales > Holophagaceae > Geothrix > Geothrix oryzae. The sequence continues at coordinate 53,287 of JAGRPP010000026.1, forward strand.
CGCATCTCGGCCCCGGCACCCAGCGCCAGGAAGAGCGGGAGCATGCCGCCGATCATGGCGAAGCTGGTCATGAGGATGGGCCGCAACCGCACCGTGCCTGCGCGGATGATGGCCTGGCGACGGGAGATTCCCTCTTCGCGCTCCAGATGCAGGGCATGGTCCACCAGCAGGATGGCGTTCTTGGTCACCAGGCCCATCAGGAGGATCATGCCGATGCTCGTCATCATGGACATGGAGTCGCCCGTCACCAGCAGCATCAGCACCATGCCCACCATGGAGAGCGGCAGGCTGGCCATGATGGCGATGGGCAGCTTGAAGCTCTCGAACTGGCTCGCGAGCACGAAGTAGATGAAGAACACCGCCAGCAGCAGCGAGGTTCCCATGTAGCCCGCGGTCTCCTTCTGGTCCCGGGTCTGACCCAGGAACTCGACCCGGGTGCCTTCGGGCAGCCTGCCGCTCGCCTTCAGCTCCTCAACCTTCTTGGCGGCGCCGGCGCTGACTTCGCCGAGGGTGGAGCCCTCGAAGTTCGCATCGACTTCCACTTCTTCCATCAGGTCATGGCGCTGGAGCTTGGCAGGGGCGATGCCCTCCTCGAAGCGCACCACCTGGTTGAGGCGCACCAGCGGGTGCTTGCCGCCCCCCAGATCCTTGGTGCTCTGCACCGTCATGTTCGCCAGTTGCGTCGTGAAACGGCGCTGCTGATCCTCGAGGCGGACGCGCACATCGCGCTGCTCGCCCTTCTCGTCTTCATACTTCGCCACCTTCTCGCCGTCCACCAGGGGGCGCACCATCTGGGCCACCAGGGCCGGGCTCACCCCCAGATCGGAGGCTGCCTTGCGGTCGATGACGAGCTTCAGCTCGGGCTTGCCGGTGTCCAGGCTGGTGGTCACATCCACGGCACCCGGAACGCTGCGCAGGGCCTCCTTCACCAGAGGCACGGCCTGGATGACCGCGTCCCGGTCCGGCGCCTGCACGGCCACCATGATGGGGAAGGCCATGCCCCAGTCGTTCACCGGCCCCACGGCCGCATCCACGCCGGGGATGGAGCGGAAGGCTTCGCGGATCTGGCGGCGGATGATCACCTGGTTGGGACGGCGGCCTTCCTTCAACTTCACATAGATGCCGCCGGAATTCACGGTGCCGTTCAGGCCCGTGCCGATGGTGGTGTAGGTGAAGGCCACGCCAGGGATGGCCTTGATGGAGGCTTCCATGGCCTGGGCCTTGTCGCGGGTGGCGGCCAGGCTGGAGCCTGGTTCGGCCTTGAAGGTCACCTGCAGGTCGCCCCGATCATAGTCGGGCATGAAGTTGTTGCCGAGCAGGCCCGAGAGGCCCATGGCCAGCACGAAGCTGCCGCCGCCCATGGCCATGACCGTCTTGCGGTGGTTCAGGGACCACTCGATGGCCGTCTTGTAGAGCTGTTCCCAGCGGTCGAGCATGCGGCTGAAGGCCTCCACGCTGCGCATGATGGGATTGCGACCCCGGTAGTGCACATGGGCGTCGGAGCTCTTCTCGTGCTCTGGATCGGGCCACACGGCGCTCAGCATCGGGTCGAGCGTGAAGCTCACGAACAGCGAGATCGCCACGGCAAAGGCCACGACGATGCCGAAGGGGAAGAAGAACTTGCCCACGATGCCGCCCATGAAGGCCACGGGTACGAACACCGCCAGGATGGACAGCGTCGTGGCGATGACCGCGGGACCGATCTCCGCCGTGCCCTCGCGGGCGGCGGTGATGTGGTCCTTGCCCATTTCCGCGTGCCGGGTGATGTTCTCGCGCACCACGATGGCGTCGTCGATGAGGATGCCGATGGCGAGGCTGAGGCCCATGAGGGTCATGGTGTTCAGGGTGAAATCCAGCACCCGCATGATGATGAAGGTGGAAATGACGGACACGGGCAGCGTGAGGCTGGTGATGAGGGTGGACCGCCAGCTCTTCAGGAAGTAGAAGACGATGATCACCGTCAGCAGGCCACCCAGGTAGATGGACATGTTCACATCGTCGACATTGTCGATGATGAAGCGGGCGTTGTCCTTGGCCGTGACCACTTCCACACCCTGCTTCTGCAGCTCGGGCTTCATCTCTTCAAGCGCCTTCTCCACAGCCGTCACCATGGCGACGGTATTGCCGCCGGTCTGCCGCTGGATTTCCAGGGCAACCACATCCTTGCCGTCCAGGCGCGCGAGGCTGCGGCGCTCCTTGATGCCATCCACGATCGTCGCCACTTCCTGCAGCTCGATGGGGCGGCCTTCCTTGTTGCCCACGATCACATGGTTGAAGTCGGCCACGGTGCGGGCCTTGGCATCCACCTTCACGGACACTTCGCGGTTGCCCTGGAGCAGGTTGCCGCTGGGAATGGCCATGGTGTCGCTGCCCAGGGCGCTCTTCACGGCCTGGAGGGCCAGGCCCTGGGATTCCAGCTTCTTGGGATCGATGTTGACGAGGATCTCGCGGGTGCTGCCCCCCGCCGGATCCACCTTGCCCACCCCGTTGATGTTCTCGATGCGCCGCTTGAGGAAGTCCTCGGCGATGCGGGTGAGCTCCCGGTCGTTCATGTCCGCATGCTTGGCATCCGGCTTCACCACCAGGGAGAGCACCGGGAGCTGCGCGGGGTCGAACTTGGAGATGACGGGCTCCTCGATGTTGCTGGGGAGATCCCGGCGGATCTGGCCGATCTTCGTGCGCACATCATTCAGCGCGTTGTCGACATTGCGGCCCAGGTGGAACTGGATCACGAGCGTGCCCAGGCCCTCCTGGCTGGTGGAGCTGATCTCCTTGATCTTCTCGATGGGGTTGACGGCCTCTTCGATCTTCCGGACCACATCCTGCTTGACGGACTCGGGACTGGCGCCGGGGTAGATCACGGAGACGGTGACGGTGGGGATGTCGGTGTTGGGGTACTGGTCGATGCCCAGGCTCTTCACAGAGAAGAGCCCCAGCACCACCAAGGCCAGCATGATGCAGACGGTCAGGACCGGCCTGCGGATGGAGAGGTCAGACAGGAACATGGTTCACTTCCCTCCTGCGGCAAGGCCGCCATTCGCACTGGTTGGGGCGGCCCCGCTGATCACGCGAAGGCGGGTACCCTCGCCCACCAGGTCCTTGCCGCTGTCGACCACCTGCGCGCCGACCGCGAGCCCGCTGACCGGACGGAAACCGTCCTGCTCGGGTCCCAGGACGACCTTCCTCCGGCGCGCCACCTCCTGCTCCACGATGTAGATCTCGGCGTCGCGGTCCTGGGCCTTCAGCAGGGTGGCCGGCAGCGCCGGACTCTTGGTCTCGCCCTCGCCGAGGATCACGCCTTCGACGAAGAGGCCGCCCTTGAGCGCGCCATCCGGGTTGGGGACCTCCACCCGGACGCGCAGGGTGCGGCCGTCCTGGGACAGGCTGGGGCTCACCTGGGCGACGCGGCCTTCGACCAGGCGGTCCAGGCCGATGGCCCGGAAGGTGGCGCGCTGGCCGACCTTCACCTGGGCCATGGCCTCCGTGGGAAGGTCCGCACGGACCTCCAGCTTGCGGTTGTCCACCACTTCGAAGGCGACCTGGCCGGGGTTCAGCATCTCGCCGGGCTGCACCGCACGCCGGGCCACCTGCCCCGCGAAAGGCGCCACGAGGCGGGCCTTCTTCAGGCGCAGCCGTGCCATCCCCAGGTTGCTTTCGGCGGCCTGGGCAGCAGCCCTGGTGGCGTTGTAGGCGGTCTCGGCCTGCTGGGCGGCTTGGCGCGTGATGCTGCGCTTCTCCAGCAGGGCCACGGAGCGGTCATTGTCGCGCTGGGCCTGGAGGGCCTGGGCCCGGGCCTGGGCCGCCTGGGCCTCGGCCGCCTGGACGCCCAGCTGGTAGTCGTCTTCGTCCTGGGCTCCCAGAAGCGCGCCGGCGGCGACGGTGTCGCCTTCCTGCACGGCCACCCGGGTCACCCGGCCGGTGACCTCGGCTTTCAGCTCGGCCCGGTTCACCGCCAGCAGGGTGCCCGTGAAGGCCACGGCGGGGCGGAAGCTCCGCTCCTGGACGGGGACCAGGGTCACGGGTACCGTGCCCTCGGACTTCACCGTGGCCTGGTGATCCAGCTCATTGTTGCGCTTGCCGCGGTGGAAGCTGGCCGCCCCGGCGATCACGATGGCGGGCACGGCGATGTAGAGGATGGCTTTGCGGTTCATGGTCGGCTCCTGGAAATCGTCGGATTCGAGCGCGCCGTCAGGCTTCGCCTGGTGGCGAGGTGGGGGGCTCCGGGGGGGACATCGCGAGCGAAGCGAGCGGGCGGTCCCCCCCGGACAGCATCAGAGAGGGGGCAGGCCGAGGGATCGGCGCTGATCGAAGCGGGCGGACCAGAGTCCGAGCTCAGCCCGGCGGCGCTGGCTTTCGGCCTGGCGCTCGGCGCGCTCCGCCTGCAGGAGGTCGAGGGAGGTGATGAGCCCCTGTTCGAAGGATTCGCGGCTCATGCGCAGGGCCTCGGCGGTGGCGTCATGGGCCCGGCGGGCGGCCTCGTTCAGGGCCATGGCCTTCTCCAGCTCGCGGTCCGCCGTGCTCTGCTCGATGGCGACGGTCCGCTCCCGGTCGATACGGGACTGCTTCACCTGTTCGAGCTGGGCCGTGTTCTGGGCCCGCTTGCCGGAGCTGCGCAGCCCGTCGAAGATCGGGAACTTCATCGTGACGCTCACCTTCCAGGTGTCGTACGGCTCCTTGAAGAGGTTGTCGCTCTTCCCGGCCTGGTAGCCGTAGCTGGCGCTGAGGTCGAACTTGGGCCGCAGATCCGAGGTGATGATCTTCTCGTTGGCCCGGTACATGGCCTCCTGCTGCTTCAGCTGGGCCAGCTCGCTCCGCTCGGCGCCCGCCGGCTTGGGAGCGGCTTCCGGCAGACCGAGGGGCGCCAGGGCGAGGGGTGCCTTGGGATCCAGGCCCAGCTGCCCGTTCAGCACCTCCATGGCCCGCTTCACATTGGCCTCCGCCTGGAGGGCCTCAGGAATGACCGCCAGCAGCTCGCTCTCGGCCCGCAGGCGGTCCAACTCGGTGGCGGTCTGGGCCTCCAGCCGGGCCTTCACATCCGCCACGAACTGCTCCGCCGTCTTCCGGCGGGTCTCGATGACCTCCTGCTCGGCCTGGGCCGCCTGCACCCCGAGGTAGGCCTTGGCGACGCCGTGCAGGACATCCAGCTCCGAGGTCGTGTAGGCCAGGGTGGCTTCCTGTTCGCCCATCTTGGCGATGTCCACGGCCGTGCCCAGCTTGCCCCAATAAAACAGGGGCTGGGTCAGGTTCGCCTGGCTGGTGTAGATGCTGCGGGCGCCCACCAGGGAGGTCGGCGACAGGCCGAAGGTCGCGGCGCTGTCCGCGAAGCCGCTGTTGAGGATGGAGACATCCCGCACGCGGGTGAAGTCGCCCACGAGGGTGAGCTGCGGCAGGGCGTCGGCCCGGGTGCTGGTGATGAGGCCGCGGCGCTCGTCCACTCGGGCCTTGGCGGCCCGGAGCAGCGGGTTCTCATGCCTGGCCCGGGTCAGGGCGCCAGCCAGGTCCAGCGTCAGCGGAGCCTCGGGGGCGGGTGCCGTGGTCGGCGCCGGAGCTTGGAGAACGGGAGGGGCGAATAAAAACATGGTCAGATCCTCGGCTGGGGGAAGGCTTCGGGGATGCCGAGCCCACGCAGGCTGAAGTCGGTGAAGTGCCGGATGACCTCCTCGAGATCCTCCGGATAGTTCGGGTTGCCGCGGATGAGCCGGGCGATGCCCAGGGAGTTGCGGAAATAGAGCAGCTGCCCCTGGATGCTCATGCCCATGTTCAGGAGCTCGCCCCAGGAGAGGTCCGGGCGCAGCACCTGCAGGCACTGCATGAGGTGGTCCACATGGGGCCGGATCTGCTCCATGAGGAGGGCCGAGGACACCGGGCGGGGCGCCTGCATCTCGCGGGCCATGAGCGCCATGGCCGCCTCGCCCAGGGGATCCTGGGGATCAGCTGGATCGCAGGCCATCAAGTCCTGCATGAAAGCCCAGATGTGGTTCTTGAGCTGCTGGAGCGCGGCCGCGCGGGCGTCCGGCCCCTCGGGGGAGGGGGCGGCGGCCAACTCGGCCACGCGGCAGGCCTTCCGGGCGAAGATGAACCGGAGGCATTCCAGATAGAGCCCCTCCTTGCCGCTGAAGTGGTAGGTCACGAGGGCGGAATTGGCCTTAGCCCGCTGGGCGATCTCGCGGATGCCGGCCCCGTCAAAGCCCTTTTCGGCAAAGGTCAGGATCGCCGCCTCGATCAGGCGTTGGCGGGTATCAAGGGAGGCATCGGTCGGTTGAGCGTTCATGGTTCCTCGGCTACGACTCACCAATCAAACGGTTGAGCAACAGGTTCCAAGGATTAATCAATCGTTTGATCCAGTCAAGACCAAAATAGCCGTCGGCGTGATTTGAAAAGGTGACTTGACGGTAATAATTAAAATTCTAAATTCGGAATATGAATTCGGAGTCTCCGATGACCATGGACCGAAAGAGTCTTGAAAAGCAGCAAAGAAAAGATTTGCTTTTGGAAGCAGCGGGCACGGTGTTCGGCCGGAAGCCCTTCGACGAGGCCACCATGCAAGAGGTCGCCGCCGAAGCCCAGATCGGGATGCAGGGCCTCTACGAGCACTTCCCCTCCAAGCAGGAGCTCTACGAACAGGTCATGCTCCGCCGGGCGGAGCAGTTCTTCGTCCAGGCGGAGGCCCTCCTCCACACCGACCGCCCGCCCCTGGAGCAGCTGCGGGCCATGTTCCTGGCTTACGCCGACCAGTTCAAGGGCCGGGCCATCTGGCTGCCCATGTTCATCCATGACCGGGTCTACTTCGACTGGGGCTTCGAATCCCGGTTCCTTCCCCGCCTGAAGGAGATCTACGAAACGGAACGGAGCCGCCTGAAGGCCATCCTCCGCCAGGCGGTGGGGGCCGGCCAGCTCCAGGACCTTGGTGAGGAGTTCCTCGCGCAGCTCTGCTTCGGGGTGCTCGAGGCCTCCCTCTATCACAGCCACCGGAGCGGCATCGACGAGTCTCCCGGGGCCTGCGTGGACCGCGCCATCGCTTGCTTCCTCCGGGGGGCGGGGGCCCCCGCATGAGAACTGCGACCGCCTTCCTGCTCGGCGCCTTCCTGGCCAGCGCCATTCGGGGCGGCGAACCCCTCAGTCTGGCCAGGGCCCTGAGGCTGGCCGGAACGGCCTCCCAGGCTGCGGATGCCTCCCGGCTCAGTCTGGCGGGGGCCCGGGAGGAGACCGCCCAGATAAAGGGGCTCTACTGGCGGGAATTCAGTTCCAGGGGGGCTATCGGGTCGTGGACCATCGGCCGGAACTGCTGAGCCAGCCCATGAGGATCGGGCCCCTCGCCGTGCCCTCCCAGGTCTTCCCCATCGAAGATCGGCAATCCTGGCGCTACAAAGCCTCCATCCAATACCTGCTGTGGGATTTCGGCCGGCGGGAAGGGGCGATGTCGGCCTCCCGCGCCCGGGAGGAGGCCGTGGCGCACGCCGGTCAGGCCGACCTGCAGAAAACGCAGGGCGAGGTGGCCGCACGGTATTTCAGCCTCCTGAACCTGAAGGCCCAGAAACGGGTTCTGGCCCAGCGTGGCAAGGCCCTGGAAAGCCATCTGGGCCAGGCCAGGGCCCTCTTCGAGCAGGGGGTGGTGGCCCGCAACGACCTCCTTCGCACCGAAGTGGCCCTCCGCGCCGTGGGCGACGCGGACCATGCCCTGGATCAGGCCTACGCTTCCGCCCTCGAGGCGCTCAATGTCGCCATGGGCCTTCCCGCCGAAACCCCGCAGGAGCTGCCGGAGACTCTTGAGGGCCCGCCCGCCCTGCCCTGGGATGAGCCTGCCTGCCGGACCTTGGCCACCAGCCGGAACGAAACCGTGCGCAGCGCCCGGGCCAAGATCCAGGCCCTGTCGGATCAGGCGGGGTACCGCCGCAAGGACCGCCTGCCGACGGTGGCCGCGGAGGCGAGCCACACCTACGCCCAGAACCCCTACATGGTCCATGACCACGACACGAGCCTCTTCGTCGGCCTGTCCTGGAAGGTCTTCGACGGGGGGATCCGCACTGCCCGGATCCGCCAGGCGGAAGCGGAAACCACCCGTGCCCGCCGGGATCTCCAGGAAGCGGAGCGCCAGGCGGGTCACACCGCGGCAGCGGCCCTGAGGGCCTTCCGGCAGTCCCTGCGCGAAATGGAAACGGCCGGAATGAATATGGCCTCGGCCGAGGAGAACCTCCGCATCGTGGGCGACCAGTACCGCGAAGGGCTGGTGCGGAACACGGATGTCCTGGACGCCGAGTCCGTGCTCGCCGAAAGCCGCAGCGCCCTGGCAGACCGCAGATACCGGGCCTATGCCCAGCAAGCCGCCCTGCTGGTGGCACTGGGCGAGGACCTTCCGGCCTTCTTTGAAACGCGTTCCCCCCGGGAGAAGTGAGATGGATGCCCCTGCGAAGAAGAAATGGATCTCCCTGGCGGCCATCCTCCTCCTCGCCGGCAGCGGTACGCTCTGGGCCCTCGTCCGGTGGCGCCACGGGCAGGTCTTCGTGAGCACCGACAATGCCTATGTGAAGGGACATGTGACGGCCCTGGCCAGCCGCATCCCAGGGCCCCTCCTGGCGGTGTCGGTGCAGGAGAACGAGGCCGTCCGGGCCGGCCAGCCCCTGGCCACCTTGGATCCCCGGGACTACGACGCGGCCATCGCCCGGGGCGAAGCTTCGGAGGCGGAGGCCCGCAGCGCCCTCGCGCTGAACCAGGCCCAGATCGCCCAGGCCCAGGCCCAGCTCCAGTCCACCGAAAGCCAGCGAGCCCTGGCGGATCTCGAGAGGAAGCGCATGGCCGCCCTCTTCGAGCGGCAGTCCCTTCCCCGGCAGAAATACGACCAGGCCCTCACCGCCGAAGAGGTGGCCCGCGCGCAGGTGGCCGCCGCCCGGAAGCAGGTGGCCGCCGCCCAGGGGATGCTGGGCGTGAGCCAGAGCAAGGTCCAGGTGGCCCAGGCGGCCCTGGCCCAGGCCCGGCTCCAGCGCTCCTACTGCACCCTCTTCGCCCCTTGTGATGGCGTGGTGAGCCGGAAGCTGGCAGAGCCCGGCATGGTGGTGGCGGCCGGGCAACCCCTGCTGGCCGTGGTGCCCCTGGGCCACTCGGATCTCTGGGTCGAGGCCAATTTCAAGGAGACCCAACTGCACCGCGTCCGCCCCGGTCAGAGGGTCCGGATGAGGACCGACCTCGATGACCGGACCTTCATGGGGACCGTGGAAAGTCTCTCCGCAGGCACGGGCGCGGCGTTCAGCCTCCTGCCGGCGGAGAACGCCACGGGGAACTGGGTGAAAGTCGTCCAGCGGCTGCCCGTGAAGATCCGGCTCGATGCGGATGCGGACCCGGACCATAAGCTCCGGCTGGGGTTGAGCGTGGAAGCCGAGATCGACACCCGGAGCCGCTGAGGTGGCCATGGACGCTCCCCGCGGCCCTTCTCGCAAGTGGATCGTGGCCCTGACGACCATGCTCGGGACCTTCATGGAGGTCCTGGACACTTCCGTCGCGAATGTGGCGCTGCCCCACATGAAGGGCACCTACGCCGCAGGCACGGACGAGATCACCTGGGTCATCACGAGCTACCTCGTCGCCAACGCCATCATCCTGCCCATCACCGGCTGGCTGGGCAGCTTCTTCGGCCGGAAGCGCCTCTACCTCTTCTGCCTGGCGCTCTTCACCCTCGCCAGCTTCGGGGCCGGGGCGGCCCCCACCCTGGGCTGGCTGATCCTCATGCGCGTGGTGCAGGGCCTGGCAGGTGGTGCGATGGTGCCCATGTCCCAGGCCATCACCCTCGAGGCCTTTCCCCAGGAGGAGCATGGCATGGCCTCCGCCCTCTTCGGCATCGGCGTCATCTTCGGGCCCATCCTTGGTCCCCTGGTGGGGGGCTGGATCACGGACAACTGGAGCTGGCCCTGGATCTTCTGGATCAACATCCCCGTGGGTGTCCTGGCCTACTACCTGGCCTTCAGCTTCGTGGAGGATCCCGCCTACCTGCACAAACCCGAAGGCGCGGTGGACTACTGGAGCCTCATCTTCATCGCCGTGGGCCTGGGCTGCCTGGAACTCTTCCTGAGCCGCGGCGAGCGCCTGGACTGGTTCGCGTCGAACGCGGTGAAGGTCTTCGCCGGGCTGGCCGCTCTGGGGATCACGCTGTTCATCTGGCGTTCCCTCACCGCCGAGAACCCCCTGGTGGACCTCTCCATGTTCCGCCTACCGGAATTCGCCGGCGGCATGGCGCTCATCTTCATCGTGAGTTTCGGCCTCTATGCCGCGTTCATCCTGCTGCCGCTCTTCGTCCAGAACCTGCTGGGCTTCACACCCACCTGGGCTGGGCTCCTCCTAAGTCCCGGCGGCGTGGCCTCGGTGGTGGCCATGATCGCGGTGGGGCTGGCCATGGGCAAAGTGGATGTGCGGCTCATCGTGGCTGCCGGAGCGGCCTCCCTGGCTTATTCAGCCTGGCTGCTGACGCATGTGAACCTCCAGACGGGCATGGCCTACCTGGTCATGGCCTGGATCTTCCACGGACTGGGCCTCGGCTTCGTGTTCGTCCCCATCGCCACCGCCTCCATCCAACGCATCCCGCCGGCCCTCGTCGGCACCGCCTCGGGCATGTTCAACCTCATGCGGAACGAGGGCGGCAGCGTGGGCATCGCCGTGGCCAGCACGATCCTGGCGCAGCGGGCCCAGTTCCACCATGCCCGCCTCGCGGAACACATCACCCCCTTCAACGGAACACTCCAGGCCAGCTACGCCGGTCTCAACCAGGGCCTGTTCCCCCGGGCGGGCCTGGATCCCGGCTCCGTGAATCGGTTGAGCCAGGCCCTCATCGGCGCCGAGGTGACCCGCCAGTCCTTCCTCATGAGCTTCGTGGATGTGTTCGGGTTTCTGGTGGTGGTCTTCCTCCTCGCCTTGCCCTTCGCCCTGACCCTTCGGAACCCCAAAGGGGGAGGTCTCTCCTTCCATTGAGGTTCAGCCTGCGGAGCCCATTCCGGGGCCCGCCTCTTCACCGAAAGGAACTGCCATGACGATCCGGAGCCGAACCGCCACGCTGGACGATGTCTCGGGAGAGCTCGCCCTCACCCTGGCCAAGCTTGAGATGGAAGCGGCCCATGGGACCGCGAACGCCGAGGAGCAGGTCGATTTCGTCCGGGATCTCTCCCGGGCCGCCCTGGAGAAGGAGGTCCGACCCTGGCGTTCCCGCGCCGTCCGGGCCCTGGTCTTCGGTCTGGCCTGCCTGGCCGGGGCCCTGGCCCTTCCAGCCGTTCAGCCCGCCGCCGGGAGGGGGATCCCGGCGCTCTTCGGCCTCGCGGCCCTCTGCCTCTTCGCGGCAGCCGTTTTCTTCGGGGTCTTTCTCCAGCGCCGTCGGCGCGAGCAGTGCTGGCTTCGGGAAAAAGAGGGGGCCATCGCCGCGGGGCAGACCATCCTCGAGGAGCGCTGAAGGCCCTCGGAGGGCCGCTCTCAGCCCGGTGGGGGTTGTGACATGTGCAGCGAATTCCGCCCCGGGGCCGGCGAATCATGTTACGAAGAAGGGTGAGGGTCCATTCATGCTCTTCCTGGTCTTCTATTTCCTTCTGTTCGTGGTCCTGCTGTTCCAGGGCACCCATGTGGCCGGTGAGGTGAAGAACCCCCTCGGCACCCTGCCCGAAGAGGTGGGCCAGAACCCCGTGGCGGCCTCCCGCTGGGGCCTGGTGCTCATCTCGGCCGGGCTCTTCGGATCCCTCCTCGGCCTCCTGGGCTTCCGGTCCCAGAACCTGGCCACCGCCCGCCCCGCCTTCTTCGCCCTGGGTCTCGCCCTCCTGGCCCTCTACGCGCTCTGGGTGATCTTCCTGGGCCGGAAGGCCGAGTTCATCGGCCAGCCGACCGTGACCGATGACCACGGCCACCACTGAATCCACCCCGGTAGATGCGAAAAAGCGGCCCGATGGGCCGCCTTTTCTTTGGAACGGTAGGAGAAGAGTTAGATCTTCTGAACATTGGTCGCCTGGGGGCCCTTCTGGCCCTGGGCGACTTCGAAGCTGACGCGCTGATTCTCGTCCAGGGTACGGAAGCCGCCGCCCTGGATGGCGGTGTGGTGGACGAAGAGATCAGCGCCACCCTCGTCGGGGGTGATGAATCCGAAGCCCTTTTCGGCGTTGAACCACTTGACGGTGCCTTGAGCCATGACTGTTTCCTGCATGATGTCTGGTGATGATGTAGCGATGACTTTCCCCAGACAAGGCCGTCATTGCTGATATGTGAATTCCGCCCTTGGCGGGTCACGCCAAACAGCATGACAGGATTGCCTCCGTCCACCGCTTTTTTCTGCAGGTGTCCCGATTTTCAGAATCGGACCACGGCACCCAGGCCCACACCCTTGCGATCCAGCTTCAGCTCCAGGTCGTCCTTCACGGAGCCCCTGGGCACATCGAAGCTGCCGCCCTCATAGAAGGCGCGCAGCCCGAACCAGCTCACGGGATAGACCCTCAGGTCGGCCCCGAACAGGGTGTACTTGGCGCTTTTGTAGCCCAGGTAGTGGACATAGGCCTTGGCTTCCACCGCCCCGTTGAACCCACGGGATCCCCCCGAAAGGCCCAGCTGGGGGATAGGGGCGGTGACCCGGGTGCTGGAGGCAACCGGGGATCCGACCATGGGTGCGCTGGACGCGTCCAGGTCCAGGGTCCAGGCCTGCACGCCCAGATCGATGCCCAGCCAGGCATCGGATTCCCGGACGAACTTGATGGTCCAGATGCCGTCCACGCTGGCCAGCTTCACATGGGACAGCACCCGGGTCCCGGCCGTGTACGAGGTCCCGTTCACCGTCACGGTGCGGTTCACCACCCGGTCGCCCCGGTACTCGGCGGTTCCGTTGGAGATCTGGAAGGCGAAGCGCGGCCCCTGGTAGTCGAGGAAGAACCCGGGTGTGGTCTTGTCCTTGCCCAGGCCCAAGTCCTTGTCCAGGTCCACGAAGATGGGCTGGCCATCCTGCACGCCCTGGAAGTGGCCCGTGAGGGTGGGCCCGAAGGTCTGGCCCCCCAGGGTCCAGGTGCGCTGGAAGCCCGAAGCGGGCAGGTTCGGCGCCCCCAACTGAGCGAAGGCGGCGGTGGTGCAGAGGGAGAGGACGATCGGCAGCGCGTGCATGACTCCTCCGGGAGAGATGCCCATCCTATCGCCTGAAATCACCTGCGAGTGGAGTTTCAGACCGAGACGAGCTTCCGGTAGGCCTCGAGGAAATCCTTGGGCTGGGGGAGGATCTCGTCCTCCAGGGCCGGGTAGTAGGCCACCCAGGTGTCCTTGGCCGCCACGCGACGCACAGGGGCGTCCAGGTGGAAGAACAGCTCGTCGGCGATGCGGGCGGCGAGTTCGCTGCCGTAGCCCCAGCTCAGGGTGTCCTCGTGGGCCACGATCACGCGGTGCGTCTTCTTCACCGTGCGCTCGATGGCCGCCCAATCGTAGGGATTCAGCGTGCGGAGGTCGAGGATCTCGACGGAGATGCCCTCCTTCTCCGCCTCCCGGGCGGCCTGCACGGCCCGGTGGACGGTGTTGCCGTAGGTGATGACCGACAGGCTCGTGCCCTCCCGCACCGTGCGGGCCTTGCCGAAGGGGATCATGAAGTCGGGGCCGGGATCGTTGCCCTTGTTGTGGGTCTGGCGATAGAGGTGCTTGGGCTCCAGGAAAAGCACCGGATCGTCGCAGCGGATGGCCGTCCGCAGCAGGCCCGCCGCATCCAGAGCCGAGCTTGGGCAGACCACGCGCAGACCGGGAATGTGGGTGAAGGTGCTCTCACCGCATTGGCTGTGGTAAGTGGCCCCGCCCATGAGGTAGCCCGCGATGGGCACCCGCACCACCATGGGTGCCTTGAAGGCGCCGTTGGAGCGCCAGCGGATGTTGGCCAGCTCGTCGCGGAGCTGCTGCATGGCCGGCCAGATGTAGTCGAAGAACTGGATCTCCACCACGGGCTTGAGGCCCCGGGCGGACAGGCCGATGGCGCGGCCGATGATGGTGGCCTCCGCCAGGGGGGAATTGAACACGCGGTGGGCGCCGAACTGCTTCTGCAGGCCGTGGGTGGCCTTGAAGACCCCGCCCTTGCCCTTCACCTCGCCGAGGATCTCCTCCCGGCTCGCGTCGGCCACATCCTCGCCGAAGACCAGGATGCGGGGATCCCGGGCCATCTCGTGCTTCAGCGTGGCGTTGATGAGATCGATCATCGTCTTGGCGCCCGTGGCCTGATCGCCGGAGGCGTGCTCGGTATCGAAGTCGGCGGAGGTCGGATCGACCTCCTCGCTGTAGAGGTGCTGGTAATAGCTCCCGGGCTCGGGCCTCGGCGCGGCGTCCGCCTCCTCCCAGGCGGCGTCGATCTCGGCCTGGACTTCTTCCTTCAGCATCTGCAGCTGGGCTTCGCTGAGGTCACCACCCGCCACCAGCCGGGCTGCGTAGGTGACCACCGGATCCCGCTGCGCCTCGGCCTCCCGCTGGGCCTTCGACTTGTAGAGCTGCTCGTCGTCGGACAGCGAGTGGCTGTAGGGACGGATGACCTTGGCGCGCACCAGGGCCGGGCCCTTGCGGGCGCGGGCATGATCCGCGGCGGCCTTCAGGGCCTCGTAGCTGGCGATGGGGTCGCAACCGTCCACCTCGTCCAGGATCAGCAGGCCGTGGGCCTCGTAGCCCTGGAGCAGCGCCGCCACATTGCCACCGGGATACTGGACTTCGCTGGGCGTGCTGATGGCGTAGCCGTTGTCCTCCACCAGGAAGACCACGGGCGCCTTCAGGTTCACGGCGTTGCTGATGGCCTCCCAGAACTCGCCCTGACTGCAGGTGCCGTCGCCCGTGGTGACCAGGGCCACCTCATCGGAATGAATGCCGAGCTCCTCCGTGAGGCCGCCCTGCTCGGCGCGCACCACTGCCTCCACGGCCCCCACGGCCTGGAGGAACTGGCTGCCGGTCGGGCTGGAGGTGGTGTAGATATTGAGGCCCTTGTGCCCCCAGTGGCTGGGCATCTGGCGGCCGCCGCTGGCGGGGTCGTCCACGGCGCCCACGGAGCCCAGGAACATCTCCTTGGCCGTGTAGCCCAGCCCGTAGGCCAGGGCCCGGTCGCGGTAATAGAAGAAGAACCAGTCGTGGCCGGGGCGGAACACCATGGCGGCCGCGGCCTGCACGGCCTCGTGGCCCACCCCATTGATCTGGAAGTAGACCTTGTTCTGGCGCTTGCCCGTGATCTCCTTGTCGTCGATGCGGCGGGCGGCGTAGATCGTGCGGTAGAGCCCCACCCGCTGCTCGCGGGTCAGGGTCGTCGAGGGCGCGGACAGGTCGAGGTGGGCGGCCAAAGGCATTCCTCACAAGGGGTTCTGAACCATTTTCAAGCCTTTCAATCTAGCACGCGGGCCCCAGTCTCCGGACCACCCGTCTACCCCGGGTTTCAACGAGCAAGTACGGGCATAATCCCAGCTCCACCACAGACCAGTGCAGATCAATAGCTGATCCCAAGGTCCATAAATCCCGGATCTTGGTCTTATGTAGAATGGGCATTTGCGAGCCCCCACCATGTCCATGACGCCCGGCGACATCCGCGCCATCCACGATCTGCCGGTTCCTGAGCTTCTGTACCGGGCTGCCACGGCCCACCGGCAGCACTGGAACGCCGAGGAGATCCAGTTCTGCACCCTGGATTCCATCAAGACCGGCGCCTGTCCCGAGGACTGCGCCTACTGCCCCCAGAGCGCCCGCTACCAGACCGATCTGAAGGTCGAGCCGCTGAAGGATGTGCCGAAGGTCCTGGCGGGGGCCGCCGAGGCCAAGGCGAATGGGTCCACCCGCTACTGCATGGGCGCCGCCTGGCGCGAGGTGAAGGACGACGCCAACTTCGACGCCGTGCTCGACATGGTGCGCGGCGTATCGGGCATGGGCATGGAGGTCTGCGTCACGCTCGGGATGCTCAACGAGCCCCAGGCCAAGCGCCTGAAGGCCGCCGGTTGCCAGGTCTACAATCACAACATCGACAGCAGCCGCGACTTCTACGAGACCATCATCCACACCCGCAAGTTCGACGAGCGCCTGGAGACCATCGCCGCCGTGCGCGCCGCGGGCCTGGAAGTGTGTTCGGGCGGCATCGTGGGCATGGGCGAGACGGTGGATCAGCGCATCCACTTCCTCCAGGAGCTGACGGAGCTGGAGCCCGCGCCGGAGAGCATTCCCATCAACCAGTTCGTGGCCGTGGACGGCACGCCGCTGGCCAATGTGGATCCCCTGCCTCCGCTCGAACTCGTGCGGATGATCGCCACGGCCCGCATCCTCTTCCCCAAGAGCCGCATCCGGCTCAGCGCCGGCCGTACGCAGATGAGCGACGAATTGCAGGCGCTGTGCTTCTTCGCGGGGGCCAACAGCATCTTCACCGGCGAGAAGCTCCTCACCACCCCCAACCCCGGCGGCAACCACGACCACTGGCTGCTGAACGCCCTGGGCATGCGGGTGGAGGGCGCCCCGGCCCGGGTGTGACATGCAGCTCATCGACGACCTCCGCCGGGAACACGAGCTCATCGAGCAGGTGCTTGGTTCTCTTCGCGCCTTCGTGACGGCCCGCCGGGCCGGCCAGGGCGATCCCGCCGACGGCGCCCGCTTCATGACCTTCTTCCGGCGCTACGCCGGCGACTTCCACCACCACAAGGAGGAGGAGGTTCTCTTCCGCGCCCTGGCCGAGCGGGCCGAGCTCCCGGCGGACCGGGGGCCCATCGCCGCGCTGACGGGCGAGCACCGGCGCATGGCCGGCCTCCTGGACGGCCTGGAGAACCTGCTGGCCGCGCCCTCGCCGTCGACGACGGACCTCCACCGCATGGAGGCCCTGGTGGTGGACTACAGCCGCTCCCTCTGGCGCCACATCGACGCCGAAAACTCCGTCATGTTTCCGGAAGGCGAGGAGCGTCTGCGCCGCTTCCATGTGCGGGACCTGCCCTCCCGCCCCATGACCACCGAAGAGACCCTGGCCTGGGAGGCGGGGAAGGACCTGGTGGCCGTCCACCCGCCCCAGCACGACGCGGAAGTCCATCGGGGAGACGGCTGCATCGCCTGCCCCTCCTACGGCACCACCTGCGATGGCCTTGAGGCCGAGTGGTGGACCGACCTGGAGTGGGAGGAGATGTGGGAGCGGAGACAAGGCGACTGAGCCGACCTCGTGGCGGGGGTTATGATGATCTTCTCCATCCATGCCAGGCACCCCAACGAGGAGGACCGCCATGTCGGATTCGAAGCCCCACATCGCCCAGAAGGCTCCGTACCAGGTCGAGGTCGAAGCGGGCAAGACCTACCACTGGTGCGCCTGCGGCAATAGCCAGAAGCAGCCCTTCTGTGATGGCTCCCACAAGGGCGGCCCCTTCACGCCCATGGCCTACACCGCCGATGTGACCGGAACCAAGTGGTTCTGCGGTTGCAAGCAGAGCGGCACCAAGCCCATGTGCGACGGGACCCACAAGAAGCTCTGACGCCATCAAGAGCAGGAGATCGCGGCCCCCGGGCAGGTTCTTCAGGGACCTTCGGGGGCCAGTACCTGGGCCCGGAGCCCGGCACGGATCCGTCCCTCCGGATTCGCCACCACCACCTTCACGCGGACTTTGCCTGCCGCATCCGTGCAGGGATCCACCAGGACCACCTCTCCCTCGGCGCTCGCGGAACCCCCGGGGTCGGGGAAGCGCACCGACACTCTCCGCCCGGGTGCGAGCGCGGCGAGAGCGTCTTGACTCGCGGCACACTGGATCACCACCCGACTCAGATCCATGAGGCGAAACATCGGCTGGCCCCCGGAGACCGCCTCGCCCTCCTCGTGATGGCGGGTCACCACCACCCCATCCATGGGAGCCACGATGGTGCGGATCCTCACCTGCTCCGCCGCCGTCTCGTATTGAAGGCGCGCCAGCTCCAGATCGATGCGCGATTCCAGGGCCCTGGCCTCGGGAATGACCTTGTTGTCGTAGAGGCGCTTGGCCCCCCTGGCCTCGAACTCCCGGCGCTCCAGCAGGGCCTTGGCCCGCTGCATCTCCAGTTCCTCCAGCTTCCCGTAGAGCAGGGCCAGGGGCTGGCCCGCCTTCACGACCTCACCCTCCTTCACGCGCATCTCCGTGATCCGGCTCGAAACCGGCGCACTGACCTCCACCTGGCGGTAGGGCAGCACCCGCCCTTCAACCAAGGCCCCCGCCCTGGCGGGAACCGCCCCGAGGATCAGGGCCGAAGAGACGATAAGGCATCGGAATGACATGGGGGCGCTCACTGGAACCCTCCCATCTTGTCATCCCTGGGCGGTCACTTGATCTTGAAGGTGAACTTCCCCTCATGGCATTCCAGGCACTTCACCACCGGCGGCTTGTGCTGCCGGTGGCATTCCGTGCAAAGGATCGGGTCGTGCGGCGAGGCGTGGGGGTTGGGCTTGGCATCCTTCGTCAGCGCCTTCATGGCCGGGTAGTCGCCGTGACAGACCATGCAGGCCTCGTCCGGCACCGCCGCCGTGGTGGGCTTCTCCTTCTGGTGACAGTCGGTGCAGATCACCTTCGCCTTGGCGTGGGGAGCGACCAGCGGCCGCTCCTGCCCGGCGCAGATCCCTGCAACCAGGAGGCCCAGCACCCCCAAAGCGGCGATCCGACGAGGATTCATGAGGCCTCCCGTCCCGTCATGGACGAATGATGACCATCATATCGTATTTATGATGACGGCCGACTCCCCGGCTTCCCCGCCTGGAAGCCTTCTCCTTCCACGGGTAAACTGGCCCATTGGGCTGGCTGATCCTAGGAAGTCCCATATCACCTACTCCAAATCGGCCACGCCGGTTTGGAGCCGGGAAAGGCCAAGACAAGGATGGCAATGCGAGAGATGGACAAGGCTTTCGACTTCAGGACGGCGCAGACGCGCTGGTACGAGGTCTGGGAAGAATCCAGGGCCTTCGAGGCCGCTCCCGCCAGCGGCAAGGCGCCCTGGTCCATCGTGATCCCGCCGCCCAACATCACGGGCAACCTGCACATGGGCCATGCCCTGGTGAACACCCTCCACGATGTGCTCACGCGCTTCAAGCGGGCCCAGGGCTTCGACGCCCTCTGGGTGCCCGGCACGGACCACGCGGGCATCGCCACGCAGATGATGGTTGAGCGCCAACTGAAGGCCGAAGGCACGGACCGCCACCAGCTGGGCCGGGACGCCTTCGAAAAGCGCATCTGGGACTGGAAGGAGAAGAACCAGGGCGCCATCGAGCACCAGCTGAAGCGCCTGGGCTGCTCCGTGGACTGGACCCGCAACCGCTTCACGCTGGACCCCTCCCTCAACAAGGCCGTGCGCAAGGTCTTCGTGGAAAGCTACAAGGCCGGCCGCATCTACCGCGGCCCCCGCATGATCCAGTGGGATCCGGCCCTGCAGACCGCCCTCAGCGACCTGGAAGTGAAATACGAGGAGCGTCGCGGCAAGCTCTGGCACCTGCGCTACCCCCTGGCCGATGGCAGCGGCGATGTGGTCGTCGCCACCACCCGGCCCGAGACCATGCTGGGCGATACGGCCGTGGCCGTGCATCCCGATGACGAGCGCTACCAGGGCATGATCGGCAAGCTCATGAACCATCCGCTCACGGGCCGCCAGATCCCGGTGGTGGCCGACAGCTTCGTGGATCCCGCCTTCGGCACAGGCTGCGTGAAGGTGACGCCGGCCCACGATCCCAACGATTTCGCAGCGGGCCAGCGCCTGAAGCTGGACTCCATCACCATCATCGGCTTCGACGCCAAGATGACCGCCGCCGCCGGCGCCTACGCGGGCCTGGATCGCTTCGAGGCCCGCAAGCGGGTGGTTGCGGACCTGGAGGAGCAGGGCTTCCTGGTCAAGGTCGAGGACTACACGCACAAGATCAGCCTCAGCGACCGCAGCGGCGCCGTGCTGGAGCCGCTCGTCAGCGAGCAGTGGTTCATGGATGTGAGAGAGGCCGCCGCCAAGGCCCTGGAGGCCGTCAATACCGGCGCCATCCAGTTCACGCCCGAGCATCACACGGCCGTGTGGAACCACTGGCTCACCAACATCCAGGACTGGTGCATCAGCCGCCAGCTGGTCTGGGGCCATCGCATCCCCGCCTGGACCTGCGCGAAGTGCGGGGAGCTTCATGTGGAGCTGGAACAACCCTCCGCCTGCTGCGCCTGTGGAGCCGAAGAACTGAAGCAGGACCCGGACACCTTGGACACCTGGTTCTCCTCGGCGCTATGGCCCTTCAGCGTGTTCGGATGGCCGGATGAAACCACCGAACTGAAGCGCTACTACCCCACCAGCGTGCTCATCACGGGCTACGACATCCTGTTCTTCTGGGTGGCCCGCATGGCCATGGCAGGCCTCACCTGGATGGGCGAGGTGCCCTTCCGCAAGGTCTACTTCAATAGCCTGGTGCGCGACGCCAGCGGCCAGAAGATGAGCAAGACCAAGGGGAATGTCATCGACCCCCTGGAGGTGATGGAGGAATACGGCACGGACGCCCTGCGCTTCTCGCTGGCCATCATGGCTGCGCCGGGCACGGACATCGCCATGAGCACCGCGCGCCTCGAGGCCAGCCGGAACTTCTGCAACAAGCTGTGGAACGCATCACGGTTCGTGCAGATGAACCTGGACGAATCCATCACGCTGGATACGGCGCCGGAATTCGGTGAAGCCGAATTCTGGATGGTGGGGAGGCTGCGGGAGGAACTCACCGCCATCACGGAAGCCATCGAAGCCTTCCGATTCCACGATGCGGCGGACCGCCTCTACCACCTGGTCTGGGATGATTTCTGCGCCACCTATATCGAGCTGGCCAAGGTGCAGCTCCAGAGTGGAACCAAGGCCCAGAAGGCCGCCATCCTCCACTTCCTCGACCTCCTGCTCCGAGCCTTGCATCCCTTCGTGCCCTTCCTGACCGAGGAGATCCACGAGGCGATGATGGACGGGCGCCTGCCCTCGGGAGAGCCGCGTCTGCTGGCCCAGCGCTCCTGGCCCGTGGACGAGAAGATCCTCCAGGTCCGGGGCGGCGATGCCGCGATCATCCCCCGGTTCCAGGAAGTGCTGTCGGCCCTTCTCCGCCTCAAGGCCGAGCAGGGCGTGGACCCCGGCAAGCGCGTGCCCGCCTTCTGCTCCCTGGGCGAATTGGAGCCCTTCACCGAGGCCCTGAAGTCCATCGCGCGGCTGGAATCCGTCACTTTCGCGAAGGGCGATCTCGCCTCGCCCACCCGCACGGTGGCGGTGGTGGCGGGGGGTGCCGTGGCCCTGGAGCTGGCGGGCCTCAAGGATCCTGCCGCCGAAAAGGCCAAGCTTGAAAAGGAACTGGCCAAGCTCGAGAAGGAACTCGAACCCCTGCGCGCCCGCCTGGCCGACGACAGCTTCGTCACCAAGGCGCCCGAGGCTGCCGTGGCCAAACTGCGTGGTCAGGCCGAGGAAAAAGAGCAGCGCCTCCACCAGGTGAAGGCGCTGCTCCAATAGGCGGGACCCATCAGAACCTGGCCGGGGCTTTCGCCTGCAGGCCGCGGAGGGCCGCCGGCGCCGGGGGCGTGATGCCCGTGGGAACGGGTCCCAGGAACAGGCCCGGGACCGTGGTGGGCGAGGGGCGATCAGTGGCGGTGCCGTCGCCCAGCCGACCGTTGTTGTTGTAGCCCCAGGCCTTCACGGAGAGGTCCGGCAGGACCGCATAGGTGGACATGGAACCTGCGCTCAGAGCCAGCGCCTTGAGCCCGGAAAGCGCCTGGGGCGAGGTGGTCGAGGTGGTGGAAGGTGCCCCGAATCCCAGCTGCCCGTACCAGTTGTAGCCCGTGCTGGCCACATCCCCGGCCGCGTTCAACAGGTGGGTGTGGTACTGGCCGGGGATGGGCGCGTCCAGGGTACTTGCGGTGCTGAGGCCCGCCGTGCCCATGGGGACGAAGCCGTAGCGGGTGGTGAAGCTGCCGTCGCCCAGCTGGCCATACACATTCTCCCCGGTGCCGTAGGGGAGGCCATCCGTCCCGAGCATCGTCGAATAGAGGGAGAAGGCCCGGGCGGCCTTCGCGCCGCGGGCGAGGATCTGCGTGAATGTCAGGTATTCGGTGGTGGGAGAATAGGGGAAACCCAGCTGTCCATACCCGTTGTCGCCGCAGCCGAAGAGGTCGCCGCTGAGCCCGACTAGCAGGGTATGCAGTTCACCGAGCGAAGCACCCGCCAGAGCCTGGGCGGAGATGGGACTCTGGGTCGGAACCAGGCGATTGGCCTTGTCCCCCAGGCCGAGCTGTCCGTGGGAGTTGTAGCCCCACACCCATATCGACTGGTCCGACTTCACCGCCAGGTTGTGGTTGTACCCGCAGGTGAGGTAGATCGCGCCGCTCAGGCCCGGCACCGGGCCGGGGACATTCCGCATGGTCGTGGTGCCATCGCCGAGCTGTCCCGAGACATTGGTCCCCCAGGCGAAGACGCGGCCATCGGCCAGCAACGCAAGGGAATGCCCCCAACCCGCCGCCACCTGCACCGCCGGGCCGGGCAGCGCCACGGCAGTGGGGACCATGCGGGCCTGGTAGTCGCCGAGACCCAGCTGACCGTTCGCGCCCACGCCCCAGGCGTAGACCTTGCCCTTCGTCGTGATGGCGAGGGCGTGATCGTGGCCCGCCGCCACGGCCGGATCCGCATAGAGCACATCCAGCACCGCCTCGGGGCTGGTGGTGATGCCCCCCGCCGAGGCGGTGACCCGCACGCTGTAGCGGGCCTGATCATCCGCCGCCTGGACCGGCAGAACGAAGGAGTCGGTCGTGGCCCCGGCGATGACGCTGCCGTTGCGGAGCCACTGGTAGCTGAGACCCGTCCCTTCCGCCGCCACCCGGAAGGTGACCTGATCTCCCTGGTAGCCGGCTTGGGCGGACGGCGTGGTGGTCAGGCGAGGTCCCGCCGGCAGGGGCTTCGGCGCGCTGCCGCTGGTGCTTCCACCCCCGCCGCCGCAGGCGAGGAGGAAGGCTAGGCCGCTGATGGCCAGCAGGAGGCGAAAAGAGGTGGGAAGGGTGAGGGTCATGGTCGGCTCCGGGAAAAGGGGATTCAAGGAACATCGATGCGCTTCGATGCGCGGGAATGCGTGGGTGGTCAGTAGCGCTGGCCGGGCCGGCGGAGGATCGCGCGGATCTCCTCCAGTTCGGCCTTCAGGGCCTGGAGTTCCCGGCGCTGCTTCTGCACTTCGTTGAGCAGCATGGGCGCCAGCTCCTGGTAGGCCACGGTCTCGATCTGGCCGTCCCGGCCTCGCACCACCAGCTCGGGCATCACCTGATCCACCTCCTCGGCGATGAGGCCGAAATGGGTGGGACCCTCGGGATGAGCCTTGTAGTGGAAGGTGACGGGCCGCAGGTCGAACAGGCGATCGGTCACCGCGCCCATGTCCTCGATGTCCTGCTTGTAGCGCCGGGAGGAGGCGGCCGTCCCCAGCTGTCCGTTCTGGTCCACCTGCACGAGGAGGGTGGTGGGGTGGCCCGTGGTCGTGGCGAAGACCCCGGCCATGAAGGCGCGGGTCTGGGTCTTCCCGATACGGGTGGTGTTGCTTTCGGTCGCCGAGCCGGAGTGGGCGAGGTAGAGGTTGTTGCTGCCGGTCTGGAGCAGGGCGCCAGCTCCCAGACCCAGGGCCGCATTGTTGGATCCTGAGCCCAGCGCGCTGAGAGCCAGCTGGCCGATGCCCGTGTTGCCCGAGCCGTCGTTGAAGAACCGGAGGCTCTCCGTGCCCACGGCGGTGTTGCTAAAGCTGCTGCCGCTCGAGTTCAGGGCCTGGTTGCCCACGGCCACATTCGAGTAGCCGGTGGTGTTCCCCAGCAGGGACTCGAAGCCCATGGCCACATTCCCTTCGCCGGTGGTGTTCTGCTGGAGGCTGTCCACGCCCACGGCGGTGTTGGTGCGACCGGTGGTGTTGTTCCGCAGGGCCACCGCCCCCACGGCGGTGTTCCGGTCGCCGTTCAAGGTGCTGACGGGCTGGTTGGCGTACAGGGCTTCGAACCCCACGGCGGTGTTCCAGGCATCCCAGGCCACGCCGCCGTTGCTGAAGGACTGCAGCGACAGGGTGCGGGCGCCCACGGCCGTATTCGTTCCGGCAGAAGTGTTGGACAGGAGGCTGGAGGCGCCGACGGCGGTATTCCAGGATCCGGTCGTGAGGGCGTTGAGGGCGCTGCTGCCCGCACCCGTGTTGTAGGAAGCCCACTGCGGGTTGACCGTCTGGGCGGGAAGGCCGAGATTGCCCGAGCCGGCGCCCACGAAGGTGTTGCCGCCCACCGTGCCCGGGGCGGAGAACTTGTGGAGCATGGGGACGCTGTTCCCCATGAAGAGGTGGCCCGTGAGCCCGATGCTCCCGGAGACATCCAGGGGAAGGACCGGCGTGGCCGTGCCAATGCCCACCTTGCCGGTGGTGAGCACCGCATTCGCTCCGCTCAAGGTGAAGGGGCTCGCCCCGGCGGGCCCCTGGGGCCCGGCAGGTCCGGTCGGCCCGGTCGGACCCGCGCTCCCAGGGCTTCCCGCCGGACCCGTGGGACCCATCAAACCCATGGGGCCTTCGGGGCCTGCGGGTCCCTGGGGCCCCGCGGGCCCGGGCGTACCGGCCGCGGTTCCGGGAATCCACTTGGTGCCGTTGTAGACGAGGCCCTGGCCCGAGGCGGGCGGAAGCGTCGTGAGGTCCAGCGGAATGCCCTGCAGCTGGAGCAGGGTGGTGGCGTTCTGCGTGCCGCCGATGTCTCCCGCGAAGGCGCCGCTCACCTCGAAGGCGGAGCGCGCCTGGAGGGCGGGCACCAGGTCCGCGTCCGGCGAAAGCGCGCTGCCGGCGACGACGACATGCAGCTTGAGGTTGGGCTGGGCCAGCAGCGCGGTGGCCATGGCGGGCATCGGCGGCGCTCCCAGGAGCACCGCGTAGAGGCCGGAGTTGACCGACACGGTCTGGTTCCCGGAGGTCCAGAGCTCGACCCCGGCGCCATCCAGGATCGAGAACACGAAGATCCGCGTTCCCGTGACGGGCAGGCCCGCCTCTGTCAGGCGCCCCTGGTACGCCAGCACGGGCAGGGGCGGGGCCGGTGGGACCGGCGGCGCCTGCGCCACCAGGGCCGGGCCCGCGAGGAAGGAAAGGGCCAGAAGGCGGGCATTCATGGGGTGTCGCATGGGGGCTCCGGGAAGAGGGTGGGTCGCAGATGTCCGTCAGCGATCGGCGGGCACGCCGCTGGGGTAGAACCCGTGGCGGGCGCGCGTGCCGTCGCTTACATCCCTGGCCGTCAGGATCGAAACGCCTTCGCGCACGACGGCCTGGTTCTCATAGACGCCCCCGGTCTGGTGCCCGCCGGCCGCCTGCACCTGGTCGTCGCGGAGCTGGCCCGGCGCCAGGGCCTGGGCCACCGTGAGGCTGAAGGGCGCCTCGTGGCCGAGGGTCCCGGCCTGGGCCCGGAGGCTGAGACCGGTGTAGGCCGAGGGCGGCACACCCGCCCCCACCACCACGGGGAGTTGCAGCGTGCTCGCCCCGGCCGGCACGGTACCGCTGATGACCACGCCGGCGGGAAACCCGACGCCCGTGATGGTGACCGCCGACGAGAACCCGTTCAGGCGCGCCAGGGTGAGGGTGATGAAGCCGCTGCCGCCCGCGGGGATCTGGAGGCTCCCGGGCGCCACCTGGAGGCTGAAGTCCGCGGCGGCAGGCGGCACGGGCGTGCTCCCTCCGCCCCCGCTGCCGCCGCCACAGGCGAGAAGGCAGGAGGCGAGGACAACCGAGGGGAGTTGCAGAGCGGCCTGGAATCGTCGGTTCATGTCACACCTCGGGGTTGGGAGCCAGAGTGCAGCCCCGCGCCGACCCGCCCCAGGCACGCTTCCGGGAAACGGCCTGGGCCACCTCCCGCCTGCGGGGCGACCTCATTTCCAGAGCGCCGTCCGGAACAGGAGGACCCGATCCCCCACCTCCACCCAGCCCGCCAGAAGGCCCCCGGGCCCGGGCAGGGCTGCGAGACGCTGAATCGTCTTCCCGGCGGTGCCGGAGAGGATCGTGGGCGAGGTCCACGCGGTGCCATCCCAGCGGGAGAATCCGATGCCCTCGTACGCACCGGTCGACCCGCGCTGGATCCAAAGCAGGGCTGGACGGCCCGAAGCGTCACGGGTCCCCACCAGCCCTTCGGTCCGCGTGGGGGCCGCCACGAGCGTCCGGGCCGCGCCCGGCGAGGCGCTGGACAAGGGTGCCACCCAGAGACCCTCGGAGCCCGTTCCGGCCATCCACCCGGCCGCGCCGGTTTCGCGAAAGGCCACCAGGCTGGTGGCTGGAAGAGGCAGGCTCACCTTCTCCCCCACCGTCCACGCCCCCGAGGCCGAGCGGCTGCGGGGCCAGGCCTGGCGCTGGGGATCCCCCTCCCCCGCCACGCCGTAGAGAAGCCAGGTCTCGAGACGGCCGTCGGCGGCCAGGCTCCAGACCGGGGGGTGCCCGGTGGGCAGGGTCTGCTGGGAGGGGGGCTGCCATCCCCCGATCCCGGTCGCGGTACCGGCGCCCAGGACATAGTCCACGGCCTCGTTGTCCACCCAGGCATCGTCCCCAGTGGAGAAATCGAGCGCATAGGCTCCCCTCCCATCGCCCACCACATCATGGATGTACTGCCGGGAGTACATGTTCAGGTGGTGGGAATGAGCGGCACCCCACGCCCCACCCGCCTCGAGGCGGGCGGCCTGGACGATGGTGAAATCCACCCCCAGGCTGGCGTCCGTCCGGAGGGCCGACCAGGCGGCGAGGGCGCTGCCGTCGCTACCGGTGGCCAGGTGCAGGTCCGAGGGACCCTTCAAGTCCACCACCAGGGCCGTCGCCCGAAATCCAAACGGCGAGGCCGCCCCCAGATCCACGGGCACCGTCCGCAGCGCGGTGGTCGTGCTGCGGGGCACCGCCTCGAACCACGCGACGAATCCCTTCCCCCGGGCATCGAGGGCGGCCACGGGCGCCTGGAAGGGATTGCTGCCGGTGGCCACATCCATGACCTGCGGGGCTTCCCAGGTGCCGTCGGCGCGTTGGCGGGCGGCCACCTGCTCCCAGTAGGGCGTGCCCCCCGGGTCCGTGCCTGCCCGCGTCCAGGCCGCGAAGACGCCGCCCTTCCCGTCCCCCGCCAGCAGGGCCCCCTCCAGATACCCCGAGTCGACGAGGGTCACGGGCGCCTGCCAGGAGGGCGCCGCCGGGAGGGAGGGCCCCTTGGACACGGAATCCCCTCCACCTCCGCCGCCGCCGCAAGCGGCGAGGAAGCAGAGAAGCGCGCCCAACAGATGACGGTGGTGCATAGGGCCCCCATAGGTAGCAGTCGTGCGGGAGGATGCGGATTCCCATGGGGCTCCGCACCGGCGGCAGTCGCCGCGCGATCCCAGCCTCGGGGGTGGGGACGCCGCCACCCAGGCCCGCTTTCCCGAAAGGGGTTGGGCCAGTCCGCGGCGAGGGCTGTCAGAACCAGTGGGGGGTGGCCCAGGCGCTTTCCGAAGGGCGTACCTGGGGTGCGCGAGGCCGCGACACGAGCCTTGCCCCTGGCCACCTGCTCTCCGCAGGGGTTGACCGATCTCTCTAGTCCTCTCCCCACCCCCACTCCAGGAGCCCCCATGATCGTGATCGTCGTGCTCGTCGTTCTCGCCGCCCTGGTCCTGCCGTTCATCGGCGGCCACATCACCCAGTCCAACCGGACGCCGAAGGGCACCCCCGTGGGCGCCCCCTCGGATTCGAGCGATTGCGGCGTGCTCTGCGCCGAGTGGGACCAGCGGCGGCTGGAGCGCTGCCAGGCCGAAGCGGCCGCGGCCGCAGCCCAGCGCACCGTGGACAACCTCCGGTCCGACCTCGCGGTCGCCACGGGCGTGGCCATCGTCCTGGCGGCCTCGGCGGCGGCGGCCACCCTCATCCCGGTGATCGGCTATGCCGTCGCCGCCGTGCTGGCCGTGGCCGCGGGGGCGGCCCTGCTTGCCGCCGAGTTCATCCTCGGAGAGCTGGCCGCGGCGGGGAGCGCCTTGACGCATGCGGAACAGCTGGCTGCGACAGCCCGCCAGGCCGAGGCCGACGCCCGCACCCGGCTCGTCCAGACCTGTGGCGACAAGGCCAATGCCTGCCTGTCCCGCCCCGGTCCCTGCTGACAGGGGCTTTCAGGAAGGCAGCTAGGAACCGAGGTGAAGACCCGCGAATTCCGGATGGATGCCGAGGTGGCGGTTGCGCGTGAGGGCGCGGTTCCACAGCCCGCGGGCCCGTTCCAGGATCGAGGCTCTCTGATCGGCGGGGACGAGCCCGGCCTCCAGGCGCAGCACCGCCGCTTCCAGGGCGAACAGGAGCGTCTGATCGGCCTGCACTTTGCGGAAACGATCCAGCGCCGCCCGGGCCGCTTCGAGGGGCCCCGGAGCAGCCGGGCCCCGGGCCAGGCGCCACCGGGCCTCCTCCAGGCAGGTGAAGGCGGTCTCCGCGTAGGCCTGCACATTCGAGGGGTTCTCTTTCTCCATACCGAGGAACTGCTTGCGCGCTTCCGCGAAGGCCGCGGACGGATCCACGCCCGCCTGGAGCTGCAACCGGGCCTTCAGCCGCCAGGCCGATCCCGACTGGAAGGGCAGCGGCGTATGGAACTGCTTCTCCACCGACTGGCAGTCCTGAATGAGGCGGTCGCAGGCCTCGAGCTGACCCTCGCGGGGCCCGGCCTGCACCTGGAGCAACCGGAGGTCCAGCCGGTTCCGCTGGGCCTCGATGTACTTGGGCTGGCTCCCCTCGTTCCACTGGGCCGCCTGCTCGAGGTAGGGCCGGATGTCCCCCTTGAGGTTCCGGACCAGCTGGGCGGCCTGGATGGCCGCCGCCGTGGCGTTGATGCGCATGATCTGATCCGTCGGGGCCAGGCTGACACCCTGGGCGTTGTCCTCCATGATCCGCTGGAGGGTCCCCGCGGGATCCTCGCCGGCCCCGTACTGCGCCTTGGCCAGTTCCACCAGGCAATCCGCCCGGATCCCCTTCGCATTCGCCGCGGCCCCCAGGCGGATGGCCCGTTCCGCGTACTGGATGCCCCGCTGGGCGGCGGCCCGGGCATCGAGCCCGCGGGTGTTCAGATACAGGCTCTCGGGTTGGGCCAGCAGGGCCCCCGTGTAGGGGAGCCGCCAATCCTGCGGAGAGAGCTTCAGGGCCGACTCCACGGCCTGATAGCCCAGTTCGAAGCTGTTCCCGGGGTCTTCGCCCGCGGCGACCTTGGCGTAGCAGTAGCTGTAATACGCATTGGCCAGATGGCGGTGGAGGTCCGTCTGCAGGGGATGCCGGAGGACGGCCTGACGCAGCAGTTCCAGGGCGGCGGTGTCCTCCTGGACACCGCTCTGGCCCACATCCTTTTTGGACATGCTGAGGCGCTGCCACAGGACCGCCTCGATGACCGCCAGCCGGCCTTCGTCCCCGTGCAGGGCCTTGGCCCCCTCGAACCAGGCCCGGGCCTGGGCCAATGTCTCGGCCGTCGGAGCGCCGAGCGATCGCTGGTGGCTGGCCATCAGAAGGCTGCACTGCACCAGGGCCTCTGCCACCCTGGGGTCGCTCCGGGCGATCAGGCGGGCCGCCTCCAGTGCGCGGGCCGCAGCCTGAAGGGCCCCCATGGCCTCCTGGTGGGCGTGCTTCACATACAACCGCTCCCGCTTCTCGACCAGGATCCGGGCCTCCAGGAACAAGCCTTCGGCCTGTTCCACCGGCGAGGCCTGGGCATCCTTGGCATGCTGGAGCGCCTCCTCCAGGCGGCCCTCCAGCAGGTCCACCTGCCCCAGGAGGGTGTGGGTGCGCTCGGGCATCGCGGCCGCCTGGGCCCGGATGGCGGCCACCGAGGGTTTCAGGAGCTCCTCCCGGAGGGCCTCCAGGCGGGCCTGCCGGACTCCCGGATCAGGGATGGTCCGGGCCTGCCTGAGGCCCTGGTCGTAGAGTTCGGCCAGGACGAGGCCATAGGCCAGCTCGCTCTCTTGGGTCCTGAAACCCAGGGCGCGGGCCCTTTCCAGCTGAACCCGGGCCTCGGGCCATTCCTCCAGGAGCTGGTGCCCCCGGCCCAGGGCATAGGCCCGGGGCGCCTCGGCGCGGGTCCCGTCCACCGCGAGGACGGCCATCTTCCGGCGGATGGCCTGAAGGACGGGCCGCAGGTCATGGGCAGGCAGCAGGTACTCCCGCTTCAGCACGCTTTCCATGGCGGCCGCTTCCGCGCCGAGCCGGGCGTTCTCCAGCGCAATCAAGCCCGCCCGCCGAGAGGCGACCAGGGTATAGCCAAGGCCCAACAGGAGCAGCACCGAGGCCCCCGCGAGAACCCGGGCCGTCATGCGGTTCCGCCGGGACCAGCGGCTCACTTGATCCAGGAACCCCACCCGGGTCGCGTGGATGGGTTCACCCCGGCTGGCCCGCTCCAGATCCTCGGCCAAGGCCTCAGCCGTGGCATAGCGCCGCGAGGGATCCTTTTCCATAGCCTTGGCGACGATGATGGCCAGGTCTTTGGGAAGGCCGGGCACCTGGGCCCGGAGGGAGCGCGGCTCCTCCTCCAGGACCCGGCGCAGCAGGTCCCCGGGATGGAGGTCCCCTTCCGGGGTGGCGGCCCGCAGATCGCGGGTGCTCGGGGCAGATGCCGTGGGACCCGGGGTGGTCCTGAAGGGCGGGTGGCCCGTGAGCACGGCGTAGAGCGTGGCGCCCAGCCCGTAGATGTCCGCGCGAAAATCCACGGGCGCGACCCCCGTCACCTGCTCCGGGGCCATGAAGTCCACGGTGCCCATCATCAGGCCCGAGCGGGTGAGCCCGCCCTCCTCATCCCGGGCCAGGCCGAAGTCCGACAGGCGGGCCTGGGGCCCTTCCTCCGTATCCTCGATGAGAATGTTGGCGGGCTTCACATCCCGGTGGATCAGGCCCATGCGGTGGGCCGCGCCCAGGCCGCGGGCGGCCTGGGCCGCGAGCACGACCTTGGTCCGCCAGTCGTCGCTGGCGTGGAGGTCCGCGAAGGTCCGCCCCTCCACCAGCTGGAGGAGGATGCAGGGGCGCCCTTCCAGCGTGCCAGTGTCGTGCACGCGCACCACATTCGGGTGCTCCACCCGAGCCTGGAGGCGCGCTTCCAGCAGCAGCCGATCAGCCTCCTTCAGGTCGCTGCTGCGCACGAACTTCACCGCCACGGGGCGCTCCAGGCCTGCATCCCAGGCCCGGTGGACCTCGCCCATGCCGCCGGCGCCCAGCAGGCCCTTGAGGGTGATGCGCCCATCCAGGGAACTCAGCAGCAGGCTCATCGGTCGCCTCCCAGCGCGGCGCGCATGCGGAGGGCCACCTCCTCCAAGTCGGATTCGGGATAGTTCGAGAAGCCCAGCCGCAGGGCCTGCACCGGGCCGCCATCGAAGGCAAACCGCCGTCCGGGCTGGAAGGCCACGCCATGCTCGAGGGCCCGGGCCGCCCAGCGGTCCACATCCACCCCTTCGGCCACCCGGGCCCACAAGGCCAATCCGCCTTCGGGCACCTGGAAGGTCAATTCCCCGCCCAGGGCGCGGCCCAGCGCGCGGCAGAGGACATCCCGGCGGGTCCGGTAGGTCTGCTGCATGCGGTTGAGGTGGCGGTGGATGGCCCCGTCATCCAGCAGCTCGGCAAAGGCCCGCTCCAGCACCATGTCCCCCTGGCGGTCGAGCGCCTGCCGCAAGGCGCGCATGCGGGCGACGAGTGGCGCCGGTCCATGCACGAACCCCAGGCGCAGGTTGGGGCTGAAGATCTTGCTGAGGGTGCCCACGTGGATCACCACCCCGGCGCGGTCCTCCGCCGCCAGGGGGGCCCGCGGGCGGCCCTCGAAGAGGAACTCGCTGTCCTGGTCGTTCTCGATGACGGCGAAGCGATGGGCCTGGGCCATGGCCATGAGGCGGGCGCGCCGCTCGGCCGACAGGGCCACCAGGGTGGGGTACTGGCGCAGCGGCGTGACGAAGACGGCCCGCAGGCGCTCGGATTCCGCCAACTGCGCCAGGGCGCCGACGCGCATCCCCTCGGCATCCACGGGCACCGGAAGGCAGCGCGCCCCGCCCCGGGCGAACGCCTCCCATACGCCGGGGTGGCCCAGGGCCTCGACCGCCACGGCCTCACCGGCGGAGATCAGCGCCTGTCCCACCAGGAACAGGGCCATCTGGCTGCCGCGGGTGACCAGGATGTTTTCCGGGGAGGCGGCGATGCCCCGGGATTCGCTGAGCATCCGGGCCAGCGACTGGCGAAGCATGGGGTGGCCCTGGGGATCCTCCAGTTCCAGGTTCTGCTGGCGGTTCAGGACCAGGGCCCGGCGGTAGGCCCGCGCCAGCTCCGCGCCGGGCAGCAGGCGAGGATCCGGGAGGCCGCTGGCGACCTTCAGCAGGCCCGGCGAACCCTTGGGAGCCTCCTCCAGCCGCCCCGACGCCAGGTCGAAGCCCATGGCGGTCCCCTCGGGAACCACCCCGGCCGAAGGGGGCTGCCCGGGCAGCCGGGTCGGGGGGTCCGGCGCCACGACACTTCCCTCCCCCGGCGTGGAGACCACCCAGCCCTCTGCCTGCAGCTCCCGGTAGGCGGCCATCACGGTGTTGCGGCTCACCCCCAGCCGCTCGCCGAGAGTCCGGTAGCCCGGCAGGCCGTCCCCGGGGTGGAGGCGTCCGCGGTGGATCTCCTGCATGAGGGAGTGGGCGATCTGCAGATAGACCGGCTCCCGGCTCTGGGGATCGAGAAAGACTGTGGGCGTCCTAGCGCTCAGGGCTGGCTCCGGGTTGGGGGGACCAGTCTACGGGGGATCCGCAACATCCGGCAATTCCAGGTGGCCCACCCAGCTTCTCAGAATCGTACCTCCCCTCCCCATGGCCGATCTCCGAGGCTGAAGCACCCATCCTGGAGGACCTCCATGCGCCCTGCCGCCCCGCCCCCACACCGCCTCAGTGCCATCCGGGCCCTGCTCACAGGAGCCTTGTCCCTCCTGATCTCAGCGTGCGGGGGAGGCGGTGGTGGTTCCAGCACGCCCCCCCCGACCCCGTCTTCCATCACCCCGACCCTGACCTCCATCACCGTCGTTCCCACGGCACCCACCCTCATCGTGGGCGCCTCGGTGAGTATCCAGGCCACGGGTCGCTTCTCCGACGGCACCACGGTCACACCTTACGCCGTGACCTGGACCTCCAGCGCCCCGGGAACGGCCTCCGTTTCCGCCAGCGGCCTCGTGAGCGGGGTGGCAGCCGGAACCGCCACCATCACCGCGACCCAGGGCGCGATCCAGGGCTCTGTCGTCGTAACCGTCAACGCCTCCTCCTCCGCCCTCACCTCCATCACCCTCGCCCCCTCCGCCCCCACCCTCATCGTGGGCGCCTCTGTGGATATCCAGGCCACGGGCCACTTCTCCGACGGCACCACGGTCACACCCTACTCAGTGACCTGGACCTCCAGCGCCCCGGGGACAGCTTCCGTCTCCTCCAGCGGCCTGGTGAGCGGGGTGGCGGCCGGAACCGCCACCATCACCGCGACCCAGGGCACCATCCAGGGGTCCACCGTCGTGACTGTCAACGCCTCGCCCGCGGTCCTCACCTCCATCACCCTCAACCCCTCGGGGCCCACCCTCAATGTGGGCGCCTCGGTCGACATCCAGGCCACGGGCCACTTCTCCGATGGCACCACGGTCACGCCCTATGACAGTTCAGTGACTTGGACTTCCAGCGCCCCCGGAACGGCCTCCGTTTCCGCCAGCGGCCTGGTGGACGGGGTGGCGGCCGGAACCGCCACCATTACCGCGACCCAGGGCGCCATCCAGGGCTCCGCTGCCGTAACCGTCAATGCCTCCTCCGCCGTTCTCACCTCCATCACCCTCGACCCCGCCGCGGGCGTCACCCTGAATGTGGGGCAGACGGCGGATTTCACCGCCACCGCCAACTGGTCCAACGGCACCTCGACCACACCTTACGATTCCAGCGTCACCTGGACCACCAACCTTCCCGGCGTGGCCACCGTGAATTCCGCTGGGGTCGTCACGGCCGTCGCCGCCGGATCCGCCATCCTCACGGCCACTGCCAGCGGCCTCAACACCACGGCCACCATCACCGTGAGCCCCTCCAGCCCCACCCTCACCTCCATCACCCTCAATCCGGCGGCGGGCGTGACGCTGAATGTGGGGCAGACCGCAGATTTCACCGCCACCGCCAACTGGTCCAACGGCACTTCCACCACCCCCTATGACGCCAATGTGACCTGGTCCACCAACACCCCCAGTGTCGCCACCGTGAATTCGGCGGGCGTTGTCACGGCTGTCGGCGCCGGATCCGCCACACTCACGGCCGCCGCCAACGGCCGCAGCACCACGGCTGCCATCACCGTGAACGCCTCCAGCCCCACCCTCACCTCCATCACTCTCAATCCCATCAGCAGCGCCCTGAATATCGGGCAAACCGTGGACATCGCAGCGACCGGGCACCTCTCGAACGGCACCACCGACTCTCCCTATGACACCCGGGCGATCTGGACTTCCAGCGCCCCGGCCGTGGCCACGG
Source organism: Geothrix sp. (assembly GCA_019449415.1). Classification (GTDB taxonomy): domain Bacteria; phylum Acidobacteriota; class Holophagae; order Holophagales; family Holophagaceae; genus Geothrix; species Geothrix oryzae. The sequence goes on from JAGRPP010000026.1 coordinate 87,682, forward strand.
TGGATTCCATCGGGGTGGTGACGGCCCTATCCGCAGGCACGGCCACCATCACAGCCAGCGCCTCGGGGGTCTCCGGCACAGCATCCATCACCGTCAACGCCGGCCCCACGGTGACCTCCATTTCACTGGACCCCGCCAGCGCCACGCTGAACATCGGCCAGACCGTGGACATCACCTCGACTGTGAACTGGTCCAACGGCACCAGCACGGTCCCCTACGACTCCCACCTGACCTGGACCAGTTCTGCGCCGTCAGTGGCCACCGTGAACGCCGGAGGCGTGGTGACCGGGGTCGCCGCAGGAGCGGCCACCATCACCGCAAGCCTGAACGGGGTGTCCCGCACAGCCGCCATCACGGTGAGTGCCGCGGCGCCGACCCTCACCTCCATCACCTTGAATCCCACATCCGCCACGGGGAGCGCCGGGCAGACCATGGACATCACCGCCACGGGCCGTTTCTCGGACGGATCGATCGTGACGCCCTACGATGCCCAGGTCACCTGGACTTCCAACGCCCCGACGGTGGCCACAGTGAATGCCGCAGGCCTCGTCACCGCCGTCTGGAGAGGCACGGCGCTCATCACCGCCACCAAGGGCGCCATCTCGGCCACCTGCACCGTCACCGTCAATCAGCCCTTCGACGCCGCCCTGGTCGGCCGGTGGCTCTTCGTCGGCGTGCCCAACCCCATCGATTACTCCAATGCAGCGACGCAATACACATTCAATTCCGACGGGACCTTCACCTACTTCCTGACCAAGGATTTCGGCGTCACCAGCGGTCCCTACGGCAAGGTGGAGGCAGTCCATGTGGGCAGCTTCTCCAACACCTCCAATCAGATCATCCTCAACTGCACGAGCCATGTCACCAACTACTACGGCGTCGATAAGCACACCCTGGTCTACCAAGCGCCGATGACGCCAGGGATCCATGTGCACACCGATGTCAGTTTCCCCTTCGTCAATGTGCTCCGCAGCAGGAACGATGGCTTCGACTTCATGAATACCGGCCTGCTGGACCATACGAAGCAGTAAAGGCTGGACCCGACGGAGGCGGGGGCCTCGAAGCCCCCGCCTTCCTGTGCATCTGGGTCACTTCGGGCCTGCTAATCTGAAACCATGACGACGAAGACCTACTACGCCGGCCAGGATGTGGATGCGCCTTGCGGGCGCTGCGGCGGCGAGACGCGGCATCAGGTCCTGACCGTGACCAATGGCGTGCCCGACAAGCTCATCTGCGGAAACTGCCGCTCCGTGCACAAGTTCCGGGTCGCCAAGCCCGAGCCCCTGCCTCGTTCGCCGCGGATCCCCGCGGCGGCCAAGGCGGGCGGCCCCCGGCCGGGCTCGCTGGTCTCCCAGTTCCAGGAAGTCCTGACGCGGGAGCAGGGTGGAGCCCAGGCCCGGTGCTACAGCATCGTCGAGCGCTGGGAGGAAGGCGCCTGGATGGATCACCCCAGCTTCGGCCTGGGACGGGTCCAGCGGCGCCTGGGCAAGAAGGTTGATGTGCTCTTCAGGGATGGGCTCAAGACCCTGGTCAGCGCATGACGCAGGAGCCGCTCCTCGAGCCCGCCTCCCCCACCCTCCGGGAACTGCGGTTCGCCGTGCTGGACCTGGAGACCACGGGGGGCAGCCCGAAGGCCCGCTGGGGCAAGGACGGGCGGTTCATCCAGCCCTCCGAGATCACGGAGGTCGGCCTGGTGCGCCTCTCGGGCGTGGTGGTGGAGGATCGCTACTCCAGCCTGGCCTCCATCCAGGGCTTCCTTCCGGAGGAGATCCAGCGCCTCACGGGCATCAGCCTGCCCATGCTGGCGGGCGCCCCGCCCTGGGAGCAGGTGGCTCTGAAGCTGGCGCCGCAGCTGGAGGGCCGCATCTGGGTGGCCCATCACGCGCCTTATGACGGCAGCTTCCTCAAGGCCTGGCTGCCCGAAGGCGTCTGGCGGCGCCACCGGCTCATCTGCACCCGCCTGCTGGCCAAGAAGCTCATTCCCGAGCTGCCGCGGCGCAGCCTCGCCGAGCTCTGCGCCTTCCTCGGGATCACCAACACCCGGGCCCACCGCGCCCTGCAGGACGCCGAGGCCACGGCCGAGGCCCTCCAGCATCTCATCCAGCGGGCCGAGGACCGGGGCATGGACGGCGAAGCCTTCCTCGCCGCCGGCGAAGTGCCCTGGGCCAAGGTCTGACCCCGGCTTGGATCTGACCCCTACTTGAGGGTCTTCTTCGCCTTCTCGGCGGAGGCCTTGGAGTAGTAGGCGCACACGCCCTTCTTGGCGTCGGGCTCGATGCCCGCGGTCTTGAGGGCGTCCTTGAGCTTCTTCTCGGGCACGCCCAGATCCTTGGCCCAGGCCGCCGCCGTCTTCATGCCTTCAGCCGCCATGGCACCCTCCGTTGGGGCAAGCCTACACCCCAATTCGACGACGCGCGCTTCAGCAGACTCTGCTGCGAGCCAAGGGCAAGCTCGCGCACCATGGTCCGGTGCAACCGCAACCTGCCAAGCGGCTCATCGTCAGATCGCCGGGCCGATATCGAAGGTGCGATTGCGGTGGAGCCAGCGCTTCCGGAAACGGCTTCAGGAACGCACGGACTCAATGTCAGCGGGCGAACAGGCGGTGTTGCTTGATCTTCTATGCCCCTATCTAGGCCCTACTGGTTGAATTCGTTCGAATGTTAACCTGTTTATCGATGTCAAGACATCAATGCCAAGCTATCAATGAGGTCATTGCATGCAGCCCTATTCGAATGCTTCGACGGCGGCCTCGATCAACGCAACCCAACGCAAATTGATGCTTGGCGTCGCCATTGCGACGCTGCTGGCATTTGCCATCGTGATCGCCGACCTGGCGAGCGGCGGCCGCCCTGATCCGCCGGAGCTGCGCGCCGCGGCGACCCTGCTCGACGGCTCCTGGCGATTCCGTACCGGCGATGACCCCCACTGGGCGGAGGCCGCCACGGACGATAGCGGTTGGGAGACGGTCGACATGACCGCCGCGCCGGGCAGCCACGATGGCGACGTAGGTCTGCCTGATTATGTCGGCGGATGGATGGCGCACGGTCATCCCGGCTATCACGGCTACGCCTGGTACCGGCGCGCAGTGACGGTGCCGGCCGGACCCGCGTCGTGGGACATCCTCGGACCGACCCTCGTCGAGAATGGCTACGAGCTCTATTGGAACGGTCAACTGTTGGGCGGGTCGGGCAGGCTCGGTGCGGCCCCGCGGGTCGTCGGCACGCGGCCGCTGCAGTTCGCCTTGCCTGCCGGTGTGGCGGGCACCCGTGGCGTGCTCGCTGTCCGCGCGTACATGCCTCCCGTTTCCGGCGTCAGCGCAGACGGCGGCGGCATGCACAGCGTGCCCATACTGGCTCCGCGGCCGGCGAGCGAGGCGCTCCACCGCGTGCAATGGCAGCGAACCATCGCCGGTTACATCGTCGATGTGATCGAGCCGTTAACGATGTTTGCACTCATTGGCTGGGCACTCTGGTGCCGGCCTCGAAGCAGCCACGGGCGTTTCCTGATCTTTGCCTGCATCGCGCTCGCGCTCATGGCGGCCAGGCGTCTCAACAACGCGATCCTCGCTTGGACCGATCTGATGGATCTGGCGACCTATGCCTGGCTGGCGTCAGTGATGTGGGTGCCCACGGTGGCCGCCTGGACGCTGGCCTGGAATCGCTGGTGCCTTCCTCCGTGGCGGACCTTCGATGTGTCCGCCGCGCTGGCGGCGATCGCCGCGGTTGTCGGCGCCGTGATCCATTCCGCAAGTGTGACGAGGGGCAGCCGGCTCGCGTCCATCGCGCTGTTTGTTGCGATAGGAGCGCGCATCGTCCGCAGCGGACCCATGCGGACCCTGGCGCTCGTCACGTTGGCCTCCATCATGGCCGCGCTATTCGGCGGCGAGCTGCTCGATGCGATCGGCGTACCGGGCATCTGGTTTCCGTTCGGCATCGGCGTGTCGCGGACGCAGTACATTTACGCGTTCGCGATTCCGCTCCTGGCATTCTTGAGCGTGCGGACCTTGTTTCCAAAGGGAGCGGATCGATAGGTGATACGGCGAGGTGGTACCGCGGCCTTCAGATCCTCTGCCAAGGCGGCCTCCCTCTGACCCCTTGCCGGACCTTGGAGGGATAGCGGTACACTCCCTCCATGGATCTCACCCGTTTTCTCGACCTCGTCCGCACCCAGGGCTGGCAGGGCTGGTCCCTCTGGGTGGTCCTGATGGCCCAGGCCCTGCTCTGGGTGGGGCTGGTGCGGCTGCACCTCTCGCTGCAACGGGAGGAGGCCCCCTGGGAAGAATGCGTCGGAAAGATCCGCTCGGCCTTCCTGCGCAAGGTGAATGGCGAGGAGGAGATCCAGGAACTGAAGGTCCACCGCTACGCTCCCCTGGTGGATCAGCTGCTGGCCCTGCACTTCGCCGAGGAGAAGAGCGAGCGCTTCGACCGCTGGCTGCTGTTGCGCTGGAAGGTGAAGGAGGGGCTGCGCCCCTACTGGATCCGCTGGGGCTACCTGCTCATCGCCTTTGGGGTGGTGGTGTGGTACCTCCAGGGCCTCCGCCTGGACCTGGGCACCGATGTGCTCAAGCGCACCCCCGTGGATCCCCGCCTGCTCTGGGTCTGGCTGGGCTACGCCATGGTCCTCGCCTGGAAGATCGTGCGCATCCACGGCAACCTCGAGCGGGTCCAGCGCAGCCTGCTGTTGCCCCGACGGGACGAGTAGCCGCCCATGGCGTTCGTGATCCAACCCTTCCGGACGGGCCAGGAGGAGCAGGTGCTCAACCTGATCCTCCCCATCCAGCAGATGGAATTCGGCGTTCCCATCACCGCCGGGGATCAGCCGGACCTGGGTCGGATCCCCGAGGTCTACCAGGCTGGTCGAGGCGGTTTCTGGGTGGGCCTTGAGGGGGACCGCGTCCTCGGCACCCTTGGCCTCATCGACTTCGGCCAGGCGCCCGGGGGCGGCGGGGCTCTGCGGAAGATGTTCCTCCACCGGGATGCCCGCGGCAGCGGCCTGGCCCAGGCCCTGCTGGACACCCTGCTTGCCCACGCCCGGAATCAGGAGCTTCCGGGCCTCTGGCTCGGCACCCTGCCGCACATGAGGGCGGCCCACCGCTTCTACGAGCGCAACGGGTTCCGGCCGGTGGGGCCGGAGGCGTTGCCTCTGGAGTTTCCCCGCATGGCGGTGGACACGGTCTTCTATGCCCTGGAACTCTCCCGTGACGCGGCGCGGTGAGGCGGCCCGCCGCCTGGGCCTCCGCGCCGAGCGGCTGACGCTCTGGCTGCTCTGGGCCCGGGGCTGGGATCTGGTGGCCTGGCGCCAGAAACTGGGCCGCTACGAGCTGGACCTGCTGCTCAGCCGGGGGCCGGAATTGCGGCTCCTGGAGGTGAAGGCCCGGCGCCCCGGAGCCTGGGTGGGCGCCGACACGGCCCTGGAGCCCGAGCAGCGCCTCCGCCTGCAACGGGCCCTCCAGACCTGGCTCGACCGCGTGCCCTGGCCCGGAAGGGTCACCTTCCAGCGCGTGAGCTGGGCCGGTTGGCGTTGGAAATTCCACGCTCCGGAGCGCTGGGATGCGCTCAAGGTGAATCGGGGGCCCGAGTCCGGGTGATGGGCCCGGGTAATGGGCCCGGGTGACGGGAGCGCCGGGGGCCCGGCGAGGCCCCTGGCCGCGCGGCTGGCACAGCCCTCGCCCCGAACCCCCCGGGTGTCGGTATGTTGACCTTCCTGGACCGTCTGCTTCCATATATGGCCCGCCTCTCGCGGCGGTCGGACCTCGCTGCGCCCGTTTTCGTGATGATCGTGCTGGTGGTGATGGTCCTGCCCCTGCCGGCCTTCATGCTGGACCTGCTCATCGTCCTGAACATCACCCTGAGCCTGGTGATCCTGATGGTGGGCATGTATGTGCCCCGGCCCAAGGAGTTCAGCTCGTATCCCTCGGTGCTGCTGGTGGTGACGCTTTTCCGTCTGGCCATCAATGTGGCCACCACCCGCCGGATCCTCCTCTTCGCAGGGGACCAGGGGGCGGACGCCGCCGGCCACATGGTGAAGGCCTTCGGCCAGTTCGTGGTGGGCGGCAGCTATGTCATCGGCCTGGTGGTCTTCCTGATTCTGCTGGCCATCCAGTTCCTGGTGATCAACCACGGCGCGGGCCGCATCGCCGAAGTGACCGCCCGGTTCACCCTGGACGCCCTGCCCGGCAAGCAGATGGCCATCGACGCCGACCTGAACGCGGGCTACATCGACGAGCAGGAGGCCCGCCGGCGCCGCAAGGATCTCCAGGAGGAGGCCGGGTTCTACGGGGCCATGGACGGCGCCGTGAAGTTCACCCAGCGGGACTCCGTGGCGGCCCTGATCATCCTGGCCGTCAACATCGTGGCGGGCATCATCCTCGGCGTGGTGCGCTACAACCTGCCCGTGACGCAGGCCCTGGAGGTCTACACGCTGCTGACGGTGGGCGACGGTCTGGTGACGGTGATCCCCAGCCTGCTCATCAGCGTGGGCGGCGCCATCCTCACCACCCGCAGCGGCAGCGATGCCACGGGCCTGGGCAGTCAGGTGCTGGGGCAGATGGGCGCAGACCACCGTCCCCTGGCCATCGCCGCCTCGGTCCTCTTCCTCTTCGGGGCCGTTCCGGGCCTGCCCCTCTTCCCCTTCTGGGTCATGGGCTCCGTCTTCGGCGTCATGGCCTATGCGGCCTGGAAGCTGCCGAAGCCGGCCCCCGGCGCCGAAGAAGCCGCCGCCGCTGCGGAAAAGGCGAAGGCCGCCGCCGCGGAGGGCGGGGAGCGGGTCGAGGGCCTGCTCAAGGTCGACCCCCTGGGCCTGGAGGTGGGCTACAGCCTCATCCCCCTGCTCGATGTGAACCAGGGCGGCACGGTGCTGGAGCGCATCAAGGCCGTGCGGCGCCAGATGGCCCAGGAGCTGGGCATCGTGGTGCCCCCCGTGCGCATCCGCGACAACCTGCAGCTCCCCCCTCATACCTACCGCCTGCTGCTCCGGAGCGAGGAGATCGCCCGGGCCGAGCTGCAGCCCACCCAGTTCCTGGCCATGAACCCCGGCACCGCCACGGAGGACCTCGCCGGCACGCCCACCTCGGAGCCCGCCTTCGGTCTGCCGGCCTACTGGATTCCCGACGCCCAGCGGGACCGGGCCCAGATGCTGGGCTACACGGTGGTGGAGCCCGCCACCGTGCTCACCACCCACCTGTCGGAACTCATCAAGCAGCATGCGCCGGACCTGCTGGGCCGGCCCGAGGTCCAGCACCTCCTCGACACCCTCAAGGAGACCTCGCCGCGGCTGGTGGATGACCTCATCCCCAATGTGGTCAGCGTGACCACCCTCCAGAAGGTGATGCACAACCTCCTGCGGGAGCGCGTGCCCGTGCGGGACCTGGGCCGCATCCTCGAGGCCACCGCCGATGCCGCCACCATGACCAAGGATGTGGGCTTCATCACCGAATATGTCCGCCAGGCCCTGGGCCGCGTGCTCACGAGCCCGCACCTGTCCGAGACCGGGGAGCTGGGCGTGCTGGTGCTCGATCCCCAGATCGAGCAGACCCTCCAGGGCGGCATCGAGCAGACGGACCGCGGGAGCTTCCTGGCCCTGGAGCCGGGCCGCACCCAGGAGCTGCTCACCCGCATCGCCAATGGCATCGCGGCCCTCCTGCCCGGCGCCCAGCCGGTGCTCCTGACCAATCCCGTCGTGCGCCCCCACCTACGGCGCCTCCTGGAGCGGGCCCTGCCCCACCTGGTGGTGCTGAGCCACAGCGAGGTGCCCATGGATGTCCGCGTCGTGAACCTGGGCACTGTTTCATGAACCGACTCGTGAAGGGTGAACCATGCGCGTGAAGACCTTCGAAGCCGGATCCATGCAGGATGCCCTGGACATCGTGAAGAAGGAGATGGGCGAGGAGGCCTTCATCCTCTCCACCCGGACCCGGCGGCGGGCCTCGGCCCTGGGCCTGGGCGAAGAGGCCGTCATCGAAGTCACGGCCGCCGTGGACGAGGCCCAGCCCGGCGCGAAGCTGGCGACGCCGCCGCTCGCCGCCGGCAGTCCCGCCTCCCTGACCTACGGCCTCCGCCCCTCCCTGGAACCGGCGCCGTCTCGGCCCCCATCTCGGCCCCCGGCCCGGCCCCCCGTCGCCCCGCCGGCCCCCCCCATGGATCTGCAGCCACTCCGGAGGGAGCTGCTGGAGATCAAGGGCGCCGTGGCGGCCCTCAAGGACAACGATCAGCGCAACGCCTCGATCCTGAAGGAACTCGATCAGATGAAGGCGCTGCTGAGCCGCATCCAGCGCCAGGGCATGCCCCCGGCCCAGCTGCACCTGCCCCCCAGCCTGCTGGAGCTCTACGGCGACCTGGTGGCCAACGATGTGGAACCGCTGGTGGCCCTGCGGCTCTGCGAATACGCCCAGCGGGCCCTCGTGGACCAGGATGGCGACTCCGCCGCCGGCGCCGTGGACGCCGAGCGGGCGCGGCTCTTCCTCCGCCGGGTCATCGCCGACTTCATCCCCGTGGCCCCACCCATCCAGCTGGATCCCGGCAAGATGCGCGTGGCCGCGCTCGTGGGCCCCACGGGCGTGGGCAAGACCACTACCCTGGCCAAGCTGGCCGCCTACGCCCAGCTCCACCTGAAGCAGAAGGTGGCCCTGCTCACCCTGGACACCTACCGCATGGCGGCCGTGGATCAGCTCCAGCAGTACGCCCAGATCCTGCAGGTGCCCCTGCATGTGGCCCTCACGGTGGAGGACCTGCGCAGCGCCCTGCGTTTCTACCAGGACCGCGCCCTGGTGCTCATCGACACACCCGGCCACAGCCCCAAGGACACCGAGACGCTGGGCCAGCTGCGCGGCCTGCTGGACGAGCTGCCGGAGGTGGAGACCCACCTCGTGATGTCGGCCACCACCAAGCCCCGCGATCTGGCCGAGATCGCCGCGCGCTACGAGCCCCTGCATCCCACCCGCCTGCTCTTCACCAAGCTCGACGAGACCTCCACCTACGGCCCCATCCTCAGCACCCTGGTCCGCGTCAAGCGGCCCCTCAGCTACCTGGGCACGGGCCAGGAAGTGCCCGAGGCCCTGGAACTGGCCACCAGCCGCCGGGTGGCCGACCTCATCCTCCCCGCCGAAACGAGTGCCTAACCAAACCCCGACGAGGTCGCGATGAAACCAGGCTGGATGCACCGCAAGGAAGGGCCCGCAGAACGATGCGGGACATCGTTCAAGGGACATGACGCCGCGGGGCGCCAGCCTGGCTTCATCCCTCCGGGCGAGGGCCGGCGGGCGTCGCGATGCAGCGTCACGCTCGTCGCGCGTAGTACCCGCTACGCTTCGACTCGCGTTCCTCGCCTCGCTCGCCCGGCGACCCTCGCGCGACCCCGTGGGGGTTTGGTTAGACACTCTCAGGAGGCCGAATGAGCAGCGACCAGGCATCCCGCCTCCGCAGCATGGCCCAGGGGCAGCGCCCCGAGGCACCCCTCTTCGCCGCCCGTGTCGTGGCCATCACTTCGGGCAAGGGCGGGGTGGGCAAGACCAATGTGGTGGCCGGCCTCGCCATCGCCCTCGCCCAGCAGGGCCAGCGGGTCGTGGTCATGGACGCGGACTTCGGCCTGGCCAACCTGGACATCCTGCTGGGCCTCTCGCCGAAATTCACCCTGGAGCATGTGCTCCGGGGCGAGAAGGTGCTCGAGGAGATCCTGCTGGAAGGCCCCATGGGCATCCGCATCATCCCCGCCAGCAGCGGCATCCAGGAACTCACCCGCCTCGACACCATGAGCGAGCTGCGGCTGGTGCAGGGGCTCCAGCGGGTATCGGAGACGGCGGACTGGCTGCTCATCGACACCGCCGCCGGCATCCACGATTCCGTCCTCAAGCTCCTCATGGCCGCCCAGGAGGTGATCCTGGTGACCACGCCCGAGCCCACCAGCCTGGTGGACGCCTACGCCATGGTGAAGGTGCTGCACCTGCGGGAGGCCTCCAAGCCGCTGTGGCTGCTGGTGAACAACGGCCAGAGTTCCGACGAGGCCCAGGAGACCATCGATCAGCTCCAGGCGGCCACGGAGCGCTTCCTCGGCAAACAGCTCCAGGTGCTGGGCATGATCCCCAACGACCCCCACATCCTGCAGGCCGTGCGCCAGCAGCGCGGCGTGGTGGATCTCTTCCCCCGGAGCCCCGCCGCCCAGGCCTTCCAGCTTCTGGCCCGGCAACTGCTGGGGCAGGTATCCTTGCAGCCCGGCGGGTTTGCGGCATTCTGGAGGCAGCTCGCCTCCGACGACCCCAACTAGGAGCCAGGATGTCCTCCCCGAGGTCGGACCCATCCGCTGTCCCCGCCCCGCCTCTCGGCAGTGAGGCGGCCCGGGCCGTGGAAGCCGCGCCCGCCGCGCTCCGGCCCTGGGCGGCCCTCGCGGCGGCGAAGGCCTACGGCAAGGGTGCGCCCCCCGCCGTCAATCCCGCCGTGGCCCCCCCGGCCGCCGCCCCAACGGTGGCGGACACCGCGCCCGGCGCCGCCGAGGCCCAGGAGCCGCCGGAACCCTTCGACCGCGAGAATCGCGAGCAGATCATCAAGGACTATGTGCCCCTGGTGAAGTTCGTCGCCCACCGCGTCGCCTCTCGCCTGCCCTCGCATGTGGAGCTGGACGACCTCATCAACAGCGGCATCCTCGGCCTCATGGACGCCATCGAGAAGTTCGAGCCGGCCCGGAACATCAAGTTCAAGACCTACGCCGAGCTGCGGGTGAAGGGGGCCATCCTCGACGGCCTGCGCGACCTGGACTGGGTCCCGCGGAGCCTGCGCCGCAAGAAGAAGGACATCGAGAACGCCTACCACCTGCTCGAGCAGCAGATGGGACGGGCCGCCACGGACGAGGAGGTGGCCGTCCACCTGGGGGTCCCCCTCGAGGAACTGCACAAGAACCTGGACGAGCTGAAGGGCGTCACCCTGGGCACCTTCGTGGAGGTGGGCGAGGACGGCGAGGGGGAGAGCCTCATCAGCTTCGTGCCAGACCCGGATGCCGAGGATCCGCACCAGACCTTCCAGGCCACGGAGATCAAGGACATCCTGAGGCGGGCCATGGAAGTGCTGCCCAAGAAGGAGAAATTCGTGGTCCAGCTCTACTACTTCGACGAACTGACCATGAAGGAAATCGGGACGCTCCTGAACATTACCGAGTCTCGGGTATCCCAATTGCATACCAAGGCCATGCTGCGACTCCGGGGCAAGCTCCTGGAGAAGCACATCGAAGGATAATCCATGGCCAAAATTCTTAGCCAAGAGGAAGTAGACGCGCTACTTAAGTCCCATACGAGGACCGGGCCCAAGGCCCCGGCCGCGCCAGGACCCGAGCGCGGCGCGCCCCAGTATCAGGCAAAAAAAGCCCAGGCACAGCGCAAGGTCACCCTCTACAACTTCCGCCGCCCCGACCGGGTGAGCCGGGAGCAGATGCGCTCCCTGCACTTCATGCACGACCGCTTCGCCCGGAACTTCTCCAGTTCCCTCAGCGCCTACCTGAGGACCATCACGGAAGTGAACCTGGTGAGCGTCGAGCAGCTCAGCTACCAGGAATTCCTGCTGTCCGTGCCCGACCCCACCTGCTTCAACGCCATCTCCATCAAGCCCCTCGAAGGCGCGCTGGCCCTGGAGGTGAATCCCACCCTGGTGTTCCCCATCATCGACAAGATGCTGGGCGGCCCCGGCGAACCGCTGAAGCAGCTCCGCACCATGACCGACATCGAGCAGAGCATCTTCGACGGCGTGCTGAAGCTGGTGCTGGAGGATCTGCGCGAGGCCTGGCGCGGCATCGTGGACCTGGACTTCCGCATCCAGGCCCGGGAGACCAGCCCCCAGCTCATCCAGATCGTCGCGCCCAACGAGGTGGTGCTGCTGGTGGTCTTTGAAGTGAAGATGGGACCGGTCAGCGGCATGATCAACCTCGCCATCCCGAGCATCATCCTCGAGCCCATCTCCACCAAGTTCGACCAGGAGATGTTCACCGGCTACAAGAAGTCCTCCACCTTCGAGGAGGCCCGCCTCCTGATGGCCAGCCTCAAGCGCTGCCCCATGGAGGCCGCCGCCGAGATCCGCGGCACCAGCCTCCGCATGGAGGAGGTCCTGCAGCTCAAGCCCGGCGATCTGATCCCGCTCACCAAGCGTTTCGATGCCGAGCTCGACCTCTGCGTGGACGGGATCCCCCGGTTCATGGGCCTCGTAGCCCTGAATCCCAATGGAAAACGCGTCTTCCAAGTGACCGGCGCCCGGTCGGAAGGATGAGCCATGGATGCCCGTGATACTGAACTCTTCCAGAAAGTCGGCAACGCGTTTGCCGAGAGCATGGCCTCCGTGTTCTCCATGCTCACGGGCCGCGAGTTCCAACTGAAGTCCGCCCCGGGCGAGGTGGTGGACCCCCAGGGCGCCGCCGCTCTGCACCAGGCCCCCACCATCCTCGTGAAGGCTAACTACCAGAAGGGCCTCAACGGCACCCTGTTCTTCACCCTGCCCCTGAAGGAAGGCACCATGCTGGTGGACCTCATGCTGGGCGGCGAAGGCGCGCCCGCAGAGGAGCTGGTGGGCGATTCCAAAGACGCCCTGGCGGAGACCTTCAACCAGGTCATGGGCAGCGCCAACCAGACCCTGTCCGACCTGGCCGGGGAGACCTTCGCCATCGCCAATGTGGACATCCTCGCCCTCGCGCCAGAGGCCTCCGCCTTCTCGGAGCAGCTGGGCCAGGGATCGTTCCAATCCATCGCCCTGCCCACGACCCAGGAAGCCCTGAGCACCACCATCCACCTGCTCTTCCCCGATCTTCTCCTGCAGCAACTCAAGCGCAAGCTCGGCCTCGCGGAAGCTCCGGCCCCGGCCGCCCCGCCGCCCCAGGCCGCCCCCGTCGCCGCAGCGGCCCCGGCCCACCGGGCCCCCGTGGCTGCCGGCCCCATGCCCGACTCGGGCAACCTGGACCTGCTGCTGGACATCCAGCTGCCCGTGGTGGTCCGCATGGGCCAGACCGAGATGCAGATGGGTGAGCTGCTGAAACTCACTCCGGGCTCCATCCTCGAGCTCAACCGCAGTGCGGATGCCCCCGTCGAGATGCTGGTGAACGGCAAGCACATCGCCCGGGGCGAGGTGGTGGTGGTGGACGGCAACTTCGCCTTCCGCATCACGGAGATCGACAGCCGCGCCGCCCGGATCCGCAGCCTGGGCTAGGCTACGGACCCGGCGCCCAGCCTCAGTTAGTTGTTGGTGAGCGTGAACGCCACGGGAGCGGTGACGCCGACGGTGGTGGCATTCACCGTGAACACGCCCGCGGTGGCATTCGCCGTGAGCGTCGGAGCCGTGGCGATGCCCGAGGCATCCGTGGTCACCGTGGCCGTCGTGGCGGCTGCCGTGAAGGTGCCGCTGGCCCCGGTGGCCCCCGCCACCACCGTGAAGGTCACCGAGGCTCCTGCCTTGGGCGTGCTGACGATGGTATAGCCTCCGTAGCCGTCCCCGTTGGACACCCGCTGCTGGGTCATGAGGGTGACCTTGAGCGCCGTCGCGAAGGGATTGGTCACGGGCGTGCTCTGGGGCGTGCCTGCCGTGGCGGAGAACAGGGCATCCGTGGCCAGCACGGTCCCGGCGGGCGTGCTGTTGCTGCCCCCGCCCCCGCCATAGCCTCCCCCCGAGCACGCGAGAGCGAAGATCGCCAGGGAACCTGCGGCCTGCAACTTGATCGACATGGCACCTCCTTCGCCGCATCGGCGGCAGCCTTGTATGTCTGGGTTCCACCATCGCCCCTGGGGGTCCCGCCTCCAGATCCGGCCTCCAAATGGCGACCCCTCCGGGTCCGCGGAGGGGGATCCATCCCTTGACGGAGGCGCCTCCGGGAAGGAAGGTGGGACACCCCCACCCGAGGAGTCGCCGCGTGCCCCCATGGTCCATGACCACCGAACTGGACCGGACCAGCCGGGAACCCATGTACCTGCAGATCGTCCGGGCCATCGTGGCCGATGTCCGCAAGGGGCGCCTGCGCCCTGGAGACGCCCTGCCCGGCACCCGGGCCCTGGCCGAGAGCCTGGGCGTCAACCGCAACACGACGCTGGCGGCCTTCCAGGAACTGGAAGCCGAAGGCTGGATCCTCTCGGAGCCTGATCGGGGCAGCTTCATCGCAGACAAGCTCCCGATGGCGTACCCGGAAGAAGAGGAAAGCATCGCCGCCTCGGACTCGGGCTCCTGGGCCGCGCCCACGCCCCTCACCGAGCCCTTCTACCAGCCCCGCGCCACGGACCGGGAGGGGTTCCGCCTCATCCCCGACCTGCCGGATGTGCGCCTGGCGCCCACGGCCGCCATCCACCGGGCCCATGGCCGGGTGCTGAACCTCCAGCAGCAGCGCATCCTGCAGCCCGGCTGGGACCCGCGGGGCCTGCTGGATCTCCGCATCTCCCTGTGCCGGATGCTCCGGGAACTGCGGGGCATGGCCCTGGAACCCGGCAACCTGGTGCTCACCCGCGGCCTCATGAGCACCCTCAACCTCGTCTCCCGCACCCTCTTCAACCCGGGTGAGGCCGTGGCCGTCGAGGACCCCGCCTACTTCCGCGTGCTGGAGGCCTTCCGGGCCGCAGGGGCGCGCCTCTTCCCGATCCCCGTGGATGCCGAGGGCCTGCAGCTGGAGCCCCTGGAGGCCCTCATGGCCCGGGAGTCCGTGCGGCTCATCTACACCACCGCGAGCCCCCACTACCCCACCCACGCCATCCTGAGCGCCAGCCGTCGCCGGCGGCTGCTGGAGCTGGCGGAGGCCCACGGAGCCCGGATCCTGGAGGGCGACCTGGCCTTCGGCTTCCAACGCGAGCAGCACCCGAGCCTGCCCCTCGCCAGCGAGGATACCCGCGGCACCGTGGTCTATTTCAGCGCCCTGGAGCAGATCCTCGCACCCGGCCTCCAGGTGGGGTTCCTGGCGGGCTTCGCCCCCCTGATCAAGACCATGGCGAAGCAGCGCCAGCTCATCGACTGGCCTGGCAACCAGGTCCAGGAGGCCACCATCGAGGAGCTCTTCCGGGACGGCGAGATCCACCGCCACCTGAGCCGCATCCGCAAGGTCAACGACGCGCGCCGCGAAACCCTGGTGGACCGCCTCCTCTTCCACCTCCATCCCGCCGTCTCAGTGGAGGATCCAGGCGAGGGGCTCTCTCTGTGGGTCCAGGTGGAAGCAGGGCTGCCCCTCGATGCCTGGGTGGAGCGCTGCGCCGCCAAGGGGGTGGTCTTCTATCCGGGCCGCCTGTACGACTTCCGGCGAAATCCGATCCCCTTCCTGTGCCTGGGCTTCGCGGCCCATGAGGTGGACGAGCAGAACGAAGCCTGCCGCCGCATGGCTGAGGCCCTCACCGAAGTCCGGCGGCTCAGTCCATCGGGAACCGCTTCGTCACGGTGACCATGCGCCGCTCCGCCGAGTAGGGCTCCCCGTAGTCTTGATGGCGCAGGAAGACCAAGGCCACGAACCAGCGGTCCCGGAGCGGCAGCGCGACCTCGTAGCGAGGGCCCCGGGCATTCCAGTAGAACCACCACTGGTCGCCGTTGACGGGGTAGAGCGTGCCCGTGCGGGACAGCCGCTGCCAGGTGACGCTCAGGCGCGGCCAGAAGGGCCGCTCCAGGCTGCCCACCAGGAACTGGGTTTCGGCGCCGGGCTCTCCCGTCTCGCGGTTGCGCTGCCCGAAGGCCCGGACCTCCACGGGCAGCCCCGCATTCCAGGTGGCGCTGGCTCCGTAGGCATCCAGCTGGAGGCGCTGCCGCGGCTCGGCGGCATGGCCCGGCACGGGCCGGGTGCGGGCAAAACCTCGGTCCCAGGTGATCTCCCAACACCCGCCATGGGCTGTCCAGGAGACGGGCCCTGTCTCCAGCTTCAGCACGATCTGTCCCGCGGCCAGGTCCAGGTTGCCCCCCTGGAGGGTGCGGACCCGTCCGGCGGCGACGCGCAGCCCCAGCTCCGGGATCCATCCTTCCCGATCCCTCAGCCCCGCCCGCAACCCCAGGCCCAGGAACCGGAGATCTCGGTCCCAGAGGGCCTCCGGGGCGATGAGGCGGTTCTCCTGGAAGCCCAGGTGCGCCTCGCCGAAGGTCCGCTCCGAGCGCCCCGCGATCCCGATCCGGGCCACATCCAGCTGGGTGCCATTGGATGGCTGCTGGTCCCACCGGCGCAGGTTGAGGCGGTTCCCATCCGACCCCAGGGCCGACCGGAAGCCCCCGGCATAGGTGAAGGGCTCCCAGCCGCCTGCACCTTGGCCCTCCCAGCGGACCCGGAGCTGGGACGAAACCCGCTCCACGCCTCCCTGATCGGCCTCGGTGATCCGATCCAGGCGCAGCCGCAACTCCGTCCGGGGCTCCCACCAGGCCGGCTCCCGGGGCGGCGGTTCCGGCCCCTGCGCCCGGACGCTCGCCACCGCCAGCAGGACCACCCATCCTCCGAGCCTCATCCGCCTCCTTGCCCCACCGTGGGGCCGCGCCCGGTGCTACGCCCGGCGCTGCGCCCGACTATACCTGGGTGGGGATCCGGGCGTGTGGCCTCGACCACAACCTGTGGTGCCTGGCCTGCCGCAGGGCGTGTGCCCCCCACCACATTGGAACCCGGGCCCCATCCCGCTAAGTTGAGAGCACACCCGTTGGGAGCTCTCATGTGCGGAATCGTCGGTTACATCGGTCAGCAGGGCGCCGCCGGCATCCTGGTGAACGGCCTCCGCAGCCTGGAATACCGGGGGTATGACAGCGCCGGCGTAGCCCTTTCGGATCCCCAGGACGGGTTCCGCATCATCCGGGCCTCGGGCAAGCTGGTCAATCTCGCCGGCAAGGTGGACCTCTCCGACCCCACCCCCTTGGGCATCGGCCATACCCGCTGGGCCACCCACGGCCGGCCCACAGAGGAGAACGCCCACCCTCATCGCAGCGGCGACGGCCAGGTGGTGGCCGTGCACAACGGCATCTTCGAGAACTTCCTGGAACTGCGCGCCGAGCTGAAGGCCGCGGGCGAGTCGTTCCGTTCCGAAACCGACACCGAGTGCTTCCCGGTGATGGTGTCCCACCTGATGAAGGGCGGCCGGGGCTTCCGGGAGGCCTTCCGGGAGGCTGTCGGGCGCATGAAGGGCATCTACGCCCTGGCCTGCCTCCACGCCTCGGACAAGGACCGCATCCTTGCGGCCCGCAGCGGACCGCCCCTGGTGCTGGGCCTGGGCGAGGGCGAGACCTTCCTGGCCTCGGATGTGGTGCCCCTGCTGCCCCACACCCGCCGGGTGATCTTCCTGGAGGACGGCGACCTGGTGGAGCTGACCCGGGAGGGTGCCCGCATCTTCCGTCTGGACGGCAGCGAGGTGCAACGCCAGGTCCACACCATTCCCTACGATCCCGTGGCGGCGGAAAAGGGCGGCTACAAGCACTTCATGCAGAAGGAGATCTTCGAGCAGCCCCAGGCCCTGTCCAATACGCTGCTGAACCGGCTCCCCCTGGACGGCGAGGCCATTCCCCTGGACCTGCCCTTCACGGACCGGGACCTCGCGGACTTGACCCGCATCCACATCGTGGCCTGCGGCACCAGCTGGCATGCCGGCCTCGTGGGCAAGTTCCTCATCGAGCAGCTGAGCCGCGTCGCCGTGGAGGTGGATTACGCCAGCGAGTACCGCTACCGCGAACCGGTGGTCCAGCCGGGCACCCTCATCGTCGGCATCACCCAGAGCGGCGAGACCGCCGACACCCTCGCCGCCATGAAGGAAGCCGCCCTCCGCGGCGCCCGCACGCTGGCCATCTGCAATGTCATGGGCTCCACGGCCACCCGGCAGTCCGAGGCCACGATCCTCACCCATGCCGGGCCGGAAATCGGCGTGGCCTCCACCAAGGCCTTCACCACCCAGCTGGCGGTGCTCACCCTCCTGGCCCTCAAGCTGGGCGAGGCCAAGGGCACGCTCGATCCCAGGCTCAAGGCCGAACTGTTGCAGGGCCTGCGCGAACTCCCCGCGCACCTGGAACGGCTGAACGCCCTGGAGCCGAAGATCGTCCAGTGGGCCCACCGCTGGAAGGACGCCACGGACTTCCTCTACCTGGGCCGCGGCCCCTGCTATCCGATCGCCCTGGAAGGCGCCCTGAAGCTGAAGGAGATCTCGTACATCCACGCCGAGGGCTACCCGGCGGGCGAGATGAAGCACGGCCCCATCGCCCTCATCGACAAAACCCTCCCCGTGGTGGCCCTCATGCCGAAGGATGCCCACCGCGAGAAGACCCTCAGCAACCTCCAGGAGGCCGCCGCCCGCGACGGCCGCATCCTGGCGCTGGTTACCGAGGGCGATACCGGCCTGGCGGGCATCGCGGAGGATGTGCTGGAGCTGCCCGCGGTCCATCCATGGCTGGCCCCCATCGTCTACGCCGTGCCGCTACAGCTGCTGGCCTACCACATCGCCGTGTTGAGGGGCTGCGATGTGGATCAGCCGAGGAACCTGGCGAAGTCGGTGACCGTGGAATAGCCGCGCCCCGGATGTTCCAGGAAAGTCACGGCGGCCCCTCGACTCCGGCCCCATGTTGGACCTGGATCGCCGCCGTTTCGCTTGGACGGGCATCCCCTGGAGTGGAGGCTGCCATGGCTGCCCCTTTCCTTCGTCGCCACGACTTCCTGCCATCCCCGGGGCTGGATTGGCTGTTGATCCTCGCCGGGGCCCTGTTCGCCTGGCTCTTCTGGCCCGCCACGCACCCTTAGCCACCGCCGAGCTCGGTGGAGCGTTGGCGCCGGGCCCGTCTGCGACCCATGTTTGGGGTGGACCGTGGTCCCCCGGATTGGAGGTCGCCATGACCACCCATGCCCACCACCACCCGCACCCCCATCTGCCCCTGCGCTTCTTCCCGGTGGAGCACCCCTACGCCGGGGATTGGCTCCTGGTGGCCGCGGGCACCCTGGCCGCCCTGCTGCTCTGGTATTGGAACTCCTGACGAACCCCGCCCCCATGACCTGGAGGCTCGACAGCCGCCCCGGTTCCGCTAGAATGGAGCTTCGCGCTGGCGCGTAGCTCAGGGGTAGAGCACTACCTTGACACGGTAGGGGTCGGCGGTTCGAGACCGCCCGCGCCAACCAACGAAAGGCCGCTTTTGCGGCCTTTTCTGCATTCCCGCTTGGTCAGAACTGGAATCCCGCCGAGATCAGCAGGCTCTTCAGCTGGGTGTCCCGCTCGTTCTGAGTCCGGGGGCGGCCCAGGATGCGCTTCCAGTCGGCGGCGTACTCGAGCTTGAGGGGAAAACCCAGCTTCAGGATCAGGCCCGCGCCCAGCGTGGTGCGAAGGGCCGGGAAGGACGGGCGGATGCGCTTTTGGGGGTCGGTCGGGTCGGTCTCAGTGGTCAGGCTGCGGTAGACCTGGCCGCTGTCCACGAAGACCTCCGCCCACACGCTCTGCATGCCGAAGAGGGGGAAGCGGTACTCGAGGTTCACGACCACCAGGGCTTGGCCGCCCAGGGGGATGGGCTGGGCCAGTTCGTGGCCCAGCGAATCCGTCCGCTGGATGTCGCCCAGCATGTCCGGTTCCACGCCACGGACGGTGAAGGAGCCGCCCCCGAAGAACCGTTCGGACAGGGGAAGGTCCTTGGCGGACTGGGCCGTGGGCCGCGCGAGCCCCAGGCGGGCGCTGGCCATGACCACCCCGTTTTCCGCATGGAAACCCACGGGCCAGTTCCACTGGTGCCGCAAGTCCAGCTTCACGAAGCTGCTGTTGGTGGAGGTGCCGAATACCTGATTGGCCAGTTCCAGCTTGCCGAGGAAGAAGGTGCCCTGGGTGGGATCGTAGGGTCGATCCCGGCGGTCCACCGCCACCTGGAGATAAGGGGCGGAGATGATGCTCCGGTCGGGCGTCCGCGCGATGAGGACGAGGTCCTCTTTGCGGTAGAGCGGATGCCCGTCGCTGTCGGTGTTGGCGGCCACCTCCACCCGCTCGAAGCGGTAGCCCAGCTGCACCACCTGCACCGGGCTGATCTTCCACTCCAGGCTCGGCGTGAAGCGCCGGCGGCGCGCGAAGAAGGCGGCCCGGGCCTCCTCGATGTAGGCGCCTTCGACCCGGAACCGCGTCTTCGGCGCCAGCAGCGCATCCAGGGAGCCGGGCAGGAACCAGGGATCGGTGTAGCCGAGGCTGTAGCTGTCCACGGACCGCTTGATCTCGCCCGTGGGGAAGGCCCGCCGCAGGAAGGGGCTGTCGAGGGTCTGATCGCCGGCCCGCAGGCCGGCATCCAGGGTTCGTCCCATGCCGCCCACATTCAGCCGCTGCGCGTTCAGGCCGAAGTGGTAGCCCTGGGTCTTGTCGTAGCCGAAGGCTTCCGAGAACACCCAGGGGCTGCGCTCCTGCAGGCGCACGGCCAGGTCCCCGCGCTGCCAAGGCTCCTGTTCCTGATCGGGCAGATCCTTCAAGGTGAGCAGGTCCACGCGCTGGAACGCGCCCAGGCCGCCCAGCTGGATCTGGCCCTGATCGAGTCTCGCGGGATCCAGCGGACTGCCGGGAGCCAGCTCCGTTTCGCGGAGCACGGCCTCCGCGCGCGTGCGGTCGGCGCCCTGGACGACCAGGCGGCGGACGCGATCCAGAGGCTGGGCCGGCACCTGCACCCGCACCACCGGCTGGGACCCGTCATCCTCGAAAGCCAGCCGCACCTGGGGGTTGGCGGCCCCGGCCGAAGCGAGGCGGCGGCGGAGGTCGGAGACCACCAGGGCCAGGTCGTTCCGCACCAGGGGCAGCGCGGGCTTGAAGGTCAGGCGCGCTCCGCCGGCGGTCCCTTCCAGATGCCCCTCGAAGCCCTGGAGATGCCGGCGGTCAGAGCGGTAGTCCGTCGTGCCGCGCACCGGAACGGGCTGATCCGACAACGCCAGCAGCAGGCTCTTGGCCAGCTGATCCCGAGGGAAGGCGGGATCGGCCGGGAGTTCCAGCACCAGTGCATCGAGGAAGCGGCGCTGCCCCTCGCGGATGATGAGGCGCACATCCACGGAGCCGTCCTTGCCGACTTCCACGCGCCGCCGCACCCGCACTTCCGGGAAGCCGCGCTGAAGGTAGTGGGCGGTGAGGCGATCCTCCAGGGCCTTCATGGCCTCGGTCTTGGCGTGCGGGGGCAGAAGCAGGAAGCGCTTCGGCAGACGGACGGCGGCCTGCAGCTCGTCGTCGGAGAGTTCGCGGTTCCCTTCGAAGGTGACCCGGCCGAGAACCTTGCGGGGCCCGGGAACCACGGTGTAGGTGATGACCACGGCCTCGGGGCGCTCCTGGGTCCCGGCCGTGACCTCGCGGACATAAGTCACCTGGGCTTCAGGGTGGCCCTGGTCGCGGTAGTAGCCCGTGATCCGACCGGCGCCTTCGTCCAGCAGGCTCGGCGAATAGCGCTCGGCGCGGGCCATGGGCACGAATTCCGACAGCCGGGGCCGGCCGCCCCACAAGGGCCCCAGGAGGCTGAGCCCCTTCGCCTTCAGCGCGACCTTGGGCCCGGGTTTGATCTCCAGGATCATCACGCCGTCTTCGTTTTCCACCGGCAGCAGACGGACCGAGCCTTCCAGCCGCTTGTCCTTCACCAGCCGCTGGCGCAGGCGGCGCTGGGCTTCCCGCTGGACGGCGGGGGTCCAGTGGGTTCGCCCCGGCACGATCCCCGCGATCTTAAGCAGAGCCTCGCGCACATAGGGCGCGGGGTCGCCTTCGAGGCGCACCTCCTGGATGACCCGGGGCGCCCCAAGACTCAAGATCAGCCGGAGCTTCCGACCCCCGGCCTCCACCACGGTACTGACTTTGGCGCGGCGGTATCCCGCCTCCCGCAGCTGCTGCTCCGAGTCCCTTTCCAGGGCCTCCAGCCGCTGGGCGCCCAGGCGCTGGCCCTTCCTCAGGTCCACCGGAAGGGACTTCCGCAGGTCGGCCGGAAGCGGGTCCCCCTCCCAGCGCCACTCGGCGACCGGGACCAGGGGATCGAGGCGCAGGAGAACCTCTCCACCAGCCCCGAGGCTTCCCTCCACGGCGCGATAGCGATCCACCAGACGCACCGCCGCCAGGGCCCGTTGAAAGGCCGCCGGATCCACCACTTGGCCCGGCTGCAAGCCGAGGGCCGCCCGGGCGAACCGGCGATCATCCTCATCGCCGCCTTCGATCCGGATGGAGGCCACGGGAGACGACACTGCAGCCTCCTGACCCGCGGCTGGCGCCAGGATCAGGAGGCTGCAACCCAGGGCGGCGCGGACGCGCACCGGCTCAGAATCCGGCCAGGGCTTCGTCCTCGGTGTCCTTCACTTCAAAGACCGAGTGCAGGCTGGTCATCTTGATGAGGCTGAAGATCTTGGAGCTCATGCCGCAGATGCGCAGCTCACCGCCCTTGCCCTTGATGGAGGTGAAGCAGCCCACCAACTCGCCCACGCCTGAAGAATCCAGGTAGCTCACTTTGCTGAAGTTGATCACGATCTTGCGGGCGCCGTTCGTCAGGGAGGTGCGAACTGCCTCCCCCAGCTCCTGGTCGCCATCACCCAGGGTGATCTTGCCTTCGGGGTAGAGGATCAGCACATCGTTGTGCTTGCGGGTATTCATGATCATGGGGGCCTCGAGGTGAGCGGTAAGTGTAGCAAAGGTGCCAAGGTGCGGCGCAAGTCCATCCCCAGGTGGGCACCCGGCAAGGTTCCGGCACGGGGTCTGCATCCTCCTCCCCAGAAGCCGGGTCCGCCCGGCCCATTCTGCAGGGTGCTCCATGTTCGATCTCATCAGCGGCAACGGCATGATCCAGACCATGGATCGAGGCCTGACGCTGGCTTCCAAGCGCCAGACACTCATCGCCTCCAACTTGGCGAACCTGGATACCCCCGGGTACCGGACCCGGGATTTCAGCTTTGAGGGCGCCATGAAGGCGGCCCTTGATGGGCAATCTTCGCCCAACGCCATGAAGACCACCCACCCCATGCACCTCCAGGGCAGCGGGAGCGAGTCCCTGCCGCCCAGCACCGATCCCCTGCGGCCCAGCTCTGAGCGCAACGATGGCAACGATGTGAGCCTGGACCGGGAGAACATGCTGCTTTCCCGCACCCAGACCACCTACCAGAGCGCCTCCACCTTCATGCAGGTCGAGCTTCGGAAGCTCTACTCCCTCATCCGAGAAGCGAGTGCGCACTGATGAGCATCCCCCAGATCCTCGACATCGCCAGCACCGGCATGGCCGCCCAGCGGCTCCGGGTGCAGCTCATCGCCTCGAACATCGCCAACAGCGAGACCACCCGCACGAAGGAAGGCGGACCCTACCGCCGCAAGGACGCGGTCTTCCAGTCCGAGAACCTCGGCTTCTCCGGCGCCCTGGCCGCGGCCGGCGTGAAGGTCGCCTCCATCCAGACCAGCCAGGAGCCCTTCCTGACCCGCCTGGAGCCCGGACACCCGGATGCCGACGCCGATGGCGTGGTGAGCTACCCCAATGTCAATCCCGTGGAGGAGATGGTGAACCTCACCGAGGCCAGCCGGGCCTACGAGGCCAACATCGCCGTGGTCCGCGCCGCCAAGACCATGGCCACCTCCGCCCTGGAGATCCTCCGCGTGCAGTAGCCTGTCGGATTTTCGACTTGCCCCTTTCCAGCCCCCGACCGATCGTGTGAATGGCCTTACCTCTCTGAGCCGACCCCATGGACCCACTCCAGAACCTCCCCCCGCTGTCCCCCCTCAGCCCCGTGTCCGGAACCGCGAAGCCCGGCCAGGGCGGCGTGGGCGGAACGGAAGGGGACCTGAACTTCGGCGACCTCCTCAAGCAGGCCATGCAGGAGGTGAACCAGGTTTCGGCCCAGGCCGAAGGTGAGGCACGGAACTTGATGACAGGGGAGAGTGCAGACATGCACACGGCCATGCTGGCAGTCCAGAAGGCCGATTTAAGCTTCCAGATGATGATGGCCGTGCGATCCAAGCTGATCGACGCCTACCGCGAGGTCATGCGCATGCAGATGTAGCGCTGGCCGAGCTTTCCGGCGCGGCCTCATCCCCTGACTGAGGAACGCCTATGGCCGGGGAAACGAACCTCGCGGAACAACTGACCAGCGCCTTCAAGGGCATGAGCGCCACCCAGCGCGTCATGGTGGCCGCCATTTCCCTGACAGTGCTCATGGCCCTCGGCGGCCTGGGGATCTGGGCGGGCCAGGAATCCAAGAGCATCCTGGCGGCCAACATCTCGCCCCAGGAGGCCAGCTCCATCGTGGCCCAGCTGGACAAGATGCAGGTCCCCTACGAGCTCAGCTCGGACCAGCGGACCATCCTCGTGCCGGAAAGCAAGGTCGGCTCCCTGCGCCTGAAGTTCGCCGGCGACGGTCTGCTGTCGGGCGACAAGCTGGGCTTCGAGAAGCTCGAGAACGCGGGCCTCGGCACCACGGATTTCTCCCAGAAGGTGATCCACCGGCGGGCCATGGAGGCCCAGCTGGCCAAGACCATCATGAGCCTCCAGCAGGTCTCCGAGGCCACCGTCCACATCACCCCTTCCAACGACAGCCCCTTCCTCACCGACAAGGAAGACGCCAAGGCCAGCGTGCTGCTCAAGCTGCGCGGCGCCCGCATCCTTCCCGACGAGAA
Organism: Geothrix sp.; assembly: GCA_019449415.1. GTDB lineage: Bacteria > Acidobacteriota > Holophagae > Holophagales > Holophagaceae > Geothrix > Geothrix oryzae. Next base: position 112,178 of record JAGRPP010000026.1, read on the forward strand.
CACCCAGGCCATCGTGAACCTCGTGGCGGCCAGCGTGGAGGGCCTCAAGCCCGAACAGGTCGTGATCATCGATCAGTACAGCCGCATCCTCTCCCGCACCGGCCGCGATCCCATGGTGGGCGCCAGCGATGCCCAGAAGAAGGTCGCCCGCGAGGAGGAGGACCACCTCGTCCGCCGGGTCACCGACATGCTCGAACCCGTGGTGGGTATCGGCAAGGTGCGCGCCACCGCCCATGTGGATCTGGACTTCGACAAGGTGAAGATCAACGAGGAGAAATTCGACCCCCAGGGCCAGGTGGAACGCAGCGTCCAGCAGAAGGACGAGAAGGTCCAGAAGCGCGATTCCGGCGCCGGCGTCCCCGGGACCGCCAGCAATGTGGCGCCGGCCAACGCCACCGCCACGGCCGGCATGGTGGAGAGCTCCGAGAAGAAGGAGACCACCACCAACTATGAGATCACCAAGACCGTGTCCGCCACCGAGCGGGCCACGGGTTCCGTGAAGCGCGTGACCCTGGCCGTGATCGTGGATCACCTTGGCACCTGGGAGAAGGATCCCAAGGGCGAGCCCGTGCTCAAGCAGACGCCGCGGTCCGCAGACGAGCTCAAGAAGATCCGCGACCAAGTGGCCGCCGCCGTGGGCATCCAGCCCAAGCGTGGCGACGAGCTCACCGTGGAGAACATGGCCTTCGCCACCCTGCAGGTGAATCCCAAGGAAGAGGCCGAGGCGAAGAAGCAGTTCTGGGTCGACCTGGTCCGCCAGTTCGCCCCCAGCATCATCTACGCCGTGCTCGGCCTGGCGGTGTTCTTCATGATCATCCTGCCCATGCTCAAGCGCATGTCCGCGGCCATCAACCGGCCCACCCCCCTGCGGGTCGCCAGCGCCGAGGGCGAAGGCGCCACGGGCGGCAGCAGCTCCCCCCGCAAGCCCGTGCAGGTGAAGTCCATGTCGGAGATCGAGGCCGAGATCGAGGCCGAGCTGAATGCCGATGCGGCCTTCAGCGCCCCCGAGGCCCGGCGCCGCGAGCTCATCCGGAAGCGGCTCCAGGAGGGCTCCCACGAAGATCCGGAAACCATGGCCTCGCTGGTGCGGTCCTGGCTTCTCGAAGAAGGAAGGTAGGCCATGGCGAAGCTGACCGGCATGCAGAAGGCCGCCGTGCTCATGGTTTCCCTGGGCGACGAGACCGCCGCGAGCATCTTCAAATACCTCGAAGAGGATGAAATCCAGACGATCTCCCGCGAGATCGCCATCACCAAGCATGTGCAGCCCGAAGTCGCGGAAGAGGTCATGGAGGAGTTCCACACCATGACCCAGGCCCGCAGCTACATCAGCCAGGGCGGCATCGAGTACGCCAAGAAGCTGCTCATCAAGTCCGTGGGCCCCGAAGTGGCCCGCAAGATCATCGACCGCCTCGTGAAGGCCCTGGAATCCAGCGCGGGCTTCACCAGCCTGGAGCGCGCCAATCCCCAGCAGCTGTCGAAATTCATCCAGAACGAGCACCCGCAGACCATCGCCCTCATCCTGGCCCACCTGAACGCCTCGCAGGCCGCAGAGCTCATCTCCAGCCTGCCCGAAGCCCTGCGCAGCGATGTGGCCATGCGCATGGCCAGCCTCCAGGAGATCAGTCCCGAGGTGGTGCGCCGCATCAGCCTCATCCTCGAGCAGAAGCTGGAGGCCCTGGGTTCCTTCGCGACGGAAGCCTACGGCGGCGTCCGGGCCGTGGCGGAGCTCTTCAACCGCATGGACCGCAACACCGGCCGCGCCGTGCTGGAGAAGATCGAGACCGAAAACCCCCAGCTGGCCGCCAGCATCCGCGACCTCATGTTCGTCTTCGACGACATCCTGCTCATCGACGACAACGGCATCACCGAGATCCTCAAGCGCGCGGACAAGAAGACCCTCACCATCGCCCTCAAGGGCACCAGCGAGGAGCTGCAGAACCAGTTCTTCCGCAACATGTCCAGCCGCGCCGTAGAGCTCATGAAGGAAGAGATGGAGTTCATGGGCCCCGTGAAGCTGAAGGATGTGGAGAAGTCCCAGCACGAAGTGGTGGAAATCGTCCGCCAGCTGGAAGAGGAAGGCGTCATCAGCATCGGCGGTGGCGGGGGCGAGGACTATGTCACATAAGGGCTTCATCCGGTCTGAAGACATCCAGGGCACCCACCTGGAGGCCTTCCCCTACTTCCCCGTGGACGCGACGCTCAGCCATGGCGGACTCGACGAGGGCGGAAGCTCCGTGGCCTCAGACCTGGGCGATGAAGCTGCCTCCCAGGTGCCCGTGGAGCAGCGCCTCGTGGACCGCCTCCAGGAAGCCGAGCGCCAGGCCCAGGACATCGCCCGCCGGGCCTACGAGGAGGGCTTCGCCTCGGGCGAGGCCGAGGGCCGCACCTTCGGTGAGAGCCAATACAAGGGCTACATCCAGCGCCTGGTGGAACATCTGGATGAGCTGTCCCAGGTGACCCTCGCCCTCCGCGAGGCCCTGAACGAGGAGATGGTGGCCCTGGCCCTGGCCGTGGGCGAGCACCTGGCCGTCCAGCAGATCGACCGCTCCCCCGGTGCGGTGAAGGCCCTGATGGAAGGCGTGCTGGAGGAGCTTCCCTTTCCGCTGCCCCATGGCCGCCGGGAGGGAGAAGCGCCTCTGATGGTCTTCCTCAACCCCCAGGATCTCAACCAGGTGGGCGACCAGTTCGTCGGGCACGGCGGCCTGAATCTGACGGCCGACGCCAGCCTGTCGCGCGGCAGCCTGCGGGCCGAGACGCCCCTGGGCGTCCTCAACGGCAGCCTGGAGGGACGCCGCGAGCGCCTCCTGCAGCTCATCGCCCGCATGCGCGAGGACCAGGCCCCATGAGCCCCGCCCTCCTGGATCCCGTGGCCCTCGCGGCCCGCATGCGGGGGCTCCCGAAGGCCGACTGGATGGGCCGGGTCACGAAGGTGGTGGGCCTGGTGGTCGAATCCACGGGCCCCGAGTGTTCCGTGGGCGAGCAGATGCTCATTCACGGCCTGGATCAGGCCGGGCGCCCGCGGCTCATCCACGCAGAAGTCGTGGGGTTCTCCGGCCAGCGCGTGCTGCTCATGCCCATCGAAGAGACCGAAGGCATCCGTCCAGGCCTTTGGGTGGAAGGCACCGGCCACCAGTCGGAGCTGCCCTTGTCCGAGGATCTGCTGGGACGCGTGATCGATCCCCTGGGCCGGCCCCTGGACGGGGGACCCCCCATCGAAGCCTTGGCCCATCTGCCCCTCCAGGGCCCGCCGCCCAATCCCATGCGCCGCAAGCGGATCGATCAGGTCCTGTCCACGGGCGTACGGGCCATCGACGGCCTGCTCACCCTTGGCAAGGGCCAGCGGGTGGGCATCTTCTCGGGATCGGGCGTGGGCAAGTCCACCCTGCTCGGCATGGTGGCGCGCAACACCTCGGCTGAGGTGAATGTGATCACGCTGGTGGGCGAGCGGGGCCGCGAGCTGCGCGAGTTCATCGAGAACGATCTGGGCGAGGAGGGCCTCCGCCGCAGCGTGGTGGTGGTCTCCACCAGCGACCAGACGCCCCTGCTCCGCCTCCGCTGCGCCATGGCCGGCACCACCGTGGCCGAGTACTTCATGCGCCAGGGCAAGGATGTGCTGCTGATGATGGACAGCGTCACCCGCTTCGCCATGGCCCAGCGCGAGGTCGGCCTCAGCGCCGGGGAACCGCCCAGCTCCCGGGGCTACACGCCCTCGGTCTTCGCCCTCCTGCCGCGTCTCATGGAGCGGGCCGGCACCTTCGAGGGCATGGGCTCCATCACCGGCATCTACACGGTGCTGGTGGAGGGCGACGACATGAACGAGCCCATCAGCGATGCCGTGCGCGGCATCCTGGATGGCCATGTGGTCCTTTCGCGCAAGCTCGGCTCGAAGAACCACTTCCCCGCCATCGATGTGCTCGCCAGCCTCTCCCGCCTCTTCAGCGCCCTGGCGCCCCCGGAACAGAAGCAGCTGGCCAGCAAGCTGCGCGACCTCATGGCCACCTACCAGGACGCCGAGGATCTCATCCAGATCGGCGCCTACACCAAGGGTTCCAGCTCCGCCATCGACCAGGCCATCCAGTTCCAGCCCGCCATCCAGGCCTTCCTCCGTCAGGCCACCGCCGAAGCCTCCGATCACCACCAGGCCATGCTCGCCATGGGCCAGATCTTCGGCATTGACCTCGCGCCGTTCCTGAAGGGACGCGCCTGATGGCCGCCCGGTTCCACTTCCGCCTCGAGCCGCTGCGCAAGCTGCGTGAGGCCCTGGAGCGCGAGGCCGAACGCGGCCTGGCCCGGACCCTCCAGGGCGAGCGCGAGGTGCGCGAGCACCTCGAGGACCTGGCCCGGCAGCACCGCGCCATCTTCGAATCCCGCCGCACCGCCTCGGGTCAGGCCCTCGACCTGGATCTGTGGCGGGCGGGGGAGCGCTTCCTGGTCGTGCTGGAGCGCCGCCAGCTCGAAGGCTACGAGCGCCTTCGCGAGGCCGTGGCCCAGGTGGCCTCCGCCCGGGCCGCCCTGGTGCTGGCCCACCGGAATCACCTCATGCTGGTGCGCCTCAAGGAGCGCCGAGCCCTCCTGCATGCCCGGGAACAGCAGCTCCGCGAGATCCTCGACATGGACGAGCTGGCCGTCCTCCGCCACCACCGCCAGAGCGCCTAGACCCCAGGAGTCCCCCATGAACGCCCGCTACCTTCTCTGGATCTCGGCGCCCGTCGTCTTGTCCGCGGGCGTGATCTGGCTGTCCGCCCAGGAACCCAAGGGCGACCCGAAAGGGGCCGCCGCCGAGGGGGTGAAGGTGGCCGAGTTGGCCTCCCAGCTCCAGGCCCGGGAGAAATCCATCGCCCAGAAGGAGGCCGACCTGCGCCAGCTGGAACAGCGGCTCAACACCCTGCAGGCCACCCTCGACAAGGACCGCGGCGACCTCGCCACCCGGGAGAAGGCCGTCCAAGAGGCCCTGGCGAAGCTGGAACAGCTTAAGGTGCGCCCGGTCATCGATACCCAGATCATCCGCACCTACGAGGCCATGGAACCCGCCGCCGGAGCCCAGGCCATGAAGGAGTTGGCCGGCCAGAACATGGATGTGGCCGTGGCCCTCCTCGCGGGCATGACCCCCAAGAAGGCCGCCAAGCTCATGGACCAGCTGGCTCCCCTGGATGCGAAGCTGGCGGGCCGCCTGTCCGAGCGGGTGGGTCTGAGCAAGCCGAAGGATCCTGCCGCCTGAGACGGTCGGCGGCTCGAGCGGGTCCGCCCGCGGGAGCCGCGGGGGTCCGGGGGGACATCGCGAGCGAAGCGAGCAGGCGGCCCCCCCCCCGGAGAACATTAGTGATTTTCTGCCCAATGGCCCCGGCACGGTCCTGGCGCTGGAAACCTACCCGGAAGGTCCGGGCGCGGAGTTTCCATGCTTCCAGCCGGTGCGACAGCAGTCCTTGCAGTCCCCGAACGCCCCCTGGCGGAGCGCCCGGAAGCCAGGGAACCCGAGGCTTCCGACGGCCAGTTTGCCGGGCTGATGGCCCAATTCGTCCAGGCGCCCTCCCAGAGCCCGGCCCAAACCTCTGGCCAGGCTTCAGGCCAAGCTTCAGGCCAAGCTTCAGGCCAGGCGGATCGGGCGGAGGCCCCCGTGAACGAGAGCGGCCAGGCGCGACCTGAGCCTGCGGGGCCCGACGCGCCGCGCCGCGAGGCTGCGGCTCGAGCCCAGGACACCCAAGCCCAGGACACCCACCCCGAAGCTCCGACCACCCCCCCCACCAAGGTCCCGGCCGCAAGCGAGAAGGCCGAAGCCCCCCAGAACCCGGCTGCTCCCGCCGCGATGACGCCCACAGCCGCCACTTCGGCCGCGATTCCCCCAGCGCCGGCCCCCGCAGCCGCGACGCCCCAACCAGCCCCCTCCGGGGCAACGACCGAGCCCGCCAAGGGCCCGGGGACTCCCGCTCAGGCCCTGACGACCTCCGCCCCGGCCGCCCTCCCGGGGGACCCCGCCCTTCCCGTGCCCGCCCCCTCGAAGGGTGAGGCAGCTCCGGAAGTCCCGCCCCCCGCCCCGGCCTCCGCCTCGACGACGCAGACACCCCGGGCCGTGGCTCCCGCCGGCTCCCCCATCGCCGCCAACATCCCCAACCCGCTTGACCCGGCCACGCCTGTCGCCCAGGCCGCCCTGCCGATCGCGGGCATTCAAGGCCCCTCCGTCCAGGACCCTGGCGCCAAGGGTGCCGAGACCCCGGCAGTCCTTGCCGTGATTCCGCCCCCAACGCCTCAGGCCCCAGTCCAATCGGCCATGCCCGATCTCAAGGAGGCCAACTCGGCCTCCAGGAAGACCACCAGCGCCCAACCCACTGCCTCTCAGAAGGCGGTTGTTGAAACGGCGATCCCCCTCGTGGCGCCTGAACCCAGCGCCCCGCCCGTACCCGGACTGCGCACCGCGGACCTGCGCCAGGATCGGATCAAGGTTTCAGAAACCGCCAGCCCTGCCGTCTCCGAAGCTCCCACCGACCCTCGGGCCACCGCAGCTTCTCCAGCCGTTCAACCAGCGGAGCCCCCGCCTCTGAAACCGGAAGCGGGCCTTCTTCTCCCCGAAATGGTGTCGCCGCGGGCGGCGACGCATGCCGAGACCTCGGCCCTGACCGCCGCCGGAGCTTCGATCGCACCGTCGGGTCGGACCTCGGTGCCGGCCCCAGTCGCTCCGGCCCCGCCCCCCAGCGCCCCGCCGCCACCCCCCGCCAGCCCCATCACCCAGATCGACGGGAGCCTCCGCTGGATGCTCAAGGGTGGGGCCCAGGAGGCCCGCCTTCAGCTACACCCGGAGTCGCTGGGGCAAGTGACCATCCATCTCCGCGTCGAAGGCGGCGAGGTCCATGCCCGCCTATGGGTTACCGAGCCCGCCTCGGTCCAGGCCGTCCAGGAAGGTCGTCCCCACCTGGAGCAGTCCCTCCGGGACCAGGGCCTGCAACTGGGCAGTTTCGATCTCCAGCAGGGCCATCGCCCCTTCCAGGAGGCGCCCCCGCCGCCGACCTTCCGGGACCGCTCCCCGCTCGCGGGGTTGGCAGCCCGGCAAGAAGCACCCGCAACCGCCGCCCCGTCCATCCTGAACCCGCACCATGTCGAGCTCTACGCCTGATCGGCACGCTTCCTGTTCTCACCCCCCTGGAGGTCCCTATGGAAACCGGCATGATCAGCGCGACCACCGCCGCCACCACCACGACCAATAAGACGGCTACGGCCAAGAACGCCCTGGACAAGGACGGATTCCTCAAGCTGCTGGTCGCCCAGCTGAAGAACCAGGACCCCACGGGGGCCGGCCAGGATCCCAACCAGATGGTCCAGCAGCTCACCAGCTTCTCGAGCCTGGAGCAGAGCCAGCAGACCAACACCCTGCTGACGGGCCTCCAGACCCAGACGGCGGGCCTCTTCCAGGCCCAGACCGCCGGCCTGGTGGGCAAGAATGTGAAGGTGGACGGCTCCGGCTTCAACCTGAAGTCCGGCCAGGCCGCCATGAACCTGGAACTTGCCTCCACGGCCAATGTGACCGTGACCGTGCGTGACGCCACCGGCAATGTGGTGGCCACCCTGCCCCAGGGCCACCTCAACCGGGGTGCCTCGACCCTCACCTGGGACGGCAAGGATGCCTCGGGCACGCCGCTGCCGGACGGCGCCTACAAGGTGGAAGTCTCGGCCACCGGCGACGATGGCAAAGCCGTGAGCTTCCGCACCAGCCTGACCCTGAAGGTGGACGCCGTGACCTTCAAGGACAACGGCATCTACCTGGCTTCGGGAGGCAACATCTTCTCCCTCGCCGATGTCCTCGAAATCACCGCCTGAACCCGACCCCAGACCCCAGGAGAACCCCATGAGCCTCTACTCCGCCTTCTACTCCGGCCTTTCGGGCCTGTCCACCAACGCCAGCGCCCTGAATGTGATCGGCAACAACCTGTCGAACATCAACACGGTCGGGTTCAAGGGCTCCAGCACGACCTTCCGCGACATCTTCAGCACGAGCCTGGGCGGCGTGTCCACGCAGGGGAACGGCAACCCCATCCAGTTCGGCCTGGGCGTACAGACCAACAGCGTGAGCCAGGACTTCTCCCAGTCCTCCTTCCAGAGCACGGGCAACGCCCTTGACATGGCCATCCAGGGCAACGGGTTCTTCACCCTCCAGACCTCCGATGGGCGCCAGGTCTTCAGCCGGGCCGGGAACTTCACCCGCAACAACGCCGGCTTCCTGGTGGCCAGCGACGGCGCCAATGTCATGGGCTGGAACCGGGACACGGCCACGGGCCTGGTGAACACCTCCGCCGCCCTCGCGCCCATCCGCATCGACGCCAGCACCACCGCCAGCGCCTTCGCCACCCAGAATGTGCGCCTGGGCATCAACCTGAACGCCTCCACCTTCGACCCGACCTCGACGGTCCCCCCCAGCGCTCCCGTGTCCTCGCTCACGACCCCCATCCAGGTCTACGACAGCCAGGGCAACGCGCAGAACATCACCGTCACCTACACGAAGACAGGGCCCAACACCTGGGACTACGCGGCCTCCGTCTCCGCCCCGGCCACCATCGGTGGAGGCGCCTCGGGCACCCTCACCTTCAGCGCGGCCGGCACCCTGCTGACCATCAATGGCTCGGCCCCTACCGCCGGCAACAACCCCAAGCTGACCGCCATCAACTGGAACAACGGGACCGCCACCCAGGACATCACCTGGAACATCGTCAATCCCGACAACTCCGTCAACCTGACCCAGTATTCCGCCGCCAGCACCACCAGCAGCAGCTTCCAGGATGGCTATGCGGCCGGCACCTTGCGTGATCTGACGGTGGACCAGAACGGCATCATCAGCGGCACCTTCACCAACGGCCAGGTCATCTCCCTCGCCCAGGTGGCCCTCTCCAGCTTCAACAATGTGAACGGCCTGGTGCAGACCGGCAACAACCACTGGGGCCAGAGCCTCGCCTCGGGTTCCCCCACCGTCGGCCTGGCCAACCAGGGCGGCCGCGGCGGTGTGCTGGGCTCCAACCTCGAACTCTCCAATGTGGATGTGGCCGGCGAATTCACCAAGCTCATCCTCAGCCAGCGCGGCTACCAGGCCAATTCCCGCATCGTGACCACCACCGACGAACTGCTTCAGGAAACCCTGAACCTCAAGCGGTAACAGGACTTCCCGTTCTTCGCGCGGCCCGCCCGGGCCGCGCGCTGCGTACAGCCATCCATAGGCGGGTAAACTGGGATCTTTGACCGAGGCCCCATGTCCGATCAGGAACTCCAGCCCCTCGCCCCTCGCCGGAAGACCCGCCAGATCCTGGTGGGCAAGGTGCCGGTGGGCGGGGACGCCCCCATCAGCGTCCAGAGCATGACCAAGACGGACACCCGGGATGTGGAGGCCACCGTCAACCAGATCTACGGCTACGCCAACGCGGGCTGCGAGATCGTCCGCGTGAGCGTCCCCACCAAGAAGGCCGGCGAAGTCTTCCACGAAATCTGCAACCGCAGCCCCATTCCCGTGGTGGCGGACATCCACTTCGACTACCGGCTGGCGCTGGTGGCCGCGGACGGCGGCGCCGCCTGCCTGCGCATCAATCCCGGCAACATCGGCGGCCAGGACCGCGTCAAGGCCGTGGTGGACAAGGCCGGGTCGAAGGGGATTCCGATCCGCATCGGCGTGAACGGCGGCAGCCTCGAGAAGGACCTGCTGGAGAAGTTCGGCACCGCCACCCCTGAGGCCATGGTGGAGAGCGCCCTGCGCCACATTGAGGTCCTCGAGCGCGAGGGCTTCTATGACATCAAGATCAGCCTCAAGGCCAGCGATGTGATCCGCACCGTGCAGGCCTACCGGCTGCTGGCGAAGCAGGTGGACTATCCCTTCCACCTGGGGATCACGGAAGCGGGCACGCCCTTCGGCGGCACCATTCGTTCGAGCGTCGGAATGGGCATCCTCTTGGCCGAGGGCTTGGGCGACACCATCCGCGTCTCCCTCACGGGCGACGGCGAGGACGAGTGCCGTGTGGGCCACGAAATGCTGCGGTCGCTCGCTTTGCGCTCTGGCGGCTTCCGCATGGTGAGCTGCCCCAGCTGCGGGCGGGTCCAGATCGACCTCAACCGCGTGGCCAACGAGATCGAGGAGGGCCTCAAGGCCATCAACCACGAGAACATCACCTACGCCGTCATGGGCTGCGTGGTGAACGGGCCTGGCGAGGCCAAGGACGCGGATCTCGGCGTGGCCGGCGGCGCCGGCGAAGGCCTCATCTACCGCAAGGGCGAGCTCATCCGGAAGGTGAAGGAGGAGGATCTGGTCCCCGCTTTCCTCGAGGAAGCCCGGAAGGTGAAGGCCGAGGCGGATGCGGCGAAGGCCTAGGGTGGTGGCCTGGTTGCTGGCCCACCCCCTGGCGGCCCTCGGGCTCTACCTGGTGCTGGAAGCCTGCCTGCCCGTGCGCTTCCAGCCCACGGCCTGGGTCTGCCGCGGCCTGATCCGCACCTATCAGGCGACCCTATCCAGCCACCTGCCCACCCAGTGCAAATTCACCCCCACCTGCAGCCACTATGGCCTGGGCTGCATCCAGCGGTACGGCACCCTCCGCGGCGGCCTGCTCACCACCTGGCGCCTGCTCCGCTGTTCGCCCCTGACCCAGGGCGGGATCGATCCGGTTCCATAAACCACCCTTCTATCCCAGGATGGAGGGTGGCTTTGGCCTGTGATGAATGCTTGGGGAGGTCCGGCGGTGTGCGGAATTGTGTCGTTGTGCTATGGATCCGAGGTTTCCGCCATGGGGTGGGAGGCCGGTGAGCTGCTGAAGCGGCTGGAATACCGCGGCTACGATTCCACCGGGGCCTCCTTCATCGGGGACGACGGGGCCATCAAGCTTCTGAAGAAGGTCGGCGCTCCCAGCCGCGTGGTGCCCGAGCTGGGCATCGACCGCCAGCCCGGCCAGCGCTTCATAGGCCAGGTGCGCTGGGCCACTTACGGCGCCGTCACGGACGTGAACAGCCAGCCCCACCTCGTGCGCTGCAAGGTCGAGATGGTGGGCGCCCACAACGGCAACATCTCGAACACGGATGCCCTCAAACCTGCCCTGACCATCCAGGGTCACGCCGTGGTTTCCGACAACGACGGCGAGATGATCACGCACCTCACCGAGGATGCCTACGCCGCCAACCTGGCGGACCCCGGTTCGGCCCTGACGGCCTGCCGGGCCGCCTACGCGGCCGCCGGACTGAAGGCTGCCGTTCCCGATGGCGCCTTCCTCCTGATGGATGCGGCCCGCAAGGCCGATGCCCGCGCCGAAGGTTCCTACGCCGCGGCCTTCGCGGATCCAAAGGTGCCCGGCGTGGTGGCCGTGAAATCCGGCTCCTCGCTCTATGCGGGCATCGGCAGCGACGCCCACGGCGACTTCGTGGTGGTGTCCAGCGACCTCACTTCCGTGCTCTCCAAGACCCGCATGCTCATCCCACTCTCCGAGGGTGAAGGGCTCTGGTTCACGGAGCGGGACTACCTGGTCTTCACCCTGGGCAAGGACTTCGCGTTCTCGGTGCCGCGGCCCAAGCGCTCCAAGCTCAATGTCCGCGATACCGGCCTGCGGGCTCCCTACCGCTATTTCATGGAGCAGGAGATCGCCTCGGCGCCCGACAACCTGGACGAGGTGCTTCGCTACTACTTCCGCTCACCCGAAACCGAGGGCCTATTCGCCGCCTTCGAGGATCGGAAGGACCTCTGCAAGGCCCTGCTGGGCAAGGTTCTCGCGCTCTACGAAGCCCCCCACGAGCCCGCCCTGGTGGCGGCCTTCAAGAGTCTCCTGGCGGATCCCGTCCATCGGGAGCTGACCACTCGGGTGAAGCCCCACGCCGATGTCCTGCGGGCCCACGGTGGGCGGCCCCTGTCGGACGAGCGCCAGCTGCTCGCAGACCTGGAACGCCTCGATCCCCAGGCCTCCGAGGCCCTGGCCCTCTTCGACCTGCTCTTCATCTGGAAGAAGCGCCGCCGGGTCACGCGCCACCTCATGGAGCTGGTGCAGGCGATCCGGGAGACGCAGAAGGAGGGCGGGCGCGTCTTCCTGGTCGCCTCGGGCACCTCATACCACGCGGCCCTGGTGGCGGCTACCTTCTTCAACAACCTCTCAGGCGTGGCCGTCTTCCCGTGCAACCCGGGCATGTTCCGATCCATGTACCTGAACGCGCTCCAGCCCCGCGACCTCCTCCTCGGCATCACCCAGTCCGGTGAGACGAAGGACCTGGTGGACATCTTCCAGGATGTGCGCGCCCGGGTGCCGGGGCTGCGGCGGATCTCCCTGGTGAACAACGAGAACAGCCGCATCCCGCAGGAGCTGTCCGAGTTCTACCTGCCCATCCTCTGCGGCCCCGAGATCGCCGTGGCCGCCACCAAGAGCTTCCTCAATCAGGTGGCCATCCTCTATGTGCTGGCTGCCTCCTTCTCGCTCACCGAGCGGAAGATCGCCGCCAACCTGGAGCGCGCCAAGGAACTCATCGCCGAGACCCTCCGGATGTGCGAGAGCGATGTGGAGGAGGCCGCGAAGCGCCTCTACCTGGAGCCCTCCCTGCACATCCTGGGCACGGGCCTCATCGGCTTGGCCCGCGAGGGCGCCCTCAAGATCCGGGAAGTGGTGCTCAACCACGCCGAGGGCTACGATGCGGCCGAGTTCAAGCACGGCCCCAACACCATTCTCGGCAAGAACACACTGTTCTCCATCCAGGACCTGGTGGGCCTGCTGGAAGTCTACGAACAGCACCGTGACGGGCGCCCCTTCGCCGGGGGGATCGAAGCTCTCCAGGCCTGGCCGGAGCTGGTGGAGACGCGGTTCTCCAACTACCCCCTGCTCTTCGTATGCCCCAGCGAGGAGCGCGACATCCGCATCACCATCAGCCAGATCCACACCCACAAGATCCGCGGCGCCGACATTATGCTCATCGCGGAAAAGCAGCCGGAGCTGGCCCTGGCCGTGGCGGGCAAGCCCATGGGACAGGACCGCTACTGGTCGAAGTACATCGAGGTCCCCTTCAGCGGCGACCCCAACCTCTTCGTCTTCGCCGCGACCGTGGCCCTCCAGCGCCTGGCCTTCCGCATGTCCGTGCTGAAGATGGACTATCTGGATCGACTGACTGTGGCCGACCATGGGGTCCATCCGGACGCCCCCAAAAATGTATCGAAGTCCATCACCGTAGATTAAAAATCGTGGAATCAGTTAGATAGATTCGAGTCTGGAGCTATTAAAGAAAATATGACCTTTTTAGTCAAGATGTGATGACCCTCACGGCCCGGCCGTCGCATCCTGGGTGCCGGGGATCGTCCCCACCGAGGAGCCGACATGAACACGGAACTGGACACGAAGGTGGGCGAGCTGGTGATGGCGCGACCCGAAACCATGCGCTACTTCGAGCGCCTGGGCATCGACTACTGCTGCGGCGGCCACCGCAGCCTCGCGGAAGCCTGCCAGCTCGCCCACCAGGATCCCGAAACGGTCCTGAAGGGCCTGGCCACCGTGGAGATCCCCACCGCGGGCGTCCCCTCACTCCGCGATTGGACTCACGCCCCGCTCGGGGACCTCATCCAGCACATCGTGACCACCCACCACGACTATCTCCGCGAGGAGATGCCCCGCCTCGAGATGCTCCTCGAGAAGGTCCTCCGGGCCCACGGCGAGCGGCATCCCGAACTGGAGCGCGTGGGCCAGCTCTACCGGGCCCTGGTGGCCGACCTCATGCCGCACATGATGAAGGAAGAGCAGATCCTCTTCCCCTTCATCCGGCAGATGGAACAGGGGCAAACGGGTTCCTCCTGCTTCGGCTCGGTGCAGAGCCCCATCCGCGTCATGGAAATGGAGCACGAGGCCGTCGGGGCCCTGCTGACGGAGCTTCGGGACCTCACCGACGCCTACACCACGCCGGCGGATGACTGCGCCACCTTCCGGGCCCTCTACGACGGCCTGGAGACCATGGAGCGCGACCTGCACCTGCACATCTACCTGGAAAACCAGATTCTCCACCCCCGTGCCACGGCGATGGAGGCGGGCGCCCGCGTCTGACCCTTCGGATCAGTGAGCGTCCTGCACGCTCCAGCGATCCGTGCAGCCGTGGCTTTCGACCACCTGACGCGCCCTCCGCATGCGGAGGGTGTGCTGGACGGTCTGCATCGCGGTGAACAGCGCCTCCCGGATGCCCAGCCGTGCCAGATCGGCGGCGGTGAACCAGGTGACGCCCTCCCCGTCTTTGCGCGTGGCGTGGTCGGTCAGGATCTGCTCGGTGATGCCCACGGGAGACCTCCAGAACTGCTAGCTTGAATAGCACGAGGAGGCGTCGTGGCCAACTGGCGGGACACGGGATTCGGCGGGGTTGTGATGGCGACCTGGGCCCTGGCGACGGTCCCCCTGACCGTCCTGGGCATCCTGTTGGCCGTGCCCGTCCTCGGTCGGCGGCGGGCCTTCTTCACCGTCGGACCGATGTTCGCCCGCGGCATGGCCTGGTTCTGCCACATCCCCTACACCCTCCACGGCTGGGAGCGGATGCCGGATGCCATCCGCGAAGGCCGCCAGTCCGTGATCTTCATGTCGAACCACGAAAGCCAGATGGACCCCCCCATCCTGGTGGCCGCTCTTCCTCTCCCCGCGGTCTACATCGCCAAGAAGGAGCTGAAGTATGTGCCCTTCATCGGCTGGGCCGGGTGGGCTGCGGGGGTGATCTTCATCGACCGCGGCGACCGGGAGCGGGCCCGCCGCAGCATCCGCGATGCGGCCCAGCAGATCCGCGACGGCAAGAATGTGGTGATCTTTCCCGAAGGCACCCGCAGCCACACCGGCCAGATGCTGCCCTTCAAGAAGGGCGGTTTCGCCTTGGCCCAGGATGCAGGTGTGCCCATCGTGCCCATGGCCACCGTGGGGGGCCACCAGGTGCTCCCACCGGGCAGCATGAAGATCCGGCCGGGCCGGTACACCCTCGTGATGGGTCAGCCCGTCCATCCGTCCGACCATCCGGATCGCGATTCCCTCGTGCAGGAGGTGCGCCGCCGCATCGAGGAGCTGGTGGCCCAGGCCCACGAGACGGCCTGCTAGGGTCTGTTTTGAAAACAGACCCTGGGGGTCCTACCGGAAGGCCGGATCCTGCTGGGCCACGCGGCGCTTGCCCGCGTGCAGGCGGTCCGCCAGATCGAGCAGGTTCTTGGCGCCCGCCGGATCACCCAGCCGGGCGGCCATGCGGGCCATGAAATAGAGGTTCACGGAAAGCACCCGCTTCTCGTTGTGCTTC
The DNA here is from genome assembly GCA_019449415.1 of Geothrix sp. Taxonomy (GTDB): domain Bacteria; phylum Acidobacteriota; class Holophagae; order Holophagales; family Holophagaceae; genus Geothrix; species Geothrix oryzae. Next base: position 127,406 of record JAGRPP010000026.1, read on the forward strand.
TTGGCCGCGAGATCTGAGGCCAACAGCTTCTGCCGGTAGCTTTCGATCTGCGCCCGGGCACTCACCGCGTCGCCTTCCACGGCCTGCTTGACCGCCACCAGGAGCACGGTGTTGGAGTGATCCGGAGGCCAGGCGTTCTCCAGCTCCCGGAGACACCCTTCGGCGGAGGCGCGGTCCCCACGGTCCCAGGCGGTGTAGGCCATGAGGCTGCGCAGCACATTGGAAGTCGGCACCTCGCGCAGGCCGGCCTTCAGCCGGACTTCGGCCTCCGGAGCGCGCCCCATCCAGAGCAGAGCATCCGCAGCGGTGACATAGGCGTACTCGGCGGAGGGCCGCAGGGCGATGGCGCGGTCCGCATGCTCGAGGGCCTGGAGGAGGTCGCCGTCATTCTGCAGCAGCACGCCGTACCGGTGATGGGCCTGCCAGCCCTCGGGGAAGAGCGCGAGGGACTTCTCGAAGTACCGCCGGGCCGTCTGGTGGTTATCCTCGCCTTCCAGACCCGCGAAGACATCCGCCAGCACATCGTAGGCCTTGTGGTCCGCGGGATCGAGCCGCACGGCCTGGAGCGCGGAGCGGCTCGCGCCCTCCAGATCGCCCAAGCGCAGCAGGATGGAGCCCAGGGCCCGATAGGCCTGGGAGGCGCTGGGATCCAGGGCGATGGCCTGCTCGGCAGCGGCCTTGCCCTGACGGAGCAGGGCCTGCCCCTCGGCGAAGCGCCCCTGGCTCAGGGCGCGGGTCGCCCCCAGCTCCGCCAGGGTCCAGGCGTATTCCGCCCGGGCCGGAGCGTAGTCGGGCTCGATCTCGATGGCCGAGGCCAGCAGGGAGTTCGCCAGCTGGACCGCGTCCTGGTTGCCATCCGTGATGACCTGGAGGGCCTTGGTGTAGAGCTCCCGGGTGCGGGGATTCTTGGCCTGGGAGCGAAGCGAGCCCGGATCGCTGCCCAGCCCCATCTCCTGGGGCAGCCGCTGCTGCAGTTCGTCCTCCAGCTTCAGGAGGTCGGTCACGGGACGGTCCAGCTGGAACTGGTGCCGGGTCGCCCCCCGCGCCACATCCACCACGCGCACGCCCATGCGGAGCTGCCCCCCCACGACCTGATAGCTGCCGAGGACCAATAGCTCCGCCTTGAGCTGGCGACCCAATTCGCCGAGGGCCCGGGGGGCCTGTCCCGGGGTGTCGCCCAGCTGGTGCATGGCCTCCACCACCCGCAGGCGGTCCACCACCAGGATGTCGTCTCGCCGCACCAGCCCGTAGGCCATGGCATCCGCAAAGCTGTTGCTCAGCCAGGCATGCTCCGCATCCGGCTGCAGCTGCTCCATGGGCAGGATGGCCACCACCCGGCGCCCCCGGGTGAAGTCCAGCCGCGAGGCCCGGCGGGCCTCCCCCAGGCCGGAGCCGTCGCGGCTGCGGAGCAGCCAACCGCCGAGCCCGGCCGCCACCACGATGACCAGGCCTGCGGAAACGAGGAGCCAGGTCCGCCGGGGCCGGCGGAGCAGTGCCACCGGCCGACTGAGGTGGGGCACCGTGGCCGTGGGGATGTTCTCGGACAGCCCGGCGACCAGGGCCTGCAGGTTCGGGAACCGGTCCTTCGGCGACTTGGCCATCAGGCGGTGGATGGCGTCCTGGAGGGTGCGCGGGAGGTCCGGCCTCGCCTCCGAGAGGGGCCGCGGCTCGTCGCGCGTCACCGCATAGAGCGTGTCCACGAGGCTGCCCCGCAGGAAGGGGTGGACCGCCGTCGCCAGCTCGTAGAGCACCACGCCCAGGCTGAACTGGTCCGATTGGCCCGTGAGGGGCTGGCCATTGGCCTGCTCCGGACTCATGTAGGCGGGTGTGCCCTGGCTGTAGCCGGGCGCCGTGTGCTCGACGAGGGTCATGTGGTGGGAGGTCGGCCCCGCGGGCAGGTCGTCGGCGCCCCGGCGGGCGATGCCGAAATCCAGGATCTTGAGCTGGCCTTCGTCCGTCAGCAGCAGGTTCTCGGGCTTGATGTCGCGATGGACGATGCCCTTCTGGTGCGCGTGGGAGAGGGCCGCCGCGGCCTGGCGGGCCAGATCCTGCAGGGCCTCGCCTTCGAGCGGACGGCCCACCAGGGCGCGGAGCGTGCGGCCCACCACCAACTCCATGGCGATGTAGGGCGTCCCCTCCACCTCGCCGGCGTCGTAGATGTGGGCGATGTTCGGGTGATTGAGCTGGCAGGCCAGCTTGGCCTCCCCGATGAGCGCCTTGCGCCGGAGATCATCGGCATCCTTCAGGATCTTGAGCGCCACCTCCCGCTCGAGCCGCAGGTCGAGGGCCTTCCAGACTTCGCCCATGGCGCCTTCCCCGAGCCGGGAGATCAGACGGTAGGAACCGAAGTGGGAGGCGTCGGAGATCAAGCAGGTCCTTGGTGGCAGGAATGAAGTATACCTTTCGACCTAGGGAAGCGTTTATGTTGCTGGAGGCTTGACCACCATCTCGAAATGTCGAGAATCGGGGTGGAGGTAGCCGTGCCCACGCCGGATCTCGAGACCGCCCTCACCGGAGCCCGCCTGGTGGAAGAAGCGGGCGCCCTGCTCACCCTGGGCGAGGAGCCGGAACGCATGGTCGCCCATGCCTTCGAGCGCCTGGGCCAGCTGGTGCCCTACGATCTCGCCACCGTCCTGCTGCGGGAGGGCGAAGGCCTGCGGGTCGCCTACGCGGTGGGTCCCCTGGCCACGCCCCAGCTGTCCGAAGCCCGGATCCCCGTGCGGGGCAACCTCCGCTTGCAGAACGCCCTCAAGGCCCGCTCCCGGCCCGCCACCTTCGAGGAGGACGATCCCGGCGAGGACACCTTCCACGGTCTCCTCGAGATGCCCCATGGGCACAGCTGCCTCGTGGCTCCCCTCCGCAGCCGCGGCGAGACCTTCGGCCTCATGACCCTCGACGCGATGGTGTGCCGGCAGTATCCCGAGAGTGTGCTCCACCATGTGGGCGTCTTTGCCTCCCTCCTCGCCCTGGGCCTCAAGCAGGCCGAACACCTGGCCCGGCTGGCCGAACGGGAGCGCAGCCTGGCAGAGGAGGTCAGCTACTTCCGCGAGGTCCAGCGCCGGGATGTCCTGCAGGAGCCCCTGCGGGCCGGCAGCCCCGCCATGCTCGGCATCCTCGACCAGCTGCGCCAGGTGGCCGCCACCGCGGCGACGGTGCTCATCACCGGGGAGACCGGCACCGGCAAGGAGAAGGTGGCCCAGACGCTCCACCATCTCTCGCCCCGCCGCGACAAGCCCTTCATCAAGGTCAACTGCAGCGCCCTGCCCGCCTCGCTCATCGAGTCCGAGCTGTTCGGCCATGTAAAGGGTGCCTTCAGCGGCGCCGCCTCGGCCCGCAAAGGGCGATTCGAGCTGGCCGATGGGGGCACCCTCTTCCTCGACGAGATCGGCGACCTGCCCCTGGACCTCCAGCCCAAGCTGCTGCGCGCCATCCAGGAGAAGGAGATCGATCCGCTGGGCTCGGAGCAGCCCCGCAAGGTCAATGTGCGCCTGGTGGCCGCCACCCACGCGGACCTCCGCAAGGCCGTAGCTGAGGGCCGCTTCCGCGAGGATCTCTTCTACCGCCTCAGCGTCTTCCCCATCCACCTGCCCCCGCTCAGGGAGCGGCCCGAGGACATCGCCGCCCTGGCCGAGGGGTTCCTCGACCGCTTTGCCCGGGAGAATCGCCGTCCGCCCATCCGCCTGCCGGAGGCCGTGCGCGAACAGCTCGAGGCCTACGCCTGGCCCGGCAATGTGCGCGAGCTCCACAATGTGCTGGAGCGCGCCGCCATTCTCTCGGCCGGCCACGAGCTGCGCCTCCCCCCGGGTGCCCTGCCCTCGCGAAGCGGCAGTGAACGAACCGGGCGGCCCCTTACCTGGGCGGCCCAGGAGCGCGCCTACCTGGAGCGGCTGCTCCGCCACACCCGCGGCAAGATCTCCGGCGCCGACGGCGCCGCGGTCCTGGCGGATCTGGCTCCCTCTACTCTGCTGTCGCGGCTGGAAAAGCTGGGGCTGCGCCCGAAGGACTTCCGCGAAGCGTGATAGCGTGGGTGCACTTCCCCGGAGCGAAGGATGACCGAGATCCCTGGCCCGCACGACGCGCTGCCCCCAGCCCCGATTCCGCCGCCGATTCAGCCCCCGGCACAGCCCCCCACTCAGCTACAGGCCCCGCCTCCGATCATTGAACTGGACGAACCGCCCAGGATCCCGCCGCCACCCTTCCCTCCTCCGTCCGCCCATGCGCTGCCGGAAACCCCGGCCCTGCGGCCCATCCCCTTCGAGGACACGGAGGCCTTCCCCTCCTTCGGATCGCGGGTGGGCGGCATGTTCCGGCTGGTCTTCAGCAACCCGATGGAACTCTTCGACCGCGTGCCCGTCACGGAAGGCCTCGGCGCCCCCTGGCGCTTCCTCTTGCTGCTCTCGATCCCCGTGTTCCTCATCATGGCGGCCGTCTTCTTCTTCGTGGGCATGGGCATCATGCTCGCGGCCCTGGAGCAGACCGGCAAAGGCGACAGCAAGACCCTCGCCGCCATCATGCCCATCATCTTCGGCGCCATCCTGCTGCTGATGCCCCTCGTGAGCTTCCTGGGCATGGTCGTCGGCGGCGCCCTGAATCACTTCTTCCTGTGGATGTGGGGCGGCCTCAAACCCGGCGTGGGTACCAGCCAGACCATCCGGGCCTACGGGTATGCCTCGGCCTTCATCCAGATCGGCGGCCTCATCCCCTACCTGGGCTTCCTGATCCAGATCGCCGGCATGGTGGTCATCGGCATGGGCCTCGCGCGCATGCACCGGACCGACACCTGGCGCGGCGTCTGCGCGGCGCTGACGCCGATCTTCCTGCTCTGCTGCTGCGGCATCGCCGCCGCCATCGCCATCCCGGCCCTCATCGCGGCGGGACGGTAGGCTCCAGCCAGCCCAGCACCGCCGCGCGCACCGTTTCCGGCGGCAGGGTGCGGTGGACGGCGCCTGCGGCCAGGGCTTCGGCACTGCTCCAGGTCTCGAAATCCCGGAACAGCCGGTCGGCCCCCTCCGGGCCCAATAGCTCCGGGAGCCGCACCGTGCCGCCGAAGCCGGTGAGGATGCCGTGCTTCGCCGCGGGATGGGCCAGCCGGAGCCCGCCCTTGCCGGTCGTGGCGTCCGCATCCACCGCCCAGCGTTCCTGGCCGTGCAGGGCCAGGTCGCAGCCGCCGCCCATGGCCACGCCCGACAGGAGGGTGAGCGTGCGCCAGCCGGGCCAGAGCAGGTGGGCCATCACCGCTTGGCCGCGCCGGGCGAAGGGCTCGGCGGTCACGGGATCCAGCGAGCCCACCTCGTGCAGGTCCGCTCCGGCCGAAAAATGATGGCCGCGATCGTGCATCCAACCCGAATTGCTGAGGACCACGCGGCGGATACCGCCCCAGCGGAGCTCGATGAACAGCCGGTCCAGAGCCACCAGCAGGTCGCTGTGCAGGCGATTCAGGCCATCGCCCGAGCGCAGGCCGATCCAGGCCCAATCGGCCCCACCCAGCAGCTCCAGCGAGGTGCGGCCCTCGTACCAGATGGCCGGCGTCATGCCAGCCCCAGCCGGGCGAAGGCGGCTTCCAGCGGCTCGGCGTCGGGATCCCAGTGGGGCGCTGCGGGCAGCTGGTTGCGGAACCAGGTGGCTTGCCGCTTGGCGTAGGCCTGGGTCTCCTGCACGACGGTGGCCTGGATCTGGGCCGGCGCGCCTCCCGCCATCCAGGCGGCGTAGCCCAGGGGCCGCAGCGCCATCAGGTCGGGGCCGTGGCCCGCGGCCACCAGATCCCGCACTTCCTGGGGCCAGCCCGCCCGCACCTGGGCCGCCACGCGGGCGACCACCCGCTCCCGTCGGCGCTCGCGACCCGGCGAGACCACCAGCACCCGCCAGCCCTCCGGAAGGCCCGTCTCAGAACCGGTGAGCAGCGCCGACGGGGCCTTCCCGGAGGCCAGGTGCAGGGCCAGGGCCCGCTGGATCCGGGCCGCATCGTTGGGATGCAGGGCCGCGGCCCGAGCCGGATCCACCGCGGCCAGATAGCGGTGCAGCGCGGGCATGCCGAGGGTCGCGCCCCAGCGCCGCACCCGGTCCACCAGCCCGGGCGCCACCGGGGGCAGGCCGCTGAGCTGGTCCCAGATGCCCCGGAGGTAGAGGCCCGACCCCGTCACCAGCACGGGCTCGCGACAGGCCGAGAGCCGTTCCCGCACCCAGGCCCCGAAGTCCGCGGGATTGGGGCGGGCCGACAGGGGCCATTGGCCGTAGCCCACATGGGGCACGCCGCCCCGCTCCGCCTCGTCCGGCTGGCCAGTGCCGATGGCCAGGCCCGCGAGGGCCTGATAGGGATCCCCGTTCACGATGGTGCCGCCGATGCGCCGGGCCACGGCCACCGCCACGGCGGATTTGCCGGAGGCCGTGGGTCCGAGGATCGCGATGGGCATGGGTCCAGTCTACTGAGGCCAGGCGCCGGGAACCTCCGTTCCGATGCCCTCATTCCAAGGCCATGCGCCTCCTGCTCTCCCTCTGCCTTGTTTCGGGCTTCACGGCCGGGGCCTCGGGTCTCCTGGCCGGGGAGGAGCCCCGTCCCGAGATTCCGGAACCGGGAAAGAATGCCGCCTTCCTGGCCCGGATCATGGGGGACACCGACGGCGGCGCCCGGCCATGGCGCACCTTCACCCCCCCGGCGGAGTCTGCCTCAGCCGTGGTGGAGGTGGTCGGCGAGCTCTCCAAGGAGGAGCTCCGCCAGGTGGCGTTCCAGGAGTTCGTCGTCTGGTTCCGTCAGGACCTCCGGAAGTTCCTGCGCACCATCGGCGGAGGCATGGGGACCGAGCCCACGAACCTGGCCTCGGCCACCCTGCCCGTGGACCGCTTCGGCGGCAACCCCGTCCCCCGCAATGTGCCCCTGGGGCGGGCCACCTTCTAATCGGCCTAATCGATCAGCCGCGGCAGCAGCCGGGCGGCCTGATCCCGGGCCAGGCGCGCCGCCACCAGGGCATTCCGCGCGGCATCCTCGGGGGTCTGCCGGGGGGTGAGGAGGGCCTCGAGCTGGCCGCGCAGGCGGGCCACTTCGCCTTGGGGATCGGGCAGGCGGCGCCGCGCCGCCGCTTCGAAGGCCACCAGGAAGCACTGGATGGCATCGCAGGCCGTGCTCACGATGGCCGCGCTGTGGCGGTGGTCCAGGTCCAGCGCCAGGGCCGCCGCCAGGAAGCGCAGACCATCCTCGAAACGGGCCTGGGGCGCCCCGGAGGGACCGGAACCCGTCATGACGACCCGCCCTCGGGTTCGAGGGTCCACCGCGCATCGGTGCGCCCGGAGGGCTGGCCGGAGGGGCCGAAGCGCAGCTCGGTGAAGCGGACAGCCCCATCCCGCCCCAGGGCCGCCAGGGTCGTGCAGCGCGTCCCGTAGCGCGGGCTCATGATGAAGGGCGGAGAGAGCAGGCGCTCCAGGTCGAGCCCCACGCCCGTGTCGGGAAGGTCCGCATCGGGAGCGGGTTGTGCATCGGCCAAGGCGGCGAGCAGCGGGGCTTCGTCGTCCTTCCCCGCGGCCACCCAGGCCTCCATCACCGCCCGGAGCCGCTCCGTCTTCGGCCAGGGGGTGTCCAGGTCCGCATTCGAGACGACATGCACCCCCGGCGGCACTTGGCGGGAGAGGAACCGCGGGTGGTTGTTCAGGTAGCGCAGGTCCCCGCCATCCCACAGCAGCAGGTTGAAGCCGGCGTAGGCCATCGCCCGGGCGGCCATCCCTTCGGAGAAGGCGTGCGCCGATTCGCGGCCCCGCACGAAGGAGGCCACCAGCGCCCCCCGGGACGGCGTCGCCGGGTCCGGGGCCTCCATGCGCCGCACATTGGTGACGCAGGCCAGACGGCCCCGTTCCGACAGCGCGAGCCAGCTGCCCCCCTGGGCCAGGTCGCGGCCCCCGAACACCCCGGGCGCGTCCTCCCAGGGACCCGCCGGGGCCGTGGGCCGCGCGTGGTATTCGTCACGGTTGGCGGCCACCACCAGCTCGAAGGCGGGATGGGCGCGGTAGGCGAGCGCGATGAGGCACATGGCCCATGATAAGCACCGATAAGCGCCGGAAGGGCCCCCGGACCGCTCCTAGCCCTTCGTGCCCGGCGCCACGGGATAGTTGCCCGTGAAGCAGGCGTAGCAGAAGCCCTGGCCATCGTCGCCCATGCAGGCTTCGAGATCCTTCAGGTCGAGGTAGCCGAGGCTGTCGGCTTCCACGAACGCCGTGATTTCCGCCAGCGACATGTAGGAGGCGATGAGGTGCTGCCGCTTGGGCGTATCGATGCCGTAGAAGCAGGAGTGCGTGGTGGGCGGGCAGGCGATGCGCATGTGCACTTCCTTGGCCCCGGCTTCGCGCACCATCTGCACGATCTTCTTGCTGGTGGTGCCGCGCACGATGCTGTCATCCACCAGCACCACGCGCTTGCCCGCCAGCAGGTGGCGCACGGGGTTCAGCTTCACCTTCACGCCGAAGCTGCGGATGTTCTGCTTGGGCTCGATGAAGGTGCGGCCCACATAGTGGTTGCGGATGATGCCGAAGTCGAAGGGAATGCCGGACTGCTCGGAGTAGCCCAGGGCGGCGCTCACGCCGCTGTCGGGCACGGGCACGATGAGATCGGCCTCCACGGGGTGGCGCAGGGCCAGGCGGCGGCCCATCTCGCGGCGCGCCACCATGACGCTCTGGCCATAGACCAGCGAGTCGGGCCGTGCGAAGTAGATGTGCTCGAAGACGCAGGGCTTGGCCTGCACCTTCGGCAACGGGAAGAGGGAGCGGAGCTCCCCGCCCTGGCGCGGCACGACGACCATTTCGCCGGGAGCCACATCGCGCACATAGGCTGCGCCCACCAGATCGAAGGCGCAGGTCTCGGAGCTGAACACGGTGGTGCCGTTCATCTGGCCCATGGCCAGCGGCCGGAAGCCGTGGGGATCCCGGGCGGCGATGAGGGTGTGCTCCGTGAGGATGAGCAGGGAATAGGCGCCCTTCGCCTGGCGGAGGGCCGAGACCACCGCATCCTCCAGGGTGTCCGCCTGGGCCCGGTTGATGAGGGCCAGCAGCACTTCAGAATCCGAGGGGCTGGTGAAAGTGTGGCCGTCCGCGATCAGGGCGGCGCGCAGGGTCTCGGTGTTGGTCAGGTTTCCGTTGTGGCAGAGGGCCACCTGGCCGAAGCGGCCGTGGATGAGGAAGGGGTGCGCGGCCGAGGCGACATTGCCGCCGGTGGTGGAGTACCGCGTGTGGCCGATGGCAGCATCGCCGGGCAGGCCGTCCAGGACCGTTTCGGTGAACACATCCGCCACATGGCCCAGGGCCTTGTGCAGGTGCAGCCCCTGGTCGTCGCCGGAGCAGATCCCCGCCGCCTCCTGGCCCCGGTGCTGCAGGGCGTAGAGGCCCAGGTAGGTCTGACGGGAGGCTTCCGCCTGGGGGCAGATCCCGAACACCCCGCATTCGTCCCTGAACGGCATGATTCCTCCGAGTCCTCCAGAATAACCCTCGGGAACCGGAACCCGTAGCTTCGGCATCCCTGGTCGACCCCGGAGCCCCCATGCGCCTGCCCATCCTCCTGCTTGCCCTGGCCTTGCCGCTGGCCTCGTCCTTGGCCTCATCCCTGGGCGCCAACAGCCTCGACGACCTGCGGGCCGCCCTCCAGAAGCCCCACGGGGGCGAGGCCGTGAAGGCCACCCTGGAGCACAGCTTCTGGCGCCAGACCACCGAGGACAAGAAGCCGATCGTCAGCCAGGGGAAGGTTTCCGCCCAGCTGGAGGAGGGCCCCCGGGGGCTCCTCGTGACCTGGGCCCGGCCCACCCTCCAGCAGGCCGTCCGGGAGCTGGCCGCCCAAGAGCGCGAGCCCGAGCGCGCCGCACCCACCCGCACCGCCCTGAGGAACCTGGACCCCCTGGAAGCCACCGAGGCCCTGGACTACGCCGAGGCCCTGCTGCGCGACCTGGGGCAGGCCCAGCTCCTCGAGGAACGGGCGGAGGCCTGGCAGGGCCGGCCGGCGAAGCTGCTGGTGCTGAAGCTCACCCCGAAGATTCCCGAAAACCAGAGGAAGTATCTGAAGGAGCTCAAGGTAGATGCAAAAATCTGGGTGGGTGCTGATGGCCTGCCCCTGGCCTTCGCCACCACCGTGGCCTACAAGGGCAGCCGCATGTTCATCAGCTTCGAGGGCGGCAGCAGCCAGGAGCGGCAGTTCACCCGGGTCGGCAGCCGGCTGGTGGTGAGCCGGGCCACCAGCGAAGACCGCAATGCCGGATTCGGCACCTCCACCCTGACGAAGAAGGTCACGACCCTGAGCCTGCTCTGAGCCTGCTCTGACCGGTACCGCTACCGGACGGTGCCGCCGTCTTCGGCTTCCGCCTGCTGCTCCTGCGACCAGGCCTGGAGGGTGCTGAGGAGCACCGTTCCCGCCTCGGCGGGGGCCAGCGATTCCGTGGCGTCCAGACCCTCGAGGTGCAGCTCCAGCCGGGTGAGGTCGCCCCGCTCGAAGCGGGCGCTGAGGTCGCAGAGGGCCAGCAGCCGGGGGCCGACTTCGACCAGAGCGGTGGAGGCGTGCAGGCCCTTGGGCAGCTCCAGGCTCCACACCGGCAGGCTGCGCGTCCCGAAGCGCAGGGCGATGGGTTCGGCACGCGTCTGGGGCGAGGGACCCGCCAGGTAGAGCAGGCGCTCGGCCCGCCCCAGCAGCAGGGCCTGGGCGTAGGGCGTGCCCTGGGTGCGGTCCGCCTCCAGCCGCCAGCCGCCCATGCGGGGCTTCTTCACGCGGTTATGGCTGACGGTGCCCGCCGTGGCCACCAGACGGAACCGGGTTTCCAGCGGTGCGGCCTCGCCGCGCATCCACACCTGCATGCGGTACCGCAGCCCTTCCTGCGCCGCCACGGGAAGGGATAGGGCCAGTAGAAACGCTGCTCGCAGATGCATCAAGGAACCGTCCTCCTTTGAGCATGCCATCCCGTGAGATCCTGGGCCATGCCGCTCTGCTTCGACCTCGACGGGACCCTGGGCCATTTCAGCTCTGGCTTCGTGCTGCTGCGGGAGGCCCTGGGCGAACTCTGGGGCTCCGCCCCCAGCGCGGAGGAACTGGGCCGCTGCACCGGCTCCACAGACTGGGAGATCGTGGACGAGCTGCACCGCATGCGCTTCGGGACGGGGCTCGATGAAGCGGACTACGAGGCCTATGAAGCGGCCTGCGTGGCGCGCTTCCGGGCCGTCTTCGCGCCCGGGGGACGGGAGGCCGTGGCCTACGCGGGCATCCTGGATGCCCTGCATCGCCTGGCGGCCCATCACCGCGTTTGGTTGGTTTCCGGCAACGCGCCCGGCCTCCTGGCCTTCAAGGCCGAGGTCCTGGGCATCGACCCGGCCATCCCCCGCCTGGGCTCCCTGCCGCGCCACGATCGGACCGCCCTGCTGCGGCGGGCCCTGCAGGATGGCCCCGGCCCCCACCTCTATGTGGGCGACCGTCCCCACGACCTGAACGCCGCCCAGGCGGCCGGCCTGCCCTTCCTGGGCGTAGGCGGGGCCGTGCCCGGCGCCCATCCGAGCCTACCCATCGACGCGGATCCGGAGCAGGTGGTCCAGTCCGTGGCCGCCCTCATGAGGTGAGGGCCTACCTGGTTCTCACCTCGAAGTCGTCGAGGAAGGCCAGGGTGCGCGGATCGTCCTCCCGGCGGACGACGGCCTGGGCATGGTGCAGGCGGCCCCGGCGCAGCACCACCACGCCTTCGATGAAGCCGCCGTTGGCGCCTTTTACCTTGTAGCGGAATCCGGGCCCTTTGGCGGCCGGAAGCTCCGTGCGCCGCAGGGCGCCGAGGCGGTAGGTCAGGAAGTTCTGGAAGGTGGTCAGGATCTCCCGCGGCGTGGTGCCGCCCTTGTCTCCCGGCGGCAGATTGCCCACGGCCACGCTGAAGGTCTCGTCCAGCCGCCCGGGTGGGCTCATGGCCAGGTCGAACCACTCCACCTCCCCGAAGGGACCGGGGTCCGTGTGCCGGTGCAGCTTCGGCGGCCCCGGGAAGGTGGCGGCGATGCCCAGGTTCTCGTTCTCGATGCGGCGCGGGTCGTCCTTGCAGCCCATCAGGGCGAGCAGGGCCACCAGGCTGATCGAGCTGCGGAGCATGACACCTCCCTGACCTGTCATCGGACGAGCCGGTCGAGAAGTTGATTCATTTCATGCAGGGTCCTGGCGGGAGGCCTCGGTCCAGCGGGCCGCCTCCCGGGGATCCCTGACCACGCCGTGGCCTCCGAGGTAGGCCTGGGCCAAGGCGCCCATGGCCTCCCGATGGCCGGCCTCGGCCGCTCGGCGAAACCAGAGCGCGGCGCACGAATCGTCCGGGGGCATCGACGGCGTGCCCTTCCGGTAGGCCATGCCCAGACGGAAGCAGGCCTCGGGATCTCCCGCCTCGGCCGCTTCGCGCAGGCGGTCTCGGCCCTGCCGCGGCCGGTCCCGGCGCAGCTGCCACGCCAGCCAGGCCAGCATGATCCCGGGCGGAGCGAGCATCAGCAGGGGCAGGAAGAAGAGCCCGGAAGCACCCACCAGGAAGAAGGTGACCACCGTGCCCAGCCCCAGCCCCGCCAGCAGGACCGCACCCGCGCCCAGCGCCCAGCGTCCCGCCCGGTGCTGGAGCGCGCGGTCCGCCAGGTCCTCGAGGCTCTGGAGGAAGCTGGCCCCGGCCTGGACCAGGGGATCCTCCGGGGCGGCGTCATGCCGCAGGAGGCTTCGGCTCAGGGGCGGGTGCGGAGCCAGGCGCCCGGCGACCTCGGCCCAGTGCCGGGCCTGGTCCGGATCCACCGCCACGCCATCACCCATTGCGTGGGCCTCGGCCAGCCAGGCCGCCGCGGGGCCGAACCCCGCCAGGGCCGAGGCCTGATACCAGCGGAGCGCCCCCGCCGCATCACCCCGGCCTCCACGGCTCGTGCGCAGCGCTTCCGCCAGCCAGAAGGCCGCTTCGGGATGTCCCTGTTGCGCGGCCCGGGCCATGCGTTCAAGGCCGGCGGTCTGCCCGCCCGGACCGAAGGCCCCGTCGAGATAGGCCAGCCCCTCCTGGAACAGGGCTTCGGCCCCGCCCAGGTCTGCCGCCCGCTCCAGGCACCAGTGGGCCTGGCTGGAACGGTGCGCCTCCCTTGTCCATTGGATCCAGAGGGCCGCGGGATCCAGCGCGAACCGCGCCGCCCAGCGACGGACCCCGCGCTCCAGGTGCGTCAACACCGGCGTGGCGGTCCCCACCATGGCTCCGATCAGCACCGCCACGCCGATGCCCCAGATCACCAGGGCCAGCAGGATGGCCCAGCCCACGGCCACCGGGGCCAGGGGCGTCGGCAGCAGCAGCAGCGGCCCCAGCAGGATCACGGCCAGCCACCCCAGCGGCCGGCCCCAGACGGACCAGCCCGCCCGCAGGGCGACAGGCCGGGCGACAGTCGGTGCGACAGACCGGGTGGCCGCTGGCGCGGCAGGCCGGGCGACAACTGGCGCAGCAGGCGGGGCGGCCATGCTCAGCGCGCCTTCAGGGCCTCGTCCAGGGCCCGCCTGGCCCGGCCCTCCGCGTAGCCCGCCCAGCGCTGCACCAGGCGGCCCTTCCGGTCCACGATGAGTGTGGTGGGGATGCCACTGATCTCGCCGAACGGTTCCAACCCGCGCTCCCCGTCCGGCAAGTAGGCCGTGAGGCCCAGCCGGGGGTTCTGGGCCAGGAAGGGCTTCACATCGTTCCATCCGTCCCGGTCGACGGAGATGGGCAGCACCACGAAGCGGTCGCCACCGGCCTTCTGGAGTTCGGCCACTTCCGGAAGCGATTTGCGGCAGGGAGGGCACCAGGTGGCCCACACATCCACCAGCACCACCTTGCCCTGGTAGTCCGCCAGGGTGTGCCGGTTCCCCTCGGCATCGCGAAAGGCCACGCGGCTCACATCGACCCCGGCGGAGACTCCGCCCTCCTGACCGCCCCCGAAGAGGCCCCGCACCGCCACCCCCCCGGCCAGCAGCAGGCCTCCGCCCACCAGGACCGCGGCCGCCAGGGTCCGCCAGCGGGATTCGGGAACATAAGCGTCGGACATGGGGGCTCCGGGATCAGCCTTGAGGGTACTGCCGCCGGCAGCCGCTTCATACTGGAGGGATGCCCATCCTGTCCGCCTCCGATCTCCGCCTCCGCCTGCCCGGGGTCCGCCTGCTGGACGCCCGGCAGGGCCCTGCCGATTACGCCGCCGGCCACCTGCCTGGGGCTCTCCATGCGGACCTGAACCGCCACCTGAGCACGGCCACCGACCCCGACCATGATCCGGCCCGGGGCGGACGCCATCCCCTGCCGCCCCTGGCGCGCTTTGCGGCCCAGGTGGGCGCCTGGGGCATCGATCCCAACACAGAGGTGGTCGCCTACGATGCCAGCGGCGGGGGGAATGCCGCGGCCCGCCTCTGGTGGATGCTTCGGGCCGTCGGGCACGAGCGAGTCTTCGTGCTCGACGGCGGCCTTCAGGCGGCCGTCGAGGCCGGCTTGACAGTGACTGTCGAAGTGCCTGCCGTGGCTTCCCTCAGGCCGTACCCGGCGGAGCGCTGGGCCCTTCCCCTGGCGGACGCGGAGGCGGTGGACGCGATCCGGCAGGACCCCACCCGCCGCCTGCTGGATGTGCGCTCCGCCGAGCGGTGGCGCGGGGAGAACGAGACCCTCGACCCCATCCCCGGCCACATCCCCGGCTCCCTGAACCTGCCCTGGGCGGACAACCTGGGCCCCGAGGGTCGCTTCAAATCACCCGGGGACCTGCGCGCCCAGTACCAAACCCTGCTGGGGGGTGTGCCGCCCAGGTGCCTCACCGTCCATTGCGGCAGTGGCGTCACCGCCTGCCACACCCTGCTGGCCCTGGAGGTGGCGGGCCTCTCCGGCGCCTCGCTCTATGTGGGCAGCTGGAGCGAGTGGTGCCGCAGCGGTCGGGAGCGGGCGCGGGGCTAGCAGGAGCCCACCAACCCGGGTGCGGGAGGAACCCCGGACTTTCGCTAGAGTGAGTGACATGAACCCCTGGAAGGGCCTTCGAGGCCTCCCCCGCGAAGTCTGGCTGGTTTGCGCCAGCACCCTGGTCAACCGCCTCGGCACCATGGCCCTGCCCTTCCTCGTGCTCTACCTCACCGAAGGCCGCCGCTGGACGCCGGGCGAGGCGGGGTTCGGCATGATGGTCTACGGCGTGGGAGCCCTGGCAGCCGGGCCCTTCTCCGGCCGACTGGCGGACCGGCTGGGCCATGTCCAGGTGTTGAAGGCCAGCCTCTGGTCGTCGGGGTCGCTGCTGCTGCTCCTGCCCTTCGCCACCACCAGGCTGCTGCTCTTCGTCCTCATCTTCCTCTGGGCCGGCCTCACCCAGGCCTTCTGGCCCAGCGCCATGGCCTTGCTGGCGGACCTCGCCCCGCCCGAGCAGCGCAAGGCCGTCTATGCCCTGCACCGGCTGGCCGTGAACCTGGGCATGGCCGTGGGGCCGGCGGTGGGGGGTTTCATCGCCCATCGAAGCTACACCTGGGTGTTCTGGACCGATGGACTCAGCACCCTGGCCGGGGCCGCCCTGCTGGGCCTGCTGCTGAAGACGCCACCCCGGCCTGCCCCCCATCACGACCAGGCGCGGGGTGCCAGCCCGTGGCGGGACCGCCATCTGGCCTTCCTCCTCCTCCCCTTCGTCCCCCTACTGATGGTGTTCTTCCAGATCGAGGGCACCCTGCCGCTGTGGGTGGTGCGCGACCTGAGCCTGGGTAGCCGCTTTTACGGCCTGCTGTTCACAGTCAATACCCTGATCATCGTGGCCCTGGAGGTCTCGCTGAACCTCGCCATGGCCCGGTGGCCACATGGCCGGCAGCTCTTCGTCGGGGCGCTCTGCCTGGCCACGGGCTTCGGCCTGACGGCTTGGGCCACGGGCCGCACCACGCTGATCCTCACCACGGTGATCTGGACCTTCGGCGAAATGATCCTGTTCCCGGCCATGAGCGACGCCGTGGCCACCCTGGCCCCCCGGGACCGGCGCGGCGAGTACATGGGCCTGCTGTCCCTCTGCTTCGCCGCCGGCCTGGCCCTGGGGCCCTGGCTGGGCGTGCTGGCCTATGCCAAAGCCGGCCCGCGCGCCGTGTGGCTGTCCGCCTTCGGAATCGCCCTGGGCGCCGGTCTGCTGTTGGCCCGGTTCCGGACGCCGGACGGCCCCCGGCCGCCCCGGGACCAGCCCCTTCAATCCGCCGGGTAGCCGGGCGCCGGGGGCTCCTTCCGGGCCTGCCGCCGGCGCTTCAGCGCCTCTTTGGCCTGGGCTTCCAGCGCTTCGTACCGGTGCTTCTGCTCGTCGTTCAGGATCGCGAGGATCCTCCGGTCGTATTCCTGGTGGGCTGCCTGCGCTTTCCGGAGCTTCTGGTAGGGACGCAGGGAGGCATCACTCTGGATGGCCCGCATCTGGTCCTGGCGCTCCACCAGAATGGGTTTCAGCTGGGTTTTCTGCGGGTCGGTCAGGCCCAGCTGAGCCGCAAGCCGTTCCACCGCCGCCTCAGGCGCCGCGGGCACCCGATCGGGCGCGGTGGCCACGCGGCGGCTCGCCGGAACCAGGGGCCCTGGGCTCTGGGCGCGGGCCGAAGCCCAGGCCAGGAGGAGGCCTCCGGCGAAGGCCAGGCGCAGGTCCCATCGAATGAAAAGGCTCGTCATGGCGGCGTCCCCCAACCCTTCCATGG
Source organism: Geothrix sp. (assembly GCA_019449415.1). Classification (GTDB taxonomy): domain Bacteria; phylum Acidobacteriota; class Holophagae; order Holophagales; family Holophagaceae; genus Geothrix; species Geothrix oryzae. The sequence goes on from JAGRPP010000026.1 coordinate 144,036, forward strand.
AGGCCGCAGACCCGTGATCGGTTGAACCGGGCGACCCGGAAAACTTGCGGGCCGTCAGACCCGGACCGCATCTCCCACGCGGATCACGCCCCCGTCCAGAATCTCGGCGCGCAGACCGCCCCGGTGGATGAGGCCGGGCAGGATCTGGGGTTTGCCCGTCACGCGGGCGAGGGTGGCGCAGGGTTCACAAAGCTCGTGGCCGCGCAGGCGCACCTCGCCCACGGTGAACTCCCGGCCCACCAGGTGGTTCAGCGCCACCCCTCGGGTGACGAGGTTGCGGCGCGTCTCCCCCGGGGCGAGGACCAGGTCCAGCTCCAAGGCCAGCGCCTCGATGGCTTCTACCTCGATGAGCGTGATCTGGCGGCCCGGCTTGGGCTTGGCGGAGAAGCTGCCCGCACGGGTGGCGTAGCGGTCGCCCTCCAGGCCCACCCCCGCGAGGGCGGTGGCTTGGGGCACGCCGCGCATGGAGGCCTCGGCCTCCGCGGCGAGATGGATGGACTCGACTCGGCCTGGGGTCACGGACACCTCCTCCTCCAGTGTCCGGGAAACGGCCACGGCCTGCCACGCGGGAATGGCGCGGAATCAATCCCTGATCAGGTCCCGGCGGTCCACCAGCCGGAAGGTCCGCCCCTTCCACTGGGCCGCCTGGGGTTCGATCTGCACCGATGCCGGTGGAATCCGTTCCGCCTTGCCCCGGTTCTTGGGATAGAGAAAGACCTGCTCGATCTCCCGGAAATCCTCCCGGTCCTCCGGGAACATGATGTAGCGCACCAGCCAGCCATCCGGAGCGGCATAGGCCTCGTAGCTGTAGTGGCGGCAATCGGGATCCGCCAGCAGATGGGAATCCAGGCGCAGCCAGGCCGGGGGCGCCGGATCGGCCTGGAAGCCCGGAATGGCCCCAGAGGCCCGGACGCCGGCCGGTTCCAGGGGCGGCTGCGCAGCCCCTGGAACCAGGACCAACAGGCAAGTCAGGATCGTTTTCAACATGAAGGAACTCCGGGGATTATGAAATTCCCGCCGATGTCCTTCATTTTCCCATCACCCAGGCGTGGATGGGGTAATCAGATTGTGACTTGTGCGGCAATTCAGCCCTGAAGCACGGCTTCCAGCTGATCCACCGCCCAGTCGATCTGCTCCTTGGTGATCACGAGGGGCGGCGCGAGGCGGATGATCTGCTCGTGGGTGTCCTTGCAGAGCATGCCGCGGTCCTTGAGCTGGTAGCAGTAGGGGCGGGCCTTCCCGGCGCTCTCCTTCAGCTGCACGCCGGCCCAGAGACCCCGCACGCGCACCAGTTCCACCTTGTCGGACTTCATGCCCTTCAGGCGCTTGGCGAAGTACTCGCCGAGCTCGGCGGCGCGCTCCACCAGCTTTTCGTCCACCAGCACATCAAGGGCTGCGCTGGCCACGGCGCAGGCCAGCGGATTGCCGCCGTAGGTGCTGCCGTGGATGCCGGGGGTGAACACATCCATGACCTCGTCGTTGGCCAGGAAGGCGCTCACGGGGTAGTAGCCGCCACTGAGGGCCTTGCCGATGGTGATGCCGTCGGGGCGGATGCCCTCGTGCTCGAAGGCGAACAGCTTGCCCGTGCGGCCCAGACCGGACTGGATCTCGTCGAGCACCAGGAGGCAGTTGTTCTTCGTGGCGAGGTCGCGCAGGCCCTTGAGGAAGCCGTCGGGCGGGATGACCACGCCGCCCTCGCCCTGGATGGGCTCCATGAAGATGGCGCAGGTGTTGGGGTTGATCGCCTTCTTCACCGCCTCCAGGTCGCCGTAGGGCACGATCACGAAGCCGGGGGTGAAGGGGCCGAAGCGGCTGGTGCTGTCGGGATCGGTGCTGAAGCCCACGATGGTGGTGGTGCGGCCGTGGAAGTTGCCGTCGGCCACGATGATCTCGGCCTTGCCGTACTCGATGCCTTTCTTGTCGTAGCCCCACTTGCGCATGGCCTTCAGGGCCGTTTCGACAGCTTCGGCTCCGCTGTTCATGAGCAGGGCCTTGTCGAAGCCCGTGAGCTTGCAGAGCTTCTCGAGCAGCGGGGGGAACTGGTCGTTGCGGAAGGCGCGGCTGGTGAGCGCCAGCGTCTTGATCTGGGCGATCATCGCCTCGCCGATCTTCGGGTGGTTGTGCCCCTGGTTCACGGCGGAGTAGGCGGCCAGGAAGTCCATGTACTTCTTGCCGTCCACATCCGTGAGGAAGACGCCCTCGCCCTTGGTGCAGACCACATCGAGGGGATGGTAGTTGTGGGCGCCGTACTGGTTTTCCTGCTGGATCAGCGCTTCGGATTTCGCGGCGAGGGTGGCCATGGGAGCTCCGGGATGGAATGGCGGGATGGGAATGGATGGCTACCGAATGAGAAAAAGCCAGTGTAGGCCGGCGGGCCTTGATTGTCAGGGATCTCAAGGCTTCCTTGACGAAGTGTCATGGCCCATCCCCCGGAGCCCTCCGCCCGGCCGGCGGTGGAATCCCGCCGCTGGGCGGAAGGATGGGACAATGGGGTCCCCTATCCAGTACGGTGTTGCCTCCGGAGACCCCCATGAGCGATCAGTCCTCCTCCCTGTACGGTGACCAGCCCGAAGTGCCGCAGCCCAAGGCCCCGGGGCTCATCGACCAGATCGTCGGCGTCTTCACGGCCCCCGTGGAGCTCTTCCAAAAGCTCAACAAAGCCCCCAGCTGGGGCTGGGCCCTGGGGGTCCTCGTCGTGGCCGCCCTGGTGGTCACGGTGATCTGGGGCCTGCGGGTGGATGTGGAGGAGATGCTCCGGCCCATCCTGGAGCGCAATCCCCAGGTCCAGGCCTCGCAGATCGACATGATCATCGAGATGCAGAAGAAGTTCGTCCTGCCCTTCGGCATCATCGGCGCCCTCTTCGGCACCGCCGCGGCCATGGCCCTGGTGGGGCTCTTCTACTGGCTGATCGGCAAGGCCCTGCCCGAGGCCGAAGCCCCCTCGTACCCGCAGGCCCTCAGTGCCGCCGTGGTCCCCACCCTGGTGCGGCTGCCCCATACCCTGCTCCTGATCGTCATCTGCCTGGTGCGTCCCATCGGCGGCCTCACCCCCGAGAAGCTCGCCCCAACCTCCCTGGGCTACTTCATGCATGTGGAGAACCTCAAGCTCCACGCCTTCCTCTACAGCATCGACCTGTTCTACCTGGCCGAGGCCGTGCTGACCTATTTCGCCCTGCGCCACCTCGTCCGCATGAAGACCTCCGGAGCCCTCATCTGCGTGCTCCTGCCCATGGCCTTCGGCATCGGCCTCCGCATCCTCGGAGCCAAGTAGATGGCGTCCCGGAACACCAAGCTCCTACTCGGCGGGGCCGCCGCCCTTGTCATCCTGATCGTCCTCGGCATCGCCTTCGGCGGCGCCAAGGATGAGGACAGCGCCTATTCCTGGGATGCGGTGGGCCGCGGCGACATCCGCGAGACCATCAGCGCCAGCGGCGAGATCCGCGCCAAGACCCAGATCAACATCGGCACCTCCGTGGCCGGCGAGATCAAGGCCATCCATGTGAAGGACGGCCAGGATGTGAAGGCGGGCGACCTGCTCGTCAGCATCGACCAGGAGCGCCTCAAGCAGGCCCTGGCCCAGGCCCAGGGCCTGCTTGAGGCCGCACGGCAGGACGCCTCCCGCCTCGAGGCCGCCATGCGCCGCGCCGTGGACAGCTTCCCGCGCTACGAGGCCCTGCGCCAGCAGGGGCTCATGTCCGACGAGGACTTCCGCCAGCAGAAGCTCGCCAAGGAGAGCGCCGTCCTCTCCTACAACAGCGCCCGGGCCAATGTCGCCCAGAGCGATGCCAACCTGAAGGCCATGCAGGACGGCCTGTCCAAGGCCACCCTGCGCGCGCCCATCACGGGCCGGGTCACGAGCCTGAAGGCGGAAAAGGGCGAGACCGCCATTCCCGGCATGAGCAACCTGCCGGGCGCCACGCTGATGGTCATCTCCGACATGAGCGAGATGCAGGCGGAGATCAAGGTCAACGAAAGCGAAGTGGTGCGCACGAAGGTGGGCCAGACCGCCCAGGTCACCGTGGAGTCGCTGCCGGGGAAGGTCTTCCCGGGCTCCGTCATCGAGGTGGCCACGGGCACGGAAAAGACGGGCACGGACGCCAACCTCTACAAGGTGAAGGTGCTGCTCCAGGGCCAGGCGTCGGACCTGGGCCAGCTGCGGCCCGGCATGAGCACCCGCGCCGTGATCCTCACCCGCGAGGCCAAGGGCGTGCTGCGCGTCCCCCTGCAGGCCGTGCTCGAGCGCGAGGGGAATCCCGACGAGGCCCAGAAGCAGGGCCTCCTGGCCCCCATGACCCGCAACATCGTCATGGTCTTCAAGGGCGGCAAGGCCCAGGAGCGGACCGTGCAGGTGGGCATCGCCAACACCCAGTTCTTCGAGCTCAAGGAGGGCCTGGCCGAGGGTGACAAAGTGCTCACGGGGCCCATCCGGAAGCTGAAGGAGCTGAAGGACAAGGCCACGGTGACGCTGCGCGCCCGATCGGACAGCGATCTGGCGAAGGTCAAGGACACGAAAAAATAATGGATATCCGCGAGCCCCTCTCCGCCGCCGTTCGCGCCCTCAAGGCCAACAAGCTGCGCTCCGCCCTCACCACCCTCGGCATCATCATCGGCGTGGCGGCCGTGATCGTGGTGGTGAGCCTGGTGCAGGGCCTCCAGACCAGCGTCCTGAAGCAGGTGGAGCGCGCGGGCAGCCAGACCATCTTCATCCGGCCCGTCATGCCGGGCGACATGCCCTTCGCCGAGCTCACCAAGATCAAGAACAAGGACCTGACGCTGGACAACATGCGGGCCCTGGCCCACGCGGTGCCCCAGATCACCCAGGTGACGCCGATCTTCTTCAACGGCTCGGAGGTGAAGGCCGATGGCCGCACCGCCAACGCCAACCTCATCATGACGGACGAGAGCTACCTCGAGCTCAACAGCATCAACCTGGTGGCGGGCCGCAACTTCGTGCCCTCGGACCTGCGGCTGGGCAACAAGGTGGCCATCATCGGCCCCCGGGTCATCGAGAAATTGGGCCTGAAGGGCAACCCGCTCGGCCACATCCTCACCACGCCGACCCTCAGCCTCGAGGTGATCGGCGTGCTGGAGGAGCAGGGTGCGCAGCTGGGCAACGACCCGGACCAGAACATCCTCATCCCGCTCAGCACGGGCCTGGCCCAGCTGTCCGAGACGCAGCGCCGGCAGCTCTTCTTCCAGGCCCGCATCGATCCCCGCCTCACCGCCGACGACGGAGCCGCCCTGGTGGAGGATGCCCTGCGCCGCATCAAGGGCCTGCGCGGCAAGGAGCTCAGCGGCTTCAAGGTGTTCAGCCCCAAGCAGATCACGGGGATCATCAGCGGCATCACCGGCACCATCACCGCCGTGGCCGGCGGCATGGTCTCCATCGCCCTGCTGGTGGGCGGCATCGGCATCATGAACATCATGCTGGTGAGCGTCACCGAGCGCACCCGCGAGATCGGCGTGCGCAAGGCCGTGGGCGCGAAACGCCACGACATCATGCTGCAGTTCCTCATCGAGGCCGCCTTTCTCTGCGTGCTGGGTGGCGCCATCGGCGTGGGCCTGGGCTTCATCCTGGGCGCGGCCCTGGGCAAGGCCCTCCTGGGCACCATGGGCTCGGTCCCCATCTGGGCCATCGTCAGCGCCTTTGCCGTGCCCGCGGCCATCGGCCTCATCTTCGGCCTCTACCCCGCCGCCAAGGCCAGCAAGCTGGATCCCATCGAGGCGCTGCGCTACGAGTAGCTCCGCGCCTTGGGATCCCACGGCTCCGCCGACAACCCCCAGCGCGTCCTCCCGCTCCGCCTTGCCTCGCGGATGGGGCCCGTCCCATCGAGTCCTCCGGTACGAGTAGACTGATCGTCCGTCTCGATCGGAGTTGAAGATGTCCAAGCTCGTCCGCATCGCCAATGGCCAAGGTTTCTGGGGCGACAGCATCGACGCCCCGGTGCGCCTGGTGGAGGCCGGGGGCATCGACTACCTGACACTGGACTACCTGGCGGAGGTCACGCTCTCCATCATGCAGAAGCAGCGCCGGAAGGATCCGAAGCTGGGCTATGCCACCGATTTCGTGGACTTGATGAAGCGCGTGCTGCCCCAGCTCAAGGCCACCGGCATCCGCGTGGTGGCCAACGCCGGCGGCGTGAACCCCGAGGCCTGCCGCGCCGCCGTGCTGGAGGTCGCCCGCCAGCTGGGCATCACGGGCCTGAAGGTCGCCACCGTGACCGGCGACGATGTGCTGGCCCGGCTCCCCGAGTTCGAGGCGAAGGGCCTGAAGCTGGCGAACATGGACACCGGTGAGGGCCTCTTCGACGCGCCGCGGACCATCCTCAGCGCCAATGTCTACCTTCAGACCCAGGCCATGGTGGAGGCGCTGGACACCGGCGCGGACATCGTGCTGACGGGCCGCTGCACGGACCCGGGCCTGACCCTGGCGCCCCTGATCCACGAGTTCAAGTGGGCCCCGGAGGATTGGAACCGTCTGGCCGCCGGCACGGTGGCGGGCCACATCCTCGAGTGCGGCGCCCAGAGCACCGGCGGGAACTTCAGCCGCTGGTGGGAGGTGCCCGAACTCTGGAATGTGGGCTATCCCATCGCCGAGGTCGCGGAGGACGGCACCTTCGTCATCACCAAGCACGCCGGCACCGGCGGCCTGGTCACCGTGGATACGGTCAGCGAGCAGCTGGTCTACGAGATGGGCGACCCGGAGAACTACATCACGCCCGATGTGGTGGCAGATTTCACGAGCATCCACCTCGAACCGGCCGGACCTGACCGGGTGCGCGTCAGCGGGATCACCGGCAAGCCCCGCACGCCCTTCCTCAAGGTGAGCGGAGCCTACCTCAAGGGCTACAAGGCCACGGGCCAGCTGACCCTCTGCGGCCCCCGGGCCCTGGAGAAGGCGCAGCTCTGCGCGGACATCGTCTGGAAGCGCCTTAAGGCCGCGGGCTTCGACTACGAGCACACGGACGCCGAATTCCTGGGCGCCAGCACGGTGCACGCGGGCATCGCGCCTGCCCCGGCGGAGCCTGCCGAGATCGTGCTGCGCCTCAGCGTGAAAGACCCCGATCGGAAAAAAGTGGAACGCTTCGGCCGGGAGATCGCCCCGCTCGTTACGGCGGGCCCGGCGGGCGTCACCGGTTTCGCCGGAGGCCGTCCCAAGGCCCAGGAGATCGTGGCCTACTGGCCCGCCCTGCTGCCCCGGGAACTCGTCACCTGGAAGGTGAGCGTCGAGGAGATCTGAGGGCTCAACCATCCAGGTTCCTGCGGCGTCCATGGGGTGTGCGGGCCTGAGCCCGCCCTTGCGGAATCCGGCCCGCCGCGCATCCTTGTTTTCACAGGTTCCAGGAGCTTCCATGCGCCTTCCCGCCCTGCTTTCCGGTTCTCTCGGGATCCTCACCCTGCTGGGATGTTCAAGCTCGGATCGTGCCGACGGCCCCGCCTCCGGCTACCTGGTGAACGCCATCGCGGTGGCCGACATCGACGCCAACGGCCTGCCGGACATCCTCGGCATGGTCTCCACGAACCTGGGTGGGGCGGCGACCCAGGGCTATGTCTCCACACGGCTCCAGAGATCCGCCGGGAGTTTCGTCCTGCCCACCCGCTTCGGCGTGGGTACGGGGCCGGCCAACCTGATCCTGGCGGATCTGAATGGGGACGGGCGCCCCGATCTCATCGTGGCCAACGCCGGGGACCAGAGCATCTCGGTCCGCTTGGCGGATCCATCCCGGCCCGGCTTCTTCCAGCCCGCCACCGTGCTCGCCACGCCGGGACGCCGCCCCCTGGATGTGGCCGCGGGAGACTTTGATGGCGACGGCCGGATGGACCTCGTGGTGGCGGCCAGCGGGGCCAACAGCGTGCTCGTCTTCACGCAGACCGCCACCGGCGCCTTCAATGCGCCCCTGGCCTACGCCGTCGGGGGCGATCCCCAGGCCGTGGCCGCCGTGGACCTGGACGGTAACGGCCGTACCGACCTCGCCGTGGCCACCACCGCCAATGCCGTGTCCGTCCTCCTCCAGACCGGCGCCGGGATCTTCGCCCCCGCCGTGGACTACGCGACGGGCACCCAACCTGTGGCCATCAAGGCCGTGGACCTCAACGGGGACGGCCGGCCGGATCTGCTCACCGCCAACTACGGGGCGGCCGTCGGCCCCACCGCCCAGGGCCTGAGCGTGCTGCTCCAGGGCGCGCCCGGCACCTTCCTGGCGCCCGTCCACTACGCCACCGGCTACCGCTCGACCGCCCTGGCCGTGGGGGACCTGAACGGCGATGGCAAGGTGGATGTGGTGGTGGCCGACTCGGGGCTTCCGGGCGATCCGGGCGGCCTCTCCATCTTCCTCCAGGATCCCGCCACACCCGGGGCCCTGCTGGCGCCAGCCAGCTACCGGGGCAGCTGGGGGCCCATGGGCGTGGCCATCGGCGACATGGATGGCGATGGCTTCCCGGACCTGGTGCTGGCGGATGGCGACATCACGGTGCGCCTCAACAGCCCGACCGCGCCGGGCACCTTCGGCCCCCCCCTGTTCTTCTACAACTGACGCGAAAAGGCCCCGTTTCCGGGGCCTTTTCCGAGAGCGGAACGCTCATCCGAGGCTGACACTGATCTTGCGAGGCCGGACCTCCGGGCGCTTCGGCACCATGAGGGTCAGGACGCCGTTGCGGAGTTCCGCCACCACCTTCTCGCCCTCCACATCTTCGGGAAGGCTGAAGGTGCGGCTGAAGTGGCCGTGGCTGCGCTCGGACAGGTGGATGCGCTCGCCGTCCTTCAGAACCTCTTCCTCGCGCTTCCCGGCCACGGTGAGGCGGGTCCCCTCCAGGCTGATCTCGAGGTCGGCCTCGAGGATGCCAGGCAGGTCGGCCCGGAACTGATAGGCATCCGGGCTCTCCTTCACATCGAAGCTGGGCATGAAGGTGGCGGTCGGGGCGCCGAGCTCATAGTCCCGGAGCGGATCCCAGCGCATGAAATCGCGCATAAAGCGGAAGGGCTCCAGGGTCGCGGCCGTGGCCGGCGTCACTTGGGGGGTGCGGGTGCGAAGGATGGTCATGATTCCTCCTGTTAAGAAATGGGGAACGGAACGATCATGCTTCCGTTACCGAATAAAATCTTAGTGAATAAATATCACATGTCAACCCCCTCCTTTCATCCATTCAGCCCGGACATCTAGACCTGGAGTCAACCTTCTTGGAATTTTGGTCGATTGAGGCCAAACACGGCTTTCGAACGAGGAGGATTCCATGCCCACGACTGGCCGCTTCCGGTTGCGCTCCCTCGCCAGCAAGGTCCTGGCCCTCAGCCTGCTGCCCGTGGGGCTGTTCCTCCTCTTCTTCGTCCTGTATGTGATCCCAACCCTCCACAAGGCCGTGATGAAGGGGAAACAGGATGGGGTGAAACAGGTGGTGGATCTCGCGATCACCATGCTGGAGCACCAGAACATGGCTGTGCAGGCCGGACACAGGCCCTTGGAAGAGGCCCAGGCCCGGGCCAAGGAGGTGATCGGCCACCTCCGCTATGACACGACCAACTACCTGTGGGTCCAGGGCCCCGGCCCGGTCATGATCGTCCACGCCATGCGGCGGGACTGGGATGGCAAGCCCACGGACGATCTGGGCTCCCCTGAACTGGCCAAGCTGTTCCGGGACTTCGACCGGGTCGCCAAGGCCCAGGATGGTGCCTTCCATGCCTACGAATTCTCCAAACCGGGCCAGACCGGACAGTACCCCAAGGTGAGCTATGTTCGGACCTTCGCTCCCTGGGGCTGGACGATCGGGACTGGCGTGTATGTGGATGATGTGGACCGGGAAGTGCGCAACATCACCTTGGTGATCCTGGCCGGGATGCTTCTGGTGTCGGCCCTCGTGTTTCTGTTGGCCCGCACCTTGGCTCGACGGATGTCCCGGCCGTTGCAACAACTGGTCACGGGCCTCCGAACCAGCGACCTCTCCAGGCAGATCGCGGTTTCCAGCGAGGACGAAGTGGGCCAGGCCGCTCAGGCTTTCAATGACTACAACGGAGGCATGCGGAACATCTTGGTCGACATCTCGGACCTGGCCGCCCGAGTGGCCTCCGGAAGCACTGAACTCGCCGCGTCGGCCGACGAAATGACCAAGGCCGTGGCGGAAATCGCCCAGGTCAGCGAGGGCCTGAGACAGGCGGGCGATCGGGTCTCTGAGGCCCTCCAGACGCTCAGCGGAGACGCCACTCTCGTCGTCAGCCGTACCCGCGAGGCGGAGACGCGCGGTCAGGAGGCCGTTCTGGAAACGGATCGCAGCGCCGAGGCAGGCCAGGGCACGGCCAAGGGCATGGCGAACATTCAGCAGGTGACCGGCCAAATCGTCCAGGCGGTCACCGTCATCCAGGAGATCGCTCGGCAGACCAACCTTCTCTCCCTGAACGCCGCGATCGAGGCCGCGAAGGCCGGTCAGCAGGGCAAGGGCTTCGCCGTGGTGGCCGAGGAGGTGCGCAAGCTCGCCGAGCGCTCCGCCCAGGCTGCCCACGAAATCGAAGGCCTCATTCAGCGCACCCAGGATGTCGTTTCCGGAGGCGTCCAAAGCGTGGATACGACTCTCGCCAGCTTGGGCACCATCCGGGACCGCATCGGCGGCGTGGCCCAGAGCATCCAGGACATCGGCGGGCTTTCCCGGGGGCAGGCCGCCACGGGCCAGGAAGTCGCCACGATGATGGGCCAGACCACCGGCCGGCTCGCCCAGAATGCCTCGGCCACCCACGAATTGGCCTCCACGGTCCACGAGATCGCCAAGACCTCCGATGAACTGGCCCGCGTGGCGGAAGGACTCCGGGCAGTGGTGGAGCGCTTCAAGCTCTGAGGCACCAGCCCCCTGCCTGAACGAGCCTCCAGCGGGTACACTCGGCCCGCGAGGAACCTCCATGCGCAAGTCCCTGCTCATCCTCGGCCTCCTGTCCGCAGGCGTCTTCGCGGGCTGGTGCGGCCACGCCCTCACCCCGAGCCTCGCCAGGCCCCGTCCCGTGGAGCCCCGGGGGGCCCTGCCCGAGTGGGAACAGGTGCCCATCCGGCGCTTCAAGGAGGCCGCCCCCAGCGTGGTCTACATCACCACCACCGAGGAGCGCAGTCGGGACTTCTTCGGGCTCGATGTGGTGGAGGTGCCGGCGGGCTCGGGCACGGGCTTCATCTGGGATGCGGAAGGGCATGTGGTGACGAACTTCCATGTCATCCAGGGGGCCGCGCGGGCCTACATCACCCTGGCGGACGGCAGCCGCCACGAAGCCGCCTATGTGGGCGGAGCCCCGGACAAGGACCTGGCCGTGCTCCTGCTGGCGAAGACGCCCCCGAAGCTGCGCCCCATCCCCCTGGGCAGCAGCGCCGACCTGCAGGTGGGCCAAGCCGTGCTGGCCATCGGCAATCCCTTCGGCCTGGACCAGACCCTCACCACCGGCGTGGTCTCGGCCCTGGGCCGCGAGATCCAGAGCGTCACCCGGCGCCGCATCGCGGGTGTCATCCAGACGGATGCGGCCATCAACCCCGGCAACAGCGGCGGCCCGCTGCTGGACAGCGCAGGTCGCCTCATCGGCGTGAACACCGCCATCCAGAGCCCCAGCGGCGCCAGCGCGGGCATCGGCTTCGCCGTGCCTGTGGATACCGTGAACCGCGTGGTGCCGCAGCTCATCGCCCGGGGCAAGCTGGAGCGCCCCGACCTGGGCCTTGAGCCTGTGGCGCCGCGGCTGGTGGAGCGCGCCTTCGGCCCCCAGAAGGGGGTGATGGTCGGCAAGGTCTTCCGCGGCGGCGCCGCCGCCCGGGCCGGCCTCCAGGGTGTCGGCGTGGAAGGCCGCAAAGTCGTCGCCGGAGACCTCATCCAGGCCGTGAACGGCCGCACCATCGAGGACTGGGACGGCCTGCTGGATGCCGTGGAGGCCCTGCCCCTCGGCAGTTCCGCGCAGTTCGACATCCAACGGCAGGGGCAGCGGCTGCGGGTGCCCATTCGGCTGGAACCCGCTAGGGACTAGTCCCTCAGGATCCGTTCTCAGGGCCTCGGCGATGCGCTTGGCAGGGCTACGCTCGTCCAGATTTCCCGGCCAGGGCTATCCCTGAATCCAGATGGGCTCGAGGCCCAGCAGCCGGGTGACGGCCTCGCGGCCCCGGGGTCCGGGATCCACGGTGAAGTCGTTCACCCAGGCGTTCACATAGCGGCCGATCATCTCGCGGTCCATGCCGCGGCCGAAGGACTGGCTGTAGTCCACGCTCTCCCAGTGGCGGGCGCGGGCCATCTCGACGCTCTTCCGCATCAGGATGGCGAAGCGCTGCTTCACCTCGGCGGGCAGGTTCCGGCGGATCGCATTGCCGCCCATGGGCAGGGGCAGGTCGTAGGCGTGCTTCCACCAGGCCCCCAGGTCCACCACCAGGCGCAGGCCCGCATCCCGGTACATGAGCTGGCTCTCGTGGATGAGCAGGCCCGCCTCGAAGCGCCCCTCGGCCACGGCCGGCAGGATCTGGTCGAAGGGCACGAGCTCGACCGCGGCCTCGAAGCCATGCTCGGCGCACCACTTCCGCATGGCCAGGTAGGCGCTGGTGCGGCGGCCCGGGATGGCGATGGTCAGGCTCTTCAGGGCCGCCACATCCATGGGCGTGCGACTCACCACCAGCGGGCCCGTGCCCTCCTGGATGCTGCTGCCGGCCGTCAGCAGGTCGTAGCGGTCTTTCAACTCAGGATAGGCGCCGAAGCTGATGGCGGTTACATCGTAGAGGCCCTCCGTGGCCTCGGCGTTGAGCCGCTCGATGTCCTTGCGGACGAACTCGATCTCGAAGCCCTCGGGGTCCATCCAGCCCAGGGCCAGGGGCGCCATCATGTAGGCGTCATCTGAATCGGGACTGTGGGCAATGGTGAATTTCATGGCAACCTCACCTCCAGTTCAGCACAGATTTGATGGCCCTACGAACGCCAAGCTCGATGGCGCCCATGGAGCCGGGGCCTCTTGATCGAATTGAACAGGCCCCTGCTTCATATTGATCGATCAAACAAGCGATCCCCAGTGGGAGCATATTCAACATTTTATTTATCAAATATTTAAACACTGGCTCGAAATCTGCCTGATTTATGGCGTCGACCTGTTGGGTGCCTGCCGCTGGCGGATGCCGGACGCCTGGGTCGCCCTTTCCCTTTTGGCCGATCCCGGGCCAGGCCCACCGCCTTGCCCGGGGGCCTCATCAGGAGCAGACATGTACACCTACGATCGATTCGTCCATGGGTCCCTGGTGGTCTTGCTGGTGGCCGGCTTCACCGCCTGCCAGCCCAAGGCCAACGACCCCGCCGTCCAGGCCCAGGTCGCGGCCCAGCTGCAGGCCAAGGCCGCGGATGACCGGGTGGCCATGCTCGAGCAGCAGGTGGCCGACATGAAGGCGGGGAAAACCACCGCCTCCGGCGACCAGGAGGCCCTCAAGCAGGTGACCGCCGCCCACATGCGGGCCCTGGACCGCCAGCTGACGGAGGCCCGCCAGCGCGCGTCGGATCGCCGCAAGGACGCCGCCACCTTGGCCTCGACCCCGGTCGCCCAGCTTCCCAAGGTGACCACCGTGGAAGTCCCCAGCGGCACGCGCATCACCGTCAGGATGAGTGCCGACCTCGCGACGGATCGGGACCAGGCTGGCGATCCCTGGTCGGGAACCCTGTCTGAAGATGTGGTGGTGGGCAACTCCGTGGCCTGGACCGCAGGCACCACGGTCAGCGGCGTCGTCGCCCAGAGCACTCCCGCAGGCCGTCTCTCCAGCGGCAAGGGCGGGCTGGGCATCCGTTTGACCACCGTGGGCCGCAACGGCGTGGACGCTGGAACCTACATGGTGGTGGGCGATGCCCTCGGCAAGCGTGACGCCAAGTTCATCGGAGGCACCGCCGCCTTGGGCGCGCTGGTCGGCGTGCTCACCGACAAGAACCACCAGGGGGATCACGCCCTGGGCGGTGCGGCGGCGGGTGCGCTCGCCGGCACGGCGCTCGCGGCCGGCACCGCCGATACCGTGATCCGCATTCCCGCCTCCCAGACCGTCACCTTTTCACTGACGGCCCCGGAGCAGGTCACCCTCCGGTAGGTTCATCCGATCGCCCCTTCGGGCACTGAAGGTGCGTTCAGCGCGGAGAGAAGCCGGGCCCCATCGAGCCGCTTTTCTCCGCGTTCAGTCGAGTCGCCCCATCCCCGTGCGGTTCAGCGGATCGCTTCGGGGTTCTGCGCGGCCAGCTTGCCCTTCACGCGCTCCACCGCCTTGGCAGCCAGGATGTAGCGCGGGTTCTCGTCCAGGGCGTGGCGGAAGTGCTCCAGGGCCTTGTCCAGCTGGCCCTTGGCCTCATAGACGCGGCCCAGGTTGAAGTGGGGGAAGCAGTAGCTTTCATAGCGCTTGGCCTTCAGGGCCATGCGCAGCCAGGGAATCGCCTCGTCGGGCTCGCCCTGCTCGACATAGTAGGCGCCGATGTCGTTGTAGGGATTGCCGAACTCGGGGTCCAGGTCGATGGCCCGGTGGCAGTCCTCGATGGCCGAGGCGTAGTCCTTCTCGAAGGACCGGGCCCAGCCCCGGAAGGTGTAGGCCTCCGCCGTGGGGCAGATCTCGATGGACTTGGTGTAGAGGCTGATGGCCTTCGCCACCTCGTTCTTCATGTGAAGCTGATAGGCCTTCCCCACCCACTCCATGGCTTCCTGGCGCTTGTCCTGCCGATCCTGCTCGTCGCTCATGGGAGGCCCTCGCCGCCATCAGGATAAAACCTTCAGACCTCGGATACCATCCTCCCCATCTATCCTGGTGTCATGGCCAACGACCTGCCCGGCTCCTACTGCCAGAACTGCCTCACCTGGAATCCCGGGGATCGGGAGACTTGCGTGAAATGCGGCACGCGGCTCCTCATCCTCGCCGGGGACCAGACCTGGGAGGACGAGCCCGAGGAGGCCGAGGGCGGCGAGGATCTGGAAGAACACCTCCTGGAACGCATCACCGGCCTGGAGGAGACCCTCCGCCGGGTGGAGACCTACCTGGAGACCGTCTCCGACCAGCTGGGCAAGCTGGAGCGCAGCGAGGTGATGCTGCGCAACGGCCTGATGGCCCTGGTGCAGGAGATGGAGCAGAAGCGCCAGCTGGACGCCCACGCCTTCTCCGAGCGCTGGGAGCACCTGGTGGAGGAGAACCTGAACCTCATCAGTGCCCGGGAGCTCTTCACCCGCTACCGGGCCCGGATCCTCCCCATCGCCCGGCCCAAGTCCATGTCCCAGCTCAAGCGGGCCCTGCTGGAGACCACGGCCCTGCTGGAATCCGCCGACCTGCCGGGCGCCGCCCAGCGTCTGGGCCAAGCCCTGCCCCTGGATCCCAAGAACTACGAGCTCATCTTCACAGTCGCCTCGCTGCACGAAGCCGCCCAGAACTTCGAGGAGGCGGAAAGCCTCGCCCGGAAGGCCGTGGGCCTGAGCCCCCGCCACTTCGAGGCCTGGATGCTGCTGGCCAAGCTCCTCCAGGAACTGCCCGAGCGGGCCGACCAGGCCATTGAAGCCATGCACCAGGCCGCGGACCTGCGCCCCGACGACCCCGAGCCCCGCATGATGCTCGCGGAGCTGCTCCTGGATCAGGAGGACCTCCAGGGCGCCCTGGAGGCCGCCCAGGAGGCCGTGGTCCGCCGGAAGGACGGTGAGACGCTGCTGTTGCTGGGACAGGTCCACCTGGCCCGCGGCGAGAGCGCCCTGGCGGTACCCGTGCTCAAGGACGCCAGCGCCTATCTACCCGGCGACCTGCATGTGCGGGAGGCCCTGGCCGAGGCCTATCTCCTGCAGGACGAACGCCCCAAGGCCTTCGCCATCCTCCATGAGCTGCTCCTGCAGAACCCGGGGGATCCGCAGCTGCTGCTGATGCTGGATGCCGAAACCCATCCCCAGCTGCGGGAGGCCCGGGACGGCAAGCCCGGCACCCTCACCCTGCTGGATGAAGCCGAGGCCCTCCTGGACGAAGACCAGCTGGACTCCGCCGCCCTCCTCCTGAAGCGCGCCCGCCGCAAGGGCCGGAGCCAGCGCCTCGAGTGGCTCGAGCTGCGCCTGACCTTCCTCCGGCAGCCCGAAAAGACCCTGAAGGCCGCCCTCGACTTCGCCTGCTCCGACCGCCACCCCCGCCTGTGCTTCCTGGCCCTGCGCCTGGTGCTCGAACACCTCATGGCCCAGAAACGGGAGCCGGAGATCGCCCGGGCCCTGGACGCCTTCCTCACCCGGCACCCCAAGAGCAGCGGCGCGTGGGAAGCCGCCCTCATGCGCCTGGCCTACCGCCTCATGAACGGCCAAGTCACCGAGCAGGACCTCGTCGAGGTCCGCCGCCTGCACGCCCACCCCTTGCCCGGCCTGGAGCCCCGCGCCCGCACCCTGCTGGGTCAGTATCTGCTGGCCCTGAAACACCACCAGGATGTGCTGGACCTGCTGGACCCCCTTCTGGAAAAAGAGCCCACCCTCATCAACCATTTCCAGCTGGGCGCGGCCCTGGCGGGCCTGGGCGACCGGGAGGAGGCCCGGATCCTGCTCAAGGCCGGCCTGGACGCCGACCCCGGGGACCTCAACGAATCCCAGGCCAAGGGCGTCCGGTCCCAGATCCGAGGCCTCATGAAGGAATTGGACGAGTCCCCCCAGCCGTGACCGGGGCCACAGCCTATTAAGTTGACAATTTTAGTCGAGATTTCAGAATGGATGAGGAGCATGTCCAGGCCGCGGGTAGGCGCACCCGCCCCCACGGCCTGGAGGCGCCTCACGGGAGACGGCGATGAGCACCACCTTGAATGTGGTCACCAGCCAGGAATACAAGTACGGCTTCGTGACCGACATCGAGGCGGACAGCGTCGCGCCCGGCCTGACCGAGGATGTGATCCGGTTCATCTCGGCCAAGAAGGGCGAACCGGACTGGCTGCTGGAGTTCCGCCTCAAGGCCTACCGGCATTGGCTGACCATGACCGAGCCTGAGTGGGCCAAGGTCGACTACCCGAAGCCCGATTTCCAGAAGATCGTCTACTACAGTGCCCCCCGGCCCAAGGCACCCAAGTACGCCTCCATGGACGAGGTGGATCCCGAGCTGAAGCGCACCTTCGAGAAGCTCGGCGTCCCTCTCCATGAGCAGGAGGCCCTGGCCGGCGTGGCCGTGGATGTGGTCTTCGACTCCGTCAGCGTGACCACCACCTACCGGGAGAAGCTGGCCACGGTCGGCATCATCTTCTGCAGCTTCAGCGAGGCCGTGAAGTCCCACCCAGAGCTGGTGAAGCAGTACCTGGGCAGCGTGGTGCCCCCCTCCGACAACTTCTACGCCGCCCTCAACAGCGCCGTGTTCACGGACGGCAGCTTCGTGTTCATCCCCAAGGGCGTGGCCTGCCCCATGGATCTGAGCACCTACTTCCGCATCAACAACAAGGAGTCGGGCCAGTTCGAGCGCACCCTCATCGTGGCCGAGGAGGGCGCCAGCGTGAGCTACCTCGAAGGCTGCACCGCGCCCCAGTTCGACACCAATCAGCTGCATGCGGCCGTGGTGGAACTGGTGGCCCTGGATCATGCCTCCATCAAATACAGCACCGTACAGAACTGGTACGCCGGCGACAAGAACGGCGTGGGCGGCATCTTCAATTTCGTGACCAAGCGCGGCCTCTGCAAGGGCAAGGGCTCCCACATCAGCTGGACCCAGGTGGAGACCGGCAGCGCCATCACCTGGAAGTACCCCAGCTGCGTGCTGCTGGGCGACGACAGCATCGGCGAGTTCTACAGCGTGGCCCTCACCAACCACAAGCAGCAGGCCGACACCGGCACC
>JAGRPP010000027.1 GCA_019449415.1 Geothrix sp.
GATCCTGGTCACGGGCATGGGCTCACCTTTGCTCAATGGTGCTGGATCGCTGGCCTGCGCGGGGACCTGACCCCGATCGCTTCGCTCCCGCTCCCTCGCTGCGCTCGATCACGGAGGGGTCATCGTCCCCACGATTGGCAACGAGGATCTTGGTCACGGTCATGGTTGGACCTCGGAATCGGGCATGATGGAGGCGATGCGATTCTCCAGCCTAGCAAACCCGCTGCTCGCCATCACGCTTGGCGTCCTGATCTTCCACTGCGGGCGGAAGGGCGATCCCATCCCCCGCCCGCGCGCGGCCGCCCAGGCCCCCGAGGTCCGGCTGGAGGGCCTGCGCAAAGTCCGGCTCACGCTGCCCCCCGCGGATGTGAAGGGGGATCCCCTCATGGGGGTGGAGCTGGTCCGGGTGCTGTATCTCCCCCTGGCCCTCGCCAAGCCCTCGCCCGAGGAGGTCTTCAACCACGGGGAGGTCGTGCTGGAGCGGCGGCGTCCCGATCTGCCGGGACCCGGGGAGCCGTTCACCATGGACTTGGGCTCGCTGCAGCGGCCTCAGGGCTGGATCGTGGTCGTGGCGGTGCGCCTGGGCAATGTGGCCGGGCGGCCCAGCGATGTGCTGCCCTGGATGGACCCGGCCCTCTGACCGACCACCGACCGTTCTACCTGCCGCTCTCCCGGACTTCCAGCCGGTGCGCCCACCACTGCACCACCGCCCGGGCCAGCTGATCCTTCGCCAAGGGCCCGAGGGGGGGATGGGGGCCCTGGGCCGTGACGGGCGTCAGGGTGTTGGCCTGGGCACCGAAAGCCCGGCCGCCCTGGACATCGTTCACCAGCACGGCATCCAGGCCCTTCTTCACCAGCTTGGCGGCGGCCTGTTCCAGGTGTTTTTCGCTCTCGGCCGCGAAGCCGAGCACCCACTGATCTGCCCGCCGGGCGGCGGACAGCCGCGCCAGGATGTCCGGCGTCCGCACCAGCACCAAGGTTTCGGGGCCGTCGCCCTTCTTCACCTTCTCGGGCGCCAGCGCTTCGGGGCGCTGGTCCGCCACGGCGGCGGCGGCCACCAGGCCGTCCGAATCCGCCCAGCGGGCCTCGCAGGCCTCCAGCATCTGCTGCGCGCTGCGGACGCGGAGGGTCTCCACGCCCCAGGGCGCCGGCAGGTCGCCGCCCAGCACCAGCTGGACCTGGGCGCCCACATCGCGGAAGGCCCGCGCCAGCTCAATGCCCATGGCGCCGGTGCTACGGTTGGTGAGCGTGCGGACCGGATCCAGATCCTCCCGGGTGGGGCCCGAGGTGATGAGCACCCGGCGGCCACGGAGGCTGCGCAGCTTGGGCGTGCCGTGCATCTGGATGGCCTCGGCGATGGCGACCACCTCCGCCAGCTTCCCGGATCCTTCCTCGCCGCAGGCCAGGGTGCCCTCGCCGGGTTCCACCACCGCGTGGCCGAAGGCGCGCAACCGGGCGATGTTCGCCTGCACGGCGGGATGCTCCCACATGCCCGTGTTCATGGCCGGAGCCCAAAGCACCGGCGCCCGGGTGGCGAGCAGGACGGTGCTGAGCAGATCCGTGGCGAGGCCGTTGGCGGTCTTGCCCAGGATGTTCGCCGTGGCGGGCACCACGGCCACCAGGTCGGCCCAGCGGGCCAGCTCGATGTGCTCGATGCTGGGATTCGCGCGCCATTCCCCCTGGTCGGGGTTGGCCCCGAAGCAGGGCTCGCCCGTCAGGCTGGTGAGCGTAAGCGGCGTGATGAACCGAGCCCCGGCCTCCGTGAGGATGCAGCGCACCCGGTGGCCCTGGTTGGCCAGCAATCGGGCCAGCTCGGCAGATTTGTAGGCGGCGATCCCGCCGGTGATCCCCAGGATGATCTGCATCAGATGGCTCCAGGCAGGCCGTGCAACTTGCGGACGATGCCGATCTGCCCCAGGTGGTAGCACTCGTGCATGAAAAGAAACGACAACACCTGTTCCAATGGTTGTTCCGTGCCCAGCGCCGGGTTCAGGGTCGGACGATCCCAGTCTTCCAACTGCTGGAAAGCGGCCTTCAAAGCCTGATCCGTCGCCCGGAAGGCCTCCAACAGCCCCGCCCAGTCGAGATGGGTGGTGGCTCCCGGGCCGCGGGCATAGTGCTGTTCCCAGGTCGGTTCCTCCGGCAGGCTCCCGCCCAGCATCTTCACGATCCGGCGCCGAGACGCCACCAGATGCCCCACGATCCATGCGGCCGAGGCCACGCCGGAGGCCGGTCGCTTGATGGCCAGGTCCTCGGTGAGCCCGGCCCCGTTCAGCTCCAGGAGCCGGATGTTGCCGCCGAAGGCGATCCGCCAGAGCTTGCCCCGTTCCATGGTCCCTCCCGGAAGACCCCCAATCCTACTCCAGGAGCCCGTCCGGACCATTGCCGGAAGCCCTTTCAGATGCTATGCTTCCAGGTTCGGAGTGCCCCATGACCCAGCGCACCATCGTTCGTGTCCCGGAAGAAATCGCCAACAAGTACCGCTTCGTCGTCGTGGCAGGCAAGCGCTGCGACCAGCTTCAGCGCGGCGCCTTCCCCAAGGTCGAGGTGATCGTGCCCGTGAACAAACACGGCCAGGCCCAGGATGCGCCCAAGCTCGCGTCCTTCTGGGGCCAGGTGGCCGTCGCCGAGGTGGAAGAGAACCGCATCGCCTTCGAAGAGGCCGAGGTGCTCACCATCGAAGACACCACGGTCGTTCCCATCTCCAGCGAGTAACCGACCGTTTTCTTCTGAAAAGCCCCCGGCATTCCGGGGGCTTTTTGCGGCTTGGATCCTATTTCCACGGTCGATGAAATAAAACCTTGCGCGAGGACCGGGCGGATCGCAATATTCAACGCGTGTTGAATTGGAGTTCCATGTCCTCCCCCGCGTCCTCTCCCGTCCCTTCCCGTCCCCGCGGCCCCAAACCCACCCGAATGGATGCGGACCAGCTGCTGGACGCAGCCCAGGAGGTCTTCGCGCGGGATGGCCTGCGCGCCGCCAGCCTGCGGGCCATCGCCCGGCAGGCTGGCTGCGACCCAGCCCTGATCTACTACCACTTCGACAGCAAGGAGGCCATGTTCACCGCCCTCCTGGATCGCCGTATCCCGCCCCTGGTCGAGGAGCTGAAGCAGCTGGCGGATCCTTCCGATGACCGCCACACCGCCCTTCGCCTGTGGGAGGTCCTGGGCATCTACGGCCGGCGCCTAGGCCAGGATCCCGGCCTCCGCAGCCTCGTGCGCGGCGAGATCGTCCGGGGGACCGAGGGCATCCAGGAATCGATCCAGAGTCGCCTGTTCGGGGCCGCCCTCCAGGTCCGGAGCATCCTCGAGCAGGGGGTTCAGCGGGGGGAGGTGCGGGAGGGGCTGGATCTGCTCCTCGCCACCTTCTTCTTCGTGAAGCTCCATCTGGAGGTTCTCGATGTGCTGCCCGTGGTGGCCCAGCGCGTCCTGGGGTTGGCACCGGAAGAATCCGTGGCCAAGGGCGAGCGCGCCTGGCTGGACCTCTATTGGCGGGGCCTCGCCGCCGACCCGGCCGCCCCGGTTCCCCCCCTGCCCGCTCCTGATCCAACCCATCGTTGAAGGATCTCTCATGCGCAAGGCCTTGCTTCTGCTTCCGCTGCTCCTTCTGGCCTGCCGGCGGGATCCCCGCCCCCTCCTGAACGGCCGGGTGGAGGCCTACCTCACGGACCTCGGTCCCCGGGCCGGGGGACGGCTCGTGGAGCTCCAGGTCCGCGAAGGCCAGCGCGTGAAGGCGGGGGATCTGCTGGCCCGGGTGGTCGCCGAGGAACTGGATGCCGCCGTGCTCCGCGACCAGGCCGGCTTCGACAGTGCCGACGCCAAGCGCCTGGAACTGGACCGCGGCACCCGCGCCGAGCAGATCGCCCAAGGTGAAGCCCGGGTGCGCGATGCCGAGGCTGCGGTGAGGCTCGCCGAAGAGAACCTCCAGCGCACGGTCCGGCTCTTCCGGGACAAGGTGCTCTCCCAGGCCGAGCTGGACCGCGTCACGGCCGAGCGCGATCGGGGCGCGGCGGCGCTGAACCTGCAGACCAAGGTCTTGGCCGAACTGAAGGCCGGCGCCCGCATCGAACAGCGGCAGGCCGGTTCCGCCGAAGCGCGGAAAGCTCAGGCCGTGCTGCGGCAGAGCCAGGCCCAAGCCGGCTTCACAGAGGTGCGGGCCCCCTTTGACGGGCTCGTCACCCACCGCCTGCGGGAACCCGGCAGCATCCTGGCCCCGGGCCAGCCGGTGCTCACCCTGGCCCGCCTCGACCAGCTGTGGGTGCGGATCTACCTGCCCCAGCCCCTGCAGGGCCAGGCGCGGCTCGGCTCCCCCGTCACCGTGGAGACGCCGGACAAGCGCATCCTCGAGGCCACCCTCGACGAAGTGGCCTCCGAAGCCGAGTTCACGCCGAAGATGGTCGAGAGCCGCGAAGAGCGCGTGAACCTCGTCTACCCCGCCCGGGTGAACCTCAAGGGCGGCTGGGACCAGGGCCTGGTACCCGGCGTGGCCGTGGATGTCCGCCTGGGGAGCGCCCGCCCATGATTCTGCTGGAGGCCCGGGACCTCACTTGCCGCTTCGGTCCGAAAGAGGCCGTGAAGGGGCTGGACCTGAGCCTCTCCGAGGGCGACCTCGTGGGGCTCATCGGCCCCGACGGCGCGGGGAAGACCACCACCTTCCGCATGCTCATCGGCCTGCAGAAGCCTTCCGGCGGAGCGGTGGTCCGCCACCTGGACCGGCAGGGCGTCAGCTATGTGCCCCAGACCTTCAGCCTCGCCCCCGAACTCACGGTGGCTGAGAACCTGCAGTTCCAGGCGGGCCTCTTCGGCCTGCCGGATCCCGCCCCCCGGATCCGGCGCCTGCTGGAATCCGTGGACCTGGCCTCGTTCCGGGACCGGCCTTCTGGGGCCCTGTCCGGCGGCATGAAGCAGAAGCTCTCCCTCTGCACGGCCCTGCTTACGGAGCCGCGCCTCCTCCTCCTCGACGAGCCCACCACGGGCGTGGACCCCGTGAGCCGCCGAGAGTTCTGGGAGCTGCTGCACGCGGTCCATGACGAGGGCGTGGCCATCCTCTTCTCCACGCCCTACATGGACGAGGCCGAGTACGCCCATCGCATGCTGCTCATGCATGAAGGCCGGGTCCTCCAGGAAGGGGACCGGGCCTCCTTCCGGCGGGGCCTGCCCGGCCTGGTGTTCCGGCTCGTGAGCGCCCGGCGCCGCGAGGTGCAGGCGGCGCTCGCCGCGCTGGCGCCCCTGGACCTGTTCGCCGAGGGCGAGGTGCTGCGAGTCCGGTTTCCCGACCAGGATCCCGCACCCCTGCTGGCACGGCTCTCCGCCCTGCCGGGCGTCGAGCAGGTCCGCCTCGCCGAGACCAGCGTGGAGGATGTCTTCCTTCACGCCCTCGTGGAAGCCGGGGGCGGCCATGGCTGAGCCGATCCTGCAGGTCCGGGGCCTCACGCGCCGCTTTGGCGACTTCACCGCCGTCTCGGAGCTCAGCTTCGAGATCCAGCCCGGGGAGATCTTCGGCTTCCTCGGGCCCAACGGCGCCGGCAAGAGCACCACCATCCGCATGCTCTGCGGCGTGCTGGCCCCCAGCGCGGGCGAGGCCCGGGCCCTGGGCCGCGACCTGTTCACCGAGGCGGACCAGGTGCGGGGGCGCATGGGCTACATGAGCCAGAAATCCAGCCTGCTGACGGATCTCACGGTGACGGAGAACCTCCGGTTCTTCGGGGGCCTCTACGGCCTCGAAGGCCCGCGGCTGGCCTCCGAAGTCGATTTCCGCCTGAGGGAGATGCAGGTCTGGGCCCACCGGGACCTGCTCGTGGCCAAGCTCTCCACCGGCGAACGGCAGCGGGTGGCGCTGGCGGCGGCCACCCTCCACCGGCCGGAGGTGCTCTTCCTGGACGAGCCCACCAGCGGCGTGGATCCCCTGCGACGGAGGCTCTTCTGGGAGGCCATGGACGAACTCGTGGCGGAGGGCATGAGCATCCTCGTCACCACCCACAACCTGGCCGAAGCCGACCAATGCGATCGCCTGGCCTTCATCCTCGGCGGGAAGCTCATGGCCTACGGGCGCCCGCGGGCCCTCAAGGAAGGCCTGGGCCGCCAGGTGATCGAGCTGCGCGCCGAGGGCTTCCGGGCCTTGCGGGCGGCGGCGCGGGCCCACCCCGAAGTGCTCGCCGCTGAGCTGCTGGGGCGCAGCGTGCGCCTCTCCCTCCCGGCCGAGGCCGATCCCTCTGCGCTGCTCACAGCGCTCCGGCAGGCCGGCCACGCATTTGAGGCCCTGCCGCCGGAGCTGCCCTCCCTCGAAGACCTGTTCGTGGATCTCGTCCAGCGCTCTCGCGCCGCCTAGGAGCGACCATGTGGAACCGCATCAAAGCCCTGGTCTGGAAGGAATTCCTGCAGCTTCGCCGGGACCGGATGACCCTGGCCTTCACGCTGGGCATGCCCCTCATGCAGCTCATCATCTTCGGCTTCGCCATCAACTACGATGTGAAGCACATGCCGGCGGCGGTGCTGGACGAGTCCCGGAGCCAGGAAAGCCGCAGCTTCGTGGATGGCCTGGTGGCCACCCAGTATTTCGATGTGAAGGCCCATGTCGCCTCCGAGGCTGAGCTCCGTGCCGCTCTGGACCGCGGCCGCGCCCAGGTGGGCGTGTGGTTCCCGCCGGACTACGCCCGCCGCATCCGGTCGGGCCTGACCGGCGAGGTGATGATCCTCGTGGATGGCTCCAGTCCCACCACGGCGGGCAGCGCCATGTCGACGGCCGCCGGCGTGGGCCAGCTCCGTAACACTCAGCTGCTGTACGACCGCATGGGCTACGGAGGCGCCGCCAAGCCCGTGATGCCCGTGGAGGTGCGGATCCGGCCCTGGTACAACCCGGATCTCCGCAGCCCCACCTTCATCGTGCCGGGCCTGGTGGGGGTGATCCTCTCCATGACCTGCATCATGTTCGCGGCCAACGCCATCGTGCGCGAGAAGGAGCGCGGCACGCTGGACCAGGTGCTCGTCACCCCGGTGACGCCCATGGAGCTGTTCGCCGGCAAGATCATCCCCGTGGTGGTGATGGCCTACGCCCAGATGACCGTGCTGTTCGGCGTCGCCCACCTCTTCTTCGATGTGCCCGTGGCGGGATCCGTCATCCTCCTCTACCTGATGGCCGGGCTCTTCATCGTCGCCATGCTCGGCATCGGCATCCGCATCTCCACCACGGCCCAGAGCCAGGGCCAGAGCGCCCAGATGAGCATGCTCACCTTCCTGCCCTTCGTGTTCCTCAGCGGCTACATCTTCCCCCGGGAGGGCATGCCCCTGCCCTTCTTCCTCCTCGGCGAGATCATGCCGCTCACCCACTTCCTCATCATCATCCGGGCGGTGGTGCTGCGGGGCGCGGGCCTCGAGGCCTTCTGGCCGGAGGTGCTCAAGCTGCTGGGCCTCTCGGCCGTCATCTGGACCATGGCCCTGCGGAGCATGAAGCGGGCCGAGGCCTGATGTTCAATCGAAGCGGTAGCTGGCCAGGCTGAGGTTGCCGAGCTGCCAGCCGTCAAACAGCTTTTCCGGCGCGGCCAACTTTCCCGCGGTCCCGGAGGCCCCGAGGGCCACGAAGAGGGGATCCAGATGTTCAGAGGTCGGCACGGATTCCGCCGCACCCGGGGCCGACCGCCAACCCGCGAGCGCCTCGGCGTCCCGGGCCGCCAGCCCGGCATCCACCCAGTCCTGGAAGGCCGAAGCCCAGGGCTCGGGGCCGGAGGCATCCTGCCAATCCAGGCGGTGGAGGTTATGCACCACGCCGCCGCTGCCGAGGATCAGGACGCCGCGCTCGCGCAGCGGGGCCAGGGCCCGGCCCGCCGCCAAGAGCAGTTCCGGTGTCCGGGGCCGGGGGAGGGACAGCTGCACCACCGGCAGGGCCGCCTCCGGGGCGAGGTAGCGCAACGGTACCCAGGCCCCGTGATCGAGGGGACGCTGGGGATCCAGCTGGGTCTCCAGGCCCGCGGCCTGAAGCAAGTTGGCGGCCTCCCGGGCTAGGTCCGGGGAACCCGGGGCCGGATAGTCCAAAGCGTACAGCGCCTCGGGGAACCCCCCGAAATCGTGCATGACGCCTGGCCGTTCGGCCGAGGAGAGCCGGAACGAGCCCGCGGCTTCCCAGTGGGCCGAACAAACCAGGATGGCCTGCAGGGGTGGCAGCACCTGGCCGAGGTCCGAGACGGCCTGCCCCCAGGCGCCCCCATCCAGGGCGAGCATGGGGGATCCGTGCGCGAGGAACAGGGAGGGAAGCGGGGCCGAGGCGTCCATGGGAAAAGGCTGGCAGGCCATTTTACATGTTTCAACTTCTTTTTTACTTCTCGCGGTCGCGCTCTCCGGTGCCGATGGAGTAAGTGAGGGGATAAGCTAAAGTAGATCACTCTCTGGAGCCCGCATTGAACCTCAGGCTTGGCGTCAACATCGACCATGTGGCCACCCTCCGGCAGGCCCGGGGAGGGCATGAGCCCGAACCCGTCGCCGCCGCCCTGCTGGCCCAGAGCGCCGGGGCCCACGGCATCACGGTTCACCTCCGGGGCGATCGCCGCCACATCCAGGACCGCGACCTCCGCCTCCTCAAGGAAGTGCTGGCGGTGCCGCTGAATGTCGAGTGCGCGGCCACCCCCGAGGCGCTGGAGGCGGTCATCCCCGCCCGCCCCTCCTGGGTGACGCTGGTCCCCGAAAGCCGCGAGGAACTCACCACCCAGGGCGGCCTGGATGCCATCTTCCTCCAGGGCATGCTGCGCCCCGTGCTGCGGGAACTGCACAGCGCCGGCATCCGCGTGAGCCTGTTCGTGGATCCGGTGCTCGACCAGGTGAAGATGGCCGCCAAGCTCGAAGCCGATGCGGTGGAGCTGAACACGGGGGTCTACAGCGACCTGCCCATGGACTCCGACGCCACGGCGGAACTGGTCCGCATCCGCGATGCCGCCCGCCTGGGCAGCCGCCTCGGCCTGCGCGTCCTGGCGGGCCACGGGCTGAACCTGCAGAATGTGGGCCCCATCGCGGCCATTCCCGAGGTCGAGGAACTGAACATCGGGCACAGCCTCATCGGGAGGGCCGTGCTGGTTGGACTGGAGCGGGCCGTGGAGGAGATGCTGGGCGCCGTGGTGGAAACCCGGCCGTGAGTACCGTCCTGGTGGTCGACGACGATTCCGAGGTCCGGCTGGTCCTCCGGGAATACATCGAGATGGCGGGACATCGCGTCCTGGAAGCCACCGACGCAAGTTCCGCCCGCCGGGCCCTGGCCCAGGAGCCGGTGAATCTGGTGTTCCTGGATGTCCTGATGCCCGGCGAGAGCGGTGCCGCGCTGTGTCATTCCATCAAGGACGATCCGGAGTGCCAGGGCATCAAGGTCGTGCTCCTCACGGGCTATGACGGCGAGTCGGCCTGGCGGGAGGGGCTTCGCAGCGGCGCGGATATTTTCGCCGTGAAGCCCATCACCCGGGAACGGATCCATGTCCTGCTGCAGGAACTGCTCGCTCCGATCGAGGGGCAGCCATGAGCAACCTGCGCGGCACCCTGGAAAGCATCTCCCTGACGGATGTGGCGCAGCTGCTCCATGTCAACCGCAAGACGGGCATGCTCCAAGTCAGCTCCGGCAAGGTGAGCGGCGTGCTGTATTTCTCCCGCGGCGAAGTGATCCATGCGGAGACCCTGTCCACCCGGGGCGAGCCCGCCGCCTTCGAGATCCTGGAGTGGGTGTCCGGCCAGTTCGAGTTCCTCACCACCCAGCTCCAGATCCCGGTGACGATCCGCCGCACGGTGCCCGACCTGCTCATGGACTCCGCGCGGATCCAGGACAGCCGGAAGCGCCTCAACACCATCTTCCCCCGCCTCACGGCGGTGCCCTGGCCCACTCTGCCAGCTCCGCAGCTCCTGGAGGGCCTCAAGCTCTTCGCCGAGGAACGCCGCGTCCTGCCCTTCTTCGACGGCTACCGCGACTTCCAGGAGATCATGGCGGCCTCCGGTCAGCACGATGTGGCCGTCCTCCAGGCAGCCTCCATCCTCAAAGACGCCGGTCGGCTGGATGTGCTGGAGCCCGATGCCCATGTGGCCGTCACCCAGCTGAAGACGGGCCTCTTCCGCAAGGGGGACCACCTCGAGCTGCCCAAGGCCATGGAGGGCTGGTGGACCGTGGTGGGGCCCTACCGTCACGGCGTCCGGAACCTGCGCATCATCTGGCCCAAGGGCCCGGCGGTAGAGCGGGTGGAGTTCGTGCCCGGCCTGCCCGACAAGCAGGTGGCCATCCCGCGAGAACTCATGCAGGCCTGGGGGCTGGCCGAAGGTACGCATGTGAAGGTGCGGCCCGCACCCTGAGGGCGCCCTGGAGTTTCCATGACCGATGCCCCCGACGACCACATTCCGACCAGCGGCTCCGACGCCTTGGTGGCCGAATTCCAGGCCCGCCGGGAGCGGCTTGACCAGCGGCTCATCACCCTCGAGGAGCTGATCGGGGACCTCCGCCGGGATCTCCAGGGGGATTCCCAGGCCAGCCTCCTGCGCCTGGCCCAGGCCGCCCGGGACATGGCCAACGGTCAGGTGTACCAAAAGATCGACATCGAGGCCAAGGGCGAACTGGGGGCGCTCGTCTCCAGCATCAACCAGACTCTCTTGAATCTGCAGCAGCTGGATGCCTCGGTGAAGCACCAGAGCACCCAGGTGCCGGAACTGGCCGCCCAGCTCGACGCCATCACCTCGGATACCGAAGAGGCCACCCAGAGCGTCATGAACCGCCTGGATACCCTCATGGCCGCCAGTGACGACGCTACGCGAAGCCTCGAGACCTGCCAGAAGGGCCTGAACGAACAGAGCCAGCGGCAGGCCCACCTGCAGGAGACCGTCGCCGGCTTCCTGGACCGGGCTGCGGGTGGTGAAGACCGGACCGCCCTGGCCCAGGAAGTGCTTGAATTCCTGTTCGCCCAGCAGGTCACGGCTCCGGCCGCGACGACGGACCTGGCCCCCACGAAGGCCCTGCTCCAGCAGGTGAGCGATGAGGCCTTCGAGATCCTCAACATCCTCCAGTTCCAGGACATCACGCGCCAGAAGATTGAGAAGGTGGTGATCCTCCTCAAGCAGTTCCAGAGCGGCCTCAACCGGCTGCTGGTGATCTTCAACATCCATTCCGGCGCCATGTCCGGCGAGGGCTTCGCCGAACGCCGCGTGGCCACCCAGGACCACATCTTCGAGACCAGCCTGGAGGCCGACAGCCGCAAGGACAGCGTCGACGACATCATCGCCCAGTTCAAGAAGACCGGCGGGAACTGACGACCGGGGTCCGGCCGATCAGACCAAGACGATCTCCAGCTCACCGATGCCCTCGATGCCGCAGCGCACGCGGTCCCCGCGGACGATGGCGCCGACGCCGGACGGTGTTCCGGTGAAGATGATGTCCCCCGGGGCCAGAGCCACATAGGACGACAGGTGGGCGATCACTTCGGCCACATTCCAGGTCATCTGGGCCAGGTCGCCGTGCTGCCGCTCCACACCGTTCACCGACAGCCAGATGGCCCCGGAAGCCGGGTGGCCAAGGCGGGCCGCCGGCACGAGCGATGAGACCGGCGCCGACTGGTCGAAGCCCTTGGCCATCTCCCAGGGCTGGCCCTTGTCCTTGAACTTCGCCTGGAGGTCCCGGCGCGTGAGGTCGATGCCCACGGCGTACCCGTAGACGCAGGCGAGGGCGTCCTGGGCTGGAATGTCCCGGCCGCCCCCGCTGAGGGCCACCACCAGCTCCACCTCGTAGTGCAGGTTCGAGGTGAGCGGCGGATAGGCGATGTCGCCGCCGCCCGGCACCACGGCATCATGCGGTTTCCCGAAGAAGAACGGGGGCTCGCGGTTCGGATCGCCACCCATCTCCCGGGCGTGGTCCGCATAGTTCCGCCCTACGCAGTAGATGCGCCGGACCGGGAACAGGGGCTCCATGCCTTCGACTGGAATCGCAGGGCGAGGGGGAGTGGGGATGACGAACGCCATGGAATGCTCCTAGCCTTTGGCCCGGGGGTGGGCCTTCTCGTAGGTTCGGGCCAGTTCATCGAGGCCCAGGTGAGTGTAGCGCTGCGTGGTGCTGAGGCTGGCATGACCCAGCAACTCCTGGATGGCCCGCAGATCCATTCCACGATTCAGCAGGTGGGTGGCGAAGCTGTGCCGCAGCGCGTGGGGGCTGACGCGGGACCGCACGGAGGCCGCCTCCAGCGCCGTCCGGAGCAGCGCCCGTACACTGGTGGGCGTGAGCCGCCCGCCGCGCTGGTTCAAGAAGAGGGCCGCACTGGGCGGCAGCCCCTTGGCCACCAGGAAGGCCGAGCGGAACCCCAGGTAGGCGGTGAGGATCTCCGCCGCCTGGGCGTGGTAGGGCACCAGGCGCTCCTTGCGCCCCTTGCCCAGCACCCGCAGGGTGCGCTGATCCATCAGCAGATCCTGCAGATCGAGACCCACCAGCTCGGACACGCGCAGGCCCGAGGCGTAGAGCAGTTCCAGCAGGCAGGTGAGGCGCGAGGAGGGGAAGTCGATGGCCGGCGGCAGGTCCAGGAGGGCTTGGCTTTCCCCCTCGGTGAGGAAGGCCGGGAGCCGCTGAGGCTGCTTCGGATTGCGCAGACCGGAAGCGGGGTTCTTGGCGATGCGTCGCGTCTCCCACAGCCAGCGGAAGAACCCCCTCACCGTGGAGAGGATGCGGGCCTGGCTGGCAGGATCGAGGCCGCGGTCCCCCAGCTCCAGGGCGAATCCCCGGAGGGTGCGGGGACTGACCTCCCAGTCATCCCACCGGCTGCGCATGGCGTGGTCGAGGAGCTTGTCCAGATCGCCCTGCTGAGCCCGGGCCGTATGAGGTGACACGCCCCGGGCGCGCTGCTCCAAGTGGAAGGCCTGGATGCCCTCTCCCAGCGGCGCTGCGCCCTTCCCTGTTACCATGCCTTCACATCCCCCAAGTGTTTCGGAGTCATTGTGGCCCAGCCCATCGAAACCATTGCCCAGCTTTTCTATACGGCCGCGGAGAAGAACCTTCCCGACGCCCTCGCCGCGAAGCGCAATGGCGTCTATGAACCCATCTCCCACGCCGAAATCGTGGCCCGGGTGGAGCGTTTGGCCCTGGCCATGGCCGCCCGCGGCCTCAAGGCCGGGGACCGGGTGGCGTTCATGTCGGAAAACCGCCCGGAGTGGGCCATCGCCGATTACGCCTGCGCCATCCTGGGCACTCCCGATGTCACCATCTACGCCACCCTGAACGCCGACCAGGCGGCCTACATCCTGAAGGACAGCCAATCCCGGTGGGTGCTCTGCTCCACCCGGGAACAGCTCGACAAGGTGCTGGCCCACTGGGACGAGCTGCCGGCTCTGGAGACCGCCGTACTGATCGACGGCGAGCTCCCGGCGGTGGCCGGCCGGAACCTGCTCCTCTGGTCGGACCTCCAGCGGGAAGGCCTGGCCATGGAGGGCCGCCGTCCCGAGGTCCGCGCCTGGGGCGAGCAGAGGAAGGCCTCGGACATCCTCACCCTCATCTACACCTCTGGCACCACGGGCGATCCCAAGGGCGCCATCCTCACGCACGGCAACCTCGTGTCCAATGTCCTCGCGGGCCGGGCCACGGTGGCCAACATCGGGGAAAACGAGCGGGCCCTGAGCTTCCTGCCCCTCACCCACATCTTCGAGCGCATGGCCGGCCACTTTCTCTGGTTCCATGTCGGCGCTTCCATCTACTACGCGGAGAGTGTCAGCACCGTCGCGGCCGACATGCTGGAAGTGCGGCCCACGCTCATGGCTTCGGTCCCCCGCATCTACGAGAAGATCTTCGCGAAAATCTACGACACCGTGTCTTCCGGCAGCTTCATCAAGCGCCTGATCTTCCACTGGGCCATGCTCGCGGGCCGCCAGGCGGTGCCCTACCTGCTGAAGGGCCAGGAACCCCCTTCGTGGAAGGGCATGTGGTACCGCACGGCGAAGGCCGTCGTCTTCGAGAAGATCCGCCAGCGCACCGGAGGCCGGCTGAAGATCGCCGTCAGCGGCGGCGCCCCCCTCGGTGGGAAGATCATGGAGTTCTTCTGGATCCTCGGCATCCCCATCCTCGAGGGATACGGCCTGACGGAGACCAGCCCGATCATCACCGTGAACCGCTTCGGCGAGGTCATCCCCGGCTGCGTGGGGCGCCCCCTCTACAAGGAGTGGAATGGCCGGCCCTTCGTAAAGATTGCGGAAGATGGCGAGATCCTCTGCCAGGGGCCGAACATCATGGTGGGTTACTGGAACAACGAGAAGGCCACCCAGGAAGCCATCGATGCCGACGGCTACTTCCACACCGGCGACATCGGGCACTTCGACGACGAGGGGCGCCTGTACATCACCGACCGCAAGAAGGAGCTCATCGTCACGAGCGGCGGCAAGAAGGTGGCCCCCCAGCCCATCGAGAACCAGCTCAAGGTGGACAAGTACATCTCCCAGGCTGTACTCATCGGCGACCAGCGGAACTTCATCACCGCGCTCATCGTGCCC
The DNA here is from genome assembly GCA_019449415.1 of Geothrix sp. Lineage (GTDB taxonomy): Bacteria > Acidobacteriota > Holophagae > Holophagales > Holophagaceae > Geothrix > Geothrix oryzae. The sequence continues at coordinate 14,469 of JAGRPP010000027.1, forward strand.
AATTTCGACAGCCTGGTACGGTGGGCGGGCTACAAGAAGATCACCTTCAAGTCCCATGCCGAGCTCATCAAGAACCCGCTCGTGGTGGCCAAGGTGGGCAGCCGGGTCGAGCGGGTGAACGAGCACCTCTCCAACTACGAGCGCGTCAAGAAAATCGTTCTGCTGGACCAGGAGATGACCCTCGAAGGCGGGCAGCTGACGCCCTCACTCAAGGTGAAGCGGCGGGTCGTGAATCAGATGTACGCCGAGCAGATCGAGGGGATGTACACCGAGCTCAAGGGCTGATCCGGTACCGGCAGACCAGCGACCGGCACTGGGGAAAATCCCTACCCCGGCCGGCTCCCCCTGAAACCGCCCGGGAGCCACCTCTGATAGGCTGGACGGTCCATCCAGCTCCAGGGGGTTCTTCCATGCGTGCCAGCGTTGCCTGCCTGTCCGTTCTCCTGCTTGCCTCCACCTACGGGTGCCGCACCCCCCAGACCTCCGCGCCGCGCTTGTCCACCTCTCCAAGCGGCCTGGGAGTCGCGGACCTCGCACCCGGGAGCGGAGTTTCCCCGCGGCTCGGCCAGACCTGCGTGGTCGAGGCCCTGGGCTGGGTGGAGGAGAACGGCCAGAAGGGACGCCTTTTCCTCGATACGCGCAAGCGGGGCTACCCCGCCACCTTCCCCCTCGGCGTCGGCCGGGTCATCAAGGGGTGGGACGAAGGCCTTGCGACCATGAAACAGGGTGGGAAGCGCCTGCTCCGGGTGCCCCCGGCCCTCGGCTACGCCCCCCACGAGATCGGCGATGACATTCCTCCCGGAGCCACGCTGCTCTTCGAGTTGGATCTCGTCGACATCCGCTAGCCCGAGGGCTTCCACCATCCGAGGTCATCCGTGACTGCCCCGCGCCGAGCGCCCTCCCCCCTTCCCATCCGGCCGACGCCGCCGACGCCACCGACGGAGAATCCACCGCCGACTTCCCTCACGCGGGGAGTGATCCGGTCCTTCCTGATCGTGTCGGCGATCATCGTCATCACCGAACTCACCATCATGGTGGCGCTGGAGCCCTTGTTCCTGGACGACCACCTGACCATGGCGTTCGTGGATTCCGGGACCCTCATCCTCGTCTGCTTTCCCTCCATGTACTACCTGCTCATCAAGCCCATGGTCCGCCACCTTCTCGCCAAGGCAGAGACCGAGCGGGCCCTGAGGGAGGTGCAGGCCACCAACGAGTTCATCCGCAACGATGCCAAGGAGCGGATCATGGCCGAGGCTATGGAGCGGACCAAGGCCGACGAGCGGATCCAGTTCCAGGCCAGGATCCTGGCCGTGGTTCAGCAGGGCGTGGTGGCCACGGGAAAACATGGCGTCATCCTCTACTGGAACCAGTTCGCCGAGCGGATGTTCGGGTGGACGGAGGAGGAGGTCCGCGGCGAGACCCTGGCGAAGGTGACCGCGTTCAGCGCAGCGGCCGTGCGCCAGGGCCTGTCATCCTTCGGAGCCGTGAAGGGCTGGTCGGGCGAAGTGCGGGCCGTGCGCCGCGATGACACCTGGTTTCCGGCCTACCTCACCTGCTCTCCCATTTGGCGGCCCGACGGATCCGTCGCCGGATTCGTCTACACTTTCATCGATACGACCGAGCGCAAGAAGGCCGAGGAGGAACTGCGCTACTCCGAAGAGAAATACAGCACTGTCGTGGAGAACTCGCCTACCGGAATCTTCATCTATCGCAACGGCAAGCTGGAGTTCGCCAACCAGAAGTTCTTCCAGATGGTGGGGCGGTCGCCTTCCGATCTGGAGCGCATGGATGTCGCGGACATCGTCCATCCCGACGACTGGCCCACCGTCCAGGAGATCTGGCGGAGGAGGTTCCTGGGCTCGGCGCCCTCCCAGGACTATGAATGCCGCATCATCACCTCCACCGGCGAGACCCGCTGGATCAGCGGCCGCAGCATCCTCATCCGGTACCGGGGCGAGAACTCGCTCCTCGCGAACATCCAGGACATCACCGAGCGGCACAAGGCCGAGCAGGCCCTCCGTGATTCCCGCGAGGCCCTGCACCGCCTCTCGGCCCGCCTGCTCTCGGCCCAGGAGAGCGAGCGCCAGCGCGTCGCCCGCGAACTGCACGACAGCATCGGCCAGTCCCTGAGCGCCATCAAGTTCATGGTGGAGCGCGTCCTGGACAGCGACGAATGGCCTCCGGCGGGTGGACGCGAAGCCCAGTCCCTGCAGGCGGTGGTTCCCGTGATCCAGGCCTCGGTCGAAGAGGTCCGCCGCATTTCCATGGCCCTGCGCCCATCCACCCTCGACGACCTCGGGCTGCTGGCCACCATTGCCTGGTTCGTGCGGGAATTCCAGGGGACCTACCCCCACATCCAGGTGGAGAAGGTCATCGAGGTCGAGGAGTTCGAAGTCCCAGACCTCCTCCGGACGAATGTGTTCCGCATTCTCCAGGAGGCGATGAACAATGCGGCCAAGCACAGTCATGCCGACAAGATCACCATCGTCCTGAGGCAGGTTCTCCACGACCTCCAGCTCATGATCTGGGACAACGGCGTGGGCTTCGATCTCGCCGTCACCCGGCGCGATGGTGCCACGACGGGCTTCGGCCTGGCCTCCATGCGGGAGCGGGCCGAACTGTTCGGCGGCTCCCTCATCCTCACCTCCACCGAGGGCGAGGGCACCATGATCATCGCCCGGTGGCCCACCTCCGAAGGAGAACCCGTCACTTCGTGACGAGGCCCTTCTCGATGGCGTAGGTCGTCAGGGCGGACACCGTATGCAGCTTGAGCCGGTCCATCAGGTTGGCCCGGTGCTTCTCCACCGTCTTGGGGCTGATGCAGAGGTACTCCGCGATGTCCTTCGTGCGGTAGCCCTCCGCGATGAGCTTAAGGACCTCCCGCTCCCGCGTGGAGAGTTCATCGAAGGCGGGGCGAAGGACGGTGGCATCCTTGGCGCCCAGGTAGCCCGACACCACGGTCGAGGCGATGGCGGGTCCAAGGTACCGCTCGCCATTCAGCACGCTGCGCACGGCCAGCATCAGCTCCGAAGCGGATGAATCCTTCAACACATAGCCGTCCGCCCCGGCCTGGAGGGCGGTGAACACATAGTCCTCGGTCTTGTGGACGGTGAGGACCAGAACCTTGGTCTGGGGGCTGATGCGCTTGATCTCCTTCAAGGCTTCCAGCCCGTTGGACCTGGGCATGGAGAGATCCAGCATCATGAGATCGGGTGACAGTTCCTGCGCCCACCGCACCGCCTCGCGCCCATCGGCGGCCTCCGCGACCACCTCGAGATCCGGGCGCAGACTCAGCAGTGCCTTGAGCCCTTCGCGGAGGATCGTGTGATCCTCCGCGATGACGAGGCGAAAACGCTTCTCTTGGGACATGCCACTCTCGATCCAGTCGTTCGTGTCGACACAGCCTAACGGGGCTGGGGCCGAATTGCCTAGTCATTATGAAAAGCGGATATGGGGTGTTCCCACCCGACCAATGGGGGTTACCCCCCATTCGCCCATCTCCCCTCGAGACCGATCATGGAGATATGCGGGATCACATTCTTGAGCCCATCCCGCTGCCCGCCCCCCTTGGCCCAATCCACCCAGGACTCTGGCGCCTCCAAGCTGAAATGAGAGCCCATGATACTGATCGTGGAGGATAACCAGCTGTTTCGGCAGTTCCTTCGGGATTCATTGAGCCGCCATTTCCCGGAGTTGAGTTTCCGGGAGGCCGAAAGCTTGGCCCAGGGTCGGCAGACACTCCAGGAAACCCGCCTGGAAGCCGTCCTGGTGGACCTCTGCCTTCCCGACGGCACGGGCCTGGAACTGGTGGAGACCCTCCACCGGGACTACCCGGGGGTCCCGGTGGCCATCTGCACCGCCCACAATCTCCCGGAATACCGGGAGGCCGCGCGAAAGGCCGGCCTGGATGGCTTTTTCGTCAAGGATCACCTCGACTGGGAGGGGATGATCCAGCTGATCGCCGCCTCTCGACGCAAGGCCATGGGGCGGGCATGACCCCCTCGGCCCCGACTCCTGGCATGCTTTCGTGATTGCCCCCCTCGGTCCCCCGACTCTCAGGAGCCATGCCATGCGCGCCCTCGCCCTCGCCGCGGTCCTGTCGACCTGCCTCGCGGCGGCCCCCGCACCTCCTTCGGAGCCCCAAGGCAATTGCGCCGTGTGCGGCATGTTCGTGGCGAATTTTCCCGATTGGGCCTCGGCCATCACATTCAGGGACGGCACCACGGTCTGGTTCGACGGGCCGAAGGATCTCTTCACCTGTCTCCTGGACCTGGGCCGCTACGCCCCGCGCCGGAAAGCGGCCGACATCGTTTCGATCCGGGTGAAGGACTACTACGGCCTCGCCCCCATCGATGGCCGCAAGGCCTTCTACGCGCTGGGCAGCGATGTCATGGGCCCCATGGGAAAGGAGCTCGTGCCCTTCGCCTCCGAGGCCGATGCGCGCGACTTCCTCAAGGATCACAAGGGCCAGCGGATCCTGGGATTCCAGGAGGTCACACCCGCCGTCCTCAAGGTCCTGGAGTAGCCCCCTCGCCGTGCGCAAATCCACCCTCTTCCTGATCCTGACGGGCGCCCAAATCAGCCTGCTCGCGGCGGCCCTGCTCCACGCGCGGGCGCAGGAAGGGCCAGCTCTCCTCCAGCGCCAGCCCAGCCAGACCCTTGTCCGGGAACTGGGCCTCACGGATCTCTGCCTCTTCACCGAAGCCCGCTACACCCGCCACCCGGCCATGGCCGACCGCCACGCCGCCTTCCAGGATCACCCCCTGGGCTTGGAGCACTTCCCCTCCGGTTCCCTGGTGCCGCCGCCCGCCTTCCCCTCGAGACCTCATGCACCCGTCCCTGCGCCGCACCCGGAACATCCTTGATTTCGCGCTGTCCTCGCTGCTGAGGCGAAGGGGCCGGAACCTGTCGCTGCTCCTGGTCTACACGCTGGTGGTGGCCGTCCTCGCCTCGCTGATCTTCTTCGTCCAGGCCCTGAAGCGCGAGGCCCGGCTGGTGCTCGACCAGGCCCCGGAGATGGTGGTCCAGCGCATGGTGGCCGGGCGCCACGATCCGATCCCCACCGCCCAGGCCGACGCCATCCGCGCGATCCGGGGGGTGCGGGAGGTCACACCGCGGGTCTGGGGCTACTACTACGATCCGGTCTATGGGGGGAACCTCACCGTCATGGGACAGGAGGGCAACAGCCTGGCGGCGGATTCCGTTCTCATCGGCCAGGGTGTGGCCCGCAGCATGCGCGTGAAGGAGGGGGACATGATCTCCCTCCGCGGCTACTCCGGCCTTCCCATGCTGTTCGCCATCCAGAAGGTGCTGCCCGCCGAATCCGAGCTGGTGTCGTCGGATCTCGTCATCATGTCCCCGGCGGACATCCGGGCCCTCTTCAACCTGCCTGAAGGCCAGGCCACGGACCTGGCGATCCGCGCCGGAAACCCCCGCGAGCTGCCCACCATCGCCGCCAAGATCGTGGAACAGTTTCCCGATGCCCGCCCCATCCTGAAATCCGAGATCCTCCGCACTTACGATGCCATTTTCGACTGGCGCGGCGGCCTGCTGGTGGCGGTGCTGGCCTCGGCCGTGCTCTCCTTCGTCATCTTCGCCTGGGACAAGGCCACGGGCCTCTCCGCAGAGGAGCGCAAGGAGATCGGCATCCTGAAATCCATCGGCTGGGAGACCTCGGATGTGCTGTTGCTGAAGTTCTGGGAAGGCACCGTCATCTCCCTCACGGCCTTCCTCTCCGGCGTCCTGCTCGCCTACGGTCATGTCTTCTTCTTCTCCGCCTCGCTCTTCGAGCACGCCCTCAAGGGCTGGTCGGTGCTCTTCCCGCGCTACCGCCTCATCCCCACGGTGGACGCCTACCAGCTCGGGGTGCTGTTCTTCCTCACGGTCCTCCCCTACACGGCCGCCACCCTCGTACCGTGTTGGCGGGCCGCCACGGTGGACCCCGATGCGGCGATGAGGTCCTGACCATGATCGAGCTCACTCAGGTGGTGAAGACCTACCATGCCGGCCTCGCCACGCCGTACACCGCGGTGGACGGCGTGAGCCTCCAGATTCCGTTCGGCCAGCTCACGATCCTCAAGGGGCCCAGCGGCTCCGGCAAGACGACCCTGCTGACCCTCATCGGCTGCATGGCCCGCCCCACCTCGGGCCGCATCCACCTCCACGGCCTTCCCACGGCGGCCCTGCCCGGCCTCCCCTCTGGGGACGGCCTCGAGATCACCAGCCTGCCCGAGCGCTTTCTCACGGGCATCCGGCGCCGGACCTTCGGCTTCATCTTCCAGCAGTTCAACCTGATCCAGGGCATCTCGGCCCTGGAGAATGTGATGCTCCCGGCTTGTCCCACGGGGGAGGATGCCGCTGTCGTCCGCCGCCGGGCCCTGGAACTGCTGGACCGCTTCGGTCTCTCCCGACAAGCCGGAGCCGCCGTGGGCCGGCTGTCCGGCGGCGAGGCCCAGCGCGTGGCCGTAGCCCGTGCCCTCATCAACGATCCCGCCGTGATCATCGCCGATGAGCCGACGGCCCACCTGGACAGCCGGCTCTCCGCGGAGTTCATGGAGCTGATGGGGACCTTCAAGGCCACGGGCAGGACCCTCCTCATCGCCAGCCACGACCCCATCGTCTACGAGTCGCCGCTCGCGGACCGGGTGGTCACCCTGCGGGACGGCCGCATCACCGCGACCACGCCATGATTCAGCACCCGGGAGTCCTCGCCCTCCTGCTCGCCTCGGGCCTCGTCTCGCTCATGCTGGGCTTTGCGGGCTGGCATGCCGTCGAGATCATGCTCCGGTGGAACCTCCGGAGCGGCAGCGAGCGGCAGCTCGACCTGGAACGGCGCACCTACCTGGTCTCCACCCTCGTCGCCAACGCCCTCGTCATCCAGATCCTGTCCCTGTTCCTGTTCGTCTTCACGGCGGACGGCCTGCACGATCAGTTCGTGGGCGCCATGTGCGCCGCCGGCTCTCTCGCCGCCAACGGCTTCGGCTACCCCACCCTCCTGGTGAAGCTCAGCACTTGCCTGCTGGCCGGGGTATGGCTGATCCTCCACCACGCGGACACCCGGGGCCACGACTACCCGCTGATCCGCGCAAAGCACGCCCTGCTGCTGCTGCTGGTCCCCCTGGTGCTGCTGGAGACCTACCTGCAGTGGCGCTATGTCGCCGGTCTGAAGGCCGATGTGATGACGAGCTGCTGCGGCAGCCTCTTCGGGCAGGGCCGCCAGGGCCTCGGCGCCAGCCTCGCCGGGCTGCCGCCCCAGCTCATGCGCCCCGCTTTCTGGTCCGCCCTGGCGGCCCTGCTGGTCGCAGGCGGCCTCGTTCTCCGGAAGCGGCAAGGCACGGTCCCGTTTGCGATCCTCAGCCTGGCCTTCCTGGTGGTGGCCACCGCCTCGCTGATCTCCTTCATCGGCCTCTACATCTACGCCCTGCCCACGCACCACTGCCCCTTCTGCCTGCTGCACAAGGAGTACGGCTTCGTCGGCTATCCGCTGTACGGGGCCCTGCTGGGGGGAACCATCTCGGGGTTGGGTGTTGGCGCCTTGGCGCCCTTTCAAGGACGCCCCAGCCTGGCGCTTGCCCTGCCCGGGATCCAGCGGAAGCTCACCTGGGTCACGCTGGCCCTGGCCCTGCTCTTCACCCTCATCGTGGGTGCGTGGATGGTGCTGTCGCCCTTAAGGCTCTAAGTCATGCCGTGGCGGCCCAGGTAGCGCCGCACGGCCGCTTGGGTTTCCGGCAGCTGGAGGCCGGCCTCCATGGAGATCCGCAGCGCCTCCGACATGGGCATGCCCTTGTCCAGCACCAGCCAGGGACAGACGATGGCCGCGGCCCGGTTGCCGTTGCTGCAGTGGAGCAGCACTCGGGAGCCCTTGGGGAGGTCGCGCAGCAGGGTTCTCAGGAAGTCGAAGTCCGCATCCGGGGGCGCCTTGGCCAGTGCGTAGCGCTGGTAGTGGATCCCCAGATCGGTCATCTTCGCCGACTCGGATTCGCAATTGAGGTTCGGCTCGTCATCTCGGCGCAGGTCGATCACATGGGTGAAGTGGTGCTTCTTCAGGGCCTGGCAGGTGGTCTCGTTGGGCGTGCCCTTGAGCACAAAGACGCCGGTGCGCACCTCCACGGCGCCTGGAATCACCGAGTCCTGGGCCTGGAGCACCAGGGCCGGGAGAAGGAGGAGCGACAGTTTCAACATGGAACCCTCCGCGACATCGCCTGGATACCAGGCAGGTTCGCGGAGACCACCGGAGGGGCCGAAGGCTTTGGAGCCCGGGTCCCAGCGGGCGGGTCTCCACACTTCCCAATGTAGGCCTTTGGGTCAGCTATTCAATGGACCTGGTCAGACGGTTCTGGAAAAAGCCGTCTTGGCGCTGAGCTTCGCCAGGTAGGCGTCGAAGGGCTGCACCAGGTTCCGGACGAAGCGCCGGCCCAGATCCGTGATGAAGATCCCCTCCGGACGAACCTCCACCGTGCCCTGAGTCACTTCCTCTTTCAGCTGCGTCACGGCATCGGCGAAGAGCACCGGCCCGTCTACGCCGAACCGCTGCTTGAGGTCCTCCCAGCGCAGCTCGAAGTGGCCCATGAGGTGGTGGATCACCCAGCGGCGCAGCTCGTCGTCTTCGGTCAGGCGGTGACCCTTGTGAACGGCAAGATGCCCTTCCGTGATGCTCCGTTCCCACTTGGCGAGAATCTTCTCGTTCTGGGAATACACGCCGGCCACATTGGAGATGGCGCTGGGCCCGAAGCCCACGAGATCCGAGCCCGCCTTCACGGCGTAGCCCATGAAGTTGCGGATGAGCTTGCCCTCCTGGACGGCCTTGGCCATGGGATCGTCCGGATGGGCGAAGTGGTCCATGCCGATGGCGACATAGCCCGCCTTCTCCAGGATGTCCGAGGCCAGCAGCAGAAGATCCAGGCGCAGCTCCGGCGTGGGTAGGGTCTCCTCGGGAATGCTCCGCTGGAACGGCATGATGCTGGGCAGGTAGGCGAACCCGTAGATGGCCATGCGGTCCGGCGACAATTCCAGGGTGGATTCCAGGGTGCGGCGGAAGGTGTCCATGGTCTGGCCCGGCAGGCCGTAGACCAGGTCCAGGTTCACGCCGTCGAAGCCCAGCGCCCGGCACTGCCGCATGGCCGTGAGGGTGTGGTCCCAGGTCTGGCCGCGGGTGATGAGGGCCTGCACATTCTCGTCCAGATCCTGCACGCCGAAGGAGACCCGGTTGAAGCCCATCTCCCGCAGCGCCGGTAGCTGGTCCGGCTCCAGGAAGGTGGGATCCACCTCGATGGCGATTTCGGCGCCCGGCAGGAACTCGAAGCGGTCCTTGAAGAGCTGAAAGGTGCGCTTGAGGTCCGCCGCCTTCAGGTAGGTGGGCGTGCCGCCACCCCAGTGCAGCTGCAGGGCCTTGCGGCGGTCCTTCAGACGCGAGCAGACGAGGTCGAGTTCCTTCGTCACCGCCGCGAGGTAGGCCTCCACGGGATCGTACTGGGGGCTCACCACCACATTGCAGCCGCAGTAGGCGCAGCGCCGGGGGCAGAAGGGGATGTGCAGGTAGAGCGACAGGGCCTCATCCGGGCGGGCGTTGGCGCGGTCGAGCGCCGCCAGCACCTCGGGCTCCGGAAAGTCGTCGGACCAGACCGGGGGCATGGGGTAGCCCGTGTAGCGTGGCCCGGGGCGGTCGTACCGGCGGATGAGATCGGCGAGCTGGTTCATGCCTTCACCTCGTCAAGAACGGCCGCCACCACGGCGGGATCGGTCTCGGGCACGAGCCCATGACCCAGATTGAACACATGGGGGTGCCCCTTCATGGCGTCCACGATGGCGCGGGCCTTCCGCTTCGCGGTGTCGGCGCCCGCCAGGAGCGCGATGGGATCCAGGTTGCCCTGCAGCACCATCTTGGGGAAGCGGCGGCGGGCCTCGCTGATGGGTACCTGCCAGGGCACGGCCAGGCCCTTGCAGGGCAACTGGTTCAGGGAATCCGGAAGGTAGCCCGTGCGGGCGAAGAAGAGGGTCGGCGCCGCCGTCACCTGGGAGAGCGTGCGCTCGACGGAGGGCAGTGCGAAGGTTGCGTAGTCGTCGGCGTCGAGCTCACCGGCCCAGGTGTCGAAGAGCTGCACACCCTGGGCTCCGGCCTCGATGTGCAGGTTCAGCAGGCGCGCGGCGGCGTCCGCCAGCTTGTCCATCCACTTCTGGGCCAGCACGGGGTTCTGATGGATGAAGGCCTTGGCCTTCGCCCAGCCCTTGCTGCCCTTCCCTTCGATGCCGTAGGCCAGCAGGGTCCAGGGGGCGCCGGCGAAGCCCAGCATGGTGACCTTCTCAGGCAGATTAGCCTTCACCTTGCGGATGGCATTGCAGACCGGCTCGAAGACCTTCTCGTCCAGGGGACGGTTGATGTCGATCTGGTCCAGCGTCTTGCCGATGCGGGGACCGCCCTCGGGAATGGTGACCTCGCAACCCAGCGCATCGAGAATCACCAGGATATCGCTGAAGATGATGGCGCCGTCGATCTGGGGAAAGCGGCGGATGGGCTGCAGGGTGACTTCCGCCGCCAGATCCGAATCGTTGAGCAGCTGCTCGAAGGTGACCTTGGCCCGCACCTCGCGGTACTCCGGCAGGAAGCGTCCAGCCTGGCGCATGAACCAGACCGGGGGCTTATCGAGGACTTCACCGTTGAGAACACGCAGCAGGGACTGGGGCATCACATCACCGAAAAAACCATTCACCGCAGAGGACGCAGAGAACGCAGAAGAAAGAGATTTGCGAAAGATCAGGCGAAGTCCTTGGCTACGGCGGCCGCGGCCTGCTTGAAGCGGGCCAGCTCGGCTTCGCCGTGGGCGGCGCTGAGGAAGGCCACTTCGTAGCCGCTGGGTGGCAGGTAGACGCCCTGACCCAGCAAGGCCTTGTGCAGGCGGTTGAAGACGCTGATGGCCTCGCCCTTCACCGCGTCGCTGCGGCGCACGCCGTCCTGGAACAGCGGCCAGAGCAGGCTGCCGTAGCGGGGGCAGTGGAGGCCAGGAATGGTCTCGAAGGCCGCGGCCCACTTCTCGGCGTTGGCTTCCAGGCCGGCGTAGAAGGCCGGGGTGAGCTTCTCCATGGTGGCCAGGCCCGCGGCCATGGCCACGGGGTTGCCGGACAGCGTGCCCGCCTGGTAAACCGGACCGTCCGGTGCGACCACGCCCATGATGTCTTTGCGGCCGCCGTAGAGGCCCACGGGCATGCCGCCGCCGATGATCTTGCCGTAGGTTGCCATGTCCGGCGTGATGCCCAGGCGCTCGGCCGCGCCGCCCGGAGCCACGCGGAAGCCGCTGATGACCTCGTCGAAGATGAGGACCACGCCGTGCTGGGTGCACAGCTCGCGCAGGCGCTTGAGGAATTCGGGGCGCTGGAGCAGCAGGCCGTTGTTGGCGGGAATGGGCTCGATGATGGCCGCCGCCAGCTCGCCGCCGATCTCGGCGAAGGTGCGCTCCAGGGTCTCCATGTCATCGAGCGTGACCACGGAGGTCAGCTCGGCGATGGCCTTGGGCACGCCGGCGCTGGTGGGCGCGCCGAAGGTGACGAGGCCAGAGCCCGCCTTCACCAGCAATCCGTCGCTGTGGCCGTGGTAGCAGCCCTCGAACTTCAGGATGCGCTCACGACCCGTGAAGCCGCGGGCGGCGCGCAGGGCGGACATGACGGCCTCGGTGCCCGAGGACACGAAGCGCATCTTCTCGATGAACGGCACCATCTCCTTGATCTTCCGGGCGAGGGAGAGCTCGCGGCGGCTGGGGGCGCCGAAGGTGAGGCCTTCCTGCATGGCCTCGTTCACGGCGGCCAGGATGTCGGGATGGGCGTGGCCCAGGATCAGCGGGCCCCAGGACATGCACAGATCGAGAAAGCGCTGGCCGTCCTCGTCCTCGAACCAGGCGCCCGAAGCCTTCTTGAAGAACTTGGGCGTGCCGCCCACGGCGCGGAAGGCCCGCACGGGGCTGGAGACGCCGCCGGGAAAATGGGTGAGCGCTTCCTGGAACAGGGCGTCGTTGCTCATGAAAACCTCAAAGGATTTTTGTCCACAGATTCCACAGATTTCACAGATTGGAAAAGCAGAACGAAGGAATGGATGAACGAGGCGATTTCAGCAGTTGAATCTGTGTGAATCTGTGAAATCTGTGGACGAATCTTTACCTAGGAGACCCATCCCTTTTCCACGGCCTCTCGGCCGGCGTAGGTGACGATCATGTCTGCGCCGGCGCGCCGGATGGCGAGGAGGTGCTCATACATCAGCTGGTCACCGTTCACCCAGCCCATCCGATCCGCCGCCTTGACGCTGCTGAACTCGCTGGACACATGGTAGGCGCAGATGGGCGCCAGCTGGGCTTCGCGCAGGCGCCAGATGAGATCGAGGTTCGGCAGGGCCGGCTTGACCATGAGCATGTCCGCCCCCTCCCCCACATCCAAGAGCGCGTCCCGCAGGCCCTCGCGGGCATTGCGGGGATCCATCTGGTAGGTCTTCCGGTCACCGAACTTGGGGCTGCTGTGGGCGGCTTCGCGGAAGGGGCCGTAGTAGGCGCCCGCATGCTTGATGGCGTAGCTGAGGATGCTGGTCTGGGTGAAGCCGTTCTGGTCGAGCAGGGCGCGGATCGCCGCCACGCGGCCATCCATCATGTCGCTGGGCGAGACCACATCGGCGCCTGCCTCGGCATGCCGCAGGGCCATTTCCGCCAGGATCGGCAGCGTCTCATCGTTCCGGACCAGGCCTTCCTCGTCCACGAGGCCGCAGTGGCCGTGGCTGGTGGCGCCGCAGAGACAGACATCCGTGATCACGATGAGGTCCGAGCCGAACGCCTTCTTCAGGGCCTTCACGGCCTGGGGAACAACACCCTGCCGATCGCGGACATAGGCCGCATCGGGCGTCTTGGAGGCCTCTTCCGGCACGCCGAAAATCAGCACGCTGGAGAGCCCCTTCTTGAGATCCTTCTCCACTTGGCGGACCGTGTCCTCCACGCCGGCATTGAAGATGCCCGGCATGCTGGAGATCTCGCTGCTGCCTGCCTGGGGCTGGACGAAGTGGCCCTGGATGAGGTGGCGAGCGCGAAGATCGGTCTCGGCCACCAGGTTGCGCATGGCGGCGCTGGTGCGAAGGCGGCGGGAGCGGTTCAGCATGGGGACTCCTCCTTCTTGAGATGCTGCGCGAGCATGGCCCATAACAGGCTGGGCTTCGGCTCGCAGTGGGCGTGGGCGGGGGCACCGGCCTTGGCGAAGGCCTCGGCGGTGGCCTCGCCCCAGGCGAAGCGCGTCACATCCCCGGCCAGGGGCGCGAGGATCTCGGCCTGGAGCGGGCTCAGGGCCAGCACGCCTTCGACCTTGGGCAGGGGCGGGAACGGCTCCCGGGGAGCCTCGCGGTGGGTGATCCAGGGATGGATGCGCCAGGCCGAATCCCGCGCGGCGACTTCCAGATACTCGCGGCTCCGCTCCCCCCGGGCGAGGATGAAGTCCCCACCCTGGGGAAACCGGGTCTGCAGCAGGTCCCACAGGGCTTCGGCCCGGGCCTCCGAGGGCAGCTGGACATCCAGGTCCTCCCGCCCCAGGGCATCCGCGGTGCCCGCGCCCTGGACCAGGCAGATCATCCCGGGAGGCAGGGCCGTGGCAGCCACCTTGGCTCCCGACGGACTCAGGACCAGCAGCGCCCGGACCTGATCCAGCGGCAGGGGAGGGACGCCCCCCGTGACCTTCAGGCAGGTGAACGAATAGGGAACCGGCCGCCAGCCGGCCTTGCGCACCGTGTCCGCCAGCGGATGCTGGGCGGGCCGGGCCAGCGCCAGGCGCGGGTGGTGGGCCGAGGGCGTCATGAGAGGCCGATGCCCTTCAGGACACGCGCCAACAGATCCCGGTCATCCGTCCCCCGGGCCTCGGCCCGGCGGAGCTCGCCATCCGGTGCGTAGGCGGCCTGGAGCAGCAGCGACCCATCCGCCTGCGGAGTGGCCAGCGCCCCCAGCGGCTGCTGGCAGCCGCCGCCGATGCCGGCCAGCACCTGGCGCTCCAGGGCCACGCAGCGGGCGGTCATGGCGTCATGGATTTCGGCCAGGGCTTCGATCAGGTCGGGACGGTCGGCGCGGGCCTCCGCCAGCAGGGCGCCCTGCCCCGGTGCCGAAGGCAGCTCCGCCGCCGTGAGCGGGCGAACCGTCAGCCCCGAGAGGTCCAGGCCCAGCCGCTTCAGGCCTGCCGCGGCGAGCATGGTGGCATGCACGGGCTCGTCCCGGAGGATGCCGTCGCGCACACGCTGGAGGCGCGTCTGGACATTGCCCCGGATCCAGGTGAAGCGGGCCTTGGGGAACAGCTGGCTCAGCACGCGCTCGCGGCGCACGGCGCTGGTGCCGATGACCAGGTCCTCTGGGGCGTCCGGCCGCATCACCAGCCAGTCCGAAGGATCCTCGCGATGGGGGATGCAGGCTGGCACGATGCCGGCCGGCCGTTCCAGCGACACATCCTTGAGGCTGTGGATGAGCAGGTCCGCGTGGCCGCCGGCCATGGCGTCCTCCAGCTCCTTGGTGAAGAAGCCGCCGCCCACCTGCTTGTCGAGGGGCCCCTGCAGCCACTGGTCGCCGGAGGTGGAGAATTTACGCCACGACACTTCGTAGCCCTTCGATTCGAGGAACCTCACCATCGGCTCGGCCTGGCCGACGGCCAGGGCGGATCCTCGGGTGGCGACCGTGACATGTCTCATGGCTTGACCACCTCTCCATCTGCGTTGGGCTTGGGCTGGGTCTGGATCAGGGCGCGGAACGCCAGGGTGCGGCCCCGGGACAGGATCTCCTTGAGGGCCTCGCGCTGGGCTTCGTCGAGCCCCTGCATGGAGTCCTCGAGCGCCTTCACTTCGGCCTCCAGGGCACCCCAGGCCGAATCCAGGCGCTCCTGGGCCGAGGCCAGGTGGCGCTTGTGGGCCCGCCCGTGGGCCCGGTGGCGCAGGCGCCCCGCGGCCCCCACGAGGAAGGACTCGGCCTTGAGGGCGGCTTCCGCCCGCTGGGCCCGCGCCGTGGTGGTCTGCGCGAGGAAGGCCGTGAGATCCACCCGGTGGACCCAGGGCAGCTGCTCCAGGCCCGGTTCCGAGTCCGGCGGCAGCGCCAGGTCGAGAATACGCAGGATCGGGCGCTTGAGGGTCTGCCAGGCATCCAGCGTGAAGATCGGCTCGGGGGCGGCCGTGGCGCTGACGATGGCATCGAAGCCCAGGGGATCCCGCTGGAGCTGGGCCAGCTCCACGACGGGCAGCCCCAGGGGCTCTGCCAGCTCGTGGGCCTTGCTTCGGGTCCGATTGGCCACGACGACCTTGAATCCCCGCTCCGGCAGGCGCTGGGCGAGGTACTGCGTCATGGGGCCCACGCCGACCAGGGCGACGGAGGCCCCCGCGGGGAGGCCTTCGCAGAGATGCTTCAGGGCCACGGTGGCGACGCTGACATTGCCGTCCGCCAGGCCCAGGCGGGACCGCAGGCGCTGGCCCTCGCGGATCACATCCTCGAACACGGCATGGGCCTCTTCGCCGGCCACGCCCACCTGGCGTGCCTGCTCGAGGGAATCCTTCATCTGGCCGGGGATTTCACGGTCGCCGAGGTTGGCGGATTCCAACCCAGCCGACATCGCCAGCAGGTGGACCCACGCCTGTTCACCCTCGTAGCGCCGCACGCCAGGTCCCGGGTCCAGGGCTGCGGGATTTCCGCCCCAGACCAGCCACAGCACCCGCTGGCAGGTGGCCAGGTAGACCAGTTCGCGGGCGCCGGTCTGCTTCTGCCATTCCCGGAGCCGGGCCGGTACGCCATCCCGGACCACATGCTGCGCCACCACGTCCAGATCGTGGATGGGGGCGTGAAAGCTGATCAGCACGGGTTCCATATCGGACCCCATGATCAGTTCAGGCGAACGGGGCTCCGTCATCGCTTCGTCACACCTTTTCAAAAGTGGCCGTCATCACAACGGACGCGCCAGGAGCGCGTCCACCGCGGTCCAGTCCCATTCGCCAAGGGCGGCCACGGATCCCTCACGGAGCGACTGCTGCGTCAGCCAGGCGTCGTAGATCACCAGGGCGCACATGGCCTCCGCCACCGGCACGATACGGGGCGCGATGCAGGGATCGTGGCGCCCCTTCGTGGAGATGTCCGCAGGTTGGCCGGCGCGGTCGATGGTCTTCTGGGCCTTGGCGATCGAGCTGGTGGGCTTCACCGCCAGCCGCACCACCACGGGCGCGCCCGTGCTGATGCCGCCCAGGGTGCCGCCGGCATCGTTCTTCATCGGCCCCGCGGGGCCCAGGGGATCGTTGTTCTCGCTGCCCCGCCGTCGCGCGCTCTCGAACCCCGCGCCCAGTTCCACGCCCTTCACCGCCCCGATGGACATGCAGGCCAGGGCCAGCAGACCATCCAGCTTGCCGAAGGCAGGGTCGCCGAGACCGACCGGCAGCCCCTCGATCCAGACTTCGCACACGCCCCCCACGCTGTCGCCCTCCGCCCGGGCGGCCTCCACCGCGGCTCGCTGGGAGGCAAAGGCCTCGCCATCTGCCACCCGGAGCGGGTTGGACTCCACGAAGGCCCAGTCCACGGCCGTTCCGGCGATTCCCGCGATCTCCCGGTTGAAGCCACGCACCGTCACGCCGAGGGCCGCCAGCTGCTGCTTGGCCCAGGCCCCCGCGGCCACCCGGGCCAAGGTCTCCCGGCCGCTGCTCCGCCCGCCGCCCCGTGGATCACGGAGGCCGTACTTGCGATCGTAGGTGAGATCCGCGTGGCCCGGCCGGAAGAGGTCTGCAATGGCCTGGTAGTCACTGCTCTTCTGGTTTTCGTTGAACACCGCCAGCGCGATGGGATGCCCCGTGGTCAGCCCCTCAAATACGCCGCTCAACACCTGCACGCGGTCTGCCTCGCTCCGGGGCGTCACCAGGTCCGACTGGCCGGGCCTGCGCCGATCCAGCTCCCTCTGGATGGCCTCCACATCGAAGGGCAGCCCGGGTTTCACCCCATCCATCACGACGCCGACCGCGGCCCCATGGCTCTCCCCGAAGGTGAGGATGCGGAAGGCCCGGCCGAAGGTGGAGGGGGAATCGAAGAGCATCGAACCAGTCTACCTTCAGGCTTCCCGCAGCAGCGCCATCAACTGGGGCCCCACGGCCTCAACGCTGTACCGGCTGCGGCAGGCGCGATCCGCCACGGCCCGGCGACGGTCCGCCTCCGCGTCATCCAGGCTCCAGATCTCATGGAGGGCCCCGGCCAGCGCCTCCGGTGCGAAGGCATCCACCGCCCATCCGAGGCGGCCGCCATCCAGGATCTCCAGAGGACCGCCGTGATCCGGTCCCACCAGGAGCAGCCCCTTGGCGGCGGCTTCCGGATAGACCATGCCGAACGGTTCGTCCAGCGTGAGCAGGGCGAAGACATCGCAGGCCTCATAGACCCAGAGGAGTTCCTCGTCGGGAAGATAGCCGTGGAAGCGGACGGAACCGGCGGGGCAGAGGTCCGCGGCCAGGGCTTCCAGGCGCGTCCGGAACGGCCCCGTCCCCACCACATGGAGTTCGCAGGGCACGGGGCTGGCCACCTGGAACTGCTGGAAACCGCGAATGACCGTATCGATGTTCTTCAGGACCTCGAGCCGCGAGTGGACCAGCACCCGCCGCACGGACCGCTCCAGCCCACTGCGGTTCCGCCCCCCTTCGGGGAAGCGCACGATGGGATAGATCACCTCGTCCCGGCAGCGGCCGTAAATCCGCCGCGCATTGTCCCGGCTGAACTCGCTGATGGCGTAGATGAGGTCGAGCCCCCGCGTGACCTCCAGGTCGTAGGTGTGACGGGCCCTGAGGCTCGTGTTGCGCCTCATCCCCTGATCGTGGCCCTCGAGGGCGAGGGAGAAGGCGCGGGTGGCTTCCTCCGGACCTTCGCCGAGCGTGGCGGCCAGACGCGCGGCCAGGGCCGGATTCGCGTTCCTCATGTGGATGCTTCGCGGTGGCTCATTGCACTGCCAGATCTTGCGACTCTGGATGGGCGCGGCCCCGAGCATGGCGCTGGCCGGGAAGTTGTGGGCGATCACCAGGTCGTACGGCTTCAGCGCCTCGGCGGCGCGAAGCCCCCGCCGCCGGAGCTTGGCCAGGCGACCCAGGCCGTACAGAGGATCGGACCAGTGCCGCTTCAACACTGTGCGCACGGGAATCCCCGCCAGCCGCTCGGACCAGCGGGCCTCATCGAACCCGAGGGTCACGATTTCCGGCCCGGCCCCCTGAGCCCGGAAATGCTGCGCCTGCGCCGCCACCAGGAGTTCGGCGCCGCCCACGGCCTCGAAAGCTGGATGAAAGATGCCAAGGCGCATCAGGTCCCCTCCACATACCGCGCCATCACCGCTCTGCCCGGGAAAGCCTAGATGCTAGCATTTCGCCAAGCCTCGCCAGGCGATGCCCACGCCCGGCCCCGGCGGAGTTGGAGCCGCCACCGATGAACGCTGGAGAGACATGCATGAAAGTCCTGGTGGTGGGAGGCTCCGGTTTCATCGGCAGGGCCCTGGCGGCCCGACTTCTGGATGCGGGTCACGAGGTCGACATCTGGGACCGGGTCCGGGGTGAGGAAGGCCCGCGGCTGCGGTGCCACGCCGTGGACCTGCTCGGCGACGGGGATCTCCCTCGGCCCACGGGCCGCCCGTGGGATGCGGCTTTCCACCTCGCGGCCTATTCGGTTCCCGGCATGGCATGGACCCAGGACCTGATCATGGCCAACCTCCGCATGACGGCGCGGGTCTTCGATCACTTGGCGGAAGCGGCGCCCGGGTGCCGGGCCATCTTCACCTCCAGCGCCTTCGTCTACGCCCCGGCCTCCCATCGGATCCAGGAGACGGATCCCCTCGGAGCCGTCCATCCCTACGCCCTCTCCAAGCACCTGGGGGAAACTTGGGCCTTGAGTCACCAGCAGGCTCTAAGAGTGTTCATCGTGCGCCCTTTCAACCAGGTCGGCCCCGGCATGGCCGCCGGCCTGCTCGTGCCTGAGCTGATGGAGCGCATCCGGGGCGGCGAGAATCCCATCCGGATGCGAGGCCGGGACGACATCCGCGATTTCCTCGACTGGCGGGACGCCATGGATGCCTACCTGCGGCTCCTGGAAGTCGATGCGCCCAGCGGCTCCATCTGGAACCTCTGTTCAGGGCGCGCCACCCGGGTGTCCGAGCTGGTCCGCGCCCTGCTCCTGGCCTGTGGCCGGGATTACCCGATCGCGTTCGCTGATCCGGCCGTGGAATCCATGGTCGGTGACCCTTCCCGCCTCATGGCGGCGACGGGATGGGCCCCTTCCCGCAGCCTGCAGGACACCGCCGAAGCCATCGCCACCGCCCGGTGAGGCGGCCCCGGCCTGCCCTTCCTTCCACCCCGCCCGACCGGTAAAGTGAAGGTTTCCATTCGATCCGAGGAACCCATGCAGAAAATCGCACTCATCACGGGCGTAACCGGCCAGGACGGGAGCTACCTGGCCGAGCTTCTGCTGTCCAAGGGTTACCAGGTCCACGGCATCGTGCGCCGGGCCAGCCTCTTCAACACGGACCGCATCGACCACCTGCATGTGGGCGAGGCACCGAATCCCAGCTTCCACCTGCACTATGGCGACCTCTCCGACGCAGGCGCCCTGCGGAATGTGCTCGACGATGTCCAACCCGACGAGGTCTACAACCTGGGCGCCCAGAGCCATGTCCGGGTGAGCTTCGACCAGCCCGAATACACCGTGGATGTCGTGGGCGTGGGCGTCATCCGCCTGCTGGAGGCCATCCGCAGCTACATGAAGCACAGCGGCAAGAAGATCCGGTTCTACCAGGCCGGCAGCTCCGAGATGTTCGGCAGCGCCAAGCCGCGCCAGCACGAAGGCACCCGCTTCGAGCCCCGCAGTCCCTACGCCTGCGCCAAGGTCTACGCCCACTACCAGGTGATCAACCACCGCGAGAGCTACGGCCTGTTCGCCTGCAACGGCATCCTCTTCAACCACGAGAGCCCCCGCCGCGGCGAGACCTTCGTGACCCGCAAGATCACGCGGGCCGCCACCCGCATCAAGGTGGGCCTGCAGGACAAGTTGTTTCTGGGCAACCTCGACGCCAAGCGCGACTGGGGCTTCGCGGGCGACTATGTGGAAGCCATGTGGCGCATGCTGCAGCAGGACCAGCCCGATGACTATGTCGTGGCCACCGGCGAGAGCATCAGCATCCGCGAGTTCCTGGGCCTCACCTTCGGCCGCCTCGACCTGGACTGGCAGAAGCATGTGGAGATCGACCCCCGCTACTTCCGCCCCGCCGAGGTCGATCACCTCGAAGGCGATCCCGGCAAATCGCGCAAGCTCCTGGGCTGGGAACCGAAGACCGACATCCGGACCCTCGCCGCCATGATGGTGGATTCCGATCTCAGGCTGGCCCAGAAGGAGCTGGTGCTCCGCGATGCTGGCCACGCCGAGGCGCCCCGCGCCGGCTACCGCTGATCCCATGAGCGGAGGGTTCAAGGGGTTTTTCCAGCGCCTGGGCCGCATCGGGTCCAGCCGCCACAAGCGCAGAATCCACTACATCAAGGCCGAGATGGTGGGCCTCCGCCGCCAGATGGCCGCCGCCCTCGAACTCGCCGGTGGGGCCGAAGCACGGCGCGTGGCGGCCCTGCCGCCCCGCACGCCGCTTTCGGAGACGGAATTCAAGGTCTATTCCCAGTTCGGGGACGACGGCATCATCCAATATCTCATCAGCCACCTCCCCGCCATTCCGACCTTCGTGGAATTCGGCGTGGAGGACTACACCGAGGCCAACACCCGCTTCCTCCTGGCCCACAACCAGTGGCGGGGTTTGATCCTGGACGGCCGGCCCGACCTGGATGCCGTCGTGGCGGCCCAGGGTCTTCCGATGCTCTACGACCTTGAGGTGCGCAGCGCCTTCATCACCGCCGAGAACATCAACGACCTGATTCTAGGGGCCGGATTTTCCGGGGAGATCGGGCTCCTCAGCATCGACATCGACGGGAATGACTACTGGGCGTGGAGGGCCATCACCTGCGTCCAGCCCCAGATCGTCGTCGCCGAATACAACGCGGTGTTCGGGCCGGACCGGGCGATCACCATCCCCTACTCGCCGGCGTTCGAACGCCGCCAGGCCCACCACTCCTACCTCTATTTCGGCGCTTCCCTCCGCGCGCTCTGCCAGCTCGCCGAAGAGAAGGAGTACGCCTTCGTGGGCTGCAACGAGGCCGGCAACAACGCCTACTTCGTCCGCCAGGACCTGGCGGGATCCTTCCAGGTCGTCTCGCCCGAGGCGGGCTTCGTGGACAGCCGGTTCCGCGAGTCCCGCGACGAACAGGGCCGCATGAACCGGTTGACCGGGTCTGCCCGGCTGGAGGCCATCGCCGATCTACCCGTGGTGGATCTGGAATCCGGCCGGACCATCCCGCTGCGGGATCTGCGGTCCCGATGAGGTCTCCGGCTCCGGCTCTGCTCCTGTCGGTCTCCCTGCTTGCCCAGGCACCGCGCTTCACCGTGCGCGACGCCATCCAGGCCGAGTGGATGCGCCAGCCCCTGTCCTTCACCGAAGCGCAGACGAAGGCTCTGCCCCCGGCGGACCGCGCCCGGCTCGAGCGGACCCTGCAGCGCATCGGCGCCCCCGGCGGGCCCGCCCTGCTGCCCCCGGAGCTGGACAAGCCCACGCTCGGCCTCTGGGAAGCCCGGGCCGCGACCGCCCGGACACCCGAGCAGCGGTTCACGGCGCTCTTCTTCCTGAATCGCCTGAAGAGCCCGAAGGCTTTGGCGGCTCTAGCGGGACTCTCCCCCGCCGATGCCCAAACCTGGCCGAAGCACCTGCACCTCGAAGCCGCACTCGCCACAGCACGCCTGAATGGCTCGGAAACCTCTTCCGAACTCCGGGCCTTCCTCGAGGCCTTGCAGAAGGCGGGCAAGGTCGATCCCGTTCGGGCCCAAGCCGCTCGTCTGCGGCTGCTGATGGCCGGGAGGGAAGCCGGGCTGCTCCCGCCTGTGAAAGCCACGCCGGGGAGCCTCCTGGCCCTGATGGATGCCTGGAACCGGGCACCCTGGCCCCAGCGCCGGGAGCTGGCGCTGAGCGCCTTCTCCAGCCTCTCCCCTCAGTCTCCGGCCTGGCCAAGGCTGGGTATCGTCCCGCCCAGCCAGGAGGTCCTGGATCGCAGCTGCGTGGGCATCCTGTCCCGGCTGGCCGAAGGTGTTCCCAGCCCCGCTCCCGCCGAAGCCTTCCGGGTCAGCGGCGCACCCTGGCCCTGCTCGGCCCATCCATTGGCCCTGTGGTATGGGTTCCAGGCGCTGGCCAAGGTCGAGGCCCCACTTCCCGGCCTTCGCCCGGCTCTGGCCAAAGTTCCCCCTCTCGGCGCCTCCAGCCCGCTGCTGCTGGGGGTCCTGCTTCCAGCTCTCCGGCGACAGGATCCCCAGCAGGCGGACCGGGTCCGGGCCCAGCTGCTCGCTGGTCCTGAGGCCATCCCCCGAGCTGCAGCCATCGAGGATCTCCCCACCGCCCCCGAGGACCTCGCGAGCCTCACTCGACGGGTCTGGCGCGATGACCAGTTCGAGACCCAGCAGACCCTCATCCACAGCTACGCCCGCTGGAAGATGGCCCCGGAGGATCAGAAGGCGCAGCTTCAGCCCTGGCTCCAGCACCCCAACTGGACCTGCCGCTGGGAGGCCCACCAGGCCCTGCTGAAGCTGGACCCGCGGACGCCGTGGCCCGGCGCGCCAAACCCCACCCCGGCTGACCAAGCCATCCTGGACGAGGCCATCCGCCTCGCCGAACGGGGAAAGCCCGTCCGCCTTCGTCTCTCCCTTAGTGGAAGGCGCCGCTTGATACTCCGGCTCGATCCCCGAGTGGCGCCCATGAATGTCGCCAACCTGGTGCTGCTGGCCCGGAAGGGCTACTTCAACGGCCACCTGGTGCCCCGCGTGGTGCCGGATTTCGTCGTGCAGATGGGCAGCCCCGTGGACACCATGGATGGTGGGCCCGGCCATACGGTGCGCTGCGAGAACTCGCTCGATTGGTACGGCCCCGGCAGCGTGGGGGTGGCCCTGTCCGGGAAGGATACCGGTGGCAGCCAGTTCTTCATCACCACCAATGCCACGCCGCACCTCACGGGCCGGTACACGCGCCTTGGCGAGGTGGAGGATCCCGACCGGGCCCTGAAGATCCTCGATGACCTGGAACTGGGCGCGAAGATCCTGTCCATCACCGTCCTCGAGCCGTGAGCCCCGCCTTGACGCCCCTTCCGCCTCTGGAGTCCATCCTGTTTCAGTCCCGCACCACCTTCCGCACCGCTGCCCTCCTGGGCCTCGTCGCCTCGCCCATCCTGGCCCAGGCACCCCTGCTCCAGGATGGCGCCGAGGACCTCCGCCAGGCCCGGCTCGCCTGGACAGTGGGCGAGCCGGTACCCTCTCCATTCCGCGTGCCCTCCCTGGAAGTGGGCCTGGGCGCGGCCGGGTCCGAAGGCCTCTACGCACCGCTCATCGGCGGCGAGGGGTTTGGTCACGGAATGCAGGGCTGGGGCGCCGGCCTCCAGGGGAGGTATTTCCGGGGAGGCTGGTCCCTCTCCGCCACCACCGTGACCTTCCGCGATGGCGCGATCACCCGGGGCATCCTGCAGCGCGGCACCCTCGCCTACCAGACCCAGGGCGGCTGGCGCTTCGCCCTGGAGCAGAATCCCTTCCAGTGGGGCTTCGGGCTCAACGGGGGCTATCTCATGGGCGACTCGGCCCGCCCCTTCCCGCGCGCCTCCGTATCCACGCCCGAAGCGGCCCTGCACCTGTGGAGCGTTCCCCTGGGCCGCTGGTCCGCGGAATTCTTCTACGGACGCCTGGAATGGAACCGCGACATCCCGGAGTGGATGAGCAACCGGCAGACACAGCTCTCCGCCAAGGTTTCCTCCGGCGACATCCGCCGGCCGGACTTGTCCGGCGCGAGGTTCACGGGACGCTTCGGCCCCCATGTGGAGCTGAATCTCGCCGGAACCTCCATGTGGGGCGGCGTGGATCCCTCGGGCCGCAATCGCCAGCGGGGCTACACCTGGGATGACTACCTGCTGGGCTTCTTCGGCGCCGAGAACATCGGCCGCAGCGAGGCCAGCGGCGGTCAGGGGCATTTCGACCTCAGCGGCTTCAAACAGATCTCCATGGGCCATGCCATGGCCGAGGCCCGGGTGCGGATTCCCGCGCTGGCGGACTATGTGGGGGCCAAGGGCGCCTCCGTCTACCTGAGCCGCGGGTCGAAGAATGTCAACTGGCAGTGGAAGGACTTCCTGCGGCACCCGGGCGCGGCCATCCGCCGGGACCTCAGCAAGGACTGGGAGCTCATCAAGCGCGGCCGGGTCCGGGGCGGCGACTACATGGACAGCATCTGGGGACGGGGCACCCGCGAGGCGGTGCCCACCCTCGAACACGCCAACGACATGCTGGGCCTTCAGCTGGTCTGGGAACGCTGGGACCTGGGCCTCGAGTACGCCGACACCGTGAACATCCCCGCCGATGGGAACGGCTACCGGGTCTATTCCCACGGCACCTACCGGGCCGGTTATTCCCGGTATGGGGACTCCCTGGGCCTGCCCTTTGGCGGCGATGCCATCACCCGCACTGTGGATCTGGGCTTTCCGATGATCTGGGAGGGCAAGGGCCGCCTCAAGGTCGTGAGCGGGATCCGGGCCTTCCGGGACAACCTGGCCCTCTGGACGGATGCCCATCCTGGCCAAACACCCGAGCTGGACCGCTTCTGGTTCCTGCAGGCGGACGCGCAGTGGCGCACGCCCAACGGCCGCGTGGGGGCCTCCATCTCCTCCGAGCGGGACCGCAATCTCCAGTTCGTAGCCGGAGCCTCGCCCCGCTGGGGCTGGGCCTTCAGCGTCTTCCAGTCGTTCCGGGTCTTCTGAGGCCCGCTCCAGCCTGCGGTATCCTGAAGGCTCCACCTCGAGGTCCGAATGGCGTTGTCCCGCGATCAACTCGTCCGCCGCGCGGCGCAGGAGCTCCGTGATGGCTACTATGTGAACCTGGGCATCGGCATCCCCACCCTCATCGCCAGCGTGATCCCTCAGGGCATGGAGGTCGTCCTCCAGAGCGAAAATGGCCTCCTGGGCATCGGCCCCTTCCCGGTTCCCGACGAGGTCGATGCGGATCTCATCAATGCCGGCAAGCAGACGGTGACGGCCGCGCCGGGCGCCAGCTACTTCAGCAGCGCCGACAGCTTCGCCATGATCCGGGGTGGCAAGATCGACCTCAGCATCCTGGGCGCCATGCAGGTGGACATGGAGGGCAACCTCGCCAACTGGATGATCCCGGGAAAGATGGTGAAGGGCATGGGGGGCGCCATGGACCTCGTCGCCGCCGCGAAGCGCGTGGTCGTGGTCATGGAACACACCAACAAGGACGATGAGTTCAAGATCCTCCGCAAATGCAACCTGCCCCTCACTGGGCAGCGCTGTGTGCACCGCATCATCACCGATCTGGCCGTCATCGATGTGGTGCCGGGCCGGGAGGGGCTGCGGCTGGTGGAGACGGCCCCCGGCGTCACCCGCGAGGAAGTCCAGGCCCGGACCGAGCCTCCGTTGGTGATGGACCGTGTCATTGAAATGACTGGCCTCTGAGGTCCCCATGCTGATCCGCGCTCTCCCCGTCCTCTCCCTCCTGCTGGCCTTCGCCTGCAATGCCCCGGGAACCACCGTGCCCGCCGAGCCCTTCAAGCCCTCCATCAGCCTTCGCCCCGTCGCCATCAGCCTCGCCAAGGGAGCCACCCAGATCTTCCAGGCGGAGGTCAACTATCCCGAAGGTCAGCGCCCCCTCCGGCAACCCGTGGCCTGGGTGGTGGTGGAACCCGAAGGCGGCACCATCACGGCGGCGGGTCACTACACCGCTCCCGCCGCGGCCGGGACCTTTCATGTGCGAGTGACGCGCGAGGACTTCCCGGAGCTCACGGCCACGGCCACGGTGACGGTGAACTGATGGATCTGTACGGCGCCCTGCGTCCGCTGATCTTCCGCCTCGACCCCGAAACCGCCCACAACCTGGCCTTCTGGCTGGGGGAGCGCGTCAGCGCCTGGCCCCGCCTGCCGGAACCGACGCATCCTCCAGCCCTCCGACGCACGGCCTTCGGCCTGGACTTCCCCTCGCCCTTGGGCCTCGCCGCGGGGCTCGACAAGGGCGCCACCCTGCTCCCCCTCTGGAAAGCCATGGGTTTCGGCCATGTGGAGATCGGCACGGTCACGCCCCGGCCCCAGCCTGGAAACCCCAGGCCCCGCCTGTTCCGCTTTCCCGAGGCGGGATTGATCCTCAACCGCATGGGCTTCAATAGTGAGGGTGCCGAGGTCGTGGGCGCCCGCCTACGGCGGCGTCCGGCGGGGCTCATCGTGGGAGGCAACCTCGGCAAGAACAAGGAGACGCCCGAGGCGCTGGCCCTGGATGACTACCGCGCCGCCTATCGCCTCATCGCGCCACGGGTGGACTACATCGCCCTCAATGTGAGTAGCCCCAACACGCCGGGCCTCCGGAACCTCCAGGCCCCCGAGGCCCTGAAGCCCCTGCTGGAAGGCATGCTCCGGCTGCGGAAGGAGCTGGGCCTCGAGCGCCAGCCGCTCCTGCTCAAGCTCGCGCCGGATCTGGCTCCCGAGGACCTGGATGCCATCGTCGAAGTGGCCGTGGCCTCAGGCATCTCGGGGCTCATCGCCACCAACACCACCCTGGATCGGGGGGTGGTGGCAGAGCCTCTGCGAGCCCTGGTCGAGGCCAAGGGGGCCGGCGGCCTCAGCGGAGCCCCCCTCAAAGCCAAGGCTCGGGCGATCCGACGCCGCATCCTGGACGCCCTGCGGGGCCGCCTGCCCCTGGTGGCCTGCGGCGGCCTGGGTTCGGCTGAGGATGTGCGGGGGGCCCTGGAGGATGGCGCTGCCCTGGCCCAGATCTACAGCGCCCTCATCTTCCAAGGGCCGGCGCTCGTCTCGCGGATCCACCGCGGATTGACACCGCAGGACCTCTGAATCGCGCTCGGAGCAGCGTCCCGGCGGCGCTACACTGGAGGGCCGAGGTTTCGATGTTGTCACTGCAATCGAGAATCCGTGACCCCCGCCTGCTGCCCCTGGCCGACAAGGTGCTGCGCGGTGAGCGCCTGTCCTTCGACGACGGTCTGCTGCTCTACGAGAGCCCCGACCTGACGGGCATCGGCGCCATGGCCCACCATGTGCGCCTCCAGAAGAATGGCCGGGCCGCCTTCTATGTCATGAGCCGCCGCCTGTCCTATACCAATGTCTGCTTCACCCATTGCCAGTTCTGCGCCTTCCAGGCCAAGCCGGGCGATCCCCGGGCCTACGCCCTCTCGGCCGAGCAGATCATCGCGGAGCTCGAGAAACCCGAGAACGCCGGGGTCCGCGAGCTGCACATGACCTCGGGCCACAACCCGAAGCTCAAGATCGACTACTTCGAGGACCTGTTCACCAAGATCAAAGCGCGCTTCCCGTCCATCCACCTCAAGGTCTTCACCATGATCGAGATGGACTACTACGCCCGCATCTCGGGCCTCAGCACGGAGGCCTTCCTGGACCGTTGCATGGCCGCGGGCCTGGAGAGCTGCCCCGGCGGCGGCGCGGAGATCTTCGATGAAGCCCTGCGCGAGCAGATCTGCATCGGCAAGAAGGACGCCCAGGTGTGGCTCGACACGGCCGAACTCTGCCATCGCAAGGGCCTGCCCACGAACTGCACCATGCTCTATGGCCACATCGAGGAACCGCGCCACCGGGTGGACCACCTGCTGCGCCTGCGGGACCTGCAGGACCGCTCCCAGGCCGCGGGCTACCAGGGCTTCCTGGCCTTCATCCCCCTGGCCTACCAGAACGAGGACAACGAGCTGAGCGCCACCCATGTCATCCACGAGACCACGGGGACGCAGGATCTGCGGGAGATCGCCGTGGCCCGCCTACTCCTCGACAACATCCCGCACATCAAGGCCTACTGGGTGATGATCTCGCCGGGCCTGGCCCAGGCAGGCCTCAGCTACGGGGCCGACGATGTGGATGGCACCGTCATCGCCGAGGAGATCGCCCACGACGCCGGCGCCAAGACGCCCCAGGGCCTGACGCGCGGTGAGCTGGTGCGGCTCATCGAGGAGGCCGGCTTCGAGGCCCTGGAGCGCGACAACCTCTACAACACCTACGCCACGGTCTAATCGACCTTGCGCTTCTCGTAGACTTTCGCCGGATCCAGGGCGAAGGCGTACCGACTGGTCCAGAGGCGGTCGTGGATGCGGGCCGCCTGGGCCGCCAAGGGCGAGTCACGGAAGATCAGCTCGATGTTCCGGGAGTCGGTGAAGTAGCTCTCCTCCCAGTTGCTGGTGCCCAGCACCAGGTGCGTCTCATCCACCACGAGGTATTTGCTGTGGATGGTGCGGGCGTAGGGAATGTGGCCCTCCTTCGCCTCCGGGATGGGCGCGACCTTCACCTCGAGGTTCGGGATCAGCGCGAGGGCCTTCAGGTGCGGGAGGGCCCGGCCGCCCAGCACCCAGTCCGAGACCAGCAGGCGCACCTTCACGCCCCGCACGGCCGCGGCCCTGAGGGCGTCATCCAGCACCGGCCAGAAGCGGTCCTGGCCCGCCACCGGCGAATAGGTCAGCAGCTGCACCCGCACGGTCTGTTTCGCCTGGGCGATGAGTTCCACCAGGGCCTCGATGGAAGGGCGGATGTCCTTCGGCGTGAGGAAGGGCGGGCTGGCCACCAGCTCCACCTGCGGACGGGCCGACACCGGTGCTGGAGCCGGAAGGTCCGGGAGCTTTCCGGTTCCGGCGAAGGTCCAGTCCACGGCGAAGAGCTGCGCGAGCCGGGTGACGATCCGGGCGTCGGAGGTCCGCACACCCAGTTCGTGGATGTGCTCCAGCGCCCGCCAGTCGAAGTTCTGGCTGCCCAGGAAGGCCTCCTGGCCATCCACCACGAAATACTTGGCGTGGAGGATCCCCCTGGAGACCCCCGCCAGATCGAAGCTGCGCACCTGGGCGCCGGGAACGCGGCGGAGACGCGCCACGGATGCCGGATCCTGGTCCAGCATCTTCGAGGAGAGCAGGAAGCGCACCTTCACGCCGCGGGCCCCCGCCTTCTCCAGTTCCACCAGCACGGGTTCGAGGGCGCTGCCCGGACGACTGGTGACATAGAACTCCGCGGCATCGATGCTCGTCCGCGCGCCGCGGACCAGGTCGACCCAGACATCCTTGGCGAAGGGCAGCGCCGGGTCCGCCAGGTCCGTCTCCGCGGGGATCGACTGCACCAGGCGGGTGGCAGGCGCTGGAGGCTCGCTCCCGGGTTGCGCCAGCGCAGACTGGGGGATGCCGAGGCACCAGGCGGTGGCGAAGGTCAGAAGCAGGGGACGGAAGGTCATGGCATCACTCCAGCTGCGAGGATACTCCGTTGACGCGGGCCCTTCGCCCCTGCTGAGGTGAGGGCATGGACACCAAGGCCGAGTTCCGCGCCCACCTGAAGACCCGCCGGGACGCGCTGCCCGCAGAGGCGCGCGAGGCCTGGTCCAAGGCCATCGCCGGGCATCTGGACCCCCTCTGCCGTCAGCGGCGCGTCACCCGCATCGGCGCCTTCTGGCCCTTCGGCTCGGAGATCGACCTGCGCCCCGCCGTGGCCGCTCACCCGGACTGGCTGTGGTTCTTCCCGCGCGTGGCCTCCACCCAGCCCCCCCGGCTGGCCTGGGGCACGGAGCCGCTGGAAAAGGGCCATTGGGGCCTCCTGGAGCCGGCCCTGGCCCAGCATTTCCTCCCGCCGGTGCAGCTGCTGCTGGTGCCGGGCCTCGCGTTCGACGACGAGGGCTACCGCATCGGCTATGGCCGGGGGTTCTACGATGCGCTGCTGGCGAAACTGCCGGAGGAGGTGCTCACCGTGGGCGTGGGCTTTGAAGCGCAGATGCACCTTCCCGTCCCCGTGGAGCCCCACGACTGGCCCGTGCAGGCGCTCCTGAGCGAGCGCGGCCTGCGCCTCCTGAATACCGGAGGCTGAGAAGGTTCCCCCTACCCCAGCTTCAGGATGCTCGAGCCGTCCGCGTAATCCTCCGTGGGCGTCTCCCGCATTTTCTGGAGCACCTGCACCAGGGCGCGGATGCGGTCAACCATGTCCCCGATCTTGGCCAGTTTGGCCTCTTCGGGGTATTTGCGCTGGAGCATCTCCACCTGCATGGAGATGATCGCCAGCGGATTGTTGATCTCGTGCTTGAGGGTACCCGCCATCTGGCGGAAAGACTCCAGCCGCTCGGCGGCCAGGGCCCGCTGCTGCAGCTCCGTGTGCCCCCGGAGCACCTGGAGGCGATGATACAGAGCCTCCCAGCGGAAACCCTCGGCCAGCCAATCGGTCGCCCCCGCCTCGATGAGCCGCGAGGTCTCGTCCTCGCTGGAGCGCACCACCAGGATGGGCGTGGTGGCGAAGGAGGGATGCTGCCGGTAGGCGCGGATCGTCGATTCCAGCTCCGGGTTGCCTTTGGCGTCGATCACCAGGAAACGGAACTTGGGCAGGGGCGGCGGGGGCGGCTGGATTTCCAGCGGATGCAGCAGCAGGTCCCCGGCCTCGGCTACGGTCTGGAACAGTCCCAGCAGGCCGAGTTCATCGCTGACGAGGCCCAGCAGCGGCCGGCTGGGCTCCTCGGGCATGGCGTCGGGTCCCTCGGGCAGGTAGAGATCCAGGGCCTGGTCCGCCCACTGCCAGCGGAGCCCCGCATCCTGCAGCACGCGCTGAGTCCAGGGATCGGGGGTGGGGGCATGCAGCCCCGGGGGCAGCCCCAGCCGCAGGATGTGGAAGCCCCGTTCCTGATCCCACCGGGCGGAAATCTCCATGCCGGGAGACAGCTGCATGAGCATGAGCTCGACGAGACCGGCCAGGGCCGGGATGAGGGGCCCCCCGGGCATCCAGACGAACCCCTGGGGCGGATCCGACCAGCGCAGCGTCACCCGGCGGAGGGCGACGAGGGCCTCCCAGCGCCGGGCCAGATCCTCCTGAAGGGACGAGAGCGGAAAAGGATGGCCCGTGGTCGAGGCGGCCGCCTCGGGCAGGCCCTCGCGATGCCCATGGTCCAGCAGGGTGGCGAGCTGGTCCAGCTGGCCCCGGATGGCCTCGCCCGCCGCCACCGGCAGCTCCTCCGCCCAGCCCTGGATGCGGCGCAGGGGCACGGCCATGGCCGCGAGCAACTCGCCATGGCGGTCCATCTCGCGCTGGCGCTCGTTCCGCAGGCGCAGCAGCTCGCCCTGCTGTTCCGCCTGGCTGAGGGCCCGCCGCTGGAGCATGGCCTGGCGGAGAGCCAGAGAGCCCTGGCGCACGAAGGCCTGGAAGATGGCTAGGTCGAAGCGGCTGAAGGGCCTTCCGGCGGATTCGCGGTCCAGATAGAGCGCGCCCAGGATGTCGCCTTCATCGATCATGGGGGCGCACAACAGCGAGCCGCGGTGCAGCTCCACCAGGCTCAACCCGCCGAACCGGGGGTCGGCCAGGGGCCGGTTGGACAGCACGGCCGTGTGCTCCTGAGCCACATAGTCGAGCACGGAGCGGGACAGCCCGATGCCCTCCTGCACATCCCCGACGCGATGGACCGTGCGCCAGCCGCCCTCCTTCAGCCTCATCACCAGGAAGCCCCGATCGCCGGCCAGGAGGCGGAGGGATTCCTCGAGGAGGCCCCGCACCTGGGCATCGGAATCCATCTCACGCAGAAGCCGTTCGGTGGATCGGTACAGCAGCTCGACCCCCCGGATGAGCACCATCGCCTGGGCCGGCTCGGGTTGGACCTCCTGAAAGAGATCCCCCACCCGCTCGGCGAAGGTGGTGCCGTCCAACCCCGGGAAACCGGCGGTGAAGGTCACATGCCACCCACCCAGCGACAGCTCATCCCCGTCCTGCAGGGTGTTGCCCTGGGGGCGGTTGAGGGGCAGACCGTTCAGGGTGGTGCCGTTGGCCGATTCGAGGTCCTTCACCCACCAGACCTCGCCGATGCGCCTCAGCTCGGCATGGGTCCGGGACAGGCTGCCGAAGGCCGGCTGGGCCACGGCGCAGGCCATGGGATCACGGCCCAGGATGCAGGGATCTTCCGTGATCGCATGTCGGAAGCGCTGGCTTCCTTCCATCCAGGACAGATACGGCATCCAGCCCCCCCACTGTCCTCTTTCGGCGGATGCCGGCCAATCCTGAATCAGGAAGGCAAAGGATACCGCGTGTCGTGGGTCCGGCTGGGGCGGAAGAAGAGCATGGTGTGGCCGATGGTCCAGACATGTTCCAGGCCCGCAACCGCCGCGCAGAGGGCCTTGGCGGCGGTGTCTTCATCCTCGAAGCTGTTGGGGTTGATCTTGACCTTGACAAGCTCCAGGCTGTCGACCATCACATCGAGTTCGGCGGCCTGGGCAGGCGTCACGCCCCCCTTGCCCACATGCATGACAGGCTTGAGCTTGTGGGCCTGGGCCTTGAGGAACTGGCGTTGTTTGGGCGTAAGCATCGGGTCTCCGGCCTTCCAGTCTATCCTCGATGGCGAGGTGTCCCATGCTCCGTCCTCTGCTGCTCTCCCTCGCCGCCCTGGCCTGCCTGGCCGCCCCGCCCCGCACCTTGCGGGTGGACTATGGCCATACGGGAGATGCCACCTCCGAGCGCTTCGGCGTGGACCGGGTGGTGCTGGAGCCCCTGCCCTGGCCCGGTGATCCCACCAAGGCCGTGGACACCAGCAACCTCGGGAAGTACTGCTTCGAAGTGATCGACAAGGCCACCGGGAAGCTGCTTTATTCCAGGGGTTTCGCCAGCATCTACGGTGAATGGGAGACCACCGACGAGGCCAAGACCCTGGGCCGCTCGTTCTCCGAGTCCCTGCGCTTCCCGCAGCCCGAGGCCCCCGTCCGCATCCAGGTGAAGAAGCGCGACGCCAAGAACGCCTTCCAGACCCTCTGGACCTTCGAGGTCGATCCCAAAGATCCCCTCATCGAGCGGACCCCCGCCCCGGCGGCCGGCGCGCTCATCGCCCTCCAGAAGGCCGGCGATCCTGCGGACAAGGTGGATTTCCTCATTCTGGGTGATGGCTACTCGGCCGCCGAGCGCGGCAAGTTCGAGCAGCAGGCGCGCAAGGTCATGGAGTTGCTCTTCCAGCAGACCCCCTTCAAGGAGCACCGGAAGGACTTCAATGTGTGGGCCCTCTGCCCCGAATCCAAGGAGAGCGGCATCTCCCGGCCCTCCACGGGCGTTCACAAGCGCACCCCCCTGGGCACCACCTACGACGCCTTCGGCAGCGAACGCTATGTGCTCACCTTCGACAATCGCGCCTGGCGCGACATCGCCGCCCAGGCCCCCTACGAGTTCGTGGAGATCCTGGTGAACGCCGAGACCTAC
Source organism: Geothrix sp. (assembly GCA_019449415.1). Classification (GTDB taxonomy): domain Bacteria; phylum Acidobacteriota; class Holophagae; order Holophagales; family Holophagaceae; genus Geothrix; species Geothrix oryzae. The sequence goes on from JAGRPP010000027.1 coordinate 47,761, forward strand.
GGCGGCGGCGGCATCCACAACCTCTACAGCACCGCCTCCGCGGGCAACAGCACCATCGGCTACCTCTTCGTGCATGAGTTCGGCCACCACTTCGCGGGCCTGGCCGACGAGTACTACACCTCCGATGTGGCCGTCACCAATAGTCCCTCCCGTCCCGAGCCTTGGGAGCCCAACGCCACAGCCGATCCGAAGCATCCGAAGTGGAGCAGCCTCCTGACCGCCGGCGTGCCCCTGCCCACGCCCTGGAAGAAGGACGAGTTCGAGGCCCACAGCCACGCCTACCAGAAGGAACGCCGCGCCATCCGCGCCGCCAACCGGCCCGAGTCGGAGATGGATGCCCTCTTCGCCCGGGAGAAGGTCTTCGAAACGAAGCTGCTGGGCACCGATGCCCACAGCGGGAAGGTGGGCGCCTTCGAGGGGGCCAACTACGAGGCCAAGGGCTACTTCCGCAGCCAGGAGGACTGCCTCATGTTCACCCGCGACGAAGTCGGCTTCTGCGCCGCCTGTCGGGCCGCCATCGAGAAGGTGATCCGGCAGTACGCGAAATAGGGTCGCGGGTCAGTCCGGTCCCAGCATCCGTCGCAGGAGACGCCCGGCCAGAGCGCAACTGAAGGCCAACCCAAGCCCGAACGCCGCCGCCATGACCACTTCGAAGGGCCACAGATTGTGGGAGGTGGGATCCTTCGCTCCCTCCACCACCACCCGGGCCATCACGGCACCGGGCACGGCGGAACCCGTGACGAGGGTGGCCCGCCCCAACCCAAGGGGTGTCCAGCCGCCGGCCCAGGCGGCGACGACCACGAAAGCCAGGAAACCAATCATCGAGACGGGATGGGAGAAGGTGAACCGGTTGTAGGGGGCCACCCACCAGGGGATCCCTGCGGCAAGCAAAGCCGCGGCAAACCAGACCCACGAAGGCTTCATCGGGTCCGCCTCAGCTCGGCACGGGCCCTGAGGCCATGGCGAGGGGCGAGTCCCCGGCGGACAGGAGCCGATCGCGGCGGGCGTGGAGGATGCGGTCGCGCAATTCCGCCGCCTCCTCGAACTTCATGTGGGAGGCCAGCTCCTTCATGCGCTTCTCGAGCTTGGCCACTTCCCGCTCGAAGGCCTTATCCTCGAGGTAGAGCAGCGGCTCTTCGGCGGCCTGGTCCTCCCTGGAGACATTGATGAATTCCCGTGCCAGGGCCTCGCCCATGACATCGTCCAGGTTGCGCTTGACGGTCTCGGGTGTGATGCCGTGCTCCAGGTTGTGCGCCAGCTGCTTGTTGCGCCGCCGCTCGGTCTCGCCGATGGCCTGCTTCATGGAACCCGTCATCACATCGGCGTAGAGGATGGCCCGGCCGTTCACATGGCGCGCCGCCCGGCCGATGGTCTGGATGAGGCTTCGGTTGTTGCGCAGGAAGCCCTCCTTGTCCGCATCCAGGATGGCCACCAGGCTCACTTCCGGAAGGTCCAAGCCTTCGCGCAGCAGGTTGATGCCCACCAGCACATCGAAGACGCCCCGGCGCAGGTTCTTCAGCAACTCCACGCGCTCCAGCGTGTCGATCTCGCTGTGCAGGTACTCGGCCTTGATGCCCAGTTCCTGGTAGTAAGCCGTGAGCTGCTCCGCCAGCTTCTTGGTGAGCACGGTGACCAGCACCCGCTCGTCCCGGGCCACGGTCTTGCGGATCTCCTCCAGCAGGTCGTCCACCTGGGTGCCCACCGGGCGCACCTCGACGAGGGGATCCACCAGTCCTGTGGGCCGCACCACCTGCTCCACGAAGGCGCCGCCGCTCTGCTGCAGCTCGTAGTCGCCCGGGGTGGCGGAGACATACACCACTTGCTTCACCCGGCTCTCAAATTCTTCGAACTTGAGAGGACGGTTATCCAGGGCGGAAGGGAGGCGGAAGCCGTAGTCCACGAGGGTGGTCTTGCGGGAGCGGTCGCCGTTGTACATGCCGTGGAGCTGGCCCGTGGCCACATGGCTTTCGTCCATGAAGACGATGAAGTCCTCGGGGAAGTAGTCCAGCAGCGTGTGGGGCGGCTGGCCCGGCTGGCGGCCGTCCAGGAAGCGGCTGTAGTTCTCGATACCGCTGCAGTGGCCCATCTCCTTCATCATCTCCACATCGTAGATGACGCGCTGATGGAGCCGCTGCAGCTCGACGATCTTGCCGGCGGCCCGGAACTCGTTCTCCCGCGCCTCCAGCTCCACCTTGATGTCGTGGATGGCGGCCTTGAGCTTGTCCTCGGGTGTCACATAGTGCGTCTTGGGCCAGATGGTGAGGTCGTCCAGCTTCTCGGTCACCACGCCCCGCAGGGGGTCGATCTTCGAGAGGCGCTCCACCTCGTCGCCCCATAGCTCGATGCGGTAGGCGACATCCTCATAGGCCGGATAGACCTCCACCACATCGCCGCGCACGCGGAAGATGCCGGGCTCGAAGCTGAGGTGGTTGCGCTGGTACTGGATCGCCACCAGGTCCCGCAGCAGCATGGCCCGGTCGATGGCCTGTCCGGTCTTCAGGTTCACCGAGAGGTTCAGGTACGAGCTGGGATCACCCAGGCCGTAGATGCAGCTCACGGAGGCCACCACGATGGTGTCGCGGCGCTCCAGCAGGCAGCGGGTGGCGCTGAGGCGCAGCTTCTCCAGCTCCTCGTTGATCTTCGCGTCCTTGTCGATGAACAGGTCCCGCTCGGGCACATAGGCCTCGGGCTGGTAGTAGTCGTAGTAGCTGACGAAGTACTCGACGGCGTTCTCGGGGAAGAACTGCTTGAACTCGCTGAACAGCTGCGCGGCGAGGGTCTTGTTCGGCGCGAAGATGAGCGCCGGCCGGCCGGCCCGGGCGATGGTGCTGGCCATGGTGTAGGTCTTTCCCGAACCCGTCACCCCCAGCAGGGTCTGGGCACGGTCCCCGCGCTGAAGGCCCTCCACCAGCTGCGCGATGGCCTCTGGCTGGTCCCCGGCGGGGGAGTACGGCGACACGAGCTTGAAGGGAATTGCCTTGGCCATAGAACCAAAAGCAAACCACGAAGCAGAGAAGACGCGAAGAATTATTCGTCTTTCATTCGCGTTTTCGCGGTGTCAGCGGGGCCCATTCCCAGGGCGAAGCGAGCCGTCCCCCCAGGTCCTTTTGAATGAACCCAGCCAGGACGAAGGGGACGGGACGCGAAGACCGGCTTCGAGGCATCCCCTTCATCCCCTGCATCCTGGCTTGTCTGGAAGCTCCCGGGAAACCTAGATTTTCCGCAGGATCAGGCAGCCATTGGTACCGCCGAAGCCGAAGCCGTTGTTCATGGCGTATTCGGCATCGAAGGTGCCGGCCACATTGGGCGTCACATCCAAGTCGCACTCGGGATCCTGGCGATCCACATTGATGGTGGGGGGGATCTTCCCGGTCTTGACGGCCATGACGGCCACGATGGTCTCCAGGCCGCCGGCGGCGCCCAGCAGGTGGCCGTGCATGGACTTGGAACTGCTCACCTTGATCTTCTTCGAGTGCTCGCCGAAGACCTTCTGGATGGCCTGGCACTCCAGCTTGTCGCCCACGGGCGTGCTGGTGCCGTGCATGTTCACATAGCCCACTTCCTCGGCCGCGATGTCGGCGTCCTTGATGGCCGCCCGCATGACGCGCTGGCCGCCCTCACCCTCGGGGGCGGGGGTGGTGATGTGGTTGGCGTCGCCGCTCATGCCGTACCCGGCCACCTCGGCGTAGATCTTGGCGCCGCGGGCCTTGGCCAGCTCGTATTCCTCGAGGATGACGATGCCGGCGCCTTCGGCCATCACGAAGCCGTCCCGGTCCACATCGAAGGGTCGGGAGGCGCGCTCAGGCTCGTCGTTGCGGGTGCTGAGGGCGCGCATGGCCGCGAAGCCGCCCACGCCCAGCTGGTTCACCACCGAGTCGCTGCCGCCGGCCATCATGCGGTCCGCATAGCCGAAGGCGATGAGGCGCGCGGCGTCGCCGATGGCGTGGGCGCCGGTGGCGCAGGCGGTGGCCACGGCGCTGCACGGGCCCTGCAGGCCGTACTTGATGCTGGCCTGGCCGCTGGCCAGGTTCACGATGAGGCTGGGGATGAAGAAGGGGCTGGTGCGGCGGGGGCCGCGGTAGCCGTTGGCCTCGTCCCAGATGGTGCTGAGGCCGCCGATGCCGCTGCCGATGTAGGTGCCGAACACCTCGCGCTCAGCCTTGGTGAGTTCCACCTGGTCGAAGCCCGCATCCACCCAGGCCTCATGGGCCGCACCCAGGGCGTAGTGGATGAAGATGTCCATCTTCTTCTGCTCTTTCTTCTCGATGAACAGGTCGGGGTTGAAGCCCTTGACCTGGCCGGCGATCTTGCAGGCGAAGTCGGTGACATCGAAACGGTCGATGGTGCCGATGCCGCTCTTCCCGGCCAGGAGGTTGGCCCAGGTCTCGGGAACGGTGAGGCCGCAGGGATTGACCGTTCCCATGCCCGTGATGACGACGCGACGGCGCTGGACAGTCCTGCTCATGGCTTCACCTCACTTTTCGTTGGACGGACGGGAAAACAAACATGCCGCAGGGCCGTGGGGGCGCTGCGGCATGTAACGATCCACGCAGGATTAGGCCTTCGCGTGCTTCTCGATGTAGGCGATCGCATCGCCCACCGTGCGGATCTTCTCCTGCTCGCTCTCAGGGATCTCGAGGCTGAAGGCCTCTTCGATGGCCATGATGATCTCGACGGTATCGAGGCTGTCCGCACCGAGATCGTCCACAAAGTGGCTGGATTCGGAAATGGAATCCTCGGGCTTGGCCAACTGCTCGGCAATAATCGCAATGACCTTCTTACGCACATCAGCCATCGTGGGCTCCTCCAAACGAACCCGGAAACCCTAACACACTCTCCGCCCGATTGCCAAACCCCGGGTAGGTTGGCTAAGTGTCAGTGCAGGAATGTCCCATGCCCCGCGCCCGAACGCATGAAGAACCCGAGAACGGCTGGCCGCTGGGATGGGGCGCCAGCCTCCGCGAGTTCCGCACCTTCCTGGCGGTGGAGCGGGGGCTTTCGGTTCACACGGCTTCAGGCTACCTCTCCGATCTGAACCACCTGGTCGTCTGGGCCTGCGATCGAGGCATCTCCGCCACGGACCTGACGCGGGACCACCTCACCGCCTTCCTCGTCTCCCAGCATGCCGAAGGGAAGGCCCCCCGCAGCCTGGCGCGGATGAGCTCGAGCCTGCGCGCCTTCCTCACCTTCCTCCGCATGGAGGGCGGCGAGGGGGCCGGCCCTGAGGCGGTGGTGAAGCCGCCCCGCCCGCCCCGCATCCTGCCCCGCACCCTGGGCGAAAGCCAGGTGGAGGCCCTGCTGAATGCGCCGGACACGGCCACGCCCCTGGGTGTGCGGGATCGCGCCTGGCTGGAGCTCCTCTACGCCTCGGGCCTCCGTGTCTCCGAACTGGCGGGGCTCCCGGCCCTTTCGGTGTTCCTGGACGAAGGGTTCCTCAAGGTCACGGGCAAGGGCCGCAAAGAACGACTCATTCCCTTCGGCTCCAGCGCCGAGCGGTGGATCCGCGCCTGGCTCGTCTTGCGCCCCGGGTTCAAGCCCAGGGGCGGCGAACTCTTCGTGGGCCAGCGCGGAGAGGGGATCACCCGCCAGCACCTGTGGCGGCTCCTCAAGGCCTACGCCCTCAAGGCCGGTCTCCGCGTCGAGGCCGTGAGCCCCCATGTGCTGCGGCACGCCTTCGCCACGCACCTCCTGGACCACGGCGCCGACCTCCGCGCCGTCCAGGCCATGCTCGGCCACGCCGACATCAGCACGACCCAGATCTACACCCATGTCCACCAGACGAGGCTCCGCGCCCTGTACGACCAGATGCACCCGCGGAGTGGCTCGCCGACGGCCGACTGATCCCCCAGGGCCTTACAACTGCGTGAGCAGGACGCCACCCAGCACCAGTGCCGCGCCCACCGCAAAGGTCGGCGTGATGGCCTGCCCGTAGAAGACCCAGGCCAACAGGGCCGTAGCGACGGGCTGCCCATTGGTGGCGATGGCCACCCGGCTGGGTTCCTTCATGGATAGGGCATGGAACCAGAGCAGGTAGGACACCACGCTCGTCATCAACCCCAGGTAGATCAGACCTACCCAGGCCATGGGCGGAACGGCGGCCACCACCAGCCTGGGCAGACCCAGGGCGCCGAGGGGCGCGAAGATCGCCAGACCGAAGAGGATGGACAGCGTGGTGGCCCGCTGGGCGCCGTGTTTCTGCACCAGGGGCCGGCTCATCACCGTGTAGCCCGCCCAGGCCACGACCGCCACCAGCACCATGAGATCGCCCAGGATCCACCGGGGCGGCAACGCCCGGCCGGCCTTTCCTGAGAACAGCACCAGCACGCCTGAAAAGGCCAGCGCTAGGCCGCCCAGCTTGCGCAGGCCAGGCCGCTCCTGTCCGCGGGCCCAGGCCAGCAGCAGGACCACGGTGGGCGTCAGCGCATAGAGCAGCGCGGCGTGGGAGGGCAGCGTGAGGGCCAATCCACCGAGGAAGGCAACCTGGTTCAGGGTGACGCCCAGGAACCCGGCCCAGAGGTAGGACCGCCAATCACTGCGGGCCACCGTCCACAGATCCAGGTGCCGGATTCGAGCCAGCAGAAGAAAGCCCGCACCGGCGATGAGGAAGCGGAGCAGGCCCAGGGCCAGGGTCGGCATCGTGTCCGACGCGGTCTTCCCGAGCAGGAAGGTCCCGGCGGAGATGAAGGTGTGAAGCCCCATGACGGCGGCAAAGCGAAAGTTGCGATGGCCCATCCCTCCAGCATGGCCAAAGCGGGGCCGGCCCGGGGCCGTCGAAATGAGCATGGACCGCCCCCGAGGGAATGAGCGATGATGAGCCAGGAGCCGCAAACCCTATGGCCGTGACCAAGACCCCCCGCAAGAAGCCCGTGACCGCCCCCGCCGATGAGAAGAAACCTGCCGCCAAGGCCAAGGCGCCGCTGAAGAAGGCCGCCCCGAAGAAAGCCGAAGCGGCGGAACCAAAGGCCAAGGCCGCCCCCAAAGCCCCCGCCAAAGCCAAGGCCGCCAAGGTCGTGGAACTCCCACCCGAAACCTCCGCTCCCGCCGTTCCGGCCCCTCTTCCGGAGCCGAAGGCAGCCGCGCCCAAAAAGCTTTCGGCCACGCCGACCCTGCCGCCCCTGGCCGCGTCCATCCTCGCCGCCATCCAGGAGGGCCGCGCCGTCGAGTTCATCTTCGCCGATGCAGACGCCAATGCCCCCCGCACCTTCGAGCCCCGCCATCTCACCTTCGATGCCCTCAGCCAGGCCTGGTATGCCTGGGGCTGGGATCGTCGCTACAACGCCGAGCGTCACCACCGCCTGGATCTGCTGGCCGAGGTGAATGAGGTGGAGGGCGTGGGCCGGGCGGCCCAGGGCCCCTATCCCGAGGGAACCCCCGCCAACCAGATCGGTGGCTGGCTGGGCGGCGACGCCATCGCCGTGAAGGCCACACTGCTCAAGCAGTGGGTCTTTGCCGTGAAGCAGGCTCCGCCGGCCTTCCCCCACTTCAAGCTCGAGGAGTTGGGTGACGGCCAGGCGCAGGTCACCTTCTCGGCCACGGACCTGCGGGCCATCGCCCGCTGGGCCATGCAGTTCGGTGACGGCATCCAGGTGCTGGAGCCCGCCCGGCTGGTGGATCGCATCAAGCAGGTGGGCGCCGTTTGGGCGGGCCGGGAACGGCAGGTCAGTGCGCCGGCCCCCAAGCAGGCTCAGCGTCCGGAACCTTCCTCCGAGCCCCGCCGCGCCGAGGCCCGTCCTCAGCACGATGTGAAGCACGAGGCGCGGCCCGATACGAAGCCCGAGCCGCGGCCCCACCGCGAGCCCCGTCCCGAGCGGGAGCGCGAAGAGTCGGCCCCCAAGGGGAAGGCCGGCAAGGTCGAGGTCATCCGCTTCGACCGCCTCTGATCGGGCTCAGTCCGCCAGCGTCCAGCCCCGCTTGCCGGGCCAGAAGCCGTAGGCCTGCCCCAGCACATTGAAGGACACGCCCTGCAGCCGCCGGGTCGCCAGGATCCTCGCCAGGTTGTAGTTGAGGGGGATCACCGGCCTGTCCCGCCAGATGATCTCGGAGAGCTTCAGGTAGATCTTCCGGCGGGCCTCCGGATCCAGCGTGTGCCGCCCTTCATCGAAGAGCCGGTCCACCTCCGGGTTCAGGTAGCCGCTGACATTGGCCTTGGTGCGGTAGCCGTCCCGGGTGAAGAGGGGGGCGTCCACATCGGGATCCAGAGAGGTGGTCCACCCGTAGGACCAGATGTCGCCCTCGTGTTCGGCGGACTTCTCGGTCAGGGCCTGGAAGGTCAGCTTCCGCACCTCGATGCGGATGCCCACCTTGGCGGCCCGTTCCGCCAGGAGTCGCGCCATGCTGCGGGTCGTGGAATTGACCTGCTCGTAGGCCACGAGGGAGAGGGTCCGCCCCTTCGCATCCCGCCGGACGCCACCGGATCCCATATGCCATCCAGCTGATTCCAAGATCGTCTCCGCACGCTCAGCCTGGGGCAGCGGCCTCGGTTCAGGGTCGTGGGCCCAGTTCTCCGGTGGCCAGAACGAGGAGGCCAGGCGGGCGGGGAAGAACTGGCGGGCTCGCGCAAACTCCTGCCAGGGGGTCAGTTCCGCCAGGGCCTCCCGAAGGGCCAGCTCGCCCAGCAGGCTGCGCTTCGGATCACAGTTCAGGAAAAAGGCTCCGAAGGCGGCCTGGGGCACGGAATAGACCTGGAGATGCCCCGCCCCCAGGGCGCCTTTCCGCACCAGGTAGTGGGACAGGGCACTGGTGGCCGCGTAGTGGAATCGCCCCTCCAGGATCGCCTTGGCCGTGGATTTCTCGGCGGTGGGATCGCTGAACTCGAAGGCGGGCCACGAGCCCGGGTGGGCGCCGCGATACCCGTCCCAGCGTTCGAGCTTCAGGTGCTTGGTGGTGGCCCGCTCCGCGATCCGGTAGGGGCCCGAACCGACGGGCTGGAAGTTCACCGGCGCGGCCATGGGCTTCGCCCCCATCTGATAGTGGCGCCGCGGGACCGGGATGAAGTTGTAAAGGTCCGAGAGGAGGGTCCCCCGCGGCCTGGAGAGCCGGATCCGCACCCGGAGCGGCCCCTCGGCCACCAGGCTGTCCAGGCTGGCCACACCGCCGACCGTGTCCGCGATGGCGCGGACCTGGGGGAGCCTCAGGGTCCGCCAGGTGAAGACCAGATCCTCCGCCTCGATGGGCGCGCCGTCATGCCAGGTCATGCCCGGCCGCAGCTCCAGGACCACTTCGCGGCCGCCCTTGAGGATGGTCCAGCTCTGCAACAGCTCGGGGATGAAGTTCCCCTCCGCATCCAGGGTCACCAGGCGGTCGAAGAGGAGATCCACCGCTTCCCCATCCGTATCGCGCGACATGAGCAGGGGATTCACGGTCGTCCATTCGTCTACGGCCACGCGGATCGGCTCCGCGGCGCCCAGGCCGCAGAGCAGGCAGGTCAGCAGGATCAGGCGGCGCCAGTACATGGTTCTCCCTCATCGGCGGCGGGAGGGACCTTCCTGAAATCCTGGCGGTTCAGGGCTGGGCGGCGGCCGTCTCGGCCAACTCCACCAGGGCCTCGGCCATGCGCTGCCCGGCCCGCGGGGGGTTCTCCACCACGGATCCCACCAGCTTCTGCTGGCCGCCGGGCTGGGTGGCGAACAGGTAGAAGGTCGGCACCCGGACCACTTTCTGGGGGACGCAGCTCTTGGGCCACGCGACCGCCTCGACGGCCTTGTCCCGGTTGACTCCCAGGTAGTGGACCTCGATGAACGGGTTGGGCTCCGCCTCGAGCGCCAGCAGGTCGGGCAGCTGGTAGTGGCTGTCGCCACACCAGGACCCGAAGACCGCCACGAGGGTCAGGGGCCGGTTCACACCCTTCCAGCGGGCCTTCAGCGCCGGTGCGAGCTGCACCTTGGCCAGGGTGTCCCGGAAGATGGCGCGGTGGGCCAGGATGGCCTTCGGCGTCGTCTCGCCCAGCAGCAACGGCAGGTGGTCCTTGGCATCCACCAGCTGGCCTCCGGGGGGGGGTGCCGGCAGGGAGACGGGGACCGAGCCGGGCGGCTGGGCCAGCAGTCCCAGGGTTCCGAGAGCCAGAAGGGCAGGTTTCATGGGAATCTCCGGATCCAGTGTAGCGATTTCATAAACTTGACCCATTCACTCAAGAATACTAGCCTGGAGGCTGGAGAACCTTTCGTGAAGATCTCGGCCCGAGGCAGGTACAGCATGCAGGCCCTGTTCGATCTGGCCCACCACAGCCACGGTCAGCCGGTGCCCCTGCATGTGATCGCCGAGCGCCAGAAGCTCTCCCTGCCCTTTCTGGAGCAGATCTTCAACAAGCTCAAGAAGGCCGGCGTCGTCGCCAGCGTGCGCGGCCCCAAGGGCGGCTACATCCTTACGCGACCCTGCAACCAGGTGAGCGTGGGCGAGATCCTGCGCCTCACGGACAGCAGCTTCTACGCCGTGGCGAAGGAGGATCCCAGGGCCGCCAACCAGGCGCTCATGGCCGACGAGCGCATGAGCCTCATGCTCTGGAACCGGCTCTCCGACCACATCTCAGCGTTCATGGAGAAGGTGACCTTCGCGGACCTGTGCTCCGAGACCTCCAGCAACTCCTGCCCGGACTGCACCTGCCCTGAATATGTCAAGGATGTCCAGGGCCAGATCAGCCGCGGCGAGCGCAAAGCCTGCGGCGTGATGTAGGGCCGTGAGCAATCCCTGCGCCCTTCCCAGCCTGGCCCTGCCGCCCACCGAGGCCGAGCTCAAGGCCCTGCCCCAACTCGAGAAGAAGATCGCCCGCCGCGTGGGCGAGACCAATGCCGCCTACAAGCTCATCGAAGAGGGCGACCGCATCCTGGTGGCCGTGAGCGGCGGCAAGGATTCCTGGGCCCTGCTGGATATCCTGGAGCGGCTGCGCAAGCGGGCGCCCGTGGCCTTCACCGTCGAGGCCGTCACCGTGGATCCGGGCTTCCCCCAGTTCAACCCCGACCCCATCGCTGAGACCTGCGAGCGCCTGGGCGTGCCCCACCACATCATCCCCGCCCCCATCGACAAGATGGTGCGCGCCAAACCCGAAGAGCTGCCCTGCATCATCTGCTCGCGACTGCGCCGCGGCGTGCTCTACTCCTTCGCCAAGCAGCACGGCTACTCGAAGATCGCCCTGGGCCACCACCTGGACGACCTGATCGAGACGCTGCTCATCAACCTGTTCTTCGAGGGCCGCCTGAGCACCATGCCCCTGCGCCTGGTGAGCGATGACGGCGCCAACACCGTCATCCGCCCGCTTGGCACCTGCGAGGAAAGGGATCTCCAGCGCTACGCCTGGCTGCGCGGCTTCCCCATCGTGCCCTGCGGTTGCCCCCTCTGCGGCTGCTCCAGCCTGGAGAGCCGCCGCAAGCAGGTGAAGGAACTCATCGCCTCGATGGAGATGAGCATCCCGCGCCTGAAAGCCTCCATGCTCGGCGCCATGGGCAATGTGAAGCTGAGCCATCTGCTGGATTTGAATCTCGGGGCCCTGCACGCCAAGGGTGTGGATGAGGCCGTGGAGCGGCTGGGGTAGTCATTCCGGTCGCCACTGACAACAGACTCCACGAAGGACACTAAGAGAAAACAAGCACCCGAAGGACTCCAATTCGTGTGCTTCAAGTTTTTCTTTGTGCCCTTCGTGGAGATCCTTTTCCGCTTCAGCTCAGGCTCAACCACAGCCCCTTGAGGTAGAACCCCTCAGGATGGTTGAGCGAATAGGGATGGTCGCTGGGCTGGCCCAGATGGGCCAGCACGCGGGCCTCGCGGCCGGCCTCCAGCAGGGCCGTCCACACGGCCTCCTGAAAGCGCATCCGGTCCAGGTGCTGGCTGCAGGAGAAGCACCAGAGCATGCCGCCGGGCGCGGTGGCGCGGGCGCCCAGCCGGAAGACATCCTTGTAGGCCTTGAAGGCCTTGTCCACATCCTTGCGCTGCTTGGCGAAAGCAGGCGGATCCACGATGACGCGGTCCCAGGCCATGGGTTCCAGCTGCCGCATCAGCTCGAAGGCATCGCCCTCCATGCGGAGGTGCGCGGCGGGATCCAGCCCGTTGGCGGCCCAATCGCGCTCTGCCTGGTCCAGGGCCGCGGCACTGATGTCCAGGGTGGCCACCTCCACAGCGCCACCCAGGCCCGCGTGGATGCTGAAGCCGCCGGTGTAGCCGAAGGCGTTGAGGACACGCCGCCCCTGGGCCACCCGGCCCAGCTGGAGCCGGTGCTCCCGCTGATCCAGGAAGAAGCCCGTCTTCTGGCCACGCAGGAGGTCCACCGTGAGGCGCGCGGCCCCCTCCCGGACGGTGATGGGGCCGCTCAGACTACCTTTCAGCAGGCGGTTCACGGGATCGAGGCCTTCCTCCCGGCGGCCGGACTGGCTGCGCTCCACAAAGGCGGTCAGGCCCTCGCGCTTGCCGATCTCAAACAGGATGGGCCACCAGATCTCGCGCAGAAGCTCCAGCCCCGCCGTTCCCACCTGGAGCACCAGGGCCTGGGCGTAGCGGTCCACCACCAGCCCCGGCAGGCCGTCGCCCTCGCCGAAGATCCATCGACAGCCGCCTTCCGGATCCCACAGGCCCAGCTCCTTGCGCAGGGCCAGGGCCGATTCGAAGCGGGACCGGAAAAACGCCTCGTCGAGGGGCGCGTCCTCGAAGCGGAAGATCCGGGCTGCCAGGGGGTTCGCCGGGCTCGCCGTGCCGACGCCGAGCACCTGTCCGGAATCATCGGCCAGCCGCACGAGGTGGAATTCCGAAGGCCGCGCCACGGCCCCGGAGAAGACCCAGGGGTGGCGCTTGGACATCAGCCCCTCTTTGCCGGGCTTCAGTCGGAGCAGGGGATAGGGCCAACGCGGCATGTTCATGCATCCAGGTTAGCTTGATACCCTCGAGGGATGCGCGTTTCCACCCTCCTTGCCGTCGTCTTCTCCGCCGCCCTGCAGGCCGCGCCACCCGTGCTGATGCTCAGCGCAGATGGACTGGGCGCGAACCAGTTCAGCGCCCGCACCATGCCGGGGCTCTGGGCGCTGTCGGAACAGGGCCGGCGCGGGGAGGGTCTGCCGCCCTTCCCCGCCACCACCTTCAACGGCCATGTGACCCTGGCCACGGGCTGCTGGCCCGAGCACCACGGCGTCGTCGCCAACGGCTACCTGGACCCGGCCACGAAGGCCCTGGTCCCCACGGCTTCCCGCACCGAGGATGTCCAGCGGGAACCGCTCTGGGTGGCCGCCACCCGTAGCGGCGTGCGCACGGCCGTCTTCCAGTGGGTGGGCGCCACGGGCCTCTGGGAGGGCGTCAGCCCCTGGCGCCTCGAGACCTTCCGCGCGGGGCGGCCGGATTCGGAGGCCCTCGCCTTCAGCGAAGCCGCCCTCAAGGATGGCGCCGGGCTCGTCATGACCTATCTCTCTGGCACCGACGAGGAGGGCCACCTTCAGGGCCCCCACAGTGCTGAGGCTGAGGCCAAGCTGAAGCGCATGGACGAAGAGCTGGCGCCCTGGCTCCGCCGGATGCAGGCCGAGCATCCGGGTCTGCGCGTCATCGTCGCCGCGGACCATGGCATGGCGCCCATGCGCCGCCGCATCCACCTGCCCACGCTGCTGGATGGCATCGGCAGCGAGCTGATCACTCACGGGGGCAGCGCCTACATCTACCTGCAGAACCCCAAGGATGCGCCCCGGGCCCTGTCCCGCCTGCGCGGGGCCGGGCTCCAGGCCTGGACCCGGGACCGCGTGCCCACCCGGTACCACCTGTCGGGAAACCCCCGGGTGGGCGACCTGGTGGTGCTGGCCAAGGAGGGACAGTGGCTCTCGAAGGCCCGGTCCAGCCGCGAGGAGCAGGATGAGCGCCATGGCCGCCACGGCGCCCACGCCTATACCTCCGAAACCCCGGCCATGCACACCTGGCTCATCGTGCTCGGTGCCGGCCACGGCCCCCTCGGCCCGGTGCCGCTCTGGGACCTCGCGCCCACCGTGGCCTCCTGGCTGGACCTCCGCTGGGCCCGGCAACCGGACGGGAAGGCCGTGCCCAGCCTCGTGAAGTGAATCAGGGAATCAGAGCCAGCAGCACCTGGGCCAGAACGATCTTCAGGATCGTGGCCAGGGGATAGACCGTGGCAAAGCCCACATTGGGCAGGTCGTTGCCCGTGTGGTGGTTCGCGTAGCCCAGCACCACCGGCTGGGTGTGGGTACCCGCCACGATGCCGAACATGATGTTGAGCGGGATGCGAAACACCTTGTAGCCCAGCAGCATCGTCAGGGAATCCGCCACGAGACAGACCAGCAGGGCCGCCCCCAGGAAGAGGGGGAGCACTGACGCGTCCTTCGACATGATGGCCCGGAAACCCTCACCCGAGATCACGCCGATGCCCGCGGCGAACAGCACCAGGCCGAACTGCCGGATGGTGTGGTTGGCGCTGTAGGGGAAGTTCCAGACCAGGGGCCCGATGCGGTGGAACCGGCCGAGGATCAGCGCCACGGCCAGGGGACCGCCCGCGAAGCCCAGCTTGAAGACGATGCCGTGACCCAGTGGAATGGGCAACTGGCCCAGGGCAAGCCCAGCGGCCAGCCCCATGGCGAAGGTGAGGAAGCTCACCTCGCTGAGGGCCCGGTAGCTGTCGCCGAAGAACTCCTCGATGGCCTCGATGTTGTCCCGGCGCGTGGTCACCCGCACGCGGTCACCCAGCTCCAGCACCGTGTCGCCATCCGGCACGAACCAGAGGTCGCCCCGCCGGACGCGGGTGATGATGGCCTGGTGCTTGTTCACGAGGTCGAGCTTCCCGAGGGGGACGCCCACCACATCCCAGCGCGATACAAACACCCGCGTGGCGTCGAGGGCGCTCTGGTCGCGGTCCAACTCCACATGGCTGCGCTCGCCGATGAGGGCCTCCACCTGGATGAGGTCGTCCGGCGACCCCACGACCGTCACCAGGTCATCCAGCTTCAGCCGGAATTCGGGCCCCGGCAGCAGCAGCTCCGCCTTGCGCAGCACCCGGCCGAAGACCACATGGAAGCGGCCCGCCGCGCGGATCTCGCGCTTGGTCAGGGATTCGGCCTCGGGCTTCGTCACCCGCAGCGTCCAGACCTCCAGCTTCTGGTGCCCGGTCTGGTAGTCCTTGAGGCCATCGGCCTCCTCCTGCAGGTTCACGCGGAACACCTTCGAGCTGATGAGGATGATCAGCATGGGCACCAGCACGCCGATGGGGTAGGCGATGGCGGAGGCCACGGTGGGCTGGGCCAGTTCCACGGGCCCCACGCCCGCCATGGTCTTCACGCGCTCGATGACACCCGCCAGGGCCGGCATGTTGGTGAAGCTGCCCGTGAGCAGGCCCGCGGCGTAGCGGGCGTTGAAGCCCAGCAGGCGGGCGAGCAGCACCACGAAGCCCGTGGAGGCGAGCATCACCAGGAAGACCACCGCGTTCTTCTTCATCCCCTCGCGGCTGAAGGCGGCCCAGAAGCTGTGGGAGATGGAAAGGCCCATGGCATAGACGAACACCGCCAGACCCAGCTCATAGACCAGCTTCATCTCCTTGGAGATGTCCTTCTTCAGGCCGGCATCCAGGCCCGGCGCCATCACCAGCGCGCCCAGGGCGATCCCCGCAAAGAGGATGCTGGCGATGCCGAAGGAGGCTCCGGCGATGCGGATCTTGCTAATGGGGTAGCCCAGCGCCACCACCGCGAACAGCATCAACAGCGGGTTGTGTGCGAAGAAGAAGAGAACCTGCTCGATCATGTCCGCTCCACGCCTGCTGGCTTACTAGGGGCTCATGTCAACCGCTTGATGGCCGCCACCAGGGCTTCCACCTCGCCGGGCTGCGCGTCCGGAAGCATCGAAAAGCGAAGCACCGATCGCGCGTCGTCCAAACTATACCCCAAGGTCGTGATTGCATGACTGGGCTTCACCGCACCGCTGTGGCAGGCGCTCCCGGTGCTGACGGCGAACCCTGTCAGGTCCAGGGAGGCATGCAGGGCCTCCCCGTTCCGGCCCCGGAACAAGGCGCAGGTTGTATTTGGCAGGCGTGGGGAGCCCCCGCCGATGACCTCGATGTCCCGGTTCCAGGATGTGATTTCCGTCTCGAAGGCATCCCGCAGCGACGCCAGCTCCGCGTTCGCCCTTTGACGCTCCGTCAAGTGCCGCGTGGCGGCCGCCAGCCCCAGGATGGCGGGCAGATCCTCCGTGCCTCCCCTGCGACGGCGCTCTTGGGGCCCCTCCATCAGGGCCTCCCAGGGCAGGCCCGGCCGCATCCACAGCAGGGCCGCGCCGCGGGGGCCGCCCATCTTGTGGCCGCTGAACACCGCCGCGTCGCAGTCCGACAGATCCACGGCCACCTTCCCCCAGGCCTGGCAGCCGTCCTTGATGCGAACCGCATCCAGCACGGACGGCATCCCGTAGAGGATCCCCGTCTCGTTGTTGGCGGCCATCTGCACCACGGCAGCGCAATCCGCGGGCAGTTCCGGCAGCCAGCTCACCCGCGACCAGTCCCGCAGGGGATTCAGGCAGGCGCTGTGCTCCCCCGGGAACACCGCCGCGGGCCGGTCCCCCAGGGCGGGCTGCAGTCCCCGGATGAGCAGGTGCAGGGCTTCCGTGGCGCTGGCGCAGAAGACCAGCTCCCCCGGCGCCACGCCCAGGGAGGCCGCGATCTCCCGCCGGGCCTCCTCGAGGCGATGCCGGGCCCGCTGCCCTTCCCGGTGGGTGCTGGTGGGGTTGGCCCAGTCCTCAGCCATGGCCCGCCGCACGGCCTCCACCGCCTCCGGGTGGGGCGGCGCGCTGGCGTTGGCGTCGAAGTAGAGCCTGGGCATGACCTCAATGTACCCTGAGGCCATGCCCAAATCCCTGGAAGGCAAGCTCGTCGTCGCCATCTCCTCCCGCGCGCTGTTCGATTTCGAGGAGGAGAACCGGGTCTTCGAGGAATCGGACGACCGCGCCTACATGGAGCTCCAGCTGTCGCGGCTCGATGTGCCCGCCAAGCCCGGCGTGGCCTTCCCGCTGGTGAAGAAGCTGCTGGCCTTCAACACAGATGACGAAGGCCGCGTGGCCGTGGTGATCCTCTCCCGCAACGATCCCGTGAGCGGCCTGCGGGTCTTCCGCAGCGCCCAGGAGTCGAACCTCCAGTTGGAGCGTGGGGTCTTCACCCGGGGCCGGAACCCCTATCCCTACCTCACCTCCCTGGGCGCGAACCTGTTCCTGTCCGCCAAGGAGGACGATGTCCGCGCGGCCCTGAACGCGGGCTTCGCCGCCGCCCGGGTTTACCCCGACAGCGCCCTGGCCGCGGACCGCCACCCGGACGAGATCCGCATCGCCTTCGACGGCGACGCCGTGCTGTTCAGCGACGAGGCCGAGCGCGTCTACGCCCAGGGCGGCCTGGCGGCCTTCCAGGCCCACGAGATCGAACGGGCCGGCGTCCCCCTGCCCCCCGGCCCTTTCAAGCCCCTGCTGCAGGCCCTCCAGCCTCTGCAGAACATGGCCGCGGGCGCCCCCATGCGCATCCGGACCGCCCTGGTCACCGCCCGCAGCGCCCCCGCCCACGAGCGCGCCATCCGCACCCTCATGGCCTGGAACATCCAGGTGGACGAGGCCATGTTCCTGGGCGGCCTCGAGAAGGCCGACTTCCTGCGCGAGTTCGAGCCCGACTTCTTCTTCGACGACCAGACCGGCTATTGCGACACCGCCTCCCGCGTGGGACCGACCGGCCATGTGGTGAGCGGCGTGAAGAACGAGGTTGGCGAGTCTGGACAGGGACCCCTGTAGTCCTCGGAACGCTACGCGTTCCGTGGAGGGTAAAGCCTCTTCCTTAACAAGTTGTCAACCATGCTCCGGAGGTGGACCGCCCCGCGGCCCGCCTCCGGAGCCGCCACGGCTAGACTTGAACGAACGGAGGAATCATGTCCCGCAAGCTGGTGGAGTGCGTGCCGAACATCTCGGAAGGCCGGGATGCCGCGAAGATCAAGCAGGTGACGGACGCCATCGCCTCGGTGCCGGGGGTCCGGATCCTCGATGTGGATCCGGGCGCGGACACCCACCGCACGGTCATCACCTTCGTGGGCGAGCCCGAGGCCGTGCTGGCGGGGGCCTTCGCCTGCATCGCGGAGGCCGCCAAGGTCATCGACATGCGCGGGCACCATGGCGCCCACCCCCGCATGGGCGCCACGGATGTGGTGCCCTTCGTGCCCGTCGAAGGGGTGACCATGGAGGACTGCGCCGAGCTGGCCCGCCGCCTGGGCGCCCGGGTGGCGAAGGATCTTGCCATTCCCGTCTACCTGTACGAGGCCGCCGCTTCCCGGCCCGAACGCCGCAACCTCGCCGAGGTGCGCCGGGGCGAATACGAAGGCCTGGAGAAAAAGCTGCAGGATCCGGCGTGGAAGCCCGACTTCGCGGCGCCCTACCACGCCGGCGCCGGCGCCACCATCATCGGGGCCCGGGAATTCCTCGTGGCCTACAATGTCACGCTGAATTCCGGCGACAAGGCCCACGCCACGGACATCGCCTTCGAGCTCCGCGAGAAGGGCCGCGTGGCCCGACGCGGGCGCATCAAGCCCTACTATCAGGCCGGCGAGCTGATCTTCTACGCCGAGGGCAGCTTCCCCTGCGGCAACTGCGACTTCACGGGCGCTTCGTTCCAGGAGACCGTGGATCACTGCGCTTCGGCCCACGGCTATGACCTGCCCGCCCTCATGCGCTTGAACGATGTGGATCCGGCGAATCCCGTGGGCCAGAAGGTGCGCCGCCGGGGCACCTTCAGCCACTGCAAGGCCATCGGCTGGGTTGTGGACTCGTACCGCCGTGCCCAGATCAGCGTGAACCTCACGGACTACAAACAGACCGCGCCCCACACCGTGCTTGAGGAGGCGCGCCGCCTGGCCGCAGAACGCGGACTCGTGGTCACGGGCAGCGAGATCGTGGGCCTGGTGCCCTTCCAGTGCCTGCGGGCCTCGGGCCGCCACTACCTGAAGGCCATGGGCAAGTCCACCGGCGTGCCCACCTCCGACATCCTGCAGACGGCCGTGTTCTCCATGGGCCTGGGCGATGTGGCCCCCTTTGAGATCGAGAAGAAGGTGCTGGGCCTGCCCTCGTACGATCCGAAGGCGCTGGTGTCCATGCCGATCCATGCCTTCACCGACGAGGTCAGCCGCGACACGCCGGCGCCCGGCGGCGGCTCCATCGCGGCCCTTGCGGGCAGTCTGGGTGCGGCGCTGGCCAGCATGGTGGCCAACCTGGCCCAAGGCGGCCCGGATGCCGCCAAGGACGCCAAGCTCATCGCCTTGGCCGAGCGGGCCCAGGTCCTGAAGGACCGCCTGATGGTGGCCGTGGACGCCGACACCAACGCCTTCAACGCCTTCATGGACGCGCGTCGCCTGCCGGATGCCACGCCCGAGCAGAAGGCGGCCCGCCACGAGGCCATGCAGGCCGGCCTCAAGGTGGCCATCGAGGTCCCCCTGGACACGGCGAAGACCAGCTTCGAGGCTCTGGAACTGGCCGGCGAGGCCGCCCGCCTGGGCAAGGTGGCCTCCATCACGGATGCGGCCGTGGGCGCCCAGATGGCCCATGCGGGCGTCCGCGGCGGCATCTGGAATGTGGTCATCAACCTCAAGGACATCACGGATCCGGGTTATGTGACCGACATGCAGGCCCAGTGCGCGGACCTGTTGGAGAAGTCCACGGCAAAACTGGGGGAGATCACGGCGTTCGTGGACCAGAAGCTCCTGGACCGCCTGAACAAGGCCAGGAAATAGGGGCTACTCCGCCATCCAGAAGAACAGTGCCGTCATGCGCTTGGTCGCGAGGTCGTGGCCGAAGTAGCCAGTGGCCGAGTGCACCAGGTCCGCCCGGTAGAGCAGCAGCCGGTTGAAGACATTGGGCACCGCGACATCGGGGTGCCAGGCCTGCAGCGGCAGGCCGGTCACCCCCAGCGCCTCGCGCAGGTTGGCGTGGGGCGGCGGGCAGAGGTTTCCGCTGAGGGTGCCGTTGGGGTAACGCAGGCGATAGAAGGTGGTACCCGCAGTCGAGGGCGCCCGGGGCGTGAGGTAGATCACGGCCGCGTAGCGGCACAGCTTCCGCGAATCCGTGTGGGGCCGGGGGCCGGATTCCTTCGCGCCCACCACCTGCACGACATTGTGATTGAGGTAGGCGCCGTCTGGCGCGACCTCGGACCAGATCCGACGGGCGCCGGTCAGCTCCCGCACCCTGGCCTCCAGCGGCGCCAGTTCCTCGGGGCGCAGGGCGTTCCGGGACCGCATGCCGGGCCAGGTCTCGGGCGCGTGGGGAAAGCCCAGCTCCCATTCCTCCAGGTTCCGGAAGCGGCCGGCCACGGCCTCCGCATCCGGCAGGATTCCATCCACGATCCAGTAGTCCCGGCCCTCCTGGGGCTTCCGGTAGGGCAGCGAAGGCAGCCGCTGGGGCGCAGGTCCGGACAGGGGCATGGAACTTCTCCAAAAGGGGGGTCATCTAGCCTACACCGGGCATGACAAGGGGGCCTCGCGGCCCCCTTGTCGAGTCCTCGAAGCCGCGCCTACTCGTAGATGCCGGCGCCGATGACCATGCCGTTCACCAGTTCCACCCAGGAGGCCTTCTTCATGACCTTGTTGCCCTGGGCCGGGTTCAGCTCCTTGTATTCGATCCAGCCGCTGCCCTTTTCCTTGACCATCTTGGTCCAGTCCTGGATCCAGGGCTTGCCGTCGGGATCCTTGGCGGCCCAGCGGTTGATGCCCACCAGTTCGCGCCGCACGCCATGCGCCAGGACCTTGCCTTCCTGGTCGTAGACGAAGATGTAGAGGTCGTGATTCTGCCCCTTGACGAAGTGGAACTGGCCCTTGGGCCCGCTCACCTCCTCCAGGAACTTCTCCTTGGGGTTCTTCTTGGCGAAGTCCACAGCCTGCTTCACGAAGGCCTTGGCCTGGTCGCGGGTCTGGGCGGCGAGGGGAAATGCCATTGTGATCGCCATGGCCAGGATTGCCCATGTCTTGCGCATGATTCCTCCGTTTGAACCCCAGCGGGGGTTCCTTCCCTAACGGTCTCCTTCGGCCGAATCTTGAAAAAGCAGCCAACCCGAAGGTCAAGATGGCCCCGATTCAACTCCCTGCCGGAAATGGCCGAAATAGAATATCTATCGAGAATCAATGGAATGCCAAGGAGTCGCAGGCGATGAACCGGAGTGGCCTTGCCCTGAAATTCTTCCTGCCCGTCGCCCTCTCCCTGGCCGCGCTCCTGGGGCTGGCGATCTGGGGAGTGAGCGCCTACCAGACCGGCCGGGCTGAAAAGGCCTTTGAAGAGCACCTGACCTCCCTGGCCGTGGCCTCCCGGTCCATGTTCCATGCCGATGCGGAGGAATACTGCCGGAGCCGGGGCATGACCTTCCACCGGATCCTGGAGGGCCGCCGCTCTGAAGATCCCTCCTCGGCGGCCTTCGAGCGCGAGTCCATGGATGCTTTCGCGGCCAATCCCTCCCTGGAGCAGCGCGTGGGGCACCTCCAGGATGCGAATGGGGTCCCCCGCCTCTATGTCCTGAGCCCGGGCCGCTTGAAGGATTCCTGCATCCACTGCCACGGCGCCTTCGGCATCGACACCTTCAAGGATCGGAAGGCAGGCGAGCTGGTGGCCTCCTTCGGCGTCTCCATGTCCACGGCGGAGCTGTACCGAAGCGAGCGGAACACCCGCATCCTCTCAGCGTCGGCGGGATTCGCCCTCCTCGTCCTCATCAGCCTCATCATCGTCCGCCAGGTGCGGGTCTCCATCCTCCGGCCCCTCGATGACCTGTCCGGGGCCATCGGACAGGTGGCCGCGGGCGACATGACCGTGAAGGCCGCCGTGGGAAGCCGGGACGAGATCGGCCAGCTGGCGGGGACCTTCAACGGCATGGTGACCGATCTGAACCAGGCCCTCGGAAACATGGGGGCGGCTTCTGAGCGGGTGGCTTCGGGCAGCACGGAGCTGGCGGCCAGCGCCGAACAGATGAGCGCCACCGTCCAGGAGACCGCCCGGGTCGGCGAAGATCTGCGCCAGGCGGGCCGGGAGGTCCAGGAGGCGCTTCGCAGGCTGGACGCGAATGTGGAGGCCATGGCCGAGCACACCCGGCGTACCGGGGCGAAGGCCGAAGAAGCCGTGGACGACACGGACCGCGGAGCCAAGACCGGCCGCGGCACCGCCGAGGGCATGGAGGCCATCCAGCAGGCCACTTCGCGCATCGTCGAGGCGGTCCAGGCCATCCAGGGCATCGCCCGGCAGACCAACCTGCTTTCGCTCAACGCCGCCATCGAGGCCGCCAAGGCGGGCACCATGGGCAAGGGCTTCGCCGTGGTCGCCGAGGAAGTCCGCATCCTGGCGGAGCGCAGCGGACAGTCGGCGAAGGAGATCGAGGAGATCATCCAGGCCATGCAGTCGGCGGTGTCCGATGGCGTGGGCAGCGTCGAGGTGACCCTCCAGCACCTGGAGGCCATCCGCGATCGCATCTCCCAGGTGTCCGGCAGCATCCACGAGATCGGCAGCCTCAGCAGCGGCCAGGCGCGGACCAGCCAGGATGTGGGGCGGATGATGAACCAGACCGCCGCCCGGTTGGATCAGAACGCCGCCGCCACCCAGCAGCTGGCCGCCACCGTGCAGCAGATCTCCAACACCGCCGATGACTTGTCGAAGGTGGCCGAGGGCCTGCGGGAGACCGTGCAGCGCTTCAAGCTGTGATGATGGAGCCCCCGGCCGGCCCGGAGGCTTCGGGAGGCGGGATGGCGCAGAGGAACCAGGGAGTCGTCCACTGGGAACTGATCGGCCCCGGGAGCGCCGGCCACACCCTGCTGGCCCACCTCTCGGCCCGATACCCCATCGCCTCCCCG
The DNA here is from genome assembly GCA_019449415.1 of Geothrix sp. Classification (GTDB taxonomy): domain Bacteria; phylum Acidobacteriota; class Holophagae; order Holophagales; family Holophagaceae; genus Geothrix; species Geothrix oryzae. The sequence goes on from JAGRPP010000027.1 coordinate 70,551, forward strand.
GCGGACTGGCTGGCGCGGATCCAGGGCGGCCAGGTCTGCATCGACGATGACGCGCGCCCTTCGCCGGATACCCTGTTGCGCCTGGGCCAGCGGGTCGCCTGGGCCCGTCCGCCCTGGATCGAACCCGAGGTGCCCCTGGCCACGGCCATCCTCTTCGAAGATGAGGGTCTGCTCGCCATGGCTAAGCCTAGCGGCCTGCCCACCCTGCCCGGCGGCGGCCAGTTCCAGGAGCACACCCTCCTGGCCCTGGTGCGGCGACGGGCCCCCGAGGCCAGCCCCATGCACCGCCTGGGGCGGGGCACCTCGGGCCTCGTGCTGTTCGCGCGGACAACGGCCGCGCGAAAGCCCCTCCAGGCCGCGTTCCAGGATCACCGCACCCGCAAGGTCTACCGGGCCCTCTGCCAGGGCCACCCCACCCTCGACGCCTTCGAGGTGGCTGCCCCCATCGGGGAGGTTCCCTACGGTCCCCTCGGCACCCTGCACGCTGCCCATCCGGGGGGGCGGGCCTCCCTCAGCCGGGTGACGGTCCTGGAGCGGCGGCCGGAGTCATCCCTCGTGGAGGTGGAGATCGCCACGGGCCGCCCGCACCAGATCCGCATCCACATGGCCTGGGCGGGCCATCCGTTGGTGGGGGACCCCCTCTATGGGCCGGGCGGCCTTCCGTTGGCGGGGACCCAGGCTCTGCCCGGGGACCCGGGCTACCTGCTTCACGCCCATCGGCTGGAGCTGGAGCACCCCCGCACCGGGGCGTGGCTCACCCTCGAATGCCAGCCGCCGCCAGCGCTTCGATCAACCTAGTTGTGCACGCCCGGGGCCTCGCGGCCCATGCGCTCGACATATTCCGCGTAGGAGCCGCCGAACACCACGGGGCCCTCGTGCTCCTCCCCGCCCAGTTCCAGCACCCGGTTCGCCAGGCCGCGCAGGAAGGTGCGGTCGTGGGAGACGAAGAGCATGGTGCCCTCGAAGTCCTTCAGGGCCTCGATGAGCATCTCCTTGGTGGCCAGGTCCAGGTGGTTGGTGGGCTCGTCGAGCACCAGGAAATTCGGGGGATTGAAGAGCATCCGGGCCATGACCAGCCGGGATTTCTCGCCGCCTGAGAGGGCGCGCACCCGCTTGTCCACATCGTCGCCGGAGAACTGGAAGGCGCCCAACAGGTTGCGCAGCACGCCCAACCCCTCCATGGGGAAATCCTTCTGCATCTGCTCGATGACCGTGAGCTCAGGGTCGAGGAGGTCCAGGGCCTGCTGGGAGAAGTACCCGAGGCTCAGGCTGGCGCCCAGCTTCACATTCCCGGCGTCCGGCTGGATGGCGCCGGCCACCATCTTCAGCAGGGTGGACTTGCCGGCGCCGTTCTTGCCCATGACGCACCAGCGTTCGCCGCGGCGGATGTGGAAGGCGAACTGGTCGTAGATGCGGCGCGATCCGTAGGCCTTGCAGACGCCGTCGAGCATGGCCACATCGTCACCGGAGCGGCCGGGGCTGCGGAAGTCCCACTTCACCACGCGCCGCTGCTTCGGCGGCTCGATGCGCTCGATCTTGTCCAGCGCCTTCACGCGGCTCTGCACCTGGGCGGCCTTGGCGGCATGGGCGGAGAACCGCTCGATAAAGCGCCGTTCCTTGGCCAGCTTGGCCTGCTGGCGGGCGTAGGCGGCCTCCTGGTTGGCGTCGCGCTGTTCCCGCTCCTTCACATAGAAATCGTAGTTGCCGGAGTAGGTGACGATGTCGCCGCCGTCGATTTCCAGCACCTTGGTGACCACGCGGTTCATGAAGTCGCGGTCGTGGCTCGTCATCAGCAGGGTGGCGGGCACGGCCTTGAGGAAGTTCTCCAGCCAGAGGATGGACTCGATGTCCAGATGGTTGGTGGGCTCGTCCATGAGCAGCACATCGAAGTTGCCCAGCAGCACCTTCGCCATGGAGACGCGCATCTTCCAGCCGCCGGACAGGGCGCCCACATCGCCGTCGATCTGCGCGTCCTCGAAGCCGAGGCCGTGCAGGCAGGCCCGGGCCCGGGCCTCCAGCTCGTAGCCCCCCAGGTGCTGGTACTCCTCCTGGACATGGCCGAAGCGCTCGAGGATGGCCTCCAGCTCATCGCCGCGCTCGGGGTCGGACATGGCGTGCTCGAGGTCGATCAGCTCGTGGTGCAGATCGCCCAGGCGCCCACTCCCCGCGATGGCCTCGTCCAGCACGGGACGGCCCGCCATCTCGTCCACTTCCTGCCGGAAGTAGCCGAGGGTGAGCTTCTTCGGCAGGGTGACGGAGCCGTCATCCGGCGATTCCTCACCCATGATCATGCGGAACAGCGTGGACTTCCCCGCCCCGTTGGGGCCCACCAGCCCCACCTTCTCGCCGGGATTGAGCTGGAAATCCGCCTCGATGAACAGGATCTGCTTGCCGTACTGCTTGCTTACATTGGAAAACGAAATCATCAAGCCTCGACTTTCACATCAGGTTCGCCGGCTTCCCCGCGGGGGCCGTGCATCAGTTCCACCACGGCCTGGTTCAGGCGCAGGCGGGCCTCATGGCGCGCCGAGGCCTGTGTCAGGTAGCGGGCGCGGATCTCGATGCCATTGGCCGTCGGCACCACATTGAGATCCGGGACTACCGAGAAACCCCGCACCCGGTAGCGGGCCGCGACCCGGTTCAGGTCCTTCTCGGCCAGCCGGGCGTTGCCCTCGGTCTGTTCTTCCACCAGCTTCTGCACCCGGTCGATGATGGGGTAGGGATCCTGGCCGGTCGGAATCATCACGCGCAGCTCGTCCCACATCCACTGGCCCGAGGTGGTGAAGTTGAAGAAGTGCCCCTCGATGGCAAAGCTGTTCACGAAGGCCACGCGCCGCCCCGTGGGATGTCCAGCGTCGCTCCAGTTGCCGGTTTCGAGCAGCACCGTGCGGAGGAGGCCGATCTCCACCACCTCGCCGCCCACGCCCCGGATCTCCACCCAGTCGCCCACGCGGATGCCATTGCGGCCCATCAGGATGAACCACCCGAAGAAGGCCACGATGAAATCCTTGAGCGCCACGGTCAGGCCCGCACCGGCCAGGCCGAGGACCGTCGTGGTCTGGGCCGGCATGCCGAAGATCACAAAGCCGATGGCGAGGACGCACAGCACCTGGACCACCAGCTTCACCACGGTCCGCAGGGTGCCGACGCCCTTCTTGTCGCCGGCGGCGGCCCGGTGGAAGAGGTGGTCGATGAGCAGGCCTGCGAGGTAGGCGGCCAGAGCCAGCCCCAGGACCCACAGGAGGCGGGCGAGGAGCCCATGCAGGGCCGCATTGCGGTTGCCGTCCACCAGGCCCATCCAGCTGCCATAGACTTCCGCCAGCTCCTGCTGATCCTGGATGCGGCGGCCCATGTCCGAAAGCCTGCGCTGGACATCGCCGTACTTCCGGAGGTACGAGACCGCCTCCTGGGCCTGTTCCCGGCCGGGACCGCCGCCTGCCGCGGCGGATCCCTGGACCAGGTTGTTCGCCCAGTACTTCGCGGCTTCCCGATCGTCCTTCTCCTGTTTCGCCCGGGCCTCGATGGTTTCCCGGCGCTTGGTGAGCACCTGCACCTTGCCCAGGGCCTCCAGCCGGGCCCGGTCCAGGCGGCCGTACTTGGTGCGCTGGGCCGTCCACTCGCCCAGCCGGGCCAGCAGGCTCCCCTGCTGGAAGGCCGAGGCCGGCCGGGGCGCGGCCATGATCTGGGAGGATTCCTTGTCCGCCGCCTCGTGAGCCTCCTTCAGGCGCCGAATCCGGGCCTGGGGATCGCCGCCGACCCTTGCCAGATCGTCCGAGGCGGCCTCCAGCTCGTCCTTGTCCAGATCCGCCTGGGCCTTGGCGACATCCAGCTGATCCTCCAGGGCCCCCTTCTGGGATTCCCGGGCCGAGGCCAGCTCCTTCGTCAGGCGTGCGATGAGCTGCTGATCCGCCTCGACGGTGGCCTGGGCCTTGGCCTTGAGCTCAGCCAGCTCCTTGACCTCCGGCGTCTTCGGCGCCTGGGCGCTGGACGCCCTCCGCAGGGCGTCGGTGAAGGCCAGGTCCACCTCGTGGTTGGCCAGCCGTTCGGCCTGCCGGGCCAGCTGCTGTTCTTCGAGGGTGACGGCCAGGGGCACCAGACTGCGGGCCGTCAGCAGCGGCGTCTGGTCCACCAGCCGTTCCCGAACCGGCGCCGCGCGGCGGAGCCCCTGCTTCTTGAGGGGGGTTCCCCCATCCTGGGCCTGGGCCGTGGGAATCGGATCCCGGGTCCACACCCACCCCGCCGTGGTCGCGGCGGTCAGAAGCAGCAGGGCAGCGGCGGGAATCCAGGCGCGGACATTCATTCTTCCAGACAATCACGAATGGCGGCGGAACGCAAAAGCCCCGGAGACAGGCTCCGGGGCTTTTCGTGGGCCTCCCTGATGAGGCGGGGAGGTCAGCTCTTCTTGGGAGCTTCCTTCTTCTTGCCGCAGTCCGGGCAATCCTTGCAGGACGCGACCTTGTTCTTCTCGCAGCAGGCCATGCCACAAGCCGGCTTCTTCTTGGCTTCGGGCTTCTTCTCTTCGGCGGCGAAGGCCACCAGCGCGAAGGAACTCACCAAGGCAAGCGCCAGGATCTTCTTCATGAAACCCTCCATCCAGGTGGGGCACGGGGCCCACTGGAAGCACCTTAGCCGCATCCAGTGGCTTTCCCAACCCCCAAATCCAACCTGGGGATCCTTGGGAAATTAACGGCCGAACAGATTCTTGATCACCATGGCGGCCATGGCGGGATTGGCCCCCAGGCGGCGCTTCATGTAGGCCACGGCGTACTTCCAGTCCTCGGCGAAGGGGACATAGAGCCGCATGACCTGGCCGCGCTTCACGATCTCCTGCTGGAGCTCCATGCGGGGCACGCCCAGCAGCATCTGGAATTCGTAGGCATCCTTCGCCACGCCGCGCTGGTCCAGATAGGCCATGCACCGGCGGACCGTGGGCTCGTCGTGGGTGGCGATCTCGGGATAGTGCCCGTGCTCGAGCAGGAGCTTCACGCACTCGAAGAGCTTCTCCTTCATGTCCCGCTTGTCCTGGAGGGCGACCTCCGCAGGCTCCTTGTAGATGCCGATGCAGATGCGGACCTTGCAGGGCTTCTCGTGGAGGGCCTTGATGTCTTCCGGGGTGCGGAAGAGGCGGCTCTGCAGCACGATCCCGAAGTTGTCGAACTCGTTCCGGATGGCCTTGAACATCCGCAGGGTGACATCGGTGAAGTGGCGGTCCTCCATGTCCAGGGTGATGTGGATCTTGTGCTCCGCGGCGGCGGCCACGATGCGACGGAGGTTCTCCTGGCAGTAGGCCTCGCTCTCGTTGATGCCCAGCTGCGTGGGCTTGAGGCTGATGGTGGCGAAAGGGCGGTCCTTCACGGCCTCGATCATCCGGAAGTAGACCTGGACCGTGGCCTCGACATCCTCGCGCTTGAACACCTCTTCGCCCAGGAGGTCCAGGGTGCTAGAGAGGCCCAGCTTGCTGTGGATCTCATCGGCTTTCGCCACGCCACTCGAGATGCCCTTGCCCGCACAGTAGGGGGCGGCGAAGGTGCGGACCAGCATGTCCGGCATGAGGTCAAGGATCGTGCGTTTCAAATCCACGGTATTCCTCCCGTCGTTACTGCGTTTCCCGCCTCTTCCATCAAGATCGGGCGGACCTTCAAATATAGCTCCACGGCCCCTTCCATTGACGATGGACAGGGTGGAATGTGACCGACAGGGGTCTGCAAAGGCGCGCCGGTCTGTGGTCTGCGTGGTCCCAGGCCCCTCGCCCAGCAGCGGATCAGGCCCCGGATGGACGGGAGGTCACAGCCGCTCTTTCAGGTAGCCCCGGATGGCCTCCTCGGTTTCCGGCACGGCCAGCCCGGCCCGGCGCGAGGCCACCAGGACCTCTTCCATGGGTAGGTGCTGATCGAGAACGAGCCAGGGGCAGATCGCCGCCGCGGCGCGGTTGCCGTTGTTGCAAGTGATCACGATCCGCGCATCCTTCGGGAAACCCTTGAGCAGGGTCCGGAGGAAATCGAGATCCCCGGCGGGGGGGACCCGGCTGGTCGCGTACCGCATGTAGTGCACCTTCATTTCCTGAAGGGTCGTGACCACAAAGGCCGACTGCGGGGTTATTTCCCCATCTTTTCTCAGATCAACGACATGGGTGATGCGCTGCTGCTTCAGGGCGGAATAGATCGCCGGCGTGGCGCCCCCCTTCAGGATGTAGATCCCCGGCCGCATCTCCACGGCTTCAGGGATGGGGCTGGTCGAAGCCGCAAGCACCAGGCCCGACAGGATGGGGAGCAGGCCGCGCAGCACAATCGCCTCCAGGTTTCCGCCTTCTCAAGGGTACTGGCCCCTGGGGTCTGGGCCACGATTGCTTGTATGAACAGCGTCACATTTAACGGAAGGCGCCCGGCCAGGGACGATCCCTGAGGCCAGACGCAAAAAAGCCCGGCATCGCCGGGCTTTTCCTGGAAATTCTCCAGTTACTTCACGGAACGGACCTGAATGGTGGCCATCCCATCCCTGGCGAGGACCAGACTCGACTTCTGGGTGATCGTGCTCCGATCAGGAAGATGCACCTCGATGGTGCCGATCAGCCGGTCGTTCACCAGGACCTGGCCTTCCGTCCCCTCCCCCACGCTGAACACGGCGCCCTGCTTCAAAGCGATGGGGGTGGTGGCCACCGTCGGGATGCCCATGGTCGCCAGCCGCTTGATGACGACGGTGGAGGCGTAGATCCCGTCGTGATAGAGCAGGTCCTGGGGCATCACCACGAGGTAGTCCACCTTCTGATTTCCGAGCACGGAGGCGACGCCGACGGGGTTGAGGTCGCTCCGGGCATCCACCACCGTGATGAAGCTGTCCACGCCCGCAGCCTTGGCGAGGTCCCACACGGCATCCAGGTTCTTCTGGTAGTTGCAGATCACCCCGATGTGCCGCTTTTCAGGCCAGGTGGTTCGGGTCGTGCTCATCAGGGTCTGGAAATCCTCCGCGAACAGGCTTCCACCGAGGAGCCCGGCCGCGATCAGACCAGCGGTTTTCACGATGCGATTCATGTTGCCTCCTGAATGGATGACCCGCCGGGTCCGGCCCGGGCGGGGATGGAAAGGGAAGAAGTCCTGTCATCACGACAGGGCGCATGTCCAGGTGGGCGTTCCCACCCGGCCCAATGTCAGCCCGGCCTCGGAGGTCCCCAGATCCGGTTTGAAAATGAGAGACCCACCGGCATCCATACTCTGTTTTTAACCACCTCGGAGTGGGTTGATCGAAGGCCTCTCGGACCCTCCTCCATCGACGGCTGCGCCCCGGGGATCCCCGACCGGAATCGAGACCTCCGCGAGCCGGCACGCTGCGTCCATCTCCGAAAACAAAAACCCCGCAGGCTCAGCGACTGCGGGGGTCTTGAGTGGTGGTCCCTCCCGGACTCGAACCGGGGACCCTCTGATTAAGAGTCAGATGCTCTAACCAGCTGAGCTAAGGGACCACGAGAAGGAAATCTTACCAGGGCCGGGCCGGAACGCAAGAGCCCGTTGTGGCCCCCCTCTCAGATGTTCGGCATCTTCATGGCGTCGCGCACATCCGCCATGGTTTCCACCGCCACGGCGCGGGCCCGGGCGCTGCCGTCGCGCAGCACTTCCTGCAGCTCGTCCGGCCGGGCCAGGTAGCCTTCGATCTTCTCGCGCACGGGCTCGACGCGGCGGATGATGGCCTCGGCCACGCGCTTCTTGCAGTCGAAGCAGCCGATCCCCGCCCGGCGGCACTCCGTGTTCACCAACTGGACCGTCGCGTCATCGCTGAAGAGCTTGTGGAACTCGAAGACGGGACAGATGTCGGGGTTGCCGGGATCGGTCTTGCGCACGCGGGCCGGGTCGGAGGCCATCTGCCGGGTGCACTTCTCCAGGATGTCGGCGTTGCTGTCTCGCAGGTAGATGCAGTTCCCGTAGCTCTTCGACATCTTCCGGCCGTCCAGGCCCGGCACCTTGGGCGTCTTGGTGAGCACGGCCTCGGGCTCGGGGAACACCTCCCGCTGGTAGAGGAAGTTGAAGCGGCGGAGCACCTCCCGGGCGAGCTCCACATGGAAGAGCTGGTCTTCGCCCACGGGCACCTTGTGAGCCTTGTAGATGATGATGTCCGCGGTCATCAGCAGGGGGTAGCCGAGGAAGCCGTAGCTGCCCAGATCGGCCACGGCGTTCTGCATCTTCTCCTTGTAGGTGGGCACCCGCTCCAGCCATGAAAGCGGCGTGACCATGGAGAGCAGCAGGTGCAGCTCGGCGTGCTCCTTCACCAGGCTCTGCACGAAGATCGTGGCCTGCTTCGGATCCAGGCCCGCCGCCAGGTAGGTGGCGGTGAGCTCCAGCGTGGCCGGCCAGATCTCCCCGACGGATTCGTACTTCGAGGTGAGCGCGTGCCAGTCCGCGATCATGTAGAAGGCTTCGCCCTTTCCCTGGAGGTGGGTGAAGTTGTCGAGGGCGCCCACCAGGTGGCCGATGTGCTGGGAGCCCGAAGGCTGGATGCCGGACAGGATGCGGTGCATGGGAATGGGACTCCGAGAGAAGTAAGGATCAAGCTCCGAGGAAGAGGCGGGCGATGGCTTCGACGCCCATCAGGATCACGCCGAAGACGGGCCCGATGACATAACCCAGCAGGCCCGTGAGGGCGAGGACGATCAGCGCCCCGCCCATCCAGGGCTGGACGCGGTCGTACTTCGGCAGCCAGCGCCAGGGCAGCAGGCCGCGGAGGATGCCGGAGCCGTCGAGAGGCCCCAGGGGTAGCAGGTTGAAGAGCGCCAGGCCGAGGTTGATGAGCACCAGCCGGCCCGTCAGGGCCAGGCCCAGGGTCAGCGCCGATCCCAGTTCCAGGGCCTGCAGGCTCTCGACCTTGCGGGCGAACAGCGCATACGCGAAGAGCTTCATCTCCAGGGCCTGGGGCGGGGCCGCCGCCTTCACGAGGATGACCAGGACCCCCAGGAAGAGGGCCGCCAGCGCCACATTGGACGCGGGCCCGGCCGCCGAGACGATCGCCATGCCGCCCCGCTGGGTGAAGCGGCGGGTGAGGTTCCGGGGATCCACGGGCACTGGCTTGGCCCAGCCGATGAAGGGGAAGCCCGTGGCCATCCCCAGCAGCGGAAACACGAAGGTACCCAGCAGATCCATGTGCGCCAGGGGATTCAGGGTCATCCGGCCCAGCCGCGCCGCCGTGTCGTCCTCCAGCCAGTAGGCCGCGGAGGCATGGCTGGCCTCGTGCACGCTCAGGCTGAAGAGCAGGGCCACATAGCTGACGAGGATGGTGGGGATGGAAATGCTGTCGAACACCCGGGCTCCGGCAATCTCCCAGTCTAGCGGGTGTGGGAGGGGCCGGCAGCCGCGTTATGCTTACGGGTTACGCCAGGAGTCAGGCATGTACCTCAAGCCCAACGCTCCCGCCGCCGCCAGCGCCGGGAAGTCCGTGATCGGCTTCAACCTCATCAACGGCCGCGAGGTTGAGGGCGATCTGGGCATGATCGAGTCCCGGTCCGCCGTGGACCGCCGCGATCTGGTGGGCATGTTCCCCGACAGCGGCGAGAAGGATGTGGCCCGCGCCGCCAAGGCCGCCGCGGAGGCGTTTACATCCTGGTCCACCACGCCCGTCGCCGCGCGCGGGGCCGTGGTCCTGCGCACCGGGGAGATTCTCGCCACCCACCGGGAGCGGCTGGCCCGCATCATCACCCGCGAGGTCGGCATGACCCCCGGGGAAGCCCTGACCGAAGTGCAGGAGGCCATCGACGCCTGCGCGTTCTTCACCTCAGAGGCCCTGCACCTCCAGAGCCGGATGCTCGCCTCGGGTGCAGCGGCCCACCGCCGGCCCGTTGGGGTCTGCGGCATCCTCGCGACCGGCAGCTCCCCCCTGGCGGCGCCCTGGCGGAAGATCCTGCCGGCCATCCTCTGCGGCAACACGGTGGCCTGGAAACCCAGCGACAACGCCCCGACGGCGGCCTACCTCCTGCTGCGGGTCCTCATGGAAGCGGGCCTCCCGCCCGGTGTGGTGAACACCGTCAATGGCCGCGGCAGGGCCGGCTGCGGGAAGCACTTCCTCGCGGGCATCGACAAGGGGCACTACCAGTCCTTCAGTTTCGTGGGCTCCACCGCCCTGGGGCGGACCGTGGGCGAGATGTGCGGCCGCAACCTGATCCTTCCCAGCCTGGACCTCGTCGGCAAGGGCGCCATGGTCGTCATGCCGGACGCCGACATCGATCTCGCGATCCAGGATGCGCTCCGCGCCGCCTTCGGCCACGCCGGTCAGCGCCCCATCGGCCTGGTCAACATCCTCCTGCACGAAGCCTGCGCGGCCCGATTCACGCAGCAGTTCATGGATCGCGTGGCCGGTCTCGAAGTGGGCAACCCCATGACGGATCCCGGCGTGGCCTACGGCCCCATGATCAATGCCCGCTCGGCCGCCGCCTTCCGCGAGCACTGGGATCTGGGCCGCTCTGAGGGCGCCGTCCTGCGATTCGGCGGCGACCAGTGGACCGAAGCCAACCGCACCTCCCAGGTGAAGGGGAACATCGGACACGGCGCCTACATGCAGCCCTGCGTGTGGGAGGGAGTCACGCCCGCCATGGCCCTCTTCCGGAACCAGGTCCTCGGCCCCACGGTGAACCTCTCCAGATTCGCGGACTTCGACGAGGCCCTGGCCGGGATCAACGCCGGCCCCTGCGGCCCGGCCATCAGCCTCTACACCCAGGACCGCACCTGGACCGAGCGGTTCAAGCGCGAAACCCGGGCGGACATCACCAACCTCAACACCACGGCCGATGATCCGGGGACCCGTCTGCCCTTCGCCGGCTATGGCACCCATCCCGGCAGCCAGGTGGCCCTCGACGGATTCACGCGCTGGCAGGCCGTGAGCGATGGGGTGGTGGAGGACCCCTCCCAGGGAACCCCCCTCGCCCCCGCCAACCCCCTGCAGACCGACTGGGCGAGCCTCTAGCCTTAGAGGCCCAGCCCTTCCAGCGCAGCGCCGAGACTTCCAGGCTCTGCGCCCAGGCCCAGCCGCAGCAGGAACTCGCTGTTCCCTTCCCCACCTTTGATGGGGCTGAGGGCGAGGTCCAGGGGCCGCAGGTCCGTTCCCGCGAAAAATGTCCAGATATTCATGAGCACCCGGCGGTGGACGGCGGGATCGCGCACGATGCCCCCGGCGCCCACATCCTCGCGTCCCGCCTCGAACTGGGGCTTCACCAACAGCACGGCTTCCGCCCCCGGCAGGAGGCTGGGCAGCACGGGCGGGATGGCCAGCCGCAGCGAGATGAAGCTCAGGTCCGCCACCAGCAGCCTGCACCGCTCGGGGATGGCGGTCGCCTCCCAGGTGCGGAGATTCACCTGCTCCATGGAGATCACCCGGGAGTCGCTCCGCAGCTTCCAGTGGAGCTGGTTGGTGCCCACATCCACGGCGTAGACCTTGGTCGCGCCCCGCTGCAGCAGGCAGTCGGTGAAGCCGCCGGTGCTGGAGCCCGCGTCGAAACAGACGAGGCCGGTGGGATCGATCCCCCAGCGGTCCAGAGCCCTCGCCAGCTTCAGCCCGCCCCGGCTCACGAAGGGCAGGGGCTCGCCCCGCAGGCGGATGGGCGCCTCCTCGGCGACAGCGGTGCCCGCCTTGGTGACGGGCCGGTCGTCCACCAGCACTTCGCCCGCCAGGATCCGCGCCTGGGCCTTGGCGCGGGTCTCGCACAGGCCGCGCTGCACGAGAAGCTGGTCCAGACGCACCTTAGCCACGGGCAATCCGCTTCTGCCGGGCAATTTCCTTGCGGTAGGTGCCGACATTCCGGTTGTGGTCCTTCAGGCTGGGCGCAAAGCTGTGGCCGCCCCGGCCGGTGGCCACGAAGTAGAGGTCCCGGCCCATCTCCGGCGCCTTCGCCGCCTCCAGGGCCGAGGCGCTGGGCACGGCGATGGGCGTGGGAGGAAGTCCCGCCGTGGTGTAGGTGTTGAACGGATGGACGCGGCGGATGTCCCCCGGCAGTGGGGCAGTGAAGCGCAGGTCGCCGCTGAGCCACCGAGCGTAGAGGCTGGTGGGGTCGCACTGCAGCCGCATGCCGATGTCGAGCCGCTTCTTGTAGACGCCCGCCACCTTCGGCTGCTCCTCGGGAAGCTTGGTCTCCTTTTCCACCAGGCTCGCCAGGATCAGGGTCTCGTAGGGGGGCAGGACACCGCCTTCGAGCTTGGGGCGGATCTGGTCACGGAAGGCCTCCACCAGCATGAGCATCACCTCTTCGGGCTCCATGGCATGGTGCAGCTTATAAGTGGCCGGGGCCACGAGGCCCTCCAGGCTCTCCGCCTGCTCGAATCCCGCCGTCTTCGCCAGGCGGGGACTCTTCCAGAGGGTCCAGAAGACCTCTTCGGGCACGAAGCCCTTGAGGCGCTTCTGCACGGACCAGGCGTGGGCCCCCTCGGGGATGGACACCGCGGTGTAGTGGATCTCCGCCCGCCGGAGTTTGCCCGCCACCTCCGAGAGGCTGGCCCGGGGGTTAAAGGTGTACTCACCGCGGATCAGCTGGAGCTTGCGGGCCCGGGCCCAGAGCTTGAACAGGGAGGCCGAACGGATGACGCCATCCCGCTCCAGTTGGTCCGCCACCTGGTTGAGATTCGCGCCCTTCCTCACCAGCACCGTGGCCTCCTGCCGGAGGGGGCCCTGCCCCTTCCAGGCCCACCAGCCGCCGATGGCGGGGGCCACGGCCAGCAGGACCGTGGCCACGAGGAAGCGGAGGGACATCGAGGAGCGTGCCATGCCTCCAGAATGCCGTGGTAGCGTGGATCCATCCACCCGAGGCTCCATGAATGCACCTGGCTACCGGCGCCATGTCGGTCTGTTCTCGGCCATCATGCTGATCGCTGGCTCGATGATCGGCAGCGGCGTCTTCTCGGCATCGCCTGCGGCGATACGCGAGGCAGGGTCGACCCACCATCGCCAGCCCCTGCCGCTGGAGCCGGCATGAACCATGGTTATCGCCGCCATGTCGGCTTGTTCTCCGCCACCATGCTGATCACTGGCTCGATGATCGGCAGCGGCGTCTTCTCGGCATCGCCTGCGGCGATACGCGAGGCAGGGTCGACCCACCATCGCCAGCCCCTGCCGCTGGAGCCCGCATGAGCCATGGTTATCGCCGCCATGTCGGCTTGTTCTCCGCCACCATGCTGATCGCTGGCTCGATGATCGGCAGCGGCGTTTTCATCGTCGCCGCCGACATGGTGCGCACGGGCCGCTCGGGCGGTTTCCTCCTGGCGGCCTGGGGCCTCACGGCGGTGCTGACGCTCTTCGCCGCCCTCAGCTACGGCGAATTGGCCGGGATGTTCCCGAAGGCCGGGGGCCAGTACACCTATCTTCGGGAGACCTACGGCCCGGCCGTGGGGTTCCTGTACGGCTGGACCTTCTTCGTGGTCATCGAGTGCGGCACCATCGCCGCTGTGGCCGTAGGCTTCGGGAAATACCTGGGCAGATTCTTCCCCTCCATCACCGATGCCGCTTGGCTCGGCCCCCACCTGGATGTGCCGCTCCTGAGGGTCACCGAGGCGATCTCCGTGGGGCCCTACCACCTGGGACTCACGCCTTCGCGGCTGTCGGGCATCGCCGTGGTGCTGCTGCTCAGCGCCGTGAACCTCTACGGGGTGAAGTTGGGGACCCGCATCCAGGATCTGTTCACCGTGACCAAGATCGGCGGCCTCGCGGCCCTCATCCTGCTGGGCCTGCTGCTCCGCCCCCCGGCAACCCCCTCTCCGGCCCCGTTCGTTCCGCTGGATGGCGCCGCGGCCCTGCCCTTCCTCACGGCCCTGCTGGTGGTCCAGACCGGCAGCATGTTCTCGGCCGATGCCTGGAATGCCATCACCTTCATCGCCGGGGAGGTGAAGGACCCGGAGCACACCATCCCCCGCTCCCTCTTCATCGGCACCACCCTGGTCTGCGGCCTCTATGTCCTGGCCAACGCAGCCTACCTGAAGGTGCTCGGCCCTGCGGGCATCGCCAACGCCCCCCAGGACCGCGTGGGCAGCGCGGCCCTCCAGTCCCTGCTGGGTTCCGGCGGCGGGCTCATCATGGCGGGCAGCATCCTCATCTCCATGTTCGGCTGCCTGAACGGGCTGGTGCTGTCCGGGGCCCGGGTTTATCAGCGCATGGCCGAAGACGGCCTCTTCTACCCCCAGGCCGCCTCGCTCAACGCCCACGGCGTGCCGGGGTTCGGCCTCTGGATCCAGGCCCTCTGGACCAGCCTCCTCACCCTCACGGGCACCTATGGCCAGCTGCTGGACTTCGTGATGCTCCCCACGATCCTCTTCTATGTCTTCACCGTGGGCGGGGTCTTCCTGCTGCGCTGGCGGCGGCCGGACTTTCCGCGCCCCGTGCGGGTCTGGGGCTACCCCTTCGTCCCCGGCCTCTACCTTTTCGGCGCCCTGGCCATCATCGGCGCCCTCTTCATCCATCGGCCCAGCTATTCCTGGCCGGGCCTCCTTCTGGTGGCCCTAGGCTGGCCCGTCTATCTTTGGGTGAAGCCCCGCATCGCCACCTGAACCGCAAGGAGTCCGCCATGACCCACATCGTCATTCTCGGAGCAGGCCGTGTCGGCGGCGCCATGGCCAGGGACCTGGCCCCGGACTTCAAGGTCACCGTGGCGGACCGCTCCGAAGCCGCCCTGGCCCGCATGGGCGAAGCCGGGATCGCCACGCGGCCCGCGGACCTCGCCGCCGCCAGCGCCGTGAAGGCCGCCGTGGCCGATGCGGACATCGTCGTGGGCGCCGTGCCCGGATTCATGGGGTTTGCCACGGCCAGGGCCGTCCTGGAGGCCGGCAAGCCGCTCGTGGACATCTCCTTCTTCGACGAGGACTGCTTCGAACTGGACGCGCTGGCCCAGCGCCAGAACTTGACCGCCATCGTGGACTGCGGCGTGGCGCCGGGCTGCGGCAACCTCATCCTGGGCGACCTCTCCCGCCAGTGGGACCGTATCCACACCTTCGAGTGCCTGGTGGGCGGGCTCCCCGTGATCCGCACTTGGCCCTACGAGTACAAGGCGGGCTTCAGCCCCATCGATGTCATCGAGGAGTACACCCGGCCGGCCCGCTATGTGAAGGACGGCCGCACGGTGACGCTGCCCGCGCTGTCCGAGCCGGAGCTGCTGGACTTCGATGGCCTCGGCACCCTGGAATCCTTCAACACGGACGGCCTCCGCAGCATCATCCGGACCTTCCCCCAGGTGCCCGACATGAAGGAGAAGACCCTCCGCTACCCCGGCCACATCGAGAAGATGCGGATCCTGCGCGAGACAGGCTTCTTCGGCAAGAACCCCATCCCCGTGGGCAGCGGCGAGGTCGTCCCCTTGGATCTCGCCACCGCCCTGCTCTTCCCCCTCTGGCAGATGGGAGAGGGAGACGAGGACTTCACGGTCATGCGCGTCACCGTGGAAGGCGAAAAGGCCGGCCAACGGCTGCGCAAGGAGTGGAACCTCCTGGATCGCTACGATCGGCCCACGAAGACCACCTCCATGGCCCGGACCACCGGCTACACCTGCACCGCCGCTGTGCGCCTGCTCGCCCAGGGGGGCTACCGCCGCAAGGGCATCAGCCCGCCGGAGTTCGTGGGTCAGGAGCCGGGCGCCTGGGACTTCATCCGCGAAGAGCTGGCCAAGCGGGGCGTGGTGTTCGTCGAGGCCTGATCAGCCCTCCAGCTCCCGGTGGCGAATGACCAGGGTCGCGACCTCCCGCCGGAGGCGTTGTCCGAGCATTTCCACCAGCGCCACGGAGCGGTGCTGCCCCCCGGTGCAGCCGATGGCCAGGGTGTGGTAGGCGCGTCCCTCCTGCTGGACCAGGGGCAGGGACCACCGCAGCCAGGATTCGGCCCGATCGAGGAATTCCCGGAATTCAGGGGACTCCAGCAGGTATTCCTGCACGGCCCAGTCCCGGCCCGTCAACGGCTTCAGGGCTTCGACATAGTAGGGATTGGGCAGGAACCGGGCGTCCAGCATCACATCCGCATCGGCCGGAACGCCCCGCTTGAACCCGAAGCTGAGCAGCCGCACGGCGGTATTCCGCGTAGGCAGGGCAGGTATCAGGGTCGCGACGCGCTGGCGCAGCTCCGACAGGTTCAAGTGGCTGGTGTCGAGGATGGTGGTGGCCATGGCCCGGATGGGAGCGAGCAGTTCGCGCTCCCGGCGGATGCCCTCGCCAGCGGACCCGAGAAGGGCCAGGTGGTGGGGCCGGCGGGTCTCCGAGTAGCGGCGCAGCAGCGCCTCGTCGTCCGCCTCCAGGAAGACCACCTGCACGGGGATGTTCTCTCCTTGGAGGCGCTCCAGCAGAGGCCCGAACTCCGCCGCGAAATCGGGGTGGCGGCTGTCCATGCCCACCACCAGCCGGTCCCGGCCGGGCTGCAGCTTGGATTCCAGCTCGAGCAGCGGTTCCAACAAACGGGGCGGTACATTGTCCAGGGCCGTGCAGCCGGTGTCTTCCAGCGCGCCGAGCACCGCATGGCGTCCTGCCCCTGAGAGCCCCGTAACAACGATGAGTTCCATACGAGCACCCTAGCAGGGCCGAAGGCCCTGCCTCTAGCAAAACGCGGGGGCAAAAGCCCCCGCGTTTTGCTGGCAGAAAGAGTTGAAAAGCTCAGTCCTCCAACCCCCCGGCCGTGAACCGGAGGACGCGCTGGATGCCTTCCGAGGCGTTGCCCTGTTCGTCGGGCCCGAGTTCGATGGTCTCGGAGGGGCCGCGGAAGAAGTCTTCATCCGGCACATAGGCGGGCTGGGGTTCCACACGGAAGAGGTACGAGATGATCTCGTCCTCGTAGCCGAAGCGCATCTGCTCGAAGTATTCGTAGCTTTCCCGCTTGTATTCCACCAGGGGATCCTTCTGGCCGTAGCCGCGGAAGCCGATGGCCTCCTTCAGGTGATCCATGACCAGCAGGTGGCGCTTCCAAGCCGCGTCGATGATCTGGAGGATGGACCAGCGCTCATAGCTGCGCATGCCGTCACCGCCCAGTCGCTCGTCCTTGCCCTCGTAGATGCGCTGCACCAGGTTGGCCAGGGCTGTGGTGGCCTGGGCCTGGGGCAACTGACCCACCGCGTCCACTTCTTCCCCGGAAATGGCGAAGAGCTGCTCCACGCGCTCGCGGAACCCGGCGAGGTCGCGCTCGCCCTTGTCGGGCAGGAAGTCGTTGGAGATGCCTTCGGCGATCTCGCCCGCGACCTGCAGGACATAGTCCTTGGTGTTGCCCTTGAGGATCTCCGTGCGCAGCCCGTAGAAGAATATGCGCTGCTTGTTCATCACATCGTCGTACTCGAGCAGGTGCTTGCGGATCTCGAAGTGGTGGGTCTCCACCCGCTTCTGGCTGCGCTCGATGGCGCGGGTGACCATGCCGGCCTCGATGGGCTCGTCATCGTTCATGCCCATGGCGCCCATGAGGTTCTTGATGCGATCGCCGCCGAAGATCCGCATCAGGTCGTCCTCGAGGGACAGGTAGAAGCGGCTGCTGCCGGGATCGCCCTGGCGGCCGGCACGGCCGCGGAGCTGGTTGTCGATGCGGCGGCTCTCGTGGCGCTCCGTGCCGAGGATGTGCAGGCCCCCGAGGCCGACCACTTCTTCATGCTCCGCCGCGGTCTGCTCGCGCATCTGCTCCACGAGAGCCGAGAACTCGGCCGTTTCGAAGCCCTCTTCGTCGTAGAGGGCGATGTCCTTCTTCTTGGCTTCGAGCCGGGCCAGTCCTTCGGGATTGCCGCCCAGGATGATGTCCGTGCCGCGACCGGCCATGTTGGTGGCGATGGTGACGGCCCCCTTCCGGCCGGCCTGCGCCACGATCTCGGCCTCCCGCTCGTGGTGCTTCGCATTCAGCACCACATGGGGGATCCGCGCAGCTGTCAAGGCATCGGCCAGGTCTTCGCTGCTCTCGATGCTGGCGGTGCCCACCAGGACGGGCTGCCCCTTGGTGTGCAGGTCCTTGATCTCCTCGACGATGGCCTTTTTCTTCCCGGCGCGGGTCGAGTAGACCGTATCCGCGAAGTCCTTGCGGATCATGGGCATGTTCGTGGGGATGATGATCACATCGAGCTTGTAGATGGAGTGCAGTTCCGTGGCCTCGGTCTCGGCCGTGCCGGTCATGCCCGCCAGCTTGCTGTACATGCGGAAGAAGTTCTGGAAGGTCACGGTGGCGAGGGTCTGGTTCTCGGCGTTGACCTCCACGCCCTCCTTGGCCTCGATGGCCTGGTGGAGGCCATTGGACCAGCGACGGCCCGGCATGAGGCGGCCCGTGAACTCGTCCACGATGACCACTTCCATGCCCTTGCCGTCCTCTTTGGGGCGGACCATGTAGTCCACATCCAGGCGGTAGAGGTTGTGCGCCAGCAGGGCCTGGTTGAGGCCGTGAAGGGTCTCGATGCTGGTCGGATCATAGAGGTTCGCCACGCCCAGCAGCTGTTCGGCGAAGTGGATGCCCTCGTCGGTGAGCATCACCTGGCGGTCCTTCTCGTCCACCTTGTAGTGGACTTCCGCCTTGAGCTTCGGCACCACCGCATCGATGCGGAAGTACTTGGAGGTGTCCTCTTCGCTGCTGCCCGCAATGATAAGCGGGGTGCGGGCCTCGTCGATGAGGATGCTGTCCACCTCGTCGACGATGGCGTAGCTGAAGCCACGCTGGGTGAATTCCTCCAGGTCCCACTTCATGTTGTCGCGGAGGTAGTCGAAACCCAGCTCGTTGTTGGTGGCGTAGGTGATGTCGCAGGCGTAGGCATCGCGGCGCTGCTGGTCTTCCAGGCCGTGCTGGATGATGCCGATGCTGAGGCCCAGCCAGGTGTAGAGGCGCCCCATCCACTCGGCGTCGCGGCGGGCCAGGTAGTCGTTCACCGTGACGAGATGGGCGCCCTTGCCGGCCAGGGCATTCAGGTAGAGCGGCAGCGTGGCGGTGAGGGTCTTGCCTTCACCCGTCCGCATCTCGGCCACCTTGCCCTCGTGCAGGGCCATGCCGCCCACCAGCTGCACATCGAAATGGCGCATCTTCAGCACGCGCTTGCTGGCCTCGCGGCAGACGGCGAAAGCCTCGGGCAGGATGTCCTCCAGGGTGGCGCCGTTGGCCAGCTTCTCCTTGAGGTAGGGTGTCTTGGCCTTCAGCGCATCATCGCTGAGGGCCGAGATCTCCGGTTCCAGGACATTGATGGCCTGAACCCGGGCCCACAGCCGCTTCAGCTCCCGGTCGTTCTTGGAGCCGATGAGTTTCTTGAGGAAGTTGTCGAGCATGGATCCGTCCAGTCGCGTAAACCATCGATTGTAGCGCGGCGGATCCCCATTTCCCAGCACTGGAGGCCAACGCCAAGGCCCCGCGGTTGCCGAAGTTACCCGCCCAAGGCACACTGATCGTTTGGATTCTGGAGGAATCATGACCCTAGAGCGCACCTTTGCCATCGTCAAGCCCGATGCCGTCAAGGACGGCCACATCGGCGAAATCATCGCCGCCATCGAGCAGAGCGGCCTGAAGATCGTGGGCCTCAAGCTGACCCAGCTCACCCGCGCCATCTGCCAGGGCTTCTACCACGAGCATGTCGGCAAGGGGTTCTATCCGGAGCTCGAGACCTTCATGACCGAGGGCCCCGTGGCCATCATGGTGCTCGAGGGTGAGAACGCCATCCTGCGCTGGCGCGACCTCATGGGCGCCACCAACCCCGCCAACGCCGCCGAGGGCACCCTCCGCAAGCGCTTCGGTGCCAGCATCGGCCGCAACGCCACCCACGGCAGCGACAAGCCCGAGAGCGCCAAGTTCGAAGTGAGCTACTTCTTCAACGCCTTCGAGCAGATGTAATTTTTAGGCGAAGCCCCTGCGAAAATCGGCGCCCTTGGCGCCGATTTTCGTATGAACGGGCGAAGGATGGAAACTCACCCTTCCGCCACCGCCTGGATGGCGGCCTGGCAGAGCCGGCGGACGCCCGGCAGGAGATCGACGCTCTGGAGGGCCTTGTCGCTGAACCATTGGCCGCCGGGGGGCGGCGTGGGCAGTTCATCCTCCGGGGCTTTCGTGCGGAGCAGGTGGCTGAGGTAGAGCCGCTGCTGGCCTTCCAGTCCTTCCAGCCGCAGCAGCCAGGGGGTCGGCAGCCGGCTGGTGCGCTCGTCGAACACCACGGGCAGCACGGAATGATCCACAAAGCGGAAGGGCATCCCCCAGGCAGCCTCGATCTGGGCATTCAGCAGAGCCGTCGGCAGGAAGCCCGGGGACCAGGGGATCTGGGCCGGCATGAGCAGGCCGCGATGGGGGCTGTGCGGCGAGGGTACCAGCAGGACGAAGGGCGTTTGCGTCCCATGGACCAGCACGCCTTCGATGAAGGTGGTGAGGTGGACCCGGCCCTCGGCCATTAGGGCCTCCCTTCAAATTGGATGTGAGCCGCGACATTGGCCAGCCGCGCCTCTGGCAAGGCGCCGGCCGAAGGGCGATGCGGGACATCGCTCAAGGCCGGCAACGCCACCAGGGGTGCGGCTGGCCATGTCCCGGAGGGCAAGGGGCGGCGCCCGGCGCGATACCGCGTCGAACGCCTCGTCGATAGTGCCGCTATCGCCATCGTCGTTCTCCTTGTCTCGCTTGGGCGGCGCCCCTTGCGCGGCCGCACCCCAATTAGAAGGGAGGCCCTAGCGCCCTCCTGCGGTTTCCAGTTCCTGCATGATGCGGTCGCGGGCGGCGGACACCTCGGCCACGGCGGCCTCCGGCTTGAGCTTGACGACCTCCTTGGTGCGGCGGTCGCGCAATTCCACGAGACCGTCCTTCAGGCCCTTGGCCCCCACGGTGAGGCGCAGGGGGAAGCCCAGCAGATCCGCATCCTTGAACTTGGCACCGGGACTCAGGCCCTCGCGGTCGTCGTGCAGCACCTCGAAGCCGGCGGCTTCCAGGTCCTTCTCCACCATGGAGGCCACGCTCGCGACTTCTTCGCTGCCGGGATCCAGGCAGACCACCTGCACATGGTAAGGCGCGATGGGCCAGGGCCAGATGATGCCATCGGTGTCGAAGTTCTGCTCGATGGCCGCGGCCACCGTGCGGGTGATGCCGATGCCGTAGCAGCCCATCACCATGGGATTTTCCTTGCCCTGCTCATCCAGGAAAGTGCAGGACATGGACTTGGAATACTTGGTGCCCAGCTTGAAGACCTGGCCCACCTCGATGCCGCGGAAGGCTTGGTACTGACCCTTCCCGCAGCGGGTGCAGGTGTCGTGTTCGGCGGCCATGCGCAGGTCCGCAAAGGTGCAGCCCGGCAGGTCGCGGGCCGGGTCCAACCCGAAGTGGTGGTAGTCCGTCCGGTTCGCGCCGCAGGTGAGGTTCACCGCCCCTTCGAGGCTGCGGTCCACCAGCATCTTCACGCCCTGCAGGCCCACGGGTCCCATGAAACCCGTCTTGGCGCCGGTGAAGGCCTCGGCCTCCTCCAGGGGCATCAGCTCCATCTCGGCGGCGCCGAGGAAGTTCTTCACCTTCACGGGATTCACCTCATGGTCGCCGCGCAGCACGGCACCGGCCAGCTGCGTGGTGCCATCCGCGAAAGTGGCCCGGTAGAGGAAGAACTTGCTGGTCTGAGTGAGAGGCATGCCCTGCGGATGGTCCGCGTCGATCATGCCCGCCGCCTGCTCCACCTGCCCCACCACGCCCGGCGTGCGGAAGTGGTCCCGCTTCAGCTCGAAGGCCTTGCCGTGATCTCCGATGGGCAGCGCCGGAGCCTCCGTCTTCTCGATGTTGGAGGTGTAGTCGCAGGCGTTGCAGCTGAGGATCGCGTCCTCGCCGCTGCCGGCCAGCACATGGAACTCGTGGGTGAAGCTGCCGCCGATGGCGCCGCTGTCCGCCTCCACGGGCCGGAACTTCACGCCCAGGCGCGAGAAGATGCGCTTGTAGGCATTGAACATGGCCCAGTATTCGCGGTCGGCGCAGGCGTCGTCCGCATGGAAGGAGTAGCCGTCCTTCATGGTGAACTCGCGGCCCCGCATGAGGCCGAAGCGCGGGCGCCGCTCGTCGCGGAACTTGGTCTGGATCTGGAAGAGGTTCATGGGCAGCTGCTTGTAGCTACGCACATTCTTCCGGACGACATCCGTGATGACTTCTTCGTGGGTGGGGCCGAGGCAGAAGTTATAGAAGTCGCGCTCGTCCGGCTTCTCGCCCTTCTGGCGGCGTTCGGCCATGTCGGCCTTGGCCTTGCGGTCGCAGAACCGGAGCAGCTCATCGCCGTAGAACTTCCAACGGCCGCTTTCCTGCCACAGGTCGGCAGGCAGCACGGCAGGCATGAGCAGCTCCTGGCAGCCGTCCTTGGCCAGCTCCTCGCGGACGATCTCCTCGAACTTGCGGATGCTCCGGAAGGCCAGGGGCAGGTAGCTGTAGATGCCCGCCGCCACTTTCTGGATCATGCCGGCGCGCATCATGAGCTGCTGGCTCACCACATCGGCGTCGCGCGGCGTCTCGCGCAGGGTCTGGATCAGGAGCTTCGACTGCTTCATGGGGGCCTCGAACCTTCAAGTCTATACGAGGAAGGGGGGGCCGCCTGCTCGCTTCGCTCGCGAGGTTCCCCCTTCAACCCTCATGCACGGGCCAGGCAAACCCCGGCCCCTGCGTCAAAAGCGCCTTCCTTGGTCGCCGCGGCTCTCGTGGCGTTAAGCCAGGAGCCCCTGCACCAGGGCGCTGGCGGCCTTGCCGTCGAAGGCGCCGCCGTGGGCCGCCTGGAGGGCCTTCATCACCAGGCCCATGTCCTTCTTGGCCGTGGCCCCGGTCTGGGCGATGGCGGCCCGCACGGCGGCCTCCAGGGCCGGTCCCTCGAGCATGGCCGGCAGGTAGGGCTTCAGCAGCTCAATCTCCGCCCGCTCCTGGGCGGCCCGATCCGTCTGGCCCACCTTCTCGAACTGGGCCACGCTATCCTCCCGCGACTTCACCAGGCGCTTGAGCACCGCCAGGGCGTCGGCTTCGGCCAGGGTCCCCTGCGGGCCGAGCCCCTTGGCCACGGCCTCGTTCTTGTAGGCGGCCAGGGCCATGCGCAACACCTGGGTCCCTGGCGCATCCCGCGCCAGCATGGCGGTTTTCAGATCGGCCTGCAGGCGATTGAGCATGGGACTCTCCGGGGCGGAAGGTCCATGGTGACGCGGGCGTCCAATCCCCTCAATGCCAGAAATCATGCCGGAGAATTCCCTGGTCGAAACAAAGGGAATCAGACATTCGGCCGGGGTCCCATGAACGTCGCCTTCATCAATCCATTCATCGAAGCCACCCTTCGCAGCCTCGAAATGATGGCCAACATCTCGGCCGAGAAAATCGGCCTGTCCGTCAAAGAGGACTTGATCACCACCTATGACATCTCCGCCATCATCGGCATCACCGGGGATACCTCCGGATCCATCATCCTCAGCTTCCCGGTGGGCCTGGCCTGCCGCATCGCCGGCAACATGCTCATGGAGGAGATCGCGGACCTGAACCAGTCGGTGGAGGATGCCATCGGCGAGATCGGCAACATCGTGGTGGGCGATGCCCGGCGCCTGCTCATCCAGGACGGGTTCAGCCTCTCCATCTCCGTGCCCACCGTGGTGGTCGGCAAAGGCCACAAGATCAGCCGCAGCGGCGATGTCCCCTGCATCGCCATCCCCTTCACGACCCCCTTCGGGGAGTTCGAAGTGAATGTGGGGCTGAAGGATTAGTCTTCAGTCTTCAGCCAATGCAGAACGGGCGCCCTGAGGCGCCCGTTCCACTGAAGACTGAGGACTGAAGACTGGCCTTCTTAAGCCTTCTCGAACTTGATGACTTCCACGGGGCAACCGGCGGCGGCGGCCTCGATGCTGGCTTCCAGGTCCGTGCCGAAGCTGCCGGACAGGGCGCTCATCTCCTCACGGTTCTCGGAATCCACGCCGTCCTCGCGCACGGAGCCGTTGATGTTGCAGCTGGTGTCCGTGACATGGAAGACATCGGGGCACTCGGCTTCGCAGGCATTGCACACGATGCAGCCTTCTTCGATCCAGACTTTGGTGATGGCCATGGTCGTCTCCTAGAGATCCAGTGGGGGCCCGGCGATGGGCGAACTCAATCAACCTAGCATCGCCGTGGTCCCGGACCAAGCTTCGCCTCGCCTTCGGAGGCGTGGGAGACTGGACTTGTGACGGAGGTCCGCCCATGAGCCTGCAGGAGACGGGAATTCTTGCCCAGATCCGGGCCCTGCTGCCCGGAGGCGAGAGCCTGGTGGACGACTGCGGCGCCCTGCCTCCCACCCCGGCCGGCCATCGCCTTCTGGTGACCACAGATCTCATGGAATCCGGCCAGCACTTCCGCCTCGACTGGCATCCGCCGGACCTGCTGGCCCGTAAGCTCCTGGCCGTGAACCTGTCGGATCTGGACGCCTCCGGGGCCCGCCCCTTCGGCTACACCCTCACCCTGGCCCTGGGGCCAGGGGTCGACGCCCCCTGGCTGGCGGCCTTCCTGGCGGGCCTGGCCGCGGGCTCCCGGGAGGCCGGTGTCCAGGTTTTGGGAGGGGATACGGTGGGCCGGCCCGCGGGCCTGGGCCTGGGTCTCACGGCCTTCGGGTTTGCCGCCCGCTGGCTGCGGCGGGACGGCCTTCGGCCCGGCGACCGGATCTTCGTGGATCAGCGCCCCGGCGCCAGCCTCCGGGGCCTGCGGAAGCTCCAGGCCGGGCAGCGCTGGGACCCCGCCCGCCCCGATGCGGATCTGGAGGCCCACCTGGCCCCTCGACCGCGGCTGGGCCTCGGCCTTCGGCTGGCGGAGATCCCCGAGGTCCACGCCTGCCTGGATTTGTCCGATGGCTTGAGCCGGGATCTCCGCAACCTGGCCGAGGCCTCGGGCCTCAGCATCGTGCTGGACCCGGCCCTGGACGAGGATGCGCGGAGAGGCGGCGAGGACTATGCCCGCTGCTTCGGCGCCTCCCTGCCCCAGGCGGAGCTGGAGTCGCGGTTGGGCCTGTCCCTCCTTCCCGTCGGCACGGTCATGCCCCGCGGGGCGGCCAGCCTCCTGGCCTATGATGGGGATTCGCTGCTTCCCCTGCCCGACCTCAGCTTCGATCACTTCGGATCTTCATGACGCATCACGACAAATCGCACCTCTGGGCCCGCACCAAGCGGTTTCTGGCCGATCCGGGACTGGAGCCGCACCACCTGGCCTGGAGCTTCGCCCTGGGCCTCTGCATCGCCTGGAACCCCCTGCTGGGAACGCACACGGGACTGGTACTGATCGCCTGCGCCTTGACCCGGAAGCTGCATCGCCCGCTCACCTTCCTGGGGGCCTTCACCAACAATCCCTGGACCATGGTGCCCATCGCCACGGCCTCGACCTTCTTCGGCAACCTGCTGCTGGGGCGCGGCCTGCACCTGGATCTGGGCGGCGTGGATTGGAAGAGCATCGGCTGGCAGAGCTTCACCTCCCGCGAGGGCTTCCAGGCCGCCGCCACCATGCTCAAGCCCATCCTCGCGCCCTACCTGCTGGGCGGCTTCGTGCTGAGCGCCGTGGCCGTACCTGTGGGATATTTTCTGATGCTGCGGCTGGCCCACCGGCTGCGCTCCCCCAAGCCCGCGCCCACCCCCCTTCCCGGAGACTGACATGGACATGCGCTTCCTGATGAAACAGGCCCAGCAGATGCAGGCCAAACTGGCGGAGGCCCAGGCCAACCTGCGAGTGGAGGGCACCGCCGGCGGCGAGCTGGTGAAGGTCACCCTCAACGGCTCCAAGGAGCTGAAGGGCATCTCCATCGCCAAGGACGCCATGGATCCCGAGGACCCCTCCATGCTCGAGGACCTGCTGGTGGCCGCCTTCCACGACGCCGCCGCCAAGGCCGACGAGGCCATGAAGAAGCAGATGGGCGGCATGGGCGCGGGCCTCAACCTGCCGGGCCTGGGGCTGTGAAGGCTGGGGCCCGCCCATGAAGCTGCCGCCGCCACTCGAGGCCGTGGTGGAAAGCCTCCAGAAGCTGCCGGGCGTGGGCGCCAAGTCCGCCCAGCGCATGGCCCTTCACCTGCTGAAAGAGGGCCCCGAAGGCATGGCCCACCTCGCCCACCAGCTGCAGCAGGCCGCCGAGAAGGTGGGCTTCTGCCAGGTGTGCGGCGCCTTCACGGACCAGCCCACCTGCCCCATCTGCCTGGATCCGCGCCGTGATCCCGCCAGCCTCGTCATCGTGGCGGAAGCCTCCAATGTGCTGAGCTTCGAGCGCAGCGGCCACTTCCGGGGCCGCTACCATGTGCTGGGGGGCCTGATCTCGCCCCTGCGCGGCGTGGGCCCCGACCAGCTGCGCATCCGTGAGCTGCTGAAGCGGCTGGAGGATCACGCCATCCAGGAAGTCATCCTGGCCACCAACCCCACGGTGGATGGCGAGGCCACCGCCAGCTGGCTGGCCCGCATCCTCGAGCCCATCGGCGTCCGCACCACTCGCATCGGCCTGGGCCTCCCCATCGGCAGCGACCTCGAATACGCCGACGAACTCACGCTGGACCGCGCCATGGAGGGGCGGAGACCCGTCGGATAGCCGATGGGGCCCCTGGGACTACCCCCCGATCGCACAGCGCCCCGCGCTGTGCTCCCACTCTCCGGCTTCGCCGGATCGCGGAGGGGGCCCCGTTCCATCGGCAGCGACCTCGAATACGCCGACGAACTCACGCTGGACCGCGCCATGGAGGGACGGCGGCCGGTGGGCTAGGTGTAAGTGCCAATCAGGTTGTTCACCCGAGCTGATCTGGGAAGCTGAAAGTGCGACCAAACAGCTCTCAGAGGTGCTCGGGTGAACCTCCACAGTTCAGCAAAGACATGCCCTGCCAGTCGA
>JAGRPP010000028.1 GCA_019449415.1 Geothrix sp.
GGGAAAGCCCGAGGCCCTCACCAGCGGCCTGGTGGGTCAGCTCAGTAACCTCGTCTGGGCGCCGGATGGCAAGCACCTGGCCTTCACGGACAAGGGCGGCGTGGTCTATGTCCTGAGCGTGGCCGACCGCAAGCTCGCGAAAGCCGCGAAAGATGAATTCGCCCGGGTGGGCGACCTGGCCTGGTCCCCGGACGGCCAGTTCCTGGCCTTCTCCCTGGCGAACCTGAATGGCACGCGCAGCCTCCATGCCTGGAGCCTGGCGGACCAGCGGCTCCACCGCCTCACCGGCGAGCTGTTCACCGTGGCCGATCCCGCCTGGGATCCCGAGGGCAAGTACCTCTACGCCCTCAGCCGCCGGGACTACGCGCCCCAGATCAGCAACCTGGAGTTCGATTTCGCCGGCAACCGCAACACCGACATCGTGGCCTACACCCTGACGAAGGCCGTGGCCCATCCCTTCCCGCCAGAGAGCGACGAGGTGGGGGCGACACCGGAGAAGAAGGAGGACGGCCCGAAGAAAGAGGAAGGCGGGAAGAAACCTGAAGCTTCCAAAGCCCCCGTCGCCGTGCGCATCGACTTCGATGGCTTCGAGCAGCGCGGCGTGCGCGTGCCGGTACCCGCGGACAACCTGGGCGGCCTGGAGGCCGTGAAGGGCTTCCTGCTCTACAGCAAGGCCGAACCCTTCGTGTACGGCGAGGTTAACGGTCACCGCCCGGGCGGCGGCAGGCTCTGGATCTTCGACCTGAAGAAGCGCCAGGAGAGCGAGCTGCTGCCCCAGGTCCAGAGCTGGATGCTGAGCCAGGACGGCAGCAAGGTCCTGGCCCGGACTGGGCAGGGGCCCACCACCTCGTACCAGCTCATGGACGCCAAACCCAAGGCCACGGAGAAGAAGACGATCTCCACCAAGGCCCTCTACGTGGACCGCATTCCCGCCGAGGAGTGGCGCGAGGTCTACGACGAGACCTGGCGGCGCTTCCGTGACTTCTTCTACGTGAAGAACATGCACGGCTACGACTGGAAGGCCCTGCGCGAGCAGTACCGCCCCTGGCTCCAGCACGTGACCCACCGCTCGGACCTCACCTACGTGCTCACCGAGCTCATCTCCGAGCTGAACATCGGCCACACCTACACCGATGGCGGCGACCAGTTCCTGCCCGAGCGTGCCAAGGTGGGCCTCCCCGGCGCGCGCTTCGAGCTGGACGCCGCCGCCGGCCGCTACCGTCTGGCCCGCATCTACCGGGGCCACAACGAAGAACCCAAGTACCGCAGCCCCCTCACGGAACCCGGGGTGGACGCCCGCGAGGGCGACTACATCCTGGCCATCGACGGCGTGGAGCTGAAGGCCGACGACAACCCCTACCGCCTGCTGCGGGACAAGACCTTCCCGGTGACGCTGACGCTGAACGCCAAGCCCAGCCCCGAGGGCGCGCGGCAGGTCACCTACCAGCCCATCCCGAGCGACGCCAGCCTGCGCTACCTGGACTTCGTGCTGCGCTCGAAGGAGACCGTGGACAAACTCAGCAGCGGCACGGTGGGCTACCTTCACATTCCCGACATGGGCGGGCCCGGCCTGTACGAGTTCATCAAGTGGTACTACCCGCAGATCCGCAAGGAGGGGCTCATCGTGGATGTCCGCGCCAACGGCGGGGGCAACATCAGCCAGATGATCCTGGAGCGCCTGGGCAAGAAACTGCTGGGCACGCGCTTCGGCTACGCGGGTGAACACCCCTCCACGTACCCGTCCACCGTGTTCCACGGCCCCATGGTGGCGCTCGTGAGCGAGACCAGCGCCAGCGACGGCGACATCTTCCCCTACCATTTCCGCTTTGCGGGCCTCGGTCCCCTCATCGGCAAGCGCACCTGGGGCGGCGTCGTGGGCGGGGGCAGCACGCCCCTCATCGATGGGGGCAGCGTGTTCGTGCCCCAGTCCGGCACCAACGCCCCCACGGGCGAGTGGATCATCGAGGGCCAGGGCGTGACGCCGGACATCGAGGTGGAGAACGATCCCGCCTCCATGCTGGCGGGCCACGACCGCCAGCTGGAGCGGGGCGTGCAGGAGGTGCTGAAGCGCATGGCGGAGACGCCCATGCA
>JAGRPP010000029.1 GCA_019449415.1 Geothrix sp.
ATCGTCCTGCTCCTGCTGGTCACCGTGGGAGGCTTTGGCGCCTGGAAGTTCGCCCTCAAGCCCTACCAGAAGCAGCGGGTGAGGATCTTCCTGGATCCTTCCAGCGACCTCCAGGGCAAGGGCTACCAGGTGAACCAGAGCCGCATCGCCATTGGCGCCGGGGGTCTCATCGGGAAGGGCTTCATCAGCGGTTCCCAGACCCAGCTGAACTTCCTTCCCGTGAAGACCACAGACTTCGCCTTCAGCGTGTGGGCGGAGGAGCGGGGCTTCCTGGGCGTGCTGCTGGCCTTGGGCCTCTTCGGCCTTCTGCTCAGCCGGATCCTCGACGCCGCCAAGGCCGCCCACACGAACGCTGAAACCTATTTCTGCGCTGGCGCTGCGGGCATCTTCGCCCTCCATCTGATGGTGAATGTGGGAATGGTGGCTGGCGCCCTGCCCAACAAGGGCATGGTGCTGCCCTTTTTCAGTGCCGGAGGCAGCAGCACCTTGAGCTTCTTTCTGGCGCTGGGCCTCATCATGGGCATCCTGTACCGGTCAAGGGTGAAGTGATGGACCTGCGGCAGCGCATGAAGGATCTGGCGGACCAGGTGCGGGCGCACCGGCACCGCTATTACGTGCTGGACCAGCCGGTCCTTTCCGATGCCGAGTACGACGCCCTGGAGCGGGAACTGCGCGACCTCGAGGTGGCCCACCCCGATCTGGCCGATCCCAACAGCCCCACCCTGCGCGTGGGCGCGCCGCCCATTGACGCCTTCGAGAAACGCCGCCACGCCGTCCCCATGCTGAGCCTCGACAATGCATATTCCGAGGCGGAGCTGCGGGAGTGGGAGGCCAAGTGGCGTCGGCTCGCACCGGAGGCCCAGCCCCGCTACGCTGCGGAATTGAAGGTGGACGGATTATCGCTGTCCCTCCGGTACCAGAACCGATTGCTCGTGGAGGCCCTCACCCGCGGCGATGGCGAGACGGGCGAGTTGGTGACCGAGAATGCGCGGACCCTCTCCGACATTCCCTTGCGACTTCCCGAGGACGCCCCGGAATCGCTCACAGTGCGCGGCGAGGTGTTCCTGTCCCGCAAGCGCTGGGAGGAGCTGAACCGCCAGCGGGACGCCCGGGGCGAGGTGCGCTTCGCCAACCCCCGCAATGCCGCCAGCGGCACCATGAAGCTGCTGGACAGTCGCGAGGTCGCGGCGCGCGGCCTGTCATTCCTGCCATGGCAGGTGCTCTGGGGTGAAGGCCAAGCGGAAGACCACGCCCGGTCCATGGCCCGCCTCGGCGAGTGGGGCTTCGGGGTCATGCCCGGCCACGCCACCGGCGATCTGGAAGCCGTGCTGGCCTTCATTTCGACCCAGGCCGAAGCCCGCCTGAAGCTGCCTTTTGACACGGATGGCGTGGTGTTGAAGATCCTGGAGGCCGCGCTCCAGCAGCGCCTTGGCGCCACGGATCGCGTGCCGCGCTGGGCCATCGCCTTCAAGTATCCGGCCACCCAGGTGACGACCACCGTGCTGGGCATCACCTGGCAGGTGGGACGGACGGGCAAGCTCACGCCGGTGGCGGAGCTGGAGGCCGTGGAAGTGGCGGGCTCCACCGTCCGCCGAGCGACGCTGCACAACGCCGACGAGTTGGCCCGACTCGGCCTGAAGATCGGCCATCGCGTGTTCATCGAGAAGGGCGGCGAGGTCATTCCCAAGGTGGTGGCCCTGGTGCCCGGCGAGGAGCAGCGCGATCTGCCCCTGCCTGTCATTCCCGCGACCTGC
>JAGRPP010000030.1 GCA_019449415.1 Geothrix sp.
GCAGCGGCCTTTTAAGCCGTTGGCCGCGGGTTCAAATCCCGCAGGGCCCACCAAGTTCCACCCCATGGGGCTATCGTCTAGGGGTCAGGACACCGCCCTTTCACGGCGGTAACACGGGTTCAAATCCCGTTAGCCCTACCAGCCAGACGCCTTGAGAAATCAAGGCGTCTTTTGTTTTTTATCGATCAGACCGAGTCGTAAATTCGGGTCATACGGAAAATATACGGAAACCTCACCCTGGGGGTCCCCTGTCGCTAGAGCCCGCTCGCTGAGGTCTCCCCACCAACCGAGCGTTTGGTGCCAGCGATTCGCCACTTTCTGTCGAATGGATTCGGTCATCTTGTCCTCAATGCAATGGAGGGCCCATGGCCAAGATCGGAAGACCCATCACACTCCCGGGCCCCATCGGCGAACTGGCCCACAAGGTAGGGGGAGTAGCTCAGCTCTCAGACTCGCTCGGGGTCCATGTCCGGACCGTCCGTCGATGGGCCCACGGGGGACCGATTCTTCCCATGCCTCAAAAAATGCTGCTGATGCTCTTCGAGAAACACGAGGTCGATCCGGGTGACTTCATGGGCTGAGGCAGCCGCAGTCGATCTCAAGGCTCATGACGCATCCTCAAGAGAAGGATCTGGTTGCGACTGTCGACAGCGACCCACCTCCGGCAAGGGCTTGTGGCGCTGATCACACTCTTGATGAATTCCGATAATCGAAAGTCACGACTCGCGTCCCTTTTCGATTAAATGGGTCCATCCCAAGGACGGACTAAAGCGGAGCCACCTGATGGCCACTCATCCATGCCCTGACGAGCAGGGGAACCCGGTCCCCATTTCCTCCCCCAGCACGCCGACCCCACTCTTTGCGTGGCTGGACCCCAGCCAGTCCGCAACGGTGGTGCCGGAGGGGGCGATGCCCCACGAGATGAACGGCGTCCCCCTTCGGCCCTGGCGCAGGCCGCCTACGAGCCGGAGGGAGTGGAACCTCCTAGCCGACGAGATGTTCCTCGCTGAACGACTGTTCCACCCGCCCAATGGCAAGATTCCGGCCGCGGGCGCCGTGGTTGTCGAGCCCGATGGCCGCGTCTGGCTGGTGTCCCCGACCAACCAGCACGGAGGCGGCCAGCAGACCTTTCCGAAGGGCACTGTGTCGGATCTGAGCCTCGCCTCCACCGCGTTGAAGGAGGTCCTCGACAAGACTGGCCTCCAGATCGAGCTGATGGACCACCTTCTCGATGTCGAGAGGGGCACTTCCTTCACCCGCTACTACCTCGCCCGCCGGATCGGGGGCACCCCTGCGGCCATGGGATGGCGGAGCCAGGCGGTCCACTTGGTGCCACCGGAGCTGGTCAAGGAGCGCCTCAACCTGCCGGTCGACCACCCGATCGTCGACAAGCTGATGGAGGTCTGGGGGGCTTGGGCGGGGCGATACCGGGAACCCGTCGAACGCCGTCCAACTCCAGCACGTCGACAAACACCCAAAAGCCCGCAGGCAGGCACGTCTACACAGCACGACGAACTCGTCGCGTTGTGGATCAAGCAAGACGCGGACGCGATTGCCGCCTCCGCCTGTAAGGCCCAGAAGGCGGGCAACGAGGCGGCGGTCATCAAGCACTGCAAGCACGCCGCGGTTGTCTTCCATCACCAGGGGAAACCGGGCCTCGCCGCGTTCTTTGCAAGGTTCGTCAAGCAGGCACTTGAAAAGCAGCCTCCGGCAGAGCCCATGACTGCTCCCTCCCTTTTCAGCGAGCCTCTTCCAGCTCCATCTATTTCGGCCATCCGTCGGGGGTACATGCCTCCCGGTTCGCCGATATTCGAGGTCCAGGCCAAATTCATGGCCTCCTTGATCCTCGACCTGGAGGCCGCCTGCCTTCGCCTCTACGGGGTCGATGAATCCAGGGAGATCCCGTGGGATGGCGACCTGACCGCCGCCTCGTGGGAGGTTCCTGAATACAGGCGCTTCATCGAAGGGAGCCCCGCCTGTGGCTTCGTGGTCGACGGGTTGCCACCTGAAGAATGGCTCGACCTGGAGGACGTCAACCGTCATCCGCGCCAGACCATTCCGATCATGAGGCCCCAGGACATCAGGCTCTTCATCCATACGGTCCACCGCTCCGAGAAGTGGGCCGACGGCTACGCCAGCCCTGTCCTCGAATCCCTCGCCAGCGGCGCCCTCCAAGCGGTCGCCAAACGTCTGCTTGAGGACGACTCCCTCTACGAGCCGCATTGAGGCGCATACAGATCGGACGGGAATTTGCACCGTTCATTCGATCGAAGTGGACCCTCAGATCGTGAGGCTTCATCATCTTGACCAAGCCCCCTGGAACCCGTGCCCCTCGTTGCCGCGCTGCGAGAACGCGCGGGGAACACAACCGGAGTCGACATGTCCCTTGAGCACCTGACGAATGCCCTGATGGATCTGATCCCCGAGGACGGGAGCGGCGTGGGGAACATCGCCTTGAGGCAGCAGCTCGGCAAAAAGCTGGGACGCGAGATCGAGGAGGGCGAGTACGCCGAGGCCCGTGATGCCCTCGTGTCCCAGGGACGGCTGGTGAAGGGTCAGGGGCGTGGGGGATCGGTCCGTCGTCCCGGGACGGCGCCCGTGCTGGAGGACCTGGCCGAGGCCCCGACGGTGGCCGTAGAAGCCGCCGCCCGGGCGCCCCGCAAGACGAAGGTCCAGGCCGCAGCCTCCACCCCGATTGCAGAGGAAGCCGCCATCCGCTCCTACCGCCACACGGACCGCCGGGCCAACAACCCCGAGGTGGGGCTGGTGAAGCCCGAGAACGACCCCGACCAGCCCAAGACCGTCTGGTCCTTCGACCCCCACCTGGACCCCGAGCTGCGCTTCGACATCGGCCGTTCCCAGGTCGAGGGCGTCATCGACGAGGCCCTGACCAGCGAAGATCCGAAGGTGCTGCGAGAGGCCCTTCTGGAACTGAAGCGTCTCCAGGCCCCCTACCTCATCTGGACGGGCAAGGCCGAGCGCACCAGCTTCGAGGTGGACACGGTGAGCCTGCATGTCCACGAGCGGGTGGACCCCGCCAGCATCCTGGCCGCGGTGCGCAAGGGGCAGACCGCCACGACCGCCCAGAGGGCCGCGGAGTTCGTGCAGCCCAACCTATTCGAGGCGCCCTGGGAGCAGGTGCCCCTGCGGGAGGCCATCGACTTCTACCGACACGACCGAGGCTGGGCCAACCGGCTGGTTACCGGCGACAGCCTGCTGGTCATGAACAGCCTGCTCCAGAAAGAGAACATGGCCGGTCAGGTGCAGATGGTCTACATCGATCCGCCCTACGGCATCAAGTACGGCTCCAACTTCCAGCCATTCGTGAAGAAAGAGAAAGGTGATGCGAGGAAGGTGCAGGATCGGAAAGATGAGGATCTGACCCAGGAGCCCGAAATGATCAAAGCTTTTCGGGACACATGGGAATTGGGAATTCATTCATATTTAACTTACCTTCGGGATCGACTATTACTGGCCAAGGAACTGATGCATTCATCTGGAAGCGTTTTTGTCCAAATTTCAGATGAGAATTTACATCATGTGAAAGAAATTCTTGACGATATTTTTGGTTCAGAAAATTATTTAAATATTATTCCATTTTCAAAAACAAGTGGAATTACAACTGACTTTTTGGCTAGTAATGTTGATTTTCTCATATGGTATGGAAAAGACAAATCAAAGACAAAATATTTTAATTTATTCATTGAAAAAAGCCGAGAATCCGGCACTGCAAATACATATAGCTGGATTGACAGCCCGAACTCTCCACGCAGAGGGATGAGCGCGGCCGAGAAGCGTGGCGAAGCAGAATTACCGATTAATGCAAAGCTCTATAAACCTGATAATATTACAAGCCAAGGTAATCCAGTAATTCCATGCTGCCACAAGGGTAAAACTTATGAACAGGCTTGGAAAATGGATAAAGAAGGAGTTGGATTTCAGAGATTGGCAGTTGCTGGGCGCCTTCATGTTGCGAGTAATACCCTTCAATACGTCAGATATTTATCTGATTTTGCATGCATACCAATTACCCAATTATGGGACGACATGCAAACTGGTAATTTTACCGAAGACAAGACTTACGTTGTTCAGACGGCCGAAAAGGTCATCCAGCGCTGTCTCCTGATGACTACTGACCCCGGCGACCTCGTAATTGATCCCACCTGTGGCTCCGGCACCACCGCCGTTGTTGCTGAAAAATGGGGCCGCCGATGGATCACCTGTGACACCAGCCGCGTGGCCGTGACGCTTGCCAAGGCTCGGCTGATGACGGCGGGCTTCGACTACTACGAGCTGAAGTATCCCCACGAGGGGCTGAAGGGCGGCTTCGTCTATGAAACCGTGCCCCACGTCACTCTGAAATCTATCGCCAACAACCCCGACATCGACACGATTTACGAGGCCCACCGCCCGAAGATCATGGCGGCCCTCGCGGCGCTGAACACAGATCTACGCATGGCCCCGCCTTCCCCCTTCACTGTCGAGGAAGGTGGGCGCAAGGGGCAGAGGGTGGACTTCAAGGCCCCTGAATCCAAGACCGTCAAGCTACCCTCGGGCGAGGACGCCCCGGCGGGCGCCCTCCTGGAATGGGAGGTGCCCTTCGACTTGCCGGATGGCTGGCCCGAGGCACCCTTCGCGGCCTTCCACGCCGCCCGCCAGGCCATGCAGAAGGCCATGGACGCCAGCATCGCGGCCCACGCTGACCAGGAGCAGCTCTTCGACAAGCCACAGGTGGATCGCTCCAAGAAGCGCATCACGGGCCCCTTCACGGTAGAGGCCGTGCCCTCGCCCACGGTGGTCAGCCTGGACGAGCAGGTAGTGCCGCAGGAGGCCGACCAGGCCATCGCCCGGTCCGGCCACAGCGCCCGGGCGCACGACTGGATGGACGAGCTGCTGAAGACCGGCATCCGGGGCAAGGGCGGCCAGATGATGAAGTTCGCCGGTCTGGAGCCCCTGCCCGGGCTCAAGCACCTGCACGCCCTGGGCACCCTCGCCGAGAGCGGGGACCGGGTGCTGGTGGCCTTCGGGCCGGAGCACGCCGCCATGGAGCAGAAGCAGGTGGCCCTGGCCCTGCACGAGGCCGAGAAGGTGCGCCCCTCGGCCCGCCACATCGTGTTCTGCGCCTTCGCCTTCGATCCCGAGGCCGCCAAGGACATCGACGAGACGAACTGGGCTGGGGTCAACCTGCTCAAGGTCCAGATGAACACGGACCTCCTCACCGAGGACCTCAAGAAGGCCCGCAGCAACAACCAGAGCTTCTGGCTCATGGGCCAGCCCGATGTGGAGCTAAAGAGGCAGCCCGACGGGCTCTTCCAGGTGGAGGTCCACGGGTTCGACTACTTCGACACCGTGAAGGGCGAGCTGGTCAGCGGCGGCAAGGGCAAGATCGCCGCCTGGCTGCTGGACACCGACTACGACAACCGGAGCCTCTACCCCCGCCAGGTCTTCTTCCCCATGGCTGGCGACAAGGAGGGCTGGAACAAGCTGCGCCGGGACATCCGCGCGGAACTGGACGAGAGCCTGCTGGACGCCTTCCACGGCACCGTGAGCCTGCCCTTCGAGGCGGGGGACCACCGGCAGGTGGCGGTAAAGATCGTGGACGACCGGGGCATCGAGTCCCTCAAGATCATCGCCCTGGACTAGGACGCGACCATGGCCGCCCCCAAGTCCCTGATCATCAACTCACCCTTCGAGGCCCCCACCCGCCACTGGGTGCAGGGCCCGGGCAACGCCCTGTCCCTCGTCCAGGGCCGCAGGCCCGCAGGCTACGAAATCTTCGACACCCGGAACAACACCCGGCGCACCGCCGAGCTGGCCCTGGTGAACCGCATCCGGGAGCGGGTGGATACCTGGCGGGCCGCGGACTACCCCGGCATCACCACCGTCACCCGGCGCCTCCTGGAGCACTGGCACGACACGACCGCCCGTCAGTTTCCCCTCTACTTCTGCCAGCTCGAAGCCATCGAGACCCTGATCTGGTGGGTGGAGGCCCCGGCCGACTTCAAGCAGGGCATCGCCATCCCCGGCGATGGCGGGGTCTGGGAGCGCTTGTGCAGCAAGATGGCCACCGGCAGCGGCAAGACGACCGTGATGGCCATGCTCATCACCTGGCAGGTGCTGAACGCCCTCACCTACCCCAAGGAGACCCATCGCTTCAGCAAGACTGTCTTCGTCGTGGCGCCCGGGATCACCGTAAAAGACCGCCTCCAGGTGCTCTACCCTGGCCACGACAAGAACGAGTACGACGCCATGGGGCTTTGCCCGGATGAGCCCTCACGGCGCAAGCTCAACCAGGTGGACCTCCTGGTGGAGAACTGGCACACCTTGATGCCCCTGAAGCAGACGGATCGCTCGGTGGTGAAGAAAGGGGCCGAGAGCGACAAGGCGTTCGTCCACCGCGTGCTCGGCAAGCTCGCCACCTGCAAAGACCTGATCGTGATCAACGACGAGGCCCACCACGCCTACCGCATCCCCGCCGATGTGAAAATCAGCAAGAAGCAGGCGGAGGAGCAGGGCATCGACTTGGACGAGGCCACCCGCTGGATCGAGGGGCTGGACCGCATCCACAAGCAGCTTCGCATCCGCCGCTGTTTCGACCTGTCGGCCACGCCCTTCGCCCCCACCGGGAAGACCAACACCGAGCAGGGGCTGTTCGACTGGGTGATATCCGACTTCGGCCTGAACGACGCCATTGAGGCCGGACTGGT
This sequence comes from Geothrix sp., assembly GCA_019449415.1. Classification (GTDB taxonomy): domain Bacteria; phylum Acidobacteriota; class Holophagae; order Holophagales; family Holophagaceae; genus Geothrix; species Geothrix oryzae. Next base: position 6,708 of record JAGRPP010000030.1, read on the forward strand.
GAAGACTCCGCGGATCGTGGTCCGGGATGGGGCCGTGCCTGATGCCCACACCCTCAAGCCGAGGCTCTATCACCTCTATCGGGAAGCTGAGGTCTCCGAAGACCTGAATCGCAGGGGCGCCCAGCCCCACGAACCCCTGCCGCCCTTGGTGCAGCAGGCGTACACCCTGCTGGGGGCTGATTGGAAGGTCACGCTGGAGAGCTGGCAGGCCAACGGCCACGCCAGCCCGCCCGTGATGCTCACGGTTTGCAACCGCATCGAGACCGCGGCCCGGATCGAGGACTACTTCAACCGGGGCGATGCCCACTGGGCCGAGTTGAAGGCACCGAACCGGACCCTCCAGGTGAACAGCAAGGTGCTGGAAAAGGCCGAGGTTGGGGAATCCGTGACGGTCGACAAGGACTACGGGTCCAGGCTCCAGGCCATCGTCGACACCGCCTCCATCCCCAAGGACCGGAAGGACCGCCTGGCGGAGCTGAAGAAGGATGAACTGCTCCGGGCCATCGTCGACACCGTCGGCAAGCGGGGCCAGGCCGGGCAGGACCTCCAGAACGTCATCAGCGTGGCCATGCTCTCCGAAGGCTGGGATGCCAAGAACGTCACCCACATCATGGGCCTCCGCGCCTTCACCAGTCAGCTCCTCTGCGAGCAGGTCATCGGGCGCGGGCTCCGGCGGGTCGGCTACGAGGCCGAGGATGTGACGGGTGAAGACGGCATCACCCGGCGCCTCTTCAAGCCGGAGTTCGTGAACGTTTTCGGCGTGCCCCTGTCGATCTTCCAGGAGGTCGGCGAAGGAGGCGAGGCCCCACCCCCACCCACGCACAGCACCCAGGTCGAGGCTCTGGTCGATCGCGGCGAGTTTGAGATCCGGTGGCCGAATGTGCTCCGTGTCGACACCGTGATTAAGCCCCACCTGGTCCTGGATTGGTCGAAGGTGGAGCCCATCACCATCGACCCCTCCCAGGTGCCGCTCTCGGCCGATCTAGCCCCTGCCGTCGGCGGGGCCGCGGACTGGGGGAAGATCCAGACCATCGACCTGGAGAAGATGCCCGAGTCCTTCCGGCAGCAGCGCCTCATCTTCCAGGCCGCCCGCAAGGCGTTCGACCAGCTCCAGCATGGGTGGAAGGGCAACCGGGAATACCTGGTGGTCCAGCTCATCCGCCTGGTCGAGCAGTTCCTGGCCAACGGCAAGATCCAGGTGCCCTCCCTGTTCCACCAGGACCCCCTCCGGAAGCGCATCCTCTTCGCCCTGTCGATGGACCGCATCGTCCAGCACCTCATGCAGTTCATCGACCAGCAGAACCAGGAGCGGGTCGAGCCGGTGTTCGACTCCGAATCCCCCATCGGTTCCACGCGCCACATGCGCACCTGGTACACGACGAAGCCCTGCCAGGCCACCCAGCGCAGCCAGATCAGCCACCTGGTGGCCGACAGCGCCTGGGAGGCCCACGCCGCCAACATTTTCGAGGCGGAGTCCTCAGGGGTGCGCCACCTCATCGCCGCCTATGCCAAGAACGACCACCTCGGGTTCCAGATCCACTACCTCTGGAACGGGGCCAAGCGGCGCTACGTGCCGGACTTCTTGATCCGCCTCACCAACGGGAGGACCCTCATCCTGGAGATCAAGGGCGAGAAGTCCGACCAGACCAAGGCCAAGCACGCCTCCCTCGACGCATGGATCCAGGCCGTGAACAGCAAGGGAGGATTCGGCGTCTGGTGCTCCGACATCGCCTACGAGCCCAGCGAGATCCAGGACATCATCCTCAAGCACGGCGGGGAGGGACTGGCGGGGTCGCGGACGATCTAGTCCCACGCTCCAGAGAATTTCAGTCACCGCGCCCGAAACCAAAAGAGGTTCCATCGCCACCAGGGACTACCAGCCCCTGGTCCGCTTGGCCTGATTCCACGCCTCCCACTCGGCCTCGGCCAGGGGGCCCTCCACCACCTTCAGGGCGCGGCCCATGTCCCGCGCGCTGACGGCCGCGATCAACGCGTCCATCAGCCCCTCGAACCGCAGGAACATCATCACCCGCAGGGCCGTGGCCGCACGCTCCCGGGTGGCCTCCATGCCCCTCACGACCGCTTTGTAGGCCGAGGCCCGGCTTCGATACCCCAGGCGCCGTGCGATGCCGTCGTAGCCCATCCCCGACGCACGAAGGACCAGAGCCTCGGCCTCCCTCAGACGGGCCCGGACCAGGCGGGGGGTGGTCGGATTTCGAATCATTTGGTTGCCCTCTTTGGGTTGCCTGCGTCCACTGTTCCATTCCCATTGTTCGCGGCCTTCAGCGTCGTCCGGACCCTGGGGTTCTTCATGAGCCCGATCCCGGCGCCATGATGCTTACCCGAGGTGAGCGTCATCACCGCGACCTCGAACACCTCCGCTGGCCACTCGGGGTCGACCTCGGTCCCCTTGACCGTGTAGTGGAGGCGGGGGCCCCACTCGCCGGGATCGGGCGACATGCAGATGATGGCGTCCGGGAGGATGCATGCATCCGGGAAGCATTGATGCCAGTGGTCCCAAAGCAACTGGACGCACTCATCGAGATCGGCCTGATTTGAAGCAAACACCATCACATGCAGGTGGGGGTGCCCCTTCCCATCCATGCCCAATTTGATTTCAAACCACCACACAAGGCCCACGCGGAACCTCAACCCGACCTTGGGGCGCTTCCATGCCTGTCGACGGATCAGGCCCCGCATGAATTCGAGCATCCGATTCACGCGAATCTCCAGCGCCCCCTGGTGGGTGGCCGTAAGCGTGATGAAGGCTGCCGCACCGGTGGGGCCCATGATCTTGATGGCCCGTGGCCGAAACTTCGCGAAGTTGCGCTTCTGGGCCCGGGTCGAGCACTCGGGGCATATTTTCAACTTGCAGTAGAGCCGCTCGGGCTGCCGCCGCCCATCTTGTCGCGGCCGGGATGATCCGCCGCACCCGAACAGAGCCCGAGTCCAGCGAGCCTTCCAGCCCTTCAGGACTTCGGCCAGAGCTAGGCGTTTCGCCTTCAACTCCCCCCAATCTGGTGGTCGCGAGGTTGCTTTAGATTCAAGAAGAGGCCGCGCCACAGCGCACCCCAGGAGCTACTTGCTACCTGAAGCGCCAGACGCCTCCCGAATAGGAAGAGCCGTCAACCATCGCTGGGCCTCGTCCAGAGCGACCAGGCTGCGCCTCCCCGCCTTTCTGACGCGAAGGCGGCCCTCCGAAATTTCGAGGTAGACCTGAGCCTTGCTCAAGCTCGTCATGGTCGCGAACTCCTCGATGGAGTAGCTCAGCTTGGGAAGGGGCTCGGCGTGTGGCATGTTCACCTCGGATAGGTCCGTATGGACAGACCAAGGTTCAGGGGCTCAAGGCCCTGTCGGCAGCCCCCGCACCCCTCACAATCTCGAAGGGGGTGCGCGCCTATTTCTCCTTAGATCGAGTAGTCGTCTTGCTTTTCGAGGATTTCTTGCGCGCCCCCGACGTGCTTTCCCCCTGCCCTCTTCGGTTCGGTAGTTTGATGCCGGCCAACCCTTGCAGAACCAACTCCCGCTTCGCCTCCGGGACGCGAGCGAGTGGAGTCCCCACGCAGGACCCAACCATGCGCCACCAGCGCCTGGCCCGGGTGGAGTGGTCTCTGCCCCAGGACGAGGGCACGTCCTCGTTGGTCGCGGCTTCCTGAAGTAGACGAGCTACATCTGTCAGGCGGGCCAGTTTCTTCATCGGGCCAAGGATCCGGGTGCAGTCCTCGAACAGATCCAAGTCCGGCGTCCGCCCGGTCCTCGCCTGACGAATGGACTTGGCCCCCATGACGTCGGGGTCGGCCATCTCTGCCTCGATACCATCGACAGCCAGCTTGGCCAGTGTCTCCAGTGCGGCCAGTCGCCGGACGAGGCCATTCGGAGATTTGCGGCTATCTGGAGGGCGCGCTTCGAAGACTTCCCGATCCCACCCCAACGGCCTGTCTAGGCCGCCTAGACCTTGGCGCTCGACCAGACGGGTCAGTTCCTCCCGCCCCTCCGGGATCTCGCCGAGACGATCGAGGGCCGCTGGAGGGGCATGTCTCAACAACCCCAACAGGTGCGCTGTCGCAGCGCCAATCCCCGAAAGCGCCCCACGCACTTCCCTGTATCTCCCCAGCCGTGCCTCATCTTCCAGGCGTTCGAGATGCTGGTCCAGTGCCTCCCGTAGGCGAATTCGCAGAGCAACTTGGGCCTCAGTCGTGGCCTTGTCCTTCAGCACCATCGAGACGGCCTTCTCTACGAGAGAGTCTTGTCGACAGAATTCGTCTTCCCGGGCAACCGCAGCCTCCGGATTCATGGGGATGGTCTTGAGGATGCGGAGCGCCTTCGTGCCGGGCCAACGGCCTTTCACCTGTCCCTTCGGTTTATTCATCAGGCTCTCCGGCATCTGTTATGGCCGAAATTCATGCACGATCATCAAGCCAATTTGGACTTGCCCTTCAACGGTGCGACGCCATCCGGCTCAAAGATGCCCAACTCCGGCGAGAGTTTGGCGATAGCGTCCGCCAGGGCCGAGGGGGCGAGGTGCCCATAATGCTTCTCAACCATGCGAGTGTCTGAGTGGCCGAGTTGGGCGGCGACATAGGCCAGGGGCACACCTGCGTTCACGAGGAACGAGGCGTAGGTATGCCTCAGTTCATGGAAGGTCATCGGCTCCAGCTTGGCCTTCTTGCAGGCGGCGTTCATGAACCGGAACTGCTCGGACTTGGTCCAGGCCCGGATGACTTTCCCGGCCCGCCAGTTCCGGGTGGCGTATGCCTCCCGGAGGAACATCGGCTCATCGGTCGGGCGTCCCGCCGTCAAGGACTCGAAGAAGGCGCGACCCTCAGCGGTCAGGACGATATGCCTGGACTTGCCGCCATCCCGCCCTTTCCCCCTGAGGATGAAGATGGTGCCCTTCCCGCCGGCTCCCTCCGGGCTGAAATCCTTAACGAGGAGGGTGCCCAACTCCCCGTAGCGGGCTCCCGTGAACAGGGCCCCTCGCACCAGCCGACGGAAATCCTCCGGACAGGCATTCACCAAGCGCTGGACCTCCAAGGTGTTCAAGAATCGGTCCCGAGCCCTATCGACCCCTTTGAAGGGTTTGGCCTCCCGCCAGGCGTCACCTGAGGCCAAGGCCCGCCCCCGCCGTTTGGCGTGGTTCAGCGCGGCCTTGAGGATGGTGAGAACGCGATTTGAAGATGCCTTACGAGCGCGCTCGGCCTCGCTCGAGAGAGGTGCAGGAGGGGCCTGCTCCATTTTCTTGACCTTCTTCGGCACGGGCCGAGGCCGGGCGCTCTGGCGGACCTTGGCGGCCGATTTCGCCAATGCATGGTGCCACTTCTCAATTCGGGCCTGGGTGAGCTTCGCGACCTCCACTTCTCCCAGCTCGGGCAGGATGTGAAGCCTGGCCGCGCACTCCATGCGATCCACGCGCCTCAACCCTCGACGATCACAGTCCTTCAGGTAATCGACTAGGGCATCGGCCACGGTATAAGGGCCCGTGCGAACCTCCTCCCCCACGGCCAAGGTGAGGGCCACCCCGAACCACTCCCGTGCCTTGGTCTGGGCCTGGGCAAAACTCAGCACTGCCACCCCATCCGGGTCCGCATGGTCGTCTGCGGCCCCCAAGCTCTTGTAGAGCTGCTTCTGCGGATGATCCGGCAGGTAGAGCCGGGCAATCCAGGTTCCACCCTTGGCCCCGCGCCGATACCCCAGGGCCCGACCTGTCTCCAGGGTCAGCCAGTAGGGCTCACGACGCGCCCCCAGCTTGGCCCGCTGGGTCCTGTTCACGATCCGGCCATCATGCTTAACCTGGGCCATCCCCCGCCTCCAGTTTCATACGGAAAATATACGGAAAACACCCCCCTGGACGCTAGTGAATCTAGGTTGATCATGAAACCATGTTTTTCAATGATTTCTGACAGTTGAGATTCCAGGCAACTCGACCAAACAATCTGAATTTTTGCTTTCACGGCGATAACACGGGTTCAAATCCCGTTAGCCCTACCAGAGCAATAACAGCACTTAGAAGCCGGAGCGACCCTCCAGCTTCTTCTTTATTTATGTGCTGCCTCACATTTTTGCCTCACAAATGGTTAAACGGGCGTCCCCAAGCGAAGACACGGATGCCCGTGGCGGCTCTATCTCAGGCCTCCGACCCATCGCAGACCCTTGTCTGGCCTGTATCTTGGCGATTCGAGCGATTCTCAGGACCGTCTCCATGTTCCCAGAGCTTCTTTCTGGATTCGAATAGTGGCGGGAATCCTGTCGGTAGTTCGCTGACTGGGCGGATCTGCACCATCTTGGGCGACTGAATTCCAGGCACTCCCGACCAGGCGATTCCTGTTCGGAACTCGACATGCCCCCACTGCTTCCAGTCATTCCCTGGGTGAAGTTGCCCGTATCGGCTGATTGCTACCTGCACGGAAGACCTGGGGCATCCCACGGACATTTTCTGTCCAAACCGGTGTGGCAGGATGGTCTGGAACCAAGTCTGTCCTTGAGATGCCTGCATGAGCTACGACCCCTTTGATGGCGTGCTGCTGAACGATCCCCGACCGCCCGTGTCGGGTGCCGTCAGCCTCATGCTGCATCTGCGGGTGGCGCGAAGGCTGGCCAAGGCCCAGGGACGCCCCGCGGGTCCCAGTCTGGAGGCGCTGAAGGCACGTGCCCAGGCCTGCCGGGAGCTGCTGGCGCAAGGCCTACAGCCAGCCACCCTGCGGCACTTGCAGGCATACGGGCTGGACCTCGGCCAGCCCAAGAGCGCCCATAGCCTGGCCAGCGTGCTCGCTCACATGGAGGCCTACCTCAAGGAGGTGGAAGCGGGCGGCTACCTGGAGCCGGACCTGACCCTCTGGCAGGCCGTAGACATGGAACTGGCCGGGAAGCGGGGGCTCTGGATCGAGCGAACCGAGGCCGATGGGCCGCTGGAGGCTGGGCTACGGGATCTGGTGCCCTCGCGCCTGCGGGCCCTGGCCTGCGCGCCGGGCTTGGGTGGTGCCACGTTCCGGTTGGCGGCCCAGAAGGGCGGCGAGGCTTCCGGCCTCTTTGGCAGCGCCCAGCCCCTGGTGGCCTGGTTCCTCGATGGACTCGAAGCCCATGGCGAGGGCCTCCCCAACGACCTCGACCTTTCTGAGCCGGAGGGCTGGGGAACGGCGCCCTGGTCACCCGCGCTGGAGACCCTGTTCGAGGGACCGCTGGATCTCAAGGACCATGCGGACACATTTCAGAGGGGGCTCGTCGAAGGCCCGCTCGACCTGCTACGCCATGCCATCGAGCAGGTTTGCGTCTGGCTGGATGCGGGCATTCCCCCGGCTGAAATCACCCTCATCCATCCCGAACCTCAGGCCGTGGCCGCCTTCCTGGCACCCCTGCTCGCAGAAGAATGCGTGGCGCTCCATGTGCGCGGCGGTCTGCTGCCCCTCCTCGCCAGCGAAGCCTGGAGTCCGCTCTGGACCCTGCTCATGGGCGTGCAGCGGCTGGACCCCTGCGCCGTGTCCGCCGGGCTCCGCGCATCCAGGCGCGACGACCTCCGCCACTGGGCGGATGCCCTTGCCCTCGCCGATCAAAGCGGGACGCTCGCGTTTGAAGGCAGCTTCATGCACCTGCGGGACCGCGTGAAGGAATACGCCCTGGGCATCTGGCAGGAACTGACCGAACTGCGGGGCACCACCCTGACCGCCCACCGGTGGGCCGAGCGCCTGGAAGCCCTGGCCACCACCCTGCGGCTGCCCATGGATCCCGACGACTTCTATTCGCCGCTGGGCCTCCTCAAGGAAGCCTGGGGCAACGAGACTTGGACCTTCGCCGACATGCTCCTGGCGTTGGAAGCCTTCCTGGATGCGGCGCGCAGCAGCGAGATCCCCCGAGCCGTCGAGGGTCTGCGCCTGGTGACTCCCAGCACGATCCTCGACGACTGGAGCGGCGCCCGCGCCACCCTGATCCTCGACCTTTCCGAAGGTGCGTGGCCCAGCCGCCCTGCCGAGAACCCCGACCTGGACGGCGATCGCAAGGCCGCCATCAATCGCGCGCTGCTCGCCTGGAGCCAGGCCGAGCCGTCAGCGCTCTTCCCCCCTGCCCTGCAGCGGTTCTGGCTGCCCCGCAGCGAACACGGCGACCAGATTCCCCGCGCCTTCCAACGAGAGGCCTACGCCTTCAACAAGGTGCTGGCCATGACCCGCGAGCGCCTGGTGGTGCTCAGCCCCGCCCAGGATGAAGATGGCCGCATGACCTCCCAGGGGCCCTTCTGGACGGCGCTGGAAGGCGCGGCCCCCTGGCGGGCTGAAGCCGCCCTTCACAGCCGCCTGCGCTGGCGCTGGGAAGGGCACGACCAATCCCCTCACCAGCAGGCCCGGGCCACCGCCGCCCAGGCCCGTCCGGGCAGCGAGGCGCTACTGGCGGAAGCGCCCGCTTTCGACCTTGCCCCGGGACTCCGCGCCGCCTGGCTCAAGGGGCAGGCAAGCGCCAGTCCCACGGCGCTCGAAGGCCTCGCAAAGTGCCCCTTCCGTTCTTTCGCGGAGCGCGTCTGGGGCCTGCAGACCTTCGATGCGCGTACCCGGATGTCCATGGCCGTGGGCATCCTCGTCCACCACATCATGGAAGAGGCCCTGATTCCCTTCGTAGGCATGGAGGAGTGGCCTGCCGCCTTCCAGACGGCGCTGGGGCTGGGTCCTGAGGCCGGAGCCGATGACCTCATCCCCCACTTGCAAATCCTCTGGCTGGATAACCAGGACCAGTGGCTGAAGGAACTGGACCGCCACATCCCACAGGAGCAGTGGCCCCAGGCTGTGTTGCGTCTGGAATCCCTGCTACCCAACCTCGCGGCTGCCCTGATTCGAGACATTCAGGCCGAGGCCCCCGACAAGGGGGAAATCGGATTGCTCCATCCAGCGCGTCAGTCCGCGCCGAAAACCAAGAAGGCGGCAGCGCCCCCACCGGAGACTTGGCACCGAACGCTCCTGGCACTCGAGGGCACCCTGGGTCCGGTGGCAATGGATCTGGGTGAAGGGCGCAACCTCCTCGTGAGCGGCAATGTCGATCGCATTGAGCGCTGGACCAGTGACAGCCTCTCCTTCCTGCGGGTGGTGGACTACAAGACCTCGAAGGAGACCTACCTCAAGGCCTACGCTGAGGACGACGCACCCTTTGCGTCTCACCTCCAGACTCCGCTCTACATGCTCCTCGCGGAGCATGTCTACCCGGGCGAACGTGCCACGGCGGTTCTCTTCCCTCTTCGTGACGAGGAGCCAAAGCCCTTCACCAAGCATCTCGTTACCCTGGCCGAGGCAGGGCCCGACAGGGTCTGGCGTCAGCGGCTACTGACGAACCTCGCCCACTTCGACGCGCGGCTGGAGTCGGGGGATTTCCCGCCGACTCCCGGCGAGCATTGCAGCCAATGTCAGTTGGCGGCCCTATGCGGGCGGCCAGTGGACGTGACCGTCGAGACCGATGGAGAGGGGGACTGACATGCGCACCCTCGACCTGAGCGATCCCCGCATCCTGGATCAGTCACTGGTCGTGAGCGCCAGTGCAGGTTCTGGCAAGACCTTCACCCTCACGGTGCTGGTCACCGCCCGGTTGGGCCGTGGCGATATCCGCCCCTGGGAGATCCTGGCCACCACGTTCAGCGAGACCTCCGCAGCGGATCTGCGCGAGCGGCTGCTGCGCCCCCTGGACCTGCTGTCCGCCCTGGATGAGGCCGCCTGGCAGCACCTGCTGCCCCACCTCGACGCGCCCGTGGCCAAGGACCTCGAAGCTATCATCAAGGACCTGCCCAGCATCCAGCACCTGAAGAAGTCCGCCGGGGAGGTGGCCCAAGCCGCCGCCCACTGGCCGGGCGCACCCTGGCTCGGCTCACCCGCGAAGGCTCGCGCCTACTGGCGCCGCGTACGACGAGAAGCCGAACTGCTGCAGGTTTCCACCATCCACAGCCTGGCCATGCGTGTGCTGAGCAAGGGCGAGGGCAGCAACGACACCATTCTCGATGTGCGCCATCCATCCCTGCTGCGGCTGCTGCGGCTGACGGTGCGCGAGTCACTGACCCTGCCCTCCGGGCATCTAGATGAAGTGCCCGCCCGATTGCTGCTGGCCTGGGCCGAGCAGAACTGGGAGGAGCTGTCCCAGGGCTTCGACAACCACCTGGATGCCCTTGGGCACCTAACGGGTGAGGACCCCAGCCACCACCGCGATGCGTTGAGCCGAGCCCTGGCTGCAGCCCGGACCGCGCTGGTGCCCTTCGCCGCAGATCCTGAGCTGGCCAAGCACCCAAGCGGCAAGGGACTCCACAATTTCAAGAAGGAGAATCTCCTCCCGGTCCCAGTCGACGGCGCTGATCTGCAGGCGAACCTCCGCTGGGCCCAGGCCCAAAGCGGGCGCGTGTCGAATCCGCCCCCGACCTACTACTCGGACACTTTCTGCGATGCGATGGCGACCCTCAAGCCGGTGGCCACTGCGCTGGAAGCCTGGCTGCGCTGCCTGCTGGTGAACGCGCTGCAGCGCTTCGAAGGGGAGAAGCAGGCCCAGGGACTGGCCACCTTCGGCGACCTGGTCCGCAAGGCCTTGGACAGCCTCAAAGCCCACGGCCTGGAAACCCTCGCGCCCAAGCTGCTCCTGGTCGACGAGTACCAGGACACCTCCAAGGTTCAGGATGCCTTCCTGGAGGCCCTCGGCGCTGAGCGCATGGTGCGCGTCGGCGATGTAAAGCAGGCCATCTACGGCTTCCGCGGCGGCGATCCCGACCTCTTGCGGGATCGGCTGGCCGCAGCGGGCGAGGGTGCCTTCCGCCTCGCGTCCAACTTCCGCTCCACGCCTGAGATCGTGACCCTGGCCAACACCTATGTGGACCAGGTCTGGCCCTTGTTGGACCCCACGGTCGGCGATCTCGACGGAGCCCAGGTCCCCGTTGCCCCTTCAGGACCTCCGGTGGGGTTGGTCCGCACGCCTGCGCCATCAACATCCGGCGACCTACCGGCACTGTCGGACTGGATCTCGGGCCTCTCCCGGGAGTCTGGCTGGACCGAATCTCTTGGCACTCCCCCGAGGACCGGTAGCCGCACCCGGGCGCTCCTGCTCAAGCAACGCACCCGCCTGCCGGGCCTCCTCCAGCGCCTCAAGGCCCAAGGCATCCAGCCCTATGTGGTGGCCAAGGAAGGTTTCTGGGACAGCCCCGGTGTGCGGCTCATCCTAGCGGCCCTGGAGGCCGTGGCTCACCCCGAGCGCCCCGTCCCCTGTGCGGCGTTGCTGCGCCAAGTGGTGGGCCTGACTGATGCCGAGATGGCGGCCCTGGCCCAAGGTAACGAAGGCCGTCGCGGACTGCCCGGCCTGGGTCAACTGGATCCTGAAGGATTGCCGGAAACGCATCGAGAGACCGCCCGCTTCCTGCTCGATCTGCGGCAGGCCTCCACCCAGACCATCGCAGGCCGCCTGCTGCGCCACGGTGCCCTGCTCCAGGCCGTGGCAGCCCTGGAGGTGCATGGTTCGCTGGAGCCCCTGCGGGCCCGGCGCAACCTGGCGGGACTGCTCGCCAGGCTGCAGGACCTCCCGGCCAGCCCCTCCGTGGCCTACGCCCTGCTGGATGACGAACGGAATGGCCTGGAGCGGGGCGACCTGCCCGCCTCTGTTGAAGACGCCGACCTGCTCATCCAGACGGCTCACGGGAGCAAGGGGCTGGAGTACGACGATGTCATCCTGCCCCTGCTGAATGTGAACCCGCGCAGCTTCCGGAAGGGCGACCTGCGCACCCAGCCCGAGACCGGCGAGCTGCTGCTGGCCTGGAAGCTGGGGAAATTCACCGGGCGCGCCTATGACGACCTCAAGCCCCTGGTGGAGTCCAAACAGAAGCGCGATGAACTCAACCTGCTCTATGTGGCGCTCACCCGGGCCAAGGGGCGCCTCTGCGTGTTGCTCCAGGAGCCCAAGGATCCCAAAGAGTCCAAGCCCCCCAGTGAGTTCAAGACCTGGGCGAAGTGGGGGCAGGTCCTGGCCAGCGCCCACCCGGAGTGGAAAGCACTAACAGAAGCACCGACCCCGGAGCCCCTGCCGACACGGGCCACACCCACGCATGACTCACCGCCTGTGAGAACTGCCCTGACCGACTTGGGCCTGCCTGCAGATGCCCATGACGACCTTCCCGGCGACACCCGCAGCAAGGCTCGCCAGGAGGGGGAAGCGATGCATGCCTTCCTCCGGGATCTCCTCGTGCGCTGGGAGGATCCGGAGGCCTTCCAGGCCTGCCTCCACGGCGCTCCTCCTGTGGCCCACGCCCGTGAGAACGCCCTGCGCTTCCTGGAGCAGTTCGAGGCCAAGGGCTGGCGCCACCTCCGCCGCCGAACGGAACTGCCCCTCGCGGGGGCGGCGAGCAGCGGCGCCCTCGGTCGGGCCGATCTGGTGGTCTGGGAGGGCGACCGCATCCACCTCCTGGACTTCAAGCACTCGAAGGCCTTCGGCGAGGCGGAACTGGTCGGCTACCGAGACCAGCTGGCCCGCTACGCGAAGGTGCTGGAAACCCGGGAGGGCAGGGTCGTGGATGCCTGGCTGGTGGCGCTGAAATCCGGCGAGTGGGTACAGGCCTAGCCCTCCGGGCTGGATCGGGATTCGACACCCCATGTCCAATGGGTGGATCGACCCTGGGGTTCTGGAGGTGATCCATGAGCCTGTCGAATCCGCTTCTGCGTCCCCTGCCTCTGACGCACCACGCCCGGAGAAGGATGGATGGCCGCCGCATCCCCAGCGAAGCCGTGGAGGCGGTTCTGGCCTATGGCCGGGCGGTCTGGGCGCGGGGAGCGCAGATCTACGCCCTGGGCAGGAAGGAGGTCGAGCGGGCCTCCCGGCGCGGGCTGGATCTCCGGCCCTTCGCGGGCCTCCAGGTCGTCTGCGCGGCCAACGGCGATGTGCTGACGGTCTACCGGAACCACGACTTCAAGCCGCTTCGGCGGTCGGCATGAGCCTCCTCCTCGAGGTGAAGCCGTTGGCGCAGGAGCCCCGGAGCGGAACCTGGCAGGGCTGGTGGCGGCACGGCCTCCGGGAAGGTCACGAGGCGCTCAGCCTCACCATCGCAAGCGGCCGGGTTCGGGGCACGGGCCAGGATCAAGACGGGCGTTTCTCCCTGGAGGGCGAGGTCCGTCCCGACGGCACCGCCACGCTTACCAAGCGCTACACCCAGCCCCTGGTGGCCGTTCCCTCCGGCTTGGCCTATCAGGGCCAGTGGAACGGCCGGGTCATCCGGGGCACCTGGGCGGATGAGGCCTCGGTCTGCGGCCGCGGTCCGTTCCTCTTGTGGCCAAGCAGCGAAGAACGCCGTGCCCCGGCCACGGACCCGGTCCACCTTCCGCGCCCGCTCACTTCCTGAGGTAGCGCTTCACATCCTTGACCACGGGACCCACGACCAGGACCGCCTGCTGGATCTTCTCGGTGGACACGCTGAAGCGGATCGCCCAGCTCCGCAGATCGTAGGGCTGATGGACATTGATCCGCTCCTGCAACTCAGGCTGGCGGATCGCCAGATCGACGGACACGGAACCTCCTGGGGATGGGGACCCGGCGGGGACGGGGGATCCCGGCTGAGCTTTTCGCATGGCGGATCCTAGGCCCCTCTCCCGGAATCGGCCGAAGCCTTTCCCTGAACGGTCGTTTTCGGCGTCTGAACGGGCTCGTCCGTCGGCCCTGGTTCGCCAGGGTGGGCCGTCTGCGCCACCCGGTGGGGTTCCCGGGGCCTTCCACGGTTGAAGTCGTGTTTACATACCGTTCATGGAAAGGTATTGGCCACTGCCCCGGCTGGGCTCACAACCAAGGTCGCGCTCCGGGTTCGCCGGCGTCGACCCTGGAGAAGGCGAGGGGCCCTCGATCCCCTGGTCCCATCTCTTCCCCCTGGCGAAGAACTGGCGGGCGATGGGCATCTGCTATGCCCTCTGGGTCGGCTCTCTGTTATACAGCCACTGGACCTCCACCCGCATCGAATCCGGGTGGATCTGGGCCAGTGTCTTCTCCGCGCCCCTCCTCCATGTCACGGCCTTCGCCCTCTTCGCCCCGCTGCCCTGGATCCTGCCCAGCCGGCTGCGCTCCCCATGGAACTTCGTGCTGGGGTTCGTCCTTTCGATCATAGGCTGCGAGCTGATATCGGCCCTTCTCCCGCTCATCGACGGTTGGCTATTCACCCAGGCGCAGATAAAGTTCGACGGGGCCAAACTCATGCTGATCTACACCGGGCTGGTGGGCCCGGCGATGATGGTGGTGGGGGGGCTCGTCGCGGCCAGGGCCCGATCCGAAGAGCTGCGCCAGGCTTCCGAGACCGAAGCCCAGATCGCCAAGAACCAGCTGCTCCAGAGCCAGGTGCACCCCCATGTGCTGTTCAACGCCTTGAACGGCCTGGTGGAGCTCGTCCACAAGGACCCCGAAGCCGCCGAGACGGCCATCCGGCACCTGTCCGACCTGCTTCGACGCCTCCTCCTGGCCTCGGAGCACAGCCGCCTGCCCCTAGGGGAGGAGCGGAAGATCATCTCCGATTTCCTCGCGCTGGAGGCCATCCGGTTGGGGAGTCGGCTCCGGGTCGCCTGGGAGTGGGAGGAGGCCCTGGATGCGATCGAGCTACCGCCGCTTCTCCTCCAGCCCCTGGTGGAAAACGCCATCAAGCACGGTATCGCGCCCAGCATCCCGGGCGGAGAGCTCATCGTTCGTGGCCGGGCTGAGGGTGGAGCCATTTCCCTGGAAGTCTGGAATTCCGGGGTGCCCTTCTGCGAGGGCGAAAAAGGGGCCGGCATCGGCCTGAGGAACCTGCGCTCCCGCCTGGCCTTGAACTTCGGCCCCGGCGCCAGCCTCTCCCTCGGCGCTTCGGGCCAGGGCACGCTGGCCTGCCTCCGCTTCGCGGCAACCCTAGTAGAATTCCCCCATGGATCCACTGAAAGTCCTAGTCGTCGATGACGAGCCCCTGGCCCGAGAGCGGCTCTCCCGGCTCCTCCGGGAAGCCGGATGCACCCTCACGGGCGAACTCGAAAATGGTGTGGCCCTGCTCCAGTGGCTGAAGGCGCCGAATAAAACAGGAGTGGATGCCATCTTCCTGGACATCCAGATGCCCGGTCTCAGCGGCATGGAAGTCCTGGCCAAGATCCCGGACGGCCCGCCCGTGGTCTTCGTCACGGCCTTCTCGTCCTACGCGGTGCGCGCCTTCGAGCTGGCGGCCGCGGACTACCTGCTCAAGCCGGTGTTCGAGGACCGCCTCGAGGCCTGCCTGCAGCGCCTTCGCGAGCAGCTCGTGCGGCGCCTCAGCCCCGCCGAGTTGAAGGCCCTCCTGCTGCCCCCCGCGCGGTTTCCCATCCGGGTGAAAGATGGTGAGATCTACCTGGAGCTGGAGGTCGTCACCCACTTCGAGCTGGAGCACGACCGCGTGTGGGCCTGCCGGGGGGCCAGCCGCTATCTGACGCGGTGGACCGCCCTGTCCGAGGTGGAGCAGGCCTTCCCCGACGACGGCCTGCTGCGGATCCAGCGCCACCTCCTCCTCCGCCCGCAGATGGTCAGGGGCATCCGCCCGGCCTCGGTGGGGCGCATCAAGGTGATGGTGGCGCCCAAGGTGGAGCTGACTGTGAGCCGGACCATGACCCCGCGGGCGAAGGAATGCATCCGGCCCTGAGCGCATGCTGATCCTCAGCTGCGGATCCCCACGGCGCAGCCTCATCCCAACCACGAAGAAGGGGGCCGATGGCCCCCTTCTTCATTCGGCAACCGGCTGACTACTTCTTCTTGCCCTTGGGGGCGGTCTTCTTCGCGACCTTGGGCTTCGCCGTCTTGGCGGCCTTCGAGGCCTTGAAGCTCATGGACTTCGAGGCGGCGATCTTGATGGGGGCGCCGGTCTGGGGGTTGCGGCCCGTGCGCGCCTTGCGGGTCTTCTGGCTGAAGGTGCCGAAGCCGACCAGCGTGACCTTGCCACCCTTGCCGACATGGCCGGCGATGGATTCAAGGAAGCAGCCGATGGCAGCAGCGGCGGCGGCCTTCGTGATGTCGGCAGTCTTGGCGACGGCTTCGACGAGTTCAGCCTTGGTGAGGTTCTCGGCCATGTTGCTGGCCTCCTGAATGAAAGCGCCATCGGGCGCTGGTTGGGTTTCCGCTTGGATAGTGCCTCAATTTCGCGCCAGTGCAAGTCAAGAAAAGCCTCTCTCTTTCAGAACCCCCGGGGGTTCCCCCGGAATCGGGTTCCTCCGGCTCCCCGAAAAACCCACCGGAACCAGGGATCTTCCCCTCGGCGAGCCGGCCGCCGGGAGCCCTGGAAACCCGCCGCACGCCTTGGTTTCAGCCCCGCGGCGCCGGGGAGCTGACCGGAGCAGGGACCGGGGCCGGCCCCCTCACGACCCGCCTCCACCCCCAGCCCAGGGCCCCGGCCAGCAGCAGCCAGCCGATGGGGGACCGGGCCGCGATGCGGAGGTCCTGCCAGGATGGCAGGGCCCCGAAGAGCAGGTTCGCCAGGAGGAACACCACACCCGCTTCGGGCCAGCCCAGAGCGGGGTGCCCGCCCAACCGCCATGCGAAGAGCCCGTAGGCCGCGGGCAGCAACAGGAGCGGCGCCAGGCCGATGAAGAAGGCGTTGTACCAGCGCAGGTTCGCCAGGGCCACGGAGCCCAGCACGAAGCCGCGGCCTTCGCGCCGCGGGAGCACGGTGAAGTGGACGGGCCGGCCGTGGAGCAGGTGGCCCACGGTCCAATGACAGAGCTCATGGCAGATCGTCCCGGGCAGCACCAGCAGGGAGAAGAGCCAGAAGGAGCGCCGGGCCTGGTTCAACAGCCAGAGCACCCCAGCCGTGCCCGCCAGGTAGGCCAGCGCCGGACCGTGCCCCCCCGTCGTCCATTCCCAGGCCTGGTCCATGCCCGCCGCCTCCCGGCTTCAATTGGACCATCCTCTGGCCTCACCTCAACCCGTGCGCCGCCTTGAAGGACGGCCATTCGCCCTTGAGGCGGATGAAGGCCTGGACATCCGGACACAGAAGGAAGGGATTGGTCTCGCGTTCCCAGGCCAGGGTGGAGCTGGGGCGGGCACCGTAGTCGTGGCCGGGCCAGAGGGTCGCGTGGGCCGGCCATTCCCGGAGCAGGCGCTGGAGGCTGTCCCATTCGGTGCGGGCCTCGCGGTCGCCCGGGGTGCCACCCACCTTCCCCACGAACAGCAGGTCGCCGGTGAGGCCCGCGGCCAGGCCACCCGCCCGGCTCCCGGCGGGGCCATCTGTCCGGCTCCCGGTGGAGCCCTCCACCAGGAAGGCCAGGTGGTCCGGGCAGTGGCCGGGCACCCGCCACACGCCGAGCCGCCAAACCCCGAGGGGAATCTCCGCCCTGTCCTCCAGCACCCGGTCCAGGGGGCCGGGATGGCCGGGACCGCCCCACACCGGCGCTCCGGTGAGGGCCTGGGCCTCGGCATTGCCGTTGCTGTGATCCGCATGGCCGTGGGTGTTCAGGATGGCCGTGATCCGGAGGCCCTGGACCTTCGCCCGGGCCACGAGGGCCCCGGGATCGTAGGACGGATCGACCAGGATTCCCTCCCCCGCCATCCGATCCCCCAGGAGGTAGCCGAAGTTCCGGTCCCCGCCCACCCGCACCTGCTCGAAGACGAACCGCATGAGGCCTCCTCAGGATGTTCCTGGCCGAAGCGCCATTGTCCCACTCGCCTCCGGGAACGCCTGGCCCGCGATCGGCATCCAACTCTGCATCCGGAGGATCTGCCCATGCTTAAGAGAAAGATAGGGCTGGCGGTGGCGGTCGCGGTGGCCTTGGCCGGCGCGGCCGTGGCCCTCCCCCACCGGAGCACCCATTCCGCCCCACCCGATCGCGAGGTACAGGTGAACGCTCCCAAGAAGCCCACCCCGGAAGCCCTCCGGCAGAAGCTCACGCCCATGCAGTTCCATGTCACGCAGGAGGCGGGCACCGAGCCGCCCTTCCGGAACGAGTACTGGAACGAGCACCGGGAGGGCGTCTATGTCGATGTGGTGAGCGGGAAACCCCTGTTCTCCTCCAGGGACAAGTTCGATTCCGGCTGCGGCTGGCCCAGCTTCACCAAGCCCCTGGAGGGCCAGGATGTGGTCGAGAAGCGGGATGTCAGCGCCGGGATGATCCGCACCGAGGTGCGATCCAAGGAGGCCGATTCCCACCTGGGTCATGTGTTCGACGACGGCCCGAAGGATCGCGGCGGCCTCCGCTACTGCATCAACAGCGCCTCCCTGCGCTTTGTCCCGGTCGAGGACCTGGAGAAGCAGGGGCTGGGCGCCTTCCTGCCCCTGTTCGGAAAAGCCGCCGCCAAGGCCGACCCGGCGCCGGCGGGCGAGGAGATCGCCACCCTGGCCGGCGGCTGCTTCTGGGGCATGGAGGACCTGCTGCGCCGGCAGCCCGGCGTCACGGCCATCGAGGTGGGCTACACCGGCGGGAAGGTGCCCAACGCCACCTACGAGAACCACGAGGGCCACGCCGAGGCCGTCCAGATCCGCTTCGCCCCCTCGAAGACCACCTTCGAGGCCCTGCTGCGCTTCTTCTTCCGCATGCACGATCCCACCACGCTGAACCGTCAGGGCAACGACCTGGGCACCTCGTACCGCAGCGCCATCTTCTACCACTCGGAGGCCCAGCGGCAGACTGCGGAGCGCGTGAAGGCCGAGGTGGACGCCAGCGGCAAGTGGAAGCGCCCCATCGTCACCGAGATCACCGCCGCGGGCCCCTGGTGGAAGGCCGAGGACTACCACCAGGACTACCTCGTGAAACATCCCGGCGGCTACACCTGCCACTTCGTGCGGGACTGAGGGCCTGTGGCATCCTTGTCCTCCAGGCCGGCCGCGAGGCCTGGCTGGAGTCTGGAGCCCCTCATGCCGAGCGAGCACCCCCTGGAAGACCGGCCCGACCTCCATGCCGTGGTCGAGGCCCTGGCCCTGGCCGCCACGGCGCTGACGGACATGCCCCTGGGGCGCCGGGAATTCCCGTCCCGCACGGTCCTGGGGGGCCTCGTGGAGGAGCTGCGCGCCCTGCTCTTCCCGGGCTATTTCGGCGCGTCCGAGCTGAAGGCCGAGACCCTGCACTACCACCTGGGCGCCCGCATGGACCGGGTGCTGATCGGCCTTGGCGACCAGATCCAGCGGGGCCTCATGGCCTCCGATCCCACCTGCGGGAACTGCCGGGAGCGGGCCCTGGACCTGGCACGGGCCTTCCTCGCCCGGCTGCCCGAGGTGCGCCGCCTCCTCGCCACGGACATCCAGGCGGGCTTCGAGGGCGACCCGGCGGCCACCAGCCCCGATGAAGTCCTGTTCTGCTACCCCGGCCTGATGGCCATCACCAGCCAGCGCCTGGCCCACGAACTGCTGAAGCTGAAGGTGCCCCTGCTGCCGCGCATGATCACGGAGCACGCCCACAGCCTCACAGGCATCGACATCCACCCCGGCGCCGCGATCGGCGAGCGGTTTTTCATCGACCACGGCACCGGCGTCGTCATCGGTGAAACCTGCATCATCGGCCGCAATGTGAGGATCTACCAGGGCGTGACGCTTGGCGCCAAGAGCTTCCCTCTGGATGCCGAGGGCCACCCCGTCAAGGGCGTCCCCCGCCATCCGGTGGTCGAGGACGATGTGATCATCTACTCCAACGCCACCGTCCTGGGCCGCATCACCCTCGGCAAGGGGTCGGCCATCGGCGGCAATGTCTGGCTCACCCACAGCGTGCCGCCGGGCAGCGTCATCACCCAGGCCAACGAGAAGGACGGGATGCCCTCATGACCACGCTCCTGCGCTTCCTCTTCTCGGCCATCGGCCTGCTGGTGGCCTGCTCCTTCGTGCCCGGGCTGGGCCACGGGTCCTTCCTGGATCTCCTGATCGTGGCCGTGATCCTGGCGGCCCTGAACACCACCGTCGGCAGCCTCCTCAAGGTCATCGCCTTCGTGCCCATGGCCTGCTCCCTCGGCTGCTTCAGCCTCGTCATCAACGGCCTGGTCTTCTGGCTCGCTGGTGCCCTCTCCTCCCGGCTGGGCCTGACCTTCACCGTGAGCGGCTTCTGGGCCGGCGTCTTCGGCGCATTGGTCTCCAGCCTCGTCGCCTCCGTCCTCGGCGCCCTCTTCATCCCCAAGGACCGCCAGCGCCCCCAGGGGCCGCCTCCGTCCATCAAAGTCGTGAACTAGGGCCTTAGCTCTTTTCCAAGAGCCTCCGAACAGCGGACTCGGCGGCCCTCCGCAGAGCCTCGGCGTCGGGATGGGCATGGGATTCCAACGGCGTGCCCATGGTGATGCGGTAGAGGCCGCTTCGCGTGCGCCAGGTCCCCTTGGGCAGGATGTCCGGTCCACCGTGGATGGCGAAGGGCACCACGGGAACTCCGGCCTCGAAGGCCAGGGCGAAGGCGCCCTTCTTGAAGGGCAGCAGGCGGCCATCGCGGCTGCGGGTGCCTTCGGGGAAGGCCACGATGGCCTGCCCCGCCCGGATGCGGGCGGCGGCATCCTCCAGACTGCGCAAGGCGGCCGCGCGGTTGCTGCGGTCGATGAAGATGAAGCCCGCCAGCCAGATCACCCAGCCCAGGAAGGGCACCCCCGCCAGCTCCCGCTTGGCCACGAACACGGGGTGGCAGGGCAGCGTGGAGATCATCAGGGGCGGATCAAACAGCGAAGTGTGGTTGCCGATGAAGACCGCCGGGCGGGTGCCATTGCGGAGCGCTTCGGGAAGGTCCTCCCAGCCCGCCAGTTCGCGGCGGATGCCGAAGGCCCGGGCGGTGCCACGGATGTAGCGGGGCGCCACGATCCAGAAGGCCCTCCGGCCGCCGAGAAAGGGCGCCAGCAGGAAGCACAGGCAAACAGCCAGGGCCAGGGCCAGGGCACCAAAGACCCAGACCAGGGCCGGTCGAAGGCAGGGGCGGATGGGCATGCCTACTGCGGCAGCAAGGAGGCATCCTTCAGGCGCACGGGATACTGCGGCACGCCGCTCTGGCCCTTGCGCCATTCCGTCTTCACCTTCTCGATCTTGTCCACAGCCTCCATGCCCGAGACCACGCGGCCGAAGACGCAGTAGCCGTAGCCTTCATCGGTCAGGTCGCGGTGATCCAGGCTCTTGTTGTCCACGGTGTTGATGTAGAACTGGGCCGTGGCACTGTGGGGCGAGCCCGTGCGGGCCATGGCCACGGTGCCTCGGGTGTTCTTCAGGCCGGCCCTGAAGGTCTGGGGCGCCTCGTTGAGGATGGGCTCCCGCAGAGGCTTCTCGTCCAGGTTCTCTAGCAGGCCGCCGCCCTGGATCATGAAGCCGTCGATGACCCGGTGAAAGATGGTGCCCTTGTAGTGGCCGTCCTTCACATACTGCAGGAAGTTCGCCACGGTCTTGGGCGCCAGCTCCGGCTCCAGCTCGAGAACGACCGGCCCGTAGCTGGTGAGCAGCTGCACCCGCGGCTTGGCCACGGGAACGGGGGCGGGGGTTGGGGCTGGAACAACGGCAGGTGCCGGAACGGGCGCCTGAGCGGCCAGGGACATGGCGAGGGACAGGCAGAGCAGCAGACGGGACACGAGAACTCCTGGGGCTTCCCTTCATTCTGCCGCGAATGGCGGGGAAGTCCCCATTCCCGAAAACGAAGCCCTTGGCGGACAGGCCTTGAAGGAAGGCCCCGCCTGCCGGCAAGGCGGTCTCCCCTGAGTTATCGTAGTCCCATGCCCTTCATGGACCTCTCCCCCTGGCTCCTGAGCCTTCTCCTGGCGCCGTTCGGCCTGGTCTTCGGCTCGTTTTCCAATGTGCTCATCCACCGGCTGCCCCAGGAGGCGCCGGAAGACCGCAATGTGGTGAGCAAGGCCAGCCACTGCCCCGCCTGCAAAGCGAAGATCAAGCCCCGGCACAATGTCCCGCTCTTCGGGTGGCTGTGGCTCCGCGGAAAGTGCGCCGCCTGTGGTTGGCGCATCCCCGTGCGCTACCCGCTGGTAGAGGTGCTGGGTGGCCTGATCCTGGGCGGCGCCCACTGGTTCTTCCCCTTCGGAACGCTCATCTGGCTCAAGGCCGTGATCTGCGCCTACGCGCTGGTCGTGCTGTTCTTCACGGACTTCACCGAGATGATCCTGCCGGACGCCATCCAGTTCCCCCTCATGGCCCTCGGGGTGCTCTGCGCCCTGCCGCAGCTGGCCTGGCCCGAGACCCTCCTGAAAGTCTGGGACCGCCAGGACGCCCTCATCCAGGCGCTGGCCTTCCACAACGGCCTGCAGCCCGCCCCCGCCTTCCGTGGCTTCGAGGCCGCCGTCACCTGGCAGGCCAGCCTCCTGGGCCTGGTGATCGGCTACGGCGGTCCCGCCCTGCTCAACCAGATCTATAAATGGATCCGGAAGACCGATGGCCTGGGCATGGGCGACTTCAAGATGCTGGCCTGGCTGGGCGCCTTCTGGGGCTGGGGCCCCATGCTGGGCATCCTCTTCCTGGGTGCGGGCCTCGGCGTGGCCGTGGGCGTGCCCCTCATGCTCATGCGCCGCGGTCCCGACCAGGCCGTCTCGGGCCAGACCATGCTGCCCTTCGGCTGCTTCCTGGCGCTCGCCACGCCGGTGGTGGTGTTCTTCGGGCGGGCCCTGTGGCTCGGGTACTTGGGGTGGGTGGGCTGACCGCCTCGCGGGGCCCTGGGGGTGGCGGGTCCGCCTCCAACCCTGGCATGGTGGTCATCCGCCCCTCCCTTAGGGGCCTCCCTTCCACAGGACACCATGCCCCCTCCCCCCCGCGGTATCCCGGTCGTTGACGACCTCGGCCTGGGCCTCCAGGCGAGCTCCGGTCGAGGGGTCAACAAGGACGGCTCCTTCAATGTGCGCCGCCGGGGCCTACCCCGCTTCCGCTTCTACGAGCTCTACCACCACCTCATCACCATGGGCTGGGCCCCCTTCCTGGGGCTCCTGCTCCTGGCCTTCGTCGTCACCAATGCCCTCTTCGCCCTGCTCTACCTGGGCATCGGGATGGAGCACTTCACCCGACCCGGCGGCGAGACGCTGCCCGACCGGATTCAGGACGCCTTCTTCTTCAGCGCCCAGACGCTCACCACCGTGGGCTACGGGCACATCAGCCCCAAGGGCACCCTCGCCAACAGCGCCGCGGCGCTGGAATCCCTGCTGGGTCTCCTCAGCTTCGCCCTGGCCACGGGCCTTCTCTACGGGCGCTTCTCCCGGCCCCAGGCCTGCCTGCGGTTCAGCGCCCAGGCCGTGGTGGCCACCTACGGGCCGATCACCGGCTTCATGTTCCGCCTCGTCAACATGCGCAGCAATCAGCTCATCGAAGTGGAGGCCGCGGTCAGCCTCTCGTTCGAAGATCCGGGCTCCCGCCAGCGCCGGTTCATGAACCTTTCGCTGGAGCGATCCAAGATCAACCTCTTCCCCTCCAGCTGGACCGTGGTGCATCCCATCGACGAGGCAAGCCCCCTGCAGGGCATGACCGCCGAGGACCTGCGCCGGGCCAGGGCCGAGTTCATCGTCCTCATCAAGGCCTTCGATGACACCTTCTCGCAGACCATCTACGCCCGCACTTCCTACACCGCAGAGGAGGTCCGTTGGGGCACCCGGTTCATGCCCATGCTCTTCGCGACCGCCCATGGGATGACCGAGATGGATGTGACACAACTGGATGCCCTGGAGGAACCCGGAACGGCGGAGCGCGACTGACGGCAGAGCCTTCAGGCCCCCTGGCTCAGCTCCATCAGCACGCCGCCGGTTTCCGCCGGATGAATGAAGGCCACGCGGCAGCCGTGGGCGCCGTTCCGCGGGGCCTGGTCGATCATGCGCACGCCCTTGGCGAGCAGTTGCGCCACGGCCGCGTCGATGTCGTCCACCTCGAAGCAGACATGGTGGATGCCGGGGCCGCGCTTCGCGAGGAACTTCCCGATGGGGCCGTCGGGGTCGGTGCTCTCCAGGAATTCCAGGGTGCTCTCGCCCACGGGGAAGAAGGCCGTCTTCACCTTCTGCTCGGCCACCTCCTCCGCGTGATCCGCTGCCATGTCGAAGAGCCGCGCCATGCGCGTCATGGCCTCGTCCAGGCCCGGCGTCGCGATGCCCAAATGGTTGATGCGGAGCAGGTGCATGGGTCCCCCGGAAACAGTGTAGGCCTCTAGATTGCGGGGTGCTTTCCCGAGGAGCGGGGGAAGACTTCCTTTGCGCACTCGGGGCAGATGCCGTGGGTGAACTCGGCGTCGGTGTGCTCGTTGAGATAGGCCTCGATCTGGTTCCAGTAGCCCTTGTCATCCCGGATCTTTTTGCAGTGGCTGCAGATGGGTAGCATGCCACCCAGGGTCTTCACTTCCGCCAGCAGCCGCGCCAGGTCCTCGTGGGCCGCCTGCTGCCGCCGCCAGGCGCGGTGCATCAACCAGGAGGCCACCAGGGTCAGGCAGGTGAACAGGGCCACTTCCGTAAGTTCCTGAACGGCCTCCCGCCACCATCCCGTCAGATAGTCCTGCTCGGCCAGTCCCACCAGGACATAGAAGGGCTGACCCGTCACCCTGCGGATGGCGAAGGTGCGCTGGACATGGTCAAAGGGGGTGCGGGCCCGGTAGATGCCCATGCTCCGGCCGGACTGGGCGAAGGCCGAGAACTCCGGCGAGATGACCTTCTGGCCGACCCCGGTGCCGGCGGCGACGGGTTCAGGGTGGCGGGCGATCAATTCCAGCTCCAGGTTCCGGAGCGCGACCGAACCGTGCGGCCCCACATCCAGTGAAGAAAACGCCTGATTGAACTGATCCAGGCCAATCACCGCATGGACCATACCGGCGAAGCTGTGATCGGGGCGCTCCAGGCGCCGGGCCAGAATGATCACCCAGGTGCCGGTGAGCCTTCCGAAAATGGGTTTGGAGATCACCGCCCCGGCCTCTGGAATGTCCCGGAGTTGGATGAAATGCTCCCGATCCGCCACGCTGACGCGGGTGCCGCCCCCGGCGCCACTCCCGTGGTCGATCATCCCCTCGGCATCGGTGGTGCGGAGGGCCAGCAATCCCGGCACCCGATCGTGCTGCCGCCGGATGAACCCGTCCAGATCGAGGTGATGACCCTTGGGGTCGGCAGCGGATCGCTCGACCTCGTCCTTCACGGCCCAGACCGCGACATCGGCCCTGCTGAAGGTGTCGGCCACATAGCGATCGAGGACCTGAGCCAGGTTTTGGCCCGTGACGACGGCCCGTTCCTGGTGGTTGCGCCAGCTCTGCCGGAGGGAGACCACCGCCATGAGGATGACGAACAGGTTGAGGATCAGGATCCCCACACCCAGCCGGATCAGAAAGGGCCGGGGGGCGTAGGGTGAATCGAGATCGACTCGGTGGGCGTCCATGAGGTCCGCGGTGGAAAGACTTCCTGGAGATCCTACTGGAGTCCGACCTCCGCCCCCCGGAATCAGTGCTGGCAGGCCGGAGCAGGCCCCAGGGTCACCCGGCCGTCCGCCAGGTTGATCTTGCCCTTCTGCCCGAGGAAGGCCAGCACGCCGTCGAAGTCGAAGGAATCGCCGTGGCAGTTGTGGTAGACGGGATCAGGCCCGTGGACGGCGAGGGCGGCGGTCCGGAGATCCTCGACGGAGACGGCTCCGCCGCGCTCCATCACCAGGGACAGCAGGTCGTGGCCGTAAAGGGGATCGGACATGGGGATCTCCATTTCAGGAGTAATGACTCCTGAATCAAGTTTAGCCCAAGGCGGGGTGATCCGGGTCACGCCCGTCCCCGGGGCCCTCAGAGCGGCCTGGGGCCGCGATCAGCGCCAGTGTCAGGCCAGCATCAGGGTCAGGAGGCCTGGAGGGCCAGGCCCACTTCCCGCAGCAGGGGCTCCGGGCTCAGATTCCGCGGCAGGTGGCGCAGGGACTCGAGGGCGGCCTCCTGGGGAACCTTGAGATCCCGAGACTGGGCGGCCAGCGGCTCCAGGGCCCCGCGCCAGGGCTCCAGGGCCGGGGTCTCCCCCGCCTGGATCCGGGCCAGGTCCGCCAGCAGGCGCAGGAGCAGCTCCAGGGGCTGCCGCAGCTGTTCTCCCTGGGCCAGGACCGAGTCTTTTTCGGGAAGCAGGGCCTCCCCCGCCTCGCTGAAGGAGCGGCCCCCCAGCAGGGCGACCCAGGCCTCCACCTGGGCCTCGGCCCGGCGGAAGGCGGGTTCTTCCAGGAAACGCAGGCTGCCCTCTCCCAGGGCGGCCCAGCGGGCCCGGTCGGCTTCGCCCCATCCGTGGCGCGTGGCCACGGCCCAGGCCTCTTCCGGTGGCAGGGGCGCGAAGGGGATGCGCTCGCAGCGGCTGCGGATGGTCTGGAGCAGGGCCTCGGGCCGATGGGTCACCAGGATGAAGTGGGTGCCCTCGGGGGGCTCCTCGAGGGTCTTGAGCAGGATGTTGCCGCTGGATTCGTTGAGGCGGTGGGCCTCCTCCACCAGGATCCAGCGGTGGCAGCCCAGGGGCGGGGCCAGGGAGGCCCACTCGATGACCCCGCGGCTGAAGCGGGGCTGGTTGTTCGAGTCCAGGCCTTCCCGGATCTGGTCGATGCGGATGACGCCCGCCTTGCCCTCCGGCGTGATGCGCAGCAGGTTGGGCAGCTCGAAGGGCAGGTCCTCGCCCAGAAACATCCGGCAGCCTTCGCACTGCCCGCAAGCGTTCCGTCGGAAGCATATCTCACGCTGGGCCAGCTCCAGGGCCACGCGGCGCTTGCCGATGCCCTCCGGTCCCGTGAAGAGCAGCGAGCCGCGGATCCGGCCGGTCTGCAGGCGATCCAGCAGGCGCTGACGGAGGGCCTGATGGCCGGCGATGTCCGGGGCGAACATCAGTCGACCCCGAAGCCGGCGCTGCGCAGCAGGGGCGCCACCCGGGCCCAGATGGCCGCTTCCACCTGATCGACGGGATCCCGGGCGGGCACCAAGGCCACGCGGCCGGGGTGACTTTGGGCGATGGCCAGGAAGCGGTTGCGCACCTTGCGGTGGAACTCCAGGGCCGCGTTGTCGAACCGGGTTTCCGCGAACTCGGCCCCCAGCGAGAGGTTGCGGACCTCCACGCGCTGGAGCGACAGCTCGGGATCCATGTCCAGCACCACGGTGAGGCTGGGGCGGAGCCCCCGCAGGACCAGCTCGCTGAGGCGGTCCAGGGCCGCCTCGGGTACGCCGCTGGCGCCCTGGTAGGCCCGGGTGGAATCCTCGAAGCGGTCCACCAGCACGACCTTCCCTTCCGCCAGCGCGGGGCGGATCACTGTCTCGAGATGCTGGGCCCGGTCGGCGTAGAAGAGCAGCAGCTCCGCGTCCGCGCACCAGGTTTCGCCGCTGGCGTGGCGCTCCAGCAGCAGGCGGCGCAACTCCCGGCCCAGGGCCGTACCGCCGGGCTCCTTCGAGACCACCAGGGGCAGGCCCAGGTGCCGCAGGCGCTCGGACAGCCGGAGCAGCTGGGTGGACTTGCCCGAGCCCTCCACGCCCTCGATGGTGATGAACACGCCGCGCACCGGACCTCCGTCCGATGAGGATACCCGGCGCGGGGCGGCCGATGACGGGCCAACGACGGGCCGACGGCGGGCCGAGGTGGCCGGGAGGTTTGGTCCGCGCTCATGCGGAGTGCTATCCTGCTCGAAACTCCAGGAGTTCCAGGTGGCCGAAGCGATCCATTGCCCCAGCTGCTCCACCCGCTACCGCCTCCGTCCCGAGCGGCTCCGACCGGCCATCCGCCGGGCCCGGTGCTTCTCCTGTGGTGGCGTGTTTCCCGTGGGTGACATCGTGGCCCGCCTGCTGACGCCAGCGGCAACCCCTGATTTCGACCTCGGAGCAGGCCTCGAATCCGGCCTCGAATCTCACCTGGGCTCCGAGCTGGGGGACCTCGCTGACTTCCAGCCCTCGGAGGCGCCCCCCTCCCTCACCCTGGGCGACCTGGAGGGTGCGGACGCGGAGATTCTCGAGAAGACCCTCGTGGACACCCCCGCCGCCCTGCCCGAGGCCAAGCAGGCCGCAGCGCCCGAGACGGCACCCGACTTGGCGCTTGGGACCGCACCCGCGGCCCCGCCCTTCCCCCCCGAGATCACCGAGACCACGCTGTCCGGCTACACCTCCGCCCGGGACGCCATCGACAAGCTGTTCGGCGACGCCCCGGCCCAGCCCTCGGGTCTGAAGATCACCAAGGATTCGTCCGCCATGGACATGGAGGCCACCCTCACCGCCCTGGAAGCCACCCTGGGCGGCGGTGAGGTCCCCGCCTCCCCCACCGAGGGCGACTCGGCAGGCGACGGCCCCACCGCCTTCGGGCACCCGGTCGAGGGCGTCCAGGCTGCTTCCAGCACCACCGTGCGCCTCACCCAGGAGGACCTCCGGGCCGCCTTGGCCGTCACGCCTCAGGAGCCTGCGGCCTTCCGGTCCCCCGAAGCGGTGCCGGTTCCCGAAGAACGCAAGGAGGCCGTGCCCTCGACGCCGTCCCTCTCCCCCTCGGACCTGGTCTCGACCTCGCTACCCACGGATGCGGGCGCCGAGCTCCTGCGCCTGAAGATCGGCGAGGAGATCTACCCCGGGCTCACCATGTCCCAGATCATCGCCTGGGTGGAGGAAGGCCGCATCCTGGAGAACCACCTGGTGGCCCGGCAGCACAGCGAGAACTGGCTGGAGGCCCACAAGGTTCCGGGCCTGCGTCCGGTCTTTGAGCGCCTCCGCCGCGAGCGCAGCAGCGGTGCTCCTTCCCTGGATTCCCCGGTCATGGAGATCGCCCCCAAGAAGAGCCTCTTCGGCGGCCTCTTCGGCAAGAACTGACATGCAGATACTCGCCCTCGCCGCCCTGCTCGCCCTGCCCCAGGCCACCTCAACCCAGCCGGCGCCCCCGGCGGCGGTCGCCCCCGCTTCCGCCCCCATCTCCGCCCCTGAGGCCTCGCTCTCGTTCTACTCCGAGAGCTTCGCCTTCGCCTGGGACCGCATGATCCCCCTCACGGTGAACCTCGATGGCCTCAAGGTGACCCGCATCTTCTTCAACAAGCGCGTGGTGGAACCCGGCTTCTTCAACCTCCTCAAGGGCGCCGAGTTCGGTACCCGGGCCCAGGTGGAGGTGACCAACACGGGCAAGTATCCGAAGATCCCCGGCTTCGCCGTGGCCGTCCTCGACAAGGACGGGAAGCTTCTGGGCGCGGCCTCCGGCGGCACCAAGGTCGGCACCATCAAGCCGGGCGAAACCGAGACCTTCGACCTGAACTTCACCCAGGTGAAGGAGCGCCTCGCCAAGGGCGACCGGTTCCTGCTGACCATCGAACTCAGGAACTAATTCGCCTCTTGCTCGTGGTAGTGGGCGAGGATCTCCGCCGGCGTGGCGGTGGCCGTGCCCACCTTGGCGACCACCACGCCCGCGGCGGCGTTGGCCAGCATGGCGGCTTCGCGCCAGTCCGCGCCCGCGGCCACGGCGGCGCCGAAGGCGGCGATGACCGTGTCGCCTGCGCCACTCACATCGAAGACCTCCCGGGCCTCCGTGGGCACCATCCAGGGGGCCGCATGGTCCCCGTCCGGCGCGAAGAGGGCCATGCCCCGCTCGCTGCGCGTGACCAGCAGGCCCCTCAGGCCCAGCTCGGCCATGATGGTGCGACCTGCTTCAGCCACCTCCGCATCGGTCCGGGCCGGCGCGTGGGCCAGCTCCGAGGCCTCCTTGGTGTTGGGTGTCATGAGCGTGGCGCCCCGGTACAGGGCCTTGTGCGCGGGCTTGGGATCCACGATCCAGGGCAGGTTCCGCGCGGTGCAGAGCTCCCGCACCGCCTCCATGACAGACTCGTTCACGGCGCCCTTGGCGTAGTCGGACACGATGAGGGCCGAGGCCTCGCCCAGGGCGCGGTCCAGACGGTCCTTGAGGCCCAGCAGCACGGCGGCTTCCCTCGGTCCGGATTCCTCTCGGTCGATGCGGAGCATCTGCTGCTGCTGGCCGATGACGCGGGTCTTGATGATGGTGGGCCGGGAGGCATCCAGCACCAGGCCCGAGATGGAGATGCCCAGGCGGCCCAGCAGGCCGAGCACCCGATCCCCCGCCACATCCTTCTGCAGGGTGCCGATGAGGAGGGGCTCCGCGCCCAGGGCCTTGAGGTTGGCCGCCACATTGGCCGCGCCGCCCAGCACGGCGTGCTCCCGCACCACGCGCACGATGGGCACGGGCGCCTCCGGCGAGATGCGACTCACTTCGCCGAACAGGTACTCGTCCAGCATCACATCGCCCAGCACGGCCACCTTGCGGCCTTCCATGCGCCGGAGCAGCGATTCGGCCTGGACCCGGTCGAGCCTCATGGCTGCACTTTCTTCGCCTGATCCACCAGCATCACGGGGATCCCGTCCTCGATGGGGTAGAGCAGTCCGCAACTCTGGCAGTGAAGTCCCTCCGCCTTCTCCAGCAGGTCGCCGTGGCAGGCCGGACAGCAGAGGATCTCGAGGAGACGGGGATCGAGCGGCATGGGGGTAGCTTATCGGAATTGGCTCGACCCCGGGGCCGGCTCCCTTCCGGCGGGCAGGTCGAGGGGCCTGCCCAGGAACAGGGTGCCCCGCACCACGCCCCGCAGGGTGTTCGCCAGGATGTAGAGCCAGAGGCCGACCAGCGTGGCCGTCAGGAGGAGGGCGTAGCCCCGCGTGAGGGGGGATGGGAAGCGCAGAGCGATCTTCTGGCTGCCGATGGTGTAGGCGGCCAGGGGGAACACGAAGGCCCACCAGCCCAGGCTGAACGGAATTCCGCCGCGGCGGATCTGGTGGATGCAGATGATCAGGATGATGGCCAGGATCCACATGCCGAAGCCCCAGAGGGTGGCGGCGCCGACGGAGAAGAGCCCAGTTTCGGTGACGATCCCAAGGCTCCGGGCATGGGCGCCCAGGTCCAAGAGGCAGCTCACCGCCAGCCCCGCCGCGCTCAGGAAGATGCCGAAGGTGGGTGTCGTTTCCGCCGGTGGCAGGGGGTGCTGCGCCAGCCGGACGAAGATGATGGCGCCGATGAACAGGAAGAGGAAGAAGCCGATGCCCAGCATCGCGGCGTTGACGGCGAAGATCGTCAGGCACCAGTCCGGCCGGAACAGGAGGGCCTGTCCCAGCACCGGGTTGCCCAGAAGCAGCAAGGCCATGTTGGCGATGGGCGCCATGATCCAGGAGAAGTTCATGGTCTCGGGATCGGGCGGCGCCTCGGCACGGATGAACCGGAAGGTCGTGAAGAGGGTGAAGAAGGCCACGCCGGCGACGGCGATGACCCAGCAGGCGAGCATCAGCCCGAAGGCCCACGCCCGGTCCAGGTAGGCTCCCCAGATCAGGTGGATGTTCGTGCCCAGGATGACGGTGGCCACGGGCATCGTGACGAAGAAGTTCGACGAGACGGGATGGTGGAGGTCGCGCCGCACATAGTCGAAGTGGCGCACCCAGCGGAGCAGCCACGGAATCAGCACGATGAAGAATCCGACATCGGCCAGGGCCGCCACGACCAGGCTCGATCGCCACAGGCCCGGGACCTGGCCCTCCCAGAGGAACAGGATGTTCGCCAGCCCCCCGGTGCCCATGATCACGGCGAACCAGCCCGGCGCGAAGTGCTTGATGGCGTGCTTTTCCTGCATCCGAACTCCCTTGCACCCGTCTTCGCCGCGCCTGCGAACCCGTCCCTTCCGGGTGGCGCAGGGAATCGGCTGGAAGACTGCAGCCCCCCGGTTCGCAGCCTCTGCCCGGGTGCCACCCGCACGGCATGAGAAACTTCTACCTTAGCCCTTCCGGAAAGCCCCGGCCATGACTCATCACGCCCTCGAAAACCTCAACATCGATGCCTTCGACCGGATGCCCTCTCCGGCGGAAGTCCACGCGGCCCTCCCCGTCCCGGACGCCGTGGCCGACACCGTGGCCGCCGGGCGCCGGGACCTTCAGCGCATCCTCATGCGCGAAGACCCCCGCCTCCTGGTGGTGGTGGGGCCGTGCAGCATCCACGACCCCGCGGCGGGGCTCGAGTACGCGGCCCGGCTCAAGGCCCTGTCCGACGAAGTCTCAGACGCGCTCCTGCTGGTGATGCGGGTCTATTTCGAGAAGCCGCGCACCTCCACCGGCTGGAAGGGCTACATCAACGACCCGCGGATGGACGATTCCTTCCACATCGAGGAGGGGATGCGGAAGGCCCGGGAGTTCCTGCTGCGCATCGGGGAGATCGGTCTGCCCACCGCCACGGAGGCCCTGGACCCCAACACGCCCCAGTACATCGGCGACCTCATTGCCTGGACGGCCATCGGGGCCCGGACTTCGGAATCCCAGACCCACCGGGAGATGTCCAGCGGCCTGTCCACGCCCGTGGGCTTCAAGAACGCCACGGACGGTGACCTGGGCGCCGCCGTGAACGCCATCCTCTCGGCCGCCCGTCCCCACAGCTTCCTGGGCCTCAACGACCAGGGCTCCGCCGCCATCGTGCGGACCCGGGGGAATGCCCACGGCCACCTGGTGCTGCGCGGCGGCGGGGGCCGCCCCAACTACGACACCGTCAGCATCGCCCTGGCCGAGGCTGCCCTGCGCAAGGCAGGACTGCCCGAAAACATCGTGGTGGACTGCTCCCACGCGAACAGCCACAAGAATCCCCGGCTCCAGCCCCTGGTCTTCCTGGACTGCGCCCACCAGATCCTCCGCGGCAACCGCTCCATCGTCGGGCTGATGGTGGAGAGCTTTCTCGAGGAGGGCAGCCAGCCCATTCCCGCCGACCTCGCCACCCTGCGCTACGGCTGCTCCGTGACGGATGCCTGCCTCGGCTGGGAGGCTACGGCCACCCTGCTCCGGGAAGCCCGGGACCTGCTGAAAGAAGCCCTGCCGAAACGCCGTGGATGAGCCACGCAACGGTGCGCGGGCTGGTGCACGGCCCGGTGCTCCACGCCCCTACCAGAGCCCCTCCACCAGGTAGAGGGCGCTGAGTTTGCGGTCGTAGGTGAAGGCGAAGGCCTTTCCGTCGGGCGTGGCGTAGGCCGTCCGCGTCTGCAGGTAGCCCGCGGCATCAGGTGGCGTGAAGCGGTGGATCTCCACCCGCTTCCCCGTAACGGGGTCCAGGCGGTGGATCGTCACCGGCAGGAGGGAGAGTTCCGGGCGGACGAAGAGGCTCTGTCCATCCGCCGCCCAGCTGATGAGCCGTTCCTCCGCCTGGACTCCCCGGATGGGCACGGGCTTCCCGCCATCGACCGGCAGAATGAACCAAGCCTTGCGGTCGCTCGTGATGAAGAGCCGCTTCCCGTCGGAGGACAGGGGACTGCTGCCCACGATGTTGTGGCCGAAGCCCTCCTCGGTGATGGCCCGGGGCTCACCGCCCTTGAGCTCCACCAGGTAGTACTTCAGCCCCTGGGCCCCCTCGCTTCCCTGGAAGAGCGCGCGATGGCCGTCCGGCAGGAGGAAGGCGCACCCGACCGCCCGGAACCGCTGGGGCAGGGGCACCACGACGGGCCGGTCCAGCCCCACGGACAGGAACACCAGGCAGGGCCTGGGTGAAGCGGGGTCCAGGACGGCCGCGGGATCCAGGCCCGCCTTCAGGAGCCCCGTGGTCACGCCGGTGTCGAGGTCCTTCGGGCTGAGCCCGTTGAGGTTCAGCTGAATCCAGCGCGCGCCCAGGGAGAATCCGTAGGGGTTGCCCTTGGCCAGCTTCAAGGCCGGTCCGCCCGCGAAGTCCGCAAGAT
The DNA here is from genome assembly GCA_019449415.1 of Geothrix sp. Lineage (GTDB taxonomy): Bacteria > Acidobacteriota > Holophagae > Holophagales > Holophagaceae > Geothrix > Geothrix oryzae. The sequence goes on from JAGRPP010000030.1 coordinate 40,210, forward strand.
AGGTCTCATCCAGGGCGGTTCCCCCATCCAAGGCTGGCGATTCGAGCAGGAGCAGCCGCCTACCATCCGGGCTCAGCCCCTGGACCTGGGTGCCTCCGCGGACTGAGCGTTCCTGGTGGGTCAGCTCTCCTGCCCGCTGCACCAGCACGCCGCGCCGCACCTGATGGTTGGCCAGGAGGACCCGCCCATCGGAAAAGACATCCATGAGCTGCTTGGAGCCGTCCCCGCGCCACAGGAGCCGCGCCGGAGAGCCTGGCCGAACGGACCACAGGGCCGTCTGATCCGCCTGGAGTTCGCTCAGCCACAGGTCGTTCCCGGGCCCCCAGGCCAGCCCGGTAAGGGTGTCGCCGAACCCGTCTCCCGGCTTTTCGAACACCACGATCCGCCGGCCCTCCCGGTCCAGCAGCACGACCTTGGCGCTTCCATCCTGGGTCTCGACCATGGCCATCCGGTCCCCCCCCGGGGCAAGCCGGATGAGCTTGGCGGTGTGGCTGATGCCATTGGATTCAAAGGCCGCCCGCCCGATCGGAAACTCCAGCCGGCCCCGTTGGGCATCGTCGCTGGTCAGCAGAGCCAGGCCCTGGCCATCCCAGGCCGCCTCCAGCACATCCGCCTGGAGGTCCCGCAACGCCCCTCCGCCCGCGGGCACCCGGGCGAGGGTGCCGCGGTAGCGCCCCAGCAGCCAGCGGCGGGGATGCCGGATCAGGGCCAGGTCATTGTTCCCGGACACGCCGACCAGCAGGGCATCCTTCAACCCCAGCGGCTTGGGTTCCAGACTTCGGGGGTCGATGACGAAGATCTCCGAATCGCCGCCTCCGAGCCTCGCCGAGAAGAAGATGGTCTTGCCGTCGGGCCCGAAGAAGGCGGATTCCACGGTTCCCGGCGTGAAGAAGAGCCGCTGGAAGGCGGGCGCCGGCAGCGCCGCCGGGGTGCCGCGGAAGGCCCAGGCGAGCGCGCCCCCGGCCAGGGCGGCCAGGGCCAGGGCGGCGCCCACGAAGACCGGGCGGCGCCAGACCGGCCACCGGAGCCCCGGGCCCCAGGCGGGGAGGGGACTCGCCATGGACAGGGGGGCCTCCAGCCCGAAGGCCAGGTCCTTCATGTTCTGGAACCGGTCCTGGGGGCGCTTCTCCAGACAGCGGAAGACGAGCCGGTCCAGCCCGGGGACCAGGGCGCCCCGGAGACCCTCGAGCTCCGGCGGCGCATCCCGGAGGATGGCTGAGAAGGTTTCGGCGCCGCTGGGTCCGACAAAAGGCCGCCGTCCTGTGAGCATCTCGAAGAGCACCACCCCCAGGCTGAAGATGTCCGAGCGGGTGTCCGCCGGCTCGCCCCGCACCTGCTCGGGGCTCATGTAGCCCACCGTCCCGATGAGCATTCCGGCTTCGCTGAGCTCCGTCGGATGCTCGGATCCGGGCCTCAGGGTCGCCATCTGGCCGCGCCCGGATTCCAGCGTCTTGGCCAGTCCGAAGTCCAACACCTTGACCTGGCCATCCTCGGTGATGAAGACATTGTCCGGCTTCAGGTCCCGGTGGATGATGCCCTTCTCGTGGGCGGCCCCCACGCCACGGGCGATCTGGATGGCCCACTCCACGGCCTTCCGGGGAGGCACGGCGCCATCCCTCAGGATCTCCCGGAGGCTGCTTCCCTCCAGCAGCTCCATCACGGCGTAGGCCCGGCTGCCATCCCAGCCGAAATCGAAGATGCCCAGGATGTTGGGATGGGAGAGGGCCGCCACCGCCTTGGCCTCGCGCTCGAAGCGGGCCCGGGTCCTGGGGTCCTGGTAGAGCGCCTGGGGCAGCACCTTGATGGCCACGAAACGGTCCAGTTTCGGATCGTGGGCCTTGAAGACCTCCCCCATGCCACCGGAACCCAGGGGGTTCAGGATCTCGTAGGGGCCGATGCGGGTTCCAGGGGTGGGGTGCATGGATTCGCGGCGAAAAAGGACGCGGAGGAGGACCGGGCGGACGGGAAAGCCAGGTTCCTCACCCAACCCATCTGAGGATCAGGCTCTCAGGGTGACACGGTTTCGCGGGGGGCCACCCGGGCCCAGGAACCCCGGTGGAGCAGCCGTGCTCCAGGTCACAAAGGGAAAGGGGGGCGCCTCCGGCGCCCCCCTTTCCTGTCAGCCATCCGGCTACTTCAGGGCCTTCGCCGCCAGCTCCAGCACATCGGTGGTGGCCACGCCCTCGTGGCCAGTCTCCCCCGCTGCGTTGTTGAGCATCACATTGCAGAAAGGGCAGCCCACGGCGATGGTGGTGGCCTTGGTTTCCATGGCCTGCTCGAAGCGCTCGTGGTTCACGCGCTTGCCCAGGTGCTCCTCCAGCCAGAAGCGGCCGCCGCCCGCGCCGCAGCACATGGTGGCCTCGCCGTGCTTCTCCATCTCGGTGAGCTTCACGCCAGGGATGGCGTCGAGGATGGCGCGGGGCGCCTCCACCTGGCCGTTGATGCGGCTGAGGTAGCAGGGGTCGTGGTAGGTGAGGTCCACATCCACCGTCTGTTCCATCTTGAGCTTGCCTTCGCTGATGAGCTTGGCCACCAGCTCGGTGCCGTGCACCACCTCGAAGTCGCCCCCGAAGGCCGGGTATTCGTTCTTCAGGGTGTTGAGGCAGTGGGGGCAGTTGGTGATGACCTTCTTCACGCCATGGCCCTTGAGGGCCTCGATGTTGGCCTCCGTGGCCGTCTGGTAGAGGTACTCGTTCCCCAGGCGTCGCGCGGATTCGCAGGTGCAGCTCTCCTCGGTGCCGAGGATCGCGAACGACACATTCGCGGCCTTGAGCAGCTTCACCAGGGCCTGGGAGACCTTCTGGCCCGCGGCATCGTAGCTACCCGCACAGCCCACCCAGAACAGGTACTCGGCCTCGGGATTCTCGGCCACGGTAGGCACATGGAGACCGTCGGCCCACTTGGCGCGGTCCGCCTGGGGCAGGTTCCAGGGGTTGCCCTGGCGCTCCATGCCCTTGAAGGCCGTCTGGGCCTCGGCGGGGAAGTCGCTCTCCTCCAGCGTGAGGTAGCGGCGCATGCCGATGATCTTGTCCACGAAGCTGATCTGCAGGGGGCAGGCCCACTCGCAGTAGCCGCAACTGGTGCAGGCCCAGATCGTGTCCTGACTGATCCAGCCTTCCAGCTGCGCCTTGCTCCAGGGCGCCACTTCGTCATCGCGCTTCCAGTAGGAGCCTTCGGGCACGGGGCCGCCGATGAGCTTGCGGTCCTCGGGCACGGGCTGGTCCTGGCCCATCTGCTCCAGGGGCGTGGCCTTCAGGTAGTCGCGGAGGTCATTGCCGAAATCCTTGGGCCGGAGGGGCTTGCCCGTGAGCGTGGTGGGGCAGTTCTCCAGGCAGCGGCCGCACTCCACACAGGTGTAGAAGTCGAGCATCTGCTTCCAGGAGAAGTCCTGGATCTTGTTGATGCCGAAGTGCTCGGCCTCCAGATCCATGGGCTTCAGGTTCTTCTGGGGCTCCAGCTCGCGGAAGTAGATGTTGAAGAGCGAGGTGAACACATGGAAGTGCTTGGAATAGGGGAGGAAATTGGCGAAGAAGTAGAGGGTCGCCAGGTGCAGCCACCACATGCTCTTGTAGAGCACCAGCAGCCCCGTACCACCCATGTCCCGCAGCTGGTTCGCCACGAAGAGGCTCACGGGGGCCCAGGCCTTCCAGGCCGGGTTGTGCAGCCAGATGTAGGCCCCGTCCGCCAGCAGGTCGGTGATCATCAGGGTGCCGATGAGGCTCAGGGTGGCCCAGGCATCCCAGGAGTTCTCCAGGCGCCAGGGCTTGGCGGCCAGGCGGCGGAAGGTGGCGAGGCCCAGGCCCAGCAGCACCAGCACCTCGAAGACATCCTTGGTGGCCTGGTAGCCGTAGCCGAAGGCGCCCAGGGCCTCGGTCATGTGGAAGGCGGGGAAGAGCCCTTCCAGCACCAGCCCGATGGAGCGCAGGGCCAACGCGCAGAAGCCCCAGAAGATGAGGATGTGGTAGAAGCCCGCGTATTTGTCGCGGACCATGCGCTTCTGCATGATGGCCAGGGTGAAGACGCCCTTCAGGCGCACCCAGGGCTGGTCGAAGCGGTTGTCCGGCAGGCCGGCCCTCAGGGTGGCCAGGCGCTTCCGCACGGTCCAGGCGAAGAACCCGGCCGCAGCCAGCGTCATGATCCAGAACAGCGCGATTTCCAGGGCCTTCATGGCGGTCCCTCCTTGCAGTCATCAATCGGAACGGGCCGTGGCGCGGCGCCGCTCATTGTCTCACCCGGTTATCAGGTATGCAGTCGAAGGGACAGTGTAGCCATGGGCATGACAAACTGAAGGCCCGACCTGGAGTCAGACTTGGGAAGCACCTCCGCCCTCCATTTTGAAGCCGCCGTCACCCGCCCCCTGTCGGTGGTGTTCCGGACGGGCGAAGCCTGGGAGGGCCACGACTACACGGTGGAGGTGGTGGCCATGCGGCGGGGCCTGGATGGCTTCGATGTGGTGGTCGACTTCCGCGACCTGGAGGCCGCCCTGGACCGCAGCCTGGCCCCCCTGCAGGGAAGGCTCCTCTCCGAACTGGGGCTGGACGGCCCCCTGGCCCTGGCCCAGCGCCTGCTGGCCGAGTTGGCCCCCTTCGTCCCGGCCCCCGCCCACCTCAAGGAGGTGGCCCTGACGGATGGGCGGGGGCGGAGGATGGTGGTGCTTTCGTGAGGCTGGGCTGACCATCATGCGTCCCTGGATCCCCTGCGCCGCCCTGGCCCTGGCCCTCTCGCCGCTGGCCGTGATCCACCCGGTGCGCGTGTCCGGGCACAGCATGGAACCGGGCCTGGCCAACGGCCGCCTGCGCTGGGCCCTGCGGGCCTGGGCGATTCCCCCGCCCCGGCGGGGGGAGGTCTGGCTGGTGGAGGGACCGCACGGTTCCTCCGTGAAGCGGGTGCTGGGCCTGCCCGGCGAGACCCTGACCTGGCAGGGGCCCGATCTCTGGATCGACGGCCGACGCATCGACGAGCCCTGGGTGGTCCACCCCGAACGGGGGGGAGAGGGGCACCAGGCCTGCAGCCGGGGCTATCTGGTCCTGGGGGACAACCGGCCAGAGAGCCAGGATGGGCGGCAATGGGGCCCGCTCCCCAAGGCCGCCATGAGAGGCCGGATCCTCTAGCCGGGGCGGGGTTGGGCTACGCTGGAGAGCTGGAGATTCGATGGACCGACTGGTGATCCAAGGTGGACATCCCCTGCGGGGGCGCATCCGGGTGTCGGGGGCGAAGAACGCGGCCCTGCCCTGCCTCGCGGCGGCCCTGTTGACGCCCGACCCGGTCCTGCTGTCCAACCTGCCCGCCGTGGCCGACATCCGCACCATGGTGAAGGTGCTGCAGGCCCTGGGTACGGAGGCCTCGCTGGAACCGGAAGGCGAGGGCTTCGAGCTGACCGCCCGGCTGGCCTGCGCCGGCAGCGAGGATCCCAAGGCCCCCTATGACCTGGTGAAGACCATGCGGGCCTCCATCCTGGTGCTGGGGCCCCTGCTCGCCCGCTTCGGCAAGGCCACCGTGAGCCTCCCCGGCGGCTGCGCCATCGGCGCCCGCCCCGTGAACCTGCACCTGGAGGCCCTCGAGCGCATGGGCGCCCAGATCGAGATCAGCCACGGCTACATCCACGCCACCGTGAAGGGCCCCCTGCAGGCCATCGACCACGCCTTCGAGAAGGTGAGCGTGGGCGCCACGGAGAACATCCTCATGGCCGCCGCCCTGGCCAAGGGCACCACGGTCCTGCGCAACGCGGCCATGGAGCCCGAGATCGGCGACCTGGCCCAGCTGCTCGTCAAGATGGGCGCCCAGATCGAGGGCATCGGCACAGGAACCCTCACCATCACCGGCGTGGCGAAGCTCCATGGCTGCGAGCACGCGGTCATCGCCGACCGCATCGAGGCCGGCACCTACCTCTGCGCCGTGGCCGCGGCCTGCGGCGATGTGGTGCTGGACCGCTGCGAGCCCGGACACCTGCGCGCGCTGCTGGACCTGCTGGAGCGGGCGGGCTGCCTGGTCACCGAGCGGGAGGGCCAGGACGGCCGCCAGCTCCGCATCCAGCGGGAGCCCGGCCAGAAGCTGCGGTCCAAGGATGTCACCACCCTGCCCTTCCCCGGGTTCCCCACGGACCTGCAGGCCCAGGTGATGGCCGTCATGACGCAGGCCTGCGGCATCAGCGTCATCAACGAGGGCATCTTCGAGAACCGCTTCCAGCACGCCATGGAGCTGGAGCGCCTGGGCGCGAACCTCCGCACGGACGGCCACCGCGCCATCGTGGCCGGCCCCGCGGACCTGACCGGGTGCACGGTCATGGCCACGGACCTCCGGGCCAGCGCCGCCCTGGTCATCGCCGGCCTCGTGGCCAAGGGCGAGACCATCGTCGACCGCATCTATCACCTCGACCGCGGCTACGCCGGCCTGGAGAAGAAGCTCCAGGGCGTCGGGGCCCGCATCGAGCGGGTGGGTGGCGGCAAGGTCTAGCCGACCGCGCGCACCGCCTGAATCCCCATGCGCCGCGCCGACCGCCTGTTCCAGATCGTGCAGCTGCTGCGGCGGGACCGCATCAGCACCGCGGCCCGCCTCTCCCGGGAGCTCGGCGTCAGCGAGCGCACCCTCTACCGCGACATCGCGGACCTCATGGCCTCGGGCGTGCCCATCGAGAGCGAAGCCGGCGTGGGCTACAGCCTCCCCCGGCACTTCGACCTCCCTCCTCTCATGCTCAACGCGGAGGAAGGCGAGGCGCTGCTCCTGGGCGCCCGCGTCGTGGCCGCCTGGGGTGATCCCTCCCTCCGGGAGGCCGCGGAGAGCCTCCTCCGGAAAGTGGAGGCCGTCCTGCCGCCGGACCGGAGGCGGTCTCTGTCGGACCTGCCTTTCCTGGTGCCGGACTTCCATGTCCCCCCGGAAACCGCCCGCTTCCTCGGCGAGCTGCGCCGGGGCCTGCGCGAGCATCGCCGCGTCCAGATCACCTACGCGCGTGCCGACGGGACCGCCTCGACCCGGGTGCTGCAGCCCCTGGGCCTGGTCTTCTGGGGCTACCGGTGGCACCTCGCGGCCTGGTGCGAGCTGCGCGAGGCCCTCCGCACCTTCCGCGTGGACCGCATCCAGTCCAGCGAGGTGCTCGACCCCTTCGAGCCGACCCCTGGTCGGGGCCTGGAGGACTACCTTGGACAATTCCGGGCCGGACCTTCCAGGTAATCCCGCTCGGGGATGAACCCTCCTGCCACCAGGTTGTCAGGAGCCCTGACCTATCCTGGACCTCCTTCATCCAAGGAGCCCCGATGCCGCTCTCCCAAGCCCTCCTCCCCGAGTTCCAGCACGAAATGGCGAGCCTCCGCCGCGTGATCGAACGGATCCCCGCCGGTCGGATGGACTTCCGTCCCCACCCCAAGTCATTCACGCTGGGCGACCTAGCGAATCACCTGGTCACGATTCCCGGCTGGACCATCAGCACCCTGACCCGCACCGAGCTGGATTTCGGCCTGCCCGAGACCCGCGCCAGCCAGCCGAAGCCGAGCGACACTGTCGAAGGGCTGCTCCGGACCCTGGACCAGGGCGTGGAGGGGGCGCTGGAAACCCTGGCCAAGACCCCGGACGAGGCCTTCCAGGTGATCTGGACCCTCAAGAACGAGGGCCAGGTGATCCTGGCCATGCCACGCGCCGCGGTCTACCGCAGCTTCGTGATGAACCACCTCATCCATCACCGGGCCCAGCTCGCCGTCTATCTCCGCCTGCTGGATGTGCCGGTCCCGTCCATCTACGGCCCCAGCGCCGACGAGAGCTGAGTTCCTCCCCCCGGGAACCAGGTCGGGCTGCTTCCGCTTCATCCCTGTGACGACCTCCACGCGAGGGGTCGGCTACACTGGGTCCGAGATCGGGGGATCCATGTTCGGCGAGATGAAGGTCTTTTCCGGGAGCAGCCACCCGGACCTGGCGAGAGGCATCGCTACGCACATGGGCATGCCCCTCGGCAAGCTGAAGGTCACCCGGTTCTCCAACGAGAACATCAAGGTGAAGGTCGAGGAGAATGTCCGCGAATCGGATGTCTTCGTGATCCAGACCTCCTGCCCGCCCGTCAGCGACAACCTGCTGGAGCTGCTGATCCTCATCGACGCTCTGAAATTCGCGTCCGCGGCCCGCATCACGGCGGTGCTGCCCTACTTCCCCTACGCCCGCAGCGACAAGAAGGACGAGGCGCGCATCTCCATCACGGCCCGCCTGGTGGCCGACCTGCTGGAGACCGCCGGAGCCGACCGCGTGCTCACGATGACCCTGCACGCCCCGCAGATCCTGGGCTTCTTCCGCAAGCCCGCGGACCAGCTGCTGGCCACGCCCATCCTCACCAACTACTTCAAGACCAAGGATCTTTCCAATGCCGTGGTGGTGGCCACGGATGCCGGGGCGGCCAAGTTCGCGGGCCATTTCGCCAAGCGGCTGTCCGTGCCCATGGCCATCATCGACAAGCGCCGTTTCGACGACTCCGAGAAGGCCCAGAGCGTGGCCCTGATCGGCGATGCGAAGGGCAAGGACGCCATCATCTACGACGACGAGATCGCCACCGGCGGCTCCATCAAGGAGGCGGCCCGCATCCTCCGAGAGTTCGGCGCCCGCACGGTGCGCGTGGGCGTCACCCACCCGGTGCTCTCCGGCAATGCCCTGGAGACCCTCACTTCCGCCAATCTGGATGAGCTGGTGGTCACCGACAGCATTCCGATCTCGCCCGAACGCGCCAAGGCCCTTCCGAACCTGCGGGTGCTTTCCACCGCCGCCCTCTTCGGGGATGCCATCCTTCGCATCCACGGGGGCCGCAGCATCAGCGAGATGATGGACTGATGCCCCTGCGCCTCGGTCCCATCGAGGCGCCGCCGGCCCTCGACCTGCTCGGGCCCCTCGGCCCCGAGATCGCGCGCCTGTTCACCAGACCCTTCCTGGTGCTCCACCGGGCTTCGGGTTTGTACACCGCCCGCACCTGCCTGCTGGTGCTCATGGACCTGGGCTGGGAGACCCGGCTGCGCGGTGGCACCACCCTCGACGCGCTCTGCGAGGGGCTCCCCGCCCAGGCCCGCAAGCCCCTGGCCTGGATGCTCCCCTTCCTCGCCTCGGAGGGCCTGCTGCAACGGGCCGGCGAGCGCTTCGTGCTGACGGGCGAACCCGACCTGGACCTCGCCGGCCTCCGGGAGCAGGTGGAAGCCGAGGCGCCGGGCCATGGGTCCAACTTCGACCTGCTGGACGGCGTGCGCTCCCACATCCAGCCCTTCTTCACCGAAGGGAAGAGCGGCGACAGCCTCCTGTTCGACCTGGCCCTGTTCCCCCTCTGGCTCGCCTACTTCCGCAACGGCAACCTGGGGTACTTCCCCAACAACTGGCTCACCCTGCTGGCCCTCCGCGAAGGCCTCCCGGAAGGTGCGCGGATCCTGGAGCTGGGGGCCGGAGCCGGCTCCTTCGCCCAGCTCGTCGCCCAGACCGGGGCCGAAGCGGGCTGGCTCGACCGCATCGAGGACTACCGTTTCACCGATGTGGCTCCCACCTTCCTGCGCCGGGCCCAGAGGGACCTGAAGAGCGCCGCGCCCGGACTGCCCGTCAGCTTCCAGGCACTGGACATGAACCGGCCCCTCGGGGACCAGGGCATCGAGGCGGCGAGCCTGGATGCCATCGTGGGCATCAATGTGCTGCATGTGGCCCAGGATCTGGAAGCCACCCTGCGGGACCTGCGCGGCCGCCTGAAGCCGGGCGGTCGCCTGGTCCTGGGCGAATGCCTGAAGCCCACCCTGGACGCCCCCCTCTACCTCGAATTCTTCTTCAGCTTCATCAAGAGCTTCACGGAGGTGAAACTCGACCCCCGCTGGCGCCCCCGCCACGGGTTCCTGACCCCCGAAGCCTGGCGCGAGGCCCTGGGCCACGCGGGTTTCTCGCGAGTCGAGTGCATCCCTCCGCCGCGCCCCCTGATGGACCAGCACCCCAGCTTCACCGTGGGCGCCATGTCCGCCTTCACTTGATCTCCCAAAAGGAAGCGGCGCCCAGGCGCCGTTTCCTTTTGCCGAAGGTAGGCTGATGGCCTCAGAACCCGGTGAACACCACCACCGCGTAGGCGGCGAAGCTCCCGTCGGGCTTGGGCACGACGGCCACGCGGGCCTTGGCAGGACTGACGAGCTTGGCTCCCCAGGTGCTGGCATCGAGGGGCAGGACCGTGACCGTACCGGCCTGGTTGATCACCTCCAGCACCACCGGTTGCGCGCCCACGGTGGTGTTCAGGCTGACCGAGATGGTCTGGGTGGCCGCGGCGGAATTGGTGAAGGTGAACCCCATCTGGCCGCCGCTGTACGAGGTGCTGATGGCGCCCTGGGGCAGGGCCACGGGCAGGAAGATGGCGTTGCTGGCGTCCCAGGCGCTGGTGCCGCCGTTCCACACCAGGTCGCTCGCGCCCTGCACGCGCACATCGCCCGCACCGGTGACGGCGGCCGCGAAGGCGCCGCTGCTGCTGGAGGTCGCGCCGGGGAAGCCGAGATACCACCAGGAGAAGGCGTTGGCGTAGGCATGGGTGCGATCGCCGGCCAGCAGATGCTGGTAGGTGAAGGAGGTGGCGGTGGCCGCCTTGATCACGCCCCCGTCCACCGCCCGCTGGATGTTCACCGACTTGGCATGCATGGGCACCTGGAGCGGGTCCTTCACTTCGACCTGCACCTTGAAGCCCGTCCACAGGTTGGCGAGGGCCGTCGGGCCTAAGCCGAGGGCCTGGCCCGTGCGGAAGGTGAAGGCGGTGTCCCCATCGATGGCGATGGCCCGGGGGGTGCTGGCATTGGTGCTGACCAGCAGCCGGCCCGCAGCCTGATCCACGCCGTAGACATGGCCTTCGGGCGTCCAGCCCGGCAGGGCGTTGGCGCCGTACCACACGCGCACGGCCCAGAGGCTGCCGTCGGCCTGCATGCGCAGCGACACCAGCGCGTTCTTGCCCGCAGCCAAGCCCGCCAAGCTGCTCACGGCCTTGGCATCCGCATCGAAGAACCAGCTGCCTCCATCCACATTCACCGTGAGATCGTTCCCGCTGTCGGTGTGCAGCACGAAGCTGGAGGCGCCTACGGAGGCGATGGTGCCGCGGCGGTGGCGGAAGGCCATCTGGACCATGCCCATCATCCCATTGGCGTTGGGGCGGTGCTTCACCTGGAGGTTCATGACCCAGGAGCCGTCCGGCAGCTGCACCAGGAACAGCGGGTGCCCGAGGTCGAAGTCGAGCTGCACGGCGTTGTTGCCGCTGGCCGTCACCACCAGGTCCGAGCTCAGCCCTACCTGGACCGTGGAGCCCGCCACGCGCACCAAGTTGCTGGGCACGGAACTACCGTCGGCCTTCACCAGGTTCACGCTGGCGGGATCGATGGTGATGCGCAGGGCGTCATAGGTTCCCGCGGGGATCTGGGCCGTGGCGAGCAACTCGCCCACGCTGTCGAGATCCACGAGGTTGATCTTGGCGGTGGCGCCCTGGAAGGCGATGACCTCCTTGGCATGGTCGGTCTTGTTCAGCAGGGTCACCTTGGTGACGACCACCTCGACGGCCGACCACTGGTCCGAGGGGGCGTCCGTGAGGATGATCGAGGCGGCGCCCATGGGGGTGGAGGCCGGAGTCGTGGCGGAGCCACCAGAGGAACCGCCGCTGCAGGCCAAACCAAGCGCCAAGGCGCTGAGGCCGAGGGGAAGCGCCGCCAGAGAAAGACTTCGAAACGCAGGACGCATGGGATCTCCGAAGGGGTGGAGCCGAGGCTCCGGGAGAGAGGGAAACGGATACCCCACTGACCCACCCCCCAGGAAGAGGGTTGAGGCGGTTTGATTTTGCGGATCCCGCCCTCGCCTTGCGATACTTCGCCATGGCGTCGACCCTGCGGGACCTCCTCATCCAGCGCGCGGCGCGGCTCCAGGGCCGCCCGGCTCTGACGGCCCCGGGTTGGGGCACCCTGTCCTACGCCCAGCTCCGCAACCGTGCCGAGGGCGTGGCCTTGGGCCTGCTGGCCGCCTCGTCGGCCCCGGCGCTCTTCAGTGCCACCGGAACGCCCTGGGACTGGGCCGCCGAACTCGCCGCCGCGGCCTCGGGCCTGACCTGGGACCCGGAAGGGCAGAGGGTGACTCCGGAGATTCTCGGAGGGTCCCGGTTCAACCTGGACGAGGGCCGCGGCCCCTACCACACCCGGGAACAGAGCGTCTCCGGGGCCACGCCCTTTTCCGCGGGGCTCACCCACGGCGAGCTGATGCTGCGCCTCCAGCGCTTGAACCGGACCCTCGGCTGGGACCACGACACCCGCCTGGACCTGCCCCTGGCTCGCCTCGGCGAGAACCCCCTTCGCGCCGCGCTGTGGAGCCTCCTCTATGCCGGGGGCCATGCCGTCCTGGTGGAGGCGGGCCCGGCATCGCAGGGGTTGCTGGCCCGGTTCTGGAGCTCGAAGCCTGAGTGGGATCCGGCGCCCTTCGCCGCCTTCTGGACGGCCTAGAAGAACATCGGCCGCCGACGGCACCCCATCCTCGGCCGCCGGCGCCATCTGCACCTTGCTTCTCGACAGTCACTGACCAATCATGATGCGGAGGAGACCGCCATGGCTCGGACCGCATACCGCAAGGCCCTCGAATCGCCCCGCCCCGATGGTGGCCACTTGGTGAAGCCCGAGCGACTCCAGGCGGTGCTGGAGGCCGTCCGCGACTCAGGGGACCGCGGCATCACCAAGGCGGGGCTCGCGCGAAAGCTGGGCGGCACCGCCATGCGCACCGTGGACCGCGCCATCGCCTTGCTGGAGGAGCAGGGGGCCCGCTTCGGCAAGGCGCGCGAGGGCCGACCCGCCGTCATCCACTTCACCCTGGAAAAGGCACCGGACTGGGACAGCAAGATCACCCCCCATGCCCGCATGGCGCTGGAGGTCGCCCTCATGGCCCTGGAGGGCACCGCCACCGAGCTGTGGTACGACCAGCTGGAAGGCCTGCGCACTCTGGCCGACAGCCACCTGAGCACCCGCGACCGTGACCTGTTCCGCGCCCTGCAGGAGCATGTCTGCGTGCGCGGCAGCGCCGACGACCAGCAGGCCCTCGATACCAGGATGCTCACCCAGGTGCTCCTGGCGCTCGGTCATCCCGATGGGCCCCGTGAGCTCGAGCTCACCTACCGCGCGGCCTCCACGGGCCGCACCAGCGCCCGCACCGTGATCCCCTACACCCTCACCCACGATGTCTTCTCCGGCGGCGCCTTCCTGCTGGCCTGGGACCCCGCCAAGCAGGAGCCCCGCCACTTCCGGCTGGCCCGCATCGAGGAGGCCAAGGCCTCGGCGAAGCGCGGCCTCATCCCCGACAAGCGCCCCCTGGAGCAGGCGCGGGATCTGCAGATCGGCGGCTGGTTCAGTCCCGGCACCCCCTTCCAGGTCCGGGTGCGGATCGGAGGTTCCAACTGGCCCCAGGCCCTTCTGGACGCCCCCCCCGCCCTGCCCGGCGTCGAGGTCCGCAAGGAAAAGGGCGGCACCGTGCTGCTGAGCTTCATGGCCACCGACTTCCAGGGGCCCACCCGCTACATCCTCCAGCTGGGCGCGGAGGCCGAGACCCTTGAGCCCAAGGCCCTACGAACGCACCTTGCGGCCACCCTGAAGGCCATGGCGGCACGGTACCGCTAGCTCAGCCCTTCGCTCGAAGTGCGCGAAAAGGGCCGGCAAAGCCGGCCCTTTCCCCTGACACTCCTCTTTCCGACTACTTCTTGGCCACCTTCGCCACGCCCAGGTCGCGCAGGGCGATCTGACCCTGGCGGCCGAAGTCGATGGCCTCGCCGAGGATTCGGGCGGCTTCCTGGGGGGCGTGGAAGCCCATGGAGTTTTCGGCATTCACGAAGTCCACGCGCCACTGAGCCTTGCGCTGGAGCTCATAGATGGGCTTCAGCTTCGCCTCGTCCACACCGGCCTTCTTGGCAGCGTCGATGTTGTTGATGAGGTCCACCACGGCGTCCTCGGCCCGGTCCATGAGGGCCTTCGTGCGGTCCTGGATGGTCGTCACGCGGGCCTTCAACTCCGCCTCGGGGAAGCGGTGACAGGTCTGGCAGGCCCGGGAGATGTTGAGCAGGGGGCTGCGCACCTGGTGGTCGCTGATCTTGAGGGCGCCCTCGCGCTGGTAGGGCATGTGGCAGTCTGCGCAGGACACGCCGGAACGGGCATGGACGCCCTGGCTCCACATCTCGAACTCGGGATGCTGGGCCTTCAGGACCTCGGCGCCGGTCTTGCCGTGCTTCCAGTCGAAGAAGCGGGCGCCATCGGGGAACTTGTAGTCGTTGTAGGTCGCCTCGATCTGCTCGACCTTCAGGCCCTTGTTCCAGGGGAAGAACAGGGTGACCTTGGGCCCGCAGTAGTACTCCACATGGCACTGGCCGCAGACCATGGAGCGCATCTCCTGGCGGGAGGCATCCCGGTTGGCGTCGTAGGCCACGGCCTTGTCGCCCTTGCGCCACTTCTCGATGGAGGGCAGGTGCGGCACGGGCTCGCTGCTCTTGGCCAGGGCGTCGATGCCGCGGATGAAGCCGGGCTTGGTGACGCGGAGGGCCATGTTCTTGGGATCGTGGCAGTCGATGCAGGCCACGGGATGCTTCACAAGCTGGCTGGCCTCGGCGTAGGGCATCTTGCAGATGGCCTCGAAGCCGGCCATGAGCTGGGCCTGGGCGTTCGGGCTGGTGAAGGCCTCGTCCAAGGTACCGGGGGCGCCGCCCTTCAGCCCGACTTCGCGGAAGGCCACGGTGTTGGAGGCGTGGCAGTGGAGGCAGGCGCCAGGCTGCTTTCGCTCGGTGACGCGCTTGGTCTTGCGCTGGTCATCCAGCATGTAGGCGTGGCCCTGGCGCTGGTTGAAGTCGATGGCGAAGGCGTAGCCATCGAAGATCGTCACCAGCCGGGGATCCTCCTGGATGCGGCTCTTGGGCAGACCCTCGCTGCCGGCCCCGCCGTACTTGGTGCTGTACTTCTCCGCGGTGCGCTGGTAGGCGTCGAACTGGCGGGGGAAGTTCTTCCCCCACACGGCCGGATCGACGGTCTTCTCGTCGAGATCCACCAGCTTGAAGCTGGTCTGTTTCGCCTCGGCCTTGCGGTTGGTGATGCTGGCGTACAGCGACATCACCAGCACGGTGGCCAGGGCCGCGCCGGCGGCGATGAGGCCCATCCGGACCACCGGACGGGAGAGCAGCGGAGTAGGGTTGTCGGTCATCGGGGAGGTCCTCCCGCGTGGAGTTCCACGCGCCAATGTGAGATCAGGGGTGAGATCAGGGGTGAGATCAGGGGTGAGATCAGGGGTGAGATCAGGGATTGAAAATCAAGGCTTGGTGAGCCATCCGAAAATCAGCGCGTCGGCCCATGGCCCACCTCCTGATGGCAGCGCACGCAGCCGTAGAGGTCGGCCTTCTGCGTCGGATCCGAAGGCACGCCGAGGGTGCCGTGGGCGGTGATCTCGCCCACCAGCTCGCCGTGGCAGCGCAGGCAGTTGTCCTCCAGTACCTGGGCGTTGGAGGGCTTGATGCGGATAGGCTCGGGGAAATTCAGCAGCGTGAAGGCCTTCGAGTGGTGATAGCCGTTGCTGGCCTTCACGAAGAGCTTGTTCACGGGGTTGTCGTGGGGCAGGTGACAGTCGTTGCACACGGCCACGGCGTGGTGGGATCCGTGGCGCCAGCCGTCGTACTCCTCGCGCATGATGTGGCAGTTCACGCACACGGAGGGGTCGTTCGACAGGTACGAGGTGCCGTGGGCCGAGACGAAGGTGTAGGCCCCGGACCCCAGGAACACGCCGGCGAAGACGCTGGCAAGGATGCTCAACAAGAACAGGCGACGCTTTCCGCTCACGGGGTGTCCATCCGAGTGTGCGGGGTTCCGGCCTCGCACCGGAACAGGATGAAACAAAAAACGGACCTGTCAATCCGATATCAAAAAAAGTTCCGCCCTCGAGCCTCGGCCCCACGAAAAGGGCCGGCTGAGCCGGCCCTCCATCAGAGGAGAGGGCGATCAGTTGATCGTGATGCCGCCATTCACCGTCTCCAATTCGATGCTCTGGTCCCCGCCGGGGAAGACAGCGCTCACGCGGCGCTTGCTCACCTCGACCTGCTCGGCCCCCTTGGCATTGAAGGAGATCCCGCTGTTCAGGGTGGAGGCCTTCAAGCGGCCCTTGAGGCCGGCGATCTGCAGGTGGATGCCCCCGTTCACGGTCTCGGCCTTGACGCCCTTCCCCTGGCCGTCCAGGCCCGATCCCTTGATGCCGCCGTTCACGGTCTGCAGGGACAGTCCGCCCCGGACGCCCTCCAGGGTGATGCCCCCGTTCACCGTCGTGGCCTTCAGCGAATCATCCAGGCTGGTGGCGCGGATGCCGCCGTTCACGGTGGTGAGGACCGCGGCACCCTGGGTGCCGGTGAGGGTCACTTCGCCGTTCACGCTGTCGAGGGTGGCCGCCACCCGACGCGGCACCTTGAGGGTCATCTGGCACTGAGGCCCCCGGTACGAGCCCCAGCCGTTGTGCTTGGGGTACTCGCCCCGGATCTCCAGGCTGCCCTTGCCCGGCTCGATCACCACCTTCACCTGCTCATCCTGGCTGCTGGGCTTGAACTCCCCCGTGAACTGGACCTCCTCCCGATCCCAGGCTTCCACGCGGATGAAGCCGTTGACATTCTTCACCCGCAGGGAGGACCCAGAGGCCAGGGGCACCGTGCGGGTTTCCGTGGCCTTCTCCGGCTTGGCGGGCTGGATCACTTGGGTCTGGGCCCCGAGCGAGGCGCAGAGGATGACGACGGCGACGGCCGCGGCAAGGGGACGGGCGAGGGCCATGGGAGCCTCCTGGGATGTCAGAGATCGTGACCTTGATTACGAAGGGATTCGGAGCAGGTTTAGAGCCCTGGACCTCCGTATACTTGGGGCGCCCCGGGAGCTTCCCATGCCGCAGACCCCCATGCCGCAAAGCATCGACCAGCCGAACCTCAGCGCCTCCGAATGGAAGCTCATCCAGGGCCTGCGCGCCCTTCCGGACGAGGCGCTCCGGGGGCGGATGGAGACCTCCCTGAGCGAACTCCTCTTCTTCTTCCAGACCCCCCGGTGCCAGGGCATCGGGATCGAAGGCTTCCCCTGCGGGGATCCCCGCTCCTCCTGCGAGGACTGCCACCAGATCTGGGACATGCTCGACAAGGTGGCCGAACGGGCCCGGAAGGCCTGAATCCTAAAGCCTGCAGTATCCTGGTCGAGGAGTGGAAAAGGCCGTTCCTCTGACGGCCGGATGCCTGGAGAGCACCATGAGCCGCAGGCTGAGCGTCAGGATCCTGGTGGTCGAGGAGGATCGCTCTGCCTGGCCCCGGATCGCGGCCTTCTTCGACCTCCAGCTCGCCCAGGTCGGCACCCGGCCGGTGATGGTGTTCCGAGACCGGCTGCCCCAGCGGGCCGCGGGCTTCGACTTCATCTCCCTGACGGATCGCACGGGTCGCCGGAAGGTGGTCCACCTGCTGCTGGATCGGCCAGAGCTGCTCGCGGATCTGCGGAATACGCCCATCGTGAACCTGCATGCCCCGCGGCCGAGCAGCATGCACGGCGACATGCGGGTCCTGCTGGGCCGCGAAAGCGTCGGCCTGATGTCGGATGGCCTCTGGGTGTTCGCCCAGGACTGGATGGCCCCCTGGTTCGAGGATTCTCTCGAATTCCCGGAATTGGGCCTGGCCCAGCTCCCTGCGGTCCGGCCCGCGACCCCCGATCGGACCTGGGAGCGGCGCTCCGGCCGGGCCAGGGATCTGAGCCGGGCCGCGGGCTTCGGGTTCCCGCTGCCCGCGGGGGCCCGCTAGGAACGGCTCAGGGCGGCTGGGATCCCAGCCAGCGGTCGCCGAAATTCACCAGCACGGCCCCCGCCAGGATCAGCGCGGCGCCCGCGAGGCGGACGCCGGAGATGCTTCGCACCGGCAGGCCCAGAAGGCCGTAGCGATCGAAGACCAGGGAGGAGATCACCTGCCCCGCCACGATCAGGGCGATCATGGCCGCCACGCCGATGCGGGGGGCCAGCAGCGTCGAGCCGAACACGAAGAAGGCGCCCAGGGCGCCGCCCAGCCATTCCCACCAGGCCACCCTCGGCAGGCCGCCGAGGGCCGCGAAGGGCTGGCCCGTGAGCACCGAGGCCACCAGGAGCGCCAGGGTGCCCACGGCGAAGGAGACCAGGGCCGCCAGCACCGATCCGCTGTGCAGGGTGTCCCGCAGCGAACTGTTGATGGCCGACTGCAGGGGGATGACCAGCCCGATCACGAACGCCATGAGGATGAACACCAGGACCATGCGGCCCTCCAGCCCCCGGGAAGCCGTTCCCCGGAACCGCGATGGTAGCCCAGCCCCCGCAGCCTGTCTTCAGAGGCCATCCCAGGCATGGCGCGCATTCCCCGAGGCATCCGCCGTCGCCGCCTTCACCTGGGCGCGAAGGTCGGAGGGAAGGCGGTGGGCGGCCTCCAGGGCCTGCACCCGGAAGGGCTGGGCCAGCGCAGGCCAGGCCGCCAGGAGCGCCTCGGCCCAGGCCGCGTCCCCCAGGGACGCCCGCGAGGCCCAGCGCCAGGCCGAGCCAAGCCCGGGCTCCTGCAGCGCCGCCCGTACCTCGTCGACCCTGCCCGTCCGGAGAGCCAAGTCGGCAGCGGCCTCCACGGCCTCCCGTTGTGTGAAGGGATCAGGTACCAGGGCGAGGATGGCCGGGAGGGCGGAGGCATCCCCCACGCGGCCCAGGGCTTTCACCAGGGCGAACCGGGAGCCTTCGGGCCCCCGGTCGAGCGCTTCCAGCAGCCAGGGCGCGTCCACGGGCCGGGCGGCCCCGCAAAGGCCTTCGGCAGCGGATCGGCGGATGCCCACGGGGCCCGTGGCCAGGGCATCCAGGTACGGTCCCAACCGCTCCTCGGGGCCGGATTCGTCCCGCGGACCCGCCAGGGTGGCAGTCTCCCGGTCCACGGTCCGATAGCCCGGCAGGGGCTCCTCGCCCCACCCGGCGGCTTCGGCGCTGTCCAGCCAAGTGGACAGTTCTTGTCCGAACGCCTCCATGTCCGGCAGACGCTTCGAGGGTTCGGGCTGGAGGGCGCGCAGGATCAGGCCCGCCAACCGGGGGGGAAAGCCCGTCCGTGCGGCGGCCGGCGGCAACTGAACCTGGGCATAGGCCTGGCCCGTCGTGAACTCGTAGAGGATGGCGCCCAGGGCATAGACATCGCAGCGGCCATCCACGCGGCGGGGATCGCCGTGCTGCTCGGGGGCCATGTAGCCCAGCGTGCCCACCACCATGTGGCTGCGGGTCGCGCGGGTGCGGCCCTCGCCTCCCTCCCATAGGCACACCCCGAAATCTGTGACCTTTAGGCGGCCATCGGGGGCGAAAAGCAAGTTGGACGGCTTGAGGTCCCGGTGGATCACGCCCTCGCCGTGGGCCACCCGCAGGGCATCGCAGATGGGGACGAGGCGCCGGACCAGGACCGCCGGAGCCTCGCCCCGGCAGGCCTTCAGGCTGCCGCCCGGCAGGAGCTCCATCACCAGGTAGGGCCAGGCGCCGCTGCGCCCGAAGGCGAAGATCTCCACCAGGTGCGGGTGGGACAGGTGCGTGAGCACCTCCCCTTCACGGAGGAAGCGCCGCACCAGCCCGGCGTCCCCATGCACCTCGGGACGGAGCAGCTTCACGGCGGAGGAGATGCCGCGAAAGCGGTCCTCGCCTCGGAAGACCAGGGCCATCCCCCCTTCGCCCAGGGGTTCCAACAGGCGCACGCTGCCGATCTGGGCCGGGGGCCGCAAGGCGCTCATGGCATCCATTCCAGCAAGGCGCTCATGGCGCCTGGGCGACGCGGTTCCGTCCCCCGGTCTTGGCGCGATGGAGGGCGGCGTCGGCCCGCGCCAGAACGGCGCCACTGCAGGAATCGCCGGTCTTCAGGTCCGCGACGCCCAGGCTGCAGGTGGCCTGGATGAGGCGGCCGTCCTCCAGTTCCACGCCCTGTTCCGCCAGGGCCAGGCGGAGGTCGTCGGCGGCGGGGAGGGCCAGCTCGGAGGGGGTGCCGGGAAGCACGGCCAGGAATTCCGCCCCCCCCAGCCGGCCCACGGAATCCCGGTCCCGAAGGCGCCGGAGCAGGTGCCCACCGAAGGCCCGGATCACGCGGTCCCCGGCAGGAGAGCCGTGAGTCTCGTTGAGGCGCCCGAGCTGGTCGAGGTCCGCCAGGATCACCGACAGGGGGCGGTGGTGCCGGCGGGCCCACTCGAAGTGGACCTCCAGCTGGTGCAGCACCGCGGCGCGACTGCTCACGCCCGTCCAGGCGTCCAGGGCGGAGGGCGTCTCCGGGGCCTGGTGGTACCGTCGCTCCAGCGCGTCGAGCCACTTGAGCTTGAAGGCGTGTGATCCCACCCGCAGCACATCGCCGGGCCGGAGGATCGCGGGGCTCGGAGTCGCCGCAGCCTTGCGGCCGTTCACATAGACGCCGTTGGTGGACCCCAGATCCAGCAGGGCCAGGGATTCCCCGTCCTCGGCCACTTCGAGCCGCGCATGCCGGCGGCTCACCTCGGGTTCCGGGAGGCAGATCCCGCATTCCGGCGCCCGCCCGATCTCCAACCCCTCCGGGGGCAGGGTCACCATCTCGCCCAGGGGCTGGCCGATGTATCGCACTAGGACCCACGCGCGGGCCCCGGGCCCCCCCGGGGCATCGGCGGAACCGGGTGGCCTGGGTTCGAGCGGCTCGGGTTCGGGGGTCATCCCTTCCAGTCTAGGAGGCTGCCGGAGGAATGAGAATGCCCGGAACCACCGGAACGGCCCACCTCAGCCCTGGCACACGCGATTCCGCCCCCCGGCCTTGGCCCGATAGAGGGCCGCGTCGGCCCGGGCCAGCAGCTGGCCCGCATCCTGGTCTCCCGGGAGGCGCTCCGCGATGCCCAGGCTGCAGGTGACTTCCAGCCCCCCTCCGGGCAGGGGCACCGGCGTCGAGGCCACGGCCTTCCGCAGGCGCTCGGCGAAGGTCAGGGCGCCACCCAGGTCGGTCTCCGGCAGGATCATCAGGAACTCCTCGCCGCCGATGCGCCCCGCCAGATCCGCTTCGCGCTGGGTGGCCAGCAGGCGCTCCCCGATGACCCGCAGCACGAAGTCCCCGGCGCCATGGCCCAGGGTGTCGTTGATCTGCTTGAAGCAATCCAGGTCGCACACCGCCACGGACAGGGGCCGGTCGTACCGCAGGCTCAGGCCGAACCGAGTCTGCAACTCCGACAGAGCGCTGCTGCGGTTGGCCAGGCCCGTCAGCGGATCCCGGGTGCTCAGGTCGAGCAGGGTCTCGTGGAAGGCCCGCTCCAGGGCATCCAGCGCCACCAGCTTCAGCACATGCCCCCCGATGGACAGGCGGTCTCCCGCCTGGAGCGTGGTAATCCCCCGCACGCGCTCCCCGTTCACGAGCGTCCCGTTGGTAGAGCCGAGGTCCTCCAGCTCGACCCGCCCTTCCACCAGGGCGAGCCGAGCATGGAGCCGGCTCACCTCGCCATCCAGCAGCGCCAACTGGGCCTGGGGCGCCCGGCCGATCAGCGACTCTCCCGGCGGCAGCGGGAAGATTCGGCCCAGGGCCGCGCCCGCATAGGCCACCAGGGCCCATTCCGCCGGCAGGGCCGAGGTCTCGGCTTCCGTTTTCGCGCGCACCATCGTGGGCATCTCGGGGGAAACCGACGCCACCGGCAGGGCCGGTTCCGCTTGTCCGGGTGGATGCGTTCGTTTCAAGATTCCTCCACGAAACAGCTGACCAGCGCGCCGTCGTCCTTCCGCCGGGCCAGGATGAAGGGGGCACGCGGAGCGGAGGCCGCCACGGGCTCCAGATGGACAAAGATCCGGCCCGACCGCGCATCATGCCGAAGATCGGCCACGCCCTTGCGGGGGATCCGGAACAGGCCCAGCACCTCGAGGTTCCGGACATTCTCGCCCGTGCCCCGCACCAGCTGGAGGCTGTACCGCATCCACAAGCCCTTGGGTAGGTGGTGGATGTCCTCGCCGCGGATGGGCACCGGCAAAGCGAAGGCGGCCTCCAGCCCAGCCCGCCCCACCCCGCCCTCCAGGGCGGGATCCAGGCGCCGGACACCGGGCCGGAGCAGCGGGTCCGACAGGCGCCGCGCCGCCGGGCGCGCGAGCGGCTCCGCCTGGCCGGCGACCGCAATCCTGCGCGGCAGGGGAGGAACGCCCACCCGCGCGGCCCGGCCCGACTCCAGCGACGCCATGCGGACCACGGTGGCCTCCGTCCCCCAGCGGGCCCAGCCGGACTCCGCCCTCAGCGGGGCTTCAAAGGGTTCCAGAGCCCGGCTTTCCACCGCCTCCCGGAAGAGCGGCATGTCCCGCAGGTCGGCGTGAGGCGCCTCCAACCCTGTCCGCGCCACCGCGCCCAGGCCGGAGGATCCATGGCTGTGGGGAGCGAAGGGCTCCGGGGAGGCCTCGACCACCGCCAGGCTGGAGAACGCCCGCCGCAGCGTTTCCGCCGCGTCCGACATTGCCTCCTTCATCCGTCCGAACATCAGGAGCCCTTCACCACCAGGCTCTGGAGGGCCGCACCCACGCGCTCCAGGGGCTCCACGAGGTCCATGTGGTAGCCGGCCTCCAGCAGCTTCGGCACGGCCTGCTCCTGGGCCGCCGCATCCACCGAGGTGGCGAACATCACGCGCAGCGGTGCCGCGCCTTCCGCCAGCTGGATCAGCAGATCCCGCGGCCCGGCGCGGAACACATCGCCCACCTTCGCCAGCGGGGATTCCTGGCTCTTCTGCACCGCCATCACGGGGTACTTCGCGTCTCCGGCCCAGCCTCCCGCCAGCTCCGAGGCGCTCAGGATGAACAGATCCGGCGCGGCCTTCAGCTCCTTGAGGAGCGTCTTCTGGATGACTTCCTCTTTCAGGTGCGGCTCCAGCGACTTGCCGTAGAGGATGCCCTGCAGCCGGGTGGGCGTGATCGGCTCGGTGTAGCGGAAGTCCAGGGGGATGCCCGAGGTATCCGTCACCAGGAGGCCTCCCAGGTAGCTCGCCCCCTCCTTGACCGCCATGAAATAGGCCAGTTTGATCGGTTCCGCCATGTCGTCCCCTCTATCATTGGAAGGTTACTGCGCCCATCGGCAGAACCCCCCCTTGCCTTTTGCCCCGCACCTGATACATTGGATCTTCCACTCGTTGGGGAGTGGTCTAATGGTAGGACAACGGTTTCTGGTACCGTCAGGTGAGGGTTCAAATCCTTCCTCCCCAACCATTCACAACTTGTTCGATGGTCCCATCGTATAGCGGTTAGTACACCGCCCTCTCACGGCGGGAACAGGGGTTCGATTCCCCTTGGGACTACCAGCAAGCCCCCTAGAGAAATCTAGGGGGCCTTTGTTTTTTATCGACCCTCTTCGAGATGCGCTGAGGGTAATACGGGAAATATACGGAAAGTCCGTCGAGGACTCTGGTTCGCCCTTGGTGCTCCACGGGGTGGATCTCCGGGGACTCGCCAATTTTTGTCGATTGGTTTCGGCCACCTTGTCCTTCAGCAAGGAGGCCCCATGGCAAAGATCGGCAGACCCATCGCCCTTCCCGGCCCACTCGGTGATCTGGCCCACAAGCTGGGCGGCGTTGGCCCCCTGGCGGAAGAGGTCGGCGTCAGCGCCCGGACGGTTCGTCGTTGGGCCCACGGAGACCCAATGCTCCCGATGGCCCGCAAGGTGCTCACGCGACTCTTCAAGAAGCATGGCGTGAACTCAAGCTGCCTTTTCGATCCCGATCCTGAACCCTGACCCCGGAGCCCGGCTCCAGGGAGCAGGACCGCGGTCACGGCGAGAACAGGGGTTCGATTCCCCTTGGACTACCAAACACGGCCCGGCTCACGCCGGGCCTTTTTCTGTCCCATGGGGAATCGAAGTCAGGGATGGCGCGCAGGCAAGACGGCCTCGGGCACGCCCTTTGGGTGCCTCCACCTGCGAGCTTGCCGCAAGTCGGAGAGCACCCCCGTTTCCCGGATCCTCCTTCGCGCCGGGAGAGGACCCTCTGGCCCATTCAGCCTGGTCGATGAGCGCCGCTGCCCGTGATCCAACTCGAAGCCGGGGGCTTCACCGCGTGCGGGCGGCCCGCAGCCCCTTCCGCCCTTCGACCACGAACCAGATGAGGCTGACGATGGCGAAATAGGGGAGCAGGGCGATGGCCCGGCTGGGATTGTCGACGCCGAAGAAGGTCACGACCGCGATGGCGATGGGAGCGAAAAGCGGGAACCAGCTCATGGTGACCTCCTGAAGGTGCGGATGAGTCAGCATAGATCTCCGAGGCGTCGATGCAATGAAAAAATGCAAATAACATTATTATATTCTTCACTTAGATACTTCGATCTAGAAGCCGGCCCCCCGTTGGATGACTGCCGGATGCATCGAAAAAGCCCGTCGCGGGGCGTTCAACCAGAGGGCTGTCCATTCCGTCTCAGCCTGCGCTGGTCCGCAGGCCCGGCTGCGCGGCGAGCATGGCCTCATCGCCGCAGGCGGCGACCAGGGACACGAGTTCCGGCTCCACGCGGCCCACGGCCACCAGGTGCTCCAGGAACTCTAGCGCCTGCTCGCGGTCCAGACCCTTCCGGTAGGGCCGATCCTGCACCATCGCCTGGAAGATGTCCGCCACGCGGAGGAGGCGGGCTTCGATGGGCAGGGTTCTGCCATCCAGGCGGAAGGGGTAGCCGCTACCCCCGGGTTCCTCGTGGTGATAGGCGGCCCAGGGGGTGATCTCCTCGAAGCCCTTGATGTGGCGCAGGATCTGGTAGGTCTCGAAGCTGTGGGTGTTGATGATCTGCCGCTCCTGCTGATCCAGCGCCCCCGGCTTGTCCAGGATGCCGTCCGGAACCCGGAGCTTGCCCACATCGTGCAGAAGCCCGGCGATCTCGATCTTGGCGCAGCTGTCGGCGTTCAGCCCCGACCGCTCCGCCAGCAGGCGGGCGAGGCCGGCCACCCCCAGGGAATGTTCCGCCGTGAAGGGGCTCTTGGCATCCACGATCCGCGAGAAGATCTCCGCCAGCTGCCGGAGATCCCCCATGGAGGCCTCATAGCTCGTCCCCTGGTCGAGGATGTCCTGGACGAAGGTCTGAACGGAGCGGGGCTCCAGGAGCAGCCAGAACGCCTCGGACCGGGAGGCCTCCAGGAACAGCTCCACCAGCTCGGGGGCGAAGAAGGTCCCGGAGCGCTGCTGGATCAGGGTCCGGATCTCCCCGGTGTGCAGGAGCACGGTGCCCGCCCCGTGGAACGGCGCGGCCAGCGCGTCGACCCGATCGGCCAGGAAGATCAGGTTGGCCTGCCAGGCCTGCTTGGGCTCGATCCCAAGGGCAGGGAACTGATCCCAGCGCGTGTGGTGGTACTTCACCGGCACCGCCAAAGCAGCCAGGGGCGGGAACGCCTGCAGCAGCTCGCAGCCGATCTCGCAGTGCAGCGGAGAACCCGCCCAGTCGAACTCCGCCAGGAGGCTGCGGTGGACCTCGGTGGAGGACACGCCGATGTCGTGCAGCAGGCCGAGGTCGAAGAGGAAGGTCGCCTCGGGCTCGCTCATCCCCTTCTGCTTCGCGCACGCGTAGGCCACGATGCCGACCCGCTTGCCGTGGCCGACATCATTCAGGCCGACCAGATCCAGCGCGTCCGAAAGCGCGTAGGTCACATGCCGGAGATCAGCCTTGAGGGGTGCGGTGGACATGGCGAGTCGGGAATCGGCGGTGCCGGACCTGCATCATGATCCCTTCCCCGCCGCCTGGAGGGAAAACCCAGAGGACCCGGTGGGGATCTGTCTGCCGGGCGCGCGTGGCTCCATGCCAATTCTTTTGAATGAAACAGTTACTCGCGCATCATCCGCTCCTGGTTGAGGCCCGCCCGGGACACCGGTGCCCGGGCCCGGGTCGCTTCCTCGCTCCGCCTGTGTTTCGATGGATCATGCGCATGCGATGGCTCTGGATCCTTCCCCTGGCGGTGGCCGCGGCCATTTTTTCGCTGAGTGCGCAATCGCAGTATCCGGGCGGCATCCAGCTGCCCCCGCCCCTGGATAAGGTTGCCCACGCCACCGTGTTCGGGGCCCTGGCGCTGGCGCTGGATCTGACCCTGCGGATCACCCGGCCCGACCTGCCCCTGTACCGCCGCCACCTCCTGGTGCTGGCCGCCGTGTCCCTGTACGGCGCTTCGGATGAGTGGCACCAGGCTTTCGTCCCCGGCCGCGCCTGCGAGTTCGGCGACTGGGTGGCCGATACCGTGGGCGGCATCCTGGGCCTGACGGCGGGTTCCCTCCACCTCCTCGCGACGCGGCGCCTGGGCGCCCTGTCCTGGTGGCGGGGCGAGCGGAAACGACCCGATCCCGCCCGTGAGCTCATCCTCGTGGCCGATCCCCACTGGGGCGCCAACCTCACGGGGCTGGAGGCCGCCACCGCCGCCCACCCGGAAGCCGACTGGCTCTTCCTCGGCGATGTGTTCGATGTGTGGGTGGGCCTTCCGGGCATGGAAACCGCAGGTCAGCGCGCTTTCCTCGCCTGGGTCGAGGCGCGCCGCACCACGGGGCGCTGGGTGGGCCTGTGGCTGGGGAACCGGGAGTACTTCCTGGATCCCCACGCCGCGCATTTCGATCTGATGGGCGAAGGCATCGGCGGAATCCTCGAAGGCGAGGCCCTGACCTGGGAGCACGGCGACCTCATCAACACCGCGGACCGGCAGTACCGGCTGTGGAACCTGGCCTCGCGCTCAGGCCCGCTGTGGCTGGCGTTCCGCCTCATGCCTGGCGGCACGGCCCGCCGGGTTTCCGCCTGGATGGAACGGAAGCTCCGCACCACCAACGCCGCCTACAAACTCGCATTCCCCCGCGTGGCCTTCCGCGCGGCTGCTGAAAGTCACCCCGGCACCACCTTCCTTACCGGCCACTTTCACACCCACGAGATCGAAGCCAACGGCATCGCCCTGCCCTGGGCGCATGAGGGGCGGTTCATGGTGTGGCGGAAGGGGAAGGTGGAGGCAGCTAGTCTTTGATCGGCTGGATAAGATCAGTCAGCTTTTGAAGACATTGCCGATGCCCAAAAGCCCTTCAGTTCCAGTTATCGATCTTGATGTCCTCAGGACTGGGAGCACCTTTCCCTGTTTCCACAAGTGACTTGAGACTCATCATGAAGATCGCCCACTTGGTGCTGCAATGGTGCATGAATTCCACTGGTTCTTTCCAACCTTGATGTTTGAAGAGGACGATGGAGTATTCGCCTTCTTGCTGAAGCTCGAAGCTGATCTTCGTGTCGATCCATTCTGCGGGCCCGTCGACCACTTGCCATGACACGCGCTTGTTGGGCTGAAGCTCGAGGACCTTCATGACGATGCGGCCGATTTCATTGCCACCGGCGCTAAAACGGAACTCGAGTGCTCCACCGACTTTGCTTTCTCCTTGCGCCTCGTTCGTCCACCAGCCGGCCACGCCTTCGCGCGTGGCCAATGCCTTGTAGACCTCATCCAGGGATGACTTCATTCCGACTCTGTGCAGGATATCCAACATGAATTCTCCTTAACGGTTGGTTGAAATGGCTGCCTGGGTGGTCATGGCGACGCCGCCAGGAGGCAGTCATTGGTTGGGCCAGACGACCTCCTTACGCATGGCATGGCTGCGCAAGTGTTGGTTTCTTGCTGACGACTGGAGGTCAGGTTTCGACGAAGGCTTTAAGCCGCCCCAGGGAGACATCCCACTGCTTAGATAGACGCTCGAGGTACCGGTGGGCATCTTCGAGGCGCTCGGGCTCGAAGGTCCAGATGCGCTCCCTTCCCTGGCGGAGGCTTTTCACGAGCCCTGCCTCGGATAACACTTCGAGATGTTTGGTGATGGCCTGCCGGGACACCTCGAACTGGCCGCTCAAGCGTGTGACCGTGAGGGGTCCACTGGTACAAAGGCTGGCGAGCAGGCCCAACCGTGTCGCGTCCCCGAGGGCGGCGAAGAGCGGCACAGCATCCTTCAGCCGCGCAGGGGAGATGGCATCAGCTCGCGACATAGCGCTCGATTCGAGCCATCTGGCTCGTCCAGCCTCCCTCGTTCATGCGGAAGGCTTCATCGCGCCGATCAGGAGGCAGCTTGTCAAAGCCAGACTCCACCACTTTGAGCAAGGTGCCGCCGTCGACCACCTCGAGCCGGAACTCGACGAGCGTCATGGGCTCCTTCGTATAGTCCTTATCCTTGTTCATGGGGTAGGGGTGCCACCAATAAGAGAAGAGGGTTTCAGCCTCCATGCTTTCGACCTTCATCTCCAGGTGGATGTGCTCGTAGCCTGGGTGGGTGATGCGCCCAAAGACCGACTGGCCCGGCAGGAAAGCTCCCTCCAGTTTCATCCCGAACCAGGTGCCGAACTCATGGGCGTCCGATAGCGCCTTCCATACCCGTGTGAGAGGTGCGCGGAGATGGATCTCCTTCTTGATGCAGTCGGTGGTCGATGTCGTCATGTGTAACCCCCTGGTTGCAGGTTAGGTGGATCAAAAAGTAATGCAACCCCTTGATTGCATTTTTTGCGAGGTGATCGAACGAACGGATGAATCGACGCTTAAATAGAGGGCCAAATTTAGTGTTGCCTGCATTTGATACTAAGGGTAATCAAGTGCAGGCAACCGACGCGGCGGGTTTCGCAGCGTCAATGGATGGGAATGCACCATCCTGAGGGTCATTGATCAACACAACGAGGCCCCAACACCGTACCTCTGGGTGGCAAAGGCCAACGAAATCCTCGCCAAGGTCATTCGCACCCGAGCGGCGCAGAATGGTCCATGTATGTCGGGGAACCTACCTAGAGCCCCAGCAGGTCCGCCACTTCGCGGCGCAGCTCGGGAATACCCGTGCCCTTCCCGGCGCTCACCCAAGCGATGTCACTGGCGTGCAGGCCCAGGTCGGCCGCCACATCCTTGCGCTGCTTGAGGGCCTTGCTGGGCTTCACCTGATCGGCCTTGGTGGCCACGATGCGGTGGGGCAGGCTCTCGGCGCGCAACCACTCGATCATCTGGTGGTCGAGCTTGGTGGGACCGACTTCGGCATCCACCAGCACGAAGACCATGCGCAGCGTGGCGCGGCCCGTGAGGTAGCCCTCGACCATCTTCTGCCAGGTGGCCCGCTCGGCCGCAGGGCCCGTGGCGAAGCCGTAGCCCGGCAGATCCACGATCCAGCGGTCGGGGCCGGTAAGGAACACATTGATGAGCCGCGTTCGGCCCGGCGTCTTGGAGACCCGCGCCAGCTGCTTCTGGTTGGCCAGGGCGTTCAGCAGGGAGGACTTCCCCACATTGCTGCGCCCCACGAAAGCTACTTCCGCGTGGCAGACCCCGAGCTTCTTCGCGTCGGCGGCGGAAGTGACGAACTTGGCATCGGTGAGGGGTTGGGCCATGGGAATCCAGTCTGCAGCTTCCAGACTACCGCCAACCCCGCCTCAGACGGTCACCAGGCTCGTGGGGGCGGGCTGATCGAAGGCGATGCGGCCGTGGTCGAGGCCGATGACGCGCTTCTTCATGCGCTGGATGAGGCTGCGGTCATGGGTGGCCACGATGACCGTGGTGCCCTGGCCGTTGATGCGCTCAAAGAGGGCCATGATCTCCTGGGCCAGATCAGGATCCAGGTTGCCCGTGGGCTCGTCCGCCAGCAGCACCAGGGGATCGTTCACCAGGGCCCGGGCGATGGCCACACGCTGTTGTTCGCCGCCGGACAGCTGCAGCGGGTAGCTGCTCAGCTTGTGCTGGAGGCCCACCATCTTGAGGGCCCGGAAGGTGCGCTGCTTCTGCTCGGCGGCGCTGACGCCCAGCACTTTGAGCACGAAGGCCACATTCTCGAAGATGGTGCGGCTGCGGATGAGCTTGAAATCCTGGAATACCACGCCCAGCTTGCGCCGCAGCAGGGGGATCTCCTTCTCGGGCATGGAGGCCAGCCGGTGGCCCGCCATCTGGATCTCGCCGCTGCTGGGCACCTGCTCGCGAAAGAGCAGCTTCAGCAGCGTGGACTTCCCCGCCCCGCTGGGCCCCGTGAGGAACACAAACTCTCCGGCCTCGATGCCGAAGCTCACATCCGCCAGGGCGGTGTGGATGCGGTCGTACTGCTTGCCGACATGGGTGAGGGTGATCATGAAAAACCTAACCGCGAATGGCGCGAATGAACGCGAATGAATGCCTATTCATATTCGCGCCAATTCGCGTCATTCGCGGTTCCATTCTTTTAGATGCGCTCGACGAGCATGGCCACGCCCTGGCCGCCGCCGACGCAGAGGGCGGCCAGGCCGAGCTTCTTGTGCTCGTCCTGGAGCAGGTGCAGGAGTGTCACCAGGATGCGGGTGCCGCTGGCCCCGATGGGATGGCCCAGGGCGATGGCGCCGCCGCGCAGGTTCACCTTGGCGGGGTCGAGCTCCGGCAGTTCCGCCAACACGCCCAGGCTCTGGGCGGCGAAGGCCTCGTTCAGCTCGAAGAGGTCGATGTCGGCCAGCTTCACGCCGGTCTTCGCCAGCAGCTTCCGGATGGCGGGCACGGGCCCCAGGCCCATGGTGGCGGGGTCCACGCCCGCCTGGGCAAAGCCGAGGATGCGGGCGATAGGCCGGTGGGATTTCGCGGCGGCTTCGGTGGCCAGCACCAGGGCCGCCGCGCCGTCGTTGATGCCGCTGGCGTTGCCGGCGGTCACCGTGCCGTCCTTCTTGAAGGCGGGCTTGAGCTTGGCCAGGCCCTCGGCGGAGGCGTCGGTCTTGATGTACTCGTCGCGATTGAAGACCGTATCGCCCTTCTTCCCCGCCAGGGTGACCGCGAACACCTCCCGGTCGAAGGCCCCGGCGGCCTGGGCGGCCGCGGCCTTCATCTGGCTCCGGAGGGCGAAGGCATCCTGGGCCTCGCGGGTGACGCCGTGCAGGGCGGCGACATTCTCGGCGGTGATGCCCATGTGGGTGTCGCCGTGCCCGCACCAGAGGCCGTCCTGGATCATGCTGTCGACGAGCTGGGCGTGGCCCATGCGGGCGCCCCAGCGGGCCGCGGGCAGCAGGTAGGGCGCGTTGGACATGCTCTCGGTGCCGCCGGCCACCACGAAGTCCGCATCACCCATCAGGATGGACTGGGCGCCGAGGGCGACGGCCTTGAGGCCCGATCCGCAGACCTGGTTGGCCGTATGGGCCGGGGTGGCGTGGGGCAGACCCGCCTTGAGCGCCGCCAGGCGGGCCACATTCTGGCCGCTGCCGGCCTGGAGCACATTGCCCAGCACCACATCGCCCACGGCGGCCGGCTCCACCCCGGCCCGGGCCAAGGCCTCGGTGATGGCCAGGGCGCCCATCTGGACCGCATTCAAGGGTTTCAGCGCGCCTCCGAAGGAACCGACGGCGGTGCGGGTGGCAGACAGGA
This sequence comes from Geothrix sp., assembly GCA_019449415.1. Classification (GTDB taxonomy): domain Bacteria; phylum Acidobacteriota; class Holophagae; order Holophagales; family Holophagaceae; genus Geothrix; species Geothrix oryzae. The sequence continues at coordinate 71,486 of JAGRPP010000030.1, forward strand.
CATAGGCGGACATGGCGGACTCCCGGGGGGACCTTCCAGGTTAACCTGACTAAACGCCTCCGGCCCCGGAGCGTGAACTTCTCACCCAGGCCCGCCCTGGCTCTTTCTCCCACGGGAGTCGCCATGACCGTTTCCAGCCGCTGGATCCCCCTGTTCTTGGTCGGGAGTGCGCTGCTGGCGCAGGTTCCGCCGCCCCCGCCACCGCCCGCACCCCCGGCCCCGCCGGCGCCCATGATCGGCGTGGACCTGCCGACGGGATCCCGCACGGAGCAGCGGACGGAGAAGCTGGCCCAGGGATCGAAACTCTGGGTCAAGAACCGCAACGGCGGCATCCGGGTGACCGGCTGGGAGCGGGATGAGGTTGCCCTCACCGCGCAGATCCGCGACAGCGAGCGGCGCCGGGTGGAGCTGGTGCTCCAGCGGAAGGGGCAGGATCTCGACATCGAGGCGGTCTTCCAGCAGCCCTCCTGGAGCTTCGGCGTCTACATCAGCCCCCGCTGCGAGATGACCCTGCAGGTGCCGCGGAAGCTCCTGGGCCACTTCCGCACCACCAACGGCACGGTGGCCGTGGAGAACCTCGAGGGCTACGCCCGCTGCGAGGCCACCAACGGCGCGATCCTCATCACCCGCGTCCGCGGTGAAGTGCAGGTCGACACCACCAACGGCCCCATCGAGGGCCGCGGCCTGGCCGCCCGCCTCCGGGGCAGCACCACCAACGGCCGCATCGTGCTCGAGGATGTGGAGGGTGGCATCAACCTGGAGACCACCAACGGCAGCATCCGCGCCCGCAACCTGGATGGCTGGGGTGAAGGCATCCATCTCGAGTCCACCAACGGCAGCATCGAAGTCGAGCTGGGCAAGGCCGCAGGCGACCTGGTCGCCGAGAACAGCAACGGTTCACTGGACATCAAGGTGGCCGGGGCCCAGGTGATCGAGATCTCCAAGCACAGCGCCCACCTGAAGGTGCCCGGGCGGTCGCAGACGATCCGCCTCGAAACCACC
>JAGRPP010000004.1 GCA_019449415.1 Geothrix sp.
GATGGAGTAGATGCCGAAGGCCCGGATGCGCAGCATGCCGAAGTCGGCGTCGCGCATCATGATCGGGTTCGAGGTGCCCCACTTCAGGTCGTTGTAGAGCTTGGTGGAGATGAAGTAGACATCGCTCTTGAAGGGGCTCTCAAAGCCGTACTTCCAGCCCTTCAGCGTGGCGAGGATGGGCAGGTTCTGGGTGGTGAGGTTGTGCGTGCCGGGCTTGAACACATCCGCCAGCTGACCCTCGTTGACGAAAACGGCTTCCTGGCTTTCCCGTACGACGAGCTTGCCGCCGTTCTGGATCTCCTGGCCCCGCATGGGGAAGCGCCAAGCCAGCGTGTCGCTGGAATCGTCAAGCCACTCAAGAATGTCCAGGAATTGGGCTTTGCCCCAGTCCATCAGACCCATGTGTCGTTCTCCTCGCGGCATTGGCCGCAGGTACGATTCTAGGCCGGGCTGTCAAGCAGGGCAGGGCTCCGGGCGGGAAAAACCGGCGAACGGTCGCCGTGGGTCGGGGAGCCCTCTTCAGCGGCTTCCCTTGACCATGCGCACCGGCCCGTCCGCCTTGGATCTGGCGCCCGGCTGGTCGATGCGGGCCTTGCTGTGGACCATGTGCGTGTCCGAGTCGATGATGCAGCGCCATCCGCGGTCCTCGTTCGGCATCCGCAGATCCACTTCCCAGCCGCCGGAAGCGCCATTCAAGGGGATGCGCCGGGCGTGGATCGCCTTGCCGCCGGTTTCTCGCTCGGCGATGGCCTTGGCCTCCCCAGCGCTCTTCACAGGGCCGCCCGAATGCTTGCGGGATTTCGGGGTGCCGGCGGACAGGACAAGGGCGGGGATCAGCGCCAAGGCGGCGCCGAGGGCCAGGGGGCGGGAACGCATGGGGACTCCGGAGTTTTCAGGATTCTAGCCCTGGCCCGGCGTGGGCGCAATCAGGCTTGGTAGAGCGCCGCCCCCCAATGCAGGCCGGATCCCAGCGCGGTGAAGGCCACCCGCATGCCAGGCTGGATCCGTCCATCCTCCAGGCACTCATGGAAGAGGATGGGCAGGGTGGCCGCGGTGGTGTTGCCATAGCGCTCGATGTTATGGGGCACCCGCTCCAGCGGCAGGCCCAGGGCCTTCTGCACGCCTTCGATGATGCGGAGGTTGGCCTGATGGACCAGCACCAGGTCCAGAGCCTCCACGGCCACCCCTGCCTCGGCGCAGACTTGGCGCACCGCTTGCGGCATGAGGGTCACGGCGGCCTTGAAGACCTCCTTGCCGGACATGACGGGGATGGTCTCGCCGGCCTGGATCTGCTCGATGCTCACGAAGGGACGCCGCTTGAAGCTGACGCCCGTCATGGTGAGCACGCCCGCGCCGGTGCCATCGGTGAAGAGCCGGGTCTTCAGTAGCCCGGCCTGGCCCTCCCGGGCTTCGACCACCACCGCGCCGGCACCATCCCCGAAGAGGACGGTGCGGTCGCGACTGGCGGTGTTCTCGGCCTTTTCGGCCGCGGTGATTTCTCGGGCGGACTGGCCGATCAGGGTGTCCCAGCCCAGGTGCCAGGGCATGAAGGCCGTGTGCACCTCGGCGCCCACCAGGAGGACGCGGTGGTACCGGCCACTCTGGATGAGGAGGTCGGCCAGTTCCAGGCCATAGAGGAAGCCGCTGCACTGCTGCCGGAGGTCGAAGGTGGGCAGGGTGGTGCGGAGACCCAGCGCCGTCTGCAGCAGCGGGCCGTTGCCTGGAAGGAGGTGGTCCGGCGTCATGGTGGCGAAGATGACTGCGTCGATGTCCTCGGCGCTCAGGCCCGCCTTGGCGATGGCGGCCCGGGCGGCCATCGCTCCGAGATCGGTGGAGCCCTGGCCCGCCTCTGCGTAGCGGCGCTCCTGGATGCCGCTGCGGGTGCGGATCCACTCGTCCGAGGTGTCCATGATCCCGGCCAGGGCGGCGTTGGTGACGATATGGGTGGGCAGGCCGACGCCGGTTCCGGTGATCACGCTGCGCATGAAGGCTCCTGATGGGTAGGGCCGACAGGATATCCATATGCCGCCACCCAGGCGAATGACGCGTGACGCGAATCAAGGTCCGGGCTTGGCCCGGGCCGGGATCAGGCCTGTGGAAGGCCCAGGTCCCGGAGCAGCTCTGCCTGCTCGGTGGGCCGTTCCACCCGCAGGCCGTCCCTCCGGAGGGTGCGGAGGCTGAGCGCGCCATCGGCGAAGCCCACCAGCACACCCTCCCGCGTCAGGCGGAAGTGGCCTGCGGGGCAGGGTTCGTGGCTGGGCAGGGCCCAGGCCACCTTGACGGTGCCGCGGTCCGTTTCGAGGAAGGCGTTGGGCCAGGGGTCGGCCACGGCGCGGATCTGGTTGAAGGCCTCCTGTGCGCCCATGGTGAAGGCCAGTCTGGAGTCCGCGGGCTTGCGCCCTCCGAAGTAGGTGGAGGGGCCAAGGGACTTCTGATCGAGGCGGGCAATGCTCCCGTCCACCAGTCCGGGAACGGCTTCGCGCACCAGGTCCCGCCCAGCGTCCGCGGCCTTCAAGGTGAGGCTGAGGGCAGTCTCGTCCCAGTCGATGGGTAGGCGGGCCTGGGCCACGATGTGGCCGTCGTCGGGCTTGGGCGTCATGGCGTGGAGGGTGATGCCGGTTTCCGTCTCACCCTTCACCAGTACCCAATTGAGGGGGGCCCGGCCCCGGTACTTCGGCAGGAGGCTACCGTGCAGGTTGTAGGCGCCCAGCCTTGGAATCTCCAGGAACCGGGCCTGGATCATCTCCCGGAAGTAGAAGCTGAACAGGAAGTCGGGCTTGAGCGCGCGGATGGCCTCGAAGACGCCATCTTCGTTGAAGGCCGGGGCCAGGTGGATGGGGATGCCCTGGGCCCGGGCCACGGCCGCAGGGGGCGTGAACCACAGCTCGTCGGAGCTCTGGGCGTAGGTGTACAGGGCCTTCACTTCGATGCCGGCCTCGAGCAGCCCTTCGAGCGCGGCGGTCCCCACGCTGGAATAGGCACACACGACGGCGCTTGGATTCGGCATAATCCCTCCGAGCTCATCAGCATCTCATAACCCGTTGAACTTCCTGTCCGTAGACCTATGTTGTGCCGGGAGGTCCCCTGTGCGCCTGCGAATCCTGCCCTTCCTGCTGGGAGCTGCGCTGCTGGTCGGCGGGGAGGATCCCTTCGAGGCGCCTCCGGAGCTGCAGACCTTCGCCCGTCAGCACACCATCGGCCAGATGGGGGTCTCGGCGAAGGTCTCGGCCCTTCTCAAGGCCTTCTTCGCCCCGCCGGAGGAGGGCGGCCTGGGCATCGTCTATGACAATGCCTACACGAGGACGCCCGTCGAGGCCTGGCGGGACCGCAAGGCGAATTGCCTCTCCCTGACCGCGCTCTATGTGGCAGCCTGTCGCTCCATTGGCCTCGAGGCCCGCTATGGCGAGTCGCTCCGGGTCAGCCGCTGGCGGCGGGTGGGCACCACTGTCCGCTACGAACGGCATGTGGTGGCCGTGGTACCGACCGGCACCATCGGCCAGGAACTCGTCGCCGACTTCCTTCCGGAAGTCCGCCGGGATTCCCAACTCATCGCATCCCTCGAGCCCAAGCGGGTGGTGGCCCTCTTCCACAGCAACCGCGCCGTGGAGCTGCTGGCCGAAGGCAAGCCGGAGGAGGCCCTGCACTACGCGCACCACTCGATCGAGGTGGACCCTGGCCTTGGCGTGGGCTGGAACATCCTGGGGGTCGTCCAGCGGGCCAAGGATCAGGACAAGGAGGCGGAGGTCTCGTTCAGGAAGGCCCTGGAGGTCGATCCCCGGGATGGCGCGCCCTGCGGGAACATGGAGAACCTCATGCGCGCCCAGGGCCGGGAGGAGGAAGCCCGCCGCTTCCGGGAGCGGGGGCTGGAGATCCGCAAGCGCGATCCCTTCTTCAATGCCTTCCTGGCCGAGGAGGCGCTGGCCGATGATCAATGGAGCGAGGCGGAGAAGCGCATCAAGCAGGCCATCAAGCTCCTGCCCCGGGAACCCGAGTTCTACCTGATCCAGGCCCGGGTGTGCCTGGCCCAAGGACAGACGAAGGATGCCATCAAGGCCCTGGAGAAGGCGCGGAAGTGGTCCCTCCCCGAAGCGCAATCCCGCTACGACAGCAAGCTGGCCTTGCTCAGAAGCCTGAAACCCATCTGAAGGCCTGGGACAGGCTCATCCTTCGGCGCCCGCGGCGGAGCGCAGCTCGCGGCGGAGGGCTTTGCCCACGGCGTTCTTGGGGATCTCGGCCAGGAAGCTGAAGCGGGTCGGCACCTTGTAGTTGGCCAGAAGGGTCCGGCAGTGGGCGCGGATCTCGTCGACGCTGAGATCCTTCCGGGAGACGACGAAGGCGCGCACGGCCTCGCCGGTGCCCTCGTCGGGAACGCCCACCACCGCCACATCGGCCACATCGGGGTGCAGGGCGATGCAGGCCTCCACCTCGTTGGGAAACACATTGAAGCCGCTGACGATGATCATGTCCTTCTTGCGGTCCGTGATCTCCAGGTAGCCCTCGGCGTCGAAGCGGCCGATGTCGCCCGTGTGCAGCCAGCCACCGCGCAGGGTCCTGGCGGTCTCGTCGGGCTGGTTCCAGTAGCCCTGCATGACCTGGGGACCGCGCACCACGATCTCGCCGTGGGCGCCGGTCGCCACCGGAAGCCCTTCGTCATCCACGATGCGGACTTCGGTGCCGGGCAAGGGCAGCCCCACCCCGCCCACCTGCGCCATGGTGCGGCGGAGGCGCTTCCCTTCGCGGATGGCGGCGTTGTAGGTGACCAGGGGGCTGGTCTCGCTGAGGCCGAAGCCCTCGATCACCAGGCAGCCCGTGAAGGCCTCCCAGCGCTGGAGCACCGCCGGGTGGGTCTGCATGCCCCCGGCGAAGGCGCCCAGCATCTTCCGGGTCATGGCCGGCTGGAACCAGCTTTCGTCGGGAAGCGCCTTGAGCAGCGTGTTCACCGCCGTCATCCAGGTGATTTCGTGGTTCTTGAAGGCCGGGTGCAGGTTCTTGAGGGGGCGCGGGTTGGGCACCAGGATGTTGTGGCTGCCGGTGTGGAAGCCGAAGCACAGGTTGATGGTGAAGGCGATGACATGGTACATCGGAAGCACCGTCAGTACGGTCTCCTCCCCATGGGTTAGGTAGACCTTCGTGATCTCCGCGATCTGCTCGAGGTTGGCCAGCAGGTTGCCGTGGCTCAGCATGGCGCCCTTGCTGGTGCCCGTGGTGCCTCCGGTGTACTGGAGCAGGGCCAGGCTCCCGCGCGTGGGGCTCGGAGGCTTCACCGCATCGGGAAGGAGGTGCTCCTTGGCCAGATACAGGGTGCCCTGGTGCAGGGCCCGAGGCAGGCGCGTGAACGGCAGGTCCAGGGCGGGGATCTGGCCCGAGAGCTTGAGCTTCGCCCGGATGAGAGTGCGGGTGAACAGGGGGAAGAAGTCGGCGATGCCCGTCACCACAATGGTCTTCACCTGGGTCTTGGGAACCACGGCGGCCACCTTGTCGCCGAAGTGATCGAGCACCACCAGCACCTCGGCGCCGCTGTCCTGGAGCTGGAGTTCCAGCTCGCGGGGCGTGTAGAGGGGGTTGGTGTTGACGACCACGCATCCGGCCTTGAGGGCGCCGAAGGCGCACACGGGATAGGCCAGGGAGTTGGGCAGCAGGATGGCGATGCGGGCGCCCGCCTGGAGCTGGAGGCCATGCTGCAGATAGGCCGCAAAGGCATCCGAGAGGCGATCCACTTCCCTGAAGCTGAGAGAGGTCTCCATGCCGTTGGGGAGGACGATGGTCTCGGCCTTCCGGTCGCCGTAGCGGGCCGCCGCCGCGCGCACGAGCTGCCCCAGGTTCTCGAAGGGAAGGGGTTGGGCCTCGCGTCCCACGCCCGCGGGATAACCTGCCCACCATACCTGTTCTGGTTCCACGGATCCGCCTTCCCTGCCGGATCGCTCCGGGGAGCGATCTCTGATCAATCCACATCGCTTAACTTGTCGATGCTCATTATTTTAGACTCCACATGGCCCCTTCCGGGAGGGGCGATTATTGCCGGGCGATGCTGGCCAGACCTCTGGATCTGGCAGAGTCGAAGCGGAGGCCCTCGATGAAGGCAGTCATCCAGCGCGTGACGCGGGCCTCGGTGCGATCCGGGGACCTGGAGGCGGTCATCGGTCCCGGCCTGCTGGTGCTGGTGGGCCTCGAAGCCGGCGACACCGAGGAGACCTGTGCCTGGGCCGCCGCCAAGATCGCCTCTCTGCGCATCTTCGAGGACGGCGACGGGAAGATGAACCTTGGCCTTCAGGAAGTGGGCGGCGAGATCCTCGCCATCAGCCAGTTCACCCTGGCGGGCAGCATCGCCAAGGGCCGGCGCCCTTCCTTCGACTCGGCCATGAACCCCGATGCGGCCCGGGTGCTCTTCCGGAAGTTCCTGGACCTGCTTAAGGTCCAGCACCCCCGTGTGAAATCCGGCTTCTTCCAGGAGCACATGGAGGTCGAGCTTCTCAACGATGGGCCCGTGACCTTCATTCTGGAGCGCTGAGCCCGCGCGAGAGGAGCGGTGCCAGGGCCAGGGTCAGCCCCGCCAGCGCCAGGCCCGCCGCCACATCCGTGAGGTAGTGGACGCCGATGTAGACGGTGGCGAACACGATGGCCCCGGCCCAGGCCCAGAACAGAATCGCCAGGCGGGGAAAGCATCGCGTGACCAGGAGGGCGGGCAGCACCGAGAGCGCCGTGTGGCCGCTGGGAAACGCATCCAGCGTGGTGGCTTCCGCGCCGCGCAGGAAGGCGCGGATGGCCTGGGAGATCGCACCGCCGCCCAGCTGGGCCGGGGCCAGGGCCTCCGGCACCCTGGGGCCTTCCGCAGGCCACAGGAAGTACCCCAGGAACGAGAGGTAGAACCCGAGAAGGATCGCGAACGCCACCTGCTCGAACCGCGCCGGGCCCAGACGGACGCGGGCCAGCACCCCCACCGACAGGGGCAGGAAGTAAAAACTGGCGTAGGCGAGGTAGACCAGATCCGTGAAGGCAGCGGGCCGGCCGAAGGCCCCTCGCCAGGCCGCGGCGAGCGATCCGAACCAGCGCTGGTCCAAGACGGCGAGGGTGGCATCCCAGCGGTGGGCATTCACGGCCGCCACCAGGGGCTGGAGCAGCAGGAAGACGAGGAGCACCACCAGCACCGGAACGAAGTCGCGCAAAAGAAGGAGCCCCCGCCCTTGGGCCCGACCGAGGCCCAAACTGAGTCCGAGGAGCCCAGCCAAGGTGAAGGCCCGGAACAGCCAGCCTTCGGGCCGCGCCAGGAGCGCCAGGGCCAACAGGACGGCCAGCACCAGGACCGTGAGGCGCTCCGAGGGCCGCAGGGCCGAGGCTGCCCCGGCCCTCATGGCTCCTGCGCCTCCGCTTCCGTCCCCAGCCATGCGGGCGTTCCCTCCGGCGGCCCCAGCCACCGGCCGGGATCCTCGAGGACCTTCTGGACGAGGACGAGGGCCCGGGCGCAGGAAAAGGCATCGTCGATGCGCTCGTCGAAGGTCCAGCGCACGGAAAGGGCCTCCTCCGCGCTCACGCCGTCCCGGGTCGCGAAGGTCGCGCGGCGCGGGGCGGAGACGGCGCCGAAAATGGAGACGGTGCCGTACTCGTAGAGGTGGTGGAAGACATCGGAGACGCCCACGGAACCGAGGTTGGCCAGGAAGATGCTCGCGTACATGGGGTCGTCGCGGATCATGAAGCCCGGGTAGAGGTTCCAGTGATCCAGCCCTCGGGCGAGCCCCACCAGCAGGCGCACTACCGGGCCGGGCAGCCGCATGATCAGGGCGACTTCCTTGTCCACGGCCCGGTCCGTCTCCCGGGCCTCCTCCACCTGGGTGGAGATGCGGGCGGAGAAGGCTGGGAAGCTCTCGCCCTCGAAGGCCGCCAGCTTCACGGTGGCCCCGGGGGCCTCATCCGTGAAGGCCTTCTTGGCGACGAAGGATATCGACACGCCCCGCCGCTGATAGAGCCGCCCCCCCGAGACGAAGCGGTTCAGGCGCGGCCGGGTCTCCAGCGCCACGGCGGTGGCGTAGGCCACCAGGTGGAAGAGCGTGGCCCGGGGGTGGTGGGCGCGGTTGTAGGCCTTGAGCCAGACGCGCGCGGCGGCGATGCGGTAGAGGGACTCCTGGTAGACGCAGCTCTCGTTCCGGCCCCGCATGAGGTAGGGCATGATGCGCCGCACCGGGGCCTCGCCGCGGATCAGGTCGCCATCGGGACGGGAGAAGAGGGGCATGGATCAGGGTCGGCGCGGTGGACCGGCACTGTCAAGAACACCCGGGGATCATCTTTTCGCGTTGACACCGCAGGGCGGCAGGACTATCCCTGGGGCAACCTTTCCGGTGCTGCCATGACGATGCGTTCCGCAGGTCTCCGCCTACCCGCTTCCGGTCTGCTCGCCGCGGGCCTTCTCCTGGCCGGCGCCCCGGCCCGGGCCCAGGAGGCGGCAACGCCCTGGTCCATGACCGTCTATCTCCAGCAGAGCTGGCCCAAGCAGACAGAGACCAACCGCCAGATCAAGGAGGTCAACGCGGCCCTGGGCTCCTCCTTCAAGACCTGGGACGATGTGGCGAACCTCAACCTCGGCGTGCAGGCCTTCCGCGACCTGAATCCGCGCTGGAAAGTGGGCCTCGAGCTGGACTACTCCCGCGGGAAAATCGACGGGACGACCACCCTGGACACGCCCGCCGGTCCCGCCACGCTCGCCTTCGAGCAGAAGTACACGATCTACGCGGACCTCCTGGCCCTGGCCCAGTTCCGGCCCCTGGGGGGGAACGGCCGCTGGATCCCCTTCCTCCAGGCGGGGATCGGTCTGGCCTACGAGAAGGACCGGACCCTCCTGACGCTGCGCAACGACTTCCTGGACGAGACCCTGATCCAGGTCGACAACAGCGGCTGGTTCCCCATGTTCACGGTCGGTGCGGGCGTCGATGTCTACTTCTCGAATCGGCGCACCTGGTACGCCGAGGTCGGCGTGAGCTATTCCTGGGCCCGTCTCAAGCACGATGTCGCCGCGAGCGGCGCCCTGACACCGGGCACCGTCCGGGCCGACACGGATTCCACGGGGCCCAACGCGTGGCTGGGCATCGGGCGGAAGTTCTAGCCCGGATCGGATTGAACGACGCCCCGGAGGAGGTCCCCCGGGGCGTCGGACCTGCTTCCCGGCGCGGAATCAGAGCGTCATGCGCTGCAGGCTGGCCTTCAGGCTCTCGTCGACGATGGCGAGGCAGTCGGCGAAGTGCGCCTTGGTCTCCTTGCTGAAGCCCGCCTTGGTCGGAGCGGCCTTGAGCGAAGGCTGCAGGGTGCGCAGCGCCTCCCGGGCCAGGGCCCGCGCGTCGGCGGGCGTGAGGGGGTTGGCCCGAAGCACCTGGGCGCTCAGCTGCCGCAGGTGCTCCCGCTGCAGGTTGCGCCGCATGACCGAGACCTCGCGTCCGCTCTTCAGCTCAGTCCAGATGGCGCCCTGCAGGGCGTCATAGAGTTCCGACAGGCGGAAGGCCTCCTTGGGATTCGTCAGCTTGTCCGGCGCATCCAGAATCCGCTGGGCCACGGCGGGCTGGAACAGCTGGGCCAGCACCTGGGTCTGGGTCCGCAGCACCCACTGGGCGGGCGAGGGATCCGCATTCAGGGGCCCACCGAACCGGTCGGTGGTGAGGCGGGAGAGGAACTCGGGCTTGAAGCGGAAAGCATCGACGGAGAAGATACCGGTCTCCAGCAGCTTCAGGGCCTGGCGCTGGCGAGTGGCGGGGACCGGCGTGATGGGGGCCCGGCCCGTGCCCGCGTGGTCGCGCAGGTGCACCACGCCGCCGATGTACTTGGCGCTCAGATTGGCCGAGAGCCCCACCTGGCCCAGGGCTCGCAGCAGGCCGCGGCGCAGGGGCTGGTATTCCTCGCCATCCTGGAAGGTCTTGGCCTGCAGGCGCTCCCAGAGCTCCTTCGAGAGGCTCAGGCGCTTCTGGTAGAAGGCCAGCGGATCGGAGCCCAGATCCCGGCGGTTCACTTCGGGGTCCATGCCCTCGAGCCCCATGAAGCCAAGGGCCTCCTCGTCCGTACCGTACGCCAGCTGGGGCTCGGAGCTGCGGGCGGCGATCTTGGCCAGGGCCCCCTTCTCTTCCGAAGCCGCCAGGGGCTTGTAGCCGTACTCGATGGCCCAGTGGTCATAGGGCCCCAGGGTACTCATCACATACTCGCCCTGGCGCTGACCTTTGAGCGCCAGGTTCAGCGCGTTGTAGTCCATGACGGAGCCCGTCAGGCCGTGGGTCTTGGTGAATTCCGGATTCGAGATCTGCTCCATGGAGTAGATCGTCGAAGCCCGGAAGTTGTGGCGCAGGCCGAGCGTGTGGCCCACCTCGTGGGTGATCACATCCTTGAGCACGGCGGCCACATAGGCATCCTCCTCGGGACTGCCGGGAGTGATCTCGCCGCGGGTTTCCAGCAGGTCGAGGGCGAACCCCATTTCCTGGTGGGCTTCCGCCGCATAGGTGCACAGGCTGTGGTCGTGCCGGGACAGGAAGGCGTCCTGGGCCTTGGGTGGCAGGGTCTCCCGGGCCTCCGTGCGGCTGCCGCGGGCCCAGACTTCCCCGATGCCGATGTCGGCGTCCAGGATCTCTCCGGTGCGGGGATCCACCTGGCTGGGTCCGATGGCGAAGCCGATGTCGGTGCCAGTGAGCCAGCGCAGGGAGGCGTGGCGGGCGTCGTGGGTATCCCAATCCGCATCGGCGGGCTGGACCTTGACCTGGACGGCGTTCTTGAAGCCCTGCTCCTCGAAGGCCAGATTCCAGGCCAGCACGCCTTGGGTGATGGCCGGCCGGTATTTCTCCGGGATGTTCCGGTCCAGCCAGAACACGATGGGCTGCTTGGGCTCGGAGAGCGCGACCGCGGGATCCTTCTTCTCCAGGCGCCAGCGGTGGATGTAGTGCACCTTGGGATCCACCCGCGTGTCATCGCCGAAGTCCCAGCGCGTGGTGGCGAAGTAGCCCAGCCGGTCATCGGCGAGGCGGGGGGCCATGGGCTGCTCCGGCAGCTTCGCGAAGGAGAAGTGCCAGCCGAGGAACAGGCTGCGGATGTCCTCCAGCGTGCCCGGGGGCGGCACGAAGGGCATGGGGGGCGCCCCGGGCATCTGGATGGGCGGTAGCATGATGCGCGAGAGCGCGTAGTGGGCCTGAACCCGGAAGGCGGCCTGGTCCTCGCTGCTGCGGACCTTCTCGAAGAAGCTGTTGGAAGCGTCGAACCCGTAGGGTTGGCGGTAGGTGGCTTCCAGCCGCGTGGCCCCCATGGGGATATCCTTCAGCAGCAGGGCGTTGGCCTCCACCAGGAAGGATTTCCGCTCGGGGTGGGGCTGACTCAACACCGGGGCGCTGGACAGCAGGCTGTCGCTGAAGCCCTCCGCCACGGCCCGGGCCGCCGGCGAGCCCTCGGGCGCGGTGAAGGTCGTGTTCTTGGCCAGGAGCTGGAGGCTGTTCCCCACGCGGCGGAAGCTCACCAGGTGGCTGTCATCCATCATGCCACCGTAGATGCCGCGCTCGCCGGTGCCCCGGGTGCTGCTGACGGCGAAGAAGAAGGGCATGTCCAGCTGCTCGGGCTTCACCTCGATCCAGACCTTGTCGTCCTTCGTCCAGAGCGTGAAGAGCCCCTTATGCTCCTTGGCCTCCTTCACGACATCCGCGAAGGGCTTCAGGGCCCCGGGGGCCGGTGCGGCGGCGGGCGCCGGCGCGGGGGCTTTGCCCCCGTTCGGAGTCGTCTGGGCGGCCAGGCTCAGGCACAACAGGGGCAGGAGCGCGGAAAGGCGCTGGGGCAGGTACATGCGGGTCCTCCTCCGATGGGGATGTCCCCTACCATACGCTGCCTTCGTGGGGTTCGTTTAGAGGCTCTCCACGCGGGAGGGCGTGGGCCAGACGGGCCGCCCCTCTGGATTCAGGCCGCTCCGGCGAGGCCTTCGATCCAGGCGAGGACATCGGCCCGCATCTCCGGGCTCAGCCGGTGGTCCACCGGGTAGAGGCGGGTGATGTGGGGGATGCCCAGGTCGTCCAGCCATTGATCGGCCCGCTGGGCCCAGGCCACCGGCAGGGTCCGGTCCCGTTCGCCGTGGCCGATGAAGCCGCGCAGGTGCCCCAGCCACTCCCGGCCGGCGATGCGGGGTTCGAGCTCCGGCAGGATGCGGCCGGAAAGGATGGCGAAACCGCCCAGCCGCTCCGGGGCGCTGAGGGCCACGCCGGCGCTCATGATGCCGCCCTGGCTGAACCCGCCGATGACGGTCTGGCGAGCCTCGACGCCGTGGATGGACTGCATGCGATCGACGAACCGGATGAGCGCGTGGCGGCTGGCTTCGGCCTCGGCGGCGGTGATCTTCGGACCTTCGGCCGTGAAGGTCACGCGGAACCATCCGTACTGGTCAGGACCGAGCTGGAGCCCTCCCCGGACCAGGACCACCAACGACTCGGTGTCCACCCCCTCCGCCAGGTCGGCCAGGTCCGTCTCCCGGCCGCCCACCCCGTGCAGGAGCACCACGAGCGCCTTGGGCCGGGCGGATGAGGGCAACCGCAGGCGGTAGGACAGGCCGGAAACCGGGTCCAGCTGGAGGGGGCCCAGCGAAGAAACAGGAGAAGGAGCGGGGGAGGACATGGGATCTCCGTCAGGGGCCGAGGTCCGAAGCCGCCGGCCTCCCGAAGGCCGTGGGGACGGCCTCCAGGAGGAGTCGGTGGCGGCCCCGGATGGCCGCGGTTCAGGCCTTACTTCTTGGCGGAAGCGGAAACCTTGCCGGCTTCGACATTCAGGCTGATGGCGACCGTCTCGCCGACGACGCCGGGGAAGGTCTTGATGCCGAACTCGCTGCGGTTGAGGCTGAGGGCGCCGTCCACAAAGCCGGCCACCACGCTGCCGGGCTGCATGCCGGGCTGGGTTCCCGCATTGGTGATGGGGAAGGTGATGCGCTTGGTGACCCCGTGCATGGTGAAGTCGCCGGTGACCTCCAGCTTGCCCTTGGCCACTTCCTTCACGGAGGTGCTCTTGAAGGTGACGGTGGGGAACTTCTCGACATCGAAGAAGTCGGGGGACTTGAGGTGCTTGTCGCGGGCCTCATTGTCCGTGGTGATGCTGGCGGACTCGATGGTGACCTCGACGCTGGACTTGCTGATGTTCGCGGAGTCCACCTTGATGGTCCCGTTGAACTTCGTGAAGCGGCCGCTGGTCTTGGCCAGAAGGTGACCGACCTTGAAGCTGACTTCGCTGTGGACGGGGTCGATTTTGTAGACATCCTGGGCCAGGGCGGGCAGGGCCGCGAGGGCGAGGGACGCGAGAAGGACGCGGAAGGGGTGGCGCATGTGACCTCCAGAGAATAGGTGTTTCACCATGTAATTAAGAATAGATCTCGCCTCTAGAGTTGCAACACCTTTTTTGAAAAAACCTTCGCCCTTCCGATCGAGCGAACGAAGTGTTGGAAAAAATGAAGATAAATACTACGTGAGCTCGCTTGGAGCCCTCCTGACCGCCTCGCCTAAGGCTCTTGCTTGCCCTCTGCTTTCACCCGGGGAAGGGAATCAGACTTTCGGCGCGTCCATTCCGAAGGCCGCCCAACCCTCCTTGGTGGGGCCGTAGATGCTGGGCACATGCAGGCCGGCCTGGCGCATGAGGACGGTCATCTGACCGCGGTGGTGGGTCTGGTGGCTGACCAGGACATAGAGCGCGAAGGCGCCGGTCCAGGTCTCGCCATAGAGGGTGAAGTTGCGGCCCAGTTCGGTATTGCTCCAGCTGCCGATGTGATCCAGCAGGGAATCGCTCACGGCGTGGTAGGCGGCGGCGACCTCGGCCATGGTGGGCGGAGGGGGCGTGGCGATGAACCCGTCGGGCCCCAGCCCCACGGGTCCCTTCACCTTCAGGCCCAGGTTCTGGGGCAGTTCCAGGATGGTTTCCACCAAGTGCCAGGCCATGCGCCGCAGGTCGCGATGCTGGTCGTCCACGGCCTGATGGGCCGCCGCATCGGGAATGGCCGCGAAGACCGCCAGGGTCTTCTCCGCCTCCTGCTGCCAGATGGTCTTGAAGTCATCCACGCGACGGAACATGCCAGCCTCCGGAAAGGTCCCCGGAAGCATAGCGCAGTGGGACCCGGGGGGAAGAAGGTCAGACGGGCGTGACGCTGCGGCGCTTGGCGGGCCAGGCTTCCCGGCGGCGGGCCCGGGCGAGACGGGCGACGAGCTCGGCGCGGAGGTCGGCGGGATCCACGATGGCGTCCACATGCAGGTCCGCGCCCAGCTTCTTCAGGTTGATGTCCTCGTTGTACTCGTCGCGGAGCTGCTGGACATAGGCGACCCGCTCCTCTTCCGGCTTCTCCGCGATCTTGTTGGCGAAGACGGCGTTCACAGCGGCCTCGGCGCCCATGACGGCGATGCTGGCCGTGGGCAGCGCCAGCGTGGCATCCGGATCGAAGCCCGGGCCGCTCATGGCGTAGAGGCCCGCCCCATAAGCCTTGCGCACCACCACGCAGATGCGCGGCGTGCTGCAGCTGGCCATGGCGCTGATCATCTTGGCGCCGTGGCGGATGATGCCC
Source organism: Geothrix sp. (assembly GCA_019449415.1). GTDB lineage: Bacteria > Acidobacteriota > Holophagae > Holophagales > Holophagaceae > Geothrix > Geothrix oryzae. The sequence goes on from JAGRPP010000004.1 coordinate 14,528, forward strand.
TGCTTCTCCACTGCGCTGCCGATCATGAAGCCCGGCACATCGCTGAGGAACACGAGGGGGATGCCGAAGGCGTCGCAGAGGGTCATGAAGCGGGTGGCCTTGTCGGCGCTGTCCACGAACAGCACGCCGCCCTTCACCCGGGGCTGGTTGGCCAGGATGCCCACGGGCTTGCCGTCCAACCGGGCCAGGCCGGTGATGATCTCCCCGGCGAAGAGCTTCTTCACCTCCAGGAAGCTGCCCTCGTCCACCAGGCCCTCGATGAAGTCCTTCATCTGGAAGGGGGAGTTGATGTCCTTGGGCACAATGGCACCCAAGGCCTTCGCCTTGGACGCAACCGCCTTGGGCGTAACGGCGGGCACGGCGTCTTCGCAGTGCTGGGGGAAGTAGGACAGGTACTGGCGGCAGAGCTCGATGGCCTCCATCTCGGTCTTGCAGAGGAAGTCGCCGCAGCCGCTCACAGAACAGTGCATCTTCGCGCCGCCCAGGTCTTCCAGCGAGATCTTCTCGCCGATGACCATCTCCGCCATGCGGGGCGATCCCAGGTACATGCTGGCGTTGCCTTCCACCATCACCACCACATCGCAGAAGGCCGGGATGTAGGCGCCGCCCGCGGCCGAGGGCCCGAAGAGCAGGCAAACCTGCGGAACCATGCCCGACAGCGCCACCTCCATGTGGAAGATGGTCCCGGCATGGCGGCGGCCGGGGAACATGTCGAGCTGGTCGGTGATGCGGGCTCCGGCCGAGTCCACCAGGTAGAGCATGGGGACCTTCATCCGCATGGCCACTTCCTGGATGCGGATGATCTTCTCCACCGTGCGGGCCCCCCAGCTGCCGGCCTTGATGGTGCTGTCGTTGGCCATCAGGGCCACTGGGCGGCCGCCTACCAGGGCCGTGCCCGTGATGACGCCGTCCGCGGGAAGGTCCTTGTGCAGGGCATTGGCGAAGAGGCCGTCCTCGACGAAGCTCCCCTCGTCCACCAGCAGCCGGATGCGCTCCCGGGCGAAGAGCTTGCCCGCTTCGGCATTCTTCTCGTGGGCCTTGGGCGAGCCGCCTTTCTTGACGCGATCAACTTCCGAATGAAAGTGCTCCAGCTGCATGGGGACCTCGGATGGATCCTTCAGCATATGCGATCCTGGATGGATGCTGGACGGCGATGGATCGAAGCGGCCCGGGTTCCTGACGGTGCCCTTTCTGATCGTCTGTTCCTTCTACTTCCTGGTCTTCGCGGCTGGCTACCAGCTCTTCCCCGTGGTGCCTTTGCGCCTCCGGGATCTGGGTGCGAGCCTGGCGGAAAGCGGGCGCTTCCAGACGGCCTTCATGCTGGGCTCGGGCTTCGGCGCGCTGTTCACGGGGCCCCTGGGCGACCGCCTGGGGCCGCGCCGCGTGCTGCGGGTGGCCTCCCTCGCGGTGGTCGGCATCCTGGTGGTCTACGCATTGCTGAGGGTGCGTTGGGTGTTCTACCTGCTGGCGCCGGTGCATGGCCTGTTGTGGTCGGCCCTGCGCACCGCCTCCATCTCCAAGGTGGGCGGCATCCTGCCCCTGGAGCATCGGGCGCAGGGGCTTTCGATCTTCGGCCTCACGGGGCCCGGTGGCGTGGCGGTGGGCCCTCTCGTGGGCCTCTGGCTGATGCCCCACCTGGGGTTCACCTGGATGATGGTCCTGCTCGCAGGCGTCTTCGCGCTGCTGCATTCGCTGATCGGCGTCCTGCCCCGCGAGGCCCCCCGGGAGATTGCCGGCACAGTGTTCCAGTGGCCGGACCGGTCCGTGTGGGGCCCCGTGGCCGTCATGGGCTTGGTGGGCCTCAGCTTCGGCCCCATGACGCCCTACAGCGCTCAGGAGGCCAAGGCGCTGGGCCTCGCCTGGCCCTCCGCCTTCCTGACCTGCTTCGCCCTGGGGATGATGGCCATGCGCGGCCTGCTCGCCCTCACCGGCATGGGGCGGCGGCCTGTGGCCCTGATGCCGGGCATGGCCGCCTTGACGGCCGTGGGGTACGGGATGCTGGCCTTCCTGCCGGGTGGACTGGCTCGTCACCTTTCCGCGGGCCTCGTCTACGGTGCCGGCTACGGGATGGTCCACACCCTGATGCTGACCCACCTGCTGGAGACCACGGCACCCCAGCGGCGCGGATCGGCCGCGGGAGCCTTCTTCTTCGCCTTCGACGCCGCCACCGCCCTGGGGGCGCTCGGCCTGGGCTGGGTCATGCAGCACGGGGGCTTCCGCTGGGGCTGGGCCATCGGGGCCGGCCTGATGACCCTGGCCATTCCGGTGGCCCAGCGCGTCGTCGGGAAGCGGCCGGCCGTGACACCCGAGGCGGAGCTCCCTGCCATTCTGGGATCATGAAGGATCTTTCCAGCCCCCGCCCCAGCCTCGTCACCCGGCAATTCGCCCTGGTGTGGGCGCTGACCTTCGTCACCTTCTTCGCCGCGTTCCAGCTCTTCCCCACCGTGCCCCTGCGCCTGAGGGATCTCGGGGCGAGCCTGGCGGAAAGCGGCCGCTTCATGAGCCTCTTCACCCTGGGCAGCGCCCTGGGCGCATTGTTCACGGGCCCGCTCGGCGACCGGGTGGGACATCGCCGTCTGGTGATCACCTCGGCGATGCTCTACGCGGCTTTCCTCGCGGCCTATGCCGTGATGCCCACCCGCTGGGGCTTCTACCTGCTCGCCTTCCCCCACGGCATCGTGTGGTCCGGCTTGTTGACGGCCACCATGGCCTCGCTGGCCCATGTGCTGCCCGCCGACCGCCATGCGGACGGCCTCAGCCTCTATGGCCTGGCCAGCCCCGGCGGCGTCATCGTCGGTCCCCTGCTGGGTCTGTGGATTCAGCAGCGCTGGGGCTTCGCGCCCATCGGGTGGTATCTGGCGGTCCTCTTCCTCCTGCTGGGGGCCCTGGGCACCACCCTGCCGAAGGATCATCCCCATGGCCGCGCCGAGGGCTTCAAGTGGCCCGATGCCTCCGTGCTGATCCCCAGCCTGGTCCTCTTCTGCGTGGCCCTGGGCTATGGCGCGCTGGGCACCTACACGGCCCAGGAGGCCTTGGCGCTGGGGATGCCCGTGCCCTCGGCCTTCCTCTCCTTCATGGCCGTGGGCATGGTGCTCATGCGGCTGGCCATGCTCCGGCGCGGCTTCGGGAAGCGGCCCATCCGCAAGCTGCCGGCCATGCTGCTGGGGGCTTTCGCGGGGATGGCCCTCCTGGCGGCCCTGCCCGGCGGCACGCTGCGGCATGTGCTGTCGGCCCTGCTCTACGGCGCGGGCTACAGCATGATGCACACCCTCATCAACGCGAAGCTGATGGCCTCCGCCGATCCGAAGCGCCGGGGCTCGGCCTTCGGCGTACTCCTCTTCGCCTTCGACGCGGGCATCGGCCTCGGCAGCTTCAGCCTCGGCTGGGCCATCGGCGCCTACGGCTACCGCGCCGGCTGGGCACTGGGCGCCCTCGCCATCCTCGTCTCGCTGCCCCTGGCCCTGAAGCTGAGCCGGGACTGATCAGACCCGCCGGTGGACCTTGTGGACGGAGGCCTGGTCCACGCACTTCACCAGGATCTCGTCGATGTTCACATGGTCGGGCGCCATGAGGCTCCACCGCACGCACTCAGCCACATCGAACGCGGTGAGGGGCTTCACGCCCTGGTAGACGGCCTTGGCCTTGTCCCCGTCCTTCAGGCGGACATCGGAGAACTCGGTCACGGCCATGCCGGGATCCACGGAGGTGACGCGGATCTGCTCACCGTTCAGCTCCAGGCGCAGGCTCTGGGCCATGGCCTTCACGCCGAACTTGGAGGCGCAGTAGACGCTGCCGCCCTCGTAGGGCTGATGGCCGGCGGTGGAGCCGATGAAGAAGACATGGCCCCAGCCGGCCTTGCGGAGGTGGGGGAGGCCCGCGCGGATGGTCTTCACCACGCCCTCCACATTGGTCCGCATCATGGCTTCGAGGTCCTCGTCCGGCGTCTCCCACATCTTGTAGGTTCCGCTGGCCAGCCCCGCGTTGGCCACCAGCACATGCAGCCCGCCGAGGGCCGCAGCGGCTTCGGTCACGAAGGTGTCCACGCTGGCGGTGTGGCGCGTGTCCACGGCGCCCGCGAAAGCCTTGATGCCGTGGGCCTTCGTCAGCTCGTCCGCCAGGGCCTGCACGCGCTCCACGCGACGGGCACCCAGGGCCAAGTGGCAGCCCTGCGAGGCCAGCAGCCGCGCCATGGCTTCGCCGAAGCCGCTGGACGCGCCGGTGATGAGGACGATGGGATGCTCGGGACGCATGGGGACTCCTGGATGAGCTAGCGGAAGTTGCGGTGGAACTCGCCGAGCGCGTCCACCACTTTCTGGATCTTGTCGGTGGGCGGCAGGATGGTGGTGCGGAAGTGGGCGGTGCCCTCGGCCTGGCCGAAGCCGGACCCCGGCACCACGCAGATGCCCGTCGCCTCCAGCAGGGCCATGGCGTAGTCGAAGTCCGTGCGGCCCGCCGGCAAGGTGATGCTGGGGAAGGCGTACATGGCCCCCGCGATCTCGTTGCAGGAGATGCCTTCGATGCGGTTCAAGCCTTCGGCCAACAGGATGGCCCGCTGCTTCAGGGTCTCGAGGATGGCGCCCTTCTCCGCGGCGTACCGGGCGTGGGAGGGCATGCCCGGTTTCGGCGGACGCACCATGGCATAGGTGGCGACCTGGCCCGCGAGGTTGGCACAGAGGCTCACGCTCTGGAGCTTGAGAATCTGGGCGGCCACATCCTCCGGCACATGGCGGTATTCGAAGTACCCGCCCCGCACGCCGCACTCGCCCAGGAAGCCCTTGGAGCAGGAGTGGAAGCTGAAGAGGGAGACCTCCTTCGCCTCGACCTGGTGCAGCACCTTCGCGAAGGAGACGAACTCATCGCCGGGCAGGTAGATGTTCTCCTGGTAGACCTCGTCCGCCAGGATCGAAAGGCCGTGGGCCTTCGCGAAGTCGATGACCATCGCGATGTTGGCCTCGTCCAGCACCGCCCCCGTGGGGTTGCCGGGGTTGATCACGCAGATGGCCTTCACGCGCGTGCCTTCCGCCTTCGCTTGGGCCAGGGAGGCCTCCAGCATGGGGCGGCTCAGTTTCCAGCCGTTCGCCTCGTCCAGGTAGTAGGGCACCATGCGCCCTTCGTAGAGCGTGATGGTGGCTGAATACAGCGGGTACTGGGGGATCGGCACCATGATGCCGTCCTGGGGTCCGCTGAGCAGCAGCCGCAGGATGGTCTGCACGCCTTTGCTGGCGCCGTCCGTGAGGAAGATGGCATCGGGATCCACGCCGATGTGGTCGCGCTCCAGGATGAACTCGGCCACGGCCTCGCGGATGAACCGCACGCCGCGACTTTCGCTGTAGGCGCCGAGCCCATGCCTGGTGCCGGCGAGGATGGCCTTGGCCGTCTCGACCACATCCGTGGGGAAGGTGCCCGGAGCCAGGTCCAGGAGGGCCGGGTATTCGCAGAGGGCCAGGATCTGGCGGTTCCAGGTGAGGGCCTTCTGCCCCAGCGACTGAGGATTCCCGATGTTGCAGTAGATGATCTCGCGCCCCTGCTTCTCCAACTCCCCGGCCCGGGCCACGATGGGCCCCCGCACGGCGTATTCCGTTTCGAGGACGGCTTTCCCGAGGTCAGTCAAACGGATGGTCATGGGCGCTCCAACCCTTGAGTTTAACCTCAGCCCGCCCTGTGACCGCCGTCATCCTACTCCGCGTCAGGGCCTCCGGCCTTGGGCGGGGGCGGGCAGCCAGATAGACTGGAGGTTCCAGATTCACACATCCACGCCACCTCCCCTCCTTTTCAGAAGAGGCTTTCATGCTCGGTTTCTCGCTTTCCCCTGAACAGCTGGCCGAAAAAGAGCGGGCCCATGCCTTCGCCGAGAAGATCATGCGTCCCGTGGCCCGCAAGTACGACGAGACCGGCGAGTGGGCCGTGGATGTCTACAAGGCCGCCTTCGACTATGGCTACCTCCAGGCCCTGGTGCCCGAGGACTGCGGCGGCCCCGGCGCCAAGCAGATCGAGGAAGCCATCGTTTGCGAGGAGCTGGCCTGGGGCTGCGCCGGCCTCTACACCTCCATCATGGCCAACGGCCTGGCCATGACGCCCCTGCTGGTCGCGGCCTCCCCCGAACAGAAGAAGAAGTGGCTGGGGATGCTCGCCGAGGAGCCCAAGTTCGCGGCCTTCTCCCTGTCCGAACCCAACGCCGGTTCCGATGCCGGCGGCATGAGCTGCCGTGCCGAAAAGAAGGGCGACAAGTACATCATCAACGGCACCAAGTGCTACTGCACCAACGGCGGCTACGCCGACTGGTACGCCCTCTTCGCCAGCACCGACCCCAGCAAGGGCGCCCGCGGCACCAGCTGCATCGTGGTGCCCCGCGACACGCCGGGCCTGGTGGTGGGCAAGGCCATGGACAAGATGGGCCAGCGCGCCTCCAACCAGGTGGAGCTCTACTTCAACGACGCCGAGGTGCCCGTGGAGAACCTTCTGGGCAAGGAGGGCATGGGCTTCGTCATTGCCATGAAGACCCTGGATCAGACCCGCGCCGCCGTGGCCGCCGGAGGCGTGGGCGTGGCCCGCGCCGCCTACGAAATCGCCCTGCAGTACGCCAAGACCCGCATCCAGTTCGGCCAGCCCATCTTCGCCAACCAGGCCATCAGCTTCATGCTGGCGGACATGGCCAAGAAGATCGAAGCCAGCCGCCTGCTCACCTGGCAGGCCGCCTGGATGACCGACAACGGCATCAAGAACTCCAAGCAGAGCGCCATCGCCAAGACCTTCGCCACCGACACCGCCATGGAAGTCAGCACCGACGCTGTGCAGATCCTCGGCGGCAACGGCTACAGCCGCGACTACCTGGTCGAGAAGTGCATGCGCGACGCCAAGCTCCTCCAGATCTATGAAGGAACGAACCAGATCCAGCGGCTGGTCATCGCCAAGGAAATCCAGCAGGGGAACTGACGGTCAGAGAACGCCCTATCCTCAGAAGGCGGCCCCAGGGCCGCCTTCTGAGTTCCTGGAGCCCCCATGCGCAGCTGGATCCTCCTCCTCGTGGCCGGTCTCCTGGAGACGGGCTGGGCCATCGGCCTGAAATACACACAGGGCTTCACGCGGCCCCTGGCCTCGGTCCTCACGGGCCTGGCCATCGTGGGCAGCATGGTCCTGCTGGGGCTGGCCGCCAAGGAACTGCCCATCGGCACCGCCTATCCGGTGTGGGTGGGCATCGGGGCCTTCGGGGCGGCCGTGCTGGGCATGGTCCTCTTCAAGGAGCCGGTGACGCCGGGCCGGATCTTCTTCCTTATCCTGCTCATGGTGGCGGTCCTGGGCCTGAAGGCGACCACCGCCTGACCCTTCTCGCTGGGGATTTTGGGGCTTGAAGACCTCCCCGCCCATCCCTAGAATCCCTTTCAACCAACCATCTTTACCAGCCCAACAGCCGTGAAAGTGGGGTGGGACTCCCGCCGGGGATCCCGGTTTCACTCGGGCGCAAGCCCCCGCGACTCGCGCGCCTGGCGCGCGTCGCGCGACCAACCTCCAGGCGCGAGGGGCTTGGCCCCCGGGAAGAAGGACATGTCCGAAGGTACCGTCAAGTGGTTCAACGCCGAGAAGGGTTTCGGCTTCATCACCCCCGACGAGGGTGGGCCCGACATCTTCGTCCACTACTCCGCCGTGCAGACCAAGGGATTCCGCTCCCTGGACGAGAAGCAGCGCGTCAGCTTCGAGGTGGTGCAGGGCCCCAAGGGCCCCCAGGCCGCGAATGTGAACAAGGTCTGAACCCGACCTCTTTTCCGAGCCCCGGTCCCGGCCGGGGCTCGGCGCGTACCGTCGTTGCCTACCCGTCGTCGCGTACCATGGGCCCATGCTCTCTGCGCGCCTCCGCCCGGTCCTGGGCCTCCTCCTGATCCTCGTGGTGGTCGTCCTTTCCCTGGAAGGCTTCCGGCAGGAGCCCCGGTTCGGGTGGATCCTGGCGAGCACCCTCATCGTCGGGGTGTGGCTGGGCTGGGCCATCCGGCAGGTCTGGATCTATCCGGCCCTCCTGGCCCGGGCCGAGATTCTGTGGAGCGCGGGCGAGCCGGCCTCGTCCGTCGCGGAATGCCTGGACCGGGCCCCCCTGGCCACCGGGGAGCTGGGCTACCGCATCCACCTCCTCCGCAGCGCCGCCCATCAGGCGCTCGGCTACCGGGACCGAGCCTGGCTGGACCTCCTGGAGGGGCAGCTGTCGCGCCTGCCGCTGTGGAAGCGCCTTGTGGTGGCGCGGGCTTTCCGCAAGGTTCCGGACCTTCCCTCGGCGCGCCGCCTGGCTTGGGGCGAACGCCTCATCCGGCTGGCTCCCCGCATGGCGCGGCTGCGTCACCTGCAAGGCATCCTCCTGCTCCGGTCCGGCGACGCCGAGGCGCTGCACCAGGCCTGGGTCCACTTCGAGGCGGCTCTGCCCCTGGCCTGGGACGATCCCCTGGTCCTCGACGATCTGATGCTGGCCGGCCTGCAGCACGGCCGCGAGGAGGTGGCCGAGCGGACCCTGACCGTGCTCATGGCCCGCCACGGCGATCCGCGCCTGTCCTGGGACCGCGGGGCCGCCGGCATGCACCTGCTGCGCAGCGGTCATCCCGCCGAAGCCCTGGCCCTCATCCAGGCCCTGCCTCCGGAGCGGCGTACGCAGCCCCAGCACTGGCTGGTGGAGAGCATCTCCCGGCGCCGGCTGGGAGATCTCGAAGGTTCCTGGCAAGTGGCCGAAGCCGCGGTCCGCCAGCTTCCGGAGGCCTTCCGCCTCTGGATGGAGCGCCACCAGATCGCGCTGGAGCTCCGCCGCGACGACGAGGCGCTCCGCAGCCTGGAGAAGGCCTGGAAGGTCATCCCGGGCGGCGCCGAGGGGGAATCCCTCCGACAGGAATGGCAGCTCCGGCGAGCCGAGTTCGCCTTCTGGTGGGAGGACCAGCCCGATCTGGCGAAGTCGCTTCTCGAAAAGCTTCCGCCCGAACACCAGGGTCAGCATCACCCCCCCCTCCTCCTGCAGATCGAGGTGGCCCTGGGCGAGTACGAGACCGCCTATGCCGAAGTGATCGCCCTGCTCAAAGCCGAGCCCGGCAACCCGGAGCTCCTGCTGCTCCAGGCGGACTGCCTGGCGGGCATGGAGACCTGGGAAGCCCTGCTGCCCTACCTGAACGGCCTGGGCGAGACCTGCCGGGAGTATCCGGCCTTCTGGCACCTGCGGGGCCTGGCCCAGGCCAACCTGGGCGATCACCTGCCGGCCCGGCTCGATCTCGAGCGCGCCGTCCGCCTGGATCCCCAGCACCTGAGGTACCTGCTGGATGCGGGCCACGGCTGTGCCGAGCTGGGGGACTGGGATCGCGCCGAGGGCCACTGGCGCCAGGCCCTGCAAGTCGATGGCCGGTCCGAAGAGGCCCTCATCCACCTGGCCGAGGCACGGCGCGAGCTGGAGGACCTCGAGGGCGCCCGGCGCTACCTGCGCGAATGCCTGCTGCACCACCCCGACAGCGCGGATGCGCAAGCGCGGCTGGCCGAGCTGGAGGCCAACTAGTCGCCGGGGGCTTCTTAACAACGCTTAACAAAACTACACAACACTTAACAGCGATGCCTTCCAGGGCGGAGGTAGCCTGGGCCGAAACACTCGACCCGGAGTTTCTGTGTTCCCTGGTGCATCCGCGCTCTGCCGTGATCTTGTCCGCCTTCTGCTGAAGGCCTCCTGCTGGGCCAGGCGAGGGTTGGGCCGCCTTCGCGAACCGGGCGCGCTTCGGGGAAGCGGGCTTGGTGTTGGATGGATGTTGGTTTTGGCCTGCATCCAGGCCTTTGCGGGAGCCGAGGGAGATCCGCTCCACGAAACGCCATCGTCCCATCGGACGATCAAGCTCGGGATCGGATCCGTCGATGCCGTGAGCGGGAGCCTGAATCTGCGAGTCCCCCTGGGGCCGAGACTTCCGGGCCGGATTCCCATCGGGTTCACCTGGTCCTTCGACAACCAGGATGGTCTGCAGTCGGCCTATGGTCCATCGGGCGGGGCCGGGAGCGCCCTCGGCGGGGATGTGCGGCCCGTGGTCTGGCCGGCGATGATGAATTTTGGCGACAGTCCGCTTCAATGCACCGTCCTGGTGGATGGTCATCCGATGGTCTTCCACCGGCGCTACGAGGCTGGAAGAATGCCCCGTCTTGCAGACCTGCAGAGCCGCATGCTGGAGCGTGGGGTGAACCCGGCCCCACCAAGGACGCCCCCTCCTGGCTATCTCCTCAGTGATCCTGGGTCTCTGCAAGTGACCGGGGCGCTCCCGTCCAGCGATGGCACCAAATTCCTGGTGGCCTTCTCCTACCTGGCGACGGTCGAGCACTACGACAAGAACACGCAGGAAACCGTCCTCTCCACGCGGGCCTTGGCCCCGGGCTACGCGATCATCGATGGACCCAATGCCATCTGGACCCAGCGGGGAAACGGCGTCCTTCCCTTTGGACATGCACTGACGCACTTCAGCAACCGCTGGGGAGACCACATCACCGTGGAGGAATCCGAAACGACGGTGGAGCCTGATTTCCAGGTCCTCACCACCATCGTGATCCAGGATCAGGTGGCGCCAGGCAACACTTTGACTCTGTCCGTGACCCCGTCAGGCCTGCCGGCTACCTATCGGAAATCCGGTACCGATGCACGCAGCGGTCTGCCCTATGACTACCCCGCCAGCCTCCGCTCGACCGGCCAGATGGAAGTAACGAACTCGCTCGGCCTGCCCAAAGCCACCCTTCTGGGAGCGTGCGCCTCCAAGCAGCGCTTTGTTCCGAAACCGGCCAGTGCCTGCCCTGGGTACGATCCGCAGGCAGCCCCTGAGCCTGAATACACCTGGGACTACGGATTCGTACCCCTTACGATCACCCATACCGCCGAGGACCAGTCCGTCCAGAAGCTCGGTTTTGATTGGGGCGAGGGTCTCTGGCTCACGGGCAACCTGAAACAAATCGACTACCCCAACGGCCTTCGGGAGAGCTTTCAATACGATTCCGCCGTCCGCCTCTCGGCCCTGAGCTTCAGCGAATGCGATGGTGCCTGGATGGGGTTCCGACATGTGCGGGGAGCATACGCCCAGGAAGAAGAGCTCGGAGCCTTCGTCTCACGCAGTGTGGCTCGGATCTCTCGGCAGGACACGGTCGGAACCACCCCAGGGGAATGCTATCAAATCCTGCGGGTGCGGCCCTGGTGGGATGGGACACCACTCGGCCAGACCCGCACGCTATGGACATGCAAAGAATACGAGAGCTCGACGGCCATCCTGCACTATCCCGTCGCACAGCCGGATTCGGGATCGCCTTATCGGGCGGTTCGGCTGACCCATCCCTCCTATCGAGATGATCTGGACCTGAGCGGTCCCCAGGGCTATCTGTTCGCCACGACCGCCGTGCTTTACGAGGAGAACCTGACGGGCACCGGCCTGTCCGCACTCCGCCCTTCAGACCTGGGATCGGACCCATTCCAGGTTGTCGTCTACGATGGCTTCGATCTGCGGAGCTGGGCGAACCCGTCGGGATCTTTGGCCAATGGGCTGCCCGTCAATGCCGTGCCTCTGCGCACGACCGTTCATACCAAAGATCTTCCCACCCGTACGACCGTGGCTGGGAACCCCAACACGCCCGGAGCCCGGGATGACTACGGGCCCGTGATCACCGACGAATACACCGATATCCCGTCGCAGACCCTGCCAACGCCAGATGGCGCAGCCGTGCCGGTCTGGAGCAATGCTCTCCCGTCAATGGAATCCTCCCGGCCGACTTGGCGGCGCGGCGAGATCCAGCGGAGTTTCGATGGGTCTAGGATGGCTCTGCAAATCAAATCAGACCGGAAGAGCCTGACGCTGGATTCGGCCCAGACCCACACGGCACGCTTCGCCTCGGCGAACTCGGCTCTCCCGGCGGCTCCACCCGCCAACCGTGTGGGCCAGGCAGATTTCGGGACCACGACCTACGACTACGACGACCTCGGCAGGGTCATTCGGCAACAGGGAGATCGAGCCGGATTCTCGGCGGTCGAGGCTCGAAGCTATGTGCCCGGGTTCCCCTTGATATTGGATCTTCGGAAAGAGCCTCTGTTGGGGCCTGACGGGCCGTACCTCCCCAATCCCGATCGACCCGAGGTGGTGGCGGGGAAGGCCTATACCTGGCTGGACACTCATGTCCAGGCGGGTCCATCCACCGTCATGGACAAGGTTGACGGGCGCGTGGAGTCGTTCTCCTACGAAACCCAATTGGGCCGCGAGATCTCCCACACGGATGTCCTTGGCATCACCACCCGGACGGATTACGACGCCTGGGGCCGCAAATGGCGGATGATGCGGCAGCAGAAGGGCGTGGTCGGCTCGGTCATCGCCGAGAGCACCTACGATGTCAACGGCCGCTGGAAGGAGGAATCGGTGACCGCCGACGGCAAGACGCTGCGCACCCGTACGGAATGGGATGCCTTTGGCCGAACCATGAAAGTGATTACCTTCGATGCGGCCGGCTCGAGGGTCGGAGAGCAGGCCTTCGAATACGATGGCTTCGGACAGAAGACGGCTCAAAGTCCCAACCTGAAACCAACCCAGCAACCCTGGGGCATGGAGCGGTGGGCCTACGATGATCGCGGCCGGATGACGGACCACTGGGATGCCCAGGGCCGGTTGCTCCAGCACACGGTTCAGCATCCCTCGTGGACCTCGATCAGCGACTTGGCGGCCGTGTGGACCTCCACTCAGGACGACCGGGGCCATGTGCGGTCGGAAGGGGTCGATCTCCTGGGCCAAAAGCGCGCCCTGGTGGATCAAGCAGGGCAGCTCAGCGAGTATTTCTACGATCAGGATGGCCACCTTCTGCAGACGCTCCAGGGGGGTGGAGCGGCCAGGCAGCAGCGCAGTTATGCCTACAACCCCATGGGATGGCTCATCAGCCGGACTGAACCGGAGGAGGGGACCACCGTCTATTCGAAGTTCACGATGTCAGGCACCCCACTCGTCAGTGAACAGTACGGTCGCGAGGGCTCTACGGTACGGAACACCTTCACGACCACACTCGACGGTCACAACCAACCTAGCTCCGTCGTGGCGGCGGGCCCCGAGGGATCTGTCGTGCGCCGATTCGGGTACGACCCAGCCTCCCGCCTGCCCGTGCTGCTATCCGAAACTCAGGACCTTCCAGACATCTGGGGGGCGCCGCAAACCGTGACCGAAGCCTATGGATACGACGATCTCTTCCGATTGAATTGGAAATCCGTTTCTGACGGCCAACAGAGCTTCATCGTCTCGCAGACGCTCAATGCCCTTGGGCAGGTGACGAGTCTTACATATCCAGAAGGGGGAGGCCGGCCGGCTTCGACCGTCGCGGTGGATTACGACAACCAGAACCGGCCTCGAAGCGTCAGAGCCGATGGAAATCTTCGGGGGATGATGATCTACGACCAGATCTCAGGCACCACAGTGACGAACACCTTGATCCTTGGCAACGGCGCCACCACACTCTCCACCTCGGACAAGGATGAGCTGGTCCTGACGCAGCACGCGGTTTCCGGTGGCGTGGTCGAAACGAATGCCATCACCTGGTCGGCGGGGGGGCTGATGCTCAGCCGCGGGAATGATGCCTTCAGCTATGACGAGCTTCAACGGCTCAGTGCCAGTCGCGTGGTGGGGATCCATGGAGAACGCGTCGAGCAGTGGTTCGGTTACGACGCATTCGGGAACCGGGTCCAGTCCAATTTCGCCTACGCGGAGGGTGAACCGGGCAGCCTTCAGCCTCCGGAGCTTCGCGCCTGGCGAGCCGATTCCATGGTTGGCAACGACCTCCCGGGTACCCTCGTGGCCCTGAGCCAGGGGAGCCCCGCGATGGCCACGACGATGGGCACCTACGATACGGGGCGTCAGTACGATGCGCTGGGGCGCCTCAGCCAGGTGTTTGCCTATCCGGGGACTGCCAATGCGCTGGCCTCCTGGCTCTACGATCCTTCAGGCCGGGTGGTGAAGGAGAATGGAACCTCGTATCTCCTGGAGGCGTCAGGCCTTCGCTTCAAGCGCATGCGCGCCGACGGGAGCCTCGATTACACGGTCTATGGATTCGGCCGGGAGCCCTTGGCTCAATTTTCCGTGCCCTCACCCGTGGGCCCTCCCAAATACCTATCGGCAACGGCCTCGGGGCGCGCCCGTCATCCAGCGGCCGGCGCCACCATCCTGCAACCTTCGGCGACCATCACGGTGGCACCGGGAAGCAGTGTGGCCTTCGTGGGAGAGACGACCTTCGGCACGGCCTGCAGTTGGGACTTCGGCGATCACAGCAGAGCCGTTGGCGCGAGGACAAGCCATGTCTTTACTCAGGCCAGCAGCTACACCGTGACCTTCAGGGCGCGAGCCGCGGGATATCGGCCGTCCGCCGATTCCGTCGTGGTCAGGGTGCTGGCTCGGCCCTCGATCACCCGCTTCACCGCCAACCCGGCCAGCATCCTTCCGGGGGAAAGCGCGCTCCTGAGTTGGAAATCGAGCGGAGCCACCCAGCTTTCCATCGACCAGGGTGTGGGCGCGGTGGCGGGGAAGGGGCACCTCAAGGTGTCCCCGAAGGTGACCACGACCTACACGCTGACGGCCACGAATGCTGCGGGGAGCGTCACCGCTCAGGTGACTGTGGCGGTCAATGCGCCGGCGTCTCCAAGCATCGCCGAGTTCTCAGCCACGGCCAGCACCATTGCCTTGGGGCAGAGTTCGACATTGACCTGGAGCGTCGCAAACGCCACCTCGCTCATCCTCGACGGGATCGGGCCGGTGGTGGGGAACAGCCTGGTGGTGTCTCCCACAGCGACGACCACCTATGTCCTGAGGGCCACCAATGGGGTGGGCTCGGTCAGTGCCTCGATCACCGTGGTGGTGGAGGTCGGCTTGCCCGTGATCGAGGAGTTCTATGCGGACCCGCAGGAAGTCTTGCCGGGCGGGCTCACGACCCTGAGGTGGTCCGTGAGCCAAGCCGATGGCCTTGAGATCAACGGCATGCTCGTGACGGGGAACAGCCTCGAGCAGTCGCCCACCGTGACGACCACCTACACTCTGACCGCCAGGAATCTGGTTGGAGTCGTGACCGCCACCGTGACAGTCATGGCGCGAGCCCCCGGGGCCCTGGTCTGGAAGCGCTCCATCGTCTATGGTTTCGGGCAGGAACTATCGGAGGATTCACCAGGCGTGGGAACGATGTTCATCCAGTCGGACCAAGTGGGGAGTCCCTCGGTGATGACCGATGCCTCGGGGACGATCGTGGGCCGATCCAAGAACCTTCCCTTCGGCGAGCGGATGGTCGGTTGGGGAAAGACGGCCCTCCGTCGCTTCACAAACCACGAGGAGGACCCGGACAGCGAGGCGATCTACATGCAGGCCCGGGAATACCTTCCCGCCTATGGGAAATTCGCCCAGGTGGACCCCGTCTATGACCAGACCAAAGACGATCCCGAATCCTGGAACCTCTACAACTATGTGACGAACAACCCCGTGACGAAGACGGACCCGGATGGACGGATCGCCGAGCTTCCAGAAATGGACGCATCCTCATCGCGAATTTCGCAATCAGCCTGGGGTTTCGGCGATTCGGGTGGAATCGGCCTGTGGCATGCCGAAACGGACAACATGAAGGTGGAGGCGGACAATGCCCGGCTGCTCAGGGGAGGCACCCAACCGATTGCGGGAACAAGCGAGGGCGCAACCACCTCGGTGGCCAAGGCAAAGGAAACTGAAGCACCAGTTGCACATACCGCGCAAACAAATACGAGCGGCGATCTTCCACCTGTTCCTGGCGCAGTAAGCCTTCCGAATGGTGGTAAGGATCTCCCTGCACCTGGACAGGGGACGACAGACTTATCCCTTGCCTCGACTGACGGTGGAGGGGAAGCGAAGTCAAAGCGTGCGGACATGCTTGAAAAAATGAGGGCTGCGGACGGCACGCCATATGGACATGGCAAGCAAGAGCCCGGAGCAAAAGGGCAACTCGATTGCAGTGGTCTTGTGAAATGGGCGCTCAGTCTTGAGGGCATTCAATTGAAGCTCGGTCCCGGTACCAGTGGGGCGACACAGATCATTGGTGCCGCTGGGGTCTCTCAGGTCTCCATACCGCAACCTGGTGATCTGGCATATTGGAGCAAACCATTCGCTCACATCATGATCGTGACTAGTCCCGGTATGGTTTATGGAGCAAGTAGACCGGGCATTGCTGCTCAAGAGCGTCCAGAGAAATACTTCGGGATCCCAACCTATTACAGAGTCGGAGCGCTCGATGCACCGAAATAGAACATATTTATTACTGGTTCTGACTGTTCTTTTTTCAGTGAACGCAAGTTTTTGCGGTGCGAAATCCCGCTCGCTCCCAGATCCAAGACCCACCTTGGAAGCCTTCTGCAAGGCTGAATTTGATGGGAATGAAGACGCCTACACGATGGTGACGCTCTCAGCGCTCCGACAAGCCGCGTTTTATAAGAAATTCCCAGGAGAGGACATCAGTATTGGGAACATGATTTCCGGTCCATATGATTGTGTTCCTGTGGTGATAGTGCGTTCCTACCGCGTCCTTGGATTGACAGTGAAAGGGAAGACAGCGGTAGCCGAGGTGGAGTACGAAGTCGCCGGTGAGTTCAGACGGCTGAAAGAAAACCTTTGTGCCAATGAGTTCATTTCACACATTAAAAAAGTGCAGAGAGAGACACTGAACCTTCGTTACAGCAATGGAAAAAACGGGATGAGGTGGATTCGCGGTACTGCATGGTATGTAGAAGATCCACCAGATCCGAAAGTGTCCATCGTTGCCATGCTCAGCATCTGCCAAAAGGGACTGAATAATTACAGGTCGATTGCTTCGAACGAGCAATGTGGTGGTAGGGCGGTTCCATCCAACATCACGGGAGGGATAGAGACATTTGAAAAGAGGGTCCAGATTCTCCAGGGGTTAAGCCGAGAAGGAAATCCCTAGTTCTTTGCCTGATGCCTCCTGAAAAGCCCCCGCTAACCTGGGGGCTTTTGCGTGGTCATGTCTGCGAGTGCGTTCCTTTAGGAAAGGCATTGGCGTGTGCCGTGGTGCGTGCCCGTGTGCCCGTGTGCCCGTGTGCCCGTGTGCTCGTGTAAGGCTGGACTTTCTGATGTAAACATGGCTAGATCGCTGCTATCGATAGGTGGTCGCTATGGATTCAGTCGGACAGTTACTGCCATAGAAGGCATTGGCCGTTTTCAAGTTCGACCAGACCACGACAACCACATCCACTAGGAGAGTAGGGAGCTGGGATGCGATCAACAATGGCTCCACTTCTAGTTATATCCTTGAATCTGGGGGGTGCTCAAGAAATTAGGTCCGATGAGAAAATTCTCCTGTTTGAGAAAACCGTCCCAAGCTCAGCCCGGGGAAGCATCTATTCGATGAGTAAGCTGAAGATTTACACAGGCATTAGACCGGTATTTTTCTATGCTGATTTTGACGGCGACGGGAAGTCTGATCTCGCCGTTTGGGTGACGAATGAGAAGGGTGAACGAGGACTCTGGGTTCATCTATCAAGCCAAAAGCAGCCCATCATCCTCGGCTGTGGCTACATAAATAACCCGTGGCGAGACTGGCGTTTCGATGAGTGGACCTTGCTTCGGAAGTGGCAGCCTATCAATGAGTCCGTGCCACTGAGAGATAGTCCACCTGCGCCACATCCAATGGGTGACTACCTGCTCCTTGGGATGAAAGAGAGTTCTGCTGCGGTTCAGTATTGGGACGGTAAGGCGTTCAAAATCTATACCGGAGAGTAACTGCTGCTCTGAATCAAGAGCCCTGCCACACGATGGACCGTTTTGTGGTCACGCCCGTGAGAGTGCATTCCCTCAGGAATAAAGGCTGGCTTGATTTGCGACGCGTGCGTGTGTGAGGTGTGCCGAGGCGGTGATTGTGTGGCCTAGTGCACGGATGCCGTGTTGCTGAATACTGCTCGGACGCTAGATTTCCAGCGCAGGAAGTCACTCGTGGGGGCATCTGAATTTCAGGGAAGATCGCGGTTTTCAAAAATTTACAAATTTTGATTATTTGGTCATTTTGGTAACAACTATGGTTACCTTCCATCGGTCGATAATTGAGGTGATCCCAATGATCTCTCCGATTTTTTTGCCAATTCTTCTTGCGGCATCACAAAGCCATCAAGGATCCATAGTCCAACCCACACACCAGCAGATTATGCAGGCATGGTTGGCAGGGCATCCCGGTTCAAGAATCGCTACAGAGATGGATTGTGGTGATTGCGCAGATCAAATCAATGCCATTCGCCGGGGAATGGGTGGTGTTTGGAAATCCGTTCCTGAGTATCAGCCTTATTACCTTGTGGGCGACCTCAATGGTGATGGGCACAAAGATTTTGCCATCGTGGTGGTCATGCCTGGAAAATCCGCTAAACGCTTCATCCTTCTGGTATTCAATGGGCCATTCCAACCCGCAAAGCCTCAGCAGCCCTCCTTTGTTTCGGGGCCAATGGATCTCGCAGGACAAGGACTGTTCTTTGGTCCGCCGCGGCCAAGACCCTACCGTCTTCTTGTTGGCGGGTTTGAATCCGAGGGGCGGGTGTTACTGCCAAGGGGAAGTGGCTACGCATGGAGTCCGTCATCGCACGGTGGTGGCTGACCCATTTCCCGCATGCGTGCATGGCGCTGAAACAGACTCGTTCTTAGCGGCGAACGAGCTTTCCTCGGAGCTTCGCGGCTAGGTCGCGGGCCTCGGGATGGCCGAATCCCGCGGCAGTAGCTCCGTAAACCACCGCGCAGAGGGCCACGAGGGGCAGGACCTTCAGCGCCAGGGCGGCGCGGGTGAAGGCGTGGGGGGCGTCGAGGGTGAGGAGGTGCGCGCCGCCCCAGGCGAGCAGGCCCATGAGGAGGCAGGCGGCGAGGGCGCGGGCGGTGGCGTTCAGGAGGGGGCGCAGGTCCAGGCCGGGCAGGCGGGGGCGCAGGCGCAGCAGCAGGCCCGCGAGGCCCGCGAGGCTGGCGAGGCCGTTGGCCAGGGCCAGGCCGCCGGTGCCGAGGGGCTTCAGCAGTGCGAGGCTGAGGGCCACATTCACCACCAGGGTGGCACCCGCCAGGGCCGCGGGGCCGCGGTAGTCCTTGAGGGCGTAGAGGGCCTGATTGCCCAGGCGCTGGGCGGCCACGAAGACCAGGCCCACGGACTGGAACACCAGGGTGAGGGCGGTCCAGTCGGCGGCGGCGGGATCGTAGGCGCCGGTGCGGAAGAGCAGGGCGCAGATGGGCCGCGCCAGCACGGCGAGGCCCACGGAGGCCGGCAGCACCAGCAGGGCCGAGGCTGAGATGGACTGCGTGAGGCTGCGGTTCAGGGCGGGCCAGTCGCGGGCTTCTGCCTGGCGCGAGAGGGTGGGCAGTCCGGCGGTGGCGAGGCTCATGGCGAAGAGCCCCAGCACCATCTCGCCCATCATGCCGCTGTTGTAGAGCACCATCTGGGCGCCGTTGGGGAGCATGGAGGCCAGCATGGCGCTGATCAGGGCGTTGATGGGGTAGATGCCGGCGGCCAGGAGGCCCGGCCCCATGCGCTTGAGGGCCTTGCGGACCCAGGGGTCGCGCAGGTGCAGGCCGACGGCGAGGCCGAAGCCCTCCTTCCGCACGGCGGGCAGGATGACCAGCAGCTGGAGCACGCCCCCCGCCAGCACGGCCAGGGCGCACACGACCGCGACCGTCTCGAGGGGCACCTGGCCGCCTCGCCCCAGCAGGCGCAGCGAGAGCCACCCGAAGGCGATGAAGGCCAGGTTCCAGAACACGGAGACCGAGGCCGCCAGGGCGAAGCGGTGGCGCAGGTTCAGCAGGCCCGCGAAGCCCGCCGTGAGGCTCACCAGGGCCAGGTAGGGGAACATGATGCGGCCCAGCCGGGTGGTGAGCTCGCTCTGGGCCTCGGGGCGCCCCAGCATCAGCAGGCCCGCCAGGGGCCCCATGAACAGGAGGACGAGGACCACGCCCAGCAGCAGGATCACCAGCAGGGTGCCCAGGAACCGTGCCGCCACGGCCTTCACGGCGGCCTCGCCCTCGGCGGCCTCGGCTTCGGCCAGGGTGGGCAGGAAGGCGGCGGTCATGGTGCCTTCGGCGGTGAAGCGGCGCAGCAGGTTGGGCAGGCGGAAGGCCACGGCGTAGGCATCCGCGGCGGCCCCCGCCCCCAGCACATGGCTGAGAAAGAAGGTCTGGAGCAGCCCCGTGAGGCGGCTCAGCAGCGTCATCAGCCCGACGACCCCGGCGGAGCGGAGCAGGCTGGGACGGGCGCGGGGGGAATCGCTCACGGTCGGGTCTGGGCGGAATGGTCCATGAGGTTCCCCGGCATTGGAGCCGCCTGCCGGAATCGAACCGGCGACCTCCAGATTACAAAGCTGGAGCTCTACCAACTGAGCTAAGGCGGCGCAGGGTCCAGTCTATCGGATCAGGCCCTACCGGGGATCCCCCGTCGGATCACGCTTCAACTCCTCGAGGTAGCCTTCCAGCCACTTGGTGGAGAAGGTGCCGGCGATGAAGTCGGGCTGGTCCATGATGCGGCGGTGCAGGGGGGCGGTGGTCTTGATGCCCTCGATGACCAGGGTGTCCAGGGCCCGCCGCATGCGGGCGATGGCCTCGGTGCGGTTGGCGCCGAAGGCGATGAGCTTGGCCACCATGGAGTCGTAGTGGGGCGGGATGACCGCGTCCTGGTGCATGGCGGTATCCACGCGGATGCCGGGGCCGCCGGGGAAGTGCAGGGCGGTGATGCGGCCGGGGCAGGGCGTGAACTTGAAGGGATCCTCGGCATTGATGCGGCACTCGATGGCGTGGCCCTTCTGGACCACATCCTCCTGGCGGAAGCTGAGCTTCTGGCCGGCGGCGATGCGAATCTGCTCCTTCACGATGTCGATGCCCGTGACCAGCTCGGTGACGGGGTGCTCCACCTGGACGCGGGTGTTCATCTCCATGAAGAAGAAGTCGCCGCGCTTGTCGAGGAGGAACTCGATGGTGCCCGCGTTGTAGTAGCCCA
>JAGRPP010000031.1 GCA_019449415.1 Geothrix sp.
GACCAGGTGCACCTTCGAGCCCGCCGGCAGCTTGGTCTGCAGGTTGGCGTAGCCCGCGGACAGGACCGGGCAGATGGTCGTGCAGGTGCCGAAGATGAAATCCACGATGACGGGCTCGCCGGATTCCAGCATGGCCTTGAGGTTCACCTTGGCCCCCTCCTGGTTCACCAGCGTCACCTCGGGCACCGCGTAGCCCTCGAGGGTCCGCGTATAGGGCGGAGGGGCCTGGGCCCGCAGGTGCCCCAGCGAGGTCACCCCCAAACCGAGGATCAATCCGGCGGCGCGCCAAGAAATTCCACTCATGTCTTGCCCCCCCTTGAGATCGCGTACGAACAGACCCACTGACTGACTTGGCGCTAGATGTTGGATTGATTTTTTACATCAGCCTTTGAATCTGTGCAAACAAATGAAAGGCGACCAGCAACGCCACAACGGCGGCAGCCGTGCCTCATGAGCAGTGAACTTCCCGTTCCTGGGCCGCCTGGCGCCAGCGTCCGCACGACCCGAAGGAACCTCGAACCCTCCCGGGAGGTCGCTTCCCGCCTGCCGCTGCCATGCCGCCCTTCTTCTACGCCACCTCAGAAAGGTCAGGGGAACTCCGCGTCATTGGCGGAGAATGCGAAGTAGGCTTGGTTCGCTCAGCCTCAATTGGACATCCACATGGCCTACGCATTCAAACCAGGCGACCGGGTACGCCTCACCCGCACGGGCGTGACCTTTTATGGAGGCGCCTGGCCGCACTTCGTCCCGCAGGCCCAAGGCGGAGGAACCCCCGGTACCGTGTTGGCCGCTGAGGACCGCCCCCACAGGCCCGGTGCCGCCCCCAGGCCGTACTACATTCGCTGGGACAATGGCGTGGAGAACAGCTACCGGATCGAAGACATCGAGGCCGCCCTGCCCTCGGCAGAACCGGATGGCGAGTCTGCCGGCAATGTCGTGCCCTTCAGGCGCAACTCCTGACCCGTCCGTGATCGCAGGCCCTGCGCCTGGCAAGTCGGACAGTGCCCCCGGCAGATCCAGGAACAGACAGGGCGCGACATCTGAGCCACAGCATCCCAAGGCATGTTCCTAAGATACGCCGAACCGCGCGCCACCATTCTCCATTGCCTTCGCATCAGCCGAACAATCGAGGCATAAAGCCATCCCACGACATTTGAACTGCGCCTGGCTTCGGCGGTCAGAGAGGGAGCGTCTACCCACTCGGGCGGGATTCGAACTGCGCCTGGCTTTGCCAGTCGCCGGTCCCGCTTCGGCGTGCCATCTAGGCACGCCTCGGGCGGTCCCACTCGACCCTAGATCCTCGCGACGCATGCGTCGCGAGGGCAGGTTCGAATCCCGAAGGGATTCATTCCAATGAAAAGGCCCCCGCGTGCGGGGGCCTTTTCATTGGAGCCAACTACAGGATTCGAACCTGCGACCTGCTGATTACGAATCAGCTGCTCTACCAGCTGAGCTAAGTTGGCGCTGGCCTCTCAGTTTGCCCTGGGAGGCCGTGGGAATCAACTACCGGCCGAAGCTGGCGGGCAGCTTCATGCCCAGGTTCTTGACGAGGAAGGCCCACTGGTCGGCGCGTTCGGCGATCTGCTTGGCGGTGGGCTTGCCGGCACCATGACCCGCATTGGTCTCGATGCGGGTGAGCACGGGGGCGGAACCTGCCTGGTCGGCCTGCAGGGTGGCGATGAACTTGTGGCTGTGAGCGGGCACCACGCGGTCGTCGTGGTCGCCCGTGGTGACGAGCGTCGGGGGGTACTTCACGCCGGGCTTCAGGTTATGAAGCGGGGAGTATTTGATGAGGTTGGCGAAGCCCTCGGGGGTGTCGCTGGACATGTAGTCGCTCTTCCACATCCACCCGATGGTGAAGGTGTGGTACCGCAGCATGTCCATGACGCCCACGGCCGGCAACGCTGCGCCGAAGAGGTCCGGTCGCTGAGTCATGCAGGCGCCCACCAGCAGGCCGCCATTGGAGCCGCCGTGGATGGCGAGCTTGGGGGTGCTGGTGTATTTCTCCTTGATGAGCCACTCGCCCGCGGCGATGAAGTCGTCGAAGACATTCTGTTTCGTCTCCCGCCGGCCCGCTTCCCACCAGGTCTTCCCGTACTCGCTGCCGCCCCGCAGGCAGGCCACGGCGTAGACGCCGCCCATCTCCATCCAGACCTGGGCCACGGGGGAGTAGTTGGGGGACTGGGCGATGTTGAAGCCGCCGTAGGCGTAGAGCAGCGTGGGGTTGGTGCCGTCCAGCTTCAGCCCCTTCTTGTAGGCCAGGAACATCGGCACTTTCGTCCCGTCCTTGCTGGGGTAGAAGACCTCCTTGACCTCGAAGTCCGTGGGCTTGATGTCCACCTTGGGCTGACGGAACACGCTGCTCGTCCCCGTCTTCAGGTCGTAGCGGTAGAGGGTGGGCGGCTGATTGTACGAGGTGAAGGTGTAGAAGGTCTCGGTGTCCTGGCGGCGACCGTTGAAGCCGCTGAGGTTGCCCAGGCCCCCGGCCTTGATCTCCTTGAGGAAGCGGCCCTTCAGGTCATAGAGCTTCACGATGTTGAGGGCATCGATCTTCCAGGTGATGGCGAAGGTGTTGCCGAAGAGATCCGCCGCCGCCAGGACATCCCGCCCCTTCCCTTCGGGGATGAGGTCCTTCCAGGCCTTCGGCTGCGGATCCTTGAGGTCCACGGCCACGATCCGATGGCGCGGCGCACCGGCATCGGTGTGCACATAGAAGGTGTCGCCGTCGTTGCCCAGGATGGCGTAGGCGCCATCGTACTGGTTGAACAGGGGAACGACAGGGCTGCCGGCCTTCCGGAGGTCCTTCAGGAAGACGCGGTTCTTCCGCTCGGTGCCCTGGCGCTGGGAGATCACCAGCCAGTGACCGTCATCGGTCACGGCGGCGCCGAACCCCCAGTCCGGCTGATCGGGGCGCTCATAGATCACGGCGTCCTTCTCGACGGGATCACCCAGCTTGTGGAAGAACAGC
The DNA here is from genome assembly GCA_019449415.1 of Geothrix sp. Taxonomy (GTDB): domain Bacteria; phylum Acidobacteriota; class Holophagae; order Holophagales; family Holophagaceae; genus Geothrix; species Geothrix oryzae. The sequence continues at coordinate 2,969 of JAGRPP010000031.1, forward strand.
TTCTGGTTCTTGTAGACGGCAGTGAGGGCTTTGCCGGCCTCCACCTTCGGATAGTCGGTGTAGTAGAAGCCACTGCCATCCTTCGCCCAGGCATTCACGCCCAGACGCCCGGCCGGGAAGGCATCCGGCAGGTCCTCCCCCGTGGCTACCTTGCGCACCTTCCAGGTGCTCACATCGGACCCGCCCTTGGACAGGCTGTAGGCCACGAACGCACCATCCTCGCTGAAGCGCATGCCCCCGAGGGAGACGGTGCCGTCCTTGCTCAAGGCATTGGGATCGAAGAACACCCGGCCCTTCTCCTCCAGGCGTTCCGTGAGGTAGACCGCGGCCTGGTTCTGGAGCCCCGAGTTGTAGGAATAGATGTAGTACTTTCCGTGCTTGCTGGGCGCGCCGTACTTCTCGTAGTTCCAGAGGTGCGTCATCCGCGTCTCGATGGCCTTCCGCTCCGGAATCTGCGCGAGGTAGGCCTGGGTCACCTTGTTCTGGGCCTCCACCCAGGCGGCGGTCTCGGCAGAGTGGTCATCCTCCAGCCAGCGGTAGGGGTCGGCCACTTTGGTGCCGTGGTAGTCGTCCACCACATCGCCCTTGCGGGTGGTGGGATAGGTCAACGGCGCCTGAGACGGGGGCATCTGGCCCATCAGGGCCGTGGCGGCGAGGGCCAGCAGGCAAGTTCGGGGCAGGGAAAGCGGCATGAAAGGGCCTCCTGAAGGACATGGGGGATGCCCCTCAGGATACCTCGTATCACAAGGTTGAAATAGCCCTCAGGGCTTCATGCCCAGGTTCTTCACGAGGAAGGCATAGACATCGGCCCGCTCGGCGATGGCCTTGGCGGTGGGCTTGCCAGCCCCGTGCCCCGCGCTCGTTTCGATGCGGGTGAGGATGGGGGCCGGACCGGCCTGGGCCGCCTGGAGGGTGGCCGTGAACTTGTGGCTGTGGGCGGGCACCACCCGGTCATCGTGATCGCCGGTGGTCACCAGCGTCGGCGGATACTTCACGCCGGGCTTGATGGTGTGCAGGGGCGAATACTTCATGAGGGTCTCGAAGCCCTCCTTGGTCTCCGCGCTGCCGTAGTCGCTCTTCCAGCCCCAGCCCAGGGTGAATTTGTGGAAGCGCAGCATGTCCATGACGCCCACCTCGGGCACGGCGGCGCCGAAGAGGTCGGGGCGCTGGGTGAGGCAGGCACCCACCAGCAGGCCGCCGTTGCTCCCGCCGTTGATGGCCAGCTTCGGCGTGGAAGTGACTTTGTGGGCGATGAGCCACTCGGCGGCCGCGATGAAGTCGTCGAAGACATTCTGCTTCTTGTCCTTCCGTCCGGCGTCGTACCACTCCAGGCCGTACTCGCCGCCGCCGCGCAGGTTGGGCATGGCAAAGACCCCGCCCATCTCCAGCCAGACCATGCGGGACACGGAGAAGGCCGGGGTCAGCGAGATGTTGAAGCCACCGTAGCCGTAGAGCAGGGTCGGGTTCTGGCCATCGAGCTTCAGGCCCTTCTTGTGCACCAGGAACATGGGGATCTTCGTGCCGTCCTTGCTGGGGTAGAAGACCTGCTCCACCTCATAGTCCGCGGGCTTGAAGGCCACCTTCGGCGTGCGGAAGATGGCGCTCTTTCCTGTCTTCAGGTCCAAGCGATAGATGGTTCCGGGATAGGCGAAGCTGCCGAAGGTGTAGAAGGTCTCCGTGTCCTCGCGGCGTCCGCCGAAGCCGCCCGCCGTGCCCAGCGCCGGCAGGGCCAGGGTGCCCGTCTTCTTGCCCTTGAGGTCGTAGAACTCCACGGCGGAGTGGGCATCCCGCATCCAGGTGGCCACGAAGCGGCCCCCCACCAGCGACACGGATTCCAGCACATCCTTGCCCTTGGCCTGGGGGATGATCTCGGTCCACTGGGAGGGATCGGCCTGGCCCTTCCGGATGGCCACCAGGCGGTTGCGCGGCGCGCCCTGGTTGGTGGTCACGAAAAAGCGGTCGCCCTCGTTGTCCACCACCCCGTAGGACGCGTCCATGCGGTCCAGGAAAGGCTCCACGGGGCTGCCGGGCCGGGTCAGATCCTTGAGGAACACGCTGGTCTCGGGGTTCGTCCCCTTGCTGCCGTAGATGACCAGCCAGCGGCCATCCTCCGTCACGGACCCGCCCAGGTACCACTCGGGCTGGTCGGGGCGCTGGTAGATGAGGACATCCTCCGTCTGGGGCGTGCCCAGCTTGTGGAAACAGAGCATGTGGTTGTTGTTCACGCCGGTGAGCGCCCCGCCTTCTTTGGGCGCCTCGTAGCGGCTGTAGAAGAAGCCGCTGCCATCCTTCAGCCAAGAGGCCCCGCTGGCCTTGGACCAGCGGATGTCGTCGGCCAGGTCCTGGCCCGTGGCCACATCGCGGACCTTCCAGGTCTGCCAGTCGGAGCCGGCCACGGAGATGGAATACGCCATGAGGCGGCCATCCTCGGTGAAGCTCGCGCCGCTGAGGGCCACGGTGCCGTCCTTGCTCAGGGCGTTGGGATCGAGCAGCACCCGGCCCTTGGCCTTGGGATCCTCAGTGACGAACAGGACGGACTGGTTCTGGAGCCCCGTGTTGTAGGAGTAGAAGTACCGCTTGCCGCGCTTGAAGGGCGCGCTGAACTTCTCGAAGTCCCAGAGGCGGGTGATGCGCTCCTGGATCTTCGCCCGCGCGGGGATCTGCTCCAGGTAGCCAAAGGTCACCTTGTTCTGGGCCTCCACCCAGGCTTTGGTTTCCGCGCTGTTGTCATCCTCAAGCCAGCGGTAGGGATCGGCCACCTTCGTGCCGAAGAAATCCTCCACGACTTCGGCCTTCCGGGTGGCCGGATAGGTCAGGGGGGTCTGGGCGGACAGGGCGGTGGTGATGGCGAGGGCCATGGGAAGAATCCTCATGCGACGAGCCTCCGAGCGGGCTGCCATTTTCACACCAATCCGAACTCGAATCCCAGCCGTGCAAGCCCGGTCGCTTGGTGGTAGGGTGCGTGCAGCCCTGGAGGTCTCTTTGGTCCCGCCATCCAGCAAGAAAGTCTTCGTACTGGATACGAATGTCCTCCTGCACGATCCGAACTCCATCCTTCACTTCCAAGAACACGATGTGGTGCTGCCCATCGTCGTCATCGAGGAGGTGGATCACTTCAAGAAGGATCAGACCGAGGTTGGCCGCAACGCCCGCACGGTCTCGCGCATGCTGGACAAGCTCCGGGCCAGCGGCAGCCTCAGCCTCGGCGTAGCCCTCGAGGGGGGCGGCTCCCTCAAGGTGGATGTCGAGAATCACCCCTTGGACATCGGCATCCTTCGCGAGGATAAGCATAAGGCTGACAACCAGATCCTGGCCTGCGCCAAGCAGTACCTCGCCACCCGCAAGGAGAAGGTGGTCCTGGTCACCAAGGACACGAACCTGCGCATCAAGGCGGATGCCATCGGGGTTCAGGCGGAGGACTACACCACCGATCGCGTGGAGATGGACGAGCTCTACACGGGCCACAAGTCCTGGGAGGTCGAGCCAGCCAAGATCGACCTGCTGTACGACGGGGGCCTCCAGCCGGATCCCGACCTGCACCTGGAACCCAACCAGTTCCTCACCCTCGTGGATCAGACCAATCCCAGCCACACGGCCCTGGGCCGGCTCATGGCCGGCGAGGGGCTCCTGCGCCCCCTGAAGCGCATGGAGGCCTGGCCCTGGGGCATCAAGCCCAGGAACCGCGAACAGCAGTTCGCCATGGAGTTGCTCCTGGATCCCAATGTCCAGGTGGTCACCCTCCTGGGCAAGGCGGGCACCGGCAAGACCCTGCTGGCCATCGCCGCGGGCCTCCAGCAGGTGGTGGACGACGAGGCCTACGACAAGATCCTCGTGAGCCGGCCCGTCATGCCCATGGGGCGCGACCTGGGCTACCTGCCGGGCGACATCAGCGAAAAGCTGCGGCCCTACATGCAGCCCATCTATGACAACCTCGAGTTCATCGTGGGCGCCAACAGCGAGGCCCGGAAGCGCACCACCATGACGGCGGGCCAGCTGGAGGAGGCGGGCTACCTCAGCGTGGAACCCCTCACCTACATCCGGGGCCGCAGCATCCCCAAGCAGTACCTGGTGGTGGACGAGGCCCAGAACCTCACGCCCCACGAGGTCAAGACCATCCTCACCCGGGCCGGCGAAGGCACCAAAGTGATCTTCACGGGCGATCCGCACCAGATCGACAACCCCTATGTGGATGCCAGCACCAACGGCCTGAGCTTCCTGGCGGAACACTTCAAGCACCTCGACATTTCCGGCCATGTCACCCTCATGAAGGGTGAGCGCAGCAAGCTGGCCGAACTCGCGAGCAATCTGCTGTAGGAGGCCGCCATGGCTGACTCTTCCTGGGACAACGGCGGCCACGGCGTTCCGCTCAAGACGGGCCTGCCTCTCTGGGGCAAGATCGCCCTGGGCTGCGGCATCGCCTTCCTCGTCGCCCTGGTGACCTGCGTGGGCGGGGTGGCGTTCATCGCCAACAAGGTCAAGAAGGACCCTGAAGGCTTCAAGCAGAAGGCCATGAACCTCGTGGCCGACAAGGTGCGCCCGGACTGGGAGGACTTCCGCGCCGTGGTGGAACAGCTGCGCACCCCCGAGGGTTGCCGTGCCCTCTACGCCGCCAACCCGGGACTGGCGAAGACCTGGCCGACGGAATCCGATTTCCTGCAGGCTTCCTCCAAGTGGCAGAAGAACCTGGCTCCCGTTCCCGATCTGACCCCGGAGTTGATGGATCACCAGGGGCTCCGCATCAACCATGATTTCGGCGGCAAGGTGGAGGTGGGCTGGAGCCCGAAGTCGGGCCCGGCCGTCTATGTCACCTTTGAAGGGGCCCGGAAAGCCGGGGACACCGGTCCGCGACGCGTCACGGGACTCGAAGTCCGCTGAAGGCGACCTTCGAGGATTTGGGGCAGGATCCGCGCCGATCCAGGCCGATCCGCATTGAGCCCGCGGGCTTTTTCCGCCAAGATTCAAGCATGACCGCAGCTTCCGGATCCGTATCTGACGCCCTCGCCCTGCTCATGAAGGGCACCGTGACCTGCCACAAGGTGGAACAGCTGGAGGCGAAGCTGAAGGAAGGCAGGCCCTTGCGGATCAAGGCGGGCTTCGATCCCACGGCGCCGGATCTCCATCTGGGTCACGGCGTGCTCATCCGCAAGATGGCCCAGTTCCAGAAGCTGGGGCACGAGGTCACCTTCCTCATCGGCGATTTCACGGGCCTCATCGGCGACCCCACAGGCAAGAAGGCGACGCGGCCACCCCTGTCCCGAGAAGAAGTGCTGGCCAACGCCGAGACCTACAAGGCCCAGGTCTTCAAGATCCTGGATCCCGAGAAGACCAAGGTCCGCTTCAACAGCGAGTGGCTGGAGCCGCTCCACGGCGAGCAGTGGATCCGCCTGGCCTCCCGGTTCACCGTGGCCCAGATGCTTGAGCGCAATGATTTCGCCAAGCGCATGGAGGCCCGCGAACCCATCTCCCTCCACGAACTGCTCTACCCTCTGACCCAGGCCTATGATTCTGTGGCCCTCCAGGCCGATGTGGAGCTGGGCGGCAACGATCAACTGTTCAACCTCATGCAGGGCCGCATCCTCCAGGAGGCGTCCGGCCAGAAGCCCCAGGTGGTGCTCACCGTCCCCCTGCTGCTGGGCCTGGATGGCGTCGAGAAGATGTCCAAGTCCCTGGGCAACTACATCGGCTTCATGGAGGACGCCGACACCCAGTTCGGCAAGGCCATGAGCGCCAGCGACGCCCTCATGTGGGACTGGTACCTGCTGCTGACGGACAAGCTGCCCGCAGAGATCGAGGCCCTCAAGCAGGGCCACCCCATGGACGCCAAGAAGGCCCTGGCCCGGCAGATCGTGGCGGATTTCCACGGCGCCGCCGCCGGCCGCGAGGCTGAGGATCGCTGGGTGCGCCGCTTCTCCGAGCGCAGCCAGGAGGAGGCCCCCGAGGTCATCGTGGCCCCTACGGACGGCGAGGTCCCCCTCAGCCGCCTGCTGGTGGACCGGGGCCTGGCCGCCAGCCGCAAGGAGGCCGAGCGCCTTCTCGGCCAGGGCGCGGTGAGCCTGGATGGCCAGAAGGTCGGGGATGCCACCCTCCGGCTGGCGCTGCAGTCCGGCCAGTCCCTGCTGGTGAAGGTGGGCAAACTCAAGCTCGAGCGATGGGTGGTCACATGAGCCTTCCGGCCCTCAAGGATCTCTTCGCCCGGCATCGTGGCCGGGCCACGGGCCTGTGGCGCCTGGGCCAGGAGCCCCAGCGCACGGTATTCATCGAATCGGGCGATGTGGTCTTCGCCGTCAGCACCCACCCCCTGGATCGCCTGACCCACCTGCTGGTCGAGCGGGGGAAGATCACCCAGGCCCAGCTCGACTACGCCATGGCCAACCTCAACCCGGCCATGTCCATCGGCAAGAACCTCATCGAAATGGGCTTCATCACCCAGCGCGACTTGCTGGATGTGGCCCGGGCTCAGGTAGAGCGGGTGGTCTGGGCCGGTATGGCCGAAGGCACTGAAACTCCCGCCTTTGAAGCCAAAGAGCTGGAGACCAACACCGTTCGGCTGCCTTTCGACACCCCGGCCATGCTGCTGGCGGGGGTGCTGAACCTGCGCGACCGGGAGCGCCTCCTCGAGGAGCTGGGCCCCCTGAATCAGGTGGTGGTGCTCGAGGGCCGGCGCCACCAGGAGCTTACGCTGCCCCCCGACCTCGTCCGCATCCCTGGCCTCCTGGACGGCAGCCGGACCCTCATGGAACTCAGCCGCGAATCCGGGGTGGAGCCCTTCCGACTCGGTGCCTTCGTGCTGTTCCTCCGGGAGATGGGATGGGCCCGGCTCCACGAGCTGCCCCCCCTCGATCGCCGGGCGCTGGAGATGGCCCTGGACCCTCCCGAGGCGGCCATGACCCCGGCCCTGCCGGAATCCACCCCGACACCCCCTTCCCTGTTCGCGGAAATCCACGCCAGCCAGCGGCCCACGACCAACCTGGAGCACCTGTCCGAAGCGCTGGACCAGTTGGGCCCCGAGGATGAGGTCGAGGATCCCTTCCCCCCCGACCCCGAACCTGAACCCCGTCCGGTGCTGGCCGTCCCCATTCACCACGAGGCCGAGGGCAGCACGGAAAGCTATGCGCCGCCGGAACTTGAAGCAACCGCTCCTGCCCGGCGCCCCCTGGTGCTCCTGCTGCTTCTGGTGGCGGCCCTGGGGCTCTGGGGCGGTCTGCGCTGGTATAAGCATAGATCCATCGCTCGTGGGGCAACTCCGCCCAGCAGCCCCCTCAAACCCGGAGCACCAACCGAGAAGGTGATCCCGCCCGCCCCGAACCCGGCCCCCAAGACCGATGCCGGAGCGCCCCCGGCCATCGAGAGCAAGGCTGAACCCAAGGCTGAGGCCAAGACCGAACCCAAGCTTCCGGCCAAGGCTGAACCGAAGGCCGAGCCCAAGCCGGGGGCACCTCCTTCCAAGGCAGACCGCCTCCAGGCCATTCTGGACGGGAACTGGAAGCTGGCCCTCGCCCAAGGTGCCGGCCAACGGAAGGCAATCCAGGGGAAATGGTCCCTCCGCCTGGAGATCGCCTGTCAGGGCAGCACCGTGCAGCATGCGGCCAGCCTGCTGAAGGGTCTGGATCCGGACCTCTTCCTGGTGCCCATGGCCATGCGGGACGGACGCACCTGCTACCAGGTGTTCCTGGGGGCTTACGGCTCCGAGGCCGCCGCCAAGGACGCCGCGCGACGCTTGCCCGCCCCCTTCCTGGCCGAAGGCAACCGTCCCAAGCCCTTCCGGGTGAGCCAGATCCCCGATCGGCAGTAGTCATAAATCGTGCGACCGCTGTATATATACCAACTGTTATTTCAGATCCTTTACAAACGGCCTAGCGCCGACTATACTTTATATGTATATGAGGGGGTTCATTAATTCTGGCCCCCTGTTCTTTGTGGAGCCCGATGCTGTCGCCCTTCCCCCCCACCAACTGGAGCAAGGCCTGCGCGCTCTGGATCCACGAGATCCATGTCGCCTTCGATCCTCCAGTCCCCGTGGTGCCCGGAAAGGGTGGCCTCCTGCGGCTCATGCGCTGGAGCACGCCCCGGGTGGCGGTTCTGGTCGCCCTGAGCTTCACCCTCCACTGCACCCGCCCGCCGGCCTACCTTCCTTCTCCGACCGCCGGTCCTCTGGGGGGCGGCTCGTCGGCCGACGGCCAGGCTTATGTGGAAGAAGGCGTGGCCAGCTGGTACGGCGGCGATGGGGATGGATTCGCTGGCAGGCCAACGGCCAGTGGAGAAATTTTCGACCCCGAACAGTACACCTGCGCCCACCGCACCCTGCCCCTAGGCAGCTTCGTGGAGGTGGAGAACCTCGACAACCGCAAGCGGGCGGTCCTCCGGGTGAACGACCGCGGCCCCTTCGTCAAGGGCCGGGTGCTGGATCTGTCCAAGCGGGGCGCTCAGGACCTGGGTTTCGCCGGACAGGGCACCACCCGCGTCCGGATCCGGTCCGTGAATGCCATGGGTCTTCCCACGGCCCTCGACCCGGCCGTGGACCGCATCGATCCTTTCGTCGTGCAGGTCGCCGCCCTTTCGGATCCCAAGAACATCGACTCACTTACGCGTGAACTTGAAAACACCTTCGGACCCGTCAGCCTCCAGGACACCGTCACCCGCGGCGGCCTGTCGGTGAAGCGCGTCCGGGTGGGAAGCTACACCAGCCGCCAGGAAGCCGAGCAGGCCGCCGAAGAAATCACCAAGCACCTGAAGGATCGCGGTGTCGAACCCTTCATCACCCGCCAGCGCTGATCCCCCGCGCCCCTATCTGGTCATCCCGGCGGGAGGCCGGGGGCTTCGCATGGGTGGGGGCCTGCCCAAGCAGTTCCGCGACTGGGGCGGGCGGCCCCTGCTGCAGGCGACCGTCGAGGCTTTCCTGGCCCCAGGCATGCCCCCTCTGGACGGTATCGCTCTGGCCGTGCCCGAGTCCCACCTGGATGAGGTCCGCAGCTGGTCGTTCCCCGTTCCCTGCTGGGTGGTCATCGGGGGCGGCACCCGGCAGGAGTCCGTCTGGGCGGCGCTGTCCGCCCTGCCCGAGGAGCCTCTGGCCCCGGTGATGATCCACGACGCCGTGCGCCCCTTCCCCCCCTCAGCCCCCCTCTGGGAGGCTCTGGAAGCCCTGAACCGTTTTGATGGGGTGCTGCTGGGCGAGCCATCCACGGACACCCTGAAACGAGTGGACGCCCAGGGACGCGTGCTGGGCACGGAACCCCGGGAGGCCTTCTTCCGCGCCCAGACCCCCCAGATCGCCCGGCTGGGCACCTGGCTTCGGGCCTTCCAGGCCGCGGACGAGGCCGGGTTCACCGCCACGGACGATGTGGCCCTCCTGGAGTGGCTGGGCCTTGCCGTGAAGCTGGTCACCAGCCCCGGCACCAACCTGAAGCTCACCACGCCCGCAGATTGGGACCGGACCCGCCCCCACTGACCCCCTGACCACGGTGTGTGGTGGATGAACCCACATCCACTCCTTCCTCACCACCAATTAAATCATGAAATAATTTGATTTAAAAAACGGCACAAATCTGGCTTTCCAATCTGCGAGGACGAACCATGCCCCGCAGCACCACACCCCAGACCCTGAGCCGCGAGATCACCATCTCGGGCCATGGGCTGCATGGGAACCGCCCCTGTTCGGTGCGGCTGGTGCCGGTGGACACGCCCACAGGCCTGGTGTTCATCCACACCCCCACGGGCACCGAGATTCCCGCTAAGGCCAGCCTGGCGGGTGACTTGGTGCTGTCCACCACCCTCTTGAAGGATGGCGTGCGCCTCCAGACCATCGAACACCTCCTGTCGGCCCTGTCCGGCCTGGAGGTCGAGCACCTCCGCATCGAGGTGGACGCCGAGGAGCTCCCCATCCTCGATGGCAGCGCCGCCCCCTGGGTGGACGCCATCCTGCAGGTCGGCACGAAGAGCCTCCAGGGCCGTCGCCGTTTCCTCAAGATCACCCAGCCCGTGGAAGTTCGGAACGGGGATCGCTGGATTCGCGCCCTGCCTTTCGACGGCCTCCGCCTGCGCTATGTCATCGATTTCCCCATCCCCTCCCTGGGACGGCAGAGCCGTGAGCTCAGCCTCACCCCTGAGAAATACCGCCGTGAGCTGGGTGCCGCCCGCACCTTCTGCCTGGCCCAAGAGATCGACATGATGCGCTCCCGGGGCCTCGCGCTCGGGGGCAGCCTGGACAACGCCGTGGTCTTCGGCGCCGATGGGCCCCTCAACGACTCCCTGCGCTTCGAAGACGAGGCCGTGCGCCACAAGATGCTCGACCTGGTGGGCGATCTGGCCCTCCTCGGCGCGCCCCTGCTGGGCCTCGTGGAAGCCCACGCCGCCGGCCATGCCCTGCATGTCGCCCTGGTCCAGGCCATCCTCGCGAGCCCCAACTGCTGGGAGTGGACCGAGAACGCCGAGCCCGCCAATGTGCAGTTCTTCTTCCATCCCCTCGTGGCCCAGCCCGCCTGAGGGCCCGGCTAGGAATCGGACGGCCCGGCGGGATTTCCAGTTGCCGTTCCCCATCCCGTGCTGCCAGGATGGATCCTTCACCCAACGAGGTGCATAGGTGTTACTTCATCTCCATCAGTGACCTGACGAACCGGGCGGATGTGCCCGGGTGGGTGGCCGCGCTGGCCAGAAGTGGGGAGCTGGAAGAGGACACCAGGGAGGCCGTGGCGGCCATCCTGGGCGATGTGTGCCGAAACGGGCTGTCCGCCGTGGTGGCCTGGACTGCCCGCCTGGACGGTGTGCGGCTGGACCCTGAGGCCCTCGGCGTCCCGGCTTCCGCGCTCGAGGCGGCCCGTGTGGACCTGGACCGGAACCAGCCGGACCTCATGGCCGCCCTGCGGGAGATGGTCGCGAATGTGCGCCGCTTCGCCGAGGGTCAGCGCGACTGCCTGCGCGACCTGGAACGGCCCCTCCCCGGGGGCGGCACCGTCGGCGAGCGCTGGTGCCCCCTGAAGACGGCGGGAGTCTACATCCCCGGCGGTCGGGCCTTCTATCCCTCCACCCTCGCCATGACGGTCATCCCCGCCCAGGTGGCTGGCGTGGCGCGCATCGTGGGCGTCACCCCCCCGAAGCCCGAACCCACCCTGCCGGGGGCCTGGGGGATCGATCCGCTGGTGCTGGCCTGTGCCGCGGAACTGGGCCTGACCGAGCTCTATCCCTTCGGCGGGGCCCAGGCCCTGGGCTGGCTGGCCTACGGTGAACCCGCGGTGGATCTCGTCGCCGGGCCCGGAAATCGCTTTGTGGCCGAGGCCAAGCGGCAACTGATCGGTACCTGCGGCATCGATGCCCTGGCCGGGCCCACAGAGCTGCTGGTGATCGCAGACGGCAGCGCGGATCCCGCCTGGGTGGCCGAGGACCTGCTGGCCCAGGCCGAGCACGATCCCGATGCCGCCGCCGTGCTGGTGAGCGCCGACCGGGCCCTGCTGCAGGCAGTGGCCGCGGAGCTTCAAGCGCGAGTGGGCGCCTCGCCCCGGCGGGCCGTCCTCGAACAGAGCCTGGGCATCCACGGACGCCTGGTCTGCGCGGAGCGCGAGCTGGCCATCGCCCTGGCCCAAACCTGGGCCCCGGAACACCTCGAGCTCTGCGTCTCCGACCCCGAAGCCTGGCTGCCCGCGCTCACCGCAGCAGGTGCCCTGTTCATCGGCAGCGCCAGCGCCGAGGCCTTCGGCGACTACGGCGCAGGACCGAACCATGTGCTGCCCACCAACCGCAGCGCCCGCTACACCAGCCCCTTGGGCGTGGCCACCTTCCTCAAGCGCCAGAGCCTGCTGCGGCTCGCTCCCGCCGATGCGGCGGCCATGGCCCCCTGGGTGGAGCGGCTCGCGGAAGCGGAAGGCCTCGTGCACCACGGCCGCAGCGCGGCGCTCCGCGCGGCCGGCACCGGCCTCCGCGCCCATCATCGCCCCTAGGGAGCGCCTCTCCGCCGAGCGCTCCGCATCGCTTCTTCACCCGGAAGCCTGGTTTTCTCCTACCCTCATCCCGAGTTCCCCATGTCCCTGCTCCGACCCGACCTGTCCGACCTGCCCGCCTACCGGCGGCCTCCCGAGCCCCCCACTGGCCTGCGCCTGCACATGAACGAGGCGGCCTCGGACTGGCCCGAGGCCGCGCGGGAGGCCCTGCTGGCGCGGCTCAGGGATCTGCCCTTCCACCTCTATCCCGAGCGGCAGGACGAACTCACGGAGCGGCTGCGGAAGCGCGTGGGCGCACCGGAGAACGGCCTGCTGCTGGGCCCCTCCAGCGGCGCCCTGCTGGACCTGGTGGCCACGGCGGGCCTGAGCGCCGGCGATGCCGTGGCCATCCCCGACCCCGGCTTCAGCCTCTACCGCATGCTGGTGCGGCGGAACGGCGGCCAGGTGCGGGCCATCCCCCAGGGCACCGGCTTTCCGCTGGAGCCCTGGTTCAGCGCCCTCGACTGCCGCCAGATCTGGCTCACCCTGCCGAACAACCCCACCGGCGCCTGGATCTCCCCGGCCGCACTGGAGCCGCTGCTGGAAGCCGCCGCGGCCCGGCCCGAGCCGCCCCTAGTGGTGCTCGACGAGGCCTACGCGGAGTTCGCCCCCGCCACGCACCGCCTGGCGGTGGACCGCTACCCGAACCTGGTGCTGCTCCGCACCTTCAGCAAGGCCCTGGCCTCCGCCGCCTGGCGCATCGGCTATCTGCTGGGCGATCCCGCCCTGGTCGCGAAGCTCGCCGCGCTGCAGCTGCCCTACTCCCTGACCGCCGCCAGCCTGGAGGCGCTGGATGTGGCCCTCGATTGCGCCGCCGAGTTCGAGCCCGCCGTGCGGGCCCTGCCCGACCGCCGCGACCGCCTCTCCGCGGCGCTGCCCGCTCACCGGGCGGCCCCCAGCGCCGCCAACTTCCTGCACCTGTCCCCGGATCCCTCGCCCCTCCTGGAAGCCGCGGGGATGAAGGTGCGCCGCCTGCCCGGCACCGACGCGGCCCGGGTCACCCTCGGCACGGAGGCGGACACGCTGCGCGTCGCCTCGGCGCTCGGCGGCTCGCTGCCCGCCCCTGCCCCCCGGCCCCGCCGACGCCTGCTGGTCCTGGACATCGACGGCGTCCTCATCGATGCCGACCGCAGCTTCCTGGAGGCGGTGGGCCGCGCCCTGGCCGACCTGCGCCCAGCCCTGCCCTGGTCCGACGGGGCCTATCGGGCCTTCAAGCGCCTGGGGGGCTTCAACAACGATTTCCGCCTCGCGGCGGGCGCCCTGGCCCTGGCGGAAGCCTTCGGGGATCGGGACCTTCAGACCTTGGCCGAAGGTGCCGCCGGTCAAGGTTTCCCGCAGCTCGAAGCCCGCATCCAGGCGCTCGAACCGGCCGCCCAGGCCGCCGTCCAGAAGCACTACGCCGACACCATCCAGCTGGAGCGACCACTGGCCTCGCTGGAGGACCTCCAGGCCACGGGCTGGGATCTGGCCGTGCTGACCGGGCGTCCGCCGGAGGAACTGGAGCTGGCCTGGCGCGTGCTCGGCTTCCAGCTGCCGGCGGTCTGCGATGCCGCCCCCCACCTTCGCAAGCCCGAGCCCGCCGGTCTGCTGCAGCTGGCAGACGCCTTCCGCGCCGAGGAGATCCTCTTCGTGGGGGACACCATCGACGATGCCACCTGCCTGCGGGCAGCCGCGGCGGCGCGCCCCGAGCTCACCTGGCGGTTCGCGGCCCTGGGCCCGGACCGAGCCCGCTTCGCCACCCCCCGGGATGTGCAGTCCGCGAGCCTGCGCGACCTTCTGCCGATGCTGAATCAGACCCCGTTTTCCAATTGCCAGGAGCTGCCATGAGGACCGCCACCCTGCACCGCGCCACCGCCGAGACGGATGTGAAGGTCACCCTCGGCCTCGAAGGCGGCGAGGCCCGCATCTGCACCGGCCTTGGCTACTTCGACCACATGCTGATGCAGCTGGCCAAGCACGGCGGCTTCGGCCTGGAGGTCGAGGCCCGGGGAGACCTGCCCGTGGACAGCCACCACCTGGTGGAGGATGTGGGCCTCTGCCTGGGTGACGCGCTGAAGGAGGCGCTCGGCGACCGCGCCGGCATCGCTCGTTTCGCCCACGCCTATGTGCCCCTGGATGAAGCGCTGGCCCGGGTGGTGGTGGATCTCTCGGGCCGCCCCTGGTGTGAATTCCACGCGGACCTTCCCCCCATCGTCCTCGGCGACGGGTTCCAGGTGGAGATGGTCCGCGAGTTCTTCATCGCTCTGGCCGTGCGCGGCGGGTTGGCCATCCACGCGGACCTTCTGCGGGGCGTGAACACCCACCACAAGGTCGAGGCCCTCTTCAAGGCCCTGGCCCGCGCCTTGCGCCAGGCCACGCGGACCGAGGGCCTCAGCGTGCCTTCCACCAAGGGGACCCTGTCCGCATGAGCACCATCACCCTCATCGACTACGACGCGGGGAACCTCGCCTCCCTCGAGGGCGCCCTGGAGCGCCTGAACCTGCCCTTCGTGCGGGCGGCGTCGCCGGATCAGGCCGCCGAAGCGGGCCCCATCGTGCTCCCCGGCGTGGGCCACTTCGAGGCGGCCCAGAGATCCCTGCGCGAGCGCGGCTGGTGGCGCGTGCTTCCAGGTCTGGTGGCCGAGGGCCGCCCCCTGCTGGGCATCTGCCTGGGCCTGCAGCTGCTGGCCGAGGGAAGCGAAGAGGCGCCCCGTGCCTCGGGTCTCGCCTTGATCCCGGGCATTGTGCGGCGGCTGGGCCCCGGCGTGAAGGTGCCCCACATGGGCTGGAGCCAGGTGCGCCAGAACTACCCCCACCCGGGCCTGCCGGATCCCAAGGACACCTGGCTCTATTTCGTCCACAGCTATGCCCTGGAGCCCACTGTGGAGACGGTCTACACCGCAGACCACGGCCGGCCCTTCGCGGCTATCGAAGCCCGGGGCCATGTCATGGGCTTCCAGCCCCACCCCGAGAAATCCGGCGCCGCGGGGCTGATGCTGCTCCAGGCGGCCCTGGCCTGGATGGGTGCCACCGCTCCCGCACCGGAGGTGCCATGCAACTGATCCCGAGCATGGACCTCTTGCAGGGCCGCCTGGTGCGGCTGCGCCACGGTGATCCTCAACAGGCCACCTTCTACGACCTGACGCCGGAGGCCTGGGTGGTGCGGCTGATTGCTGCCGGGGCCCGGCGCATCCACCTGGTGGATCTGGACGGCGCCTTCGGCGGAGCGCGTCAGGGGGCCTTCACCCAGTTCCCGGAACGGTTCCCCGAAGTCCGCTTCCAGCTGGGCGGCGGCCTCCGGGACCGTCAGGCCATCGAGGAGGTCCTCGACTTCGGATTCGACGCCGTGGTGGGCACCTTGGCCGTGGAGCAGCCCGCGGCCCTCCGGGGGTTGCCCGGGGATCGCATCGTCGCGGCCCTCGACCTCAAGGGCGACCGCATCGTCACCCGCGGCTGGCAGTCTTCCAGCGCCTGCGCCACCACCGATGTCTTCGAGGCCCTGCTCACCCTCGGCTTCGACCGTGCCCTGGTCACCGATGTGAGCCGCGACGGGACCCTGGAAGGCCCCGGTGTGGAAGCGGCAGCCTGGGTGGCGGGCGAGGGGTTCCGGGTCCAGGCCTCCGGTGGGGTCAAGGATCTATCCGATCTCGCCCCCCTGATGGAGATCCCCGGCGTAGTGGGCGCCATCAGTGGCAAGGCCCTCATGGAAGGCTTCATCTCTCTGGATGCCCCATCCACCCGGGTCGCGCTGGAAGGAGGCGCCTGATGCCCGCCAAGCGCATCATCCCCTGCCTGGATGTGAAGCAGGGCCGCGTCGTGAAGGGCGTCCAGTTCAAGGATCTCCGCGACCTGGGCCACCCGGTGGACCTGGCCCGCCGCTACGACGCCGAAGGCGCCGACGAACTGGTCTTCCTCGACATCGCGGCCTCCCTGGAACAGCGCGGCACTCGCCAAGCATGGGTTCGGGCGGTGGCCCACGAGCTGAGCATCCCCTTCACCGTGGGCGGGGGCGTCTCGAGCGTGGACGATGCCCGCACCCTGCTGCGCGCGGGCGCGGACAAGGTGGCCGTCAACACCGCCGCCGCCCTCCGCCCGGCCCTGGTCTCCGAACTGGCCGACGCCTTCGGGCGGCAATGCGTGGTCGCCGCCGTGGATGTGAAGCGCGATGCGGATCTGGGGTGGCGGGTGGTTTTGAAGGGCGGCACCGAACCCACGGACCGGTCCGCCCTGGAGTGGCTGCAGGAGCTCAATGACCTGGGGGCCGGCGAGATCCTGCTGACCTCCATGGATCGCGACGGCACCGGCGATGGATTTGATCTGCCGCTGCTCGAGCAGGCCGCCGAGCTGCCCATCCCGCTCATCGCCTCCGGCGGCGCGGGCCTCGAAATCCATTTCCTGGAGGCCCTGGAGCACGGCGCGGACGCCGTGCTGGCCGCCACGCTCTTCCACGAAGGCATCCTGCCCATTGCCAGGCTCAAAGCCTACCTTGCCCAGAACGACATCTCCGTACGGATCTCCCATGACCTTTGATTCCCTCCGATTCGACGCCGACGGCCTCATCCCCGGCCTCGTCCAGAGCCGCACCGGCGAGCTCCGCATGATGGCCTGGCTCAACCGTGAGGCCCTCCGGCTCACCCTCGACACCGGCTTCGTCACTTTCTGGAGCCGCTCCCGGCAGGCGCTGTGGGTGAAGGGCGAAAGCAGCGGCAACCGCCTGAAGCTCGTCCAGATCCGCCCCGACTGCGATGCGGATGCCCTGCTCATCGTGGCCGATCCCGAGGGGCCCAGCTGCCACCGGGGAACGGAGAGCTGCTTTGACGGGGAGCCCTGGCCCGCCACCCTGCCCTGGCTGGGCCGGCTGGAAGCCCTGCTGAAGTCGCGGAAGGCCTCGGCGGACCTCAACGGCAGCTACACCCAGAAGCTCTTCGCCCAGGGCGTGGACCGCATCGCCAAGAAGGTCGTGGAGGAGGCGGGTGAGGTGATCCTCGCGGCCAAAAACGACGATCAGGAGGCCTTTCTCGGCGAGGCGGCGGATCTCCTGTTCCACCTGGATCTCCTGCTCCTGGAGCGTGGCGCGAGCCTGCTCGAGGTCGTGGAGGTGCTCCACCACCGGCATGCGGACCGTTCCGGAGGGCCCGCCTGATGCCCGTCCGCACCCCCCACTTTCCCGACCTGCTCTTCGGTTCCGCCGCCCGCCTCCGCCGTTGGGAGGATGCCCTCATGGGACTCCTGCAATCCCACGGCTACCGCGAACTCCATCCCTCGCTCGTGCTGCGGGAAGCTGTCCCAGAGGGCGCCCTGCGCTTTTTCGACGGCGATGACCTCGTGGCCCTGCGCTGGGATTTCACCGTGGCCCTGGCAGGCCTGCTGGCCCGGGGCTTCCCGGAGCCCCCGCCCCGGGTGGCCTACGCGGGCGCAATCTTCCGCCGCCCGGTGCAGCCCTGGGAAGCCGTCGAACGCTTCGAGGTGGGTTGCGAGCGCATCCAACCCGAGGGCGAAGGCTCGGCCGAGGCCGATGTGGAGTTGGCCCGCCTGCTCATGGCCATCCCCGGCTGTCTCGGCCTGAAGAGCGCCATCCTGCACCTGGGTAACGCGGCCCTGGTACGACGGCCCCTGGAGGCGGAGGGGCTGTTCGGGGCCCTCTCCGACGCCGTGGTGGCGGCCCTTTCGCGCCGCGCCCCCCACCGGGTGCGGGAGGTCCTGGATGGCCATCCTTCCGCTGCGCGCCTGGCCGCCCATGCCGAGGCCCTGCTATCCGAGCTCGATGGCCCCGGCACCCTGGATGCCTTGGAATCGAGCCCCTATGCAGGTCTGCTGGAGGCCGAGCGGGAGCACATGGACCGCGCACTCAAGGCCCTGCTGCCCATCCTCCCCCCCAACCTCGAGCTGCGGGTGGACCTTGCCGATGTGGCGGGGCTCGGCTTCTACACGGGCCCCACCCTGCGGCTCTGGGCCCCCGGCGCTCAGCAGGAACTGGCCGCGGGCGGGCGCTACGACCGCCTCTTCCCCGACCTGGGCCGCCCCTGGCAGGCCGCTGGATTCTGCGTGCGGCTCTCCCGCCTGCTTGACCTCGCCGACACCCGCCCCGACCTCTTCGAGGAGCCCCGATGACGCTCCAGACGCTGCTCATCGCCTTCCCCAAGGGCCGCCTCGGCGACGAGCTGGTGCCGAAGCTCGCCGGCACCCCCCTGGCCCTGGATGCCCAGGCCCTGAAATCTCGGGTGCTGCGCATTCCCACGGCCACGCCCGGCGTGGCCGCGCTGCTTCTCAAGGGCGCCGACCTGCCCCGCTATGTGGCGGCCGGCGTGGCGTCCCTCGGCATCGTGGGCTCGGACACCCTGGATGAGCTGGACATGGATCTGCTCGAGCTGGCGGATCTGGGCTTCGGCGCCTGCCGTCTGTCGCTTTGCACCCAGGCGGGCATCTCGCTGGGCGCCCTGCGCGCCAAGCCTCACCTGCGCCTCGCCACCAAGTTCCCCAAGGCCACCGAGGCCTGGCTCACCCGGGAAGGCCTCACCGCCGAGCTGGTGCCCCTCAGCAGCAGCGCGGAGCTGGCACCCCTGCTGGGCCTGGCGGATGCCATCGTGGACCTGGTGCAGACCGGCGGCACCCTCAAGGCCCACGGCCTGGTGGAGACCGCCGTGCTCGGGCGCTCCTCCGCCCGCCTGGTCGCCGCCCGCGGCGCCTACCTCAGCGAACCCGGCCGCATCCGGCCCCTGGCGGATCTGCTGATGGCGGCCCTGCGCTGAGTCTACTTCCGGTAGTACGCCCGGATCGCATTGACGACCGCGGCCGCGTAGCGTTCGCGAAACTCAGGATCGCGCAGGTTGGCCGCATCATCCTCGTTCGTGAGGTTGGCCACTTCGATCAGGGCCTTGGTGGCCCCCGTGCTGTAGCGGATGACGGCGGGGACCCACTTCCCGCCGCCCCGGTAGATGACATTGCGGATGGGACGGTTGGCGTGGACGGGGATGCGGTCCCGGTGCAGCGCGTTCAAGAGGGCCTCGGAGAACTGCCGGCTGCGGGCCTCCCCCTGCAGTTTCTCCCGCCCGGTGAAGGCCACGCGGGAGGAACGCCTCCCCTCGGCCACGCGGGCGGTCTTCGCGCCGCCGAGGGCGAAGGTCGTCGGCACCAGGGCAGCGCCCGGGACATAGATCATCGAGCCCCGGGCCGAGGGATGGAGGCTGTCAGCGTGGAAGCTCAGGAACAGCGTCTTCTGGGCATCACCCTTGGTCCGGCGGAAGGCCGCGAAGAGATCATTGGCCAGCACCCACCGCAGGTGGACGCTCACGGCCGAAGGGCTCTCCCCATCCACCGCGAAGGGCGGGCTGGTGAGGATTTCCGCGGTGCGGCTGGGAGTCCGGATCAGCTCACGGCTCTTGAGCCCGAGGCCGGGATAGAGAATGGTGCTGCTCACCTGGGCCTCGGTCTCCTGTTCGAGAAGGCGGCGGACGCGCATGGCGATGTCGTAGACGAAATCAGACTCCCATAGGCCATTGGCCCGGGCGCCGGGGTCCACACCGCCATGGCCGGCATCCAGCACGATCCGCACACCCTTGAGCTTGGGACCGGCTTCCACGCGCACGGTGCGGCGGACCTCGGCGCGGATCTCGCGATCCTCAGCCAGCCCCGAGCTGCCTTCGGACTGGAACGGGTCGGCCAGGAAGGCGACGGGGATCTTGATGAGCTGGCCGGGCTGGATGCCGCGCACATCGGCGATGCCGCTGCGCTTGGCGATGCGGTCCGCCAGTTCATTCACGCCCTTGGGATCCACCCGGTCGGTGTAGCGGATGACCACGCTCGAGTACAGCGCTTCGCCCTTGCGCATGCGGTAGGCGGCGTACTTGCCCTGCGCGTCCTCACCGAACGCGAGCAGCCCGCGGTAGGCCGCCACGCGGGCCTCGTCATCCAGGTCGTCCTCGGGCTGGGAGCGGTCCGGCCCCCGCCCGGTGCCGCCCAGATCCACGGACAGCAGGCTGCGCGGAATGCGCCAGGTGTCCCCTTCCCGCAGCTTCTCCGGCAGGTCCGGGTTCTCGGCCATGAGGCGGTCGTAATTCTGGCCATGGCCCGTGAACAGGGCCGCCAGGGTCCAGACCGATTCCACTTCGGGGTGGCGGATGATGTGGCGGACTTCGCCCTGGCGCCACTGGTCCTCAGGGAACAGGGCGGCCAAGGCCCAGCGCTTCCCTTCCGGGCTCAGGCCTTCGAAAGGCACCCACCCGCCCGGATCCACGCCCTTGGCCAGGAAAGCCCTCGGCAGGGCCTTCCCTTCGACGCTCAGGCCCTTCTTGAACTGGAAGCGGAGGAGGATGGCCCGACCCTCGGGCGTCCTGGCGTGGGCCAGGACGGGCGCGGGCTCCTGCGCCGCCGCGGCGAAGGCCACGGGTACGAGCAGAAGGCTCCGGCCGATCAGGCCTCCCACGGTGCTTCGCCCGCGGGTAGGGCTTCACCGGATTTGCCGGCGCGAACCCAGGCCCGCAGTGATTCCTGGAGGCCCTGGGGATCTTCGGCGCGCGCGCGCAGGAACAGCTTCAGGCGGCGTTCCAGATGGCCCGCCCCCTCCTCCAGCAGGAAGAGCCGATCGTGGAGACGCTCGTGGGGCGCCTTCCCGGTGCTGGGGGGCAACTTGAGCGTGCCCATGTCCAGGGTGGCGGCATTGAGGGTGAAGACCCACTCCAGGTCGCCCGAGAGCAGGCGCAGCTTCATCTTCGCGGGGCGCATGCCGCGGCTGAGGGCCTCGAAGGCCTCGCGGCTCTCGGCGGGACTGCCCTTGCGGAGGGAGATCTCCTTCACCTCGCCCCGTTCCGAGGCCAGCTGGATGGCATCATCCACGAAGCAGCCGGAACCGTCGCCGTCCTCGCCGCTGGCGCCGCCCTCCACGGAGCTCCGCATCCACAACCACAGCAGGAACTCCTCGCCGAGAAAGCGCCCCTGTTCCATGAGTTCAAGAGGCTTCATCTCAGGCTTCCTCGAGTTCGAGATCCAGCGGATCCAAGGCCATCAGGGCTTCCACGGGCAGCTCAGGGCAGAGCCGCCCCGACAGCACCAGGGGCGCCAGGGGATGGATCTCGCAACCGAACGATTTGATGAAGAGGGTCGTCAACGCACCCTGGGCTTTGCTGGATGAAGCCGTCGTCCAGAGAATGCCGCCCTTCAGATCCCACGCCACTTCCACCACCTTGGGCGTGGGCAGGACTTTGCGCAGCAGTTCCTCCTTCACTTCATCCTGCAGGCTGATCCGGGCCTCCTTGCCGATGAAGGCCAGGTCCTTCTCCTTCTGGAGGGTCTGGAGGCGCAGATCCACATGGGCCTTCAGCAGGGCCGGCGGGACCCGGCGCGTATCAATGCGCAGGCCCAGGACGGCGAAGCGCTCCTGGCTGACCCAGTCGGGGTCGGGCGGCGTGATCAGCGGGTTCCGCCAATCGCACCAGCCCATGCGCTCTTCCTCCACCCCATCCTGGAAAGGACGGAACTGATCCTGTTCGAGCCCGGCCTGAAGGTCCTTGGGGTCCGGGACGGGTCCCAGGACCAGGAAGCGTTTGAGGGACACGGTCCCCTGGAGCATGCTCATGAGGCACCCCCTCCGAAAAGCCCGCGAAGGCGGTCCCAAAATCCGCGACCTGCGGTCTGGGCCTGGGGATGCGCCAGATCGAGGGGTTCACCCGGCCCGGGAAGGGGCAGACCGGGATCATTGAGAACGAGGACGACGCCGGTGACATTGTCCCGGGCGCCGTGGGCGATGGCCTCCTCGAGGAGCCGCTCGAGGCCCTGCCGGGGGCTGGTGTCCTGACCCAGCACCTCGCCGATGCGCGCATCGGTCACCTCGCCGTGAAGGCCATCCGAGCAGCAGAGCAGGCGGTCGCCCCGGCGAAGGACGAGGCGGGACAGGGCCACCCGCAGGGGCTGGGGCGAGCCCAGGGCCTGGGTGATCATGTTCCGCTGTGGATGGGTCCTGGCCTGTTCGCGGGTGAGGGTGCCCTGGGCCACCAGATCGTTCACCAATGTCTGATCCTCGGTGATCTGGTGCAGCACGCCCTGCCGCAGCAGGTAGGCCCGGGAATCGCCGATCTGCGCCATGTAGGCGCAGCCATTCCAGAGCACGGCGGCGGTCAGCGTGGAGCCCATGCCCCGGGCCGTGCGGTCATCGTCGGAGTAGCGAAGCACGGCGTCGCTGGCCCTTTCCACGGCGGATTCCAGGGCTTTGAGCAGGTCCGCCTCCCGACCCTTGCCGGGCGCCAGGCGACCCCAATGGCCGAAGAGATGCAGCGCCACCGCGGCCAGCCCTTCCCGGCTGGCGACCTCGCCGGCCGCCGCGCCGCCCATGCCGTCCGCCACGGCCACGAGCAGACCGGGCTCGCCCACCTTCAGGGGTTGGGCCGGGCCGTTGATGATGGGCTCCTCGCCGTCCAACGCGCTGAGGAGGTAGGCATCTTCGTTGTTCCTCCGGACCTTGCCCGGATGGGTGATGGCGGCGTAATCGATCAGCATGAGGGGAAGACGGCCCTGACGGGAGGCGGAGTGCGGTGAGGTACGGGAAGCCCTTTCCGTTCATCATAGCGGGTGGAGGGAGGAATCCATGGACGAAGGACCTGCGGACGCGGATCTTCTGGACCTGCTCATCGTGGGGGCGGGGCCTGCGGGGATCGCCACCGCCGTGGAGGCCCGACAGGTCGGCATCCAGCGCATCCTGTTGCTGGAGAAGGGACCGAGCCACAGCTTCTCCATCGAGAAGCTCTATACGCCCGGCAAGCGGGTGGACAAGGTCTACCTGGGCCAGGAAGTCGATTGCGAAGGCGCCGTGTGCATCGTGGATGGCACCCGCGAGACCGTCCTGGAGACCCTGGATGGGTTCGTGCGGCAGTACGGGCTGGAGGTCCGGAGCGGCACCGAAGTCGCGAGCATCACCCCCCTGGAAGGCGGCGGATTCGAGGTGCTGGATGCCCGCAACACCCGGTACCGGAC
Source organism: Geothrix sp. (assembly GCA_019449415.1). Lineage (GTDB taxonomy): Bacteria > Acidobacteriota > Holophagae > Holophagales > Holophagaceae > Geothrix > Geothrix oryzae. The sequence continues at coordinate 25,875 of JAGRPP010000031.1, forward strand.
CCGGACGGTGGTCATCGCCATCGGCGTCTACGGACGCCCCAACAAGCCTGATCACCCCATCCCGTCCAGCTTGAAAGGCCTGGTCCACTTCGACCTCGCCGAGGAGATCCCTCCCGGGGAGAGCGTCCTGGTGGTGGGGGGTGGGAACACCGCCCTGGAGTATCTGGAATATCTCTATGCGGAGCACCCGGTGACCCTGGCCTACCGGGGGGCCGAATTCACCAAGGCCAATGGCGTGAATCAGCGGATCCTCCAGAACCTGGAGGCCGCAGGCCAGGCTGTGGTCTGGCGGAACGCCGGTATCGCCACGCTGCGGGATGTCGGTGAGGCGCCCCGCATCGAAGCCACCTTCAAGGACGGCAGGATCGCCCGGTTCCACCATGTCCTGTTCGCGTTGGGGGGCACCACGCCCGAGGGGTTCCTCCGGCAGGCGGGAGTGGAACTGGATGGCAAACACCCTCGGGTAGATCACCGCTTCCACACCACCGTGCCCGGGCTCTATCTGGCCGGGGACTTGGTGGCCGGCGGCAAGGGCTCCATCGTGAAGGCCTTCAACACCGGCCGTGCCGTGGTGTGGGAGGGGCTCTGCCAGGACCACCTGGAATGCCGCATCCCCGGCACCGGGGAAAGGCCTTGACGGGCCCCCTGGCCATCCTCGGCCCCGGCGGCCTCGGCCTTTCCGCCACCCAGTGGGCCGCCGAATGCGGGGTGGAGGTGCGCCTGCTCGGCCGGGATTCCGACCATGCCCAGCGCGGCCTGTGCAAAGTCGAAGACCGATGGGTCGCCGCCATCCGGAAAGGGCTCCTGACGCCTGCCGAGGTCGACCGGGCCCGGGGCCGGATCCGAGCCGGGGCCTTCGGCCCCCAGGCCCTGGACGGGGTCTCCACGCTGCTGGAGGCCCTCCCCGAGGCCATGGACGGCAAAGCTGCGGCCCTAGCCTCGGCGGGGGCCTGGGGAGCCCCGGACCTGCTGCTGCTCTCCGGCACCTCCGCCCTGCCTATCTCGGACCTGGCCGGGGCCGCCGGGCTCCAGGGCCGGTTGCTAGGCTTCCATCTCTTCGTCCCGGTCCCCCGGATGGGCGTGGTGGAGATCGCGGTCCCTCCCGGAATGCCGGAAGCGCTGATCCTCCGGGCCCAGGCCCTTGGCCAGTCCCTCCGCAAGCGCGTGGTGACCGTGAAGGACCAGCCCGGCTTTGCCGCCGCCCGCATGGCCTTGGCCCAGGGCCTGGAGGCCATGCGGCTCCTGGAAGCCGGCGTGGCGACGGCTCAGGATCTGGATGCCCTGATGACCCTCGGATATGGCCACCCGGTGGGGCCCCTCGAGCTTTCGGATCGCGTCGGTCTCGACCTGCGCCTCCACATCGCCGAGGGCCTGTTCCAGGCTTCCGGGGATCCGCGCTTCGCCCCGCCGGAGCTTCTGCGGGAGAAGGTGGCCCAGGGCGAAACCGGACGCGCTGCCGGGCAGGGATTCTTCCCATGGGATGCGCAAGGGAGGCGCCTGTGAACACCCCCGTCCTCATCGTCTGCGGGCTGGTCCTCCTGTTCGTGATCTATGTCGCATATCGGATCGGCAAGGTGCTGCTGCGGGTCTTCGTGGGCCTGGCCGCGCTGGCTCTGGTAAGCTGGGGGCTCTGGAACCTCTTCCATTCCTGAATTCCCAGCATTCGAGGAGCAAGCATGGCCGCCATCTCCTGCACCCACTGCGGCGCCGATCTGACCGCCCCCCAGAGCGTGCGCATTGCCGAGTACCAGTTCGGTCGCCTGGAGAAGGTCGCCGAAGATCCCGGATTCAAATACCACTTCGAGCAGGCGGACAACTACACCATCCTCTGCAATAGCTGCAAGCGCCTCGTCCGCACCCTCCCCATCGCCAAGTAAATCTTCTTCGTTCCACCTAAAGCAACGGCCCCGAATGGGGCCGTTGCTTTAGGTGCGGAAGGGCCTATTGGCGGAGCACCCGCGGCGTGATGAAGATCAGAAGTTCGCTGTTCTTCTCGGCCTTGGTGTCCTTACGGAAGAGGAACCCGAGGAGGGGGATCTTGGACAGGAAGGGAACACCCGCCTGACCCTGCGTGGAGTTGGTCACATACACACCGCCCAACACCGCCGTGCCGCCATCCCGCACCAGCATCTGGGTTTCCAGGGCCTTGCGGAGGATGGTGGGGGTGCCATTCACCGTGCGGCTGAAGTCGGCTTCCGCCTTCTCCAGCTTGATGTCCATGATGATGGTGCCCTCGTTGGTGATCTGGGGCGTGACATCCAGCTGCAGGTTGGCATCCACGAAGGCCACAGTGATCGCGCCGCCCTGGGCGCCGCCCTGCTGAGTGGGATAGGGGATCTTCTCGCCACTGAGGATGGTGGCCTTCTTGTTGTTCTGGGTCACCACCTTCGGGGACGACACGATTTTCACGGTGCCGTTGGATTCGAGGGCCTGCAGCACCGCGTTGATGCTGAAGCGGTTGCTGAGGAAGGACAGCCAGATCTCGCCGGCGGGGGCCGCCAGGGAGGTCACGCCATCCTTGCCGGGGGCCCAGGCTACGGATGCGTTCTGCCCCGACGCGGGCCGGTTGAACCCCTGGACGCCGTTCCAGAAGGGGGACTGGGTGCCGACCCAGGGAGTGCCCGTCGAGCCCGCCCCGCCGGTGATTGCGGCAGAACCGCTATTGGCCTGAGGCCACTTGACGCCGAATTCGCGCTGCCAGTCCTTGTTGGCCTCGACAACGCGGGCTTCGATCTGAACCTGCTGGATCTGCACATCGAGGGTCTGGAGGAGGTCGTCGATCAGGGCGATGTTGCGCGGCAGGTCGGTGATGATGAGGGTGTTGGTGCGGTCGTCCAGGATGGCGGAGCCGCGCTTGGTGAGCATCTCCTTGAGGATCTTCTGGACTTCCCCGACCTTCGCATAGGAAAGGGGGCGGGTGATGGTCTGAAGCTCGCCGGACAGGGCCTTCGTCTCCTCGAGTTTCTTGCGCTCTTCTTCTTCCTTCTGAAGCTTGTCCATCTTGGCGACGCGCATCACGCCGTTCTGGATTTCCTTGCCGAGGCCCGCGTTCTTCAGGACCACATCCAGCACCTGGTCCCAGGGAGTGTCCGTGAACTTGATCCCGAGATTGCCCTGCACATCAGGGTCCATCACGAGGTTCAGCTTCCCGGTATCAGCGAGGATCCGCAGGAAGTCGCGGATCTCGGTGTTCTGGAGGTCGATGGTGATCTTGGCCCCCGTATAGCGGGTGGTGGCCTCGCCCAGGGTCCGCCCAGCCCGGGACTGGGAGGGTGCTGCGGCATGCGGTTTCTCGGCCTCGGGCACCTGGACTGCTTCCGGGCTCGCCACTGGCAGGGCCGTCGAGGCCGCCAACTGGGGGAGGATCTGGAAGCCGCCGCCAAAGGCGGGCAGGCTGGCCAGGGCCTTGACGGGAGACGGAGCAGAGGCTGAGGCGGCAGGCACCATCACCGGGGAAACGGTGACCGGAGCGGAAGCGACGAGCGTCTCGGCAGGGATCGGCAGCAGCCGTGCGGGTGCCGCAGGAACGAAGGAGCCTTCGAGGCGGGCCTGCACTCGACCCTCACCGGGGGTCAGCACCAGTTGGACGCCATTGGGGCTCGAACCGACGACCACCTGCGTCCCGGGGGCGACTTCGAGCACCAGGCGCGTCACCGGCTTGGGCGAGGTCGCGAACTGGGCCAAGCGGGCCTTTTGGATCAGGGGGTGGGACAGGAGAAGCAGGTCCTTCTTGGTGACAGCGGAGCCGCGATCGACGCCAGGCAGATCCAGAACCACGCGGAGCGGGTTGGAAAAGACCTGGACGCCCGGCTGAGCGGACATCCCGGGGATGCCGAGCGACACCTTGGCGCCGGGGCCGGCGGACTCGAGGATCGCCGAGACCAAGGTGGCCTTCGCGATCGAGGTTTCAGCGGCCGGCGAAGCAAGGAGGGATCCCGTGTGGATCCCCGCCAGGACCACGCCCCCTGCAACCAGCAAGGAACTCAGGCGAGCATTCATCGTTTACCCTCCTCACGCTTGAATGTCTTCGTGATGGTGCGGAATACAGAACGGTTGGTGGTGTTCAATTCCCATTGGTGGAAAGTCACCGATTTATCGGAAATGCTGGTGATTTCCCCATCCTTGAATCGATGGCCGACGGGAAGCCATCGGACATTGCCGCGGCTGTCCGAAACAATGGCGAAATTCTTGCCATCTTTCCGGATCATCCCCTTGACCGCGATGTCTTCGATGACATCGAGCGCATCGACCGGGCGCTCATCGCTGGGGGCGGAGAAGGGATCCCGGAGGATGGAGGGCTTGTAGGGGGTGATCTTGACGATCGCCACATCCTGGGGGGCCGGTTCGGCACCCGGGGATTCGGCCTGCTTGGCGGCAGGGCCAGCCTGGGCACTCAGGAGGGCGCCAGTGAGAAGGGGGAGGTACAGGAGTCTCTGGATCATGGCTGTTCCTCAATCCTCCTTGGCGCCGCCCTTGGGAGCCGGAGCCGGGGTGGGCTTCTTGACGGGCTCGGCCGGGGGAGGTTCGGGGTTGTAGACGAAGGCACTGATCGTGCACTTCACCGCGGCTGGATAGACGCTGCGGTTGTCAGTCTTGCGGGTGAACTCAATGTTGGAGATGTTGATGATCTTGTCGTAGCCCGAGATCAGCGAGGCGAACTGGCCGAAGGAGTGGTACCCCACCCGGAATTCGAATTCCACCGGCTTCTCGGTGTAGTAGGTGTCCTTCCGCTCCGGCTTGAGGGCGAACGAGACCTGATCGATGCCGGCATCATCGGCGATCTTCTTGATGCGGTACGGGATCTCTCCGTAATCCGCTTCTGAAGGCATGATCTTGATGAGTTCGTCGATGCGCTTGTCCTGCTTGGCCACTTCCTCGCGGAGCTTTTCGTAGTTGGCCTTCAGGAGCTTGCCCTTGTCCACCTCGGCCTGGAGGGTGTTCACATCGGCCCGAATGGTCTCCAGTTCGCCCCGTTTCCCACCGAGCAGGAAGTAGACCAGCCCGGCCAGGACGATGCCGGCCACTGCGCCCACGCCAATCTGTTTCTGAAGCTGGGGATTCATGGCCTACCTCAGACAGCGTTCTGGAGTTCGAAGGAGATCGTGAAGTCGAAGGAGCCGGTGCTCCCCCGTTTCGCGCCAGGGTAGTTGATCTTCTTGAACCAGCGGGTGCGGGACTGGAGGTTACCGTAGAAGGAGTTGATGGACTCGAAGTTCCTGCCCTCGCCCTCGATGGTGATGACGGCCCCCTTCTGGGAGACCTTCTTGAACCACACATCGTCCGGCAAGCTGCTCGCGAGCTCTTCGAGGAAGTGCACCGGCAGCGACTGCTGGCGCTTGAGGGCGGTCATCACCTCTTCCTTCTTCTGAAGAGCGGCCTTCTTGTCCCGGAAGGTCTTCTCCAGCGCGATGTAGGGTTCGTACAGCTTCTTGTCGCGTTCCAGCTCGGCCTTGTGCTTCTCGGCCTTGGTGAACTCGCTGTTCAGCCAGATGTAATAGATGCCGCCGAAGGCAGCGAACACGAGGCCGACCACCACGCCCGCGATGGGCAGACTGGAGCGGCTTCCGCCCTCGCCCGTATAGATCTGGACCGGCTCGGCCGCAGCCTTGTCCGCTCCCTTTTTGGCTCCGCCCTGAGCCAGCGCGTCACCCAGCAGGTTGATCTTGATCATCGGTCCCCCACTTGGCGCAAGGCCAGCCCGACGACGACGGCAGCGCCGCCGCCGATCTCCCGGACCGTGACGGGATCCTCGGTCCGACCGTCGATTTCGATGAGCTGGAAGGGATTGAAGCGATCCACCGACACCCGGAGCCGATCGCTCAGCACATCCATCAATCCGTGGATCATGGAGCCGCCGCCGCTGACCAGCACGCGGTCGAGGCGGTCAACCTTGAAGCTGCTCTTGAAGAAGTCGAGCGTGCGGCTGAGTTCATCGGCGAAGGCATCCGACACCGCATTGATCGAAGGCTGGATCTCCTCCGGCTCTCGCCCCTCGGAGGCCTGGTTCCGCTTCAGCCGCTCGGCGGCTTCGCGGCTCACGCCCCAATCCTCCATGAGCTTTTCGGAGTAGCGGCCGCTGCCCCACGCCATGTCGCGCCAGAACACAGACTTCCCGCCGACCATCATGGTGAGGTTGGTAAAGGTGGCGCCCATGTTGACCAGGGCGACGACCTCTTCCCGACCCATGCCCGAAGTGTTGGCTTCGTAGGCGTTCTGGACCGCGAACACATCGACATCCACCACCTTGGGGCTGCAGCCGGCCTGAGCCACACAGCTGACATAGGCTTCGAGCTTGTCCTTCCGGCAGGCCACCAGGACGACATCCATGTTGCCGTCCGCCGCCCGCTCCTCGATGAGGTAGTAGTCCAGCGCGTAGGAGTCCAGTCCCTGTCCGGCGGGGAAGAAGCTCTCTGCTTCCCAGCGGACGGATTCGGCCAGCTCGGCCTGACTCATCAGGGGAAATGTCACTTTTTTGACCATCACCTGCTGGCCTGACACGGAGATGGCCACATCCTTGGCCTTGATTTTCTGTTCTGCCAGAACCTGACGGATAGCCGACGACACAGCGTTGCTATCCATGATGTCGCCATCCACGATGGCGTCGGCCGGGAGGGACACCTGCCCGAGTTTCTGCAGGCGGTAACGGATATTGCTACCCTTCCCGATCTGCTGAAGTTCGCAGACTTTCACCGAGCTGGATCCGATATCCAAGCCGACCAGACTTTTGGTTTTGCTTCCGAAAAGACCCACCGGACGCCTCACTTGGAGAATTTAGGTAGTTGGAAGGGTACCGCCGGAATGGATTAGGTCAAGGTTAACTGCGCTTGCATCAAGAATCCTCCGACTCCAAACCGACCAGAATGGCGGTAATGTTGTCTTCGCCGCCGTGCTCCCGTGCGATGAAAACAAGTGATTCCACAGCAGTTTGGAGATCCTTTGACTGCTCTACGATGTCCCAGATCTGTTTATCACCGATCATTCCTGACAGGCCATCGGAGCAAAGCAAGAGTCGATCCGTTTTGCCCAGTTCCAAATCCTGGATCTCAATATCCAGTTCGCCCCCGTTCCCCAGGGCCTGGGTGATGACATTCCGGAAGGGGTGGACCCGGGCCTCGGAGGGGGTGAGGATCCCGTTGGCCACCTGCTCCGCCACCCAGCTGTGGTCCCGGGTGACCTGATGGATGCCCTCGGCATTCAAGAGGTAGGCCCGGCTGTCCCCCACATGGGCCAGGGTCACCTTGGCGCCATGGAACAGGCCCGCCACCACGGTGGAGCCCATGGTCTCCCGCTCCGGATTCCGCCGGATGTCCTCCGCGATGGCCTGATCCGAAAGCATCAGGGCCACCCGCAACCGGTTCCCGTCATAAGAAAGGGAGGGGTTGTACTCGAGGGGCCAGGTGCGGTCCTTCTCCAGCGTCTCGCCCACGAAGCGGGCGATGGTTTCCACCACGATCTGGCTGGCGACTTCACCGGCCGCATGGCCGCCCAGTCCATCCGCCACCACGAAAAGCCCCAAACCCTCGTCCGCCAGGAAGCTGTCCTCGTTGTGTTTGCGAACACAACCGACATCCGTCTTGCCAGCGGCTTGGATCCTCATGATCAACCCTTTCCCGTCAGTCGGCCCCAGAGGTCCTTTAGCTGATCCATGAGACTCGGCGCAGCCGCAGCAGCTTTGCCTTTCGGGCCCTGCCCGGCTCCTGCCTTGGCGCCCTGCCCGCCCTTGGGGGCGGAGTGCCGCAGCTTGGGGTGGTTGGGCGAAATCTCCCGGGCCTTCTGAAGGTGCCGCTGGGCCCGCGCCGTCATTCCAAGCGTTTGGAAGTGGCCCGCCAGCCGGATGTGGCTCTCCACATCCAGGGGGGCGAGGCGGACGGCCGCCTCGAGGGCCTTCACCACGGCCCGGAGGTCGCTGCCTTCCCGTTCGAGGATGGCGGCGAGAAGCGCGTGGTACTGAGGTTTCTTTTCATCCAACCGGATGGCGTAATGGATGAGGGCCCGGGCCTGATCCACCCGTCCCTCCTCCAGGGCCGCCTTGGCCATGGCCGCCCAGTCCTCGGGTGTCCGTTCCTGCGCGGATTCGGGCTCCCGTTCCTTCTCTTTGGCTGGTGCCGCTGCGGCGCGCGGTGCCTGCTGCAGGGCCGTCAGCCGCTTGCCGGGATCCTTCAGGATGCTGAAGGCCTCGGCCAGCTCACGAAACCTCGCCTCCGCCTCGGCCTTCTCAAGTCCGGTGAACCGATCGGGATGCCACCGTTTGGCGAGCCGGTGATACGCCGTCTTGATGTCCTCGGGTGAGGCATCCGGCGGGATTTCCAGCACATCGAATGGATTCATGGGATTCCGCGGTACCTATCGGGTCGGTGCAGCGCATGCGAGTGGAAGAACAGGGCTTGAGCAGAGGATGGTAGCCTATTTCCGATCCGAATGCAGGTCCAGAGCTATCGTGCTCGCTGGATTCCTCCGGGGAGATGCTGTCTCCACCCCGGTGGCCGAGGCTGGAAGAGACCCCCTCGTGATGGCAAAGTAGAAGGTTCCAGAGGAGCGGGCATGGAGTTGGGCACGGCGATGGACTGGCGCGAGGGCCTGGATGCCGGCGACCTGTCCTCCGAGGCCCTGGTCCGCGCCGCCTTCGACCGGATCGGAGCCCTCGACGGAAACCTCCACGCCCTGCTCGCCAAGGATGAGCCCGGGAGCCTGGCCCTGGCTCGCGCCGCCGACGCCCGCCTGCGCGCCGGGGAGCGGACTCCGGTCCTGGGGCTGCCCATCGTGCTCAAGGACAACCTCCACTGGTCGGGCCTGCCCATGACCTGCGGTTCCCGCGTGCTCGACGGCTATGTGGCCCCCTACGACGCCACGGTGGTGCGCCGGTTGCTCGCGGCTGGCGCGGTCCCCATCGCCAAAGCCAACCTCGACGAGTTCGCCATGGGTTCCAGCGGCGAGTACAGCGCCTTCGGCCCCACCCGCAACCCCTGGGATTCCTCGCGGGTGCCCGGCGGCAGCAGCAGTGGGTCCGTGGTGTCCGTGGCCGCCGGCTATGCCCCCCTGGCCCTGGGCAGCGACACCGGCGGTTCCGTCCGCCTGCCCGCCAGCTTCTGCAATGTGACGGCGCTCCGCCCCACCTACGGCGTCCTCAGCCGCTACGGGCTCACCGCCATGGCCTCGAGCCTGGATCAGGTGGGCCCCATCGCCGCCACCGCCGCGGATCTGGCCCTGGCCTTCCAGGTCATGGCCGGCATCGACCCCCAGGACAGCACCTCGGTAGATCTGCCGGAAGCCGAGCGGCTGGCCCCGCTCCAGGCCGCCGACCTCAAAGGCCTTCGCATCGGCCTTCCGAAGGAATACTTCGCCGAGGGGCTGGAACCCGCGGTCCGGGCCGTCCTCGACGAGGCCCTCCGGGAATTCGAGCGCCTCGGCGCGCGGCTGGTGGAGGTGAGCCTGCCCCACACCCGCTGCGCCATCGACACCTACTACCTGCTCTGCACCAGCGAAGTCTCCAGCAACCTCAGCCGCTTCGATGGCGTGAGGTTCGGCCTCCGCGTCCGCCCTGCCGAGGGCGGATTGCCGGAGATGATCGCCGAGACCCGGGACCAGGGCCTGGGATCGGAGGCCAAGCGCCGCATCCTCCTCGGGACCTTCTGCCTGTCCAAGGGCTACTACGACGCCTTCTACCTGAAGGCCCTGAAGGCCCGCACCCTCATCACCGGGGATTTCCACGCCGCCTTCGCCCAGGCCGACATCCTGGCCTCCCCCGTCAGCCCCGGCACGGCCTTTCCGTTCGGCGCCAAGACGGAGGATCCCCTGGCCATGTATCTCGCCGATGCCTTCACTGTTCCCGCCTCCCTGGCCGGGCTTCCCTGCCTTTCCATGCCCGCGGGCTTCACCGGTGGCCTGCCCGTCGGCATCCAACTCATCGGACCCGCCTTGTCAGATGTCCGTCTGCTCGAGACGGCCCACGCCTTCCAGTCCGCTACCCGCCACCACCTCAAAACCCCGACCCTGTCCGCATAGGAGCGAACCATGGCCTTTGATGTCGTCATGCCCCAGATGGGCGAGAGCATTGCGGAAGCCACCGTATTGAAGTGGCACAAGAAGGCCGGTGATGTGATCGCCAAGGACGAGACGCTCTACGAGATCAGCACCGACAAGGTAGACGCGGAGATCCCGGCCCCCGCCGCCGGCACCCTGCTGGAGATCCTCGTGGAAGTCAACGCCACGGTCCCCGTGGGCACCGTGGTGGCTCGCATCGGCGCGGCCTCCGAGAAGCCCGCGGGTGCCGCCACCGCTCCGGTTGCTTCCGCGCCCGTGGCCGCCCCGGTCTCCGCCGCCACGGCGCCCCTGGCCGACGAGGACGACAACAGCCTCGAGGGCCGCCTCCGGACCAAGAGCAGCCCCCTCGTCCGCGAGATGGCCAAGCAGCACGGCGTGGACCTCGCCCGGATCCAGGGCACGGGCCAGGCTGGGCGCGTCACCAAGGAGGACATGGAAGCGCATCTGGCCAAGGGCCCCTCGGCATCCTCCGCTGCTCCCGCCCCAGCGGCCATCGCGCCGGTCCTGCCCGCGGTTCATGATCCTTCCGCGCCCACGCTGGGCATCAGCCCTGCCCTCTCGGTGGCCCCCGCCCCCGCCATGCCGGCCTTCGCCGCGGGCGAGCGGGTGAAGGTCGAGCCCATGAGCCGCATGCGCAAGATCATCGCCGACAACATGGTGGCCAGCCGGCGCACCTCGGCCCACGCCTACACGATCTTCGAGATCGACATGACCCATGTGGCCCAGCTGCGCAACAAGCACAAGAAGGCCTTCGAGGCCCAGTTCGGCACGAAGCTCAGCTTCATGCCGTTCGTGATGATGGCCGCCTGCAAAGCGCTGCGCGCCTATCCCATCGCCAACGCCTCCGTGGACGGCGACAACATCGTCTACAAGCAGGACATCAACCTCGGCATCGCCGTGAGCCTGGATTGGGGCCTCATCGTCCCGGTGGTGAAGAACGCCGACATGATGAACCTGGGCGGCCTGGCCCGCAGCCTCAACGACCTGGCCGAGCGCGCGCGCACCAAGCAGCTCAAGCCCGACGAGATCGGCGGTGGCACCTTCACCATCACCAACCCCGGCGTCTACGGCGACACCTTCGGCCTGCCCATCATCAACCAGCCCCAGGCCGCCATCCAGGGCGTGGGCGCCATCGTGAAGCGGCCCGTGGTCATCACCGGCCCTGACGGCACCGACTTCATCGCCATCCGCCAGATGATGTTCAGCAGCCTCGGCTTCGACCACCGGATCGTCGACGGGGCCACCGCCGACCTGTTCATGGCCTTCGCCAAGAAGGAGCTGGAGACTTCCACCTTCGGGTTGGAATAGCGGCCGCGCGATCCACCCATTAGGACCAGGAGAGAAGCCTCGCGTATCGCCCCTCGCTTTTGGGGGCGATACCGAGAAGAAGGAACTGGAGACCTCCACCTTCGGGTTGGAATAGACCACCTTCTGAGCCCTGCGAAAAAGCGGTCAAAAAGGCCGCTTTTTCGCATAAGAGAAGCCCAGGAAGGCCTCCGTTTTCATGCGTAGGAGGAAGTCTCCCTGACCATCTCCCGGTACATCGCGTACTCGCCCTGGAAATGCAGCTGGATGATGGCGGTGGGGCCGTTGCGGTGCTTGGCGACGATCAGCTCGGCGGAGGGATCCGGCTCCTCGTTGGCCGAAGGGATCATCTTCCGGTGGATGAAGGCCACCATGTCCGCATCCTGCTCGATGGCACCTGAATCGCGGAGGTCGCTGAGCTGGGGGCGGCCGCCGGTGCGATGCTCCACCTCGCGGTTCAGCTGGGAGAGCACCACCACGGGAATCCCGAAATCCTTGGCCATGAGCTTGAGTCCTCGGCTGATCTCGCCGATGCGGACGGCCTCGTTCTGCTTGGCACCGCGGCTGCCCTCGGGGCTGCTGAGCAGCTGCAGGTAGTCGATGATGGCGAACTCCACGCGGCGGTTGCTCTGGCTGCCCTGCTTCACGATCATGTTCTGGATCTGCGGCACCGTGATGGAGGCCTGGTCGCAGATGAACAGGGGCATCTGGACCAGCTCGTCGCGGGCCTGCAGCACATGATCGATCTTCCCGGCTGCCCGACCCGCCTGGAGATCCTTCATATTGGTCTGGCTCTTGGCGGCCAGGAGGCGCATGAAGACCTCCTCGTGGCTCATTTCCAGGCTGAAGAAGGCTCCGCAGTGCCCCGGACGGCCATCGCGTTCCTGCGCTGCCCGCAGGATCCAGTTCAGGGCCAGGGCGGTCTTGCCGATGCCCGGACGGGCGGCCAGCACGATGAGGTTGCCGGGCTGGAATCCCTGGGTCAGCTCGTCGAAGCGGGTGAATCCCACCCGGACGCCGGGTGAGAGGCGCCCTTCCAGTCGTTCGTGCAGGCGCTCCATGGCGTCATCCGCCACGGCCTGGATGGACAGCAGCCCCCGCGCCTTGGCATCCCCCTGGGCCAGGTGGAAGAGGCTCTGGGCCGTCTGGTCCACCAGCACTTCGGGCGGTTCGTCCTCTTCGGCCGCCTGCCGTACCAGCTGGGCGCCGAGGTGCACCAGGCGCCGCAGCTTGGCCTTGCGGCGGATGACATCGGCCAGCACTTGCGGCCGTTCCACATCCTCCCCGGCCAGCAGCTCCACCAGGCCCGGGTAGCCCCCCACCTTGTTCAGGCTGTCGTCCTGGTCCAGGGCGTCCTTCAGTGTGAGGGAGTTGACCTCGACCTGGGCCTCGATGAGGACCCGCAACGCCCGGAACACGGCCCGGTGGGCGGGGTGGACGAAGTCCTCCTCGGCCAGGGTGAACACGGCCTCGCTGGCGGCGAAGCCCGCCCCCGGCGAGCAGCAGGTCGCCAGGAACGACCGCTCCGCATCAATATCCTCCGGAAGCCGTTCCGGAAGCCAGTCTGCCATCGCCGCTCCTGCCGATTCTAGAGTCCCGGAGGAGTGTACCCGCCGCCGTTCACATCCACAAAGATGGGGTTGCTGACCGCCACTGGGTAGATGCCTCTCATGATCCGATTCCAGGGCGTACCGGCCCGGTAGACGCCGCTGGTCGCCAGGGGAACGCCGGCCTCTACCACCACCCAGGCATCCTTGCCCGCGGGCATGGCCAGGCCCGATACCGTGGCGGTGCGGAGGCGGAAGTCCGTGGTGGAGGGCGTGAAACTGCTCATGGGAATGACCTGCGCCACCCCGTTCACCACCACGCGGACCTCGTCCACCGGAACCCAGTCCGGGGCGTAGAGCGAGATGGAGAGGTTGACCGTGGCCGTCGGGCCGGACACCAGACCGCCAGGCCCGGTACCGTTGATCGTCACATCGAGCATGGGCCCCGTGGAAGCGACCGCCGCGCCGCTGCGCAGGGCCTCCACCAAAGGTGTGAGGGCGTTCTGGTCGAGGCTGCCACCCAACTTGAGGTAGGTGCGGGCCAGGCCCACGGGGGTGTCGAAGCTGAACCGCGAGGAGGAGAGTCCGAGCCCCTTGGTGAAGGCGCCGGGTCCCTGCTGCTTCAGCAGTGAGAACCAATCGGCCCGCACGGCCTTGAACTCGGCGAACCAGGCGCTGGGATCGGCGGGATCGCAGCCCTCAGCCCGGATCAGCTCCAGCGCATCGAAATCGCCCTGGCGCTTGCCGAGGGACACAGGGCCCGTCTGGGCCCACCAGGCATTGGCGCCGCTGCCGAGCGCCACGGCGGGATCAAAGCCACGCACCGTGAACAGCCCCTGGGGACCCCGCGGACGGTGGACCACCGTGAAGCCACCTTCGGCCTGGGTGATGAAATCCGCCAGGGTCCAGCCCTTGGAGGGCCGGGCTCCGCCGTTGCGATCTCCCGTGGGGGACGGCGTGAAGAGGGCCGTGGCGAAGCCGTCCGAAAGCCGTGAGCTGCGGCCGCCCACCACGAAGGGATCATGGCCGATGGGGGCGCGCTGGGCGTCAGTGACGGCCAGGCTCTCGATTTCCGCGCGGAATTCGGATCTCAGCGCCGCCGGATCCGTGAGCACATCCTCTTCGGTGCGGGTCACCACCTGCACCCCTTCGGCCAGGGCCGAGCTGAGCATCTCGCCAGGATTGAGGCCACCCGTGGTCGCCTGGGTGGGGCCTGGGATGTCGAAGCTGGTCCAGCCCGTGGGCAGAGGGGAAGGCAGGGCCACGAATCCGTGGGAGATGTCCTGCTGCCCGTCGAATGACTTCACCGGCAGCACATCCAGATAGGACAGCGGTCCCCGGGTGCCATAGGCGAGATAGTCGCCCGCGGGGAAATAGGCCGCTGCGGCTCCGGAGGGATAGCTGAAGGCCGACCCGAAGACCTCATTCCCGGCGGTGTACTGGTAGGCGGCAATGTTGGCGCTCAGGAGCACCTTGCCCTTGTAGATCTGGTCGTAGTAGCTGGCCATGCGCCGGATGCGCTGCATGTGGGGATCGGGGACGCCGCCCAGACCGGCGAAGGTGATCCGGAGCGGATTGAGGCCCGCGAACTCCAGGGTTCCCGCCTGGCGAACGGAGAACCCGTGGACCATCTGCTTCTGCTTGGTCACATTGCCCGAGGCGTCCACGATCTCGCCCCGCTCGGGCGTCAGGCTTTCCGCCAAGTGCCAGCCCTGGCTCTTGGAGGGCGTGATGGGCGTGGCCAGGTAGGGCCGGTTGGCATCCAGGATGTTGGTGCCGAGGTAGAGCGTGTGGCTCTGCAAGGCGTTGGTGGCCTTGATCCGGTAGGGCTGGTTCTGTCCCGCCACCCGGACATCCGGCACCGCCGGCAGCAGGATCGCGAGCGGCGGACTGCTGACGGGGATATCACTGGGTTCCCGCCACTCCACCCGCTCCAGCACCCAATGGGAGGGATCTGCATCCGTGGCCGGATCCACGGCGGGGTTCGTGCCGGTGTAGCGCTCGAACCGGAATTCCGTCTGGAGGGGGCCGCCGCGCTGGGCGGTGCCGAAGGTGTCGAAGGCCAGGATCCCGAAATCCCCGCCACGGAGCCCACTCCGGGCCTGGGCCATCTCATTGAAGACCACGGTGCCCTGGCTGGGATAGAAGGGATGGGGGGCCAAGCCCTGGCTGGTGAGGACCACATCGGGCCCACCCAGCGCATAGAGGCGCCGCCGGTAGGTCAGCGTCTGGCCCGCGGGCAGGCTCGCCGCCGCGGGACTGCCCACGACCAGGCGGCCCGGGAACACAGGGCGAAGTTCGGTCAGGGCGTGCTGGGGATCCGAAGCCACCAGGACCTGGTCCACATCCAGGGGCAGGATGCCCAGGGAGGCATGGGAATCCAGGGTGCTGCCGGCCGATTCGGCGCCCACGAGGGCCACCATCGGCGCGACGACGCTGCTGGTCAGCGGGGCCGTGAAGTCGGATCCGGGAATTTCCGTGCCCCAACTGCTGAGCGGCGCTCCGCTGAAGGTGGACACGGCCGGCACCACGAGGCGGAAGCCGCCGCCGCGCTGGGAGAGGAAATCCCCAAGGCTGCGGATCGGGAGGGCCGAGGTGCCGTTGTTGCTGAGGGTAGTCTCCAGGGTGAAGAAGGTCTCGCCCTGGTTGAGGCGGATGCGATGGAGAACGGTCACGCCCGACACGCGGCCCTGGCCGTCCGTGGCCACGCCGAGTTTGCCCTTGGGATCCAGCAGGTAGCCCTGCATCTCGAGGTTCACCGAGTTCACGCCGGTGCCGGGGGAGTACCGATCGAAGACCAGCGGCAGATCAGGGTCCTGGTTGACCACCGGGCCGAGGCGCTCGACCAGGTCCGTGGGCATGGACACCCGCTTGTAGCTCTGGTCGAGGGAGATGGTCCCCACATCGAGGATGGCCCCGCCCGAAGCAGCACCGAACTGGCCTTCGCGGTCCCCGAAAGCCGCCCCATCCACCGCGAGCTGGACGGCGTCGTTGCCCAGGTAGAAGTCCCCGGGCCCCGAGGTGGCCTTCAGTCCCTGGATGCGGTCGCCGCCGGAAGCGGGGATCTCCTCCACGGCCACCGTGGGACGGGACACGCCGGTCGCCCGGAAACAACCCGTCGCACCCGCGGCCAGGATCAGGGCCAGCGGCGCCAGGATCAGGGGCGCGCGGCGGGGGGTCCGGCGGGACGGGAAGACAACGGGGGCAAGGCTCATGTTCATCAAGGCGTCTCGTTCGGGCGGGAGGTCCATGGGTCTAAGGCGGACGAAAGGTCTATGCTAACTCACGATGCCGATCTCCGCCTTCCTTCATCGCTGCTGGCTGCACCGATGGGCCCTGCTGCTGGCCCTGGCGCTCCCTCTCCTGGGAGACTTGCTCTGGACCCTCGGAAGGTTCCCGGCCATGCATCACCAGCAGATCTACCGGGCCGAGGCCCTTCCGCCCGTGGGGGGGCCCGTCCTGGTGCTGGGGGCCGGCGTGTACGGAGACGGCGAACCCACCTCCATCCTGGAGGGCCGGCTCCGCACGGCCCTGGAACTCTACCGCTCCGGCAAGATCCGCTGGTTCCTGGTCTCCGGCGACAACCGCCACCCCTCCTACAACGAACCCCAGGCCATGCGCCGCTGGCTCGTGAAGCAGGGCGTCCCCCCGACCCGCATCGTCAGCGACTACGCCGGGCTCCGGACCTGGGACAGCCTGAGGCGCGCCCAGGTGGTCTTCGGGCAGCCGCAGGTGGTCATCGTCACCTCGGACTTCCACCTGCCCCGGGCGCTCTACCTGGCGGATCGCATGGGTCTCCAGGCCTGGGGGGTGCCCGCCTCCACGGAGGATCGCCCCGTCGGGAACCGCCTTCGTTACTGGATCCGGGAGTACATCGCCCGGCACCGGGCGCTCTGGGATGCCTGGTTCCCTCCCGACGCCCGGCTGGGCCCCCGGGAACCGACGCCCGATGATTGGGATCCGCCCAAGTGAGGGCACCCCATGACCTTCTGATCCTCGCTGCGGGTCGACTGCCCCAGGGGCGCTACGGTGGCAGCCTGGCGGGCCTGGGCGCCGTGGGCCTCGGCCTGACAATCCTGGAGGGCCTGCTGGCCCAGGGATCCCTGCCCCGGCCCGGAAACCTGATCTGGGGCATGGCCCGCAGCCACACCCAGGGCATGAACCCTGCCCGCACCCTGGCCCTGAAGGGGGGTCTGCCCCACGACACACCGGCCTTCACGATCAACATGGCCTGCGGCTCCAGCCTCCAGGCCCTCATTCTCGCCGCCCAGCGCCTGAAGGACGGGGCCGGAGCCCCCATCCTCGCCGGAGGAAGCGAAGCCATGTCCGACACGCCGCACCTCGTGCCGGGTCTGCGCTGGGGGTTTCGCATGGGCCACCGCCAGCTGCCCGATGTCATGCATCAAGATGGCCTGCGTTGCCCCGTCACCGGCTTGCTCATGGGCGAAACCATCGAGCGGCTGGCCGCAAAGCGCGGCGTCTCCAGACTCGAGGCCGATGCCTGGGCCGCCAACAGCCACCACCGTGCGGCGGTCGCGGACACCCGCGCGGAGCTCCTGCCCCATCCGGCCCTGGATCACGACGAATCCATCCGACCGGACATCTCGATCGAAACCCTGGCGCGGCTCGCGCCGGTCTTCGCCCCCCAGGGCCAGGTCACCGCCGGGAACGCCTCCGCCCTTTCGGACGGCGCCGCGGCCCTGCTCGTGGCCCGGCGGGATCAGGCGGATGGAGCCCTGCCCCTTGCGCGGATCCTGGGCTGGAGCGAGGCCGGAGTGGATCCCCTCGACATGGGTGAAGCCCCCGTCCCGGCCGTCCAGCGGCTGCTCGCGGCCCAGGGGCTGGCCGTCTCCGACATCGACCTCTGGGAGCTGAACGAGGCCTTCTCCGCCCAACTCCTGGTCTGCCAGCGGCAGCTCGGCATCTCCCCGGAGCGCCTGAATGTGGCCGGCGGCGGCGTGGCCCTGGGGCACCCCATCGGCGCCACCGGGGCCCGCATCGTCGTCACCCTGATCCACCAGCTGAAAGCCCGCGGCGGCGGCCTGGGTGTGGCCACGCTGGGCATTGGCGGCGGGCTGGGCCTGGCGTTCTTGATCGAAGTGGAACCCTAGACTTCAGCCTCGGCCAGCAGCGCCTTCAGGGCCCGGTAATCGGTCTTGCCGGTACCCAGGGTCGGGATCTGGTCGATCTGGCGGACAGCACGGATGTTGTGCAGCGACGAGAGGCCCGCGGCCCGGATGGCCGCGTTGGCTTCGTCGCGGGCGATCCCGGAGACCGAGAAGAGGACCAGGTCGGGATTGAGCTCCTCCACGCCGGCTTCCACCGCGAGGAGCGGCTCGGTTTCATCCTCGCCCAGGAAGCGCTGCGAAAGAGCCTCTTCAATGGCCGGCAGGGAGACCATCTCGCCGCCGAGCTTCACGAAGCGCTTGAGGCGCCCCGCGAAGACCAGAACGCCGCGGTCCTGGCGGACCAGATCCCCCGTCCGGTACCAGTCGCGGCCCTCGAAGCTTTCAAATGGTGACTCCACATCGGGGTTCAGGTACCCGGAGAAGATGCTGGGGCCGCGGACCAGCAGCATGCCCGGTTGCCCGGGTTCGGCCCGGCGACCCGTCTCCAGGTCCACGATGGCCCACTCGACGGAGACCAGCGGCTTGCCGATGCTTCCGTTCCTCGGATCGTCCTCCCGGTTCACCGACACCACGGGCGAGCATTCCGTGATGCCGTAGCCCTCCAGGACCGTGGTCCTCGGCCAGCGGCGCGCCAGGGTCGCGTAGATCTGCTCGGAGCATTTCTCGGCCCCGGAGACCACGATCCGCAGGGATTCCAGGTGCCTGTCCTCCGCCACGCGGATGATGCCCCCGAGAAAGGTGGGCGTCCCCACCAGCAGGGTGGCGTGGTAGGCCTCGATGATGCGGGCCAGCATCCGCCCCTCGGTGGGGTTGGGATGGTAGACCACGCGCAGGCCCAGCAGCAGCGGAAGGATGGTGGTGGTCGTGAGCCCGAAGGCGTGGAAGGGCGGCAGGCAACCCATCACCCGTTCGTCCTGACGGAAATGGAGGGCCTGCGCGGCATCCCGAATGTTCGCCAGGATGTTCCCGTGGGTGAGCGGCACGGCCTTGGGGTGGCTTTCGCTGCCACTGGTGAACAGCACGGCGGCGGTTTCCGGAGGCTTGGCTCCCTGCAGGGAAGTCCAGTTGAAGCGGGCGCGAAAGGCCGCGGCCAGCTTCGTGACCAGGGAGATCTTCTTCCCGGCCTCGTCGAGCAGCAGCAGCCGGTGCTTCACCGCCGAGAGATCCACGCCCTGGGCATCCAGGCGGCTGACCAGCGTGGAGACGGTGACCACCTGCTTGACTCCCACGAGATCCAGGCCGTACCCCATGCTCCGGGCCCCGGCCGTCCAGTTCACCAGCACGGGCGTCTTGCCCGCGAACAGCAAGGCCAGATAGAGGATGCTGGCGCCCCCGGAGGCCGGCAGCATCAGACCCACATGGCTGCCCTCCAGCCCCTCGAAGATGGGCTTGAGGACCATGATGGCCGTGAGGACATCCCGGTAGGTCTTCACGCCGCCCAGCTGATCCGCCAGCGCCACGCGGCCGGGATTGCGGCGAGCCTGCTTCAGGAACACCTCGGTGATGGTGTCGCCATCCGGCATGTCGATGGGAAGGTCCGTGGGGGAGTGGAACCAGGCGTGGGGCACGGCCTTGAGCTCGCCCTGGCGCAGTGACACCGCGGCCCCGGTGGCGGCGAGCAGGAGGTCGCCCACGGTCTGGAGGGAGGCGGGATCGCTGCAGGGATAGCCGTAGGCCCGCTGGAGCCACAGTTCCAGCTCCCGGTGGCCCAGGGCGTCGAGGCCCAGGTCCCGCACCAGGTGCTGGGCGTCCTGAATGTCCGTCTGACCCGTGACGGCCTGGAGGTGGCGACGCACGGCATCGCGCACCTGGGGAGGCACAGCGCGGGGATTCCCCTCCACCCGGGGCCGAGGGGGCTCGGGGAGGATGCGGGGTTCGTGGTTCTTCCACACAAGGTAGGGCACGAAGAGCCGCGGTGCGGCCTCGGCATTCAGCCGGGCCTCCAGTGCGCGATTGACGGCCTGCCTTCCTTCGGCCAGCGGCAGGTCGCGGACCTCCTCGAAGGTCACCTGGACATCGCGCTTGGGCATGAAGAACAGTGCGTTGGCCGCGAGGTACCCCAACCCCTTCAGCAGTTCCAATCCGATGGAGGGGCGTCGGCCCGAGGCGGCACTGAACCGGCTGCCCCAGAGCCCCCGCAAGCGGATCACCACCACCCGGGCCCCCGGAGCCTGGCGGAGAATCGAGGCCACCGTGCTGTTGTCGGAGAGGTCCTCCACCTTCTGGCGGGCCAGACGGGCCCCAGGGAACAGGATGAGGTTGCCGCCCGAGGTCAGGTGCCCGGCCAGGGTGGTCAGTTCCTGCTCCAGGATCTGGCGGGTCCTGTCCCCGTGATCCGCAGGATCCGGCAGGGGGCGGAAACCTAGCAACCGGGCCAGCCAGCGCAGGGGAGCCGAGGCCGCGTGGTCGCGGCCGGCCACCAGGATCGGCGCGAAGCGGCCATGAAGGGCCGTCACCAGCAGAAAGGGATCCACCAGGGTCGGGTGGGAGGCCAGGAACAGAACGCCCGGTTTCCCGGGGGCGGGAAGAGACTCCGCCCCTTCGAACTGGATTCGATAGCGCAGCCGCAACAGCGGCCGACCCAGGGCTCGGATCAAGGGGGCGATCATCGTGAATGGAACCTACATGCTAAATGCGGACAAGTTCTGGATTGTAGCGGGAATCCCAACGGGACCCTAAACCCCTCCGGGGACATCTGCGAAGATAACCCAGGGCCGTCAGCGGCCCTTCGAGGATCCCATGACCGATGCTCCCCTGATCCGGCTCACCGACATCACCAAGGTCTACCAGATGGGAGACATGGAAGTGCGCGCCCTGGATGGCGTCTCCATGGAGATCCACCGCGGCGAGTATGTGGCCATCATGGGACCCTCCGGTTCCGGCAAGTCCACCATGATGAATGTCATCGGCTGCCTGGACACACCCACCACCGGCACCTACGAACTGAACGGCAAGCTGGCCTCGGCCATGACGGACGACAACCTGGCCCAGATCCGCAACGAGGAGATCGGCTTCGTCTTTCAGACCTTCAACCTGCTGGCCCGCACCACCTCTCTGCAGAATGTGGAACTCCCCCTGATCTACGCGGGCAAGACGCCCGTCGAGCGGCACCAGATGGCCCTGAAGGCCCTGGAGAATGTCGGCCTAGGGACCCGCAGCGACCACATGCCCAACCAGCTCTCCGGCGGCCAGCGGCAGCGCGTGGCCATCGCCCGGGCCCTGGTGAACAATCCCTCCATCCTCCTGGCCGACGAGCCGACGGGTGCCCTCGATTCCAAGACCAGCATCGAGATCATGGCCCTCTTCGAGGATCTGTACCAGAAGGGCAACACCATCATCCTCGTCACCCACGAGGAGGACATTGCCCGGCACGCCCACCGGATCGTGAAGCTGCGTGACGGCAAGATCATCCATGACGAGCCGAACACCCCCATCACCTCCGAAGAGCACATGGCCCACTTGAGCCTCTGAGCCTGACCTCCGGTAGAATGGTCGGATGCAGAAACTCGTCCAAGGCATCCACCAGTTCCAGACCCAGATCTTCAGTTCCCACAAAGAGCTTTTCGAGCGGCTGGACAAGGACCAGGCGCCCGAGACGCTCTTCATCACCTGCTCGGACTCGCGCATCAGCCCGAACCTGATCACGCAGACCCAGCCAGGCGAGCTGTTCATCCTGCGCAATGTGGGCAACCTCGTGCCCCCGTACGAACACATGGGCGGCATGAGCGCGGGCATCGAATTCGCCGTCACCGTGCTCCAGGTGAAGGACATCATCGTCTGCGGGCACTCCAACTGCGGCGCCATGAAGGCCCTGCTGGAGCCGAACCAGCTGGGCGAGCTGCCGGCCACCAAGGCCTGGCTGGCCCACGCCCGGAAGACTGAACAGATCATGTGGCAGAGCTACGGCCACCTCGAGGGGAACCAGCTCCTCCACGCCACCGTCGAGGAGAACGCACTCGTCCAGCTGGAGAACCTCCGTACGCACCCCTCCGTGGCCAAGGCCATGGGCAGCGGCATGCTGCATCTCCACGCATGGGTCTACAAGATCGAGACGGGCGAAGTCTTCGCCTTCGACCCGGAACGGGGCCAATACACCTCCGTCACGGGCACCGCGGGCCTGGAGCCCCTGGCCCCGGAACACCGCGCCACGGACCTGTCGATCTAGATCGAGAGTCGGTCCAGCCGTTCAGGCCGGTCCCGCCAGCCCTCATCGACCTTGACGAAGAGCTCCAGCCGCACGGGGCGCTGGAGCAGCTTCTTCAACTCACGCTGGGCGCTCTGGCGGATGTCCTTGATCATCTCGCCGCCGCTGCCCAGGAGGATCTTGCGGTGCCCATCGCGGTCCACCAGGATGCGCGCGGCGATGAAGACGCCCTCGGGACCCAGGTCCTCGGGGTAGTCCTCCTGGCCCGCCTCCAGCCACTGCTCGATGAGCACGGCCACACCATGGGGCACTTCCTCGCGGGTCTTGCGCAGCACCTTCTCCCGGATGAACTCCGAGGCCAGGGACCGCTCGGTCTGGTCCGTGAAGACCTCTTCGCCATAGGGCCAGCCGGGCTGGGTCGCATCCCGCTCCAGGATTGTCCAGAGGGGATCGAGGTTCAGGCCCATCTTGGCGCCGATGGGGACGATCTCCTTGAAGGGCAGCAGGTCCTTGTAGGTGGCGATCTTCTCCAGCAGGCGGCCCTTGGACAGCAGGTCGATCTTGTTCAGCAGCAGGTAGGTCGGCCGGCCCAGCTTGCGCAGGCGCTTGGCCAGGGCGTGCTCCCCCGTGCCGAGGTAGTCGTCCGCATCCACCACCCAGAGGAGCATGTCGGCTTCCTCGAGGGCCTGGTCCACATGGGCCATCATGCGTTCGTTGAGGGCGTGCTTGGGCAGGTGGATGCCCGGCGTGTCGAGGAAGGCCAGCTGCACCTCACCGCGGTCCATGACCCCCAGCACCTTGGTGCGGGTGGTCTGGGGAATCTGGCTGGTGGCTGCCAGCTTCTGGCCCAGCAGGGCGTTCAGCAGGGTGGACTTGCCGGCGTTGGGCAGGCCGATGATGGCGAGGGTCGCGTGGCGCCGGTTCGGGCCCGGGCCGGAATGATCAGCCACGATGCACGCCCCGCTTGGCCTCGCGAATGAACCTGAGGAGATAGGCCACCTCGGCGATGTGGCCCACTTCCCGCTCCGTCTGGGCCATGGCCTCCTCCCGGAGCAGGCCGGCATGGAACAGCAGCCGGTGGGCCTTCTTCAGGCCCTCCACCACCTCGAGGGAGAATCCCTTCCGCTGCAGGCCGATGGTGTTCACGCCGTAGCTCTTGGTGTCGCGGGCGCCCGCCGTCTTCATGAAGGGCAGCACATCCTGGGTGGCCACGGTGAAGCCCCCCATGAAGGCGTGATCGCCCACGCGGCAGAACTGGTGGACGGCGGAGAAGGCGCCGATGTTGCAGCCGTCGCCCACCTCGACATGACCCGCCAGGGTCGCGGAGTTGGCGAAGATGTTTTTGCTGCCCACGTGGCAGTCGTGGGCGATGTGCGCGCCGGTCATCAGGAAGTTGTCATCGGCCAGGGTGGTCAGGCCGCCGCCGCCCTCGGTACCGCGGTGCAGGGTGCAGCCCTCGCGGATCACATTCCGGTGACCCACCTGCAGGCGCGTGGGGGCGCCCTTGAACTTCAGGTCCTGGGGGCCCATGCCCAGCGTGGCATGGGGATAGATGTCGTTGTCCTCGCCAATCTCGGTGTGCGGGCCGATGACCACATGGCTGCGGAGCTGGGTCCGCGCACCGATGACGGCGTTGCCTTCGATGACGCAGAAGGGGCCCACGACCACGCCCTCGCCCAGCCGGGCCTCCGGGCTCACCACGCTGCTCGGATGGATCTGAGCGCTCATTTACCTTCCCCTTCAGCCAGGTCCATCAGCATGGACATGAATTCAGCCTCGGCCACCTTCTGGCCATCCACGAAGGCCTCGCCCCGCATTTTGCAGATGCGGCCCTTGAACTGGATCACCTTCACTTCCATGACCATCTGGTCGCCGGGGAGCACCGGCTTGCGGAACTTCACGGCATCGATGCCCATGAAATAGATCACCTTCCGGGCCCGGTCCTCGAACTCCCGCATGAGCAGGCAGCCGCCGGTCTGGGCCATGGCCTCCACGATGTAGACGCCCGGATAGACCGGCCGGCTGGGGAAGTGGCCCTGGAGGACCCCCTCGTTGAAGCTGATGTTCTTCAGGCCCTTGATCCACTGCTTGGGCTCGAAGTCGAGAATCCGGTCCACCAGCAGCATCGGGTAGCGGTGGGGCAGCAGGTCCATGATCCCCTGCAGATCGATGGTGCGCGGTTCGTGTTCGGGCATGGGCACTCCAATCTTCTAGCCTACCGCCTCCAGGCCCGGGCCTCCAGCCTCAGGCTTTCCGAGCCGTCCGCTCGAAGATCCGGGCCTCGATGAAGAGGTCCAGGAGGCCGCGGTCCAGGGCCCCGTCCCGGGCCTCGTCGTCCAGGATCGCCAGACTGCGTTCCAGGGGCACGGCGCCCTTGTAGGGCCGGTCCTGGGCCGTGAGGGCATCGAAGACATCGGCGATGGCCATGGCCCGGCTCTGGACCGGGATGTCCGGTTCCGTCAGCTTCCGGGGATAACCCCGGCCGGTCAGCCGCTCATGGTGGGCATAGGCGATGTCAGGGATGCCCGCCAGGTCGCGGGTCCAGGGGATGCGCTCCAGGAAGCGGAAGGTGTGGGTGACATGGCTTTCGATCTCGAGCCGTTCCGCCTCGGACAGGCTGCCCTTGCGGATGCGGAGGCTGGCCACATCCGCCGGGGCCACCACCGTGCGGGACTCACCGCTCCAGTGGGTGAAGGTGAGGCTCTCCAGCAAGCCCAGCCCTTCGGCCACCTCCTGGCTCAGCACCGTGGGCTCGTTGCTCTGGCGCACCAGATGGATGAGCCGCTCGGACTCGGCCTGGCGGTCCTGGAGGGTCCGCTCCCACAGGTCGAAGCTCCCCCCGCCCTTCCAGGCCTTGGCCAGGGTCTCGAGCGCCGCTTCCAGTTCCCGCTGGCGCAGCCGCTGGAGGATGATCTCCAGCTGGCTCGGATCAAGCTTCTTGGCCTTCACCAGGACCTGTTCGCGGACGCCCACCTTCCCGAAATCGTGCAGGAGGCTCGCATAGCGCAGCTCCCGCAGCTGCCGATCCGAGAACGACAGGCTCCCGAAGGGCCCGTTGGGCGTGGCATTGACCGCTTCCGCGAGCCCCACGGTGAGGTCCGCCACCCGGCCCGAATGGCCGCTGGTGACGGGATCCCGGGCCTCGATGGCGGTCACGGAAGCGGCCACGAACCCTTCAAAGAGCCGCTCGATCTCCTCCCGAAGCTGGGCGTTCTTCACGGCCACCGCCGCCTGCCCCGCCAGGCTCTGGGCCAGCCTCTGATCCGACATGGAGAAGGCGACCGTCCTTCCATCTTCATCCAGGCGGTTGAGGAGCTGCAGAACCCCCAGCACCTGCCCTTCCGTATCGAGCATGGGCACCACCAAAGCGGAGGTGGTGTGATACCCCGCCTGGCGGTCGAAACTGTCGTTGAAGCGGTAGGGGGCCTCGACCGGAATCCGATAGACATCCGGGAGGTTCAGGCTCTCCCTGCTGAGGGCCACGAACCCGGCCAGGGTGCCCCGCGAGATGGGCATGGCCACCCGGTGGAAGGGCAGGCTGACCCGGGCGTTCTGGGTGTGGGCAAACAGCAGCTCCGGGTCATCCTCCGCGCCGGTGAGCAGGTAGATGGAGCCGGCCTCGGCCATCAGCAGTTCCCGGGCCTTGGTCAGGATCAGGTCCAGCAGGCGATCCAGGTTCTGCTCCGAGGCCAGGGCCCGACCCACCTCGTGGAGCCGCTCCATGTCGCGCCGGTCCTGCAGGCGGGCCCAGGCCGCCCGGACCAGGGCCTCCGCCGCCTCCAGGCCGGGCCAGGCCTCGCAGTCCGCGAAAGTCCCGTCGCCCGGTACGCCAAGGACCACATCGGCGGGGCCGGCATCCTGGAAGGCCAGCGCACGGCGCATCTCCCCGCCAGTGCGGTCCAGGAGGGTGTTACGGTGCTCAGGGGGGACGGCCACCGTGAATCGCAAGGCGGAATCAAGCTCCAAAAAAACGAAGACGAAGGTGCCGCCAG
Source organism: Geothrix sp. (assembly GCA_019449415.1). Taxonomy (GTDB): domain Bacteria; phylum Acidobacteriota; class Holophagae; order Holophagales; family Holophagaceae; genus Geothrix; species Geothrix oryzae. The sequence continues at coordinate 52,033 of JAGRPP010000031.1, forward strand.
CATATCGGAATTCCCCTGCCCCGACCGAAAGCTGGCAAGGCCCCGTCGAACGGCTCGCCTGGGGCGGCAAAGGCGTGGGCCGCGCGGTGGACGGGCGCCTGTTGCTACTGGAGGCCCCCCTGGCCCTCTTCCCGGGCGAGGTGGTCGAGGCCACCGTCATCTGGAAGGCCCGCCACGGCGAGGGCCGCGTCACCCGCTGGATCACCCGGGACCCCCGCCGGACCGTGGCGGCCTGCCCGGTCGCCGGAACCTGCGGCGGCTGCGATCTCTGGGAGGCCGGGCGCCACGCCCCCGATCTCAAGCGGCAGATGGTGGCCGACCTCCTGCGCCGCCAGCTGGGCGAAGGCGTCGCCTGGGACTGGCGTCCCGCCCCGGAGGAGGCCCGTCGCCACCGCATCCAGCTGCACTGGGACGGCGCAGAGCTCGGCTATTTCCGGCGCCACAGCCACGCGCTCGTGCCGGTGGCCGCCTGCCCCGCCGCCGCCGAGCCCCTGTCCCTGGCCATTCCACGACTGAAGGAGGCCCTGATCGGGCGCGTCCTCACGACCCGCCCGGGCCGCTGGGAGCTGTCCACGGGCACTCCTGCCGGGACGATCCTCGCGACGGACGAGCGGGGCCGGTCCTGGTGCCTCGAACCCGATGGCTGGCACCGCAGCGAGGAGCCCCTGCGGCATCAGCTGCGCGGAATCGCGCTTCGGCACGAGCCCGGGGCCTTCTTCCAGGTGAGTCCCCCCTGGGCAGCCGAGGCCTTCGGCGACCTGCTGGAAGCCTGGGGTGTGAAAGGTCGCACCCTCTACGATCTCTACGGGGGCGTCGGCCTCTTCTCCGCCCTGCTCGGCAAGCAGTTCGACCGGCGCGTGCTGGTGGAATCGGGCGAGGCGGCGGTGGCCTGGGCCCGGCGCAACCTGGAGGCCCTGGGGCTGCCCTCGGACTGCCTGGTGGGCGATGTGGCCGCCTGGGTGCCGGAAGGGTTGGGCCACCCGGAGGATGTGATCCTGCTCGATCCCCCGCGGGCCGGTCTCGAACCGGAACTCAGCGGCCGCCTCTGCGCCGCCGGAGCCGGCACGCTGGTGCTGGTGGGCTGCGACGGCGCCGCCTTCTGCCGCGATGTGAAGCGCCTCGGAGAGACCTGGGATCTGGAGAAGGTGGCCGTGCTCGACCTCTTCCCCCTCACCAGCCATGTGGAGTGCGTGGCGCTGATGACCAAGCGTCCATGAGCGCGCTGGGCCACCACCTGCTCGTGGAATTCACGGGTTGCGAGGCGGCGGTTCTGGCCGACCTGGATCGGGTCACCGCCGCCATGCTGGAGGCCGCTCGGGTCTCTGGCGCCACCATCGTCACCCACAGCTTCCACCACTTCAGCCCCCACGGCGTCAGCGGCGCGGTGATCATCGCGGAAAGCCACCTGGCCATCCACACCTGGCCCGAATACGGCTTCGCCGCCGTGGATTTCTTCAGCTGCGGCGGCGTGGACATGAATCGCGGCCTGGCTTGCCTGAAGGTGGCCTTCGACGCCCAGGCGGAAACCCGGCTCGAGTTGGAACGGGGCCCCCTTCGGGCGGTCAATCCCTGATCGCCCCCTCCAGGCGCAACAGCCGCTCCTTCATGGGCAGGCCGCCCGCATAGCCGGTCAGCGTGCCACGGGCGCCGATCACACGGTGGCATGGGACGAGGATCGACACGGGGTTGGCGCCGTTGGCCCGCCCCACGGCCCGACTGAGGTTGGCATCGCCGAGCTCCGCGGCCAGCTGTCCGTAGCTGCGGGTCTCGCCGAAGGGGATGCGCTGAAGGGCCGCCCAGACCCGCTGTTCGAAGACGCTGCCGCGGAGGCGGAACGGCACCTCGAAAACCGTCCTCCGCCCGGCGGCGTAGGCCTCCAGCTGTTCCCGGAGACGGTCCACCGAGTTCGCTTTCGGATGCGCGACCGGTCCCAGGCGCGCGAGCTTCGCCAGCAACGCGGCCCGGAATTCGTGCTCGGCGAAACCCAGGTAGAGGACGGCACCCTCCGCGTCGAAGGCCGCCTGCACGGGCCCGAGGGAAGTTTCGATCCGGTGGATTCCGTTCATGCGGGGGTTCCCTTCAGGCTGGACCAGAGGTGGAAGGTGGCGAGGCTGCGGTGGGGGGCGAAGGGCGCCATGAGCCGTTGCGTCCCCGCGGCATCCGGCCGCGTCTCCAGGTGGAACCAACGCTGGAGGGCCAGGGTGAGCCCTGCATCGCCCACGGGCACACAGTCGCGGAAGCCGAGACCCCGCATCAGCACATACTGGGCCGTCCAGGGGCCGCAGCCTCGCAGGGCGAGCAGGTCCCTGGAAGCGCCGGTGGCGGTGGCCCGAGCCTCCAGCCGCAACCGACCCGCTGCCACTTCGGCCGCGGCGTGGAGCAGATACTCGGCCTTGCGCCGGGAGAACCTCAGGGCCAGCAGATCTTCGGGCTGCAGCGTGGAGATCTGCGCGGCATCGGGGTGGGCGAAGAGCCCTTCCCCCGCAGGGATCCCGGCCCGGCGGATCAGGTCGCGCCGCAGGGCGTAGGCAAAGGCCAGGTTCACCTGCTGGCCCAGGATGGCCCACACCAGCGCCTCGAAAGCGTCCAGAGTGAGCAGCGCCCTCAGCCCCTCTCTCCCCCGGGCCAGGTCCGGATGCGCCGCCTCGAAGACCGCAGGTTCCTCCTGCCATCCCAGCAGCCGGAGCGCGGCACCATGGGCCTGGGCCATGGCCCTGGGCCCCCCGGCCCCCTTGAGCGACACTTCGACGGCGCCCGCGGCGAAGGTCAGGGCGAGAACGGAGGCCCGGCCTTCACACAGGAAGGCCTTGACGAGGCGTGGACCCTCCACCCGCTCGGACACGCTGGCGGCATCCCGGCCATGGAAGCGCAGGACATCCTCCACGCGGAGTCCCACGGGCTGCGGCAGCGTGAAGCCGTCGGAACCCAGCATGGTGCGGTAGGCACCTGGGCTGAGGCCCGTCTGCCGGCGGAAGGCCTCATGGAACCCCGAGGCGCTTTCGTAGCCCGATCCGAAGGCCAGGTCGGCCAGGTCCCCCTCGCCTACCGCGAGCCGGGCACAGGCCGCCTGGATGCGGATGCGCTGGAGAAAGGCTGCGGGCTGCGCGTGGGCATGCTCCCGGAACAAGGTCTTCAGCTTGGTAAGACCCACGCCGGCGGCCTCGGCCAGGGCCTCCACCTCGGGAAAGGCTGCGGGATCCGCCGAGGCCTGCGCCATGGCGTCCTCCAGCCGGGCCAGATCTGCGTCTTCGCCCCGGTAGAAGGCATCGGGCCGGCATCGCTTGCAGGGCCGAAGGCCTGCCGCATGAGCCGCCGCTTCATCCGCGAAGAAGCGCACATTGCGGGCCAGGGGCTTCCGCGCGGGGCAGGAAGGCAGGCAGTAGATCCCGGTGGTGAGGACACCCGTGAGCACCCGCCCGTCGAAGGAGGCGTCCTTCGCCAGGATCCGTTCGTAGAGGTGCTCATCCGACCAGCGCATGGCTTCATGCTACGGGCCCCGGAAAGGGAAGTCCTCCGCTGGGCGGCGCCGGAATTTTTCGTTGTGTTCCGCGTTCCCGTTTCCTAGTCCCACTCCAAGGGCAGAGCCGGTTGGGGCGGGGCCTTGGGCAGCACGCCCTCCAGGCGGAGTAGGAATTCTTTCATGTCCAAGCCCCCGGCATAGCCCACCAGGGATCCATCCGATCCGATCACGCGATGGCAAGGGATGAGGATGGCGATGGGGTTGGCGCCGTTGGCGCGGGCCGCGGCACGGATGCACTTCTCGTCTCCCAGGCGCCGGGCCAGTTCCAGGTACGAAATGGCCTGGCCGTAGGGGATCTTCTGCAGTTCCTTCCAGACTCGCCGCTGGAAATCCGTGCCTTCGGCCACCATGGGGATGTTGAAGTCCCGCAGATTCCCCGAGAAGTAGGCCTCCAGCTGCCGCTTCAGGTAGGGCAGGCTCCTCGGCGCGGGCCCCTCAGGCTGGAGGGGCGGCCGCCCATGCAGGCGCACCAGGTGGATCAGGCGCCCTTCCCCATCGAAGGCCGCGCCCAGATCTCCCAGGGGTGTGGACAGCGGATGGAAGGACCCGTTCATGGGCACAAGAATGGCAGAATCAGGAGACTTAGGTGCAGATCCCGGGCCATCGGCCCCAGGCTAGGGCCGCCGCCACCCCATGCCCGTCTCCAGATCCCGCAGCGCCTTGGGCAGGGGGCCCTCCCCCGGCAGCAGCACCCGGTGCGTGGGCACGAGCAGGGCGATGGGATTGGCGGCGCAGGCCATGATGATCAAGTCCTCCTCCAGGCCCAGCCAGGCCGCCAGATCCGCGGGCTGCCTGGATTGGCCGTAGGGGATCGTCCGGACCGTGTCCCAGACGCGGAGTTCCAGGACCGAACCCTGGGGATCGACGGGAATGGTGAAGGTCCGCAGGGTGCCGGCCAGGTAGGCCTCCAGCTGCCGATCCAGGAACCGCTTGGCCTCTCGCTGCTCCTTGGGCGGAAGAGGGCTGGTCTTGCGGGGATCAAGACCTTCCACCGCCAACTCCCGCAGCCGTCCCCGGCCGTCGAAAGCGGCTCGCATCGGCCCCATCGGGGTATTCAGCTCGTAATGCCAGAGGACCATCAGGGAATCATCGCAGGGTCGGTAGACTGTTTCCATGGTCACCGAACCTTTCCGCCTGTCCATCATCGACTACTTGAACGCCGCTCCCCTCAACCACGGATTCAAGCACGGCCTCGGCTGGGAGCACTTCCACCTGAAGTTCCACTATCCCTCGGCCTGCGCCGACCGTCTGCGGTCCGGTGAGGTGGATGCGGGCATCGTCAGCTCCATTGAGTACCTGCGGATCCCGGACCTCCTCATCGTGCCGGGCCTCTGCATCGCCTCCCCGAAGCGCGTCCGCAGCGTGGTAATCCTCTCCAAGGTGCCGCCGGAGCAGATCCGCAGCCTGGCCCTGGATACCTCCAGCCGGACCAGCGTGGTGCTGGGACAACTCATCCTCCGGGAGCGCTACGGCGTGAGCCCGGAGATCACGGACATGGGCCCCGACCTGCCCGCCATGCTCGAGGCCCACGATGCCGCCCTGATGATTGGGGACTCCGCCATGCGGGCCCCCCGTCAGGGGCTCTTCGTCCTGGATCTGGCCGAGGAGTGGCATGCCTGGACCGGCCTACCCTTCGTCTTCGCCCTGTGGCTGGTCCGCAAGAACGCCCCGCAGCTGCCCGTACCCGGCGGCGTGGCCTCCTTCTTCCACCGGAGCTACGAGATCGGCCAGGCCCAGCTGCCCGCCATCATCGAAGAGGCCCGCCGCACCATCGGCTGGACCAAAATCGAACTGCACGAATACCTCACGGAAAACATCAGCTACACCCTGGGCGAAGCCGAACGGGAAAGCCTTGCCCTCTTCTTCGAGAAGGCCGTGCGACACGGCTTTGCGCCCGAGGAGAAGCCGCTGCGGTTTCTCTGATCGCCAGCCTTTCTGATTCATCGGGCCGACTGAGCGCCCGATCCCCCACCCCAAGGACTCCCATGACCGACCTCGCCGCTCTCTACCTCACCCACATCGCCGACCGCCAGCGCACTGCCGCCGAGGCCCTGGCCGAGACGGGCTTCGATGCCCTGATCATCTCCAGCGGGAAGGTCTACACGCACTTCGCCGACGATCAGGACGCCCCCTTCCACCCCGTTCCCCACTTCGCCCACTGGTGCCCCATGGCGGGACCGCACCACCTCCTCGTGATCCGTCCCGGCCAGAAGCCGCGGCTCATCCGCTACGCCCCCGAGGATTTCTGGTACGAGCAGGCCCCCTTGGGGAACCCCTTCTGGGCGTCGGCCTTCGAGCTCGAAGAGGCGGGCACGGTCGACGAGGTCTGGAAGCTCCTGGGAAACCCCACCCGGGCGGCCTACATCGGCAACGAGACCGACCGCGCCGGAGCGGCCGGCCTGGAGGTCAATCCAGCCGGACTCACGGCCCATCTGGATTGGTACCGCACCACCAAGTCGGCCTACGAGGTTCAGAGCATCGAGGAAGCCACGGTGCTGGCCGCCCGGGGCCACCTGGCCGCCAAGGCCGCCTTCCTCGCCGGCGCCAGTGAACTCGAGATCCACCACGCCTATGTCCAGGCCGTGGGCATCGTGGATCATGAGCTGCCCTACGGCAGCATCGTGGCCCTCAACGAGAAGGGCGCCACCCTCCACTACGAGGGCAAGCGCACCCTGAAGAACGGCTTCGTCATGCTCATCGACGCCGGCGCCCAGGTCCGAGGCTATGCCTCCGACATCACCCGCACCGTGGCCGCGCCCCACTGCGACAGCCGCTTCGCGGCTCTGGTGGACGGCATGGAGAAGCTCGAGCTCCAGCTCTGCGATCTGGTGAAGCCGGGGCTGCCCTACGGTGACCTGCATCATCAGGGGCATCTGGCCATCGCGGGTCTGCTGAAGGATCACGGCCTCTTGAACGCAAGCCCCGAGGAGGCCGTGGAGAAGGGCTATAGCCGTCCCTTCTTCCCCCACGGCCTGGGTCATCACCTGGGCATCCAGGTGCATGATGTGGCCGGCCGGCAGGGCGGGCCGGACGGCACGGTCGCGCCCCCGCCGGCCCAGCATCCCACCCTGCGCACCACCCGCACCATCGATGCGGGGCAGGTCTTCACCGTGGAGCCGGGCCTCTACTTCATTCCCATGCTGCTCCGTCCCTTCCGCACGAACGAGCACAAGACCGCCTTCAACTGGAAGCTCATCGACGAACTCACCCCCTGCGGCGGGATCCGCATCGAGGACAACCTTCTGGTGACCGCCAACGGGCATCGCAATCTCACCCGGCCGCATCTCCCCAACTGAGCTGCGGATCCGGACTACCCCCCGATCGCACAGCGCCCCGCGCTGTGCTCCCACTCAGCCTCCGGCTTCGTGGAGGGGGCCCCGTTGCATCGAGGACAACCTGCTGGTGACCGCCAACGGGCATCGCAATCTCACCCGGCCGCATCTGCCCAACTGATCGGGAACCTCCACCCACCGACCACCGGGACGGATAAAAACGAGTTCATCTTCGCCAACCGCGCGTCAACAGGGCAGTTCCTGTGGCTTCAATTCCGCAGTTCTGCCTTGTGGCTCGGCCTGCCTTCGGGTCTGATGGGAAGACTCCGACCCTTCCATTTTCGGCCCCCATCCCCCGTTTCGAGGAGCGTCTTCGTGTCTGCCGAGGCTTTCGATCCCACCCGCGACCACCGCATCAGCCGAGAGGAGGCCGCCGGCCTGGTCTTGGCCTTCCAGGCCGGAGTCGGCCCCGGAACCCACCACGCCTCCGCCTTCAATCGCAGCGCCTTTGAGCAGCTCCTCGCCCAGCCCGGGGCCGCCGGCATCCGCATCTACCGAGCCCAGCACGAAGACGGATCACCCACGATGGTGATGGTGGCGGTGGACCCGGAGGGTGTGGACCTCGACGCGCCGGCATGCGTCTTTGCCCAGAACTCCCACGACTGCCCACCCGACTGTGCCGGCTCGCGCCTGTCGAAGTTTCCCTGATCCCGGCCCATGGATGCCATCACCGTTCATCGATGGATTCTCCACTACATCATCGATCCATCCATCCTGGCGCCGATGGCCGCCTATGCCTGGAGCCGGTTCCGCGGCGGGTACCAGCGGCCGCCCTGGCTTCGCCCGTTCCTCCGCGTCCAAATCCTTGATCTGATCCAGGGCGTGATCTTCATTGCCATCGCCATGGCGCACCACAACAACCAGTGGTTCCGTCACATCGTCCAGCCCATCATCTTCACCGGCCTCCTCGGGACGCTCGCCAGGACAGCCGAGGAAGGCGCCCCGCGCACGCGCCTCTACCTCGTCTGCGTCGGAGTCGGGCTCGCCGCGGCAGTGACGGGCATCTTCGTGAATGGCCTGCTGTGGCGCAACTCGCTGTTCATGACGACTCAGAGCCTCATCTACATGGGCCTGGGAACCTACGAGCTCCGGCGGCTCTTCAACTCCGAGGACGACCGATCCCTGCCGGACCGACCTGAGTTCTGGCTGGCCGCCGCGCTCCTGGTGTACGGATCCTCGACCCTCATCTTCAGCGCCACTTCCAACTATCTCCTCCGCACCCTCTCGGCCCAGATGGTCCGCGTTCCCTGGATCGTGAACGGGATCGTGATCGTCTGCTACGAGCTCGCCCTGGCCAAGGTGTTCCTATGCAGGAAGTCCACCTCCTCCTGATCTTCGGCCTCGCGACGATCGTCGTGATGCTGCTCAGCTGGCTCGCGCTCTTCAGCGTGGTCCAGGGGAAGAACCGCGTGCTCCAGGAACAGAAGAAGGCCCTCGAAGGGGAGCGACGCCTCCGGCGGGCCCAGGAAGCCTTCACCGACAATGCGCACCATGAGCTGCGCACGCCGGTGCAGATCCTCTCCGGCCACCTCCAGATGCTCGGCGACCTGGATCCCACGCCCGGACAGGCGGCCCTTCTCGGTCAGGCCCAGCGGGCCGCCGCCCAGCTGAGCCATCTCGTGCAGAGCCTCCTGGATCTCTCCAGCCTGGGCCAGGGAACCCTCGCCATCCATCCGACCCTCACGGACCTCGGAGCCCACCTGGCCGGCTTGGCCCGCCGTTCCGAGGCGGATGCCCGCACCAAGGGACTGGTGATGCAGGTGGCCCTGGACCCCCTGCCCCATCCCCTCCTCTGCGATGCGGCGCGGCTCACCCAGGCCCTGGAGGCCCTGTTGGACAACGCCATCTGTTTCTCGGACCGCGGAACCATCAGCTTCCGGATGGCAGCCCGGCCGCAAGGGCACAGCTGGCAGCTGCGCTTCGAGATTGAGGACCAGGGCCCGGGCTTGCCCCTCGACTGGGAGCGGCTGATGAAACCCTTCGAGCAGGAGGAGCAAAGCCTCCGCCGCCGCCGCGGCGGACTGGGCATCGGGCTACCCCTGGCCACGGGCCTCATCGAGCGCCTGGGCGGACGCATCGGATTCCAGCCCCTCACCACCGGCACCCTGGCCTGGGTGGAGATTCTGCTGAAGGAAGAAGCCTAGAGTCGGAAGCTGCCTGCCAGGGCCCGGAGACCTTCGGCCACCTGGGCGAGGTCCTCGGAGGTCTTGGCGATCTCCTTCACGGTGGCCGACAGTTCATGCGTGGCGGTGGCATTCTGGGCGAGGCCGAGACTGGTCTGATCCATCATCCGCGTGACCTCCGCGCTGGTGCCGGCTTGGCCGCGCGCGAAGGTGCCGATCTGGGAGACGCGACTGGCCACCTCCTGGATGCGTTGCCGAATGGCCTCCAGACTCTGCATGGTGCCCTGCACGCTCGTGACGCCTCCTGACACGGCCTCCTGGGCACGCTGGATGAGTTCTTCGATCTCCTTGGCGGAGGTGCGGCTCCGCTCGGCCAGTTTCCGCACTTCTTCGGCCACCACGGCAAAACCTTTGCCCATGGACCCAGCCTTGGCCGCCTCAATGGCGGCGTTCAGCGAAAGCAGATTGGTCTGCCTGGCAATCTCCTGGATGACCCGCACCGCCTGGACGATCTGGGCCGTAGCCCCCTGGATCTCCCCCATGCCCTGAACGGCGGCTTCGCCGGTCTCTGCGCTGCGCACCGTTTCCGCCACGGCCGCGGCACCCTCTCGGCCGCCCTCTTCGCTGTGCTTCGCGACCAAGCCCGATTCCTCGGCCAGCCCGGCCATGGCCCGGGCCACGCGCTCACCGGCCAACTTCAACTCTTCGCTGACCTTGGCGATCTCGTCCACGGCACGGGTCATCTCTTCGGAACTGGCGGCCAATTCCGTGCTGCCCGAGGCCACGCGGCTCGAGAAACCCGAGATCTCCAGCACCCGGCCGCGGAGTTCCGCGTTGTAGGCGTTGAAGGCCTTGGCCGCCTCCCCGATCTCATCGCTGGTATCGATGCGGATCTCCCGGGTGAGATCACTGTTCCTCAGGCCTTCGACGAGTTCACCCAAAGGCCGGGACATGCGACGGGCGAGGTTCCGGACCACGAAGAAAAGCACGCCTGAGAGGGCCAGCAGCCCACCCAGGATGGACCAGGTAAAGCCCCGCACCTGGGCTTGGAGGTCGTCGATGTAGACACCGGTGCCGATGTTCCAGCCCCATGGCTCGAAGGACTTCACATAGTTCAGCTTCGGATATACCCCTTCCACGCCGGGTTTGCCGAACCAGATCTGCAGGAATCCGCCCTGGGGTTGGCGTCCCAGTTGGCGCAGTTCCATGTAGATCCGCGTTCCCTGTTTGTCGGTGTAGTCATCCACCAGCTTGCCCTCCATCTCGGGACGGATGGGCACAGTGACGATGCGGGGCTCCTGGGTGAAGACATAGAAGTAGTTGCCGCCGGCGAAACGAATGGTTTTGATCTGGGCGATGGCCCTACGCTGAGCTTCCTCCCGGGAAATGACGCCCGCGGCCGCCTCTCCCTCCTGCGCCGCCAGGAGTCCCAGAGCCGTTTCCGTGAGGCTCCGGAGCTCGGCCTTCCGGGCGTCCAGGATGCCCTTCTCCACTGCGGGCACCAGCAACAGCCATGAGGCGAAGAACACGATCACGAGCGGGCCCAGACCCACCAGCAGGATCTTTCCGGCCAGCGACTGCGGTTTCATCCGATCCAGGAATGCCATGGATTCACCTCGCCAAATCGACCCAGTCCCATTTCCACCCCTTATCGAAAGGCGGCCACCTCATCTCAAATCCTGATCCCTGCAGGGATAGCCCACCCGGCCATCCAAAGAGCCTCGCTTTGCGATATACCTAGGGGTCCCCCGGAGCCATCATGCCCGTCCACGCCCTCCTGGCCAGCCTGATCCTCACCGCGTCCCTCCTGAGCCAGACCCCGGGCCGAATCCCGGGCCAATTCCCGGAAGGGGCCCCCGGCCAGCTCACGCTCGAAGCCATCGCCCACCCCACGAAGAAGGTGACCTACGCCGGCATGCCCACCACGCGCCTGGATTGGCTGCCGGATGGGGCTCTCGTGCAGACGCGGCGGGCAGGGGACCAGGTGACCCTCCTGCGGGTGGACCCAGTCACCTGGGCATCCACGCCTCTGCTCGAGGCGGGCCGCCTCCAGGCCGCCCTGGTCACCGCCGGAGTCGCCGACATCGCCGCAAAGGCCGCCCTCGGGCGCGGGGGATTCATCTGGAATGAGGAACGGAGCGCCTTCCTGCTCGAGGCCGACGGCGACCTCTTCCTGGTGGAGGTGAAGGCTGCCAGGGCCAAGCGCATCACGAGCGGGAAGGTGGACGAACCCACCTTCAGCCCCGATGGCCGGCAGGTGGCCTATCTCCGCGGCAATGACCTCTACCGGGCCGAGGTGTCCACGGGCCGGGAGACCCGGCTCACCACTGGCGGCAGCGAGACGGTATTCAACGGCCGCCTGGACTGGGTGTACCAGGAGGAGGTCTACGGCCGCGGCAGCTTCCGGGCCTTCTGGTGGGCGCCGGATTCCAGGCGCATCGCCTACCTGCAGCTGGATGAAACGAAGGTGCCGGTCTTCACCCTCATGGACGATCGCCACCAGCCCCAGAAAGCCCAGGCCGCCCGCTATCCCAAGGCCGGGGATCCCAATCCCGTCGCCCGCCTGGGTGTGGTGGAGCTGGATGGACGAACCGCCTGGATGGAGGACCCCTATCCCGGCCAGGAGACGCTCATCGTACAGGTGGGCTGGGATCCCCTGGGGCGCCTGCTCGCCATTCACCAGGACCGCATCCAGAGTTGGCTCGACCTGCGCCGCTACGAAGCGACCGGCTCGAAACGGCTCCTCCACGAGAACGGCCGCGCCTGGCAGGAGCGGCTGTCGCTGCCCCATTTCCTGCCGGATGGGGGCTTCCTCTGGGAATCGGGCCGCACCGGCCATCACCATGTCTATCGCTACGGGAAGGACGGCAGCCTGGCCGGTGCCGTCACCGCCGGGGACTGGGATGTGAAGCGCGTGCACGGCGTGGATGCCAAGGCCGACCACCTCTACTTCGACGCCACGGAGCGCAGCCCCATCGGCCTGGACGCCTATCGCATCGGCCTCGACGGCAAGGGGCTTGTGCGCCTCACGGAGCGGCCGGGCACCCACCGCGCCAGGTTCAACCCAGCCTTCACGGCCTTCCTCGATGTCTGGAGCGATGTCCAGACGCCGCCTCAGCAGGCCCTGCACGATGGGTCCGGGAAGCAGCTGCGCCTCATCGACGCCAACCCCAGCGAGGCCTGGAAGGCCCTGAAGCGCGGCAAGGTCAGCTTCCAGCAGGTGAACACCCGGGATGGCTTCCCCATGGAGACCATGCTGGTGCTGCCCCCCGGGTTCGATCCTGCCCGACGCTACCCGGTCTTCCAGGAGATCTACGGGGGGCCGGCGACACCCACAGTGCGCAACGCCTGGGGCCGGGACATGCTCTGGTACCAGTTCCTCGCCCAGCAGGGCATCGTCGTCTGGGCCTGCGACAACCGCAGCGCCTCGGCCAAGGGGCTCGCCAGCGCCTACGGCATCCACCGCAACCTCGGGGCGCAGGAACTCCAGGACCAGCTCGACGGCCACGCCTGGCTGAAGCAACAGGGCTGGGCCGACCTGGACCGGCTCTGCCTGGATGGCTGGAGCTACGGCGGCTTCATGGTCACCTACGCCCTCACCCACAGCAAAGCCTGGAAGCTGGGCATCGCCGGGGCGCCCGTGACGGACTGGCGCCTCTACGACAGCATCTACACCGAGCGCTACATGGGCCTGCCCTCCGACAACAAGGCCGGCTACGAAGCCAGCTCGGTGGTGAAGGCAGCCGGGAACCTGTCGGGCAGGCTGCTGCTGCTGCATGGAACGCTGGATGACAATGTGCACCCCCAGAACAGCGTGATGCTGATCGATGCCCTCCAGAAGGCGGGCCACCCGGTGGAGCTCGTGCTGCTGCCGGGCTCTGACCATGTGCCCCGCGCCCCCCAGCATGCCTGGGCGCGCTTCCAGGCCATGTGGGACTTCATCTCGAAGAACCTGTAGGCTCTTTGTAGTCTCCAGACTTCAGTCTTCAACATTTAGTCCGAAGGATGTTCATGAGCGAAGCCACCCAGGATCCCCGTCTGCTCGACGACCAGGGCATCGCGGGCCATCCGCGCGGCCTGATGGTCCTCTTCTTCACCGAGATGTGGGAGCGGTTCAGCTACTACGGCATGCGCGCGCTGCTCATCCTCTTCCTCGTGGCCCCCCCGGACAAGGGGGGGCTCGGGATGAGCGGAGTGAAGGCCGCCAGCATCTACGGCACCTACGAGATGTCCGTCTACCTCGCCAGCCTGCCGGGCGGCTGGGTGGCCGATCGGTGGCTCGGGCAGCGGAAGGCGGTGGCCCTCGGCGCCGTGCTCATCGCCCTCGGGGAATTCATCCTCGCCGCCTCCGGAACGGTCGCCGTCTTCTACGGTGGACTCGCGGTGATCGTGGCCGGCACCGGCCTGCTCAAGACCAACTGCGCGACCCTCGTGGGCTCGCTCTATGCCGACAACGACGCCCGGCGCGATCCCGGTTTCACCATCTACTACATGGGGGTCAACCTCGGCGCCCTGATCGCCCCCATCATCTGCGGCTTCCTGGCGCAGGACCCGCGCTTCCTCGGCTTCCTGTCCCGCATCGGCCTGGCCACCACGAGCGGCTGGCGCTGGGGCTTCGGCGCGGCCGGCGTGGCCATGGTGCTGGGCCTCATCCAGTTCGGGCTGCAGCAGCGGAAGTTCGGCGAGGCCGGGCTGAAACCGGGTTTCCAGCAGGTGGAACATGGGCACACCAGCACGCGAGAACCCCTCCGCCCCGAGGAGCGCAAGCGGCTGCTGGTGGTCGCCATCCTCTTCATCTTCTCGGTGATCTTCTGGATGACCTACCAGCAGGCCGGCTCCAGCCTCAACCTCTTCGCCGATCGCCTCACCCGCTCCGAGGTCTTCGGGTGGCATTTCCCCTCGACCTGGTTCCAGAGCGTCAACTCCGCCTGGCTGCTGCTCCTGGCCCCCCTTCTCTCTTGGCTCTGGGTGAAGCTCGGCGACCGCGACCCCTCCAGCCCCGCCAAGTTCGCCCTAGGCCTGCTCTTCGTGGGCCTGGGCATGCTCCTGCTGGTCCCGGCGGCCAGGGTGGCGACCGGGGCGGCCCGCGTGGCACCGTGGTGGCTGGTGGGCACCTACGGGCTCCACACGGTCGGGGAGCTGCTGTTGTCTCCCGTCGGCCTGAGCACCACCACCAAGCTGGCTCCGGCCCGCTACCAGGGCCTGATGATGGGGGTCTGGTATGTGTCCCTCGGCCTGGGCAGCAAGCTCGCCGGCAAGGTGGCAGGCCTCTTCGAGACCATGCCCCTCGCCCGCATCTATGGCAGTCTCTTCCTGGCCACGGCTTCCGCGGCGGTGATCCTGGCGCTCTTCACCCCCAGGATTAAGCGGCTCATGGGAGGCGTCCGGTAGTTTCCAGAAGCCGTACCTGAACCATCCGCATCGAGGAGCCCGCCATGCCACTTGCCATCTGGAGCGACCGGTTCGCCACCGGGATCGACAGCATCGATCGTCAGCACCAGCAGCTCTTCACGGCAATAAACCAGCTCCACGAAGCCTTCCGTCAGGGCCACGGCCAGGAGCAGGTCCGAAAGGCCATCGACTTCCTCCTCGACTACACGGTGGATCACTTCCGCGCCGAGGAGGATCACATGCGGCGCCACGCCTACCAGGGCTACGCCGCCCATGCCGCCGCCCACGCCCAGCTGGTGGAGCGGGTGGCCGGCCTGAAGGCAGACAGCGATGCCGGCCGTCCCGTGGCCATGGAAGTGACGGCCCTCCTGGCGGATTGGCTGAAACACCACATCAGCGAAGTGGACCTGGCCTACATCGATTTCCTGAAGGCCAAGCACATCAAATAGGCAGGCCCGGCTCCGAACGCGAAACAGGCGGACCGAATCCGGCCCGCCTGTTCAACGGAGGGGCATCACCGGGCCTTGGCGAATTCCACCACGGCCTTGAGCATGTCACCCACCGACATGATGCCCACCAGCTTGCCCGTGCCATCCACCACGCAGAGCCCGTAGAGCTTGTGGTCGAGAATCGCCTGGGCCGCCGTGGCGAGATCCACATCCGGCGTAACGGTCCGGGGGTTCGGATTCATCACATCCTTGACCGGGGTCTTGGACAGCAGGTAGTGCACTTCCCAGGTATCCAGGGAGGTCGCCTTGCCCGGGGTGTAGTCCTTGATCATCCGCTCGGTGATGAGCCCGGTGAATTTCCCCTGGGCCATGACGGGCAGGCGACGGATGCCCTTCTCCTTCATGAGGTGGATGGCCTCGATGATCGAGGCATCCTGCTCGATGGTGATGGGGTTCTTCGTCATCCACTTTTCGACGGTGGTCATTGGGGTCTCCTCACATGCCCAGGAAGGCTTTCTTGATGTGGTCGTTGTTGAGCAGTTCTTCGCCCGTGCCCGTCAGCACCACCCGCCCCGTCTCCATGACATAGGCCCGGTGGGCGATGCGGAGGGATTGGTAGACATTCTGCTCCACCAGAAGGATGGTAACGCCCTGCTTGTTGATGCCGGTGATGATGTCGAAGATGTTCTTCACCAGCAGGGGCGATAGGCCCAGGGAGGGCTCGTCCAGCAGCAGCACCTTCGGGTTGGCCATGAGGCCCCGGGCAATGGCCAGCATCTGCTGCTCGCCGCCGGACATGGTACCGCCCAGCTGCTTCTCCCGTTCCTTGAGGCGGGGGAACAGCTCGAACACCCAGTCGATGTTCTTCTGGCGGTCCGGCCGGGTGGCCTTGACATAGGAACCCATGCGGAGGTTCTCCATCACCGTCATCTCGGGAAAGATGCGGCGCCCTTCCGGGACCTGGACCAACCCCGCCTCGACCACATGGTGCGGCTGCATCTTGCCGAGGTCCCTGCCCTGGAAGGTGATGCTCCCGGAGGTGGGGGTGACCAGACGGGAGATGTTCTTGAGCGTGGTGGATTTCCCGGCCCCGTTGGCGCCGACCACGGTGACGATCTCGCCCTCGTGGACTTCCAGATCCACATCCCACAGGACTTTCAGGTCGCCATACGCGAAGTTCAGTTTCTCGATCTTAAGCATGGCTCTCACCCAGGTAGGCATCGATCACGTCCTGGTTGCTCACCACCTCCTGCGGGGTGCCTTCGGTGAGCTTCTCCCCCGAGGTGAGGACGACGATCCGGTCGGAAATCCGCATGATGGCCTTCATGTCGTGCTCGATGACCATCTGCGTGAGGCCGTGCTGTTTGATGTCGAGGATGAGCTGGATGATCTCCTCGCTTTCGGCGGGGTTCAGGCCGCCCATGACTTCGTCCAACAGCAGGAGCTTCGGCTGGGTGGCGAGGGCGCGGGCCACCTCGAGCTTCTTCCGCTCTCCGATGGGCAGGCCACCGGCGAGGAAATCCGCCCGGTGCTCCAGGCGGACCACCTTCAGCTGCTCCATGGCCACCTCCCGAGCGGTCTTCAGGGAGGAGGTCCGCGCCAGGGCGCCCACCATCACATTGTCCACCACCGAGAGCTTGGCCAGGGGCCGGACCTTCTGCCAGGTCCGCACCATGCCCAGCTTGCAGACCTTGTCGGGCTGGAGCCCGTTCATGCGCCGCCCGTCGAATACCACCTCGCCCTTGGACGGGGGATAGTAGCCGGTGATGCAGTTGAAGAGGGTGGTCTTGCCCGCGCCGTTGGGCCCGATGAGGCCCATGATCATTCCCTCCTCCACGGCGAAGGAGACATTGGAATTGGCTGCCAGGCCGCCGAAAAACTTGCTGACACTCTTGATTTCCAGGATGGCCATCAGACCGCCTCCCGCTTCCGGCGCATGGCCAGCTTCTTGACGAAGCCCATGAGCCCGTCCGGCATGAAGAGGATCACCAGTACCACGAGGATGCCGTAGAGCAGGACATGGGCGTGGGAGAGGTTCTCCTTGAGGAAGATCCCGATCCTCGAATCCGCGCTCACGAGGCCGATCTTCACCAGGCCCTCGGTGATCAGATTGCTGCGCAGGGCCTCGGAGAGCGGTACGAGCACCAGGGATCCGAGCACCGGGCCCCACAGGGTGCCCATGCCGCCGATGATGCAGATGAGCATGATCTGGACAGACACATCCAGGCCCAGCACGGTGGGGGGATCCACGAAGCCGACATAGATGCCGTAGAAGCTTCCGGCCAGCGAGGTCAGGATGGCCGAGATGACCAGGCCGATGTTCTTGTAGAGGGCGATGTGGATGCCCAGGGAATGGGCGGCATCCTGGTCCTCCCGGATGGCCTGGAAGTAGTAGCCCAGCTTGGAGTGCTGCACCAGCCAGGTGATGGCGATGGTGAGCAGGGCCAGAAACAGGCCGATGTAGTAGAAGGGCACCTTGGTGAGGAAGTCCGTCACCACCCGCTCGCCGATCTTGAAGGCGGGAATCTCGGTGGCCAGGATGCCCTCGGCCCCGTTGGTGAGGGTGGTCAGGTTGATGGCCGACAGGCGGAGGATCTCCGCCACCGCAATGGAGGCCAGCACGAAGTAGGGGCCGCGCAGGCGGAAGCAGATGCTGCCGATGGCCAGCGCCACCACGACCACCAGGCCCACGCCAGCCCAAACACCGATCCAGGGCACGATCTGCCAGGTGTGCATGAGCATCATGGTGGTGTAGGCGCCTACGCCGAAGTAGGCGGCGTGGCCCACGGAATGCTGGCCGGCGTACCCGCCGAGGATGTTCCAGCTCTGCCCCTGCGACACGCTCAGGAAAAGCAGGATCATCATGTGCAAGGCGTAGGGACTCTGCATGTACCTGGGGAGGGCCAGCAGGAAGGCCAGCGCGAGCAGGCCGGCGGCGGACTTGAGGATGGTCTTGGTCATGGTCGTCCCCCTCAGGTCCGCGACTTGCCCATCAGGCCCGAGGGCTTGAAGAGGAGCACCAGCAGGAAGAGCACGAAGACCACCACATCCTTCCAGCCGGAGGAGATGTAGACCGCGCTCATGGATTCGGTGATGCCGATCAGCACGCCCCCCAGCGTCGCTCCGACCACGCTGCCCATGCCGCCGAGCACCGTGATGACGAAGGCCTTCAGCGTGAACACCCCGCCCACCTGGGGGAAGATGTAGTAGGTCGGGGAGATGAGCGCGCCGGCCGTGCCCGCCAGGGCGGAGCCGAGGCCGAAGGCGATGATGGACATCCGCTTCACATTGATGCCCATCAGCTGCGCGGCCTCCCGGTCCTGGGAAGTGGCCCGGATGGCCTGGCCCGTGTCGGTCTTCAGCAGGAACCAGCCCAGGGCCGCCGTGATGGCCGCCGTGATCAGGAACGAGATCAGCAGCGGTGTGGAGATCGAGACCCCGCCGCCCACCTGGATGGTGGAAGAGGAATAGGAAGTCGTGAGGATCTTGTAGTCCGAGGTGAAGATCAGCATCACCGTGTTGCTCATGACGAGCCCGAGCCCGATGGTCAGGAGGATCTGGTTCTGGGCGACGGCACTGAGCACGCGGTTGATGAAGGTCTTCTGGAGGAAGCCCCCGAAGAGGAACATCAGCGGGAAGCTGATGAGCACGGACACGAAGGGATCGATGCCCAGGATCGTGAACAGCAGGTAGGTGAGGTACATCCCCACCATCATGATGTCGCCGTGGGCGAAGTTGACGACCCGCATCACGCCGAAGATGAGCGTGAGACCGATGCCGATGAGCGCGTACACTCCGCCAATCAGGATGCCGCTGATGAGGGATTGAAGAAAGACGGCCATGGGTGGGTGTACTCCCCGAGGGTGGAAAAGGGGGCGCCGGATGGCGCCCCCCGTTTCAGGTTGGACTTACTTCCACTTGGGGAAGGGGTAGACCGCCTTCTTCGTGGCGAACTGGGAAGGCAGCACCGTCTCGTAGCTCCCGGAGAGGATCTGCTGCACGAGCATCTGGTGATTGTTCTGGTTCGTGAAGCCGTCGTAATCGGCGAACTTGACTTCGCCCATCACGCCATTCCACTTGCCGTTCTTCAGCCCCTCGCGGGTCTTCGCACGGTCACCGCCGGCGTTCTTGGCGGTCTCGGCCATGATCACCATCGAGGCGTAGGCGCAGGCCGCATGGTAGGTGGGTTCCTTGCCGAACTTGGCCTTGTAACGGGCCCCGAATTCCTTCGCGCCCGGCCAGTTCACATCGTTGGTCCATTGGGTGCAGGAGATGACGCTCTCGGAGATCGCGCGCTCCTTCGCGAACTCCACGGTGGTGAAGCCGGCACCGGCGCCCAGGAAGGCCTGGGGCTGGAGGCCCACCTCCTTCGACTGCCGCATGAGGAGGATGGCATCGGCTACATAGGACACCATGAACACCAGGTCGGGGTTCTTCGACTTCACCTTCGCAAGGGTCGAGCGGTAGTCCGCGGCGCCCTTGGGATAGGGCTCATCGGCCACCACCTGGATGCCCTTCTTGCCCACATAGTCCTTGGCGGTCTTGGTGGTGGAGGTCCCGAAGTCCGTGTTCTCGTAGACGAAGGCGATGGTCTTCGGCTTGCCGAGGCTCACGGCGGCATCGATGAGGCTGGACGCGTACTGATCCGCGGGGGCGTTCATGCGGAAGACATGCTTCAGCCCCTGGCGGGTGATCTCCTCCTTGGCCGCGGCGGGGATGAGCAGCGGCACCCGGTACTTCTCCGCCAGCTTGGCGACGGCGTTGGAGCAGGCTGAGGTGTAGGGGCCCACCACGCCCACCACATTGTCCCGGGTGGCCAGCTTCTCCATGGCGCTCATGGAGATCTGCGGCTTGCCCGTGTCGTCCTCCCACACCAGCTGGAGGTTGATGCCCTTCTTCTTGAGATCCTCCTCGGCCAGCTTGATGCCGTTGGTGATGTTCTCTCCGATGGGCGCCTCGGGGCCGCTCATGGAATTGATGACGCCGATCTTCTGCGCCAAGAGGCAGGGAGAGAGGGCAAGCGTTGCGCCCAGGGCCAAGAGGTGCTTTCGCATGGCAGCTCCGGTTCAAAAGAGATGTTGGTGGAATGTATGGGAATACTACACTCATCCGGCCAAAAAAAGCCACGGAACTCGTGGGGGGTACCCAAAAGTTCCGTGGCTTGGTAATGAGAAGGATCAGCTACGAATGCTGGCTCAGTAGGACAGCATGATGGAGGCGACGATGCTGTTGCCGCCCTGCTCGCCGGTCTGGCCCGCGCGGGGGGTCAGGAAGTTGTCGCTGCGCTTCACGAAGTCCAGCTTCAGCTTGCCGGCGGCCTGCTTGGTGGGGATGAACACATAGTTGTAGCCCACGGTGATTTCCGTGTACTTCGGGCTGTAGTCGGCGGTCGCCGTCTTGTAGGGGCTGGTCGCCGTGTACCAGTCGTCGCCGGAGTTGTAGTTCAGCACATCGTAGCGGGCCGTGATCCAGTGGTTGCCCATCTTGTAGGCGCCGTCCACCACATAGCCGGCGAACTTCTGGTCGAGGTGCTCGCGGAGAGGAGCGGCAGCCGCGGTGAAGAGGGTCGGGTAGCGGCGGCCCAGCAGGCCCGTGGCGTACTCGGCGCTGGCCTGCCAGGTGTCGTTCTTGAAGGCGTAGTAGAGGCCCTGGAGGGTGGTCTTGTCCTTGTTGTCCTTGATCTGGGCAGCGGAGGGCGCGCCCACGGTCCAGGTCGCGGGAACCGTGCCCGACACGAGGGTGGAGTCCTTCAGGCCAGTCACGCCTTCGCGGTAGTAGAAGCCGAACTTGTGGGCGGCGCCGTAGCCACCCTCGAAGCGGAAGGTGTAGTCCTTCTGGGCATTCCCGGAGCCGGCCAGCGTGTTCTCGTTGTTCTTGCCGCCGCTGCCGTCATCGGTGGTGCCGTTGGAGATGGCGACATTCACCTTGCCCTGGAAGCCCTTGGGATCGCCGTAGGCGTAGCTGGCCCAGATGCCGCGGTCGCGGGCATCCCCGAACTTGCGGTTGATCTGGTTGCGCTCGAAGAAGAGGATCTCCCGGGCGGCGACCATGGTGGCTTCGTAGGTGGTCGGCATCTTGAACTGGCCGGCCTTCAGGGCGAAGCCCTTGATGGGCGCCCAGGTCATGACGAAGTCCTGCAGGACGGCGTTGGGCACGGCGGCGGTGTTGTTGTTGTTCGGATCGAACATCACATTCCAGCTGATCGTGTCCGTTACGGTGCCGCTCATGTAGATCTCAGCGCGCTTGACGGCGAAGCCGTTCTCCTGGAAGCGGGAATCGAGGCCGTAGTACTTGGAGGCCCCGGCCGCGGCCGTGGTGTTGAGGCGCAGGTTGCTGTCCATCATCTGGGTGGCCCAGAACTCCATCAGGAGGCCGTCGATCTTGACGGTGGGGGTCTGGGCCTGGGCGAATCCGGCTGCGAGCAGCGCGGCGACACCGGCGAGGCGGGAAATCTTCATGGGTAGGCTCCTGTTGGAGAGGGGTTGGGGGGATGGTGGAGGTGAAAGGTGAGGGTGATGACGGCGGGAGGGACTGGTCAGACCACCTGATGTCCCAGACACCAGTCGACCAATCTCTAAGAGTGGATCAAACGGATTCAAGCTAAACGCGGGAAATCCCCTCGTCTATCAAAAACGACCGAAAAGTTCCCCCCCTTGTGATGAAGGACACAAAGCTGTCGGGACTTCCTTGTAATGAACGGGTTGCGGCTCACGGGAAGCGCCGTCACCTCGCCCAAGGGCCCACCTCCGCGCCCCCTCCGGTCCCGCCGCATGGCCAGTCAAATACCGGCTCCAGGAGGAATTCACCCGCCGGACACAGCTCTTCCGCAGAACCTTCCTGGGAATGTCACACCGGGTCGGGAACCTTGCTCCACCAGGCCTTAGGCCTCTAGGAGACTCCATGAAGCGCATCCCCACCCTTGGCCTGGCCGCCCTCGCCGCCCTGCCCCTTTCGGCCCAGACGGCGAAAATCGGCGGCGACATCCAGCTCTGGTACACCCAGATGATGGACAGCAACCTCCGGTACAACAGCTCGGCTCCCGGCGGGTATTACAACCTCCGCAGCGAGTTCAAGGAGAACACCCTGACGGTCCGCCGCACGGAGATTAAGGTCTCCGGGAACCTGCTTGAGGGCATCGACTACGAGGTGATGTTCGATCCTTCCATCTCGACCGGGACGACCAACCCCATGATCCTCCAGGACGCCTTCCTCATCTGGAAGCCCACGGCCGGAATCGATGTGAAGGCCGGGCAGTTCAAGAACCTCCAGACCTTTGAGGGTCTGACCAGCTCCACCGAGATCCTCTTCGCCGAGCGCAGCCAGCTGGGGCGCACCTTCGGCGACAAGCGGGACCGCGGTGTGGCCTTCGGCGCCAGCTTCGGCGACCCCAAGGACTTTTCCGGCAAGGCCACGGTGGCCGTGTTCAACGGGATGAACGATGCCATCGCCGGCAAGGCCAACGATACCAATGCCGCGAAGGATTTCGTCGTCCGCCTCGACTTTGCCCTCGGCAAGGCCCAGAAATTCGGGGTGTACACCCTGCAAGGCTCCACGGATGTGGCCGACAAGGGCAATCCTCCCGCCTCCATCGCCGCCAACCCCGGCGGGGCGTGGCCCTCCCAGGCCGCCATCTACGACAGCAAGGACAAGACCACCAACCTGGGCGCGTTCTACGCCTACCAGGACGGCACCTGGACAATCACCGCCGAGTACATGACGGGCCTGCTCGGCCGCCGCTTCGGCACCCTGGCCGCCAGTGCGCCCACCGCGAAGCGCGAGCACCTCGACCAGAAGTTCACCGGCTACTACCTCACCGGCGGTTACACCACCGGGAACCACACCTTCCTGGCGCGGTACGACCTGATGAACATGAACAGCGGCGATCAGTGGTACACGGCCTACAACCCCTACACCCAGAGCGCCCCCGGGACGCCCCTCCTGGTGAACGGGGCCCCCGTGGACTACTCCCCCAAGTTCACCGAGGCCACCCTGGGCTACACCTACGCCTGGATCCCCGCGAAGGCCAAGGTCGCCAACTTCAAGCTCAACTACATCGCCCGCAGCAAGAACTTCCTGAAGCCCTTCGGCACCCAGACCGGCGAGCAGGGTGGCAACACCCTCGTGGCGGCCTTCCTGGTCGCGTTCTGACCTCGACGCCCCTCCTGGCACGAAAAGGCCCCTGATCACTCAGGGGCCTTTTCGTGCCAGGAGAGCAGTCTAGAAGACCGCCTCCATGGGCGCCACCTCCCCCGCCTGGAGCGCCACCGCATGGGCGGCCACCAGGGGCAGGCCCCGGTGGGCGAAGTGGATCGCCACCTGGACCTTGTTCTGGTAGAAGGCCGCGTCGCGGCTGCCCGCCAGAAGGGCCTGGACCGCGGGCCGGTCCGCCGGATCCACTCCCCGGGCCTGAAGGAGCTCAAGGCCCTTCTGCTTCGCCAGGGCGGCCTGCTGAAGCAGGAGGTGGCCCGCCACCACATGGCCGAGCATGTCCAGGATGGGAACGGCATTCAGGACCGTCAGCAGCTGGGCGTTCTCGCGGGCGGGAACACCCTGGAGCACGCCGCCCAGGGCCTTCACCGCGTCCGCCAGCTGCCGGGCGGACGCGCCGAGGACCGGGTCCGACGCCAGGGTCTGGGCCGTGGTCCCCGCGAGGCCCAGCAGGTGCTTCACGGGCCGCCCCTCCTGCATCCGGAACTTGCGGCCGACGAGATCCAGGGCCTGGATTCCGTTCGTGCCTTCATAAATTGACGCAATCTTGCAGTCCCGGAGGTATTGCTCCGCGGGGTAATCCATGGTGTAGCCGTACCCCCCGAAGGTCTGCAGCGCCCATTCGGTGACGCGGAAGCCCCAGTCTGAGCACCAGGCCTTGCTGATGGGCGTGAACAGCTCGACCAGGCCCTGCCAGCGGTCCCGCTCCTCTCCTTCCGTGATGTGGGCCATGTCCATGCACCAGGCGGTGTAGGACACCAGGGCCCGCATGGCCTGCACATAGGCGGCCTGCATGAGGAGCATCCGCCGCACATCCGGGTGCTCGATGATGAGGGACTGGCCCGCCCCCTTGCCCGCGCTAGGGGCACGGCCCTGCAGGCGCTCCTTTGCATAGGCCAGGGCGGCCTGATGCGCGGCGGAGGCATTGCCCAGACCCTGGACGCCGACCTCGTACCGCGCGGCGTTCATCATCTGGAACATGTGGGCGAGGCCCTGTTCCTCCTGGCCCAGGAGGAAGCCCTGGCAGCCGCCATTGGTGCCAAATACCAGGCTGCAGGTGGGCGAACCGTGGATGCCCAGCTTGTGCTCGATTCCGGCGCAGGCGACATCGTTGGCCGCGCCCAGGGAACCATCCGGGTTCACGCGGACCTTCGGCACCACGAACAGGCTGAGGCCCTTGGGCCCAGCCGGGGCACCCGGCGTCCGCGCCAGCACGGCGTGGATGATGTTCGGCGTCAGCTCGTGATCGCCGCTGGTGATGAAGATCTTCTCCCCGGTGATGAGGTACGAGCCGTCGCCCTGCTTCACGGCCTTGGTGGTGAGCGCGCCCAGGTCGCTGCCGGCCCCGGCCTCGGTGAGGCACATGGTGCCGGTCCACTCTCCGGTGTACATCCGCTCGCAGTAGGTGGCCTTGAGGTCATCGCTCCCGAAGACCTCGATCAGGTGGGCGGCGCCGCGGGTGAGCAGCGCCTTGAGGCCCAGCGCCGTGTTCGCCCCCATGAGGAATTCGCTGATGCCGGTTCCCACGGATTCCGGAAGCCCCATGCCGCCGAATTCCGGATTCATGGTGGCGCTGATCCAGCCGCCCGAGGCCAGGTCCTGGAAGGCCCCGGCAAAGCCCTCGGGCAGCTTCACCTTCCCGTTCTCGAACTGGGCGCCGACCCGGTCCCCCACTTCGTTGCAGGCGGCGACGCTGCCCCGCGCCACCTTCAGGGCCTCGTCCAGCACCATGCCCAGCTGATCCCGATCCACCTCTTCGTAAGGGCCGGCCTTCAGCAGGGCATCGAGGTCGAGCCACTCAAAGAGGTTGAACCGGACATCACGATCATCGTCGAGGTATTTCATGGGGCCTCCGGAAGGCAATGGATGAGTAGGGACATCATGCGACAAGCCGCCCTCACCAGGCGCACCTACCCCAGGTCACATCGGTTCTGCCCAGGTCACTTCAGTTCCGGGAACTGCTCCTCGCGGAATTCCGTGGGTGAATGTGTCTGTTCCGCCGCCCGCTTCCGCAGTTCCACACGCCGGATCTTGCCCGAGATGGTCTTCGGAAGATCGCCGAACTCGAGGATCCGGATGCGTTTGTAGGGCGAGAGCCGCTCGCGGATGAACCGGAACAGCGCCAGGGCTGTGGCCCGGTCCGGTTCACAGCCGGACCGGAGGATGATGTAGGCCTTGGGGACGGCCAGCTTCAGGGGGTCCGGGCTGGGCACCACGGCGGCCTCGGCCACGAATTCATGCTCGATGAGGAAGGATTCGAGCTCGAACGGGCTGATCCGGTAGTCGGAACTCTTGAAGACATCATCCGCCCGCCCCACGAAGAACAGGTAGCCGTCCGGATCCCGGGTGGCCACATCGCCGGTGCGGTAGAACCCCTCCGCCTCGGCCTTCTGCATCTTGGAGGGATCATCCTTGTACCCGGCCATGAGACCCAGGGGCCGGGGATCAAGTTTCAGGGCGATCTCGCCCTCCTCGGCCTCCTTGCCGTCCAGGTCCAGCAGCACCACGGCATAGCCCGGCAGAGGAAGCCCCATGGATCCCGACTTCACGGGCAGGCCCGGCGAATTCCCCACCAGGGCCGAGGTCTCCGTCTGGCCGTAGCCATCGCGGATGGTGAGGCCCCAGGCCTTCTCCACCTGGGTGATGACCTCGGGGTTCAGGGGCTCGCCCGCGCCCACCAGGGCCCTCAGACGGACCTTGTACGAGGCGAGATCCTCCTGGATGAACAGGCGCCACACGGTGGGGGGAGCGCACAGGGTCGTGACGCCCTTGTCCACGATGACCTTGAGGGTGGCCGCCGCGCTGAACCGGGCGGACCGGTAGACGAAGATGCAGGCCCCGGCGTTCCAGGGCGCAAAGAGGCTGCTCCAGGCGTGCTTCGCCCAGCCGGGAGAGCTGATGTTGTAGTGGATGTCGCCTTCCTTGAGCCCGACCCAGTACATCGTGGTGAGGTGGCCCACGGGATAGGACTGGTGCGTATGGAGCACCAGCTTGGGCTTGGCCGTCGTCCCCGAGGTGAAGTAGAGCAGCATGGGATCCGTGGCCCGGGTGGGCGCGTCGGGCGCGTAGGTCTCGGCTCCCTCGTACAACTCCGCGACACCATGCCAGCCGGGCACCTCGCCCCCCACGCTGATGCGGGTCAGGCTCGGATCCATGCCCTCGAACTTGGCCGTCTGCGCGGCATCGACCACCAGGTGCCTGATCCCGCCCCGCTCAATGCGGTCCTGCAGGTCGGCCTGGGACAACAGGAGGGTGGACGGGACAAGGACGGCCCCCAGCTTGATGCAGGCCAGCATGATCTCCCAGAGCGGCAGGACATTGTCCAGCATGATGAGCACGCCGTCGCCGCGCCGGACGCCCATGGCCCGCAGCGTGTTGGCCACTTGGTTGCTGCGCCGGGAGAGGTCCTGGAAGCTGACCTTCACCTCGCTGCCGTTCTCCTCCACGATCCACAGAGCGGGCTGGTGGTTGCCCTGGGCGTAGGCATCGAAGTGGTCCAGCGCCCAGTTGAAGGTCTCCAGGGTCGGCCAGCGGAATTCGCGGAGGGCCGCAGCCCGGTCCCCCCGGTGCTGGAACAATACATTCCGGGCCTGGAGGAACGCTTCGCGTCCATTCATGGGACTCTCCTGGTGGCTGGGGTGATAGGCCAATTTAGAGCGGCGCCGGCCGACCGTCCAGGACCAAACACGACGCGCGGGACAAGAAAGATGGCCCTGGCGCGGGAGTCCGGGGCCAGCCCGTGGTAGGGTGGTCGCGTCCTAGCGGATCCACGAGGCTCCTGTGTTCAGCATCATCTCTGACGGCGCAGGTTACCGGGAGTTCGTCCTCTTGAAGGATGGCCAGGGGATCCTCCTCAGGACCGCCCTCCCCGGGGATGTGGAACGGGTGGAGGCCTTCATCCGCGGGCTCTCCCGGGAGACCCTGGCCATGCGGTTCATGGGCGGTATCGCGGGCGTCTCCCGGACCTACATCGAGGAGCTCTGCGATGAAAGCCCCCACCAGCGGGCCTGCCTGCTGGCCGTGGAGGGCGATGAGGCCGACCAGCGGGTGCTCGGGCTGGGCAACTACATCGGTAAGGGCGGCGCCATCGCCGAAGTCGGCTTCATGGTCGCCGAGCCGCACCAGGGCCGGGGCATCAGCACGCTGCTGCTCGAGCGCCTGGCCGGGCTCGCCGCCGGCGCGGGCTATGTGGGCTTCGAGGCCGATGTGCTCTACGGGAACGAGAAAATGACGAATGTGTTCCGCGACTCGGGCTTCGAGACCCGCCGGGCCATGGAGGGCGGCATCATCCATGTGGAGTTCCCCTTGAGCGCCCCCCAGGCCCAGCGGGAACGGGCGGAGATGCGCGAGCGGGTGGCCGCGGCCAATTCCCTGGTGCCCCTCCTGCGGCCAAGGACGGTGGCCGTGGTGGGCGCGTCCCGCGATCCCGCCTCCATCGGCAATGCCATCTTCCGCCACATCCTCCAGAGCCGCTTCAAGGGTACGGTCTATCCGGTGAACCCGAAGGCACAGGCCATCGAGGGCGTGCAGGCCCATGCCTCCCTCGAGTCCCTGCCGGACTCGCCGGACCTGGTGGTCCTGGCGGTTCCCGCCACCAAGGTGATTCCGCTGGCCAAGGAGGCCCTCGACAAGGGGGCCCGGGGCCTGCTCGTCCTGGCCGCGGGCTTCGCCGAGACGGGCCCGGAGGGGGCCCGGCGCCAGGAGCGCCTGGTGCGCCTGGTGCGCAGCCGTGGCGCCCGGCTGGTGGGGCCCAACTGCCTCGGGCTGCTGAACACAAATGCGACGGTCCAGCTGAATGCCAGCCTGGCCACGGCCATGCCGCCCCGCGGCCGGGTGGGATTCTTCAGCCATTCCGCTGCCCTGGGGGTGGTGATCCTGCAGTACGCCGCCGAGCGGGGGCTGGGATTCTCCACCTTCGTATCGGCCGGAAACCGCGCGGATGTCTCGGGAAACGACCTGCTCCAGTACTGGGAGGAGGATCCGGACACGGATGTGGCCCTGCTCTACCTGGAGACCTTCGGAAACCCCCGCCGCTTCGCCCGGCTGGCCCGCCGGATCTCGCGCCGGAAACCCGTACTGTGCGTCAAGAGCGCCCGCAGCCACGCCGGGCGGCGCATGGCCCAGGCGCACATCGCCGCCAGCCCCCGGAACGATGCCGAGGTGGAAGCCCTGTTCCATCAGGCGGGCGTGATCCGCGCCGACACCCTGGAAGAGCTGTTCGACATCGCCCTGCTGCTCTCGCATCAACCGCTGCCCCGGGGGAACCGCGTGGCCGTGGTTAGCAATTCCGGCGGGGTGGCGACCATCTGCGCGGACGCCTGCGAATCCCGCGGCATGCGCATCTCGGGTCCGGGCGTCGTGGATCTGCACGCCCTGGCCACGGCGGAACACTACGAGCGGGCCTGCCTGGAGGCGCTCGAGCACCCGGAGGTAGACGCCCTCATCGCCACCTTCGCCTGCGTGGGAGCCTGTGATCCCGCCACCGTGGCCCGGGCCATCCGACGGGCCGCCGTGCGCGCCGAGCGCAGCACCGGCATCCCCAAGCCGACCCTGCTTTCGCTGATGGGCGTCAGCGGGGCCGTACCCGTGGGCACCGCGTCCCAGAGCGAGCATGGTGGCGCACACCGGACCTTCCCCTCGTACCGGTTTCCTGAATCGGCTGCACTGGCGCTCTCCAAAGTGGTGGAGTACGCCCATGTCCGCCTGCAGCCCCCCGGCCGGATCCTGGCCTATGACGACCTGGACGCCGGAGAGGCCCGGCAGACCGTGGAGCGCCACCTCGAGGAGGCCCCGCCGCAGACGCCTGCCACCTTCACGGAGGCGCAGTCCAGGGACCTCCTGCAATGCTTCGGCATCGCCGTCGCCGCCCCCCTGCCGATCGATCCCGCCACCCGGAACGCCCAGGTGGCCCTGAGCCTCTCGGCGGATCCGGATTTCGGCCCCATCTGGCGGTTCCCGCGCCCCAGCGTGGGCTCCATCCTCCGCATCACGCCCCTCACGGATCTCGACATCGCGGATGTGATCGCCAGGCTCCACCTGCCTCCGGCCTGCGGGCTGGCCGAAACCCTGGGGCGCCTCACCCAGCTGGTGGAGGAGCTACCCTGGATCTCCACGCTGGAAGCCCAGGTTGCGGTCCCCCTGGACGAGGCCGCCTCCCCCGGCCCCCTTCCCCTTCAACCCGGCCTGACCATGGCGTTCTCGCAGGTCGGTTTCCGCACGCCTTGACACCCGGAGGCAGCCTTGTTCGTGAGCGACATGATGCGGAGTCCGGTGACGGTGATCCCCGCCGGCGCGACCCTCGGGGAGGCCCATGCGATCTTCCAGACCCGGGGCTTCCGCCACCTGCCGGTGGTGGACCAGGGCCGGTTGGTGGGAGTGCTCACCGACCGGGACCTGCGCTTCGCCATGAGCACCCTCTGCCCGACGCCAAGGACCGCCGAGGACCCCGTGTCCCTCGCCATGAGCAGCCCCGCCCTGACCGCCGATCCCCTGGACCCCGTGGAGGACGCCGCCCGCATCATGCGCGAGCGGAAGATCGGCTGCCTGCCGGTGGTGGATGGGACGGAGCTGGTGGGGATCCTCACGGGCATGGACCTGCTGGATGCGCTAATGAAGCTCACCGGAGTCACCCGGCCCTCCTCGCGGCTGGAGGTGGCCCTCGCGGACCGGCCCGGCGAGCTGGCCCGCCTCACGGCCTTCCTCGCGGAGCGCCATGTCAACATCCACTCCATCCTCACCTGCCCCGCCCCCGATGGCATCGTGCGCACGGTGCTGAGGCTGGATTCCAGCCAGGCCCGCCCCCTGGCGGAGGCCCTGCGGGTGGTCGGGTTCCAGATCCTGTGGCCCCCGCCGAAACCATGGCCGCACTGATCCACCGCCCGGAATACGCCGGGTACGACTTCGGGCCCGAGCACCCCTTCACGCCCGCGCGGCTGGGGATGCTCCTGGACCTGATCCAAAGCCTTGGGCATGCGGTGGAGCCCATCCAGGCGCCGGCCGCCACCCGGGACGAGATCCTGTCCATCCACGATGAGGCCTATGTGGCCATGGTCGAGGCCCTGGACCGGGGCGAGCCGAGACCAGAGGCGGAGCGCTTCGGGTTGGGCACGCCCGACAATCCCATCTTCCCGGGCATGGACCTCGCGGCCCGCTGGCTGGTGGGGGGCACCCTGCACGGTGCGCGGTTGCTGATGAGCGGCGCCGAGCGCCGGGTGCTGCAGCTGGGAGGCGGCCTGCACCATGCCCAGAGGGACCGGGCGGCAGGCTTCTGCCTGTACAACGACCTGGCCGTGGCCATCCAGGCCATGGCAGACCACGGCTGGCGCGTGGCCTATCTGGACCTCGACCTTCACCACGGGGATGGGGTGCAGAGCCTGTTCTACGACAGTGACCGGGTGCTGACCCTGAGCCTGCATGAATCCGGGCACTACCTCTATCCCGGGTCCGGCCACATCCAGGAGCTGGGCCAGGGCCCGGCGCGAGGCCTGAGCGTGAACATCCCCCTGGAGCCCTTCACCGAATCCGGGGACTACTTCGAGGCCTTCGAGGCCGTGGTACCCCGGGCGCTCGCCTGGTTCTCGCCGGATGTCCTGGTGATCCAGGCCGGGGCCGACGCGCACTTCGCCGATCCTCTGGGGGATCTCGCCCTCACCACCCAGAGCTTCCAGAGGCTCTACCGTAGGGTTCTCGAACTGGCGGAAACCCAAGCCCGGGGCCGGACGCTCTTCACCCTCGGGGGCGGCTACGAGGCGCAGGTCGTGGCCCGCGTCTGGGCCATCCTCTACCTCACGGTCATGGAGCTTCCCGTTCCCCAGCGCCTCCCGAAAGCCTGGCTGAACCGCTGGCAAGCCCTGCTCGGGCCTGGGATCGGTTCCGACCTGCAGGATCCCACCCCCGCTTTTCCGGAGCTCGCGGGCCAGGCGGCGAGAACCCGCCGCAACCGGGATGTCATCGCACGGTTGCTGGATGCCCTCGAGGCCTGCTGGAATCCAGACGCCCGCGGAGAAGCTGGCCCGCCGCTCAGGGCGTGACCGTGATCCGCAAGGCCAATCCCATGTCGGCGGTGTTCTCGTTGTGGGTGATGTTGTTGAGGTAGCTGAAGGTCAGGGCGGAGCGCGGGCCCAGGCGGACATGCACGCCGAGGTCGTGGATCACGGAGGGTTTGTCCAAGGTGGCTCCCGGTCCCTGGGAAGTGAGCGCGTCATGGTAGACGAGGACGAGGAAGGGCCGGACTCGGGGCCAGCCGCGCCACTCCCAACCCAGGTGCCCGGCGATCTGGTCCTTGATGAGGAAGGGATTCGGGCCGGTGCCTCCGGTCATGCCGCGGCGCAGGTAGGCTCCGCCGCCGTTGATGGCCTGGTGGGGTGTGGGCCGCCACTGGAAGCTCAAGCCGGCGCTGGAATCCCAGTCGGAGCGGAATTCTCCGGCAAAGGTGGTGGCGGGAATCTGGAGGGCGCCGAGAAAGCTGATGGAGAGCTTCGGATCGGCGTAGAAGCGGTGGATGACCGCCACCGCGGGATCCACGGGGCGGGCCCGGACCGCGGTCTGGGTGAAGTGGACCACCCGGCCCTTCTGGATGATGACGGCGGTGAGCTGGTCCCGGGCGATGGCGGTCCGGCCCGTCTGCTCAAATCCGAACTGGTGGAAGCCCTCGATGAGCCCATCCATCAAGCCGCCGTCGATGCTCTGCCAGCCCAGGTTCACCGCCACATCGGTCTCCGGCGTCAGGCCGTAGCGGAAGCCGAGATCCGTGCGCTGGACTTCCGCGTCGAAGAAGAACAACAGAGGCTCGTCAGGCAGGGAGGCCGCGAACTGGGCCGTCCCCACCGGCCCCACGGTGAGGCGCCCCGAAGTGTCGCGGCCGAGGCGATCCTTGATCAGATCCGAGAACTCGAAGGTGTTGGAGCGCGTCACCTGAAACGAGACGCGCCAGCGCCCTTTCCCGACCGTGTCCGCTCCCAGCGGGCGATAGGTCAACGGGACCAGGTTCAGAGGGAAGAGGTCGCGGCTGGAGGGGGGCCCCGGGTCGGGCCAAGGTTCCTCCGGTCCGGCCAGGAGGGGAAGGGTCAGAAGAAGACCGAGGGATGCGACGCTGCTTCGGATCATGCCGTGCCCTCGCGGGAGGGGCCTGGAGGCGCGAGGTGCGCTTCGGCCCATGCTATCCGGCCATTCCCGCCGGACTGAATCCAAGTGTTGATATCCTGGAACCCACCATGGAACTCACCCCCCTCGACACGCGCACCTCCCTGCTCCAGGCGGCCCTGGTGTGCTTTGCCGACCACGGGTTCGATGGCACGAGCATGCGGATGATCGCAGAGCAGGCTGGGCGCCCCCTTTCGCTGCTTTCCCACTACTTCGGCAACAAGGAGGGGCTCTATCTGGAGGTGTTCAAGCACATCCTCCAGACTTCGGCGCCCGAAGCGCTCGATCCCTCGCTCGTGGCCAACCTGAATCTGCGGGATCGACAGGGGGCCGTCCGGCTGTTGCGGGAACAGATCCATTTCATGTACCAACAGGCCGCTCCAGATGCGGCGACGGCCAAGCCCTTCCAGGATCACCGGGCCCGTCTCTGGGTGCAGGAATTCCGCGCTCCCCGTCCCTGCCTCCACCCGATCATCCGGCAGTATCTCAGCCCTGCGGCTGAGCTGATCCGAACCTGCATCCAGGTGCTCCGGCCCGAGTTGAATGCGGCGCAGGTGGCCTTCCTCGGCGCTTCGATCACGAGTCAGGTGGCCGGCCATGGAACGATGCGGGGTCTCCACCAGGTGCTCTGGGGGCAACACCCCCCCTTCGGCAGCCACTTCCAGGAGGCGGAGCTGCTCGTGGACTTCTGCCTGCATGGCCTGGAGGCCGCCAGCCCGGGCGACTAGATCCCGGGTCGCTCCCCGCTCACGGCAGGCCGAATCGCGGGCTCCGTTGAAGGAAATGGCTCTCATCCGCTTCACCATTGGTAGGTCAGGCCCATCATCAGCACATCGGTGTCGCGGTGGTACCGCGTCAGGGTCCGATTCCACTGCAGGCGCCCGGCCCAGTGGCCCCGGATGTGACGGCCGATCACCATCGAATACCGGGTGCTGGTGCGGATGGTGACCGAGGACCCGGCGTTTCGGCGATCCTCTGCCGGAAAGTCGCGACTGAAATAGGGACCCGCTCCGAAGCCGATCAGCCATCTACCATCCGCCGACCGCTGCGAGAACCAGATCTGGGAGGCAATCCCGTCGCGCCTCACGGAATCGAGCCCGCCCTCATCGAAATAACCGATCGACACATCGAAATGACCTTCCAGCCTGCGCCGGTATTCGATGGCCGTGGCACCCAACAGCTCGGTCGCCTCGCTTTCGAAGCTGTTGAGGATGGTCCGGCCGAGAAAGAGGGTCAGGTCATTATCCGGGTCGGATGGAACCTCCCGGTGATCCCTTGGGGCCGGTGCGTCGCGCCTTGCCGCCGGATCGCGGGCCGTGAAGGGAAGGCTGATCCCGACCAGGAACGCCTGGGTCTGAGGTAGGCCGGAGCCAAAGGTCCGATTGACCCGGATGAAGGCCTCCACAGCTCCACCCGGAAGGGGGTACTGGGCCGAAAGGCTGAGCAGGGGTTTGATTCCGTGGTGATTCTGGAAGGCCGGACCGGCTCCCCCTTCCGTCGTATCGAAGAACCGGTACGCGCCCACGCCAAGCCCCAGGCGAAGGTCATTCCCCTTCATCCGATGCAGCCGCCAGGCCTGGATGTAGGGGCCGTCGCGATGATGGTCGGGGATGTGCCCTTCGTTCAACCAGCCGATGCTTCCCGCCCAGCCTTCACGGATGGGCCGGAGGTACTGGAGCTGCCAGGAATAGGTCAGGGTTTCATGGCCGATGCCATGCAGGCGTCCCAGGCCGATGGAGGCTTCCTGGGACCGGCCGGCAGGTGCGCCCAGGCCGGCCAGCAGAATGGCAAGGACAGCGGACCTGACGAGTCGGGACCGGATCGAGGCCCAAGCGCGGCAGAAGGTCCCTGGATGCCCGTGCCCAAAGCCAGGGAGCCGGGTGATCCCGGCCCCCTGGCATGAACGAAGCGTGAACGGAGGGCAACGCACTCCCGGTTCAGAACCGATAGATGAAGGTGGCGTTGAGCGTCGGGGCCGTGATGTCCGGCTTGGTCCCGAAGAGCTCGGGCTCGTACTTCGCATAGGTGTACCGGAGTTCGGCGCCCATGTTCAGCGTGAACATGTAGCCCGCGGAAACCGAGCCGTAGACGCTGTTCGGGGTGTCGTCATCACTCATCCCGGGCAGGTCCATTTCGAACTTGGCCATGCCGAAACCGGCGCCCGCGCCCACATAGCAACCCTTGTTGACTTGCTTCGAGAAGTAGTAGTTGTAGTCAGCTCCGAGCTGGAGCGTCTGGACCTTGCGGGTGGGGCTGGTCTTCTCGAAATAGGTGTAGTCGAGCCGCGGGACGATGGCATGGCCACCGGAGAAACCGATCACCATGTGAGCGCCGAGCCCATAGCCGAGGGATTTGTCCAGCAACCCCTTGTCGCCCAGATCGCTCGTGGGATAGGCGATCGTGCCCTGGAGGCCGAACTTGAGGTCCTGAGCGAAGAGGGGGCTGCTGACCAGCGCCAGGCCGGTGAGGCAGAACACCAGACGAAGGGGGGATTTCATGGGGACTCCTGGTGCCCAGATGGGCAAGAAGGGGGGCGGTCAAGTGTTTCGACGCCTCAAGATGAATTTACATCGGTCGTTTGACCAATGCTTAATGCAAAGTTAATTATGTGGAACGATCTTGTCAATAGATTATATTATGATTATGTTTATAATTATATTGATTTTTAAATTAAATATTGATTATAAAAAATATCTTGCATCAATTGGTTGATCAACTGATTATTGTGATCGGTCGTACGATCACGCCCGAGAGACCCCATGACGAACGAGGCTCCCCTCCCCACGACAGCCCATTTCGAATCCCGCGACTGCTTGATCCAGGCGGCCCTGCGCTGCTTTGCGAAGTACGGCTACGACGCCACCTCCATCCGCCTCATCGCATCCATGGCAGGCAAGAACTCGTCTCTTATTTCTTATTACTTCAAGGGTAAAGAGGGTCTGTACCGGGAGGTCTTCAGGCACCTGCTGACCCTGTTCGGCGCGGGCCCCATCCAGGCCCCGGCATCCGGCCGGGTCGCCGCGGAGCCCCTGGAGGGCAGGTCGAGGCTTCACGCCCTGATCCGTCGGATCCTGGTCGAGGTGGAGGCTCATTTCCAGTCCGTTGATCCTTTGCAGGATGCGGCCATCAAGTTGTTCCTGAGTGAGGTCCAGTTCCCCAAGGAAGAGGTGAAGGACCTGATCCGGGAGCGCATGGAGCCCTCCGTGCGGGAGCTCCGGGCCTGCATCCAGGGCATCCGGCCCGACCTGTCTCCGGCGGAGATCGATTTCTGGGGAATCACCATCCAGGGCAGCTGCGTCAGCCACGCCCTGAGGTCCGAGTTCAACCGCCTGGTGTGGACCGCCACGGACCCTTCCCTGCCCCTCGAGGACATGGCCACCCGCCTGACGAACTTCGCCTACCACGGCCTCCAGAACGGCTGAAACGAGTGGCATGCGGCCAGCCTCCCTGTCATAAAAACTTCTCAGTACGCATTGCTTTGACAACCGAATCCCTTCACCGCCCATCAGGACATTCCATTCAAGGAGCACTTCCATGCAGACCCATCACCGAGGCGGAATGATCTCCATCGTCGGGGCCCTCGTGGCCGGCGGATTGCTGATCGGTTGCGGCAAGAAGGAACAGGTCAAGGCGACTCCCGAGGTGTCGGTGGTGGCCCTGCAGCCCGAGCGCGTGGCCCTCACCTTCGAGCTGCCCGGACGGACCTCGGCCTACCTCGTGGCCGAGGTGCATCCCCAGGTGAATGGGATCGTCCAGAAGCGCCTCTTCACGGAGGGTAGCGATGTGAAGGAGGGCGAACTCCTCTACCAGATCGATCCCAGGCCCTACCAGGCTGCCTATGACACGGCCGCGGCGTCCCTGGCCCGGGCGGAAGCCAACCTGCCCGCCATCCGAAAGCGCGCCGAGCGATTCAAAGAACTGCTCACCGTCAACGCCGTGGGACAGCAGGACTACGAAGACGCTGCCGCCGCCGCCAAGCAGGCCGAAGCCGAAGTCCAGGCCCTGAAGGCCGGGGTGGAGTCCGCCCGGATCAACCTTGGCTACACCCGCATCACGGCCCCGGTCTCAGGTCGCATCGGCAAGTCCAATGTGACCCCAGGCGCCCTGGCGGCCGCCTATCAGGGCCCGGCCTTCACCACCATCCAGCAGCTGGACCAGGTCTATGTCGATTCGCCGCAGTCCAGCACTACCCTGCTGGGCATCAAGCGCAACCTCGCCTCGAACCGGATCAAGGGCAGCGCGGATCAAACCAAGGTGAAGCTTCTCCTGGAAGACGGCACGCCCTATTCGGCCTCGGGGATCCTGAAGTTCTCCGATGTCACCGTGGATCCGAGCACGGGCTCCCAGATTCTGCGCATGGTCTTCCCGAACCCCAACCATGTCCTGCTGCCGGGCATGTATGTCAGGGCCATCGTCGAGGAAGGCGTGGCCGAGCAGGCCATCCTGGCGCCGCAGCAGGGCGTCACCCGCGATCCCAAGGGCAACGCCATCGCCATGGTCGTGGATGGTTCCGGCAAGGTCGAACAGCGCACCCTCAAGCTGGACCGCGCCATCGGCTCCAAGTGGCTGGTGGTCGAAGGCCTCCACGCCGGAGACCAGGTGATCGTGGAAGGCCTGCAGAAGGTCCGCCCCGGCGTGGCCGTGAAGGTCGTGCCCCTCGGCGCCAAGCCCGCTCCCGCGGCCGCGAAGTAGAGGAGCCGCCCCATGGTCAATTTCTTCATCGATCGACCCATCTTCGCCTGGGTGGTGGCCATCGTCATGATGCTGGCCGGCCTCCTGGCCATCAACACCCTGCCCATCTCCCAGTACCCACCCGTCGCCCCGCCCTCCATCTCCGTGGACGCCTTCTACCCCGGGGCCTCCGCCAAGACCGTAGAGAACACCGTCACCCAGATCATCGAGCAGAAGATGACGGGCCTGGACCGGCTGCTCTACATGTCCGCCAGCAGCGACTCCGCGGGCCACGGCAGCGTCACGCTCACCTTTCAGCCGGGCACCGATCCCGATGCCGCCTGGGCCAAGGTCCAGAACAAGCTGGAGCTGGCCAAGCCCCTGATGCCCCAGGTCGTGCAGCAGATGGGCATCGCGGTCACCAAGTCCACGAAGAACATCTTCATGATCCTGTCCATCTCCTCGGCGGACGGCAGCATGAATGCCGAGGACCTGCGCGACTACCTGGCCTCGAATGTGGAGAATGTCATCAGCCGCGTGGAGGGCGTCGGCGAGGTCCTCTCCTTCGGCACTCAGTACGCGATGCGGATCTGGCTCAACCCGGATCGCATGGTGGGATACCGCATCACTCCCGACGACATCCGCCAGGCTGTGAAGGCCTACAACGCGCAGATCTCCGCCGGCCAGGCGGGCGGCCTCCCCGCCGTCCAGGGCCAGCGGCTGAATGTGACCGTGAATGTGCAGGAACTCCTCCAGACGCCCGAGCAGTTCGGGGCCATCCCCCTCCGCATCAACGCGGATGGCTCCACGATCCGCCTCCGGGATGTGGCCCGCACCGAGCTCGGAACCGAGTCCTACGAAAGCGACACGAAGCTCAACGGGCAGCCGGCCGCCGGCATGCTCATTCGCCTGGCCTCGGGCGCCAACGCGCTGGATACCTCCAAGCTCGTCAAGGCCAAGCTCAATGAGCTCTCCCCTTATTTCCCCCCGGGGGTCAAGGTCGACTATCCCTACGAGACGACCCCCTTCGTAACCGTGGCCATCAACGAAGTGGTGAAGACCCTCATCGAGGCTGTGATCCTCGTCTTCTTGGTCATGCTGCTCTTCCTCGGGAACTTCCGCGCCACCCTGATCCCGACCATCGCGGTTCCGGTGGTGCTCCTGGGCACCTTCGCGATCCTCCAATATGTGGGCATGTCGATCAACATGCTCACCATGTTCGCCATGGTGCTGGCCATTGGCCTCCTGGTGGACGATGCCATCGTCGTGGTCGAAAATGTCGAGCGCATCATGCACGAGGAGGGCCTGTCACCCCTGGAGGCCACCCGTAAATCCATGGGCCAGATCACCAGCGCCCTCGTGGGCATCGGCCTGGTGCTATCCGCCGTGTTCGGCCCCATGGCCTTCTTCGGCGGGTCCACGGGCATCATCTTCCGGCAGTTCTCCTTCACCCTCATCACCGCCATGATGCTCTCCGTGGTGGTGGCCCTGGTCCTCACGCCCTCCCTCTGCGTGACCTTCCTGAAGCCCATCGAGAAGGGCCACGAGGCCGCCGAGAAGGGCTGGAAAGTCACGCGCCCCTTCTTCCTGTGGTTCGACCACTTCTACAACAAGATCAACCACATCTTCGTGGGTCAGCTCGAGCGCGTGCTCTCCAAGTGGGGCCGCTATGCCGTCATCTACGGCATGATCGTGCTCGGCATGGGCGTCCTGTTTATGCGCCTGCCCACCGCCTTCCTCCCCGAGGAGGACCAGGGCATCATCATGACCCTCGTGCAGCTCCCCGCTGGATCCACCCTGGAGCAGACCCAGAAGGTCATGTCCGAGGTCCAGCAGTACTACCAGAACGATGAGAAGGAGGCCGTCGCCTCCTGCCTGACCGTGGGCGGATTCAGCGTGGCCGGACGCGGCCAGAACAACGGCATGGCCTTCGTCAAGCTCAAGGACTGGCACCTCCGGGACCGCTCCGACCTGAAGGCGGAGGCCGTCATCAAGCGGGCCATGCGCACCTTCTCCGCGCGCCGGGATTCCATGGTCTTCGCCGTGGCGCCTCCCGCCATCCTGGAACTCGGCAACGCGACAGGCTTCGACTTCCAGCTGCAGGATCGCGCCGGCGTCGGCCATGCCAAGCTCATGGAGGCCCGGAATCAGCTGCTGGGTCTGGCGGCCCAGAACGCCAACCTCAAGGCCGTGCGCCCCAACGGCCTGGATGACCAGCCGGAATACAATGTCCGGCTCAACCAGGACCGGGCCGGCACACTGGGCGTTCCCCTGCCGGCCATCAGCGACACCCTGGCCAGCGCCTGGGGCGGCTCCTATGTGAACGACTTCATCAACCGCGGCCGGGTCAAGCGGGTCTACATGCAGGCCGATGCCCCCTTCCGCATGCAGCTGGAGGACCTGAACAAGCTCTATGTCAGGAGCACCGCCGGGGCGATGGTGCCGTTCTCTGCCTTCTCTGCCGGTGAATGGAGCTATGGGTCTCCCAACCTCCAGCGCTACAACAGCTTCCCTTCCGTGAACATCCAGGGTGAGCCCGCCGCCGGCAAGAGCACCGGCGACGCCATGCTGGCCATGGAGGACATCGTCAAGAAGCTCCCGGCCGGCATCGGCTTCGAGTGGACGGGACTCTCTTACCAGGAACGGCAGGCGGGCTCCCAGGCTCCGGCGCTCTACGCCGTGTCCATCCTGGTGATCTTCCTGTGTCTCGCGGCCCTCTACGAGAGCTGGACGATCCCCTTCTCGATCCTGCTGGTGCTCCCGGTGGGTGTCTTCGGCGCCGTTCTGGCCACCTGGGGCCGGGGCCTGTCCAGCGATGTCTATTTCCAGATCGGCCTGCTGACGACCCTTGGCCTCACCGCCAAGAACGCCATCCTCATCGTGCAGTTCGCTGAAGAGCAGATGGCCCAGGGCGTGGGACTTATGGAAGCGGCCATGGAAGCCTCCCGTCTCCGCCTCCGCCCCATTCTGATGACCTCCCTGGCCTTCACCTTCGGCGTGCTGCCGATGGCCATGACCCGGGGGGCCGGTGCGGCGGCCCAGAACGCCATTGGTACCGGCGTGGTCGGCGGCATGCTGACGGCCACTTTCATCGCCATCTTCTACATCCCTTTGTCTTTCGTCCTGGTCAGCCAGCTGTTCAAGAAGAAGCGCCAGGATCCTGTCCCCGCAAGCGTCGGGAATTCCGAGGAGGGGCAGCCATGAGGTCGCTCAGAGCCTGGTCCGTCCTTCCCCTCACCTTCGCCATGGTGGGCTGCGTTTCCATGGCCCCGAAGTACCGGGTACCTGAGCCCCCGGTGCCGAAGGCCTGGCCCGAAGGGCCTTCCTACAAGCCGGCCATCGGTGCCACTGGTGTCACTGGCCAACCGGCCGCCGACCTCGCCTGGCAGGATTTCTTCGTGGACACGCAGCTGCGGAAGGTCCTGGACCTCGCCCTCCGCAACAACCGAGATCTGCGGATCGCGGCATTGAACACCGAGAAGGCGCGGGCCTATTACCGGATCCAGCGGGCCGAGCTGTTGCCCTCGATCAACGCCGTCGGAGCGGGAACCCGCCAACGGCTCCCCGCCAGCGTCTCAGGAGTCGGGCGATCGGTTGTCGTCGAACAGGACACGGTCAATGTCGGCATCAGCGCCTGGGAGCTGGATTTCTTCGGGCGCGTCCGGAGCCTGAAGAACCGGGCCCTGGAGCAGTACCTCGCCACGGAGCAGGCCCGCAACAGCGCCCAGATCTCGCTGCTGGCCGAAGTCGCCAATGTCTACCTCGCCCTTGGCGCCGACCGCGAAAGCCTGAAGCTCGCCCAGGAAACCCTGGCGAACCAGGAGGCTTCCTACAAGCTCATCCACCGCCGCTTCGAAGTCGGCGCCTCCTCCGAGATCGATGCCTACCGCGCCCAGGTCAGCGTCGAGACGGCGCGGGGAGATGTGGCCCGGTACACTCGCACCGTGGCCCTGGATGAAAATGCGCTGAGGCTGCTGGTGGGCTCCGCCGTACCTGCGGAATGGCTTCCCGAGGTCCTGGGCAGCGTCACTGCGCTCAAGGACATCGCCCCCGGGCTGCCCTCGGAGGTGCTGACGCACCGGCCCGACATCCTCATGGCCGAAAACCAGCTCAAGGCGGCCAACGCCAACATCGGCGCGGCCAGGGCGGCCTTCTTCCCCCGCATCTCCCTCACCACGAACATCGGCACCATGGGCAGCGAGCTCTCCGGGCTCTTCAAGACCGGCTCGGATTCCTGGGCCTTTTCGCCCCAGATCGTCCTTCCGATCTTCAATGCCGGCGCCCGGCGGGCGAACCTCAAGGCCGCCAACGCCGACCGGGACATCACCCTGGCCCAGTACGAGAAGGCCATCCAGGTGGCCTTCAAGGAAGTCGCCGATGCGCTGGCCCAGCGCGGCACCCTCGAGGATCAGTTGACGGCCCAGGAAACGCTCACGCGGGCCCTGGAAGGAACTCACCGGCTGGCCACGGCCCGCTACGCAGCGGGCATCGATGGATATTTGGGCGTCCTGGATGCCCAGCGCTCCCTCTATGCCGCCCAGCAGGGGCTCATCGCCCTCCGCCAGGCCAAATACGGCAACCTCGTCAGCCTCTACAAGGTACTCGGCGGCGGCTGGAATCCCTCCGAGCGCCCCGCTGCGCCCAAGGCCACCCCGCCCGCTTCGGCGGCAGCCAAGCCCTCCGCCTCCTGAGTCAACCACGGCGACTCGCCGGCCTGCCGGCGGGTCGCCCTTAGCTCCCCAAGTCGCGAGACGACTGGACTGCGGCCGAGGTCCTGCTTGTCAGGGGGCTACTTTCCCGGAGCCGCCTTCTGCACCGGTTCCATGAGGTTGCAGTGGGCGCAGCGATGGAAGAAATCCCCACGCCGGGTACTGGGGATGATCCGCATGGGCTGACCACAGGTGGGACACGGGGCCCCATGAACCTGAGGGGCCGGCGCCTCCTCGAGCTCGGCCACCAC
Source organism: Geothrix sp. (assembly GCA_019449415.1). Taxonomy (GTDB): domain Bacteria; phylum Acidobacteriota; class Holophagae; order Holophagales; family Holophagaceae; genus Geothrix; species Geothrix oryzae. Next base: position 93,828 of record JAGRPP010000031.1, read on the forward strand.
GCCGGACACAAACCCCCGGATGTCGGTCATGAAGGCGGCTCGGGTTTCCTCGCCGCGCCGCATCCGCTCCAGGCGGGCCTCCCAGGTGCCCGTCAGCTCCGCGCTGCGCAGGGCTTCGGCTGGAAGCCCCTGGATGAGCCGGATGCCCTTGTCCGTGGGCAGCAGGATGTTGCGCTTGCGCTCGATGTAGGCCCGCTTGATGAGCGTCTCGATCATGTTGGCGCGCGTCGCCGGGGTGCCGAGGCCGCAGTCCCGCATGGCCCCGCGCAGGGCTTCATCATCCAGCTCCCTGCCCGCCCCTTGCATGGCGGAGAGCAGATCGCCCTCGCTCATGCGCTTGGGAGGCGTCGTCTTCCCTTCCTTGGGCTGCAGCGAGGCGACCTCCACCGCTTCGCCCTTCTTCACGACGGGCAGGCCCCCTTCGAGTTCCTCCTCGCCATCCTCGTCCGCCTCGGCAGGCTCGGCGGCCTTCTCCACCTTCTTCCGGCGATAGGGAGGATCGATGGCGGACCATCCCTCCTCCTTCACCACGGTGCCGTTGGTCTTGAAGGTCTCGCCTTCGACTTCCGTGATGATCGTGGTCTTGGCCTCCACCCGATCCGGGAAATAGGCCGCCAGGAACCGCCGGGCGATGAGGTCGTAGATCCGCAACTCGTCGCCCGCGAGGCCCTTCGCAGGCTTTTCCGTGGGCACCAGGGCCGCGTGGTCCTCCACTTCCTGGTCATTGACGAAACGCTTGTCGAGCTTCACAGGCCACCGCTGGCGGAGCTGCTCAAGGAAGGGCTGAAGTTCCGTGAGCTGTCCCTGAGCCAGCGCCTTGATCCACTGCGGGGCTTTGAGGGCATCGGCTTCCGTCAGGTGGCGGCTGTTGGTGCGGGGGTAGGAAATGAGCTGCTTTTCGTACAGGTTCTGCGCCAGGCCCAGCGTGCCTTCGGCGGTGAACCCGAAGCGCTTGTTGGCTTCCTTCTGCAGGTTGGTGAGGTCGTACAGCAGGTCAGGTTTCTTCTTCTCCGTCCGGCCCGTGGCGCTTTTGATCCTTCCAGGCCTGCCCTCGAGATTCGCCGCCAGGGCCCGGGCCTCCGCCTCGGTGCCGAAGCGCTCCTGCGTCTGCCCATCCTGCTCCTTGAACCACCGCCCCTCGTACTCCCCGTCGGCATGGGCGAATCGGGCCCGCAGGGTCCAGAAGGGCTGGGGCTTGAAGTCGCGGATGTCCAGTTCCCGGCGCACCAGCAGGGCCAGGGTCGGCGTCTGCACCCGCCCCACGCTCCACACGCCGTCTTCGGCCCCCGCGCGGCGCATGCGGAGGGTCTGCGCCCGCGTGGCATTGATGCCCACCAGCCAGTCCGCCTCCTGGCGGCTGCGCGCGGCATCCCGAAGGCCTGTGTAGGCCTCGCCGGGCTTCATGGCGGCGTAGGCGGCTTGGATCGCTTCCGGAGTGAGGCTGGAGGTCCAGAAGCGCTGGACCGGCCGGGTGCACCCCGCCAGACGATAGACGAGATCGAAGATCAGTTCTCCCTCGCGCCCGGCGTCCGTGGCGTTCACCACCTCGGTGATGTCGGCCCGGTTCATCAGGCGCGCCACGACCTCAAATTGTTCCCTGGTCTGCTCGATGGGCGCGTAGCGGAAGGGCTCGGGGAAAATGGGAAGCCGGTCCCAGCGCCAGGCCTTCCAGGCGGGATCATAGCCTTCGGGATTCAGGGCCTCGACCAGATGCCCGACGCACCAGGTCACCACCAGGCCGTTTCCTTCGATGAGGCTGCGACCCCGCCCCGGCAGGCCCAGGGCCTCCGCCAAGGCGCGGCCCATGCTCGGTTTCTCGGCGATGATCAGGCGCAGGGTGACTCCAAGGCTCCGCCCCCATTGTAGGAGAGGAACCGACTCCTAGAGCCCCAGCGCCCTCGGTAACCGGGGGCTGGAGATCAGATCGACGAAGACCGCCCAGCGCCGGTCTGGGTGTTCGGCGGTGCCGCCCCGCTTCTCGACCCACTCGCGCACAAGCTGCTCACCGAGGTTGTAGTTGATGACATAGCTGCGATAGGTGTCGATGAAACGGAGGCGCTGGGCCGCCTGGGCCGGGCTTCGCAAAGAGTAGCGGACCAAAAAGGCCTCGGCTCCCGCCCGGTCGAGGCGGCCATCCAGGTAACCCCGGGCGGCCTCATTGTCGGCGAAGGCCAACACCTTCATCTCCGTCTGGACCTGCGACCACCGCTCAGCTTCGGCGGGATCGAGGCCCGCGAGGGGAAAGAGCACCTCACGCTCGAAGGCCTGTTTCTCCCGGCCTGGGAAGGCCACCTCGATGCCGAAGTTGGCGGTGCCTTCGGCGATGAGGGACTGGGGCGAAAACAGCGGATAGATCGTGAATTCCACCCAGCCCCGGCCCTCCGGCGGCCCCTGGGCGAAGCGCTGCTCCAGCAGGGCGTTGTAGACATGGTGGCCCGGGTAACCCTCGTGGGCCGCCAGATCCAGGGCCCGGTCGATGGCGATGGGCAGATCCAAGTTCACCTGGATCACCGAGGTGCCCCTCCCCTGGTACCAGTTGTAGGCCGACCAGGACTTGCCGGTGACATACTCCACGCGGAAATGATCGGTGGCCGGCAGGACGGCATGGGCCCGGGTGCGTTCCCGGGCCTCCGCAATGGCCGCCTGGAAGACGGCATCGACCCGATCGCCGGGGATGAGCACCCGCTCCCGCGCCTTCTGGTAGCGGTCCTGGACTGAGCCAGGGCCAATCAGGAGATGATCCAGCCGAGCCAGGGCCGACTCGAAGGTCGATTCCGGAATGCCGGGAGGACGGACTTGATAGAGCGCCTCGGCCTCGTCGTCGAAACTGAAGCGATGACCCGCGAGGCGGTCCAGGTGGGCCGCCACGGCCTGGAGCTGACCCAGGAGATAGTCACGGCGCAGGAGCTCGTCGGCCGGCGCCGCGGCGGCGGCTACTCCACCCTGGATCCGGCGCGCCTCGGCCCTCAGGTCGGGGAGGGCCCGTGGACTCCCGGCCTCGGCGGCCTCCTTCCAGGACGGCGAACCGTAGTAGGCATCCACGAAATGGGGGTCGTGGCGACCCACCGCCAGCACCAGGTTCACATAGGCGGCAGCCCACTCTGAAAGATGCATGCTCATCCGCGCCCCCAAGTCCGTTCGCCCAGCAGCCCCATCCTAGCCCGCCACCCTCGCCCGGGGTCCAGAACCCGGATGCTGTCGTGGGAGCCGTTCATCTGCTACCGTATTCAATTGTATGGGATCCCAATCATCATCTCCAGCCGCCGACCTCACCACCCGCCGAATCCTCCAGTCCTTGCGGGCGATCGTCAGGGACCTGCGCCGCGCCTCTGTGTCCTGCGAGAAGCAATTCGGACTGAGTGCGGCCCAGCTGTTCGTACTCCAGACCCTCCGCAGTCAGCCGGGCATGAGCCTGGGGGAGGTGGCCGAACGGACCGCCACCGACCAGAGCTCGGTTTCGGTCGTGGTCCGGAAACTGGAGGAGAAGGGCCTCGTCCAGAAACAGACCTCCAGCCAGGACGCCCGCCGGCTAGAGCTCAGCCTGACCCGGGCTGGAAAGCGCCTCGCCGAGAAAACGCCACCGGCCGTCCAGGATCTCCTGATCCAGAGCATCACGGACCTCTCCATCCATGACCGAAGGCTGCTGGCAGAGCTCCTGGACCGGATCGTTCCATCCGGAACCGGAGAGCAGCCCATGTTCTTCGAAGAGCCGGCGCGCGAGGGAACGGGGAGGAAGGGTGATCATGAGTGACCGGGCCCCATCCGAAGGGATCCACGGCGATGGGCTCCCCATCTCCCCGAGCCTGGAACCCTCCCTCCAGAACGCCAGGATCCCCCTCGTCACCGCAGTCATGGACGGCCGAGCGGCCTTCATCGGACTCCTCGCCGTCGGGCTGGGCGTGGCGGCGGGGTACCTCGCCGAACTGCTCGTCCGGCTGATCGGCCTCGTCACCAATCTGGCCTTCCATCATCGGGTCTCGACGGAGTTCATGTCTCCCGCCGGCCATCACCTTGGCTGGCAGGTGATCTTCGTGCCTGTCCTAGGCGGGATCCTCATTGGCTTTTTGGCCCGATATGGCTCCAGGGCCATCCGGGGCCATGGTATTCCCGAGGCGATGGAGCAGATCCTGCTCAACGAGAGCCGCATCCCGGCCCGGATCACCCTGCTCAAGCCCCTCTCCGCCGCCATTGCCATTGGCACCGGTGGCCCCTTCGGCGCGGAGGGCCCGATCATCGCCACTGGCGGTGCCCTCGGCTCGTTGCTGGGGCAGCTGCTCCCGACCACGGCGCTCGAACGGAAGACGCTGCTGGCGGCCGGCGCTGCCGCAGGTATGGCGGCGACATTCGGATCTCCCGTCTCCGCCGTGTTGCTCGCGGTGGAACTGCTCTTATTCGAGCTCCGGCCGCGGTCCATCATCCCCGTGGCCCTGGCCAGCGTCGCCGCTACCGCCGTCCGCTATTCCCTCGTGGGCATCCGGCCGGTGTTTCCGATGCCCCTCCTTTCCACCCCCAATGGCCTCTCCCTCGCGATCTACATCGCCATCGGCGCGGTGGTGGGCGTCGCCTCGGTGGGGGTGACCCGGGCCGTCTACTGGATCGAGGATGGGTTCGAGCACCTTCCCATCCACTGGATGTGGTGGCCTGCCCTCGGAGGGCTCGCCGTGGGGGGCATCGGCTACTTCGTCCCCCGGACCCTGGGCGTCGGTTACGACAACATCCAGGCCATCCTCTCGGTGCAGCTGGTCGGGAGCACCCTCCTGATGCTGTGCCTGGCCAAGTTCCTTTCCTGGGCCATCGCCCTCGGAAGCGGCACCTCGGGCGGTACACTCGCGCCCCTGTTCACGATCGGCGGCGCCCTGGGCGGCCTTCTGGGCGGGCTCGTCGCATCCCTGCTTCCGAAGGTCGGCGTGGATCCCGGAATCTGTGCCCTGGTCGGGATGGCAGCCATCTTCGCCGGAGCCTCGCGGGCGATGCTCGCCTCGGCCGTTTTCGCGTTCGAGATCACCTTGCAGCCCCTGGGCCTGCTGCCCCTCCTGGGCGGGTGCGCCGCCGCCTACGGGATTTCGGCCCTAATGATGCGAAACAGCATCATGACGGAGAAGCTGACCCGCAGGGGCCTCCGCGTCCCGGAAGAGTATTCCGCCGACTTCCTGGACCACATCCTGGTGAAGGAAGCGGCCTCGAGAGAGATCGTGACCCTCGACGCAGCCCAGAGCCTTGAAGCCACGAGGCGGTGGCTCGAGGCAGGGGCGGATGGCTCCACCCACCATGGCTTCCCCGTGGTGGAGGGGGACGGAACCGTGATCGGCGTGCTCACGCGCCGCGATCTGCTGGAATCCACCGACTCCCCTGAATCGGCCCTCCGGGACCTGCTCCACCGCGAGCTGGCCGTGGCGTTCGAGGGGAATTCGATCCGGGAGGCAGCCAACCACATGGTGCGGGAGGGAGTCGGCCGGCTTCCCGTCCTGGATGAGGACGCCAAGCTCGTCGGCATCCTCACGAGAAGCGACTTGCTGGAGGCCCACGCAAGTCGGCTGAGGTCGGCCGAACGAACTGAGCGCACCTTCAAACCCAGGTGGGGCGCGGGCGAGCCGGAAGCACCGGAATGCCCCTGACGCCCCTGATGCCCCTGATGCCCCTGATGCCCAGTGAAAGCTTCGCCCAGCGGACTGCCAAGCCAGTCCCCGTGCCCGTCGGGCCTGATCCCTGCTCCGGATTCCCGACCGTGGCATGCGGCCTCGGAACGCCGCACATCGCCCCTCTCCCGTCCGCCGAGCCGTCCCTGGCCTCCCTGATCCACCTCCTGCACGAGGCCGCTGACCGCCTTCAGCGGCACGGCCTGACCTCCTACCAGCGCATCCGTCTCCTTCGAGGCCTCTACTACGGAACCTCCCACAGCCTCGACTTCGAGCGGCGGAACAGCTGGATACGCACTTGGGGCTTCAGCATCTATCTGCAGAGTTGCCCGCCTCCCGATCCCACTCCGATGCTGGGAACCTCCCTGGTCCGGGCCCTGAAGGATTCAGCCGTCGTGTGGCACAGGGACCGCTGGCTGGATGCCGGCCACGCCCTCGTCGGTCTGGAGGCCCGCACTCGCCTCGGTCCCTCCCGTCTGCCCTTATGGGGCCAAGGGGGTACCGGTCTAGAGCTGAGCACCTGGCTGGGCGATCTCGGTGGCGCGGCGGGCCTGTTGGTTCTGCGGCGCCTGGAGGACCCGACGGCCCGGGCCGTCCCGTGGCTGTTCTCAAACCACACCTACGATCTGCGGCCCAACCTGGAAGGGGATGTGGCGGGCTACCTGGTGGCCCGTGACCCTCTCATCACGGACCGCGTCTCGATGCTGAAGCCGCCGGACTTCGTGAGCATCGCCCGGGCCCTGGAGGACTACACCCGGAAGCTGGCCTCCGACTGGCCCGATCGCTGGGGCCTCTTCATCCGCCTCCTGGGCGGGCGGACGGGACCAGCGAACGACCGCCTGCTTGATCGCAAGGACCTCCTCGCCAGGATCCAGACTAAGACGCGCAGGTTCACGATCTGGTATCTGCTCTACCGCTTGAAGCAGGCGAAAGGGGTATCGCGAGCCACGCTGATCGAAGTCTCGCGTCATGTGGAAGGCGCCGCCACCGAGCTTTCCGAGCTGTTCCTGGCGGTGCTCGAGCAGGGGCTCACTCCAGGATCCACCATGGAACTCCCGGACCTACCAGCCACTCCACCCGGACCACCCCGGGGCCTCCTCGCCTTCGGCAGCCCGAGGGGAATCTGACCGAAAGGCTGAATAGAGAAAAGCCCCCGAATTGACAGGGGCTTTGAGTGGTGGTCCCGGAGCGACTCGAACGCCCGACCCTCAGATTCGTAGTCTGATGCTCTATCCAGCTGAGCTACGGGACCGCGTGAAGGAATGATTCTACCGGATCTCCGCCGGCTGTCCATCCCAAACCCTCAGAGGCTCGGTCCTGGAGGCTTCGCACCTGATCCCGGTGAGGTCCGTGGCCAGGTGATCCATGAGGGCCCGGGCCGTGGTGAGCTTGCCGCCCAGCACGAGGGTGAGGTTCTGGAAGCGCGCATGCCGCTCCAGGACCGCCTCGCGGCTCAGGTGGGTGGTGACTCCGCCCGCGGCAACCAGGGGCCGGACGCCCAGCTCCTCGGCGCGCACCGGCAGGCTCCGCCAGGGAATGGCCGGCAGGCAGCTGCCCAGGGCCTCGAACAGCTCCGTCCGCTCGGCCTCGAGGATGGGCACCCATCCGTCGTCCACCTCCCGCTCCGTGGTGCCCACCTGGAGCATCCCGTCCCGGGGGATCACGAAGAGGATGCGGCCCTTGGGCCGGCGGATGGCCCAGGGCCGCTCGCAGCCGGGGACCGCGTCGAACCAGAGGTGGATGCCGGACGACAGGCGCAGCCGCTTGCGGCTTTCCCCGAACCACTGCGCCATGGCGCCGTCTGTCCAGGGCCCAAGCGCGAAGACCCAGCGGCGCGCGGCAAGCCGACGGGCAGTCCCATCTCTCCGATCCCGCAGGTGCAGGGCCTTCAGGCTGCCGTCGGCGTCCTCGAAGCCTTCCGGTTCGTGGAAGTCGAGGCGGAGCGCCCCGCTGGAGGCGGCGAGGTCCCGCGTCAATTCGCGATCCCAGGTCATGAGGTCGGCATAGGCCGTGGCGCCGCGGAAGGGTCCCTGGATGCTGCGGGGATCCGCCTCGAAGGCCGCCCGCGGCACATGGCCCAGATGGAGCGCCGGCGGCCAACCCGGGCGCTCCGCGCCCCAGTGGTCGTAGAGCCCAATGCCGATCCGGTGGGCCAGGCCCTCCAGCCCGAACCGATGGGGCATCCAGAAGGCCTCCCAGCGACAGCGGTGGGGCGCGATGCGCGCCCAGGTGGCGCGCTCGGCAAGGCCCTCCCGCATCTGGCGGATGTCGCCCGTGAGCATGTAGCGGATGCCGCCGTGCAGCAGCTGGCTGGACCACTGGCTGGTGCCGCCGCCCACCTCGCCCCTGTCCACCAACGCGCAGGAGACGCCCCGCAGCGTCAGCTCCCTGGCCAGCGCCGCGCCGTGAATCCCGGCGCCGAGAATGGCTACTTCCACTTCGAGTGTCGGGGGCAGGCCGCAGGTGCCTTGGGGTGGCGCGGGCCAGGAGCTGTCGATCATGGGTACCTCGGAAGCAGTGTGCCGCGTCCCCGTGATTCAATGAAGCCACCATGAACCCGACGCGCCTCCGTTCCGTCCTGAACCTCACCGTCCTGGTGGCCGCCCTGGGCTACTTCGTCGACATGTTCGACCTGCTGCTCTTTCCCATCGTGCGCCAGCCGAGTCTGACCGCCCTGGGCGTCCCGCCCGGCCTGCAGATCGAGGTCGGCGCCAGCCTGCTGAACTGGCAGATGGCGGGCATGCTGCTCGGCGGCATCTTCTGGGGCGTGCTGGGCGACAAGAAGGGGCGGCTGTCCACCCTCTTCGGGAGCATCGCCCTCTATTCCGTGGCGAACCTCGGCAACGCCTTCGTCCAGTCCGTCCCGGCCTACGCCATGTGGCGATTCCTGGCAGGGCTGGGGCTGGCAGGCGAACTGGGCGCCGCCGTCACCATGGTCTCCGAGATCCTTCCCAAGGACCTTCGCGGCTACGGCACGGCCATCGTGGCGGCCGTGGGAATCTTCGGCGCCGTGACGGCCAAGCTGGTGGGGGATTTCTTCCCCTGGCGCATCACCTACGCCGTGGGCGGCGGCCTTGGCGTGGCCCTGCTCTTCCTGCGGGTGGGCATCCGCGAGAGCTTCATGTTCGCAAAGACGCACGAGGCCACGGTGGCCCGTGGTGACTTCCTCAGCCTCTTCACGGACTGGGGCCGCCTGGGGCGCTATGTCCGTTGCATCCTCATCGGCCTGCCCACCTGGTTCGTGGTGGGCATTCTCATCACCTTCTCCCCCGAGTTCGCCCCGGTGCTGAAAGTGACGGGCCCCGTGAGCGCCGGGACCGCGGTCGCCTTCTGCTACACGGGCATCACCCTCGGCAGCGTCCTGAGCGGCTTCCTGAGCCAGGCCTGCCACACCCGCAAGAAAGTCGTCGGCTGGTTCGTGGCCGGGGCCCTGGCGGGCGTCGGCGTCTACCTCACCGTTCGGGGCCTGACGCCGGGGCTGTTCTACCTGCTGGCGGGCTATCTGGGGCTGGCCACTGGCTACTGGGCGGTCTTCGTGACGGTGGCCGCCGAGCAGTTCGGAACCAACCTCCGGGCCACGGTCGCCACCACCGTGCCGAATTTCGTGCGCGGCGCCGTCCCCCTCATCACCGGCGGTTTCCTGGCCTTCCGGAGCTCTCTGGGCCTGGTGGGATCCGCCTGGGCCGTGGGCCTCGTCTGCTTCGCCCTGGCCTTCGGCGCCCTGTGGGGCCTGCCGGAAACCCACGGCCGGGACCTGGACTTCGTGGAATAGCAACGCGGGCCTAAAAGACGGCGTCCGCCCCGCCGTCGATCGGGATCACGGTCCCCGTCGTCCAGCCGCTCTCACCGCCCAGCAAGTGCGCGGCCAGGGCCGCCACCTCCGCTTCCGTGCCCAGGCGCTTCAAGGGATTCACGGTGGACAGCTCCGCGAGGTCTCCCGCGGGATCGGCGCTCGCGGCCAGGCGGGCCTCCACCATCGCCGTGCGGATGGGGCCCGGGGCGATGGCGTTGCAGCGGATGCCCCTGGGCGCCCACTCCAGGGCCAGCACCTTCGCCAGCATGTGGACGCCGGCCTTGGCCACGCTGTAGGCGGCGCTGTCAGGGATGGCCCTGAGGCCAATGTTGGACCCCACCAGCACCACGCTGGCACCATCCTTCAGCCGCGAGCCCAGATGGTGGGCCATGAGCCAGGGGCCGCGCAGGTTGGCGGCGATCATGGCGTCGAAATCCGAGATCGGGGTGGATTCCACCGAGCCCGTCAGGAGATGGCCCGCGTTCAGGAAGAGTCCATCGAAGGTTGGACAGTCCCTGGCGAAAGCCGCCACCGCCGCCTCGTCCGAATGATCGAAGGCGACATGCTGCGCGTCCGGCAGGGTCTCCTGAAGGGTCTCAAGATGGCGGCCCACCAGCACCAGGTCTGCCCCGCGATCCTTGAACAGCCGCGCCGCCACCCGCCCGATGCCGCTCCCGGCACCCGTGACGAGGAGGCGCCTGCCCTGGAGGGCGCTCAAGGCTGCTCCGGAACCCGTCCGGTGCCGCGCGGAGCCCGGGCCGGCACCACCACGCCGCCGCTCACCGCCCAGGTCAGCGCCTGGTCGGCGCTCAGATCCACCGGGCGGACCTTCGTGGTCTCGATCATCACGACATAGCCCGAGGTCGGATTCGGGGCCGTGGGCACATAGACCGCCACCATGGATTCACCGCCGGCCACAGCCCAGGAGCAGTCCCGATGGGCCACAAAGCCCAGCGTGAACGAGCCCGGATGCGGCCACTCGACGAGGACCACCTCCTTGAAGCTGCCGCCCTGCCCCGACTGGATGGCCCCCATGAGCTGCCGCGTAGCGCCGTAGATTGTCTTGACCACGGGGACATGCATCATCAGCTCGTCCAGCCAGTCCAGCAGCTGACGCCCCACGAAGTTGCCCACCAGGGCCCCTACCAAGAGAAGCAGCAGGCCCGTGGCCAGGGCCGAGAACAGCGCGAGTCCCCAGGTTGGCGGATTAGGGAGCTGGATCGCATGGGCCAGCCAGGTCAGCGGCCCCCGGAAGATGCCCACCAGCGCCGTGAAGATGCCTTTGAGGATCCAGACGGTCACCACCAGGGGGAGCAGCGTGAACAGGCCTGCGACGAGATATTTGCGGATCATTCAGAGTCCTTGTGCCCGGTGAGGCGGCCATCTTCGGCCATGATGCGGGGTCCCACCACTTTCCAGAACCCGTGGAAGTACGACATCGCGCTCCAGATGGCCAGGATCACGGCGCCCCAGAGCAGCAGCACGCCCATGCCCCAGAAGAAGCTGTAGGGCCGGTTGAGCTGGATGAACAGGTGGAAGATGTCCTTGTGGGTCCACTCGTAGAGCCAGTAGTCGAGGCGCGGGCCGAGGATGAGGCAGGAGATGGCCGCCACCTGGAAGCCCATCTTCCACTTGCCGATGGTGCCAGCGGGGATGGTCATGCCCTCCTCGCTGGCGATGCCGCGCAGCCCGGTCACGGCGAACTCCCGGGCCAGGATGATGAAGGTCATCCAGGCTGGCGCCAGGTTCAGTTCCACCAGGGAGATCAGGGCCCCCGACACCAGCAGCTTGTCCGCCAGGGGGTCCAGCAGCTTCCCGAGCGTGGTCACCTGTTTCCAGCGCCGGGCAAAGTAGCCGTCCAGGGCATCCGTGATGGAGGCGGCCCAGAACACCAGCACACCGATGACCTCGTGGTTGGTCACCTTGGTCATGAGGACCACGACCAGGACCGGGACCATGAGGATCCGCGCAAGCGACAGGAGGTTGGGCAGGTTCATGGCGGACGGTCGGCTCCGCTTCCAGCCTACCGCGATTACAGGACCGTGACCCCGCCCCGCGCCAGCAGCTTCTGCCAGACCGCATCCACCATGAGCTCGAATCCGCCGGCCTCGGTTCCCTCCTCGATCCCTGACCCGGTCCCTGCCCCGGTCCCAGCATGGGCGAGGCTCGCCACGGAGATCCGCACGGGAATGCCCCGGGCCTGGAGTGCCTTGAAGGCCGCCACCGCCAGGGGATCCTCGAGCAGTTCCACGGCCTGGTGGGCGAGGCCGACCCAAGGCGTGCCCGAGTCCAGGTGGGATAGGGTCTCCAGGAGCAGGCGCCGGCCCAGGGCCCGGTCCCCCGGCGCAAAGGCGCTGCGGAGCAGGAGTACGGGCAGGATGGCAGGCGGAGCTGGGGCCGCCGGGGCGCCGGCGGGAACGGGAGCGGGCACCGACCCCGCGGCCACCAGCAGCTCCCACTGGGCCCCCTGCTGCACCAGCCGGGCCACGCGTCCCTGCTTCTCGAGGAAGCCTGCCACATTGATGCGCAGCATCTCATCCTCGCCGAGAATGCGCAGGGCCGCCCCGGGCTGCTCGGCCAAGAGCGAGCGCAATTCCAGCAGGGCCTGGAAGACCGTGACATCGAGCAGTTCGAGGGTGAGGATATCCATGGGAGGTGGCCTTCGCGTGCCAGTTGAACACCCGGATCCACTGGCGTTCAAGGCCTGGCTTCGCTCCGAGGCCCTTTCCGCGGGTTTCGCCCGGGTGGGCTTCGCCGACGGCGGCCCCTTCGAGACCGAATGGGCGCACCTGGAAACCTGGTTCGCCCAGGGCCGGGGGGCCCTGTTGCCCTACCTGGGATCCGCCACGCTCCTGGATCCCCGCGCCCTGTGGCCCCAGGCCCGCTCGGCCCTGGTGGGCTTCTTCCCCTACGCCCGGCCCGGGGCCATCCCGGGCGCGACCCCGGACAGCCTGAAATTGAGCCGCTATCTGTGGGGACCCGACTACCACATGATCCTGAAGCCCCGGCTGGCCCGGCTGCTGGAGGCCGCCCAGGCCCGATGGCCGGGCTTGGAGGGCCGCGTCTGCGTGGATACGGCACCGCTGCTGGAGCGCCAGCTGGCAGCCCGTGCGGGCTTGGGCTGGCAGGGCAAGCACACCCTCCTCATCGCCGGCAAGGACGGCTCCTGGGGCTTCCTGGGCGTCCTGCTGCTATCCGTGGACCTGCCGCCGGACGAGCCCTTCCTGACCCAACAATGCGGGTCGTGCACGGCCTGCCTGGAGGCCTGCCCGTCCGGGGCCCTGGAGCCCTTCCGGTTGGATCCGGCCCGCTGCCTCACCACCTACACCATTGAAACCGAGGTCGAGCCTCCCCCGGACATCGCCGCGGCCCTGGCCAGCAGCCGCTGGGCGGCGGGCTGCGATGCCTGCCAGGAGGCCTGCCCCTGGAACCGGGCGCCGGTCTGGGGCGATCCGGCCCTCTGGGGCGGCCCCAGCCCCCTCCACACCCGGGCGGCGGCGGACCTTCCCCGGGGCGCGGCCCAGTGGCGGAAGCTCACCCGGCGGACGGCCCTTCGGCGCGTCCGGGACCGCCATTGGCGGGCCACGCTGATCCGGATCCTCGGGGCCTGATATTTTCATTGGAAATGTTGGGTTTTTCCCATATAAACGAACTTCCGGCCAAAGGTGGCCGCCCCGGTTTGAGGAGGCCCCTCGGATGCCCATGAAGCACTGGACGGTCCAGGACGCCGCGAGCCTGTACGGCATCCGCGAGTGGGGGAATGGCTACTTCGGCATCAATGCCAAGGGCCATCTCGAGATCACGCCCACGAAGGACGAGTCCCTCAGTTGCGATGTGTACGAGATCGTGCAGCATCTGAAGAAGAAGGGCATCCGGACCCCCGTGAACCTCCGTTTCCCCCAGGTGCTGGCCCACCGCGTCGTCGAGGTCAACGAGGCCTTCCGCCACGCCATCATCGAGTTCGGCTACGAGGGCGGCTACCAGGGCGTCTACCCCGTGAAGACCAACCAGACCAAGGAAGTGGTCGAGGAGATCATCCGGGCCGGGAACAAGTACCACTACGGACTGGAAGCCGGCTCCAAGCCCGAACTCATGATCGCCCTCAGCCTGGACCTGCACCCCGAGGCCCTGGTCCTCTGCAATGGCTACAAGGATGAGTCCTTCATCCGCATGGCCCTGCTGGCCCGCAAGGCCGGCCGCAAGGTGGTCATCACCGTCGAGAAGATGACGGAACTGCCGCTGATCCTGAAGGTGGCGAAGGAACTGAAGGTCGAGCCCCTCATCGGGCTACGCGCCAAGCTCAACGCCCAGGGGTCGGGCAAGTGGGAGACCAGCGCCGGGGATCACGCGAAATTCGGCCTCACCACCCGCGAGATCCTCGATGCCATCGAAGTCCTGGAGAAGCGGGATCTTCTCGACAGCATCATCGAGCTCCACTTCCACATCGGCAGCCAGATCACGGACATCCGGAAGATCAAGTCGGCCATGAAGGAGGCCACCCGCATCTACGCCAAGCTCCGCAAGATGGGCGTGCCCATCCGTTACCTCAATGTGGGCGGCGGCCTCGGCGTGGATTACGACGGCAGCAAGACCACCTTCAGCAGCTCCATGAACTACACCATCGCCGAGTACGCGGCCGATGTGGTCTACACCACCAAGGACATCTGCACCCAGGAGCAGGTGCCCATGCCGGACCTGCTCAGCGAATCGGGTCGCGCCATCGTGGCCTATCACGAGGTGGTGGTGGTGGACATCATCGGCCTCATCGACACCACGCACACCAAGTACTCGGTGACCCTCACCGGGAACGAGCCCCAGATCCTCAAGGAGCTGGCCTACACCCGCGACAACATCTCCGTGAAGAACTTCGCCGAGATGTACCACGATGCCATCACCCAGAAGGACGAGCTGCTCACGCTCTTCAACCTGGGCTACCTGGGCCTCGAGGATCGCAGCAAGGGCGAGACCCTGTTCTGGGAGGTCTGCCGAAAGCTCTCCCGCATTCTCAGCAGCAAGAGCCTGAAGTATGTGCCTGAGGAATTCCAGGACCTGAACAAGAGCCTGGCGGACAAGCTCATCGCCAACTTCAGCATCTTCCAGTCCATGCCCGACCACTGGGCCATCGAGCAACTCTTCCCCGTGATGCCCGTGCACCGGCTCAAGGAGAAGCCGGGCCTCTCCGCGACGCTCTGCGACATCACCTGCGACAGCGACGGGAAGATGGAGAAGTTCATCGACCTGAAGGATGTGCGCGACGAGATCCCGTTCCACGAACCCCGCGGTGGCGAGTCCTACTATGTGGCCTTCTTCCTCACGGGCGCCTACCAGGACATCCTGGGCATGCGGCACAACCTCTTCGGCGCCCCCAACGAGGCGCACATCATGGTCCACGAGGACGACACCTTCAAGGTGCAGCACATCGTGAAGGGCGACACCGTCGATCATGTGCTGCGCAGCGTCCACTACGATCCCGATGTGCTCATCCAGGGACCCCAGACCAAGCGCAAGACCAGCGCCAAGAACGATGCCGCCGAGGCCCTCCGCGCCCTGCTGACGGAAGAGCGGAAGCTCCACACCTACCTGGAGATCTGAGCATTTAGAGGTCGTAACAAAACCCTACGACACCGCGCAAGGTTTTGTTACGACCTCTTAATAGCGGACCTTGTCGGCCTTCCGGTCCCAGGCCTGGAAGACCTTGAGGGCCTCCTCGCGCAGCAGCTGTTCCGCGGGCAGGCTCCGCTCCCCAAGGGGCAGCGCCACTTCGTGGTAGAGCCACGCGTCATCGAACAGGATCGCCGCGGCATCCGCGCGGCCGTTGGCGTACCAGAGGCGATCCAGCCGCGCCCAGTAGATGGCCCCCAGGCACATGGGACAGGGCTCGCAGCTGGTGTAGATCGCGCAGCCCCGCAGCTCGAAGGTTCCGAGCCGTGCGCAGGCCGCCCGGATGGCCACCACCTCCGCATGGGCCGTGGGGTCGTGGCTGGAGGTCACTCGGTTCCAGCCCTCGCCCACGATGGCGCCATCCTTCACGATGACCGCGCCGAAGGGGCCGCCCTCCCCCTCTTCCATGTGGATGCGGGAGAGCTCGATGGCCCGCCGCATGAACCTGGCATCGACCTCCGTCTCCATGGCGCGTCCCCCGAATCGGTCCGCGCCATTGTCTCACTGCTCAGGAATCCCAGCGCGCCTCGGGCTTCTGCTTCCACAGCCAGATGATGTAGTCCACATTCTTCGGCGCCGCCCCCAGGGCCTTGAGGCAGGTCATGTTCTGCCCGCGGTGGTGCTGGGTGTGCAGGCAGACCTGGACCAGCGCGTCCGTCACGGACACCAGGCAGGGCGGATCCGGGAACCAGGGCACCCGGATGATGCGGGCGAGCGAGGCATCGTCAAGGCTGCGGCCCAGGGCCTTGAATACCTCGTGGTTGGCTTGGCAGTGCGCCTCCAGGTCCTCGAAATCCGCCCGGGGATGCTCCTCCATGGGCACGGCCTCCCCCTTGAGGACTTTCAGGAAGGCCTCCTGCACCTCCACCAGGTGCCCCACCCGGGTGCGCAGCTCGGAATCCTCGCGAACCTGTGACTTGCCCCAGGCGTGGAAGAACATCGCATCCGCCCAGGCCTGGTGGCCGAGCAGATCCTTCAGCAGGCCGATCATGGACACCTCCGGAGCAGGAACGGGCTCTGGCCAACGAACCCTACCGCAGGTCATGATCCCACCCGGAGTCCATCCAGCGGAATATAGGGGCCGGATCATCCCCATTCCATCAGGGAGCTCGATATGGACATCCAGCACATCGGCATTGTCGGCTGCGGGCTCATGGGCTCGGGCATCGCGCAGTGCGCCGCAGAGGCCGGCTACCAGGTCTGGGTGAAGGAAGCCGACGAAGCCCTCCTCGCCAAAGGGCTGGCCCGCATCCAGGGCGCCTGGGAGCGCGCCGTGGCGAAGGGCAAGCTCACCGAGGACCAGAAGTCAGACCTGGGCCGCCGCCTGAACGGCACGACCACCTTCGCCGCCCTGACCGGCTGCGACCTCGTGGTGGAGGCCGTGCCGGAGCGCATGGACCTCAAGCTCCAGACTTTCGCGGAACTGGATCGCGTGCTGGGCCCAAACGCCCTGCTCTGCACCAACACCTCCAGCCTCTCCGTGGCCCAGATCAGCCCGGCCCTCTCCCCGCACCGGCTGCCCCGGCTGGCGGGCCTCCATTTCTTCAACCCCGTGCCCGTCATGCCCCTGGTGGAAGTCGTCCGTACCCTGGCCACGGACGAAGACACCCTGGCCGCCCTGCGGGCCTTCGTCGCCAAGCTCGGCAAGACCGCGGTCCTGGCGCCGGACGCCCCGGGTTTCGTGGTGAACCGCCTGCTGGTGCCCTACCTGCTCGACGCCATGCGCTGCGCCGAGCAGAAGCTGGCCACGGCGGAGGACATCGACACGGGCATGAAGCTGGGTTGCGGCCACCCCATGGGCCCGCTGCACCTGAGCGACTTCATCGGCCTCGACACCATGCAGAGCGTGGCCGAGGTGCTCTTCGAGGCCTTCGGAGAGCCGCGCTTCAAGGCCCCCTCGGTGCTGCGCCAGCTCGTCGCCGCCGGGCGCCTGGGCCGGAAGTCCGGCTCCGGCTTCTACCGCTGGGAGGGCGAGAAGCGGCAGGAAGCGCTGCCCCTGTAACCCAACCGTTGTAGTCTGTCGGCCATGCTGGACCTGCTGCTCATTCCCGCCGCGATCCTCCTGGCCTTCGCGCTGCGCGCAGTGCGTCGAGGGGACCATCGCCTCCATGGCCATCTCATGGCGTCGGCCTTTACCGTGGTAGGCCTGCGCGTTCTACTCCATCCGAGGAGCCTGGCGCAAGTCCACTTCACGGCCTGGGCCGTCACTCTGGCCGCCGCCGGAACGACCATCCTCCTGGGGCGAAAAGCCCTGGCCTGGCGCGAAGCGCGCAGTTTCCAGGCCTATCTCCCGAGGATCCACCGAGCATTCGGCGTGGCCACCCTTTCAGGCCTGGTCCTCTCGACCGTGATCTGGTTGTTCCGCAACCGCACCTAGAGCCCCAGAGTCCGCCGGACCTCGTCCATGCGGCGGCGGCTGATGACCAGACGCCCTGTGGCCAGCACCAGTTCGTCCTCCGTGGTCATTTCGAGGACTGCGTCCAGGCGCACCAGGGCATTGCGGTGGACCCGCATGAAGCCATGATCGGCGAGTCGTTCCTCCCAGTGGGCCAGGGTGCCATCCACAGGCAGTCGGCCTTCCGGCGTCCAGGCCATGCAGTCCCCAAGGTCTGCCACCAGCGCCTCCACCTCCTCGGGCCACAGCAGGCGCGTGGCCCCCTTCTTTCGCACGGGGAGGCGCAACCATTCCTTTTGGAGCGGCTCGTCCTTCGGACGGATGCGGGACAGCGCCTGGGCCACCCCCACCCGCGAGATGGGCTTCAGCAGGTAGTGCACCGCCCCGCCGGCAAAGGCTTCGATGGCGTGCTGGGGATAGGCGGTCACGAAGACCAGCGAGGGCCTCGGATCGGGCAGCATGTGCATCAGCTCCGTGCCCTTGATGCCCGGCATCTCGATGTCGAGGAACACCGCATCCGGCTGGTGCTCCGCAATGCCCGCGAGCCCGAGACGGCCGTTCTCCACCGAAGCCACTACGGCCACGCCCGGCAGCTCCGAAAGGAGCTCCACCAGATGCTCGCGCGCCAGGGGTTCGTCTTCGATGACCACGATCCGGATCATGCCTGCCTCCAGAGGAAGCCCACCCGGTGCCTCCCCTCCACCATCCCCATGTCCAGATCCTCGGGGCTTTCGAGGCGTTGGCGCAGGGTTTCGAGGGCAGTTCCAGTGCCCCTATGGGCGCTCAGGCCCTGGCCTGGATCCTCCACCCACACATGCAGAACACCTTCCTTCCGCTCGGCGCCGAGACGCACTTCCCCACCCCGTTCCAGGGGCGCCACACCGTGCTTGATGGCATTTTCCACCAGCACCTGGACTGACAGAGGAGGGACCTGGGCGGATTCCAGCTCCTCGGGAATCCCGACCACCACGCGCAGGCGGCCCCCCAGGCGGGCCTGTTCGATGCCGAGATAGGCTTCCACGAAGGCCAGTTCCTGTTTCAGGGGGATGACGGCCTGGTCCGAGGCCTCGATCACCTGCCGGAAGAGCTGGGCCAAGCGCTCCGTGGTCGCCTGCGCGCCGCGAGGATCCTGCTCGATCTGGGCATGGAGGGTGTTCAGGGTGTTGAAGATGAAATGCGGTGCCAGCTTGGCCCGCAGCGCCTGTTCCCGGGCCTCCAGCAGATCGAAGCCGGCCTGCTTGGCGGATTCGGTGTACTCCAGCGCCATGCAGAACAAGCTGAAGACAAGGAGGGACATGGCGCCCTGGGCATGGGTCCAGGAACCCGGGCTGGTCATCTGGTAGACCGCGAAGCCCATGTAGCCCGACACCGCCCAGGACCAGCCTCCGCCCAGGGGGCCCGAGTACCGCTTCTTCTCGATGCGCCTGCGTTCGGATTCGACGACCAGGGACACCAGCCAACAGAGGGACAAACAGGCGAGCCCATAACCCAGGACCATGGGCCAGGACCACCTGCCCGCGCCATTCACATAATGCAGGAGCGTCAGGAGCGAAGAAGCCGCGCCCCGGCCGAACCACCAGCGCCAGGTGCCCCGGCGTTCGCGCCGAAGCCGTTCCTGCTCGCGAACCAGATGTGTGGGGATGCTCATGCGCCCTCCCGGCGACCCCCAGTCTGGAGGGAAGCCGGAAGCCGGGAAGGCCCTTCCCACGAACGGGTCAACGGCCAAATTGAACGGTTCACCAGGGATCCTGAACGGTCTTCCCCGCCTCCGCGTGCTTCAGGGCCTTGAGGCCGATGTCATGGCGCACCTGCATGCCGGGCCACTGGACCTGCGGCAGGGCGGTCTCGATGGCGGCCCGGGCTGTGGCCAGGTCGGGCGCGGAGGTAGCCAGGTTCAGCACCCGGCCGCCATGGGTCAGCCACTGTCCATCCTGCTTCCGGGTTCCCGCGTGGATCACCGTGACGGCGGAGGAGGCGATCGAGATGGGCACGCCCTTCTTGGCCCCTTCCGGGTAATCCTCGGCCGCCAGCACCACCGTGATGGCCGTGTGGGGCTTGAGCTTGAGGTCGCGGGAGACGAGGCGACCTTCCGCGACTTCCAGCAGCAGGGCGGCCAGATCCTCGTCCAGAAGTTGCATGAGCACCTGGGTTTCCGGGTCGCCGAAGCGGACATTGTATTCGAGCAGCTTCGGGCCCGCGGCCGTCCACATGACGCCGAGGAACAACACGCCCCGGGCCCTGAGGCCATCGCGCTGCAGTCCCTTCACCGTCGGCTCCACCAGCACGGTGCGCAGGCGCTGGACATCTTCGTCCCGCAGAAAGGGGATGGGCCCGAAGGCGCCCATGCCGCCGGTGTTGGGGCCCCGGTCGCCCTCGAAGATGCGCTTGTGGTCCTGGCAGGCGGGCAGCGTTGCAAACGCGGCGTGATCGGCGTCCACATCCACCAGCACATGCAGGGACAGCTCCATCCCCACCAGGGGCTCTTCGAAGACCACCGTGCGGCTGGCCTCCCCGAACTGGCCGGCCATGAAGGCCCGGAAGGTCGCCAGGGCCTCGCGCTCCGTCTCGGCCAGCACCACGCCCTTCCCCGCCGCCAGGCCATCGGCCTTCAGCACGATGGGGTAGCCGTGCGGCCAGGCGCGGATGAGGGCTTCGCCCTCGGCCTGATCGGTCACGGTCCAGCTGGCGGCGCAGGGGATGCCGTGCCGTTCCATGAAGGCCTTGGCCACGGCCTTGCTGCCTTCCAGCCGCGCCGTCTCGGCATCGTGCCCGAAGACCGGAATGCCCAGGGCCCGCACCGCATCCGCCACGCCCGCCACCAGGGGCAGCTCCGGCCCGGCGATCACCAGGCCCGGGCGGTTCGCGGCGCACCAGGCGGCCACGCCTCGGGCATCTTCCAGGTCCAAGGGAATGCAGGCGCCCAGCTCTCCCAGGGCATCGCTCCCGGGGGCCGACACCAGCTCCACCGGCATCGGGGAGGCCTTCAGCTTCAGGGCCAGCGCATGTTCCCGGCCGCCAGAGCCGAGGAGCAGGATCTTCATACCGCCTCCAGCCCTTCAGTATCCAGGAAAGATCCCCATCCCCGAAGCCCGGCGGATGCCGGCCGGCGGCCTGGCCGGGCTCCGGAGCAGAGACCTGCGTCACATCGGTCGGGCCCGAGCGGAAAACCGTTGACACCAGATCCGGTCATCCCTAATTTATCAATATTGAGACTAAGTCTCACTCTTGGAATGTGCCATGCTCCAGACCCTTCCGATCCCCTTTGCCGCCCCCCGAACCCAACCCGACACCCGGGAACCCATGCCCTCCCTGGAGGACCTGGTTTACCGGGCCAGCCTGGTCACCTCCGATGCGCCCCTCCGCCGCGGGGACCGGAAGCGGGTGCTGGGTTTGAGCCTGGCGGTCTACGGTCTGCTCGGCGCGGCGGGTCTGATCCTCAGTGCCCGCTCGGCCACAACACTGATGGCGCCCAAGACTGTGACCATCAGCCTGCTGGAAGAAGCGCCTCTGCTGGCACCGCCACCGCCTCCCCCGGCGGGCGTCCAGACCGCCCGCAGCACCGGCCGGGCCTCCACCACACCCCAGGAACCCCAGGCCACCCCCGTCCCCACTCCCAGTTCGCCTGTGGAATCACCCGTGCCCGCGGGCACGGCGCCGGCCCACGGCTCGGGGCCTAGCGTTTCAGGGGGCGTCCCTGGCGGTGTGGCCGGTGGCGTCGCCAGCGGAACGGTGGGCGGGGTCGTCGGGGGAACGGTCGGAGGCATCGTGCCGCCGCGCTTCGACGCGGCCTACCTGCAGAACCCCCCGCCCGATTACCCCTCGCTCTCCCGCCGCCTGGGAGAAGAGGGTCGGATCATTCTCCGGGTGCTGATCTCTCCCGAGGGCCTGCCCCGGGATATCCAGCTCCAGGCCAGCAGCGGCTTCCCCCGCCTGGACCAGGCGGCCCTCCAGACCGTGCGCCGCTGGCGCTTCGCCCCCGCCATGCGCGGGGAGGAACCCCTGGCCGCCTGGGTCCTCGTTCCCATCCGCTTCAACCTCGAGTCCTGATTCCAGGATCCCACCCCACCCACCGCCAACACCCCAACCACCCGCCCCATCCGGAGCCATCATGCTTCTCGCCCGAGTTCTGCCTTGCGTCGCCGTCCTGTCCGCCCTGGGCCAATCCCCCGTCCGGGCCCAGGAACCCGCCAAGCCGGACGCTCCCGCCCCCACCCTGTCCGAAGTGAAGGTGAAGGCCACCAAGGTCAAGCCGGAAACGCGCGAGTACCAGGCGGTGACGGTCCGCACCGCCACCAAGATCGAGGCCCCCCTCAAGGACATCCCCCAGACCGTGGATCAGGTGCCCGCGGCCCTGCTGAAGGATCAGGGCGCGCGCTCCCTCCAGGACGCCCTCAAGAATGTGCCGGGTGTGGGCTTCAGCAGCGGCGACGGCCAGCGCGACCAGGTGAGCATCCGCGGCTTCACGGCCATCGGCGACCAGTTCGTGGACGGCATCCGCGACGATGGACTGTACTTCCGCGACCTCAGCAATGTCGAACGCGTCGAGGTCCTGAAGGGGCCCGCCTCCGTGCTCTACGGCCGCGGTTCTTCCGGCGGCATGATCAACCGCATCACCAAGCAGCCGGATGGCCTCACCCTTCGTGAGGTCGAGCTGACCGCCGGCACCCTCGGCCAGCGCCGCGGCAGCTTCGACCTGGGCGGGGCCGCGGCCGGGACCAACTACCGCGTGACCGGGGCCCTGGAGGATTCGGGTGGATTCCGCAACCAGTCCTTCCTGGAGCGTCAGGCCCTGGCGCCCTCCTTCGGCTGGCGCTTCTCCAAGGACACCCGGCTCACCGTCCAGTTCGACTACCTGCGCGACAAGCGCGTCACGGATTTCGGCCTGCCCGGCCTCCTCAGCACGGGCCGCCCCGTGGAGGTCCCCCGCGAAACCTACTATGGCTCCGCCAACGCCCGGAAGGACGACTACAGCCGGTCGGAAGTCTTCGGCACCACCGTCACCTTCGAGCACCGCTTCAGCTCCAGCCTCAGCCTCCGCAACGCCATGCGGGCCTACGACTTCGACCTGGACCGCCACAACACGCTGGTGGGCAGCGTGAACGAGACCGCCGGGACGGTCTCCCTCACCCACGGGGACCTGCGCCGCCAGGAACGGGGCGTCTTCAATCAGCTGGAGCTGGTCCAGCGCCTCTCCACCGGCTCGATCCACCACCAGGTGCTGTACGGCCTTGAAATCGGCATCCAGCGCAAGGGGGCCCGCAACTTCTCCTTCGCCAATGCCGTCACCGTCTCCCTTTACGACCCCGTCCTGAAGCCCCTGCCCGCCTTCAACTACGCGGTGCCCGCCGGCGACAGCCTGAGCCACCAGAAGAGCCTCAGCGGCTATGTGCAGGATCTCGTCGAGTTCACGCCGCAGTGGAAGGCCCTCGTCGGCGCGCGGTGGGACCGCTTCGACCAGTCCACCCAGGACTTCAAGGTCTTCAAGACGCTGGAGCGCACCGACACGGCCTGGAGCCCCCGCGCAGGGCTGGTCTTCCAGCCCACGGAGCTCCAGTCCTACTACCTCTCCTTCAGCCGCAGCTTCCAGCCTTCCGCCGAGCTGCTGGCCCTGGCCGCGAACAACGCGGCCATCGACCCCGAGCGCACCCGCAACTGGGAACTGGGCGCCAAGTACGACCTCTTCGCCGGCAAGGGCGCGGCCACCGTGGCCCTCTTCAACCTCGAGCGCACGGGCATCAAGAGCACCGACCCCGCCAACCCCACCCTCCTCATCCCCGTGGGCACCCAGCGAACCAACGGCCTGGAAGCCAGCCTGGGGGGCGAGATCGCCGAGGGCTGGCGGATCCGCGCGGGCTATGCCCACCTGGACGGCCGCATCACCGGCTCCACGCCCGGCACCAAAGTCAGCGGCGTGACCATCGAAGGCCACCGCCCCAGCCTCACGCCCCTCGACAGCGGCAACCTCTGGATCAACTGGGACATCAACCCCGGCTGGGGCGCCGGCCTGGGCCTGAACACCTCCGGAGACCGGTTCGCCTCGAACAGCAACCTGGTGCGGCTGGGCTCGTACACCACCCTTGATGGGGCCGTCTACTACCGGGCCACCCGTTGGGATCTGGCCCTGAACCTGAAGAACCTCACCAACAGGAAGTACATCGCCGCCGGTCACGGGGCCAGCGACCTGCTGCTGGTTCCCGGGGCGCCCTTCAGCGCCGACCTCAGCCTGCGCCTGCGGCTCTAGCCGATGACCCGCCCCCGCCGCTTCCTCGTCTGGCTTCGCAAGGTCCACGCCTGGGTGGGCCTGGCGGGCGCGGCCCTGGGTCTCCTCTTCGGGACCACCGGCTTTCTGCTGAACCATCGGGCGGTCCTGAAGGTTCCGGGCGGCCGCATCGAAACCGAGAGGATCCAGCTGGAGCTCGCCGAGGCCCCGGCCTCGCCCGAGGCCCTGGCCCGGGACCTGGCCCTCCGCTTCGGCTTCGCACCCGAGCGGGCCCGCTGGCAGGTCCAGCCCGCGAAGCCCGTGCGGTTCAGCGGGGCCCCCGTCACCACGGCGGGCACCTGGACCGTCCTCCTGGGCACCCACCGCCGCCAGGCCCGCGCCACCTACCTGCCGGGCAACCGCACGGTGGATGTGGAGGCGCGCCGGGCCGACCTCATCGGGACCCTCCAGCGCATGCACAAGTCCGATGCGGGTCACGCACCCTGGATCCTCCTCGCGGACGCCTTCGCGGGGGCCCTGGTCTTCCTCACCTTGAGCGGAACCCTGCTCTGGACCCGCCTCGCCGGCGAGAGGATGCTGGCCATCGCCCTGGCGGCGGGCGGTTTCCTGACCCTGATGCTGGTGGCCGCCCTGGCCTGGTAGTTCCCACCTCCGGCTCGCCCCTGACGGGCGCCCCTTCGCCCGGCCACGGATCGGTTCGCCCCAGATCCGTGGCCCGGAAGGGGCGCCCTGCGCATGTTGATCGGCGTCATCCCCGCCCGTCGGATCGCCGCTCCGGGCTCCCATTCCACGCGCCGCCGGTGCCCCGGTTCCGGCAGCCCTTCCCGTTCGGAGGCAACATGAACCGCATCTCGACATCCCTCGCTGTGGCCGTGGCGGCCTTCGCCGGCCTGGCACTCCAGGCCGAGGACTTCCAGCCGCTCATGAAGGCCACCCGCACCACCTGGCCCGAGAAGCAGCACATCGGCGTGATCTGCGACTACAACGCCAGCCAGGCCCAGGTGATGGCCCTGGCCAAGGCCGCCGGCGAAGGCTCGCTGATCACCGTGGCGGACACCCGTCGGCCCGAGTATGCCGCCTCGGCAGCCCACCTGATCGCCAACCACAAGGCCGACTACCTGGTGCTGCTCCCCGGCGACCGCTCGTTCCGGGACGGTTCCTTCGGCGCCACCCTCGCCATCAGCCAGCTGGGCCTCCGGGGCGTGCCCGCCATCGGAACCACGGCCGTGGCCCTGAAGCAGGGTGCGGTGTTCAGCGTGGGCGACGGCACCCAGGGCGAAGTGCTCGTCACGGACCGCCTCATCGGCACCGTGGATGTGATCCTGCCCAACCGGGCCCTGGCGCAGAAGGCCTCCCTGGTGCTCCGGCAGGAGGGCATGGCCACCATCGCGGTGCACGCCGCCGAATGACCCCCACGACCCGCCTGCCACGGCCCGGCCCCCGCCGGGCCGTTCTCTTGGCCGGGATCAGCGTCAGAGCCACTCTCCGAACTGTTCGCGGTAGGTCCGGCTCAGGGTGAGGCGGGTGCCATCGCGCATGATCACCAGGTGGTCGCCGCCGGTCCAGGGCTGGAATTCCTTGATGCAGTCCAGGTTCACGATGGCCGAGCGGTGAATGCGGCGGAACTGGGCGGGATCCAGCCGGGTGAGCAGTCCCGACAAGGTCTGCCGCAGCAGGTGGGAGGTGCCCTCCACATGGAGGCGCACATAGTTGTCCTCGGCCTCGATCCATTGCAGGCCGGCTGTCTTCACCAGGATATGGCGGTCGCCCTGCTTCACCAGCAGCCGGTCCACCCAGGGCCGCTCCTTCCGCAGCCCCGCCAGCAGGGCCTCCAGGTCAGGCCCGCTCCCCCCTTCTTTCTGGGTGCACCAGCGGCGGGCCCGCTCCAAAGCCTGGTGGAAGCGCTCGGGCGAAAAGGGCTTGAGCAGGTAGTCGAGGGCATGGACCTCGAAGGCCCGGAGCGCGTGCTGGTCATAGGCCGTGATGAAGAGGGTGGGCGGCATGCGGTCCGCCCCCACGGCCTCCACCACGCCGAAGCCGTCCAGCTCCGGCATCTGGATGTCGAGGAAGACCAGGTCCGGCGCCAGGTCCTCGATGGCCTTCACCGCCTCGAGGCCGTGGGCGCATTCGGCGGCCACCTCGATGTCCGGCGCCTTGCGGAGCAGATGGCGGATGCGCTGCCGGGCCAGCGATTCGTCATCCACGATGAGGGCACGCAAGGTCATCCGACCTCCGGTCCCGGCCGATCCAGGGGAAGGTGCAACACCACGAGGGTACCCCGGCCCGGAGCGCCCAGCAGATCCAGTTGATGCCGGCCCTTGTAGAGCAGCCCCAGGCGGGCCCGGACATTGCCGAGGCCCACGCCCTCGCGGCCCGGCGTGAACCCCTCGCCGTCATCCTGGACCTCGATCACCAGGCACTCGGAGTCGCGGTGGGCCCGCAGCTGCAGGGTGCCGCCCTGGGGACGGTCGGAGAGGCCGTGCTTGAGGGCATTCTCCACCAGGGGCTGAAGGATGAAGCTGGGCACCCGCAGGTCCAGCAGGTCGGAGGCGATGTCCACGCGGACCTGGAGGCGATCCTGGAAGCGCACCTGCTCGATGGCCAGGTAGGCCTGGATGAAGGCCAGCTCTTTGCGCAGCGTCACCAGCTGGTCGGGCGGAGCGTCCAGGGTCATGCGCAGGAAATCCCCCAGGCGGCTGATCATGTCGTCCGCGCCCTCCGGATTGGCATGGACCAGGGCGGAGATGGAGTTGAGCGTGTTGAAGAGGAAGTGGGGCTGGAGCTGCATCCGAAGTGCCAGGTTCTGGGCCTCGGCAAACCGGGCCTCCAGTTTCGCGGCCTCGACTTCGCGGGCCTTGTACTTCCGGTAGATCCGCAACCCGTGGAAGGCGGCGACCACGGCCCACATGAAGAGGAGGTTCGTGTGGAAGTAGGCCCGGTAGAAGCGCGGCAGGCCCTTGAGGAGCTTCGCCAGATCGAGCGCCTTCCCCTGGTCCCAGGAATCCAGGCGGAGGGAGATGAGGTAGGCCACGAAGAGCCCCAAGGCCGCCACCATCACGCTGGCCAGCAGGTGCAGGGTCCAGGTCCGCCACTGGGACCAGGCGAAGGATTCGATGGGCCGCCGGTTGGCCAGCCAGATCAGGAAGAGGCCCAGAACGCCCCAGGTCCCGTTCTGGAGCAGGTTCATCACCACGATCCGGAGGACCGGGGCGGACGGGTACATGGCCAGATCCCAGGTGGCCATGTAGAGCCCCATCAGGGTCCAGATGCCCCAGTACCAGCGCCACTTCCCAACCGCGGGTTCCATGCTCCAAGCCTAGAGACACAAAGGAGTTCCCGCCAGCAGGCTGGGGCGAGCCGAGGCATTCCAGGGGTGATCTTCCACTCAGAGGTGATCCATCGGTCAGGAATGCCGATACGGATTTCCCTATCGGGAGTAGGATGGGCCCGCCGGGAGGTCACCATGGCCACGATCACCCTGAACGGCAACCCCGTCCATACCTGCGGCGAACTGCCCACCATCGGCTTCGCCACGCCCCCGTTCACCCTCACGCGCACGGATCTCCGCGACATCACCAGCGTGGAGCTCGAGGGGAAACGCATCGTGCTGAGCATCTTCCCCAGCCTGGATACGGCCACCTGCGCCCAGAGCATGCGGACCTTCAACGCCCTCGCGGCGGATCTGAGCGACGCGGTGCTGCTCTGCGTCTCCATGGACCTGCCCTTCGCCCTGGATCTCTTCTGCGGGGCCGAGCGGCTGGAGCGGGCCGTACCCGTCTCCGCCTTCCGGCACTGCGATTTCGGCACCGCGTTCGGGGTCACCATTGTGGATGGTCCGCTGCGGGGCCTGCTGGCGCGGGCCGTGGTGGCGCTGGACGAGAACGGCACCGTCGTCCACACCGAGTTGGTGTCCGAGCTCACGCATGAGCCGGACTACGACATGGCCATCCACGCCATCCGGAACCACCATCATCCCTGCCCGCAGGATGCCCTCGAGACGACCGAATAGAGACAACCGGCCGGAGCGCAACCGCCCCGGCCGGTTTTTCCTTTCGCCAGCCTTCAGGCGTTCGTCGCCATCAGCCGCGCGCGGGTGTAGGGGATGAGCCCGCCCGCATCCATGATGCCCTTGCGGGCGGCGGGCAGCTGGACCTGCTCGAAGGCCTTGCCGGTGGTCTTGTTGAGCACCCGGTCGGCCGTGATCTCCAGCTCATCGCCTTCGCTGGCCTCGAGGCCGGGGCAGATCACCACCTGCAGGCCCAGGTTGATGCTGTTCTGCAGGAAGATGCGCGAGATGCTCTTCGCTACCACGGCCACCTCGTGACCCTTGAGGGTCGAGCAGGCCTGCTCCCGGCTGGAGCCACAACCGAAGTTCTCCCCGCCCACGATGATCGACCCTGCTGGAAAGGCCTTGGCCTTGAGCTTCGCGTTGAACTCGGTGCGGTCGAAGAAGGCGAACTGGGGGGTCTCCGTGGGCAGCACGGTGGCCATGAAACGGCCCGGGTAGATGTCATCCGTGCTGATGTCGTTCCCGAGCGTGATGATGACCTTGGCCATGTCAGGCTCCTTTCCGGGGGTCGGTGATGACGCCGGTGATTGCCGAGGCGGCGGCCACCACCGGGCTGCAGAGGTAGACCTCACCGGTGGGATTGCCCATGCGGCCCTTGAAGTTGCGATTGGTGGTGCTGAGGGCCACTTCGTGGTCGCCCAGCGCCCCCTCGTGCACACCCAGGCAGGGACCGCAGCCGGAGTTCATGACCACGGCTCCGGCCCTCATGAAGTCGTGGATGTAGCCCTTGTCCAGGGCCTGCGCGAAGATCTTGCTTGAGGCGGGGAACACCAGCATCCGGGTTCCTTCCGCGACCTTCTTGCCCCGTAGGATGGCGGCGGCGTCCGCCAGATCGTCCAGGCGGCCGTTGGTGCAGCTGCCGATGACGATCTGCTGGATTTTGGTGCCAAGGACCTGGTCGATGGGCTTCACATGGTCCACCATGTGCGGGCAGGCGATCTGGGGCGCCAATGCAGAGACATCGATCTCCACCGTCTGGATGTACTGGGCATCGGGATCCGGGGTGACGCAGGTGATCGCGTCCACCACACCCGCCTCCTCCCGGAGGTAGCGGACCGTCTCCTCGTCCCCGGGAACGATGCCGGAGGTCGCGCCGGCCTCCACGCTCATGTTGCAGATGGCGATGCGCCCGCTGGTGCTCATCTTCCGGATGGTCTCGCCGTGGAATTCCAGCACCTTGTAGTTCGCGCCCTGGGCCGTGAGCTTGCCGATCAGGTGGAGGATGAGGTCCTTGGGGCCGACCATGGGCGGGAATTCGCCCTTCACCACCACCTTGATGGTGGCGGGCACTTCGATGTTCACCGCGATGCCAAGGCTCCAGGCCGAGGCCATCTCCGTGGCGCCGACGCCGAAGCTGAAGGCGCCGAGGGCCCCGTGGCTGGTGGTGTGGGAATCCGTGCCCAGCACCACGAAGCCGGGCCGGACATAGCCGTACTCCGGCAGGATCTGATGGCAGATGCCGCCCACATCGCCGCGAATGTCGTGGAACTTGGTGATGCCGTGCTCGGCCACGAACCCGCGGATCTTCTTCTGGTTGGTGGCGGTCTTGGGGGATTCGGCCGGCACCCGGTGGTCGAAGATGATGGCGATGCGGGAGGGATCCCACACCTTCGCCGGGCGGCCCGTCCCCTGGAACACCTCCAGGAACTGGTTGATCACCAGCGCCGCATTTTCATGCGACATGGCGAGGTCGACCCTGGGTTCGACCACATCTCCCACCTTCACGGAGGCCTGCCCTGCCGCGCGGGCCAGGATCTTTTCGACGACGGTCATGCCCATGGGAACCTCCTCAGATGACGCCTTTGGATTTCAGTTCGATCAGTTCGCCTTCGCCCAGACCCAGGTGCCCGTAGACCAGGGCATTGTGCTCGCCCAGGGTCGGCGGAGGGGCCTCCACTGCGCCCGGGGTTTTCTCGAAGAGGGCCGTGAGGCCGAAGACCTCGATCTCGCCCACGCCCGCCACCTGGACCTTGCGGAGCACCTCCCGGTGCTGGATCTGCGGCTGGCGCAGGGCGTCTTCCAGACTCAGGATGTCACCGCTGGGCACATCCTTCGCGTTCAATGCCTCCACCCAGAAACGGGTCGGTTTCTGGGCCAGCCGGGCCTCCAGAAGCGGCGTCAATTCCCGCCGGTTCTTCTTCCGGGTATCGCGCTCCTGGAAGCGGGGGTCCGTCTTCAACGCCGGAACCTCCAGCACCTCGCAGACCGCCTCCCACTGCTCCTGCTTGTTCGCCGCGATGTTGATGTGGCCATCCTGCGTCCGGAAGGTCCCGCTGGGCGCGGCCGTGAAGTTGTCGTTGCCCATGAGGGCCGGTTGTTCGCCGCCGATGAGCAGGTTGGCCGCCACCCAGCCCATGAGGGGCATGATGCTGTCGAGCAGGGCGATGTCGATGGCCTGTCCCTGCCCTGTGCGCTCCCGGTGGAAGAGGGCTGCCATCACGGCAAAGGCGGCGTTCAGGCCGCCCACGGTGTCGCAGACGGGGAAGCCCGTGCGCAGGGGGTTCAGGCGTTCGTCGCCGTTCACCGCCATCTCGCCGGACAGGCCCTGGATGATCTGGTCGTAGGCGGGTTTGAGCGCGTCGGGGCCCGTCTGGCCGAAGCCCGAAATGGCGCAGTAGATGAGCCGGGGGTTGAGCTCCGCCAGCGTCTTGTAGCCCAGGCCCAGGCGATCCATGACGCCCGGCCGGAAGTTCTCCACCACCACATCCGCGTCCTTCACCAGCTTCCGGAAGATCTCTTTGCCTTCCGGGGACTTGGTGTTGAGCGTGATGGACTTCTTGTTGCAGTTCTGGGCCAGGAAGCTGGTGCCCATGAGCTTCTTGTTCAGATCAGGGACGATGCCCAGCTTCCGGGCCAGGTCGCCGTCTTTGGGATTCTCCACCTTGATGACTTCGGCCCCCAGCAAGGCCAGATGGAGCGTGGTGAAGGGTCCGGACAACACATTTGTGAGATCCAGGACCTTGATGCCTTCGAGGATCTTCCTGCTCATGCCGTCACCTTTGCAGCGAGAGGCCCGGTTCGGTAGACGCAGCCGGGCAGTTCCCGGCCGAAGTGGGCGGCGACATCCTTCGTCACTCCGATGAGGGCCGCGAGGTCGATGTCCATGCGCTGCCCCGTGCGCTGGAGGCCATGGACGAGATCTTCCGTGGCCACATTCCCGGCCGCCACCTTGGTGAAGGGACAGCCGCCGAGCCCGCCGAAGCTGGTCTCGATGGCCCGGGCCCCGGCTTCCATGGCGGCGTAGACGCTGGCCATACCCAGGCCATAGGTGTTGTGGATGTGCGCCGTGATTTCAGCGGCGGGGTTCAGGTCCAGGACCTCTTGGACATAGCGCCGCACCTGGGCCGGGTGGGCATGGCCCGCCGTGTCCGCCAGGCTGATGGAGGTCAGCCCGGCGTCCAGGTAGGCGGCCACGATGCCCAGGACCCGGGCCTCGTCGATGGGGCCTTCAAAGCCACAGCCGAAGGCGCTCTGCACGCTCACCTGCACTTTCCGCCCGGCCTTCCTGGCTTCCAGGGCCGTGGCGATGATTCGGCGCGTGGCGTCCTCCGTGCCCATGCCGGTGTTCTTGCGGCTGTGGGTCTCGGAGGCGGACACGCCCATACAGATGAGCGGCACGCCCACCTCCAGGGCCCGCTCCAGCCCCTTCTCGTTGAGCACCAGGCCCGACAACAGGGCCCGGTGGGATTCCCGGCCGAGGATGCGGAACAGTTCATCCGTGTCGGCCATCTGGGGCATCTTGTCCCCCCGCACGAAGGAGCCCACCTGGACGATGTCCACGCCCGAATCCGCCATGCGGCGGATCCAGTCGAGTTTCGTTTCCGTTGGCACGACCATGCTTTCGGCCTGGAGACCGTCGCGGGGGCCAACTTCGTGGATGAGGATGTCGTTCATGGAAGTGTTCTCTTCTTTAACCGCAGAAGGCGCAGAGATCGCCGAGGAAAGCGTGGGGGCATTTCTCTGCGTCCTCCGCGCCCTCTGCCGTTACAAATCAAAGTTTCCGAGCGATAGCCTCGCCCATGTCGAGGGTGGTGGCCTTGCCGCCCATGTCGTAGGTGCGGACCTGGCCTTCGGCGATGACGGCGGCCGTGGCGGCCTCGAGCCGGGCGCCCTTCTCGGTCTCTCCCAGCCAATCCAGCATCATCTTGGCGGCCAGGATGGTGGCGATGGGGTTCACCTTGTACTGGCCCGCGTACTTCGGCGCGCTGCCATGGCTGGGTTCGAACACGGCCAGCTTCTCGCCGATGTTCCCCGAGCAGCCGAAGCCGAGCCCGCCCACCATCTGGGCCGCGAGGTCGCTGACGATGTCGCCGAACAGGTTCGTGGCCACCATCACGCCGTAGTTCTTGGGGTTCTTGAGCATCCACATGGTGATGGCATCGACATTGGCGTCATCCATCGCGATGCCCGGGTATTCCTTGGCGATGCGCTTGCCGGTCTCCAGGAACATGCCTTCGGTGGCCCGCACCACATTGGCCTTGTGGATGACCGTGACCTTGGGGTAGCCGAACTTCTTGGCGTACTCGAAGGCGGCGCGGATGATGCGGTCGCAGCCCTTCTGGGTGTTCACTTTGCAGGTGATGGCGAACTGGTCACCGGGAATCTCCGCGAAGTGGGCGAAGGGCTTGCTGAGCTTCTTCAGGGTTTCCTTCAGCTCGTCGGGAACGGGGCTGAATTCCACGCCGGCGTAGAGATCCTCGGTGTTCTCGCGGAAGATCACCATGTCGATGTCTTCCTTGTAGTTCAGAGGGTTGCCCGCGTAGGCCTTGCAGGGCCGCAGGCAGGTGTAGAGGTCGAACATCTGCCGCATGCGGACGATGGGGCTGCGGTAGATGAGCCCCTTGCCCTTCAGTTCCGGCACCAGTTCCGCCTCGGCGTCCTTCACGGGCTTCGAGGTGATGGCGCCGAACATGGCGGCATGGCTGTTCTTCAGCAGGTCGATGGTGCGCTGGGGGAAGGCTTCCCCCTCCTTGCACCAGAACTCCCAGCCGATGTCCCCGTGGGTGTACGAGGCATCGAACTTCAGGGCATCCAGGCAGATCTTGGCGGCCTCCATGACCTCGACGCCCACGCCGTCACCGGGCAACCAGGCGATGTTGAACTGGCTCATGTTCAGACTCCTGCAGGAAGGGGGCTGGGGCTGCGGTGCGCTCCCGCACCAGACCCGCCAATCATGACCTCCCCGTTAAGTTTGAGCCCGGACAGCCATCACAAAACCCCCAGAAATCGCCTGATCCGGGAACATCCCCCGACAAAGTGTCAAACCCTCCACCAGCCACCCTCAGGGTCCAAGCGGTGCCGGATGGATAAAAAGGCTTAACCACAGAGGGCGCAGAGCATGGAAATGGATTCTCTGTGTTCTCTGCGTCCTCTGCGGTTCATGTTTCCCCGAGGTAGGGGTCGCCTACTTGCAGGCCAGCCAGCTGTCGCCCGTGCGGACTTCCGCCGCCAACTTCACGCCCAGGGCGCCCAGGTCGTCGGCGCCTTCCATGGCGTCCTTCAGGAGGGCGGCGGCCCGGTCCACTTCTTCCGGCGGCGCCTCCATCAAGAGTTCGTCATGGACCTGGAGCAGCAGCCTGGCCCGGAGGCCCGAGGCCTGGAGGCTGCGGTGCAGACGCACCATGGCCCGGCGCATGAGGTCGGCGGCCGTGCCCTGGACGATGGTGTTCACCGCCTCCCGCAGCCCCTGGGCCTGGAACTGCTTGTTGGGGCTCTCCAGCTCGGGGATCCGGCGGATGCGGCCCCAGTGGGTGCGGACGAGGCCTTCGGCCAGGGCCCGCTCTTTGGCGCCCTCGATCCAGGCCGCCACCTTAGGCATGCGCTCGAAGTAGCGCTCGATGAAGGCCTTGGCCTCCTTCTGGCTGACCCCGATGTTGGCGGCGAGGGCGAAGGCCCCCTGCCCATAGAGCAGGCCGAAGTTCACGGCCTTGGAGGCGCTGCGCTGCTCCGAAGTGACCTGGTCCATGGGCACATTGAAGACTTCCGACGCCGTCCGGCGGTGGATGTCCTCACCTGCGGCGAACGCACCCAGCAGCACGGGATCCTCGGCCAGAGCCGCCACCACCCGCAGTTCGATCTGGCTGTAGTCCGCATCCAGCAGGACCCAGCCGGGTTCGGGCACGAAAGCCCCGCGGATGGCCCGGCCTTCCTCGGTGCGGATGGGGATGTTCTGCAGGTTGGGATCGCTGGAGGCCAACCGCCCCGAGGCCACGGCCGCCTGGTGCAGGCGCGTGTGCACGCGTTTCGTCACGGGGTTCACCATCTGCGGCAGGGCTTCCACATAGGTGCCCAGCAGCTTCACCATCTGGCGGTGGCGCAGCAGCTCCCGGGCGATCTCGGCGCCCTGCTTCTCCGCCAGCTCCAGCAGCACATCCTCATCCGTGCTGGGCGCCTTGGTCTTGCCCGTAAACTTCACGGGCTTGTAGCCCAACTTGCCGAAGAGAACAGCCCCCAGCTGGGTGGGGCTGTTCAGGTTGAAGGGCTCGCCGGCCAGCTCGATCACCCTCGCTTGGGACCGTTCACGCTCGCCATGCATGCGCACGGCGAGTAAGGAGAGAACCTCCAGATCCAGGCGGACGCCGTGGCCCTCCAGGGCCGCCAGGACTTCCACCAGCGGCAGATCTACCTCTTCATAGAGACGCTTCATCCGGTCGTCAGCAAGCTTCGCCCGCAGCTTGTCGCAGAGCTGCAGGGCCAGGTCGGCATCTTCCGCGGCGTACTGCACCGCCTGCTCGAACACGGCCTCGTCAAAGCGCTTCTGGCTCTTCCCCTTCCCCACCACCTCCTCGAAGGCGATGGGCTTCACATCGAGCAGGCGCACGGACAGGTCATCCAGGTTATGACGGACGCCGCTCTCCAGCAGGAAACTCAGCACCATGCTGTCGTCCGCCAAGCCCGCCACAGGGAGCCCGTGGCGGGATAGGACCTGCAAATCGTACTTCAGGTTCTGGCCGCATTTCCCGACGGATGCGTCTGCCAGCAGCGGCGCGAGGACGCGCCGGGCCTCCGAGAAAGGTACATTGCGGGGATCCAGGTGGGGCGCCAGTTCCGCGAAGAAGGTCACCGCATCGCCCCGCAGGTCCAGCAGCGATTCGGGTAGGCCCGAATCCGGCAACAGGCCCGGCAGGGAGCCTTCCGTGTCCGCGGTGGCGGGCTTCAGATGGGCCAGCGGCACATAGAGTCCTTCGTTGGGCGCCCAGGCCAGGCTCAGGCCCACGATATGTCCCCGCGTGGGATCGATGCTGGTGGTTTCCGTGTCCAGGCCGAAGCGGCCGGCTGCGCGGCAGGCCGCCACGGCCGCCTCGAGGTCCGCCAGGGTGGAGGCGGCCCGGTAGGTCCGCGCACTGCCCGCCTGCTCGGCGCTCTGCGTGAACTCTTTGGTGAGGGTCTGGAAGCCCAGGGCCTTGAAGGTCTCCCGGGCCTTGGCTTCGTCCACGCCGGGATAGGCGAGGTCCCGGGGATGCAGTGAGAGACGGAGATCCGTCACCACGGTCACCAGGCGCCGGGTGAGGTCCAGCCACTCGGACGCCGCTTCCAACCCCTCCCGCTGCTTGGGCTTCAGGTCGGCCTTGGCGGAAATCACCCCGTCGAGGCTGCCGAACTTCTCCAGCAGCAGGGCCGCGCCCTTCTCGCCGATGCCCGGGACGCCCTTCACATTGTCGGAGGCATCCCCCACCAGGCTCAGGAAGTCCACCACCTGCTCGGGCCATACGCCCATGCGGGTCTTCACGCCCTCGCGGTCATGCCAGACTTCGCCGTCCTTGGTGTTCAACACCTGGATGCGCAGGCCGTCGTCCACCAGCTGCAGCAGGTCCTTGTCGGGGCTGACGATGACCGCCGGGAGGCCCATGGCCGCCGACTCCCGGGCCAGGGTGCCCATGACATCGTCCGCCTCGTAGCCGTGCAGCTCCACGATGGGGATGTTCAGCGCCTCCACCAGCTGCCGGATCATGGGGATCTGCGGTCGCAGGTCCTCGGGCATGGCGTCGCGGTTGGCCTTGTACTCGGGGTAGATCTCATGCCGGAAGGTGGGCTCCGGCGTATCGAACACGCAGGCGATGTGGGTGGGCTTGTGCTTCTCCAGCAGCTGCAGCACCAGCCGCGTGAAGGTGTAGGCCGCCCCGTTCTTCAGCCGGGGATTGGCGAAGTAGGCCCTAAAAATGAAGGCGAAGGTGTCGATCAGGTAGAGGCGGTCGTCGGACATGCATCCAGTCTGGCAGGCCCCGCCGGGATTCATGCTTCCGCCCGAGCGGACGATCTCTACAGGTGTAGCCGTTCTCCTCCGAAGGAGGCCCTTGTGCACGCTGGGAATGCATGGATTCCGGCCATTCTCTGCATGGCCGCCCCGCCCCTCCTGGCCCAGGACCAGCCGGCTCGGGCCCTGTCCCTGGTGAAGGAGGCGGTGGCGTTCGCCAAGAGCCAGGGAAAAGAGGCCCTGCTGAGGGAGATCAACCACGGCCAGGGCCGGTTCCATGTGAAAAGCGGGGAAGAGCTCTACATCTTCGTCTACGACCTGCAGGGCGTCTGCCAGGCCATCGGCTTCCAGAGCCAGATGGTGGGCACGAACCGGATCGGCCTGCGGGATCCCGACGGGAAGCACTTCCTCCGGGACATGATCACCGTCGCCAAGGTCAAGGGCAGCGGCTGGGTGGACTACAAATACCCCCACCCCGCGACGGGCAAAGTCAGGACCAAGGTCTCGTATGTGGAGCTGATGGAAGGTTGGATCATCGGCTGCGGCGCCTATAAATAGATTCTAAATGAGAGCTTAAGGTGGTCTTAGCCCCGACCGATGAGTGGGAGGGAATGAGTTCCTGTTTGCTTGAGAAGGAGATTGCCCATGAGCATCCACCCGCGCCGCCTGCTGGCCCTGCCCGCCGCCCTCATGATCACCACCGCCCTGCTTGCCCAGCCCGCGGAACGACCCAAGGCCGAAGCCATGGTGAAGGAGGGCATCGCCTTCCTGAAGGCCCACGGGAAGGAGGCCTTCCTGGCCGAGGTCCACAAGCCCCAGGGACGATTCCATGTGAAGCAGGGCGGGACCCTGTATCTCTTCGTCTATGACCTCAAGGGCGTGGTGCTGGCCCACGGGGCCCGGGCCAACCTCCTCGGCGTCAACCGCTGGAATGTGAAGGACCCGGACGGCGTCTACAACATCCAGGAGATCATCAAGACCGGCCAGAAGAAGGGTGGCGGATGGGCCGACATGAAGGTCGAGAATCCCGCCACGGGCAAGGTCGAGAACAAGACTTCGTTCTGCCTGGCGGAAGCCGGCCTCGTCGTCGGCTGCGGCATCTATAAGTAGGTCAATCCAGGCCGTACTGACGGCGCAGCAGGCCCTCCCACCAGGCGACTGGCAGGAGGGCCTTCAGCTTGGCCACCCAGAAGGCATCCCGGCCGATGACCACCCGGCGCGGAGGATGCTCGGCATTCAAAGCGTGAAGCAGTTGGCGGGCACAATCGTCCGCGTCCATGGCGAACCGCTCGGCCTGCCCCTTCCGCAGGGCCAGGTAGCGGCCGATGACGGCCTCGTACCGGGTGCCCCGGGCCCGCTCCGGCAGATCCCCCCAGGCCGTGGCGAGGGTCTCGCGGAAGGCCGTGCGGATGGCGCCAGGCTCCACCAACACCACCGCCACCTCCCGGCCCACCTCCAGGCGCAGGCTTTCCGCCAGGGCCACCACGGCATGCTTGGAGGCGTTGTAGGGCCCCGCCAGCGGGATGGACAGGCGCCCCAGCATGGAAGCCACCTGCAGGATCCGCGCGCCGGGCTGGCGCCGTAGCAGCGGGAGGAAGGCATTGGTCACCCGGTGGAGGCCGATCACATTGGTCTCGAATTGCG
The DNA here is from genome assembly GCA_019449415.1 of Geothrix sp. GTDB lineage: Bacteria > Acidobacteriota > Holophagae > Holophagales > Holophagaceae > Geothrix > Geothrix oryzae. The sequence continues at coordinate 131,440 of JAGRPP010000031.1, forward strand.
CCCGGAGTTCCTCGGGGCGGAGGAGCTCCAGGGGGCCCACCTGGCCATAGCCAGCGTTGTTCACGAGGGCCTTCAGGCGCAGGTCGGCGCAGGCCGCAGTCGCCAGCGCGACGCTCGCGTCCTCGGTGACATCCAGGGAAAGGATGCGCAAGTCCTCGCCCGGGGCCAGGTCCACCAGCGACTCCGGCCGCCGGGCCGTGGCCACCACGCCCCAGCCCGCCTGACGGCACAGCGGCACCAGGGCCCGCCCGATGCCCGTCGAACACCCTGTGATGAGGACCCAGTTCCGCATCCATTCATCTTTCCACACACCTGCAGAACGGGGCGCGAGCGCGCCCCGTTCTGCAGGTACCGCCTCCGGCGGAACAACTTCTTCTCGGTACGGCCTGCGGCCTACTTCTTCTTCGCGGGGGCCTTGGCCGCTTCCTTCTTCGCGCCGCCCTTGCTCTCGATCTTGGTGGCCACCTGCTTGTAGGTGACGGTCACCTTGTCGCCGGCCTTGAGGGCATCCTTCCCGGCCGTGCTGCCATCGGTGTAGAAACGCCATTCCTCTTTGCCGAGATCCAGGGTGAAGCTGTCCGCGGCGACTTCCTTCACCGTGCCGGTCTTCTGGTAGCTGGCGGCGGCAGCGGCCCAGCCGAGGGCGGCGCCGAGCACGGCCGTGGCCGACAGGATGGCAAGCGACTTCATGCGCATGGGGTTCTCCTTTGGAAATGGTGCCCCAAGGCTAGCAGCCTCTCCAAGGATGACAAGCACTACACCAGCGCCAGCAATCCAACGAGGTAGAAGCTCAGATCGACGCTCAGCTCGAAGCGGTGTTTCCCGGTCGTGAAACGCTCGTGATAGAGCCACAGGTACAACACCGGATAGGCCGCGCACACCACCAGCACCACGGCCACGGCCAGGGGATGCCCCCCCTGCTGACGGCTGTCGAAGGTGAGCCAGAGGGTGCCCGTCAGCAGCGAGCCAAGGAGGCCCACCAGCACGACCTTCGTGGCCATCTTGCCCATGAGGATCGGCAGGGTCTCCTTGCCCACGATCTGGTCGTTCTGCATGTCCCGGATCTCGTAGATCACCGTGCGGACGAAGGCCAGCACGCCCACCAGGAAGACGGCCGCAAAGGCACGGAGATCCCAGGCGCGTCCCTCCTGCCAGACCGGCATGACGACCGCGACCGTGGCCAGGGCCAGAGCCACCACCACATCCTTGGAACCGGGAATGTTCCGCAGGCTCAGGACCCGCTTGCCGACCTGGAACCGCTGCTTGTAGGCGGCGCCCACCAGCGAGGCCCCAGCCGCCACGGCCAGGGCCTTCAGCCCCTGGCTGGCCGCCAAGCCGAGGGTCGCAACCAGGGCCACCCCGGCCGAGGCCAGCAGGGCGATCCGGTTCCGCTGCAGGAACCGGGCCCGGGCTGGCCCCTTGGCGCCGAGGCCCAGCGGATCCAGAAACGGGGTGAGGAGGTACATGGCCAGCACATAGGTCGCGGCCAACACCGGATAGCGCCAGCCCAGGGGGAGGCCCAGCCATTTGTGCACGCCCAGGGTCATGAGGCCCGCGCCCATCGCCAGCAGCGACGAACTGCCAAAGGCGGCCTGGGCAAAGCTGCGCCAGCGGCTGGGGCCATCTCCCAGCTGCTCCAAAACATCCACCACCTCGTCCACCAGCCAGGTGGGCGTGGAGGCGCCCGCCAGCACACCCACGGTCTCGCGACCCGTGAAGGCGCTGAGGTCCAGCTCCGCGGCGGTCTCCACATACTGCACGGGCTTGCCGTAGTGGTGGGCCAGTTCGGCCAGATGCTTCGTGTTGCTGGAGGCCTTGCCTCCCACGACGATCACCGTGTCCACGGTGCGGGCCAGCTCCTTGGCCTCGTCCTGCCGCATCCAGGTGTCTTCGCAGATGGTGTTCTCGAAGACCGCATCACCCGCGCGGGTGCGGATGTAATCCGAGATCGCGTGGTAGTCCTTCACCGTGAAGGTCGTCTGGGCCACCACCAGCACCTTTTTCAGCTGGTCGTCCGTCAGCGCTTCGGCTTCGGCCATGTTCGCGACGATGACGGAGCCGCTCTCCGCGAAGCTTCGGTGCGCCACGCTCTCGGCGTGCCCGTGACTGCCCAGGATGACCGTGAAGTAGCCCTTGGGGCTCCACTTCTTGATCTTGTGGTGGACCTTGGCCACCTCGGGACAGGTGGCGTTGACGATCTTCACCTCGCCCCGCGCCTGGCGCTCCTTGAGCCCCCGCAGGTCCTGGATGGGAATGCCGTGGGCCCGGATCACCACCGTGCCGTTCTGCACTTTGTCGGGGGTTTCGGCCACGGCCACGCCCCGCTTGCCGATGAGGTCCAGGGCCTGCGGGTTGTGGATGAGCGGCCCCAGGGTCTGGACGGCGCGACCGTCATTGCGGGCCGAGGCTTCCAGCACCGCGTCCATGGCGCGCTTCACGCCCCAGCAGAAGCCCGCGGTCTTGGCGACGATCACCTTCATGGCAGCCCCACAATCCTGACCACATTGGTCAAGTTATTCATCATAACGCAGAGGCAGGAACAAGGGCTCGATCTCAGGTTCTCTCTCCCGGGAACAATTTATTACCTATACATCATCATTGACTGGAACCCCGATTCATCCGGGGGTAGAGTCTCGTCGGCCCCTGTGGTGGTCCAGATGGATGCGGCTTCCTCTCGACGAACAGGCAGGATGGCGACCCCCGGCCCGTCCGGGAGCACCGTGACCACCTGCCCATGCGCCCTCCCTGCGAACCAGCCCCCGCCCGGCGGCGGGCCACCCACGCGTGCCCCAGGCCAAGGAGGACCGACATGTTGATGACGGAGCGCGAATTCCTGGCGGCGGAAATCCGGAACCTGGTCGACCAGTACGGCCGCCAGCGCACCTCCCTGGTGCCCATCCTCCAGGAGGTGAAGCGCAAGTACCACAAGATCGACAGCTATGCCATGCAGGTCACGGCCGACCTGCTCGGCATCCATCCGGTGGAAGTGAACAGCGTCGTGTCCTTCTATGCCTTCCTCGGCGACCGCCCCCAGGGCCGTTTCGTGATCCGCCTCTGCCGCACCATCTCCTGCGACATGGCGGGAAAGGCCCGGGTCATGCGGCAGCTCGAGAACGATCTGGGCATCTCCTTCGGCCAGACGACGCCGGACGGGAAATTCACCCTGGAGTGGGCCAACTGCATCGGCATGTGCGACCAGGGGCCCGCCCTGCTGGTGAACGAGCGCGTCTTCACCCGCGTCACCCCGGAATCGGTGCACGCCATCCTCGAGGAGTGCCGCCGGGCCTTCGGACAGCACGCCACGGAACGGAAGGAGGTCCACCTCGCATGAGCCAGATTCCGACCTTCAGCCACATGCCCGCCGACATCGGCCTGCAGCGGGCCCTGGAACGGACGCCGGCAGAGATCGTCCAGGAGATCGCGGCCTCCGGATTGAAGGGCCGCGGCGGCGCCGGGTTCTCCACCGGTACCAAGTGGGCCCTGGCCGCCGAAGCGCCCTCCGACCAGAAGTTCATCCTCTGCAACGCGGATGAAGGCGAACCGGGGACCTTCAAGGATCGCGTGATCCTCCAGGAGCACGCGGACCTGGTCTTCGAAGGCATGACCATCGCCGCGCTCGCCGTCGGGGCGAAGGAGGGAATCCTCTTTCTCCGGGGCGAGTACACCTACCTGCGCGCCCACCTCGAAGCCGTTCTGCAGCAGCGCCGGAGCCGGCACCTGCTGGGGGAGGACATCCTGGGCTTCCAGCCGGGGTTCGACATCCGCATCTTCATGGGGGCCGGTGCCTACATCTGCGGCGAGGAGACCGGGCTGATCGAATGCCTGGAGGGGTTCCGCGGCGAACCGAGGAACCGACCGCCCTACCCCGTCCACCAGGGGTTCCTGGATCGTCCCTCGGTCGTCAACAATGTGGAGACCCTGGCCTGGGCGGCTTGCATCCTGCAAAAGGGGGCCGAGTGGTTCCGAAAGGTCGGAACCGAGATGAGCACGGGCATCAAGATTTTCAGCATCTCGGGCGACTGCGAACGGCCGGGCGTCTTCGAATTCCCCATGGGCATCACCGTCAGGGAGCTGCTCCGGAATGTGGGCGGCGAGAACGCCCGGGCCGTCCAGATCGGAGGGGCCTCGGGCCAGTGCATCCCGGCCTCGCAGTTCGATCGCGCCATCGCCTTCGAGGACATCCCGACGGGCGGGTCCGTGATCGTCTTCGGCCCTGAGCGGGACATGCTGGATGTGATCGAGAACTTCCTCGGCTTCTTCGCCGACGAGTCCTGCGGCCAGTGCACGCCCTGCCGTCTCGGGAACCGGAAACTCCTGGAGGGCGTGAAGATGCTGAAGGCTGGCACCTGCTCCATGGCCTACCTCAATGAGCTGTGCGCCCTGGGCGAGACCATGATGATCGCCTCCAAATGCGGGCTCGGGCAGAGCAGTCCCTGCGCCTTCCTATCCGTGGTCCGCAACTTCCGGGAGGAGCTCATGGGACGCGCCCACCCCCTGGTTCACGCCTGAGTAAAGGGGAATCGACCATGACCGAAGCCACCGCCATCGATCGTCCCCGCCGGGCGCCGGCCAGCCAGCAGAACCAGAACGCCCCGCCCTGCGGCCCCCTGGGCGCCGAAGCTGAAGTCGCCCTCACGCTCGACGGGCAGGAGGTGAAGGTGCCCGCCGGGACCACCATCCTCGAGGCGGCGCGGAAGCTGGGAACCCACATCCCCACCCTGTGCCATCACCCGGATCTCTGCGTGGCCGGCGTCTGCCGGATCTGCTCCGTCGAGGTCGAGGGGCTACGCGCGCTCCAGGCGGCCTGCACTTTCCCGGTGACGGCCCCCATCCAGGTCAGGACCCATTCCAAGAAGGTCCGGCTGGCTCGGCGCCACATCGTCGACCTGCTGCTGAGCGACCACTACGGCGACTGCTACGCCTGCCGCCGGAACAACAACTGCGAGCTCCAGGATCTGGCCAGGGAATACGGCGTGGACATGTTCCGCTTCGGGCACCCCGAGCGGCCCCGCCATGAGATCGACGGATCGAGCTACTCCGTGGTCCGCGACAACAACAAGTGCGTGATGTGCCGCCGATGCGTCCGCACCTGCATCGACCTCCAGGAAGTGGGCGCCATCGAAGTGCTGGGACGGTCGGACCACAGCCACATCGCCCCGTACCTCGGCAAGCCCCTGGGAGATGTCGTCTGCATCAACTGCGGGCAGTGCATCAACCGCTGCCCGACCGGCGCGCTCCATGCCCAGGACTACACGGACGAGGTCTGGGCCGCCATCGACGACCCGGGCAAGCATGTGGTGATCCAGACCGCGCCCAGCCCGCGCGCCGCCATCGGGGAATGCTTCGGTCTCCCTCCAGGGCATGCCCTCACTTTCGAGCTCAACACAGCCCTGAAGCGCGCCGGGTTCGACCGGGTCTTCGACACCAACTTCACGGCGGACCTCACGATCCTCGAGGAGGGCACGGAACTCCTGATCCGGTTGCAGAAGGCCCTGCTGCAGGGCGAATCCATCGCCCTGCCCCAGTTCACGAGCTGCAGCCCCGGCTGGGTGAAATACCTCGAGCACTTCTACCCCGAGTACATCCCGAACCTTTCCACCGCCAAGAGTCCGCAGCAGATGTTCGGCGCCATCATCAAGACCTACTACGCCCGGACCCACCACATCCCCGCCGAGGACATCGTCACCGTGGCCCTGATGCCCTGTTCGGCCAAGAAATTTGAATGCAACCGGCCCGAGATGGATGCCAGCGGCTTCAAGGATGTGGACTACGGCCTCACCACCCGCGAACTGGCCAAGATGATCCGCGAGTCCGGCATCCGGCTGCCGGACATGCCAAAGACGGGGTTCGACGCACCCTTCGGAACCGCCACCGGCTCCGGCGTGATCTTCGGCGCCACCGGGGGCGTCATGGAGGCGGCCCTCCGCTCGGTCCTCGAGCTGGTGTCCGGCGTCAAGGTGGAGGACCTCTTCGCCCATGCCGACATCAAGCCCGTCCGGGGTTTCGAGGGCATCCGCTATGCGGAGATCCCGGTTCCGGAAGTGGGGCCCGTCCCAGCGATCCTCGCGGATCACTTCTCGAGCTGGGAGTTCCTCCGGGGAGCCACGCTGAAGGTCGCCGTGGCCCACGGCACAGCCAATGCGAAGAAGGTCATGGAGGACATCAAGGCGGGCGGCCTCTTCAGCCAGTGCCATTTCATCGAGTTCATGGGGTGCCCGGGCGGGTGCATCGGTGGGGGCGGCCAGCCCATCCCCACCTCGCCCGAGATCCGGGAAGCCCGGGCCAAGGCCATCTACGCCGAGGATTCGGCCTACCCGATTCGCAAATCCCATGAGAACCCGGATGTGCTGAGGATCTATTCCGAGTTCCTGAAGGAAGGGCCCTGCGGCGCCAGAAGCCACCGCCTGCTCCACACCCACTACACGAAGCGGGGGAAATACATCGAATAGAACCGAGGGTCCCTATTTCTTGGCGGACACCTGGATCATGGGCGTGGCGCCCCCCATGGGGGTGATGATGAGGTTGCCCTTCGTGCCGATGTCCCGGAGGGCCTGGATGCGCTGGTACTCGATGATCTGGGGCGTCAGGCTCTGGCTCACGATCTGCTGGGCCCGGGCCTGGCCTTCGGCTTCGATGCGCTTGCGCTCCGCCTCCTGCTTCTCCTTCTGCAGGACGAAGGCCATCTTCTGGGCGTCCTGGTCGGCACTGATCTTGTCGTTGATGGACTTGGTGATCTGGTCCGGCAGGATGACATTGCGGAGCAGCATCTGCTCCAGGGTGATGCCCCGGCCTTCAAAGGCGGCCCGGAGGGTCTTGGATACCTGGTCCACGAAGGACTGGCGCTTGGAGGTGTACAGCTCCGTGGCGGAGAGGCTGGCCGCGGCATCCCGCAGGCTGGCCCGGATCTCGCTGCGCACGATGCGCGCCTCCACATCCGGTCCGATGGTCCGGTAGATCTCCGGCAGGCGGGCCTGCTGCAGCGAGTAGAAGATGGTGGCGTCCAGCTTCACGGTGAGGCCGTCGCTGCTGATGACGGAGATGGAATCGTCGCCCTTGTGTTGTCCCTCGTCCGACACGGTCGACATCGTGTAGTTCCGGGTGCGGACCTCCATCTCCACCACCTGAGCGAAGGGATTGATGAAGTGGAGGCCCGAGGGCAGCGGCTCGGCGTTCACCTTGCCGAACAGCACCTGGATGCCCGCCTGCCCCGGGGGCACCACCACAGCCATGGAGGCCAGGAACATAACAGCCCCGAGCCCCAGGCCGATCCACTGCAGGATGGCCAGCCGGGCCGACAGGGGGAATTCCACCTTGGTCTTCCACCGCCAGGCCAGGACACCAACCACGAGCAGCAGGACGGCGATGAGAACCACAGTGCACCTCCAAGGCGAGTCAGGTTAACAGGCCTGCTTGATGCGGCCCGCCGGGTACGCTCGGGTACCACGCGCGGCGAGGCCCCCACCTTCCGGCAGGGGCCTCGGTTCGCGCAGCGTGGGTGGGCGTCGGGTCAGTCTTCGGCCACCGCGAACGCAGGGGCTGCGTCCGTGACTTCGCTGGCCGGCTGGGTCTCCTCGGCCGTCCTCCAACCCCAGGCGCCGATGACGGCCTTGAAGGTGAAGATGATCACGGCGAGGGCGCCGAGGCCGAAGAGGGTGTCCCCGGGGACGCGCATCCAGGTGAACGCGCGCATGAGGGGGCTCTGCACGACCTCGGCACTGCGGGCGTACCAGGTGCCGTGCTCGAGGCTCTGCGCCATCTGGTAGAAGCCGCTGGGCACCAGCGAGAACGCCAGCATCATGACCAGGCCCAGGTTCAGGCCCCAGAAGCCGTACTTCAGCCACTTCTCATCCCAGGCCTTGTCCGGCGTCATGCCGCGCAGGGCGAAGAGCATGAGCGAGATGGCGAGGAAGCCGTAGACGCCGAAGAGTGCGGCATGGCTGTGGATGGGTGTGGTGTTGAGCCCCTGGCCGAAGTAGAGCACCGAGGGCGGGTTGATGAGCATGCCGAAGACGCCGGCCCCCAGCAGGTTCCAGAAGCAGACCGCCGCGAAGTACTTGAACGGCCATTCGTAGCCGCTGCCCAGGGCACGGCCGGCCTTCAGGCTCATGGCGATCTCGAAGCCCACGATGGTGAGGGGCACGATCTCCAGGGCGCTGAACACGGAACCCAGGGCCGCGATGGAAGCCGGGGAGCCCGTGTAGTAGAGGTGGTGGAAGGTGCCAATGACGCCGCTGCCCAGGAACAGACCCATGGAGAGGCTCACGGCGCGGAGCGCGGTGCCTTCGCGCAGCAGGCCCATGCGGGTGGAGAGCAGCGCGATGGCGACGGTGGCGAAGACCTCGAAGAAGCCCTCCACCCAGAGGTGGACCACCCACCAGCGCCAGTACTCGGCCATGGCGATGTGGGTCTCGCGGGTGTACATGAAGCCCGCGGAGTAAAAGAGCGGGATGGCGATGGCCGAGAGCACGAAGAGCTTGAGCAGGCCCAGGCGGCCCTTCTCCCCCTTCAGCGCGGGGAGCAGCGACCGCAGCACCAGCACCAGCCAGATGACCATGCCCGCGGTCAGCAGGATCTGCCAGAGGCGGCCCAGTTCCACATATTCATAGCCCTGGTGGCCCAGCATGAAGGAGCCGGACAGCTTGCCCAGGATGGCCTGGTGGGCGCCGGCCAGCGCGCCGACCACCACCACCACGAGGGCGCCGAGCAGACCGGCGACGCCGAGCCACTGGCCCTTGGGCTCCTTGGCGCTGAGCTTGGGACCCAGGTAGAGGCCCGTAGCCAGCCAGCAGGTGGCGATCCAGAAGACGGCCAGCTGGAGGTGCCAGGTGCGCGAGGCCGCATAGGGCAGGATGCGCGACAGGTCCAATCCGTAGAGGCCATTGCCTTCCACCGCATCGTGGGCCGTCATGACGCCCATGCCGATCTGCACCAGGAACAGAGCCATGGCGACCGCGAAGTACAGGGCGGACCAGCGCTGGCTGGGCGTGGCCGGGGCGGGCGGGATGGGCTTGGGGTCCGGGAACTCCTCGGCGGGCTGGTGCGCGTGGTGCCACACCATGAGGCCCACCCCCAGGATCAGCAGGATGATCGACAGGATGCTCCAGAGGTGGCTGATGGGCGTAATGGTGTTGCCCACCAGGGGCTCCTGGGGCCAGTTCTGGGTGTAGCTGTGGTCCGCGCCGGGGCGTCGGGCCGCGGCAGCCCAGGCGGTCCACAGCCAGAAGTCGGCCACGCGCTCGCCTTCCTCCAGGGTGGGGATCCAGCGGGCGGGAATGGCGGCACCTTTGTCGCCCTCCACCGCGACCTTCGCCAACTCAGCGCGGGCCTGGAGATAGGCCTTGGCCTGCGCCGCGTTCAGCGTCAGCGTGCCGGTGGATGATTCATACTTATTACTCTGAAATATGGAAATGGTACTGGCCTTGGCATCGGCGATGGATGCGCCCTGGACCTTCACCCCCTCGAGGGTGTGCGCGGCCCACTGGTGCAAGGCCTTGGCCGACCAGTCAGGTGCCAGATAAGCGCCGTGACCCCAAATGGATCCGATGTGCTGGCCACCGTGTCCCAGGTAGCTGACCTGGCCTTCGAGAATCTGCCCCGGACCCACCAGCTGGGTGCCGTCCTCGGCCACCACGCGCTGCGGGATGGGTGGTGCATTCTGGGCGATCTGCCGCCCTCCCAGACCCAACACGCCAAAGCCCGCGAGGAGCACCAGCAACACCAGCCACCACCTTGCCTTCATCGAAGCCTCCATCGCGCGCTCACCGGGCGCCGGAAAGCAGTGTTCCACAATTTTCCATATTTAGGACCATGTATTCTTAATTGTGATCTCAGACACGCGCCTTCCAGCCCGAGCGCCCGTCGGGCCCTGGCAAAACCTCTGGCCCCGGGGCCGGGATTCCAAGTACCTTGGCTTTGGTTCCCCTGATCTCTGAAAGGGATTTCTAGCCCATGGCCCATCCCGCCCTTCTGCCCGTCGTCCTCACCTGCAACACGGACCTGCGCTTCATCGACCTCATTCAGGTGGTGGGCGCGGAATTCTTGAAGCACCTCAGCTTCAGCCAGGAGGACGGCGAGCGCCTCTGGCTGGCGATCCAGGAGGGCATCGCCAACGCCATGCGCCACGGGAACAAGCTGGTCAAGGACAAGCCCGTGAAGGTGACCTTCACGCCCAAGGTGGACCGTTTTGAGATCCGGATCGAGGATCGCGGCCCCGGCGTGGACCTGGAGGCCCTGCCCGACCCGAACCTGCCCGAGAACCTGCTCAAGCCCGGCGGCCGCGGCGTCTTCTTCATGCGGCAGGTCATGGACGAGGTGCACATGGAGCGCCACCCGCAGGGATCGACCCTGGTGCTGGTGAAGGCCCGCAAGGTCCGCGAGCCTCATCCGTGAATTCGGGCGCGAACCAGGTGGACTGGCGCCGCCGGGCCCTCTGGCTCTCCGCCCTGACCATCGGGTACAACCTGGCGGAAGGACTCGTCTCCATGGCCTTCGGCTGGGCGGACGACTCGGTGGCTCTCTTCGGCTTCGGCGCCGACAGCTTCATCGAGGTGGCCTCGGCCCTGCTGGTGCTGTGGAAGCTGCTGGATCACGGCAACCTCGAGCGTGAGCGCAAGGCCACCCGGAGCATCGGCTGGCTGTTCCTGGCCCTGGCCCTGGGCATCGCTGGGGGGGCCCTTCTCCAGCTCACGGCCCGCATCCATCCGCCCACCACCCTGCCGGGCCTGGTCATCTCGGCCCTGTCCCTGACCTTCATGGTCTTCCTGTGGCGCGCGAAGCTCCGCGTGGCCCGGGCCCTGGACAGCGCCACCGTGGAGGCCGATGCGGCCTGTAGCCTGGCCTGCATCCAGCTGTCCGTGGTCCTCTTCGCCGGCAGCCTGCTGTTCCTGCTCCGACCGGCCCTCTGGTGGGTGGATGCCGCCGCGGCGCTGGGCCTGGCGGGGCTCATCGGGAAAGAGGGCCTCGGCATGATCCGCGCCGCCCGGAGCGCGGCCTTCACCGGCGGCTGCGGCTGCGGGCACTGACCGTGGCTAAGAGGTCGCAATAAAACCCCGCGCCACCGCGCGAGGGGCGCCGGGCGAGCGAGGCCAGGAAGGCGAGGTGAGCGTAGCGGGTCCTACGCGATCCGAGCCTGACGCAGCATCGCGACGCCCGCCGCCCCTCGCCCGGAGGGATGGAGCCAGGCGGGCGCTCCGCGGCGTCACCGCCCTTGAACGATGTCCCGCATCGCCCTGCGGGCGCTTCCTTGCGGCGCATC
>JAGRPP010000005.1 GCA_019449415.1 Geothrix sp.
CGCCCCTACGACAAGGTATTCCGCTACGGCGGGGAGGAGTTTTTGTTGTGCATGCCCTACACCGAGTTGACAGCGGGGTTTGACAGGGTCAAGAGCCTCGGCGAAGAACTCGCCGCATTGGAAATAGATATAGGTGAAAAGGAACCCATCCACATCACGGCTTCCTTCGGCCTGACACTCCTCGACGCAAATTTCCCGGCTGGAACCTCGATTGATCGCGCAGATAAGGCCTTGTACGCGGCGAAATCCGCAGGGCGGAATTGTGTGAAGACATGGGATCCCGCCATGTGACGTTGGTTACGAGCCCCACTCGATCACCCAACCGACCACACAGGAGGAGGCTTTCCATCCCCTTCATCCCTTGCATCCCTGTGAATGAATTTGAACAGGGATCATGGGACGTTTCCCCTGAAAGGAAATCCCCCTTCACGGCATGACCGGGTATCGGGCCCTTGATCCGCCCGCCGCCCATTCCATCTGGAGGTTCCATGCGCCCAGCCCTGCTGCTCGCCGCCCTGCCCTCGCTCCTGGTTGCTCAGGAAGCGGTCACCACCCTGAAGGATCAGAAGGCCCTGGCGGTCACGATCTACAACGACAACCTGGCCCTGGTGAAGGACACCCGGGAGGTGCGGCTGCCGAAGGGCGAATCCCGCCTGGCCTTCCAGGAAGTGTCGGCCCAGATCCGGCCCGAGACGGCGCTCCTGCGGAACCTCACCCACCCGAAGGACTTCTGGGTGGCGGAGCAGAACTTCGACTTCGACCTGCTCACGCCCCAGAAGCTGCTGGAGAAATACGTGGGCGAGAAGGTGACCGTGGTGCGCAGTGTGCCGAACGAATCCGGCGCGGGGGCGAAGGAGGTCCGCGAGGAGGCCACGGTGTTGGCCACCAACAACGGCACGGTGCTGCAGTTCGCGGACCGCATCGAGACCAGCGCCCCTGGCCGCCTCATCTTCCCGAAGGTGCCCGGCAACCTGCGGGCCCGGCCCACCCTGGTGATCAACCTCAACAGCGGGGCCGACCGGGAGCAGAAGCTGGAGCTGAGCTACCTCACGGGCGGCCTCTCTTGGCGGGCGGATTACGTGGCCAACCTGGCGCCGGATGAGAAGACCCTCGACCTCAGCGGCTGGGTGACCCTCACCAACCAGAGCGGCGCCGCCTATCCCAACGCCACCTTGCAATTGGTGGCGGGGGATGTGAACCGGGCCCAGCCGCGAGCGGAGCGCGTCTATGCCCTTGACGGACTGGCCGCCAAGGCTGCTCCAGCCCCTCCCCGCATGGCCGAGGAGAGCCTCTTCGAATACCACCTCTACACCCTGGACCGCCCCACCACCCTGGCGGTGAACCAGACCAAGCAGGTGGCCCTGCTCAGCGCCAGCGCCGTGCCCGTGCGCAAGGAATACCTGCTCCAGGGCCAGACCTACTACTACACCGGCAGCTACGGCAACCTGGGCGACAAGCAGAAGGTGGGTGTGTTCGTCGAGTTTGACAACAAGGAATCCAGCCGCCTGGGCATGCCGCTCCCCAAGGGCATCATCCGCGTCTACAAGCGGGACAGCGAGGGCCGCGCCCAGTTCGTGGGCGAGGACAGCGTGGACCACACCCCGAAGAACGAGCTGGTCCGCTTGAAGCTGGGCGAGGCCTTCGACGTCACCGCGCGGCGCAAGCAGACCGACTACAAGAGCCTGGGCCGCCAGGGGAAATACGGCTTCGTGCACGAATCCGCCTTCGAGATCGAGCTGAAGAACGCCAAGAAGGAGCCCGTCACCGTCACCGTGCTGGAGCCCATGCCCGGCGATTGGGAGGTGCTCCAGAGCAGCCACCCCTGCACCAAGGCCGCTGCCGGCAC
>JAGRPP010000006.1 GCA_019449415.1 Geothrix sp.
CACGGTCCAGGCCACGGCAGGGGTCGGGACCATGCCGAGGACCTGCACCTTCAAGCCCATCCCAAGGCCCAGGATGAACGCCTCGGAGATGGGTCCGGAGCTGGATCGCGGGTCCCAGCCCACCACCAGCCGCTTCACACCAGCCTCCCGGGCCACTTGGGCCCAGGCGGCGCCCCAACGGGAGACCTCTTCCAGGGTGAGGGGGGAGCGCAAGGCGACCCCACGGATGCCATCGGTTCCGAAGTAGCGAAGACTCATGCCGCCAGATTAACCGATGCCCCCCGCGGATGCCTCAGAGGACGGTGTGGGTCCGGAACACGCGGTAGCCCCATGCCATGGCCTCGGTGTGGGTCGTGGCCGTGAGGGTGTCCCTTTGGTCCGGGGCGAGGCGCGGTGTGCCGCCCCGGACCGCCAGGAATCGCTTGCGGGAGATGCCGATGCAGAAGCGATCCGCAGGCCAGGCTAGGGCCGCTGGCAGCCGTGGCAGGGCATTCCAGAGGGCGAGATCCTCCGTGAAGGTGGTGCCGAAGCCGAAGCCAGGGTCCAGCAGCACGCGATCAGCCAGGATTCCGGCCCCCTGCAACCGGTCTCGGACAGCGCGTAGTTCGGTGATGGCGGAGGCCGCGTCTTTCGGAGTGGGATCGTCGTAGGTAGGCATGAGGAACCCCTCACCATGGCGGCGGCTGCGCATGGCGATGAGCCCACAGGTGGACCCCACGACCAGGTCCAACATGGCGGGATCGGTGCAACCATCGACATCGTTGATGACCGAGGCGCCGGCCGTCAGGCCTTTCACGGCCACGGCGGCGTGGCGGGTGTCCAGGCTGAGGGGGACGTGCGGCAGGGTCTCTGTCAGAGCTGACAAGACGGGCTCGAGGCGGCTCCATTCCGTGGCGGCATCGACCACCACCGAGCCGGGACGGGTGCTCTCGGCACCGATGTCCAGCATGCGCGCCCCGGCGGCCACGAGGTGCTGGGCCTGGCTGATGGCCGCGGCGGGATCCACGTACCGGCCACCATCGCTGAAGGAATCTGGCGTCAGATTCAGGATCCCCAGAAAGAGAGGACCGCCCTCAAGGAGCGGTCCCCAATCGAAGGACGTGCCGGTCACGCGGGTTTCAGAGCAGGGTTCAGGCCGGAATCCGTGGAAGGACCCTCCACCGTCGCGGGCGCGGTAGGCGTGCTGCCGGCCTTGGGCGGGGGCAGGGTCCCGCCCTTCATGAGGATCTCGATATCGTTGCCGTCGAGGGTTTCACGCACCAGCAAGGCCTCGGCGATGGACACCAACTGGTCGCGGTGAGCTTCGATCGCGGCCTTGGCCCGGCGGTAGTTGCGCAGGACGAACTCCTGCACCTCGACGTCGATGAGGCGGGCGGTGTCCTCGGAGATTTCGCGATGCTGCGCGAAGTCACGGCCGAGGAAGACCTCCTGCTGCCCACCACCGCCGAAGTTCAGGGGGCCCAGTTTGTCGCTCATGCCGAATTCCGTGACCATCGACCGGGCCATGGTGGTGGCCTGCTGGATGTCATTGGCCGCGCCGGTGCTGAGCTGGTTGAAGAAGATCTCCTCCGCGATGCGGCCGCCCATGGCGATGGCGATGCGGCTCTCCATGTAGTCCCGCGTGGTGTTGTAGCGGTCCGTCACTGGCAACTGCCAGGTGACGCCCAGCGCACGGCCCCGGGGGATGATCGTCACTTTGTGGAGGGGATCGCTGTCCGGCACCACGGCGGCGACGACGGTGTGGCCCGCCTCATGGTAGGCGGTGATGCGCTTGTCCGCTTCGGTCATCACGAGGCTGCGGCGCTCGGCGCCCATGTAGACCTTGTCCTTGGCGTTCTCGAAATCGGACATCTCGACCCACTTCTTGCTGCCTCGGGCCGCGGTGAGGGCGGCCTCGTTGCAGAGGTTGGCCAGATCCGCGCCGGCGAAGCCAGGCGTGCCGCGGGCGATGACTTCCAGGTCCACATCGGGGCTGAGGGGGATCTTGTCGGTGGTGTGCACCTTCAGGATTTCGAAGCGACCCTTCACATCGGGGCGGTCCACCACCACGCGGCGGTCGAAACGGCCGGGGCGGAGCAGGGCGGGATCCAGCACATCAGGGCGATTGGTCGCGGCGATGAGGATGACGCCCTCGTTGCCCTCGAAGCCGTCCATTTCGACGAGGAGCTGATTCAGGGTCTGCTCGCGCTCATCGTGGCCACCGCCCAGGCCGGCGCCGCGATGGCGGCCCACGGCGTCGATCTCATCAATGAACACGATGCAGGGCGCGCTCTTCTTCGCCTGCTCGAAGAGGTCGCGCACGCGGCTGGCGCCCACGCCCACGAACATCTCCACGAAGTC